>NZ_JBWKVK010000002.1:1075989-1591434 GCF_059421665.1 Roseateles sp. GW821-FHT02E12
GGGGGGGGGTAGTGTGGGGGGGGGGGAGCCACCCCGCCCCCCCAGCCCCCCGTGGCGCCGGCGCCATCAGCCCTGCCTCGGGTGTCGGCCGGCCAGGCCCTGCTCAGTGCCGCCGTGGCCCTGCCGGAGGCCAGGCCGCAGCGCCTGTACCGCCAGGCGCCGGGGCTGCTGCGCCTGCGCCTGCGAGGCGAGGAATGGCACCCCTACGGGCTCAGCCAGGTTTATGTGGCCGAGCAGGGCGGGGCGGTTCTCGCGGTACGCGACGCGCGGCAGCTGCCGCTGGCCGAGCGCTACGCCAACGTGATCTTTTCCCTGCACTCGGGCGCCGTGCCGCCTTGGGGCGGCCGCGCAACAGCGCTGCTGATGCGCCTGGTATGGACCGCGCTCGCACTGGCCCTCGCGGCCCAGCTGCTGACGGGCCTGCCCTGGCGCAAACGCAAGTTGCCGGGCTGAGCCCACCTACTCCCTTTTCAGTGAGTCCATCATGTCCACTTCGCCCAGTCTTTCACGTGCCGCAGCGATGCCGCGACCTGCTGCATCGCTGTCGGGCCGCATAGCCACCCACACGAAGCGCATCACATCCATCGACGCGCTGCGCGGCTTCGTGATGATCGTGATGATGCTCGACCATGTGCGCGAGCACCTGTACCTGCACTTGAACGTCACCGACCCGATGACCGTGCCCGGTACGCCCACCGACCTGTATTTCTCAAGGCTGGCGGCGCACTTTTGCGCGCCGGTGTTTGTGTTCCTGACGGGCCTGTCGGCCTGGCTCTATGCCAACCCGCCGAGCGGCGCACCGCGCAACGTGCGCGAGTTTCTGCTCAAGCGTGGCCTGCTGCTGATCGCGCTGGAGCTGACCGTGGTGAACTTCGCCTGGCAAGGCAAGTACGAAGTGCTCTACCTGCAGGTGATGTGGGCGATCGGCTTCAGCATGGTGGCGCTGGCCTTCCTGTCCGGGCTGCCGCGCTGGCTGCTGGCGACGCTGGGCTTCGTCATCGTCTGCGGCCATAACGCGGTGGCGGGCTATGTCGTGCCGAATGACAGCCCCTGGTATCCGCTGTGGACGCTGATGCTGCACCGCGGCTGGCTGGTGGCCGAGGGGGGGGTGAAGGTCAAGCTCAGCTATCCGGCACTGCCCTGGGTCGGCGTCATCCTGCTGGGCTACACCTTTGCACCGCTGTTCTCGTCCGTCGTCGACGCGCTGAAGCGCCGCCGCACGCTCGTCATCACCGGCCTGGCCTGCTGGGCCGTGCTGCTGCTGCTGCGTGGCTTCAACATCTACGGCGAGAACGCGCCCTGGACGCCGCAGGCGACGACGCTGGAGACGGTGAAAGTCTGGCTGAACTTCACCAAGTACCCGCCGTCGCTGGACTTCCTGCTGATGACGCTGGGCGGCGGGCTGCTGATGCTGGCGGCGCTGGAGTTCGCCGACAACGGCTTCACCAAGGTCTGCACGACCTTCGGCGGTGCGCCGATGTTCTATTACATCTTCCACCTCTATGTGCTGATGCTCAGCTATCGCATCGCGTTCGCCGTCGTCGGCCCCAACCAGGGCTCGCGCTTCGGCGTGGATGCCGATTCGTTCTGGATCGTCTGGGTCGTCTGGCTGGCCGTGACGGCGTTGCTCTACTTCCCGGTGAAGGCTTACGGCGAGTTCAAGCGGCGCACGAGCATCGGCTGGGTGAAATATTTCTGAGCCGCAGGCTCGATCAGGAAAAGACTTGAAATGGCAGTCATGAACGACACCCGCTTCTACATTGATGGCCGCTGGGTCGATCGCCCCGATGCACCCCGGCTCGCCGTGGTCGATCCCGTCTCGGAACGCGTCATTGGTCATGTCGCCGCTGGCTCGGCGGACGATGTCGATCTGGCCGTGCAGGCCGCCCGCCGTGCCTTCGACAGCTTCTCGCGCAGCCCGGTCGAGGACAGGCTGGAACTGCTGAAGCGCATCCTGGCGCTGCTGGAGGAGCGCGCCGAGCTGTTTGCGCAGGCCATCGTCGCCGAGATGGGTTCGGCGATCGGCTTCGCGCGCGCCTCGCACGTGCCCTTCGGCATCGCCCATGTGCGCGCGCAGATCGAAGTCCTGCAGCGCTATGCCTTCCTGTCGAACGCGGGTGGCACGGCCACGGCCAAGGAGGCGATCGGTGTCTGCGCGTTGATCACGCCCTGGAACTGGCCGCTCTACCAGGTCACCGCCAAGGTCGCACCGGCCATCGCGGCTGGCTGCACCGTCGTGTTGAAGCCCAGCGAGCTGTCGCCCTTCAGCGCGCAACTGTTCGCTCAGGTGATGCACGATGCCGGCGTGCCGGCCGGCGTGTTCAACCTTGTTGGCGGCACCGGCGAGGTGGTCGGCGCGGCGCTGTCGGCGCATCCGGAGGTCGACATGATCTCGATCACCGGTTCCACGCGTGCCGGCGTGCTGGTCGCGCAGGCCGCCGCCGTGACGGTCAAGCGCGTGGTGCAGGAGCTGGGTGGTAAGTCGCCCAATGTGTTCCTCGACGATGCCGATTTCGAGCAGGGCATCGCCAAGGGTGTGCTGGCCGGCATGCGCAATGTCGGTCAGTCCTGCAGCGCGCCGACGCGCCTGCTGGTGCCGGCGTCGCGCCTGGCCGAGGCCGAGGCGCTGGCGATCCAGGCCGTGGCCGGTATCCGGGTCGGCGACCCTCTCGACGAGCAGACGACGATGGGGCCTATTGCCAACGAGGCGCAGTTCAAGCGGGTGCAGGAGATGATCGCCGTCGGCATCGACGAGGGCGCTACGCTGATCTGCGGCGGGCCTGGCCGGCCGGAGGGGCTGAAGGAAGGCTTCTTCGTGCGGCCGACGATCTTCTCGAACGTGAGGACCGACATGCGCGTGGCCCGCGAGGAGATCTTCGGCCCGGTGCTGGTGATCCTGCCCTACCGCGACGAGGACGAGGCCGTCACCATCGCCAACGACACCATCTACGGCCTCGGCGCCCATGTGCAGTCGGGCGACATCGAGCGTGCCCGGCGCGTGGCGGGTCGCATCCGCGCCGGCCAGGTCCTGATCAACTACCCCGCCTGGAACGCCCATGCCCCTTTTGGCGGCTACAAGCGTTCGGGCAACGGCCGCGAATACGGCGTTCACGGTCTGGAGGAATACCTCGAGACCAAGGCCATCATCGGCTACGCCTAGGGCCTGTTAACGCCACGGCGCCGGGTTGAGCGCCTGCCGCAGCATGGCGAGGAAGGCGGTGGTCCTTGCGCTGCGGCCGTGCCGCGGGCCGAGCAGCGCCACCACGTCGGCCGCCGGGGCTTCCCAATTGGGCAGCACGACGGACAGGCGCCCCTGCGCCAGGTCCTCGGCCACATGCCACTCGGAGCGGATCGCGACCCCCATGCCGGCCAGGGCCCAGTCGCGCACGACGGCCCCGTCGTTGCTCGACATCGCGGGGTGGATGCGCACGGTGGCAGCGTCGCGGCCGTGCAGTCGCTTGAAGCGCCACAGCGTGACGTCCTCGTCGTTCTCCCGCACCACCAGGCAGCGCTGCCCCAGCAAGTCGTCGGGCCGCGTGATGGCCTCGTTCTGCGCCAGATAGGCCGGGCTGGCGCACAGGATGCGCCGGTTGGGCGCCAGCGTCGTTACGACCTGGTTCAGCGGCCCGGGCGGCCCGATGTGGACGGCCACGTCGCAGCTGTCGATCAGCCCTGCGCCGGGATGATCGGAGAGTTCGAGCGAGATCGTCAAGCCCTCATGCTCGCGGGCAAAGGCCTCCGCCACCGGCGCGACATGCAGCCTGCCGAAGCCATGGGGGGCCGTCACGCGCAGATGACCACTGACCTTGCTGGTCCTGTCTCCCAGCGCCTCGGCCAGCGCCTCCATGGTTTGCGCCACCTGCCGCCCGTGCGCCGCCACCAGGGCGCCCTCATCGGTCAGGCTGGTGCGGCGTCCCGTCCGGTCGATCAGGCGCACGCCGGCGCGCGCTTCCAGGGCCTGCAGCCGCTGAGAGACGGCGGGCGGCGTGACGTTGAGTTTGCGCGCGGCTTCGGCCAGCGAGGCCGAGTCTGCCAGCACGGCAAAGAAGGCAAGGTCATCGGAGCTGATCATTAAGTGCAGCCTTATCTGTGCGTGTACGAATCGTAAATTGATTCCTTATATGCCGGTGCCCACAATGACTTCACCACCTGAACCTAGGAATGCCGTGACCGAGGCCCTGATCGACACCCGCGAGAAACTCGAGACCTTGAAGCCGGCGGCGGCGACGCTGCTGGACCTGGAAACACCCTGCCTCGTGCTTGATGCCACTCGCATGGAGCGCAATGTCGCGCGGCTGCGCAGCAAGCTGGCCGATCTGGGTGTCGGGCTGCGGCCGCATCTGAAGACCTGCAAGTCCGTGGAGGTGGCGCGTCACGTCATGGACTCGCCGCGCGGCCCGGCCACTGTCTCCACGCTGAAGGAAGCCGCGCATTTCGCCGCGGCCGGCGTGCGCGACATGATCTACGCGGTGGGCATCGCGCCGGGCAAGCTGGCGCAGGTGCTGGCTCTTCGTGCCGAGGGCGTCGACCTCGTCGTGCTGCTCGACACCGTGGCACAGGCCGAGGCCGTGGCGGCCGCGTCGCGTGAGGCGGGCCGGCCCATCCCCGCGCTGATCGAGATTGATTGCGACGGTCATCGCTCGGGCGTGCAGCCTGGCGACATCGAGTGCCTGCTGGCCATCGGCCGGGCGCTGGGGCAGGGCGCGGAGCTGCGTGGCGTGCTGACCCATGCCGGCGGCAGCTATGCCGCGCGCGGTGCGCAGGCGCTGCGGCAATGCGCCGAGGACGAGCGGCGCGGCGTGGTCGAGGCGGCCACGGCCCTGCGCGCAGCGGGCCTGCCCTGCCCGGTGGTGAGCCTGGGCTCGACCCCGACCGCCCACAACGCGACCGACCTGACCGGGGTCACCGAGGTCAGGGCTGGTGTGTTCGTCTTCTTCGACCTCGTGATGGCGGGCATCGGCGTCTGCCGGGTGGAGGACATCGCGCTGTCGGTGCTGGCGACGGTGATCGGTCATCAGCGCGACAAGGGCTGGATCCTGATCGACGCGGGCTGGATGGCCATGTCGCAGGATCGCGGCACCGCGAAGCAGGCCGTCAACCAGGGCTATGGCGTCGTCTGCAACCTGGCTGGCCAGGCCTACCCCGACCTGATCGTTGCCGACGCCAACCAGGAGCACGGCATCGTCACCGTGCGGCCCGGCTCCGCGGGCGTGCTGCCCGAACTGGCCATCGGCGACCGCGTTCGCGTGCTGCCCAACCATGCCTGCGCCACGGGTGCGCAGCACCGCAGCTACCACGTGGTGCGCGGCGCCGAGGCGGCGGTCGAGGCCGAATGGCCTCGCTTCGGAGGCTGGTGATGCCCGCACCTTTGACTCCCGTTGAATCCACGCCCGAATTCCCGGACCGGGCCGATGTGGTCGTCATCGGCGGCGGCATCGTCGGCGTCTTCACGGCCTACTACCTGGCGCGCCGGGGCCTGCAGGTCGCGCTGATCGAGAAGGGCCGCATCGGCGCGGAGCAATCCAGCCGCAACTGGGGCTGGTGCCGCCAGCAGAACCGCGATGCTCGCGAGCTGCCGATGGCGACCCTGGCGCTGGATCTCTGGGAGCGATTCGCTGCCGAGGCTGGCGAAGATACGGGCTTTCGGCGCTGCGGTCTGCTCTACCTCAGCAATGACGATGCGGAGCTGGCCGGCTGGGCGCGCTGGGGCGAATTTGCCCGCGGTGTCGGCGTGAAGACCCAGATGCTGAGTTCGGCGGCAGCGGCCGAGCATGGGCGTGTGACCGGCAAGCCCTGGAAGGGCGGCGTCTTCTCACCCACCGACGGCACGGCGGACCCTTCACGGGCGGCCCCGGCCGTCGCACGTGCACTGATGCGGCTCGGTGGCAGCGTGCACCAGGGCTGCGCGGCGCGTGGCCTCGAGACCGAGGGCGGCCGGCTGTCGGCTGTTGTCACCGAACAGGGCACGATACGCACCCGGGCCGCCGTGCTGGCCGGCGGCGCCTGGGCCTCGTCCTTCTGCCGCCAGCACGGCATCCGTTTTCCGCAGGCCACCATCCGCCAGACCGTGATGGCGGTGGCGCCTGGCGTCGCCGAGTTGCCGCCGACGCTGCACACGGCCGGGGTCTCGCTGACGCGGCGTGGCGATGGCGGTTATCTGCTGGCGATCAGCGGCCGCGCCCGCGTCGACCCGACGCCGCAGTTCCTGCGCTTTTCGCCCCAGTTCCTGCCGATGTTCCTGCGTCGCTGGCGCAGCTTGTCACCAGGCGGGCTGGAGGGCGTGCGCTCGGGCCACGAAAGCCTGGCGCGCTGGCGCCTTGACCAGCCGACGCCGATGGAGCGCATGCGCATCCTGGATCCGGCGGTGGACCCGGCGGTCGTGAGTCTGACCCATCGTCGTGCGCTGGAACTTGTTCCCGCGCTGAAGGAGCGTGCGGTCACCGCGGCCTGGGCCGGCTACATCGACAGCACGCCGGATGGCGTCCCCGGCATTGGTGAGGTGGCCGGCCTGCCGGGCCTGGTGCTGGCCGCGGGCTTCAGTGGCCACGGCTTCGGCATCGGCCCCGGTGCCGGCCACCTGATCGCGGACATCGTCAGCGGCGCGAAACCCATGGTCGACCCTCGCCCCTACCACCCGGACCGCTTCCAGGCGTCTGCCTGGGGCCAGGTCGCGGAGTTCTAGCCGCTGACTACTTTGCCAACCTCTGAGGAACGCCATGGACACCCCCATCTCTCCCCTTGCCCCGGCAGCCGGCCTGGCCCCGCCGGGCGGCCACTACAGCCATGCCGTCTGCCACGGCGATCTCGTCTTCGTCTCGGGCCAGCTCGGCGCGCGGGCGGACAGCACGCACACGGCAGACCTGCCGTTCGAGGATCAGGTGCGCCAGGCGCTGGCCAATCTGCGCGCTGCGCTGGTCGGTGCCGGCGCGGACCTGGACAGCGTCGTCAAGCTGACGGCCTATATCGTCGACGTGGCCCGCTGGCCGCGATTCAACGCGGTCTATGCGGAGGTGATGGGCCCGGCGAAGCCGGCGCGCACCGTGGTGCCGGTGCCCGAGCTTCACTATGGCTACCTGGTGGAGCTGGACGCCATTGCCGTGCGCGGCCGCCCGGTGCGACAGCCTTGATTCCCGCGGCGCCGCAATACGCAATTCACTGCTGTCCCGGCGGGCCTGAACGGTCGAATTGACGGCAAACCCGGCCCTAAGCTTTCGGGCATGCACAACCGAACCGCAGGCTCCGCGGCGAGCCCCCGATGCCGCTCGCTGGAGCCGGCGCTGCAATACATCCGTGGCCATCTGGGCGAGCCCCTGCGCCTGGAGACGCTGGCGGCCCTGTGCGGCCTCAGCCTGTGGCGCTTCGCGACGGTGTTCCGTGAGCGCGTCGGCATGTCGCCCTACCGCTATGTAAACGCACTGCGCGTCCAGCACGCGCAGACGCTGCTGAGCCAGGGCGTGCCGGCAGCGCGTGCGGCCAGCGAGGTCGGCTTTTACGACCAGAGCCATCTGAACCGCCGCTTCAAGAGCCACTGCGGCATGACGCCGCGCCAGTTCCAGCAACACGTGGGCGCTCCATGCTGACGACCGACGCCGCCATCGCTGACGTTGCCGACCTGCTGCCCGACCTGGTCGCGCTGCGCCGGGACCTGCACGCCCACCCCGAGCTCGCCTTCGCCGAGCACCGCACGGCCGGCATCGTTGCCGAGGCCCTGCGCGCGCTGGGCCTGGAGGTCCACGAGGGCATCGGCGGCACCGGCGTCGTCGGCGTGCTGCGCCACGGCGAAGGGGGCAGCATCGGCCTGCGCGCCGACATGGACGCGCTGCCGATGGCCGAGCAGAGCGGCCTGCCGCATGCCAGTCTGTTTGGTGGCGCCCACCATGGCTGCGGCCACGATGGCCACACGGCCATGCTGCTCGGCGCGGCCCGCCATCTCGCGCGCACGCGCCGCTTCAGCGGCACGGTCAACTTCATCTTCCAGCCCGCCGAGGAGGGCCGCGGCGGTGCGCGGGCCATGATCCAGGACGGCCTGTTCGATCGCTTCCCCTGCGACAGCGTGTTCGCGCTGCACAACTGGCCCGATCTGCCGCTGGGCCAGGCCCAGACCCGCGCGGGGCCCATCATGGCGGCGGCCGACCGCTTCGACATCACGGTGCATGGCCGGGGTGGCCACGCGGCCCAGCCGCACCGCACGCCCGATGCGGTGCTGGCCGCCAGCCAGCTGGTCTGCCAGCTCAACACCCTCGTCGCGCGGCGCATCGACCCGGCCGAGTCGGCCGTGCTCTCGGTGACGCGCATCCAAGGCGGCCAGTCGCACAACGTGATGCCTGCGGAGGTGCAGATCACCGGCACCGTGCGCAGCTTCGACGCGGCCAGCCAGGATCTCATCGAGGCGGCACTGAAGGACTGCGCCGCGGGTGTCGGCCTGTCCTTCGGCTGCGAGGTAGAGGTCAACTACACGCGCTATTACCCGGCCACGGTCAACAGCGCGGCGCAGGCGCAGATGGCCCTGCGGGCCGCCGCTGCGGCGGGGCTGGAGGCTCGCGAGGCACCCCGGCCCGCGTTCACGTCCGAGGACTTCTCCTTCATGCTGCGCGAGCGGCCGGGGGCCTATCTGTGGCTGGGCCAAGGGCCGAAGTCGGTGATCGATGGCGACTATCGGCCGCTCCACCACCCCTGCTATGACTTCAATGACAGGCTGCTGCCGCTGGGCCTGAAATGGTTCGCCGAGGTTGCGGAACTGGCGCTGGCGCCGACGTCGATGGGCTGACGACGGCGGCCGGCGCCCCGGCGCGGCAGATTGCGCTGCGGCGGCCGGGAAATCGCGTATTTGCCACCGCTACGAGGGCCGGCTTCGGCACCTGCCTGAGGGCTACTCTGCATAGCATGGCGGCTCATCACCTGACCCCCTCGGAGAGCCCGCCATGTCCAGCCTTCTCGTCACCTTCAAGCTCGACCAGCTCGGCGAACCGCGGGAGTACCGGCCACCGGCCGACCGCGTCATCGAAGGCGATATCGTCTGCCGCAACTGGGATGTCGACAGCGCCAAGGACGGCAAGGTGCGCGCCGGCGTCTTCGAGTCCACACCAGGCACCAACCGCTCCATCAAGGGCGAGACTTGGGAGTTCTGCCTGATCCTGTCGGGCGTGGCGGAGATCACCGAAGACGGACAGTCACCGGTGACCTACAAGTCGGGCGACTGCTTCATCATGAAGCCAGGCTACACCGGTACCTGGCGAACGTTGGAGACGGTCCGCAAGGTGTGGGTCACCGCCTAGGTCATCAGCCCCAGAGGCCGGTCGTGCCCCACGGAGCGGCAGGTTCCTACTACTCATCCCAGGGAGCGCACCCAGAGATTGCCAGTGGAGTAGGAGTGAGGGGCAAGTCTTGCTAAATTGCGCCAATTGATTTCGCGCACATATAGCGAGCTGCATGGCCGCGGCGGGTGCTCTGATCTCGGTCGTGATCGGTCTTCAATTCAGAAGAACTTGGTCAGCCGTACACCAAACTGCCGCGGAGCTCCCGCATACCTGAGCCCGGAACCGACTGCTGTGAGGTAGCGGCGGTCGGCGAGATTGGTGCTGTAAAGGCTGCCCATCATGTCGCCGTGTTCCCAGTCGATCTGGGCACCGATCAGGTTGCGGGCTTCGAGCTGGTCGCCGCGGGCGCGGTTCTGGAATAGCGTGCCCCATTGCTCGCCGACGTGGGCGAAGTTGAGGCGGGGGGTGAAGGTGTGCTCGCCGACGGTGAAGCGCCTTTCCACGCTGAAGTTGTAGGTCAGGTGCGGCGCATAGGTCTGCTCGTGGCCGTCGAGGTTCAGGCAGGTGGCGCTGGCGGGGCCGGTGTTGGTGTTGCAGGGCAGCGTCGAGGCGGCGCGCGGGTCGGTTGCAAAGAACTGGCCGATGCGGCTGCGCATCCAGCCCACGTTGGCGCGTGCGGACCAGCCGGAACCGAGCTGGGCCTGGACCGAGGCCTCGGCGCCGTAGATCTTCGTCGGGTTGGGCGTGTTGAGCTCGAACCGGAAGGTCGGGAAGGTCGGGTAGCCGATGCCGACCTGAAAGCCCGTGTAGCGGTTGGAAAAGACGTTGACCTGCGTGTTGACGCGGTTGGCCAGCCAGCCGGCCTTCCAGCCTATCTCCAGTGACCGGACCTTCTCTTCCTTGAAAGGGTCGGGCAGACCGAGGCCGACGGGCACGTTCAGTCCGCCGGGCTTGAAGGCGCTGCCGACGAAGCCGTAGAGGAAGTGGTCCGCGCTCAGCGTGTAGTTCAGCGCGAGCTTGCCGGAGAAGTTCTTGAACTCGGCGCTCTGCTGGTCGGCGATGGGCGTGCCGTACTGGACGACGTTGACGTCGTTGCGGGTGGTGTTCTTCGAGTAGCGGCCTTCTGCCACGACCTTGAGGGCGTCGGTCAGCTGGTAGCCGACCTGGCCGAACACGGCGCGGGTGTAGACGGGGTTGATGCCGTCCAGCCGGTACTCGGAGAACCTGTTGCCCAGCGGTGCACCGATGACGAACTGGTCCTTGGGAAACACGTGGATGTCACGCTGGAAGTAGGCGCCGACGAGCCAGGTGAAGGGGCCGGCGTCGGGTGAGATGAGGTTGAACTCCTGCGAGGTGATGCGCTCGTCCACGGAGTCGTAGAACATCCAGTTGCGCGGGTCGGTGGCGCTGCCGTCGAGGTCGGCGCCGTAGACCGTGTTGCCTTGCTGGTAGGCGGTCAGCGAGCGCAGCCGGGTGCCGTCGTCGAAGGTGTACTCGACCTTGAGCACCGTGCGGCCGGAGCGGTCCAGTGCCTGCAGCGGCGCGTTGGCGGTGACGTGCAGCGGGTCGTTGGTGGCGCCGACGGCGTCGGCCGGGTAGGCACCCTTGTCGACGTGGTGGTACTCGGTCTTGAGCAGCACCGTGAGCGCATTCGTGGGGCGCCACAGCAGGCCCAGGCGTGCACTGTGCGTGCGCAGGCGGGCGTCGCTGCCGGTGTAGGGGCCGGTGATCTTCCAGAAGCTGTCGCGGCTCTGCGTGTTGAAGGCCAGCCGCGCGGCGAAGGTGTCGCTGACGGGGATGTTGACCGCGCCCTGCGCGCCCTTGTCGCTGTAGCTGCCGAGCTGGCCGGCCACGTAGCCGCTGTAGCCACCGCGGATGACCGGGTCGTTGGAGTCCACCAGAATGGCGCCACCGGTGGCGTTCTGGCCGCCGAAGGTGCCCTGTGGCCCGCGCAGGATCTGCACGGAGGCGATGTCGAAATAGGGCTCCTGCGCCAGGTAGCCGGGGAAGGTCGCGACGCCATCGCGGTAGGTGATGACGCCGGTGGTGGTCTGCGTGTTGGTCTCGCCCTTGCCGATGCCGCGGATGGTGATGTTGACGCCCTGGCCGAAGTTGTTGGCGGCAGTGGAGGGGGCGACGTACTGGAGCTGGTCCACCACGTCCACGCCATGCTTGGCGAGATCGTCTCCGGACAACACCGTCGCGGAGATGGCGGACTTCTGCAGCGGCTGGGCGCGGCGCTCGGCCGTGATGGTGACCGTCTCTAGCTGTGTCTTTTCTTCCTTGGCCTTGTCGCCGTCGGCAGGGGCGGCCTGCTGCGCCAGGCTGCACAGCGGCAGGCCGAACAAGGCCAGGCTGAGGTGGCGGATGCGGGCCTTGCGGTTATTGCGGGATGCGATCTTCATGTCTCCGTACCTTTGCAGTTTTCGTTCTGGAATAGCGCTGCCACGCGCCCGGCCTGCGGGCGCCGTGTCAGGGGAGTTGGGGGTCTACTGAGCGGTGATGACCCGGTCCTTCGGCGTGGCGTCGAAGTGCAGGGTCTTGGGCCATTGCGGCCAGGCCGTGCCGAGGGCGGCATGGTTGGGGTCGCCGCCGTGGGCGAAGGCGCCCAGGCTTTTCATCATGGCCTCGGCCAGGGCCAGCCGGCCCGGTTCGTTGGCACGGCTGAACATGATGCGCGACCACACCGAGGGGCCGAAATTGCCGAACATGAAAGGCAGGTCGAAGGCGTGGGCGGCGCCGAAGATCTGGTTGAAGGGCGCGGGCTCCTGTGCCCAGTCGAAGCTGTAGTACCAGACCTCGTCCTGGCGGCTCTTGAGCGCGCCGAGCACGTTGTCGCGCAGCGGGATGAACCAGTAGTCGTTCAGCACGGCCATGCGCGCGTCGTAGCCGGTGCCGGGTGCCTCCAGCGGCAGATAGGCCTTGGGGATCCAGTCCTCGATGCGGGTCTGCGGCGCCGCGTCGGGGTCGTAGCGGGCGGCAATGTCGAAGGTCTGTTTGTCGCTCAGCAGGCGGCCGCTGACCCCGCCCAGGCCAGGTGCCAGCGCGAGCAGGCCGGGGAAAAGTTTGCCCTCGTCGCGCGTGTTGCCGGCCAGCACCGGCACCTTGAGGTAGTTGCCCGACTTGATCGCGTCGATGGGGCTCCTGGCCACCACATGCCCGTCCGCGATGGGGTTGGAGCCGCCGAGGTTGGCCGCCTTGAGCTGGGTCAGCACGGTGGACAGCACGTCGTCCACCTTCAGCCCGCGCAGATAGGCCGCCAGCTCGGCGGGCCTGTGGCGGGCGATGTAGCCGTCGGCCGTGGCGATGTCCTGGGTCAGCCCGTCGGCCACCAGGCGATGGGCCAGCAGCAGCTTGGCCTGGTTCTGGAACAGCGTCGGCGAGACAAGCACGGGGAAGCGCCCGGGCGCGAGGTCCTCGGGCCGCGAGATGCCGCCGCTCATGGGCACGGCGCGGTGGAAGAGGGCGGGGCGCGTCTTGACGACCAGCGGCGAGGTCAGCAGCGCATAGACGTTGACGGCGCCGGCCGACTCGCCCATCAGCGTGACGCGCCCGGCATCGCCGCCGAAGCTGGCGATGTTGCGCTGGACGAAGTGCAGCGCCTTGATGATGTCCAGCAGCGCGAAGTTGCCCGAGTCCTCGGCTGCGTCGCCCGTGCGCAAGTGCGGCGACGTGAAGAAGCCCAGCACGCCGAGCCGGTAGTTCACCGTCACGACGATAGCGTCGGCGCTGCGGGCCAGCGCGGCGCCGTCGTAGACCGGGTCGGCCGTGTAGCCGGTGATGTTGCTGCCACCGTGCACGAAGACGATGACGGGCAGCTTGGCCGCCGCCGTGGCCGGGCGCCAGATATTGAGGTAGAGGCAGTCCTCCGCGCCCACGGTCTGGTCCAGGCTCTCGCCGATGCTGGCGTCGTAGCGGTTGTTGCGCCCTGGGCCATAGAGGCGGCCGGAGGAGGCGCAGGCCGCGCCGAAGGCCTGCGCCGTGCGAGGCGCCGTCCAGGCCTCCGGGTCGACCGGGGCGCGCCAGCGAAGTGCTCCCACGGGCGGCTTGGCGAAGGGGATGCCCTTCCATGCCCATGTGCCGCTGGTGGCGTCACCGCTGCCGAGCACCGGGCCGAAGGCGGTGTCCCGTTGCAGGGGCGATTGGGCAGACGCCGCGCCCGCCAGGGCGATGATCAATGCGACGGCACCCTGCCGCGCCGATGTGAAGCTAGCCACCTTGTCTCCTGCCTCTTTGTGGGTATGCAGGGAGTTTTGGCCCGCGCGCTCACCCGTTCAATGTGCAGCCCACACATGTGGCGTCGGCTGGCGGTGTGCTTGCCTTCCACCGCACAAACCCGCGCGTGGAACTTGTTCAGTTGTCCATTCCGCATTTCGGGCCGAGCGCTGGGCCGCTCCCGAGCCGGCCCGCCTGCGGTCGCGTGCGGCTCAATGCCGCACGCGGCCTCGTCCCCTCGGGGGACCGACCAGGCTCGCGCGCGTTCAGCGCTGCGAGACTGGGCGAGGGGCTTCAAAGACTGTTGATGTACATGCGGTTCCAGGTCGGGCTGATGACGATCTGGTTGACGCAGGCCTGTGGCGGCAGCTCGGCGATGAAGCGGATGGTGCGGCCCAGGTCCTCGGGCTGCAGCATGCGCGCGCGCTCCTCGGCGGTGGGTGGCTGCGGGCGGGTGTCGAGGATGGGTGTGGACACCTCGGCCGGGCACAGGCAGCAGGCACGGATGCCGTTCACGCCTTCTTCCATGTTGATAGTCTCCGTCATGGCCACCACGGCGTGCTTGCTGCCGTTGTAGGCGGCGCCGGTCAGCTTGGGGTGGCGCACGCCGGCCCAGGAGGACACATTGATCACCAGCCCACTGCGCCGCTCACGCATGGCGGGCAGGGCCGCCAGCGTGGTGTGGAAGAGGCCATCCAGGTTGGTGCCCACCACCTGGCGCCACCCTTGCGCAGTGAGGTTGCGCCAGAAGCGCTGTGGCGTGTTGGTGCCGGCGCTGTTGAGCAGGATGTCCAGTCGCCCGCCATGGCGGGCCAGGATGCGCGCGGCCGTGGCCGCAACGGCGGCGGCATCGGTGACATCCAGTGGCTCAACCTCGGCCTGCCCGCCCAGAGCGCGGATCTCGACGGCGGCCTGCTCCAGCGCGTCGGCCCGGCGGCCGGACAGCACCACCACCGCACCGGCTTCGGCCAGCGCCCGCGCGCCCGCCAGGCCGATGCCGCTGGCGGCGCCCGTGATCCAGGCGACCTGTCCGTCCAGCGTGCTCATGCGGCCATCTCCTCGCGCGCGGCCTTGGCCAGCTCGAGTTGGTACTGCGCCCAGCCCTCCGGCGGCACCTCTTCGCCGCGGCGGTCGCGCACGGCGTCCAGCTGCGCGCAGAGCTGCGCGCCGGCTGTGGCGGTGTCGGCGATGTGCACACCCTGCGTCATCGTGATGTGTGCGGCCTCGAAGCTGCCGGCGCCGGCCAGCAGGATCATGCGGGTCGGTGCATCCTCCACGCACAGCGGGATCAGCGCGGGGCTGACGCGTTCGGGCGTCAGCTGCGCCAACGCCTCGGGCGGCAGGATGCTTTCGGTCATGCCGGTGGCGGCCGTGGGCGCCAGGCAGTTGACGCGGATGTTGCGCTTGGCCCCTTCCAGCGCCAGCGTCTGCATCAGGCCGACGAGTGCCATCTTGGCCGCGCCGTAGTTGGCCTGGCCGAAGTTGCCGTACAGGCCCGAGGACGACGTCGTCATGACGATGCGGCCGTACTGCTGCTCCTGCATCTGTGCCCAGACGGCCTTGGTGGCGTTGGCTGCGCCCATCACATGCACGTCGAGCACGCGGCGGAAGTCGTCCAGCGCCATCTTGGCAAAGCTCTTGTCGCGCAGGATGCCGGCGTTGTTGACCAGGATGTCGATGCGGCCCCAGGCGGTGAGTGCCTGCGAGGCCATCAGCTGCATGTCCTCGGCGCGCGTCACGTCCCCCAGGTGCAGTTGCGCATCGCCACCGGCGGCGCGGATCTCCGCAACGACGCCGCGGGCGGCCGCGCCGAAGTCGGCGCCCGCGAGGTCGTTGACGATGACGCGGGCGCCGTGGCGCGCGAGTTCGAGGGCATGGCAGCGGCCCAGGCCGCCACCGGCACCGGTGACGAGGGCGACACGGTCTTGCAGAAGCTTCTTCATGGGGAGATTGGCAGAGTTCAGAAATTGACGGCGTCGCTGCCCTTGAGCCCGAGCATGGCGCGGGCTTCGGCGGGCGTGGCGACTTCGAGCGACAGTTCGTCGAGGATGCGGCGGATCTTGCGCACCTGTTCGGCGCAGTTGCGCGCGAGTTGGCCCTTGCCCAGGTACAGGCTGTCTTCCAGCCCCACGCGCACGTTGCCGCCCATCACGGCGGCCATGGTCAGCAGCGGCATCTGGTGGCGGCCGGCGCCCAGCACCGAGAAGCGGTAGCCGTCGCGGCCGAACAGGCGGTCGGCGGTCGTGCGCATGGTCACCAGGTTCTCGGGGTCACCGCCCATTCCGCCGAGGATGCCGAAGATGCACTGCAGGAAGATGGGCCCGTCGATCAGGCCCTCGTCGCGGAAGTGCGCCAGCGTGTAAAGGTGGCCCACGTCATAGCACTCGAACTCGAAGCGCGTGCCGCGCTCGCGGCCCAGCACTTGCAGGATGTGCTTGATGTCGGCGAAGGTGTTGCGAAAGATCAGGTCTTCCATGCCTTCGACATAAGGTTGCTCCCAGTCGTGCTGCCACTGCGTGATCTTGCGGGCCACCGGATGGATGGAGAAGTTCATCGAACCCATGTTCAGCGAGCACATCTCCGGCGCGGCCTGCAGCGGATAGGCCAGGCGCTCGGCCAGTGTCATGCGTGTGCTGCCGCCGGTGGTGATGTTGATGACGGCGTCCGTCGCGGCTTTGATGCGCGGTACGAACTGGTCGAACACGGCAGGGTCGGGCGTGGGCCGGCCATCGAGCGGGTCGCGTGCATGCAGATGCAGGATGGCTGCCCCGGCCCTGGCGGCCTCGATGGCCTGCTCGGCAATCTGGTGCGGCGTGAGCGCCAGGTGGGGTGACATGGTCGGCGTGTGCACCGAGCCGGTCACGGCGCAGGAGATGATGACTTTGTCGGACATGGTGGGTCTTTCTAGACCGCCAGCCACTGCGCCAGCAGGGCGGGGTCGGATTGCAGTTCTAGCGGGGTCCCTTCGAACACGATGCGGCCGTGGCCCATCACGCAGACGCGGTCCGAGACCTTCAGCGCGATGGCCAGCTTCTGCTCGACGAGCACGACCGAGACGCCCTTGGCGCGCATGTCGCGGATGCACTCGCCAACCTGCGTGACGATCATGGGCGCCAGGCCTTCGGTGGGTTCGTCGATGAGGATGACGCGTGGGTTGCCGAGCAGCGAGCGGCAGATGGTCAGCATCTGCTGCTCGCCGCCGGACAGGCTGCCGGCGCGCGTGTGGCGGCGCTCCTTCAGGCGCGGGAAGTAGTCGAACATCTGCTGCACGGTCCAGCGCGGCGCGCCATCCACGCCGGGCTGTTCGCCCATGCGCAGGTTCTCGTCCACGGTGAGGTTGGCGAACACCTCACGCTCCTCGGGCACATAGGCCAGGCCGGCGCGGCAGATCTGGTTGGGCTTGGCAGCGGCAAGCTCCTTGCCGGCCAGCGTCACGCTGCCGCAGGTGGGCGGCACCAGACCCATGACAGCCTTCAGCGTGGTGGAGCGGCCTGAGCCGTTGCGGCCCAGCAGGCTCAACACCTCGCCGGCTCCGACGCTGAAGCCCACGCCCTGCAGGATGTGGCTCTTGCCGTAGTGAGCGTGCAGGTTCTCGACCTGAAGCAGGGCGGTCATGCAGCCACCTCCTCGCCCAGATAGGCCTCGCGCACGCCCTGGTGATGCCGGATCTCGTCCGGCGTGCCGGTGGCGATGACCTGGCCATAGACCAGCACGCTGATGCGGTCGGCGAGCGAGAACACCACGTCCATGTCGTGCTCGACGATGAGCAGGGCGCGGCCGGCCGTCACCTCGCGGATCAGCGCCAGCGTGTAGTCGGTCTCCTCGCTGGACATGCCGGCCATGGGCTCGTCCAGCAGGATTACCTGCGGGTCAGAGGCGAGCGTCATGGCGATCTCCAGCGAGCGCTGTTCCGAATAGCTCAGCTCGCCCGCCAGCGCGGCGGCGCGCGCCTGCAGGCGCACGCGCTCCAGCAACTGCTCGGTGGCTTCGCGCAGGCTCGGCAGCCTGTCGATACGGCGCCAGAAGGCCGTCGGCTGCGGCTGCTGGCGCAGCACGGCCAATCTGATGTTCTCGAACACGGTCAGCTTGGGAAAGATGTTGGTGATCTGGAAAGAGCGCGCCAGCCCCAGGCGGTTGACGCGCTGCGGCGCCCAGCCGGTGATGTCCTGCCCCTGGAAGCGGACCGTGCCTGCCGTCGGGGCCAGGTTGCCCGAGATCAGGTGGAAGAGCGTGGACTTGCCCGCGCCGTTGGGGCCGATCAGTGCGCGGCGCTCGCCGGGTGCCAGGTCCAGGTCGACGCCGCGGATGATCTCGGTCTCGCCGAAGGACTTGCGCAGGTCTTGCAGCTTGAGGATGGGATCGCTCATTTCAGGTGTCTCCGCGCAAACGCCAGCAGCCCGCCGCCCGTGGCCAGCAGGCCCAGCGGCCAGGCCCAGGTCGCCAAGCCGGCGGCCGCCCAGCTGCGACCGAACATCGTCAGCGGCGGCAGCGTTGGCGCCATGCGGGCCAGCGCGCGGTAGTCCTGCGAGCACAGGCGCTGCAGCAGCTCGACCAGGAAGACCGTGCCCGCCGCCAGCAGCAGCATCGCCAGCAGCCAGGCCAGCAGCAATGGCAGTGCCCGTACCGCCCCCAACTGCTGCACACGGCGCGCCGCCGCGCCGCCCAGGCCCACCAGGCCCTGCGGCATGAACATCATCACCAACACGAACAGCACCCCTTGGTAGAGCAGCCAGGCCTGGGTCGCATCCGACACGGCATAGCCGAAGAAGCTCATGACCGCCGCCCCCAGTGCCGGCCCGAGGAAGACACCGACACCGCCGATGTAGCTGTTGAGCACCACGGCGGCCGACACACCGGGATCGAAGACCACGTAGTTGGCGGACTCGTTGGCCAGCACCTGCAGGGCGCCGGCCACGCCGGAGAACAGGCCCGAGATGGCAAAGGCCGAGACGCCCAGGCGATGCACGTCATAGCCCAGGAAGCGCAGCCGGTGGCTGTTCTCGCGCAGGCCCAGCGTCAGCCGGCCCGCGGGCGTCAGCGTGTGGAAGTACATCAGCGCCAGCGACAGCAGCACCCAGACCAGCGTCAGGTAATAGACCTGCGTGGTGGAGCCGAAGCCCAGGCCCCAGGCCGGCATGCGCATGGCCGAGATGCCCGACTCGCCGCCGAACAGGCCCTTGAGCTGGGGCGCGAGGGAGTGCAGCAGTTCGGCGATGGCCAGCGTGATCATCGCGAAGGCCGTGCCGCTGCGCTGGGTGGCGAACCAGCCGGCGACCACGCCGAACGCCACCCCGGCCGCCGCGCCCACCAGTGGCAGCAGCGGCGTGGGCAGCAGGCCGGTGCCATGGACCGCGTTCATGCCGTGCACGGTGGCGAAGGCGCCCACGCCGAAGTAGGCCGCGTGGCCGAAGGAGAGCATGCCGGCGCGGCCCGCAAGCAGGCTGTAGGCGCTGGCGAACAGTGCGGCGATCAGCATTTGCACCGCGGCGTTGAGCAGCCCCGCGGAGAGCAGGGCCGGCAGCGCCGCGAGCAGGGCCACGCCGCCCAGCAGGAGGGAGGAGGAAGTACGCATCGAAGGAATCAGGTTTTGTCGCCGAGCAGGCCCTGGGGGCGGACCAGCAGCACCAGCAACATCAAGGCGAAGGGCAGGGTGGCCGCGAGGCTGGAGAGCTTGAGCGTGAGCAGGCCACCCACGCTCTCGGCCCAGGCACCGGCACCCAACACGGCGAACACGTCTGCGAGGCTGCGGTCCACGCTCACGGCCAGCGAGGTCATGACGCCGATCAGCAGCGAGGCCAGCATGGCGCCGCCCAGCGACCCCAGCCCACCGACCACGACGACGACGAAGACCATCACGCCGATCTCCAGCGCCATGTTCGGGCTGGTCGTGTAGAAAGCGCCGGCGATGGCCCCGGCCAGCCCGGCCAGCGCAGCGCCGACGCCGAACACGCCCATGAACACCAGCTGCACGTTGTGGCCCAGCGCCTCCACCATGCGCGGCTTGTAGATGGCCGAGCGCACGATGATGCCCACGCGCGTGCGCGTCAGCAGCAGGTAGAGCGCCGCGAACATCAGCAGCGCCACGCCACCCATCAGCAGCCGGTACAGCGGGTACTGCTGGCTGCCGATGACGAAGGCCGGGCCGTCAAGCAGCGGTGGCACGTGGTAGTCGACCGGGAAGTTGCCGAACAGCAGCTTGATGGCCTCGGCGACGATGAAGGACAGGCCGAAGGTCAGCAGCAGCTCGTGGGCGTGGCCGTGATGGTGGACGCGCCGCAGGAAGAAGCGCTCCACCACCGCGCCCACGCCGCCGGCCAGCAGCGTCGCCAGCACGACCGCGGGGCCGAAGCCCAGCAGGCCCTGCAGGCTGTAGGCGAAGTAGGCGCCCAGCATGTAGAACGACGCGTGGGCGAAATTGAGCACGCCCATCATTCCGAAGATCAGCGTGAGCCCGGCCGACACCATGAAGAGCAGCAGCCCGTAGATGAGGCCGTTGAGCAGCCCGAACAGCAGTGCTTCCATCGCGGTCAGGACGGGCGTTGCATCTTGCAGGAAGCCTGCACGGGCATGGCGGCTTCCTCGGCGCTGTAAACGCGCACCGGCTTGAAGCCCATGTCGGTGCCGTCGACCTTGTACTTGGCGTCCTTGGACACGGTGGACACCACCAGCGGCAGCAGCAGTTGGTGGTCGGCGGCGCGCATGCTCATCTCGCCCATCGGCGTCTTGATGCGGGCGGCTTCCATCGCGCGGGCGAACGCGTTGACGTCGAGTGCACCGGCCACGGGCTTGGTGCGCTTGAGGGCATCGGCCACCATGTCAAGAGCAAACGCGGCCTGTGGCTCGACGAAGACGGGCGCGTGGCCCATCTTGGCCGTGTAGTCGGCCATGAAGCGAGCGCCCTCGGCGCCGCCGGCCTCGCCGTTGAAGACGTGGGCAATGAAGTGGCCCACGGCCGTCTCGCCCGCATTGCTGACGTTGCCCGGCTGATCCAGGAACACGGTGCCGAAATCGGCCTTCAGGCCGGCGGCCTTGGCGGCCTTCATCATCAGCAGCAGGTCGTTGGACCAGTTGCCGGTGATGACCGTCTCGGCGCCCGAGGCGCCGATCTTGGCGATGTAGGGCGCGAAGTCCTGGATCTTGTTGGTGTCGTGCAGGGTCTTCTCGACGACGGTGTAGCCGCCCGCCGCCGCGTTGTCGACGATGGCGCGCTCCATGTCCTGGCCCCAGGAGTAGTTCTGGTTGATCGAATAGACCTTGGTGCCCAGCGCCTTGGCCTGCTTCATGCCCTGCACCAGGACCTTGGTGCGGACCTGGGCATTGCCGGTGAGGCGGAAGTGATGGAAGTTGCACTTCTCGCCAGTGAGTTCCAGCGCCTCGGCGCCGACGTTGATGAAGGCGATCTCCTTGCCCGCGTTGCGCAGGTTGTGCTTGCGCACGTCCTCGGTGATCTGGCCGGCAATGGCCGACGAGGCCCCTTGCACGACGATCTGCACGCCGTCGGCGATGGCCGCCTTGAGCTTGTCTGACGCGCCGGTCGGGCCGCCCTGGTTGTCGTACTCGACGAGTTGCACCGGCTCGCCGTTCCACCCACCGGCGGCATTCATCTTGTCGATGGCGTAGCGCACGCCGGCGCGGAAGGTCTGGCCCGTCGAGGCCTGCGGGCCGGACAGGGTTTCCAGCAGGCCGATCTTGACCGGCGCTGCGTGGGCGGAGGTGGCGAGCAGCAAGGCCGCGGGAAGGGCCGCAAGGCGGAATGAATTCATGGTTTGTCTCCTGTTGTAGATATGAAGGTCAGAGGTATTCGACGTTGCCGTCCACGCTGATGACTTGTCCGGTCAGGTTGCGTGCGGCCTGCGAGGACAGGAACAGCGCCATCGCGGCCACGTCGTCGGCGGTCACCATGCGGCGCAGGGAAATCTTGTCGAGGTATTGCTGGCGCATCGCGTCGGTGCTGAGCCCCAGGGCGGCAGCGCGCGCGGCGATCACGCCGTCCATGCGCTCGCCCTCGACGACGCCGGGCAGGATGGCGTTGACGCGGATGCCCAGGGGCCCGAGCTCGATGGCCAGCGATTTGGTCAGGCCGACGATGGCCCACTTGCTCGACGCATAGGGGGTGCGGAAGGCATAGCCCAGGCGGCCGGCCACCGAGCCCATCGAGATCACGCAGGGGTTGCCGCCGGCGGCCTTGAGCATGGGTACGGCGCGGCGCGCGAAGTAGTACTGACTGTTGAGGTTGACGGCGACGGTGCGCTCCCAGCCGGCCGCGTCGATGTCCTCGATGGCGCCGGTGGGGCCGGCGATGCCGACGTTGTTGATCAGCACGTCCAGCCCGCCGAGGTGGCTGCGCACGTCGTCGAACACGGTGTCCACGTCGGCGGCGACGGAAGCGTCGGCCATGCTGCCGGTGATGCCGGGCGTGCCGGCCACCAGGCGGTCGAGGGCGCTGCGGTCCACGTCGCAGATGTGGACGCGGCTACCTGCGGCATGGAAGGCGCGGGCGATGGCGGCGCCGATGCCGTTGGCGCCGGCGGTGACCAGCACGCGCAGGCCGGGCTGCGGGCAAAGGGTGTCGTGAAGGGGCATGGGCACGGAGCGAGAAAACGTGGCGGAAGTCTGCGCAATCGCCTCGTCCAACCCTATGTGGTGGGCGCACACAAAACCCCCGGTTCCGTTGTGTTCGAGTGCCTATGGAAGCGCTGCCGCGCCTGGAAACGCTCTGGTAGCCTTCGCCTCCCTTGATGACGGAGGCCCCTCCTTGGACACCGGCGAGCAGTTCGCGCGTGCACTGATCGGCATGCTGCACAAGGGTGCGGCGGCCGAGGACTTCGCCCAGCGCCTGGCCGACGCCGAAGCGCTGCCCGCAGGCGCCGCCGACAAGAACGCGCAGGTCGAGGCCGTGCGCATGGCGATGGCGGTGCGCAACCGGCTGGAACTGCTGCAGCAGCGCGAGCAGGGCATGCTGGCGGTGATGGAGTCGGCCCAGGACCTGTCCGGCCGGCTGGAGCTGTCCAACCTGCTGGCGGCGCTGGTCTCGCGCACCCGCAACCTGCTCGGGGCCGACATGGCCTGGATCTCGGAGCTGGACGAGGAGCGCGGCGTGTTCCAGTCGCTGGCGGCCGAAGGGGGCCAGACCCAGAACTCCGTGGGCATGGGCATACGCAGCGACCGCGGCACGGCCAGCGTCGTGATGGCCACGCGCATGCCCTTCACCACGCCCGACTATCTGCACGACACGCGCTTCCAGCATGACCCGCGGTTCGACGACATCTTCCGCGCCGAAGGCATCTGTGCGCTGGTGGGCGTGCCGCTGATCTGGCAGGACAAGGTGATCGGCCTGCTGTTCGCCGCCGACCGCTACCACCGCGTGCACACCGCGCAGAACATCGCCGTGCTGCGCACGCTGGCCACCCATGGCGCGGTGGCCCTGCGCAATGCGCGCGACTTCCAGCGCGTCCACACGGCGCTGGGCAAGGCCGACGAGGCACGCGCCGAGCTGGAACGCCATGCGCGCGGCGTGCAGGCCGCCGCGGATGCGCATGAGCGCATCACCTCGCTGCTGGCGCGCGGGGCCTCGCTGGCGACGCTGTGCCAGACCGTCGCCAGCCTGCTCGGTGGCGCGCTGCTGGTGCTGGACGAGGCCCTGCAGATCATCAGCCGCGGCGCGGCGGAGGGCTATGCCGGCAGCGGCGCCGAGCGCTACGAGCCGCATGGCAGCCACAGTGCCGCGCTGTCCGCCGCGCTGCGCCAGGCCCGCCGCGACGGGCGCTCCGTGGTGGCCTACGAAGTCGATGGCGAGGTCTGCCGGGTCATGCCTGTCATTGGCGGCGACGACGTGCTGGGCACGCTGGCCCTGTTCCATCGCGGGCCGCTGGAGGAGGTGGCGGAGCGCACCTTCGAACGCAGCTCCAGCGTCATCGGCATCGTGCTGCTGTCGCAGGAGCGCCAGGAAGCCAGCAAGAGCCGCGACATGTCCTCGCTGCTGCGCGCCCTGGTGTCGCCGCGCCAGGACGAGATCGCCGTGCTGACCAACCGCGCCGAGCGCTTCGGGCTCGACCTGGCCCAGCCGCTGACGCTGGTGACCGCCGAGCTCGACGGCCTGGGTGCCAGCTATGCGGCCCGACACCTGCTGCAGCTCGCAGCCATGGAGCGTTGCCTCATCGATGAGATCGACGGCAGCCTGGTCATCCTGTGCATGGCCACGCGTGCGCTCGACGTCAGGCAGGCACTGGCCGCCTGGGCGCGCCGCGAGGCCGGCGCAGCGCACCGCGGTGTGCTGTCGCGCCCGACCGCCTCGCTGGCGGAACTGCCGGCGCTCTATGCCACGCTCAAGCGCGCGCTGGGTGTGCTGGCCCGGCTGGGCGTGCAGGGCCAGTTGGTGGGGCAGAACGAGCTGGCTCTTTATTCCACGCTGTTCGAGACCCACGACCCGAACAGCCTCGGCCAGTTTCTGGAGGCCTGCATCGGGCCCTTGCTCGAACACGACCGCAAGCGCAGCACCGACCTGGCGGCCACGCTGCTGTGCTACTTCGAGAACAACCAGAACGCCAAGATCACGGCGCAGCGCCTGGACATCCATGTCAACACGGTGCGCTACCGGCTGACGACCGCCGAGGACCTGCTGGGCCATTGGGGGCAGGCGGCGCGCGCGCTGGAGATCCACATCGCGCTGCGGCTCTGGAGCCTGCGCGGCTGAGTCTCCGCCAGCGAAGGCGGGCGTAACAGTCCGGCCAGCACGCCTCGAATACGATGGACCGGTCCTCCATCGGCAAAGGCCCTGCCCATGCGATGCCTCGGCATCATGATCATGCCCACCCTTGCGGCCACTACTCATGCGGACGCTCAGGAATGCGAGCGACTCTGCAACACGCTGGCCCAGACCTTGCCCGCTCAGGACGGCAAGCCATGACCCCGATTCAGCAATGGCATGCCACCCGCAGCCTGCGCCTGCTGCTGCAGACGCTGCGCGACATGATGGTCTCGATAGGCCCTCTGCTGCTGCTCGGTGGAGGCCTGCTGGTAGCGGCCTACTGGTGGCTGGATCCGCAGCCGCCGCGCCAGGTGAGGCTGGCCACCGGCCCGGCCGGAAGCGCCTACGCCGGCTTCGGTGAGGGCTATGCGAAGGCGCTGGCGCGCGAGCGCATCCAGGTGGAGCTCATCGCCAGCGAAGGCGCGCAGGACGATCTGGCCTATCTGCGCGCGGGCAAGGCCGATGTGGGCTTCGTACGCGGCGGCATGGCCGATCCCGCGGCCGATACCGAGGCCGGCATCGTCTCGCTGGGCAGCCTGTTCTACGAGCCGATCTGGATCTTCTATCGCCGCGATCTCGGCATCGCGCGCCGCCAGCCCGGCGGCGAACTGCAGCGCCTGGGCCAGCTGCGCGGCCTGCGAGTCAATGTGGATCAGGACGGCAGCGGTGTACCGCAGATTGTTGAGAAGCTGCTGGCGCTGAACCAGCTGAAGCCGACCGATCTGCAGCTGTCCAATCTGGCGCCCGACGCCGCCGGTGCGGCCCTGCGCCAGGGCCGGCTGGACGCCACGGTGCTGATCTCGGCGCCGCAGGCCGGCCTGATCCGCGCGCTGCTGCGCGACCCGGCCATTGCGCTGATGGCCTTCGAGCAGAACGAGGCCTATTCGCGCCACCTGCCGTTCCTGTCCACCGTGAGCCTGCCGCGCGGTGTGGTGGACCTGGCGGCCGATTTGCCGTCTCACGACGTGCCGCTGCTGGCCACCACCACCGCACTGCTGGCGCGCGAGCAGACGCACCCTGCGCTGCGCCAGCTCTTCGCGCAGGCGGCCCTGGGCCAGCACAGCGAGGCCGGCTGGTTCAATGGCGCGCGCGACTTCCCCAACACCCGCACCAGCGAGCTGCCGGTCAGCGCCGAGGGCGACCGCGCGATCAACGGCACGCCGTCGGCCTGGGCGCGCTACCTGCCTTTCTGGGCCGGCAATCTGCTGGAACGCATGTGGCTGGTGGTCGGCGGCCTGCTGGTGCTGATGCTGCCGCTGTCGCGCGTCGTGCCGCCGCTCTACACCTTCCGCGTGCGCTCGCGCGTGTTCCGCTGGTATGCGCGGCTGCGCGAGGTGGAAGCAAAGCTGGAAACCGGCACAGGCGAGCGCGACGCTTTGCTGAACGAGTTGGACGAGCTGGACCGCGTCACACACCGCATTGCAGTGCCGCTGTCCTATGCCGAAGAGCTCTACGCGCTGCGCAACAACATCTATGCGGTGCGCAAGCGTCTGCTGGCGCAGCGGTCCCGGCCAACAGACGGACCGAGCGACTGATCAACGAGCTTTTCAGTGCCGCGTCAATTCGGCCTGAAATGCCCTGTTGGCAAGAGCGCACAAGCGCCGACGCCAATCCTTGTCTCCAGCCCACATGGGCCCGCACCTCTGTGCCCGACAGACTTCCCTGCCACACGCCGCCCCGGCGTGACACACGACAAGAAGGCAGGAGACGATGCGCACCCCCACTCCCCACGCCCGTGGCCGACGGTTCGGCCTGACGCTGCTGGCCCTGGCCTGCTGCACCCTCGCGAACGCGCAGGCCACCGATGCGAAGCCGGCGGACAGCACCGCGGACAAGCGCAAGGCCGAGCCCGAGAAGCTGGAGACCGTGACGGTCAATGCGTCACGCCGCGCCGAGCCGCTGCAGACGGCGCCGCTGTCCGCCACCGTGCTGAGCGGCGACGACCTGCTGAAGGCCGGCGTCAGCGTGCTGGAGCAGCTGCAGTTCGCCACGCCTTCAGCGGCGGCGAACAACTTCGGCCAGGGCCTGAACGTCACCATCCGCGGCATCGGCAAGGCCGAGACCAACACGCAGACGACCACCGGCGTCATCACCTACCGCGACGGTGTCGCCACCTTCCCCGGTTACTTCACGGCCGAGCCCTATTACGACATCGCCTCCGTGCAGATCCTGCGCGGCCCGCAGGGCACCTTCGGCGGTCAGAACGCCACGGGGGGCGCGGTGCTCGTCGACTCCAACGACCCGGTCATCCAGGGCGGCGTGCACGGCTATGTGCTCGGCCAGGTGGGCAACTACAAGGAGCGGGCCGCCCAGGGCGCCGTCAACCTGCCGATCAACGACACGCTGGCGGCCCGTTTCGCCTTCAACACCGAGAGCCGCGACAGCTTCTACACCGTCACCGGCCCCTACACCGGCGACCACGGCGAGCTGCGCACCAAGAGCGCCCGCCTGGGCCTGCTGTGGAAACCGACGCCTTCGCTGTCTGTCCTGTTCAAGATCGACTACAACGACCTCGACTTCGGCGGCTACCCGGCCGACCCGGTGAACGCGGCCAACGATCTCTTCACCGTCACCTCCAACGCCGACCAGCGCGCCCGCGACCGCTTCGGCCGCTCGGTGCTGAAGCTTGAGTACAGCTTCGACGACGGCACCCGGTTGCGCGCCATCACCGGCTACCAGCGCGGCAACACCGCCTATGCCGGCGACCTCGACGGCACGAGCGTCGGCAAGTCCGTGTTCTTCGACTCGACGGACGAGGCCCTCTACTCGCAGGAGTTCAACCTCATCTCGCCCGATGCCGGCCCCGTGACCTGGGTGCTCGGTGCCTACGCCAGCCGTGACACCTACACCGTGCTGCCGGGCAACCTGTTGAGCGGCGTGCCGGGTAATCCGCTCACGGAGTACCGGTTCAGTGGCGACACGCCCCGGCGCACCCGTGCGGTCTTCGGCCAGCTGGGCTACCAGTTTTCCGAGGGGCTCAAGCTCGTCGCCGACGGGCGCTATTCCACGACCCACCATTCGCTGAACCTCGACATCCTGCAGTTCGGCCTGCCGCTGACGCAGCGCCAGTCGACCAAGTTCAAGGGCTTCTCGGGCAAGGCGGCGCTGAACTGGGCGGCCAGCGAGCAGCATTTCCTCTACGGCTTCGTCGCAAGCGCCAACCGCCCGGGCGGCCTGAACGTGCCGGTCGGCCTCGGCGAAGCCTCGCCCTTCGAGGCGGAAAAGGTCACGTCGGTGGAGGCGGGCTGGAAGGCAAGCTGGCTGCGCAACCGCGTGCACACGCAGGTGGCGGCCTTCTACAACCACTACAAGAACTTCCAGGTCACCATCGGCTACCCGACGCTGCCGGTCTTCGGTGTCGAGGTCAACACACCCAATGCGAGCCGCATCTACGGGTTCGAGGGGCAGCTTCAGGCCCAACTCGCCGAAGGCTGGGCGCTGCGTGCCAACCTGGGCTGGATGCACAGCGCCCTGGGCCGCTTCTTCGCCACCGACCCGCGCGTGCCGGCCGTCGCCAAGTGCGATCCCCAGCAGGGGCCGGCGAGCGCGAGCTGCATCGCGCTCGAGGGGCACCGCCAGACCTACGCGCCAGAGCTGACGGCCAGCGTCGGCGTGGAGCGCCGCTTCGTCCTCGGCGACACCGTCATCACGCCGCGCATCAACGTCGGCCACATCGCGTCGCAATGGGCCACGCTGTTCGAGAACCCCGCGCTCGCGGACAAGCTGGGCAGCCGCAACCTCGTCAGCGCCCAGATCGATCTGGAGCAGGGCGATCTGACAGCCAGCCTGTACAGCACCAACCTGACGGACCAGCGCTATGTCTCGACCATCGGGGCTGGCCTTCGACATGTCGGGATGCCGCGTCAGTACGGCGTGCGCCTCACCCAACTGTTCTGACCACGCCAACCTCTCATGACCCCCAGCCCCCGCACCGTCGCACTGGCGCTCTCTGCCCTCGTGGCTCTCTTCATCACGGGTTGCGCCACCGTCGCGGCAACACCCGTCCCACACCCGAGAGCCTGCACCGAAATGGCGCTGCTGAGCGTGAGCGCCGACAGGATCGGCCTGCCGACCTCGGGCGCCCGCGTGACGTCGGCGACGCCGGTCGCCGCATCGGGAGCCAGCCCGGCCTTGAAGCCCGAGCACTGCCTGGTGTCCGGCGAGATCGCGCCGGTCGACGCCGAGGCGCCCGCCATCAAGTTCAACCTTGCGCTGCCCACGGCCTGGAACGGCAAGGCGCTGATGTTCGGTGGTGGCGGGCTGAACGGCAGCATCCCCAACGTGGTGGGCAATGTGCCGGCCGGCCCGATCGACCAGCCGCTGCCCATCGGCCGTGGCTACGCCACCTTCGGCAGCGACTCCGGCCACCAGGCCAATGCCCTGGGCAGCCTCGACGCGTCCTTCGGCGTCAACGACGAGGCGCTCGCCAACTACGCGGGTGACGCGCTGAAGAAGACGCGCGACGTGGCGGTCGCATTGATCGCCGCCCGCTACGGCCGCGCGCCCACCAAGGCCTACTTTGCCGGCGGCTCGACCGGCGGCCGCGAGGCTATCAAGGCGGTCCAGCGCTGGCCGGCCGACTGGGACGGCGCCATCTCCTGGTACCCCGCCAGCGCCGGCATGGTCAGCATCCTGGGCGGGCAACGGATGAATCGTGCGCTCGCCCAGCCCGGCGCCTACCCCAACGCCGCCAAGCGCGACGCGTTGTTCCGGGCCGCGCTGCAGGCCTGCGACGGCCTCGACGGCGTGGTGGACGGCCTCATCAGCCACCAGGACCGCTGCAACGCCGTCTTCGACCCGTCGACGGCGCAGCTCGACGGCCGGCCGCTGCGCTGCGCAGGCGGCGCGGACACGGGCGACAGCTGCCTGTCCGACGCGCAGATCACCGCAATGAAAGTCATCGACACGCCGACCCGGCTGGACTACCTCGCCAGCGGCGAAACCCGGCACCCGGGCTACAACATCTGGGGCGCCGACACCGGCATCTACACGCGCACCCAGGCCATCGAACCCATCGTCAGCTTCCTGGCCTTCAACAGGTCGGCGCCGGCGCGGCCCATGCCGCCGGACGCGCCCTACATCAGCATCTATCTGGACCAGTGGCTCAAGCACCACGTCACGCGCGACCCGTCCTTTGACGCGCTGTCCCTCGACCCCGAGAACCCCGGCGCCTGGGCATCGCGGATCAGCCTGCTGAGCGCGACGATGGACAACCGCACGGACCTGTCGGCCTTCGCGGCCAGGGGCGGCAAGCTGCTACTGGCGCATGGCCTCAACGACGTGCTGGTCAGCAGCCGCACGACACGTGCCCTCTACGACAGCTGGCTCGCGCAGCTGGGTGCGCTGCCGCTGCGCGGCTTCACCCGCTACTACGAGGTGCCGGGCTACAACCATGCCGCCAGCAGCGTGTTCAACGCCACCTGGGATTCGCTCACCGCGCTGGAGGCCTGGGTCGAGCAGGGCGTGGCACCCGAGCGCCAGGTCACCACCGATACCGTGGGCGTGCCGGGCCGCCAGCGCCCGCTGTGCGACTACCCGCTGTGGCCCCGCTACCGGGGCGCGGGCGACGTGAACGCTGCGGCTTCCTTCGTCTGCACCAACCGATGAAGCCCGTCACCATCCTCGGTGCCGGGCTGATGGGCCACGGCATCGCCCAGGTGTTCGCGCGTGCCGGGCACCCCGTCGTGCTCACCGACCCGGATGCCGCCGTGCTCGGCGCGGCGGTCGCGCGCGTCGAGCGCAATCTGCGCGACGAGGGCGTGGATGCCGCGCCCGTCGTCGCGCGCATCACCGTCGAGGCCAGCCTCGAAGCGGCCGTCGCCCGAGCCGAACTGGTCATCGAGGCGGCGCCCGAGCGGCTGGAGCTCAAGCAGCAGCTGTTTGCCCGCGTCGCGGCGGCCGCGCCGCCGCAGGCCATCCTGGCCAGCAACACGTCGGTGATTCCCATCACCCGCATCGGCGAGGGGCTGGCAGCGGACGCGCAGCGCCGCCTCGTTGGCACGCATTTCTGGAACCCACCGCACCTGATCCCGCTGGTGGAGGTGGTGCGCACGGCCTGCACCGCCGACGAGGTGTTCGATGCGGCCTTCGACTGGCTGGCGGCCGTGGGGAAACGACCCGTCAAGGTGCTGCGTGACGTGCCAGGCTTCATCGGCAATCGGCTGCAGCACGCGCTGTGGCGCGAGGCCATCGGCCTCGTCGAAGAGGGCGTCTGCGACGCCGAGGCCATCGACCTTGTCGTGAAGCACAGCTTCGGCCTGCGCATGCCGGTGCTCGGGCCGATGGAGAACGCCGACCTCGTCGGCCTGGAGCTCACGCGTGCCGTCCACCAATTGCTGTTCCCATCGCTGCGCGCTGACACGACCGCCTCGCCGCTGCTGGACCGGCTGATTGCCGCTGGCCAACTCGGCATGCAGTCGGGCCAGGGCCTGAGGGCCTGGCCCGAAGGAGAGGCCGAGGCTGTGCACCGGCGCCTGGCTGCCCATCTCTTCGAGAAGGGCTAGCGGCGGCGGCTTTGGGTGCGACTCCGTCAGTGTGAGAGGTGCACATAAAACAGTCCAGTTTTATGTCATCGGATCACAGGTAAACGGCGACTTTGCTTGCCGCCGGTCTGCTAGCCTCGCCATCCCAACGTTGCCACCCGCCCCATGGAGACTGCCCAGGAGATTGCCGCCGAGTTGATCGACCTGTTGCACCTCGGCGCATCGGCCGATGAGTTCGCGACGCGCCTGGCGCACGCAGAAGCCCTGCCTGAGACCCCGGCCAAGGCAGCGCTGGTGGAGAGGGTGCGCATGGCGATGGCGGTACGCAACCGGCTCGAGCTGCTGCAGCAACGGGAGCAGGGCCTGCTCGCCGTCGTCGAGTCGGCGCAGGACCTGTCCAGCCGGCTCGACCTCGACGAGCTGCTGCGCACCATCGTTCACCGTGCCCGTGCGCTGCTGGGTGCCGACCTGGCCTGGCTGTCCACCATGGACGCCGCTCAAGGCGTGTTCCGCGCCCTCGTGACCGAGGGCTCGCTGGCGCCCAACACGGCATCCATGGTGGTGAGCCGTGATCGCGGCGTCGTCAGTGTCGTGATGTCCAGCCGCCAGCCCTTCACCACGCCCGACTATCTGAACGACAAGCGCTTCACCCATGACGCCAGGCTCGACGGCGCATTCCTGGAGGAAGGCATCACCGCGCTGGCCGGCGTGCCGCTGATCTGGGCGGAGGAAGTCATCGGCCTGCTCTTCGTGGCCGACCGCTACCCGCGCGTTCATACGGCACAGAACCTGGCCATCCTCAGCACCCTGGCCACGCACGGTGCCGTCGCCTTGAAGAACGCGCGCGACTTCGGGCGCGTCAACACCGCCTTGCGGCAGGCAGACGAGGCTCGCGCCGCGCTCGAAAGCCACGCGCGAGACGTGCAGACCGCCGCCGACGCCCACGAGGAAATGACCTCGCTGCTGGCGCGCGGCGCCTCGCTGGCCACCTTGTGCCAGTCCGTCGCGCAGCGCCTCGGCGGCAGCGTGCTGGTGCTGGACGAGGCCGCGCAGGTCTTGAGCCGGGGCAGCGCCACCGGCTACGGCGGGACCGCCGCCGCAGCCTATGCGCCGCATGGCGAGCGCAGCGCCGAGCTGGCCGCGGCACTGCGCCAGGCGCGGCAGATCGGGCGTTCGGTGCCGGCGTTCGAAGTGGGCGAGGAGAGCTGCCGCGTCATGCCGGTGATCGGCGGCGACGGCGTTCTGGGCGCGCTGGCCTTCTTCCACGCCGGCGCGCTGTCGGAGCTTGCCATCCGCACGCTGGAACGCAGCTCCAGCGTCATCGGCATCGTGCTGCTGTCGCAGGAGCGGCGCGAGGCGGCGCAGAGCCGGGACGCTGCCGCGCTGCTGCGCGCCCTGGTCTCGCCGCGCCAGGACGAGCCGGGCGAACTGGCCGACCGTGCGGAGCGCTTCGGCCTCGACCTGGCCCAGCCCCTGTCACTGATCCTGGCCGAGCTGGAGGGGCCGGGCAGCGGCTATGCGGCACGTCGGCTGCGACAGATGAGCGCGCTGGAGCGCAGCCTGGTCGAAGACATCGACGGCACCCTCGTGATCCTGTGCGCGACACCGCGCGCCCAGGACGTGCGCCAGGCCCTCGGTACCTGGGCGCGCAGCGAGGCGGGCGCGGGGCATCGCGGTGTGCTGTCGCGGCCCATGAACAACGCGGCCGAACTGCCGGCCGTCTACGCGACGCTCAGGCGGGCGCTGGCCGTGCTGGCGCGCCTGGGTGTGCAGGACCAGGTCATCGGCCAGAACGAACTGGCGCTCTACTCCACGCTGTTCGAAACCCATGACCCTGCCAGCCTGGAGCAGTTTCTGAGCGCCTGCATCGGCCCGCTGCTGGCCCATGATCGCAAGCGCCACACTGAACTGGCGGCGACGCTGCTTTGCTACTTCGACTGCAACCAGAACGCCAAGACCACGGCCCAGCGGCTGGACATCCACACCAACACCGTGCGTCAACGCCTCGCCACGGTGGAGGACCTGCTGGGCCATTGGGGCCAGGCGACGCGGGCGCTCGAGATTCACATGGCGCTGAGGTTGTGGAGCCTGCGCAGCTGAGCGCGCTTGCGGGTTGACGATCGAGTGGAATGAGCGCGCGGCGCTAAGGTGCGGTTACCGTCCGCGACTCAGCCCGCCGATGGCATGCGCCGTCGGCGGGCTTTTTCGTTTTGATTCCCCGGGAGTTCTCCCATGTCTCAACAGGACCGCCGCGGTTTCCTGCGCGGCCTCGGCCAAGCGGCCGGTGCCAGCCTGGCGCTGGCCAGCTTCCCGCCCGCCATCCAGCGCGCGCTGGCCATTCCTGCCCATCAGCGCACCGGCACGCTGCTCGACGTCGAACACATCGTCATCCTGACGCAGGAGAACCGCTCCTTCGATCACTACTTCGGCACGCTGGCGGGCGTGCGCGGCTTTGCCGACCCCTTCCCGGTGCCGGTCGTCGACCGTGCCGGCACCTTCCGCGGCAAGACGGTGTTCGTGCAGCCTCACGGCGGTGACACCAAGGCGCCGGGCGCGCCTGACCGGGGCATCCGGCGCACGGCCATCGCGCCCTTCCACTTGAACACGCAGCAGGACTTCTCCGTCATGCGCGTGGCCGGCACGCCGCATTCGTGGGCCGACGCGCAGGCCGCCTGGGACCACGGTCACATGAACAACTGGCCGGCCGCCAAGCAGGCGCATTCGCTGGGCTATTACCAGGAGGCGGACATCCCGTTCCAGTTCGCACTGGCGCGTGCCTTCACGCTGTGCGACCACTACCACTGCGCCACGCAGACCGGCACCAACACCAACCGCTTGTTCCTGTGGACCGGCGGCAACGACCCACTGGGCCTCTCCGGTGGGCCGTCCACCGACAACAGCCACGAACAGCTCGACGCCAACCGGGCCACCGACTACACGTGGACGACCTATCCCGAGCGCCTGCAGTCCGCCGGCATCAGCTGGCAGGTCTACCAGAACATGGACGACAACTACACGGACAACCCGCTGGCGGGCTTCCGTCCGTTTCGCGACGCATGGTTCGGTCATCCCGGCTTCTCGGTGCCGCTGCGCGACCGTGGCGTCACCACGCGCGACCTCGACGCGCTCAAGGCCGACGTGCTGGCCCACCAACTGCCGCAGGTGTCCTGGATCGTCGCGACGGCCGAGGGCTCAGAGCACCCGGGGCCGTCCAGCCCCGCCTCGGGCGCCGACTACACGGCCCGCGTGCTGGACGCGCTGACGGCCAACCCGGAGGTCTGGTCCAAGACCGTGCTGTTCATCAACTTCGACGAGAACGACGGCTTCTTCGACCACCTGCCGCCGCCGGCGGTGCCGTCTTACCAGGCCTATGACGCCGACCCGGCCAAGGCTGTCCTCGCCGGCGCGTCGACGGTAGACACGGCGGGCGAATACCACCACCTGCTCAACGGCAGCGACCCCACCTACCAGCACCGGCCCTACGGCATGGGTCCGCGCGTGCCGATGTACATCGTGTCGCCGTGGAGCAAGGGCGGCTGGGTCAACTCCCAGGTGCACGACCACACCTCGGTGATCCGCTTCATCGAGGCGCGCTTCGGCGTGCAGGAGCCGCTGATCACGCCGTGGCGCCGTGCGGTCAGCGGCGACCTGACCGGTTGCTTCGATTTCGCGCGCCCGCAGGACAGCGCCTTCGTGCAGAACCTGCCGGCCACCGCCGCGCTGCGCGCCCGGGCCCTCGCGCTGCAAGGCACCAAGAAGCCCGAGGCGCCCACCACCCTGGCCGCACCGGTGCAGGCGAGCGGCATCCGCATGGCCCGCGCGCTGCCCTATGCATTGCAGGTACAGGCCCATGCCAACAAGTCGGGCGTCACGCTGCGCTTCGAGAACTCGGGCACCGCCGGCGCCGTCTTCCACGTCTACGACCGCCTCGCGCTGGCCCAGCTGCCGCGCCGCTACACGGTGGAAGCCGGCAAGCAGCTGGACGGCATCTGGGTCGGCGCCGTAGGCACGGCCTATGACCTGTGGGTGCTGGGCCCGAATGGCTTTCACCGCCACTTCACCGGCAACCTGCCCAGGGCCGGCGCGACCCACGCCCAGCCCGCCATTCAGGTGCAGGCCGACATTGCCCACCTGGAGCTCGTGGTCGAACTGCGCAACGATGGCGGCAGGCCCTGCACCTTCGTGCTGCAAGCCCACCGCTACGGCACCGTGCCCGACCGCAGCTGGAACGTGCCCGCGGGCACCGCCCGCACCGTGCGCATCGCCGTGGATGGCGGGCACCGCTGGTACGACTACAGCCTCAAGGTCGCCGAGGTGGCGGGCTTCGGCTGCCGCCTGGCGGGCCACCTCGAGAACGGCGAGCCCTCGATCAGCGACCCCGCGATGGCCGGCCCCGCCGTGCTGGATCGGACCCGTCTCTGAGGCCAGCCAGAACGCGGCCCCATCCCGGGGGCCGCGCGGCTCTCAGGCTTGCGGTGCTGCCGCCCGCGCACGCCGCCTTGCAACGCCCAACAGCAGGGGCGCACCCAGGGCCGCCAGGACGAGCACGCTCGGCTCCGGCACCGGCGTGGCATTGATGACCGTCCCCGGCGGGCCGCTGCTCTGGCCGACCTGCCAGGCCGGGCTGGACTGGAAGTCGATGTTGCCCATGTAGTGCGAGGCACCATCCGCCGCCGCGGCCCAGATCGGGTCGACGAAGGCCGGCTCGTTGGACTCGGCCACGATCCAGTAGGTCGTGCCAGCGTGCAGCAGCGGGTGCGTGATGGAGCTGAGCGTTTCCAGCACAGGGGTCCAGCCGACCGCGCTGGTCGCATGCGCCCATGATTCCAGCATCGTGCCCGACGGCGCCACCGGCACCGGCCCGCCGCCGGCATCGGTCTGCAGCGAGATGTGCAGCGTGCGGCCGGGGGCGTCGAAGTCATTGCTCATCAGCCACAGCGAGACATCGTCGAAGCGGTAGTCCTGGCCGGGCGTGAAGGCGATGGCGACCGACTGGCCGACGAAGACGTCGAAGCCGTAATAACCCAGCCATCCACCGGGTGTGCCGGTGTCCAGCAAGGTGTCGGCACCCGCGGGGCTGACAAGGCAGAGGGCGCAAAGAGCCCCGGCAAGGCGCGTGCGCCAACGATTGACAATAGTCATGGATCCTCCGTTCAAGCTTCTGGCCGGAGGTCCATCCTCCAGCAACTCGCAGCCGATGCTAGGAGGGGCCAGTTGGCCAAGCTTGATGAAATCCTGACGATCGCCCCCTAGCTGATGTCGAGACAAACCCCCATGAAGGCGCTCGCGCTCGATGACGCAGGACTGCTGCAGGCCGACGGCCGGGCGCTGAAATTGCCGCCCAAGGAGCGTGCCGTGCTGCGGTTGCTGCTGGCGCGCGCGCCTGGCGTTGTGCGCAAGGACGAGTTTGCCCAGCAGGCCTGGGCGGGGCGCGAGATGTCCGACGAAAGCCTGGCGCGTTGCATCAGCCGCGTGCGCCACCTGCTGCTGCCGCGCGGCGTGATGGTCGAGGCCGTCTACGGCCTGGGCTACCGGCTGGTCGACCCGTCGACGCCCGCCCCGGCCGGGCCCAGCACCCAGGCGCTGGACAGCCACGCCCATGCCCGCCAGCTGATGCAGCAGCGCACGCCCGCTGCCATGGGCCTGGCCATCGAGCTGCTGCGCGCGCTGGTGCGCGACGAGCCCGGCTTTGCCGCGGCGCGCGTGGCGCTGGCAGACGCGCTCTCCATCGCCGTCGGTTGGGGCCAATTGACGACGCCCACAGCGGTCCAGGAGGGGTTGACGGCGCTCGAGGGCCTTGACGACGCTACTGCGGGCCTGCATGCCGCGCGCGGTGCGTTGCTGGACATGGCCTGGCGCTTCGACGAAGCGCGGCAATGCTTCGAGCAGGCGCTGGCGGCAGACGGCGACGGCACGGACACGCTGCTGGCCTTCGCCCGCCATCTGCTCTACACCGACGACGCCGCGCAGGCGGTCGACAAGCTGCGCCGCGTGCGCCAGCTGGCGCCGCATGCCTTGCACGTGCGCATGACGCTGACGCGCGCCCTGGTGCAGAGCGGCCGTGGCGCTGAAGCCGTGGCCGAGGCCCAGGCCACCGTTCGAGACAACCCCGGCCTGCTGCTGACGGTCGCCTTCTCGCTGGCCATCCAGTCCATGGTGGCGCCGCACCCCGAGCTGGAAGCCGCGGCGCTGCGACTGACCCAGGGCCTGGACACGCCGCCCTTCGTCTGGACCGTGGCGGCCTTCGTGCTGTCACGCCTGGGGCGGCGCGAGGCGACGCTGGACATCGTCGACACCGCGCTGCTGTGCTCGCGCACGACGGCCGGCGAGGCGGCGCTCTACGCAGCGCCACTGGCGGCGCTGGGCGAGTACGACCGGGCCAGCGGGCTGTTGCGCGCCGCCGTGGACGAGCGCTGCGGGATGATGGCCATGGTGCTGCGCGACCCGGCGCATGCCCACTGGCTGCCGCAGCACCCGGCGGGGCGGGCGCTGCTGAAGGACGTTTTCGGCACCTTCGCGGGCCGAGCGACGGGCCACCCCTAGCCGGCCCGCCTTGGGCGAGGGGCTCCCTTTCAGCGCCAGGCGCCGAGGATGCCACCCATCGCCGTGTAGGCCACCACCTGGTAGCCGCTGTTGATGAACCACAGCTTCAGCGAGCGCTGCTCGAACAGGTAGATGACGCCCAGCGACATCGCCACCCAGCCGATGCCGGTGGCGGCCCCCGCGAACAGGCCGAAGCTCAGCGTGGCCTTGGCGCCCAGGAAGGCCGCGAGGTTGAAGGACATGACCAACGCGGCAACAGCCGACAGGCCGAAGATGCGGCCCAGCGGCGGCTGCTGAATCTGCGTGTCGGTCATGCCGGCCTCGCGCGCCCAAGCCTTGGCGAACAGGATGGGCGAGTACCAGAGCCCGCCAATGGCGAAGTAGACGAGAGCTGCGCTGGCGATGGCCAGGTAGTTAAAGTGAATGTCTTCCACGCAGGGCTCCGGTGAGGGTTGATGGCCGCGATGCTGGTCGCGTCGCCTCGCCGCCGCCAGGGGCCGCGTGCCGAAACAGGACATCCGCTTGCCGAACCCCGACCTGGACACGCCGAACCCGGTGCAACTCGACGACCGGCTCGTCATGGCGGTCGGCAGCCTGGGCTTCGGCCTCGCCATTCCGTGGCTGACGGGGCTCTACGGGCCGCTCGGCCCGCGCGACGCCGTCTTCTGGGTCGGCTTCTTCGGCTTCATCGCGTTGGCCACCGCCATCTGGGGCGGCAACCGCTGGCTGCTGTTCAAGCAGCGCGAGCACTTCGACTGGTTCAGGCGGCCGCTGCGCAAGCTGCTGATGCTCGTCGTCGCCAACGTCCTCTACACGGCGCCCATCACCGTGCTGGGCCTGCTGGCCTGGTACGCGGTGACCGGTTTCCCCGTGGACCGCAGCACGCTGCAGATCGTCGTGCTGACCAACGTCATCTGCGTGCTTTTCGTGACGCACGGCTACGAGACGCTGTTCCTGATCCGCGAGCGCGAGTCCGACCTGATCCGCGTCGAGCGGCTGGAGCGGCTGCGCGCCCAGGCCGAGCTCGGTGCGCTCAAGGCCCAGGTCGACCCGCATTTCCTCTTCAACAGCCTCAACACGCTGGGCCACCTCATCCAGGCCGAGCCGGCGCGCGGGCGCGAGTTCTGCGACGCGCTGGCCGAGGTCTACCGCTACGTGCTGGACAGCCGGCAGCGCGACCTCGTGCCGCTGGCCGACGAGCTGGCCTTCCTGCGCCGCTACCACCGGCTGCTGGAGCTGCGCTTCGGCGCCGCCATGCCGCTGCGGGTGGACCCGGCACTGGAGGCGGCGCCGGGCTGGCGCATTGCGCCGATGGCCTTGCAGACGCTGCTGGAGAACGCCGTCAAGCACAACCAGGCCAGCGCGTCCGAACCGCTGCCGGTGAGCCTGGCGCTGGCCGATGCGACGGTGACGGTGGGTAACGACGTGCGCCCGCGCCGCACGGCCCTGCCATCGGCCGGCGTGGGTTTGGCCAATCTCGACGAGCGCTGCCGGCTGCTGACGGGCCGCGCCCTCGTCGTGCGCGAGGCCGACGGCCGCTTCGAGGTGCAGGTGCCCCTACATTCCCCGCCATGAGAGTCTTCATCGCCGAGGACGAGCCGCCGGCCCGTGACCGCCTGGTCGAGGCGCTGTCGCGCGTTGCGCCGCAGGTTGTCGTCGTTGGCCACGCCGACAGCGTGAAGGCGACGGCGCACTACCTCGCCACACAGCCGGCGCCCGACCTGCTGCTGCTCGACATCCAGCTCGGCGACGGCCTGTCGCTGGAGCTCTTCGACGACCGCGAGCTGGCCGTGCCCGTCATCTTCACGACGGCCTACGACCGCTTCGCCATCGACGCCTTCCGCGCGCTGGCGGTGGACTACCTGCTCAAGCCGGTGGACGAGGCCGCGCTGGCCCAGGCCATCGCCAAGGCCGAGCGGCTCAGGCGCGGCTTCGGCAGCGACGTGATGACCGTGCTCGCCGAACTGCAGCGCCCGCGCTGGCGCCAGCGCCTGCTGGGCCGCAGGGGCAGCGCCTTCCAGGCCTTCGACGTGAGCGAACTGGCCTACGTCGTGTCGCTCGACAAGCTCAGCCACGCCGTGCTGCACGATGGCAGCCGCTTGCTGCTGGAGACGCCGCTGGCTGACTTGGAAACCCAACTCGACCCCGCGCAGTTCTTCCGCGCCAACCGGCAAACGCTGCTGGCCGCGCGCGCCGTGGCGGGCTTTGCCGCGGCGGGCAAGGGGCGGCTCAAGCTGCAGCTGCGGCCGGCGCTGGCGGGCGAGCTCGTCGTCAGCCAGGAGCGCGCGGCCGAATTCAAGGCCTGGCTGGATCGCTGAGCGCGAGCTGCTTGCGGATGGCGCCCACCACGCGCGCATCCGCGCCTGCCAGCATGCTGGTGCGCGCGGCGATTCGGCCCTCGCCGTCGAGCAGGATGAGCTCGGCGCTGTGGTTGAACTCGCCGTCGGGCAGGGCGCGGTACTGGAACTTCAGCAGCGCGGCGATCTTGCGCACGGTGGCGGGGTCGGTACGGGCCAGCGTCCACTGCGTGGCGTCCAGGCTGCGCTCCTTGGCCATGGCTTCCAGCTTGGCCGGCGTGTCGCGCGCCGGGTCGAAGCTGATCAGCATCACCTTCACGCGGCGGCGCTCGGTCTCGGTCAGTGCGGCCTGCGTGTCGCGTGCCGCGTCGATGAGCATGGGGCAGACGAACTGGCAGGACGTGTAGAACATGCTGACCAGCACCGGCTGGCCGCGCCCGCCGTCGAGCTTGACGGCTTGGCCGCGCTGATCGGTCAGCCTCGCGTCGAGCTGATAGACCGAATCGCCGGGCAGGGCCAGCGCCACGCCGGCCAACCAGAGCCAGCTGCAGAGCAGAAATCGCTTCATCGCGTCACCTCGCGTACACATCGGAAGCCCAGGCTGCCGCTGCTGTCGGCGGCGTTGAGCGAAGAGAGCAGGGCGACGCGCATCAGCACCGCGTAGTTCTGGCGGTCCTGCAGGTCGATGGCGCCGGCGCCGCAGAACTTGAGCTTGTCGGGGTCGCCCGCGCTGCGGCTGTCGCCGTTGACGAGCAGTGCGTTGAAGTCGTCCACCCACTCCCACACCAGGCCGTGCAGGTCGCGCACGCCGTACACATTCGCCTCGCCGCCCACCGCCGGGAGGGCCTGGCTGGCCGGGCGTGCATACCAGCCGAGGATGCGCGCCAGCCAGGCCGGGTCGCCGCGGGCATCGGTGCGCGTCGCGTCGGCCGCGGCGGCGTATTCCCACTCGTACCAGGTGGGCAGCCGGCCGCCCTCGGCCTCGCAATACGCTTGCGCGGCGAACCAGCTGACCTCGGTGACCGGTGCGGCCGAGTCGTCGAGCCCGTGCTGCTGATAGCCGGCCGAGGCGAAGGCCGCAGGCGCGCGGCCGGGCTGCCACTCGGCATGGGCGCTCAGGAAGCGGCGGAACTCGGCCCGCGTGACCGGCACCTCGCGCATCTGGAAGGCGGCCACCCGCGTCGGCTCACGGTCGGTGTCGCGGGCCAGCACGCTGTTCAGCGTGCCCGCCGGCATCGCCACGTAGGCCGCGCCGGCCAGGCCCGCCAGTGCGGCGGCCAGAGGCATCAATGCCCCGCCTGGTTGGTGGTGGCCGGCTTGCTGGCGCGCTGCTTCTTCACGTCGTCGGCCGAGACGTTGCCGCCCGGGTTGCCCCAGCTGTTCAGCACATAGGTCAGGATGTTGGCCACCTCGTCGTCGTTGAGCTGGTTCATCGGCGGCATGACGGAGTCGTAGTCCTTGCCGTTGACCTTGACCTTGCCCGACAGGCCATGCAGCACCACGCCGACAGCGCGCTTGGTGTCCTGGCCCAGCCAGTCCGACTTGGCCAGCGGCGGGAACACGCCGGGCAGGCCGGCGCCGTTGGCCTGGTGGCAGACCGAGCAGGTGCCGGCAAACAGCGCCTGGCCGGCGGCGATCTGGTCCTGCTGCGTCAGCTTGCCGCCAGCGGCGGCCTGGGTGGCCGTGGCCACCGCGGTCATGTTGGCCTGGGCGCGGTCGCCCAGGTAGACCGAGTCGACCTCCTTGCCCGAGTAGATGCTCTTGTCCTCAGGGCCGTCGATCTTCAGGATGGCCAGCGCCCCCTTGTTGAAGGCGCGGAAGATGGAGTGGTCCACCATCACATAGCTGCCGGGCACCTTGGCCTTGAAGTCCACGATGGCCGCTCCACCCGCCGGGATCAGCGTGGTCTGCACGTTCTTCTGCGCCAGGCTGCCGCCCTCGAAGCGCACGTTGTCGAAGATGGCACCGATGACGTGGAAGCTGGACACCAGGTTCGGGCCGCCGTTGCCGACGAACAGCCGCACGCTTTCGCCGACCTTGGCGGTGATGGCCCGCTCGCCCGTCAACGCGCCCTCCGCGCCGTTGAACAGCACATAGGTCGGCCGCTCGTCGATGGCCTTCTCCATGTCGAACGGCTGCAGGCCCTTCTCGCGGTACTTGCCGGTCGTGTAGAAGTCGCCCTGCATGACGTAGTACTCGTGGTCCACCTTGGGCAGGCCCTGCGGTGGCTCGACGAGGATGAGGCCGTACATGCCGTTGGCCACGTGCATGCCCACCGGCGCGGTGGCGCAGTGGTAGACGTAGATGCCCTCGTTGAGTGCCTTGAACGTGAACTGCGATTCATGGCCTGGCGCCGTGAAGCTGGACGCTGCCCCGCCGCCGGGGCCGGTGACGCCGTGCAGGTCGATGTTGTGAGGCATCTTGCTGCTGGGGTGGTTCTTCAGGTGGAACTCCACCGTGTCGCCCTGGCGCACGCGGATGAAGCTGCCTGGCACCGTGCCGCCGAAGGTCCAGAAGGTGTAGCTGACACCCTCGGAGATGGGCATGTCCTTCTCGACGACCTCCAGCTCGACGATGACCTTGGCCGGCGCCTTGCGCCCGGTGGGCGGAGGCACGAGGGGCGGGCTGGTCAGTTGGGCGCGAACCACCGGCAGCGTGTTGCTGGGGGCGCCATGCGCCGGGCTTCCCAGCAGCATGGCGGTGGTGATCGCGGTGAGCAGAAGAAGGCGCTGCAGCATGTCGGGTCTCCCGTTGTGGTTCGAGCCCCGAACGGTTCGGTCCGTGGCATCGGCATGCTAGGCAGCGGTACCGGGTGCGGCTTTGCGCTGCGTCAAGCCAATCACCGACAGGTCCGTGCCCACCTCTGCGGCCACCCACCGAGGCCCCTGCTATCTTGCCGGCCATGTCTGACCGCATTGCCCGTCGCCTCATTGCCCTGCTGCCGCTGTTGGCCCTTTTACTGCTGCAGCCCGCCTGGGCTGCCGACCCGGTGCGTGGCGCCCAGCTGTTTGCCACGCCGCCCGCGGTGGGCCAGTTGGTCTGCATCGACTGTCACAGCGACAACCCCCAGGTCAACAACTTCGGCAACATCTTTTCCGGGCGCAATGCCGTCAGCCTGATCGAGCGCGCGATCTCGCTGAATACCGGCGGCATGGGTTACTTCAACCGGTACTACAACCCGGCGGACCTGGCCGACATCGCCGCCTACCTGGGCAACTGGCCGGCGTCCACGGACTTCGGCCGAGTCGCCGTCGGCGCCAGCAGCGCCTTGCGCACCATCACCATCGCCTCGAGCACCAAGCAGGGCATGGACCGGCTGTCGCTGCGCGTGGAGGGCGACTTCGTGCTGGCCGGCGGCGACTGTGGCGCGGTGCTGGCGCGCTTTTCAAGTTGCACGGTGGACGTGGTGTTCCGGCCGACGGCGGCGGGTGCGCGCAGCGGCACGCTGATCGTCGATCACGCCTCCACGCCGACGCCGGTGCGCATCGCACTGGCCGGTGAGGGTGCCGCTGCGCCGCGCGCCATTGCCCGCGTGTTGCCGCAGGTGCTGGACTACGGCGGCCTGGCCGTCGGTGGCGCGCCGCGAGCGCGCACCGTCACCATCGCCAACGACAGCGCAGACTCGCTGACCCTGGGCCGGCTGGACGTACAGCCGCCCGACTACGCCTGGGTGGGCGGCAGTTGCCTGGCCGGCCTGAAGCTGCCGCCGGGCCAGCGTTGCAGCATCAGCCTGCAGTTTGCGCCGCGGCAGCCGGGCGCGCGGCCGGGGCAGCTGAGCATTGGGCATGACGGTGTCGGCGGCGAGTCCCGCGTCGAACTGCTGGGCCGGGGTGATGCGGCCGGCCCCTGGCTGGAGGCCGAGCCCGCCTGGCTGGACTTCGGCGTGCTGGCGCTGGGCGGCCTGCCGGCCACGCCGCAGACGCTCACCATCCACAACCGCGGCGCGGCGGCCTGGCAGGCGCCGGCGCTGCGGCTCAGCGACGCGCAGTTCAGCATCCTGCGCGATGGCTGTGCCGGTACTGCGCTGGCGCCTGGCCGCTACTGCCAGATCGTCGTCGCCTTCGAGCCGCGGCGCGCCGGCCCGGCGCAGGCCGAGCTGTTGGTGGATGCGGGCTTGCGCCTGCCCATGGTCGGCCGCGTGGTGGCCGCTGGCGGTGCATGGCTGGCGGCGGAGCCGGGCAGGCCGCTGCTCGAAGCCGTGGCCGGCCAGTCCGCCACGCTGCGGGTGACGCTGACCAACCGTGGCGCCGCGGCGCTGCCCTTGCAGCAGCTCGTGCTCGGCGGCGCCGACGCAGCGGATTTCGCCGTGCTGCCCGACAGCGAATGCCAGGCCGGCCTCAGCCTGCCCGCGGGCGCGGCCTGCGGGCTGACGCTGCGCTTCGCGCCTGCATCAGGCACCGGTCCGCGCAGCGCCCGCCTGCGTGTCGAGGCTGCCGCAGCAGCGCCGGCGCTGTTGCTCGACCTGCGCGGCCTCGCACGCGACCAAGCAGCCTCGCAGCTATGGCTCGATGCCCAGGCTCTCGGTTTCGCCGCGCGTCAGCCCAGCGTGGTGGGCGACTTGCAGACGTTGAACCTGATGCTGAACAACCGCGGCGGTGTAGCGCTGCGTTGGCGCAGCCTGGCCTTGAGCGGCACGAGGGCTTCGGACTTCAGGCTGCTGCCTGGTGACTGCGCGGCTGGCCTGGCGGCGGGCGCTTCCTGCCGCCTGCAGCTGAGCTTCCAGCCGGGTGCCGATGCGGGCGCCGGCGAAGACAGGCTGGCGTCGCTGGTACTGCAGGCCGACGACGCGCCGCTGCCGGCCACGGTGCCGCTGCGCGGCAGGGCGCCCGCCGTGATGCCGGCCTCACCCAGGCCGGACGTGGCACGGCTGGACTTTGGCCGCCAGCCGCTGGGGCTAGGCTCCGCGGTGACGCGGTCCGTGCGCCTCGTGCATGACGCCGCGGGCACGGCCTCGCCACCGCTGCTGCGGGTGGAGGGGCCGTTTCAAATTGAATCGGCCGCGCCGGCCTGCGCGCGCGGCTGGGCACCCGGCGAGGTCTGCACGCTGGCGCTGCGCTACGCACCGCAGGCCGCTGGCCCGTCCACCGGCCGGCTGCTCATCCAGACGGCGGGCGCCGCGGCGGAGTCGTCCGTAGCCTTGGTGGGCGAGGCGGTCGAGACGGCGCCGCTGCTGGTCTGGCAGGCCGCGCCGGCGTGGCCAAGCCATGCCGACACCGCCGTCGGCAGCGCCAGCTCGGGCGAGACGCTGGTGCTGCTGAACCGCGGCAACGCGACATCGGAGCCCCTGCTGTGGCAGTTCGGTGGGCCGGCCGCGGCCGATTTCAGCATCGACATGACGGCCGCCGGTTGCCTGCCGGGCCAGCGGCTGGCGGCTGGCGAGTCCTGCCGGCTGCGGCTGCGCTTCCACCCGCGTGCCGCGGGGCTGCGCGAAGCCGGCCTGCATCTGGGCGGGGCGGGCGCCGCGCCGCTGCTGAGCTGGCCGCTGCAGGGCCGCGGCCAGGCCAGCGTGGCTGCGGTGGCGCTTCTGCTGCCTGCGGCGCTGGACTTCGCGGCCGAAGGTGCCACGCCGCCGCCGGCACGTGCGCTGTGGCTTCGCAACGAAGGTTCCGTGGCGCTGGCGCTGGAGTCCATCCGACTGCAAGGCAACGGCTTCGCCTGGGCGGCCGGCGCGTCGCCCTCCTGCGCCGACACCGCGCTGGTGCTGCTGCCCGGCGAGGCCTGTGCCCTGGAGCTGGCCTGGCTGGGGCGTGCCGATGGCGCCGCCGGCAATGCGCTGCTGCTGGGCGGCGACGCGCTGCTGGGCGAACTCGGCGTGCCGCTGACGGTGAGCGAATCCCCAAGCCTGGGGAGCAACGTTGGCGGCGGTGGCGGTGGAGGAGGCGTCTTCAGCGCCATGCTGCTGCTATGGTTGGCACTCGCCGCCCTGGCTCTACCTCGCCCCAGCAAACGCCCGCATCGCCGATGACGCCGCCCACAGCCGCACGCCCGAATCGCCGCCTGCTGCTGGGCTGGGCCGCGGCGGCGCTGGCACCGGCCGCGCTGGCCGCCGCTTCGCGTGCGCCTGAGGTGCTGAAGCCCACCAGCAATGGCGAGCCGCTGCTGGCCGATGGTGGTGCCTGGCGCGCGACCTATCTGGACTTCTGGGCCTCCTGGTGCGGGCCTTGCCGGCAGTCCTTCCCGTGGATGAATGCGATGCAGGCGCGCTTCGGCCCTGCCGGCCTGCGCATCGTCGCCGTCAACGTGGATCGGCGCGAGGCCGATGCACAGCGCTTCCTGCGCGAGCGTCCGGCCAGCTTCCCATTGCTGATGGACCCCGAGGGCGAGCTGGCGCGGCTGTTCGAGGTGGCGGCCATGCCGACGTCGCTGCTGATCGCGCCCGACCGCAGCATCCTGTTCACGCACCGCGGCTTTCGCGAGGGCGACGGCCCCGAACTCGAGCACCGCATCGAGGCCGCGCTGCGGACGCGCGGCTGATGCGAGCCCTTGCCCGCTTCCTGTTGCCGGTGGCGCTGGTCAGCCTGCTCGGCGGCTGCGCCGGCCTGACGCCTCCGCGCGCCTGGGAGAAGGACCTGCTCGCGCGGCCCGCCATGCGCATGGAGCCCGATCCCCTGGGGCAGCGGCTGTCCCAGCATGTCTACGCCAGCAAGGAGAACTCCAGCGGCGGCGGTGCGGCGCAAGGGGGCGGCTGTGGCTGCAACTGACGGCAGGGCCGTGGCACTGGGCTCGGTCGTCGCCGCCGCGCTGGCGCTGCCGGGCGTGGCCTTCGCGCAGGCGGCTGAAGATCCGCAGGAACGCCTGATGTCGGTCAAGGTCCTCGACTACCAGGACCGCCAGCCGGGGCTGGAGCGCATCCATGTCAGCGCGCCCGTGCTGCTGCTGCGACTGCCGGTCGGGCGGCGCTGGGGGTTGGAGGCCAGCCTGGGCGTTGACCGCGTGTCCGGTGCGTCGCCGCGGTATCACACGGCCGTGTCGAGCGCCTCGCGCATGACGGATCGGCGCCAGGCCGGCGACGTCAAGGTGACCCGCTACGAGGACGAGCATGCGAGCTGGTCGGCCGGTGCGGTCTGGTCGGACGAGAACGACTTCCACTCGCGCGGCTTCTCCGTGCAGCGCGGCTGGGCCAGTGACGACAACAACCGTGGCTGGACGCTGGCGCTGGCCCACACCGTTGACCGCATCGGCTCCACCGACGACCCGGACCTGCACCGCCGCCGCCATACCAGCGAGGCCACGCTGAGCCTGACGCAGGCACTGAGCCGCGAAGACCTGGTGCAGCTGAGCCTGGGCGCCAGCGCCGGCCGTGGCTATTACTCCGACCCCTACAAGCGCCTGGACCAGCGGCCCGAGGCGCGCCGCAGCCAGGTGCTGGCGCTGCGCTGGAACCATCATTTCGAAGGCCCGGACATCAGCCTGCGCATGAGCTACCGGGCCTATCGCGACAGCTTCGGCATCGGCTCTCACACGCTGCAGCTGGAGCCCGCGTTCGCGCTGGGCGAGCGCGTGGAGTTGACGCCGTCGCTGCGGCTGTACACGCAGCGCGCCGCCAGTTTCTATTACGACCCGGTCTATTCCTACCTGGGGGCGCCGTATCCACCGGGCTGGCTGGAGTCGCCGCCGGGCCAGCTGTCCTCCGACCAGCGCCTGGCCGGTTTCGGCGCGGCCACGCTGGGCCTGAAGCTGACGCTGCAGCTGGGCGGCGGCTGGAGCAGCGACCTCAAGCTGGAGCACTACGAGCAGCGCGGCGGCTGGCGCGTGGGCGGCCGGGGCTCGCCCGGCCTGGCGCCGTTCTCGGCGCGCATGCTGCAGTGGGGCCTGACGTGCCATTTCTGAGGCGCTGATGGAACTCGGCTTCGAGTTCGAGGCCATGGCCTGCCCGTGCGAGCTGCGGCTGGTGGGCGCCGACGAGGCCGGCCTGCGCGCGGCGGCGGCGGCGGGGATGGCCGAGGTGAGGCGCATCGAACAGAAGTATTCGCGCTACCGGCCCGACAACCTGCTGGCGCGGCTGCAGGCGGGCGCCGGCAGCGGGCGGGCCGAGCCGGTGGACGCTGAAACAGCGGGGCTGCTGGATTTCGCCGGCGCGTTGTTCGAGCTCAGCGCCGGCCGCTTCGACATCACGGCCGGCGTGCTGCGTCGCGCGTGGGATTTCAGCAGCGGCCGCCCGCCATCGCCTCAAGCCGTGCAGGTCCTGCTGCCCCTCATCGGCTGGCCGCGCCTGCGCTGGCAGGGCGGCAGCCTGGGCTTGCCCGTGGCGGGCATGGAGATCGATTTCGGCGGCTTCGGCAAGGAGTACGCCGCGGACCGGACGGCCGCGCTGCTGGCCCGTGCCGGCGTGAGGGGCGGCTATGTGGAGCTGGGCGGTGACATCCGCGTGATCGGCCCCCGCGCGGGCGGCCGGCCCTGGCGTTTCGGTATCGCCCACCCGCGCCGCGCCGGAGCGCTGCTGGCCGAGGTCGAGCTTGCCGAAGGGGCGCTGGCGACGAGCGGTGACTACGAGCGCTATTTCGAGCACGAGGGGCGCCGCTACAGCCATCTGCTGGACGCCCGCACGGGGGAGTCGGTGGCGCACTGGCAGTCCGTCAGCGTGATCGCTCCGAATTGCGCCGCGGCCGGCGCTGTCGCGACGATCGCCGCGCTGGCTGGCCCGGGGGCGCAGGAGTTCCTGGCAGGGCAGGGGGTCGATTACCTGGCGGTCGGCGCCACCGGGGACAAGCTGGCGCAGGGCCGCTGGCGTTCGTTCGACTGACCCTGCAGCCCTTGGTTAACCCGGTTCCACCGCGCCACCGCGCTCTCTAGCATCGGTCGACTCATCTGTATTGGTGATGCGGCCTTGCAGGGCGGCAGCGAAGCTGGCAACCATAAAGATCAGCGAGTACGTTGGATGGTGAAGCGGCCCGGGTTGGACCCGTGCGGCATTCAGCAGGTTTGGGGGGCTATGGTGAAAACAAGCAATCGGGTCAAACTTCTTTCGGGCTCAGTGCTGCTGGGCCTGCTGTCGGCTTGCGGCGGAGGCCGCGACGGCGATACGGTCAGCACGCCGTCCGCGGCCAAGGGCCAGGTCACACCCGTCAGCAGCACGGCGGTGGGCCTGTATGCGGCCTCCAGGTTCGCGGAGCAGGTCAGCTTCGGCCCGACGCCGGCGCTGGTGGCCGAGATCCGGGCCAAGGGCTTCGACAAATGGATCGACGAACAGTTCGCGTTGCCGGCATCTCAACTCGATCCCAAGCCGTTCGAGACCTACATCGACCCCACGCCCGATGCCGACTGGCGCAAGTACTGGGGTCTCTTCCCCACGCTGGCGCTGAAGGCCCCTGATCAATTGCGGGTGCGGCTGACATTCGCACTCTCCCAGTTCATCACGGTCAGCTCGCGCAAGGGCGATCTGGTGGGGGTGATCTACTGGATCAACATGCTGCAGCGGCAAGGCTTCGGTCGCTATGACGAGTTGCTGTACCAGGTGTCCGTCAGCCCCTACATGTCGCAGTTCCTGGACAACAACCAGAACCGCCCCAAGAGCGCCGAATGCAACTTCTGCGCACCCAATGAGAACTTCGCGCGCGAGTTGATGCAGCTGTTCACGATCGGTGTGCGCAAGCTGAACACCGACGGGTCTTCGGTGAAGAACGCCTCGGGCGTGATCACGGAAACCTACACGCAGAAGGACGTGGAGGAACTGGCCCGCGTGATGACCGGATGGCAGCCCGACCCGGACCCGCCGGTGCGCCCCAACCGCAACGGCATGAACTGGTCCAAGGCCATGGTGCCTTCGACCTGGGCACCCGAGCGCGATTCCGGCCAGAAGGTGGTGCTGGGCAAGACCTTCCCTGCGGGACAGAGCCATGACAAGGACTTGCGCGATGCAATCTCCATGTTGATGGCGCATCAGAACATCGCACCTTTTGTCTCGCTGCGCCTGATCCAGCACCTGGTCAAGAGCAACCCTTCTCCCGCCTACATCACGCGGGTGGCTGGCGTGTTCCGCACCAGTTCAGGCGACCTCAAGGCGGTTGTCAAAGCAATCCTGCTGGACAGCGAAGCCCGGGCTGGGGATGTCCCGGCCGGCGGCCGCAACGACGACGGCAAGCTGCGGGAACCCTTCCTGCACATGATGACGATGTGGCGTGGCATGGGCTGCACCAGCGTGCCTGAGATGCCTTGGGGAGGTACCGCCAGTGCGCCGAACCAGACGCCGTTCAATGCCGAGAGCGTGTTCAGCTTCTATGCGCCGACCGATCGTGCACCCGGCAGCAATCTGCTCGCGCCGGAGCAGAAGCTGGTCAACGCCAACGAGCTCACCTGGCGCTTGAACCTGGGCAACAGCTTGCGCTGGGGGCCGTCTGGAGCGGTCGGGCGCAAGTACTTCGAACTCGGCGGCTGCAATATCGATGGCTTGTCCAAGGCGTATGCCGCCTCGCCCCGCGCCTACAACGACTGGCTCAGCGAGCGCTTCTTCCGTGGCGCCATGCCGCCGACGCTGCGCAGCAATATCGAGCTCCTGATCAAGGAGCCCCAGTGGGACGTCAGCAACCCCGACGACGGAGCCGTCAGGCTGCTGGACTACGCGCTGAGCAGCCCGTACTACGGAGTCATCAAATGACAGCCATGATGCACAGACGCCGAATCCTCGGTGCCGCTGGCGCCGCCGCGACTGGCCTGCTGGGCGGCTTGGCGCTGCCCCGCCTGGCCACCGCTGCCGACGACTACCGCGCCCTCGTCGTGATCGCCCTGAATGGCGGCAACGACGGCAACAACTGCCTGGTGCCGACCGACGGCGCCTACACCGACTACCAGAGCTCGCGTGCCAACCTGGCCTTGCCCAAGAGCAGCCTGCTGGCGCTCAACGGCACGGCGGCCGGCCACAGTTTCGGCGTGCATCCGGCGCTGGCCGAGATGCAGGCGCTCTACAACCAGCGGCGCCTGGCCTTCATCTCGAATGTCGGGCCCTTGATCGAGCCGGCCACCGGCGCCCAGGTGCTGGCCAATTCGGTCAAGTTGCCACCGTTCCTGATGTCGCACAGCGATCAGACCGCGATCGCGCAGGGCTGGACGGTCACGGAAGACATGAGCGGCTGGGCCGGCCGAGGCTTGGAGGCCCTGCCTGCGAACCTGCGCAACGTGGTGGCCGCTGTGACCAGCGACACCAACCGCACGCTGGTGCTGGGCAAGCAATCGCCGGTGGCTTTCCTGCCGCCAGGCGGCACGCGCTGGTGGGGGGCCGCCGACCTGGCCTACCCCGAGACACCAGCCGCCCAGTCCATCAACCGCATGGCGCGCTGGCAGTTCGCCAACGACTACGAAGCCGAGTACGCCCGCACGATGGGGCAGGCGGTGGCCGATTCCACCTTCTTCACGAAGGCCTTCCTGGCGGCGGGCACTCCGGCGGGCAACTTCAGTGATGCCCCGCTTGGCAACAACCTGCGCTCGCTCGCCTCGGTGCTGCCGGTGTTCCGCTCGCTTGGCTTGAAGCGCCAGGTCTTCCTCGTGTCCTGGGGCGGTTTCGACACGCATGCCAACCAGCGTGGATCGGACGCCAACACGCAGGATGCCCAGCTGGCCGAGCTGTCCAAGGCGCTCGCGGCCTTCGACCAGAGCAACCAGGCCAGTGGCGTCGACTCGAATGTGGTGACGCTGGTCATGACGGAGTTCGGCCGCACGCTGCGCCCGGGGTCGGGCGGCGGCAGCGAGCATGCCTGGGGCAACCACTGGTTCGCCTTCGGCGGCCCGGTCGCGGGGGGCAACGTCGTGGGCAGCTTCCCGAGCATGGTGCTGGGCGGCGCCGATGACGGTGACCCGAACAAGAACGGCCGCCACGTGCCGTCGATCTCCAGCGATCAGGTGGGGGCGACGCTGATGAGCTGGCTGGGCGTGCCGGACAGCCAGTTCGGGGCGGTGTTTCCCTACCTGAACAATTTCCAGAACAAGACCATCCCGCTGCTGCGGGCCTGAGGCGGGAGAGGGGAGAGGCCCATGGCAAGAATCGAACTGACCGCCGGTGACGACACCTACGTCCAGGCGGAAGCGAACAAGAACGACTGGAACGACGTTCACGGCCTCGCCGGCAACGACAGCTTCACGGTCTATCAAGGCGATGTGGAGGGTGGCAAGGGCAACGACCGCATCGAGAGGGTTCCGGTGCCTGGCGAGACCTGGCGCAACGTTGGCGCTGCCTACTGGGACAGCCCGGCCGGTGTGACGGTGAACCTGGCCGACGGCTGGGCTGACGACGGCTGGGGAGGCCGCGACACGCTGGTCAACATCACGGGCGTGCATGGCACGGGCTACAACGATGTCTTCGTCGGCAGCGCGGCTGACAACTATTTCTGGGCCAACGGCGGCAAGGACGTCATCGATGGCGGGGCCGGTACCGACAGCGTCGGCATCGGCTGGTTCCAGCCGCTGCAGAACGGTGAGTGGCGGCAGGCGCTGCTGTCCGAGCTGGACATCAAGGTTGGCGTGGACGGCGAAACGGCCGTCGTCAAGTCCAAGGGGGCGGGAACCAACTTCGAGTACCAGCTGACCCGGGTCGAGTACATCGAGGTGCCCCTGGTCACCGGTGGCAATCATCAGCGCGTGCTGCTGTCCGACTACCTCAGCCAGCAGGACATGGCCCAGCAGGCCATCGAGGCCGGTGGCGTGGCGCGTTGGAATGCGCCGCAGAGTGTCGGCAGCTCGGTCAACGTCAGCTACTCCTTCTTCAACACGGCTCCCGCGAACGGTGTTGGTGCAGCGGGCTTCCGCGCTTTCTCGGCGGCGGAGCAGCAGGTCGTGCGCGACCTGCTGGCCAAGACGGCCGTCTTCAGCGGCATCAGCTTCACCGAGGTGGCCAGTGGTGGGCAGATGCGGTTCGGCGCCAGCCAGCAGGCCGAAACCCGCGGCGTGAGCTGGCTGCCGGACGTGGCCAACGGCGATCAGGCCGGCGATGTGTGGATGGACATCGAGTCCATGCTGGACCTGTCCGCCGGCAGTGAAGGCTATGCGGTGCTGCTGCACGAGGTGGGCCACGCGCTGGGCCTGCGCCATCCGCGCAACACCGACACGGGCGATGCCTGGTCAGTCCAGCTGCGGGCCTCGGACGACCGCACCTCGCTCACGGCGATGTCCGAGACGCGGTCGTCCGACGGCCTCTTCCGTGCCGACTGGGGCATGCTGGACGTGCTGGCCTTGCGGCATCTGTACGGCGGCAAGCTGGTCAACGCGGGCGATAACGTCTACAAGCTCGGCGCGGCGCAGGCCTCGGCGCAGACGACGCTGATCGACGATGGCGGCAACGACACCATCGACGCCTCGGCCTACGCCATCGGCGTGAGCCTCAACCTCAAGCCCGGCGGCGTGTCCAACGTGGGGCTGACGGCGATCGGCAACGCCGGCGTCGAGAACCTCGGCATCACGGCCACCACCGTGATCGAGAACGCCATCGGTTCGCCGTTCGACGACGTGCTCACGGGCAACGACGCCGACAACCGGCTGACCGGCGGCTTCGGCAATGACTGGATCGACGGTGGCAGTGGCACCGACACGGCCGTCTTCGTCGGCAAGCTGAGCGACTACACCGTGACGACGGCCTTCGGCAAGGTCTTCGTCGAGGCGAAGAACGGCCGCACCGGCTTCGACACGCTGCTCAATGTCGAGAAGCTGGCCTTCGACGACAGGACCTACAGCGTGGGCCAGGCCATGGGCGGCGTGGCGTCGAGCGACTTCAACGGCGACGGCAAGAGCGATCTGCTGTGGCGCAATGGCGCCAGCGGTGAAGGTGCTATCTGGCTCGGTGCCGCGGCGGCGGACGGTCAGGCGGTGGCGGGCGTCTCCAACCTGAAGTGGAGCATCGTCGGCATGGGCGACTTCGACGGCGATGGCAAGAGCGACCTGCTCTGGCGCAATGCCGACACGGGCGAGGGCACGATCTGGAAGAGCGGTTCGGCGGCAACGCCGATGGCCGTGGCATCCGTCGTCAACCTGAACTGGAAGGTTGTCGGCGTTGGCGACTTCGATGGTGACGGCAAGAGCGACATCCTGTGGCGCAGCGCCACCAGCGGCGAGGGCACGATCTGGAAGGGTGGTTCGGCCTCGACGCCGATGGACATTGCCGCCGTGGTGAACCTGAACTGGAAGGTGGCCGGCATTGGTGACTTCGACGGCGACGGCAAGAGCGACATCCTGTGGCGCAGTGCGATCACCGGCGAGGGCACGATCTGGAAGGGCGGCTCGGCGTCAACGCCGATGGACGTAGCTGCGGTCGTCAATCTGAACTGGAAGGTCGTTGGCATCGGTGACTTCGATGGCGACGGCAAGAGCGACCTGCTGTGGCGCAACGACCTCAGCGGCCAGGCCACCATCTGGAAGAGCGCCTCGGCCGCCACGCCGATGGACGTGCTGAGCGTGTCCAACCTGAACTGGCGCATCGCCGCCGTGGGCGACTACGACGGTGATGGCAAGAGTGACCTGCTGTGGCGCAACGGCACCACGGGAGAAAGCACGATCTGGAAGGGCGCCTCGGCCTCGGCGGGCATGGACGTGCTGCAGGTGTCCAACCTGAACTGGAAGGTCATCGGCGGCGCGGTCACCCAGCTGGGCGACAACGGCGTCAGCACGCTGGCCGTGTCGCCGGACGAGTTGCTCAGCTTTGCGGGGCTGCCCGAGCAGCATGGCGGCGACGCTCTCGAGGCGGTCGGCGCCAGCAGTGCGGCGCTCCCCGGCGCTGCCATCGGCCTGCCCGGCCTGGATGCGGTTGCGCTGGCCCAGAGCGTTGACTTCCTGACCCCGCCCACTGACACCACCGCCGTCGACCACCCGCACCACCAGGGCCTGTGGGGGCAGGACTATCTGCTGGCGTGAGCGAGACGCGGCGTTGTCGGTGGCGATCATGACGCCGCGACAATCCGATGAATCGAGCGCTGAGGGGAGTGGTTGGCGATGGCCAATGTGACAGGAACGCAGGGCAGGGACACGCTGACCGGCACGGATTCGGACGACATCATCGAAGGCCTGGGCGGCGACGACTCGCTGTACGGCTACAAGGGGTCTGACACGCTGCGTGGCGGCGATGGCAACGACTATCTTGAGACCGGTCGATGGGACGGCAACGCCTACGTGGATGACGGCGGCGACCTGCTGGATGGCGGTGCTGGGAACGACCGCCTCTATGGCGCGTCCGGCAACGACACGCTGATTGGTGGCGCAGGCAACGACAACCTCAGCGGTGGGGGTGGCATCGACCGCATGACCGGTGGAGCGGGCGACGACAGCTATGTGCTCGACCGGATCGACGATGTCGTGGTCGAGGCCGAAGACGAAGGCCGGGACGGGATCCAACTGCAACTGGCCGCCGCGGGCACCTATGCGCTCCCCGCCAACGTGGAGAGCTTGAGCCTCATCTCCAACGGTGGGGCCTGGGGTCTCACCCTGACCGGCAATGCCTTGGACAACGCGCTGAACCTGGGCGCGGGCAATGACGTGGTGGACGGCGGGGCCGGCAACGACCAGATCTACGGGGGCATGGGCGCGGACACCTTGCGCGGCGGCGACGGCAATGACTACATCCAGACCGGGCAATGGACTGCCGGTGTCTACGTCGACGATGCGAGTGACATCCTGGACGGCGGCGCCGGCAATGACAACCTGGACGCCTCGACGGCCAATGACACGCTGCTGGGCGGTGCCGGCAACGACTACCTTAACGGCGGTGGCGGCCTCGACAACATGATCGGGGGCGAGGGGAACGACACCTACGTGCTGGATCGGACCGGCGACGTGGTCGTCGAGGCCGAAGGCGAAGGCTCGGACGGGATCCAGCTGCAACTGGCCGCCGCGGGCAGCTACGTGCTCCCCGCCAACGTCGAGAACTTGTTCTTTACCCCCGGTGGCGGGGCCTGGGGCCTCACCCTGACCGGCAATGCCTTGGACAACGCGCTGAACCTGGGCGCGGGCAATGATGTGGTGGACGGCGGGGCGGGCAACGACCAGATCTTTGGTGGCCTGGGGGCGGACACCTTGCGCGGTGGTGATGGCGTTGACTACATCCAGGCCGGGCAATGGAATGGCACGGCCTATGCCGACGACGCGGGCGACACCCTGGACGGCGGCGCAGGCAATGACAACCTGTACGGCAGCAGTGGCAGTGACCACCTGATCGGTGGCGCAGGGAACGACGGGCTGAACGGCGGCGCCGGCGCCGACCTGATGGCCGGTGGGCTGGGGGATGACAACTACACGCTGGATCGCACCGACGACCTGGTGGTGGAGGCCGAAGGCGAGGGCCGGGACTACATCGTGCTGCAGTTGGCGGCCGCGGGCAGCTACACGCTCCCGGCGAACGTGGAAACCCTGTACTTCACCTCTGTCGATGGCGCCTGGGGGCTCTCCCTCACGGGCAATGCCTTGGACAACATGCTGACCTTGGGCGCCGGCAACGACCACGTTGACGGTGGCGCGGGCAACGACCAGATCTGGGGCGGCAAGGGGGCGGACCTCCTGCGCGGTGGTGACGGCGACGACTACATCCAGGGCGGGCAGTGGGATGGCACTGCCTATGTCGACGACGCCGGCGACACGCTGGAGGGCGGCGCGGGCAGTGACCGTCTGTATGGCGGTATTGCCGGCGATAGCCTGTTTGGCGGGGACGGCAACGACACGCTCAGTGGCGGAGGTGATGTCGACAGCCTCGTCGGCGGTGCGGGGGACGACTTTTACATGCTGGATCGGACCGACGATCTGGTGGTGGAGGCGGAAGGCCAGGGCCGGGACAGCGTTCAGCTGCAATTGACGGCTTCCGGGACTTACACGCTGCCGGCCAACGTGGAGGGCCTGGGCGTCTCGTTCAACGAGGGGGTCTGGGACCTCACCCTGATGGGCAATGCCTTGGACAACACGCTGACCAGCGGGGCGGGCAATGACGTGATCGACGCCGGAGCAGGCAACGACTACGTGTTCGGCGGTGCCGGCAACGATGTCTTGATCGGCGGTGCCGGGAACGACCAACTGACTGGCAGCGACGGCAACGACACCCTGGACAACCGTGGTGGTGGCAGTGACCACCTGGACGGGGGCGCGGGTGACGACGTCTACCTCATCTCCCGCAACGGCGCCGTCATCAGCGAAGCCGCCAACGGCGGCAACGACAAGATCATCATCACCAGCGGTGGCATCAAGGTCTCGGGGATCGCCAATGTGGAGTCCGTCGAGTACACCAACGATGCACTCCCGCTGGCCTATTGGGTGGATGCGTTGGCGCAGGGCTCCTACTGGAGCACGCCGGGCAGCCCCGGCACGGTGAGCTATGGCTTCATTGCCACCAACAGCGACCCCACATTCCAGGCGTTCGCCGCCGCAGACCAGGCTCGCTGCAAGGATGCCCTGGCCTTGTGGGCCAAGAGCTGCGGCCTGACCTTCGTTGAGACCAGTGACCTGAGCACGGCACAGATTCGCTTCGGGTTCTTCGACCTCTCCAAGTCGGGGGCCGGTGGCACGGGCGGATACCCCAACCCGAACGGCTCCTCCACAGTGTCCATTGACGACGGCGCGGCCGGCGGCCCGATGGCGACGCAGGATGGGTGGTTCCATATCCTGGTGCATGAGATCGGCCATGCGCTGGGGTTGAAGCACCCGGGCGACTACAACGCCGGCGGCGGCGGGGGCGAAGCGCCCTTCCTGCCTGCAGCCGAGGACTACGTCGGCAACACGCACCTTTCGTACAACTACGGCGCCTCCGACGGCAGCACGGCGATCCAGACCACGCTGCGCCCCTTCGACGTGTCGACGGCCCAGTTTCTGTACGGCGTCAGCCCGAACCTGAACGCCGGCGACACGGTCTACAAGTATTCGCAGCTGGCCTGGCCTGGCACGTTGATCGGCGATGGCGGCGGCACCGATACCCTGGACGCGAGCGACGTGATGCCCCTTGGCGGCACGGGCCCGGACATGACCATCGACCTGCGCGAGGGCGCGCGCATCTTCTCGGGCCCGGCCCAGGCGCTCATCACCACAGCAGGCCAGGTCTCGATCAACTACAACACGGTGATCGAGAACGCCATCGGCTCGGCAGGGCGCGACGCCATCACCGGGAATGCGGCCAACAACGTGCTGTCCGGCGGTGCCGGCGACGACACGCTCTATGGCTCCGCTGGCGACGACACGCTGATTGGTGGCACCGGGGCCGACAGCCTCGATGGCGGCGAGGGATGGGACACGGCGTCTTACGCGAATGCAGCGTCCGCCGTGACCGTCGATCTGGCCCAGGGCAAGGCCAGCGGCGGGGAGGGCGCCGACGTGCTGCGCGGTGTCGAAAGCCTGATCGGTTCAGCCTTCGACGACACCTTCACCGGCAATGCCGTCGACAACCGCTTCGATGGCGGACAGGGCGTCGATACCGTCGTGTACTCGGGCAGCTGGGCCAGCTACCTCGTCAGGGCCGGCCAAGGGGCGGTCACGGTCCGGGCGGCCGATGGGCACATCGGGGTGGACACGCTCGTGGGCATCGAGAAGCTCGTCTTCGATGACCGGACGTTGAGCCTTGCCGAGGCGCTGAAGCCTCGCGCCACCCCCAGCGACTTCAACGGTGATGGCAAGAGCGACCTGCTGTGGCGCAATGGCGCCAGCGGTGAAGGCGCGATCTGGCTCGGCGCCTCGGCGGCCAACGGGCAGTCGGTAGCGGCGGTCTCCAACCTGAAGTGGAGCGTCGTCGGCATGGGCGACTTCGACGGCGATGGCAAGAGCGACCTGCTCTGGCGCAATGCCGACAGCGGTGAGGGTACGATCTGGAAGAGCGGCTCGGCGGCGGCGCCGATGGACGTCGCCGCGGTCGTCAACCTGAACTGGAAGGTCGTCGGCATTGGCGACTTCGATGGCGACGGCAAGAGCGACATCCTGTGGCGCAGCGCCACCAGCGGCGAGGGCACGATCTGGAAGAGCGGCTCGGCCGCGACGTCGATGGACGTGGCCGCGGTCGTCAACCTGAACTGGAAGGTTGCCGGCATCGGCGACTTCGATGGCGACGGCAAGAGCGACATCCTGTGGCGCAGCGCCACCAGCGGCGAGGGCATCATCTGGAAGGGCGGCTCTGCCGCGTCCACGATGGAGGTGGCGGCGGTCGTCAACCTGAACTGGAAGGTCGCCGGCATTGGCGACTTCGACGGCGACGGCAAGAGCGACCTGCTGTGGCGCAACGACCTCAGCGGCCAGGCCACGATCTGGAAGAGCGCGTCGGCCTCGACTCCGATGGACGTGCTGAGCGTGTCCAACCTCAACTGGCGCATCGCCGCGGTGGGCGACTACGACGGCGACGGCAAGAGCGACCTGCTGTGGCGCAACGGCACCACGGGAGAGAGCACGATCTGGAAGGGCGCCTCGGCCTCGGCGGGCATGGACGTTCTGCAGGTGTCCAACCTGAACTGGAAGGTCATCGGCGGCGCCGTCACCCAGCTGGGCGACAACGGCGTCGCGGTGAACGCGGCGGGCAGCCCGGCGGGTTCGGACCTGCTGTCCTTCGCCGGGCTTGATCGAGCCACTGCGTCGGTTGCGAACTGGTTCGACGAGCCCGCGGGCGAGCACAGTTTGGCGAGCGCTCCGGCCTCGCTCGTGCATCAGGATCCAGCCACTTGGGACCTTCACGCGATCGACATGGCAGGGGCGATGCACGATGCCGCGCTCGACGGCCATACGTGGATGGGGCACCAGGCCTATGCCGGCGACTACCTGTTGCCATAAGGGGTTCGCGGGCCGCCGTTGTGGCGTTGAGTCCGCAGCATTCGCGCGCTTGTCGATGGCGTAAAAAATACCGCTGCAACTTGCTCGATGATGGCGTTAGCAGGAAAAAAAGAGCAGCAAAAAAGGGAGTGATGTCATGGCAGGCAATTGGACCAATGCCCAGATCCTCGGCCAGTTGGAGTCTGGTCAGAAGTGGTCGGGTAGCACGATCACCTACGCATTTCCGACGAGTGCGGCGGGGATGTACCAGGGGAGCACGAGCCTCGAGGCTTCGGGCTTTCATGCCGTCAGTGCCAGCCAGCAGTCCACGTTCAGTCTGGCAATCGCGACTTGGGACGACTTGATCGCCCCCAGCTTTGCGCTGACCACCTCGAGCAGCTCCAACCTGGAGTACGCCTTCACCAGCAATACCGCTGGCGGTGGCTATGCCTATGCGTACTACCCGATCACGGGCTCCGCCTGGTTCCGGTCGGGCTCCGACGTCGAGACGGCAAGCCCGGGCTCCTATGGCTTCTCGACCATCATGCATGAGACCGGCCACGCGCTCGGGCTCAACCACATGGGCAATTACGACGCGTCCCAGCCGAGCACCATCAGGCCCTGGTCGTACCAAGACTCGCACGTGCTGTCCATCATGTCGTATTTCGGTCCGGACATGGACACGTCGCGGAGCGGTGAAGTGGCTTGGGCTGACTGGGTTGTCGGGGGGCGGGCCTACAGCCCGCAGACGCCGATGCTCAACGACGTCATGGCCATCCAGGACATCTACGGCGCTTCGACGACGACACGCCTGGGTGACACGGTCTATGGATTCCACTCCAACGTCACCGGCGCAACGGCCGACCTGTACAACTTCCAGCGCAATTCGGCACCCATCCTGACGCTCTTCGACTCGGGCGGCAGCGACACGCTGGACCTGAGCGGTTGGTCAACCAACGCGGTCATCAAGCTCGGTGCGGGGGAGTACTCCTCCGCCAACGACATGACCAACAACATCGCGATTGCCTATGGCAGCCTGATCGAGAACGGTGTCGGCGGTGGCGGCAACGACCAGCTCTACGGCAACGATGCCGGCAATGTCCTGGATGGCGGCAGCGGCAACGACACGCTCTTTGGCCTGGCTGGTGACGACCTCCTGATCGGTGGCGCCGGCAATGACTACCTCGACGGCGAGACCGGAACCGACACGGCGGTTTTCAGCGGCAATTTCTCCAGCTTCACGATCGGGTACGACGCCGGCACCGGCAAGGTGACGATCTCCAGTGCAGGTACCGGTATCGATTCGGTGTTTAACGTGGAGCGCTTCAGCTTCAACGACGGCACGCGGACCTTTGCCCAACTGTTCAGCACGGCAGATACGTCGGCGCCCACGCTGGTCAGCCGTGCGCCGGTGGACGATGCCACTGGCGTGCTGCCCACGGCGAATCTCGTGCTGAGTTTCAACGAGGCGATCACGGCCGGGGCAGGCTCCATTCGTATCTACAACGGCGATGGCTCCGTGTTCCGCGTGATTTCGGCCAGCGACGCCAGCCAGGTGAGCATTTCCGGCAAGACGCTGACGCTCAATCCCGGCCAGGATCTGCAGTGGTCGAGCAACTACTACGTCAACGTCGACTCGAACGCCGTGACGGATCTTGCCGGCAATGCCTTTGCGGGCATCACGGGCAGCGCGGCCTACAACTTCAAGACGTCGGTGCTGCAGGACACCATGGCGCCGCTGTTGATCGCGTTCTCGCCGATGGACAACAGCACGGGTCAACCGGTCGGGTCGAACATCACGCTGACCTTCAGCGAAGCCGTGACGGCCGGTTCTGGCGAGTTCCTGATCTACAACGCCAACGGAACGCTGGCGAGATCGATCGCGGTGACCGATGCCAATCAGGTGTCCATCGTTGGCAGCACCGTCACCATCAACCCGTCGGTCGATCTCGCTGCCGGTGCGAGCTACTACGTCACCGTAGGCTCCGGTGTCGTCAAGGACCTGGTGGGCAATGCCTGGACCGGCCTCAGCGGAGCGACCACCTTCAACTTCAGCACCGCGGCCCCCTCGGTGCCCGACGACTACGCGTGGGACACGTCGACGACGGGCCTCGTGGTCGTCGACGGGGCGGGCAGTGCCGGCGCCATCGAAACCGTCGACGACGCCGATCTGTTCAAGGTGAACCTCCAGGCCGGGCAGACCTATGTGTTCGACCTGGTATCCCAGGCAACCCAGGGGCTGGACGACCCCTACCTGATCCTTTACAGCCCATCGGTCGAGCGTGTCGCCAGCGACGACGACGGCGGCGTTTCTCTCAACTCGTCCCTGACCTATACCGCGCTGACCACGGGCACCTTCTACCTGGGCGCGATGGACTACTCGTCGGGTACGGGGGGCTACCTTCTCACGGCCACCCGCGTGGTGCAGGCTGCCGACGACTTTGCAGCGAACACCAGCACCACCGGTCTTCTGGCGGTCACTGGCCAGGCCCAGGGGCGGATTGACTACAGCGGCGATGAGGATTGGTTCAAGGTCTACCTGAACGCTGGCACGAGCTATGTGTTCGAGTTGCGCGGCTATGACGGCAAGGGCGGCACCCTGGGTTCGGATTCCGCCGTGCCGTATCTGACGCTGTTCGACACGCAGGGCTACTTCGAAAAATCTGCCTACACCGGCGGCCAGGGCTCGGATCCGTTGATGACCTTCACGCCGACGGTGTCCGGCAACTACTTCCTGGCCGCATCGGATCTGTACGACAAGGGGCTGGGCACCTACACGCTGCTGGCCAACACGTCGATCGATGACTATGCCGACAACGTGACCACGACCGGCAGGGTTGCCGTGGGTGGCCAGGCGACTGGCACGATCGAACTGGCAAGCGACGCGGACTGGTTCAAGGTCTCGCTGGTGGCCGGGCGGAGCTATGTTTTCGACCTCCGCGGCGCGGACGGCGGAGGCGGGACATTGGGCGGCGGAAGTGGGCTTTCCGAGGCCTACCTGAGCCTGTACGACACCCGCGGCTACTTCCTGGACTCAGAGGCCGACGGCGGCCTGGGAGGGGATCCCCGCATCAGCTTTACGCCGACGGTCAGCGGTGACTACTACCTGTCGGCCAAGGAGCTCTTCGGATCCGGTACGGGGACCTACACCATCAAGGCGACGCAGTCGGGCTTCGGCCGTGTGGCGAGCGACTTCAACGGCGATGGCAAGAGCGACCTGCTGTGGCGCAACGGCGCGAGCGGCGAGGGCGCGATCTGGCTGGGCTCCTCGGCGGCCAACGGGCAGTCGGTGGCGGCGGTCTCCAACCTGAAGTGGAGCGTCGTCGGCATGGGCGACTTCGACGGCGACGGCAAGAGCGACCTGCTCTGGCGCAATGCCGACACGGGCGAGGGCACGATCTGGAAGAGCGGCTCGGCGGCAACGCCGATGGCCGTGGCATCCGTCGTCAACCTGAACTGGAAGGTTGTCGGCGTTGGCGACTTCGATGGCGATGGCAAGAGCGACATCCTGTGGCGCAGCGCCACTAGCGGTGAGGGCACGATCTGGAAGGGTGGTTCGGCCTCGACGCCGATGGCCGTGGCGGCCGTGGTCAACCTGAACTGGAAGGTGGCCGGCATCGGCGACTTCGACGGCGACGGCAAGAGCGACATCCTGTGGCGCAACTCGACCACCGGCGAGGGCACGATCTGGAAGAGCGGTTCGGCGGCCACGCCAATGGCCGTGGCGGCGGTCGTCAACCTGAATTGGAAGGTCGTCGGCATCGGCGACTTCGACGGTGATGGCAAGAGCGACCTGCTGTGGCGCAACGATCTCAGCGGCCAGGCCACGATCTGGAAGGGCGCGTCGGCCGCGGCGCCGATGGACGTGCTGAGCGTGTCCAACCTCAATTGGCGCATCGCCGCCGTGGGCGACTACGACGGCGACGGCAAGAGTGACCTGTTGTGGCGCAACGGCACCACGGGGGAAAGCACCATCTGGAAGGGCGCCTCGGCCTCAGCGGGCATGGACGTCCTGCAGGTGTCCAACCTGAACTGGAAGGTCGTCGGCGGGGCGGTCACCCAACTGGGCGACAACGGCGTCGTGATGAACGCGGCGGGCAGCCAGGCGGGTTCGGACCTGCTGTCCTTCGCCGCGCTGGGCGAGCCCAGCCAGCAAATCGGTGCTCACGGGGGCGACGATGCAGCGTTTGCATCGGCCCTGCCGGCGCCGGAAGGGGCAACGGCGCTCGACGCTGACCTGGAGGTGGCCGGCTGGGCTGGCTTCCTGGCGTCGGACTGGGTGCACGTTCACGGCCTGGACCACAGCCATGCCGGGCATGTGGCGGTTGATTTCCTGCTGAGCTGAACCGGGGGGTGCCGGGCTTGAACCGATGCGATCGCGGCCTGCCGTCGCTAGCATGCTCCCTCCACCCCTTGCCGCCATGTTGATCCCCGTTGCCCTCCGGAACCTGCTGCCAGCCTCGCGCAGCGCCCTGGCCCATGCGGCCGGCTTCAGCGTGTTCGTCAACCTGATGCTGCTGGCGCCAACGCTGTTCATGCTGCAGGTTTTCGACCGCGTGCTGACCAGCCGCAGCATCCCGACGCTGGGCATGCTGCTCATCGGCGTGGCCGTCGCGCTGCTGGCCATGGCCGTGGTCGACGTCGCGCGCTCGCGCCTGCTGGTGGACGTGGGGCGCAGCGTGGAGGAGTCGCTCGGCGAGCCGGTGTTCGGCCATCTCGTTCGCACGGCTGGCCAGGGCGGCAGCGAGAACCGGCCGGGCCTGCGCGACATCGCCACGCTGCGCGGCTTCCTGTCCGGCCCCAACATCATTGCCCTCTTCGACGCGCCCTGGGCCTTGGTCTACCTGGTGCTGATCTGGCTCTTCCACCCCCTGCTGGGCGGCCTGGCCCTGCTGGGCGGCGCGGCCCTGCTGCTGCTGGCGCGGCTGGCCGAGGCCGGAAACCGGGCGACGCTGGAGCAGATCAACGAGGCCCAGCGCGCCGCGGCCACCAGCCTCCAGCAGGGCCTGCGCCATGCGGACGTGCTGAAGGCAATGGGCATGACCGGCGCCTTCGCGCGCCAATGGGCGGCGCGCAACCGTGCCGGCCTGGATCTGATGCAGGCCAGCGGCACCCGCGTCGGTGGCCTGCATGCCACCAGCAAGTTCCTGCGCCAGGCGGTGCAGGTGCTGATGATGGCCGCGGGGGCTTGGCTGGTGCTGGACAGCCATGTGTCCGCGGGCGTGATGATGGCCGCCACCATCCTGTTTGGCCGTGCGCTCGCGCCGGTGGAGGCCTTGATCGGCAATTGGAGCGGGCTGATGGCGGCGCGCGATGCCTTCGGGCGCCTGCGCGGCGTGGCCGGGCTGCTCGGCCCGGGGCCGGAGCGCACGCCGCTGCCGGCCCCGCGTGGCGCGCTGAAGCTGGAAGGTGTCGGCGTGGCGGGCGCAAGCGCCGACCGGCCCATCCTGCGCCAGATCGGTTTCGAGCTGGAGGCCGGCCACTCCCTGGGCGTCATCGGCCCGAGCGGCGCGGGGAAGTCGAGCCTGGCCAAGGTCATCGTCGGCGCCTGGCCCTGCGCGTCCGGGCGGGTCTGCATCGACGGCGCGGCGCTCACCCAGTGGGACCCCGACGTGCTCGGCCGGCACCTGGGCTATCTGCCCCAGGAGGTGAGTCTCTTCGACGGCACCGTGGCGGCCAACATCGCCCGCTTCCAGGCCTGCGACGGCGCCGAGGTGGCCGAGGCCGCGCGCCGTGCCCACGCCTTTGAACTCATCCTGAAGCTGCCGCAGGGCTTCGACACCGTCATCGGCGAGGGCGGCATCCGCCTGTCCGCCGGCCAGGCGCAGCGCATCGCGCTGGCGCGTGCGGTGTTCGGCAAACCCTGCCTGGTGGTGTTGGACGAGCCCAATGCCCACCTCGACGCCGAGGGCGAAGCCGCGCTGCTGGACACGCTGACGACGCTCAAGCAGGAAGGCTCGACCGTCGTCATGGTGACGCACAAGGCCGGGCTGGTGGCGGGCCTGGATGACTTGCTGGTGCTGCGCGAAGGGCGGCTCGAACTGAACGGCCCGCGCGAAGCCGTGCTGGCACGCCTGTCGGGCAGCCCGGCCCTGGTGCCGCTGCGCAAGGGAGGTGCCTGATGGCCACCATCGCCGCTACCACCACCAACAACGCCGGCCTGCGCGCGCAGCGGCTCGGCCTGGGCGCCATCGCCGCGGCCCTGGCCCTGCTCGTGGGCTGGTCGGCACTGGCGCCACTGCACAGCGCGGTGGTGACGGTCGGCCAGGTCAAGGTCGAGGGCAATCGCAAGCTCGTGCAGCATGCCGAAGGCGGCGTGGTCAAGCGCATCCTCGTCCACGACGGCGAGCAGGTGCAGGAGGGCCAGGTGCTGATCGAGCTCGACGGCGTCAAGGAAGATTCCGGCTACACCTTGCTGCGCGAGCTGTTCGCCTTCGAGACCGCCCGGCGCCAGCGGCTGGATGCCGAGCAGCAGTTGCTGCCCGACTACCTGCCCGTCAAGGCGGAGGAGCCCTTTGTCGACAGCGAGCTGCTGGGCCGCGCCTACGAGCGCGAACTTCGTATCTACCGGCTGCGCCGCAGCCTGCTGGACGAGCAGCGGGGTAGCCACGAGCGCCAGCTCCAGGCCTTGGGCCAGGAACAGGCGGCACTGCGCCGGCAGGTGGAGTCCACTGTCCAGTCCGTGGGCCTGGCCAAGGACGAGCTCGGCTTGAACACGGCGCTGGAGCGCGACCAGTTCGTGTCGCGCACCCGGCTGCTGGCGCTGGAGCGTGGCGTGGCCGAGCTGGGCGCCAAGCAGGGCGAACACGAGGCCTTGCTGGCGCAATCGGAGTCCAGGCGCAACGAACTCGGCCTGCGCATGGCTTCGTCGCGCAGCGAGTACCAGCGCCAGGCCTCCGAGGAATACAAGGAAAGCACCGCACGCTGGGTCCAGCTGCGTGAGCAGCTGCGCCCCGCGGTCGAGTCTGCGCGGCGCATGAGCGTGGTGGCACCGGTGGCCGGCACCGTGGTCGGGCTGCGGCTGAACGGCGCGGGCGAAGTGGCACCGGCGCGCGAGCCACTGATGGAGATCGTGCCCGTCGGCGAGCAACTGGTGGTGGAGGCCCACGCACCGGTGGATGCCATCGAAAATCTTCGGCTGCTGCAGACGACGGAGCTGCGCTTCACCAGCTTCAACTCGCGCACGACGCCCACCGTGCAGGGGCAGGTGAGCTATGTCTCGGCCGATGCCGCAACGGACCGCAATGGCCAGCCCTACTACGTGCTGCGCGTCAAGCCGCTGGAGGAATCGCTGAAGGCCGCGGGCATCCGTGAGCTCAAGCCCGGCATGGCGGCCGAGGTCTATGTGCTGATCGAGTCGCGCAGCGTGCTGCACTATCTGTGGAGCCCGGTGACGAACAGCCTGCGCCAGGCGATGCGCGAGCGGTGATGCTCTAAGCTCCGCGGCACCGGTTTTCGGAGCTTTCCATGCGTGCAGCCTTCAGCCTCCTCGCCCTCGTCATCGTTGCGGCCATCGTGCTGTCGCTGGTCAAGAAGCAGACCGCGGCCTTGAAGCCGCAGCCCGGATCGCCAGCAGCCAGTGCCACCGGCGCGGCCCTGCCGGTGCCCAAGGCGGTTGGCGCTCAGGTGCAGAACAGCATCGACGACGCGGCCCGCCGCGCTACCGAAGCGGCGTCCGCCTCCGCCAACTGAGGCCGTGACCGGCCACAAGCTCTTCTTCGGGCTGCGGCCGGACGAAGCCACGGCCGAGCGCATTGCCCGCTTCGTTACTGCCGAGCACGAGGCGCGTGGCCTGCAGGCCAGGTTGCGGCCCAGCGGCATCTTCCACATCACGCTGCATTACTTCGGCTATTTCGAGGGCGAGCCGGATGACTCGGTCGTCGCTGCGGCGAGCCGTGCCGCGTCGGAGTTGATCCGGCCGGCCTTCGACCTGAGCTTCGACGGCTTCAAGAGCTGGGGTGGCGAGCGCGCCACCAAGCACCCCTTCGTGCTGACCGGCGGCCAGGGCCTGGAGGCCGTGCGCGAATTGCGCGATGCCCTCGTCGAGCGCCTGGTGGCCCATGGCCTGGCCGCGCCGGAGCGCGACTACGAGCCGCACCTGACGCTGCGCTATGACAAGCGGCCGGCGCCGGCCTGGGCCGTCGAGCTGCCGGGCTGGATCGCCAGCGAATTCGTGCTCCTCAAAAGCCCGCAGGGTCTGACGCGGCACGACGTCATCGGCCGCTGGCCGCTGCAGGCGTAGGTAAACGCTCCTACACGCCTTGAGGCCACCGGCCGACATGGCTGCGTGGGCGCAGCGGCCAACATGCGTCGCAGCATCCTGCAAGGAGACTCATGATGATCAAGTCCGTCATTGCCCTCGTCGCGACCTCGGCCCTGGCCATGAAGCTGGTTCAGCATCTGGGCCTGAAACAGCACCAGCGCCGCGTGCGCCATGAAGGCCAGCAGCACCGCGAGGAAGTGGGCCGCTGGGAAGCCGAGGGTGGCAACCTGCCCCCGGCCAAGCCCGCTGCCAAGGCGCCGGCAAAGCGCCGCGCTAGCCCTCGTTGACGGCCTGGGCCAGCGCCCGCACGCTCAGCGGCGCCGAGCCCTCGGCCTTGTTGGAGATGGTGACGAACGCGTCCTGGCCGGCGCCGGCCGTGCCGCGGATGACGCGGGCGAGTTCGGCGCGCGTCTCGGGGTCGGGGTCCAGCATCTCGTTGAACTCGCCGTAGCGTTTCTCGGCCTCTTCGTAGCCGTAGGGACCGTGCAGGCGGTTCAGATTCCAGCGCACCACCAGCGGCCCCGGCCACAGCGCACGCAGCAGCGGGAGTTGCTCCTGCAGCGGCGGCAGCTTTGGGTGCAGGCCCACGCAGTAGCGCGCGCCCGCGTCGCGCAGCAGGGCGACAAGATCGGGCGTGAGCCAGGCGGCGTCGCGCACTTCGACGGCGATGACGCCGACCGGCGGTTTGGGCAGTGCCAACAGCATCGCGTGAAGCAGGTCGAACTGCTCGTTCATGCGCGCCAGCCGCTGCGCAGGCAGGGGGCTGAGTTGGAAGACAAGCGCGCCGATGGTCGAGCCCAGTCCTTCGTAGGCGGGTTCGATGAAATCCTGCAGCGCCGCGGTTGCATCCAGGAAGAGCGGGTTGGGCTGCTGGCCGCGGCCGTCCTCGCTGCGCAGCAGGGCATCCGTCACCAGGCTGGGCGCCTTGACCGTGAAGCGGAAGCCGGCCGGCACCTGTTCGGCATGGCGCTGGAACTCGGCCGCTGCGAGCGGCCGGTAGAAGCCGCGGTCGATGCCGACCGCGCGCAGCAGCGGGTGGGCCGCGTAGGCCGAAAGGCCGGTCTTGGACAGCGTCGCTTCGCTGTGCTTGCCAGTCCACACCAGGCCCTGCCAGCCGGGGTAGCTCCAGGTCGACGTGCCGAGGTGGACGTGGGGCGACATGGCCGCGGCCAGGGCCTCGTCCTCGGTCGTGGGCGGCACCGGCTGCACGCCGCGCGGGCGCTTGGTGGGCAGGTCGCCGCCGAAGAGTTGGTCCTGCATCGTCAGCGGAACATGAGCAGTTTCAACAGCACGATGTTCACACCCAGCAGCATCAGCGCGGTGGGCCACTGGGCGCGGATGACGGCGTTCTTGTCTTTCAGCTCCAGCAGCGCGGCCGGGATGATGTTGAAGTTGGCCGCCATGGGCGTCATCAGCGTGCCGCAATAGCCGCAGAACATGCCGATGGCTGCCATCACGGCCGGGTTGCCGTGGTGCATGCCGAGCAAGATGGGGATGCCGATGCCCGCCGTCATGACGGGGAAGGCCGCGAAGGCATTGCCCATGACCATGGTGAACAGCGCCATGCCGAGGGCATAGGCCGTGACTGCGAGCCAGGGGTTGTCGACCGGGATGGTGCTGGTTGCGATGCTGGCGACCGCCGTGCCGACGCCGGCGTCGGTGAACAGCAGGCCGAGCGTGGCCAGCATCTGCGGCAGCAGGACGGCGGGGCCCATGGTCTCCAGCAGGCGGCGCGACTCGCGCACGGCCTGCATGGGGCGCTCGCGCGTCATCCACAAGGCGGCGGCCAGGCCGACCAGGGCGCCCAGGCCGACGCTGATCAGCGTGACGTGCTTGCTCTCGACAAGCAGCAGGCCGCCGAGGTTGACGTCCTTCAGCGTCAGCGTGCCGACCAGGGCCAGCGTGGTGATCGCCAGGATGGGCAGGAAGAGCTTGTTGCCCAGGCGCGCGGCGCTGGCCTGGCGCTCGGCGGGCTCGCGCGTGCCGTGCTTGCCGAGGGATACGCCACCCAGGCCGCCGAGTGCGGCGAGCATGAGGACGATGAGCCCGCAGGCGATGGGTGGCAGGCTGTCGCCGACCAAATAGATGGCGGCCCACAGGGCCCAGAACAGGCCGCTGCTCCAGCGCCGCGGGTTGCTGCGGTCGCGGCAGGTCAGCCACGCCACGATCAGCAGCGCTGCACCGGTCAGCAGGAAGAGTTGGTCGAGCTGGAGGAGGGCGTTCATTTGGATTCCTCGGCGCGAGCACGGGCGATGTCCTGCGGCAACCGGTGATCCATGCGTATCAATCGCGCGGCATGGATGAGGAAAGCGGCAATGGCGGTCGGGATGCCCCACAGCGCGATATGCAGCGGGTCGGTAACGACGCCGTTCTCGGCCAGGAAGGTCTGCATCAGCACGATGGAACCGAAGGCGACGAAGATGTCCTCGCCGAAGAAGAGGCCGACGTTGTCGGTTGCCGCGGCCATGGCCTTCCATTTGTCGCGCACCGCCTGGGGCACCGGGCCGTGGGTCTTCTCGGCGGCGGCCTCGGTCATGGGGGCCACCAGCGGGCGCACCATCGGCGCATGGCCGCCGAGGGACGTCAGCCCCATCGCCGCGGCGGACTCGCGGATGAAGAGGTAGACGACGAGCAATCGGCCCGCCGTCGCCGAGCGGATGCCCGCGATCCAGGTCTGGGCGCGCTCACGAAGGCCATGGCGCTCCAGCAGGCCAATGATCGGCAGGGGCAGCAGCAGGGTCAGCGGCAGGTTGCGTGTCTTGACGAAGCCGGTGCCGAGCTTGGCGAGGATGAGGTCCAGCGGCAGCTTGGCCGCCAGGCCCGTCGCGATGCCGGCAACCGCAACGACGAGCACCGGGTTGAAGCGCAGCACGAAGCCGACGATGACGACGGCGACGCCGATCAGCGGCCACAGAGAAACATCAGCGGTCATGAAACGACTCCTGGGTCAGGCGCGCAGTTGCACGCCGGCTTGGGTGAGGGCTTGGTTCAGCGCCCGGGCGAAGGCGAGGGCGTGGGCGCCATCGCCATGCAGGCAGATGGTCTGGGCTTGCAGTGGCACGATCTCGCCGGTAACGGCTTGAACGACGCCTTCGCGCACCATGCGCAGCGTACGGGCCACGGCTTCGTCGGTGTCCTCGACGAACGCGCCCGGCTGGCTGCGCGGCACCAGGCTGCCGTCGGCGCGGTAGCCGCGGTCGGCGAAGACTTCGGCCACGGCACGCAGGCCGGCGCGCTCGGCGGCTTTCAACAGTTCGCCACCGGCCAGGCCGTAGACGGCCAGCGCACGGTTCACGTCGAGCACGGCGGCGGCGATGGCATCGGCCAGTGCGGGGTCGCGCGCGGCCTGGTTGTAGAGCGCACCGTGGGGCTTGACGTGGTGCAGCCGCCCACCGGCGGCGCGCACGAGGGCGTCCAGTGCGCCGATCTGGTAGATCAGGTCGGCGCGCACGTCGGCGGGCTTCAGCTGCATCTCGCTGCGGCCGAAGTTCTCGCGGTCCGGGTAGCTCGGGTGGGCGCCGATAGCCACGCCGCGCGCCAGCGCCGCGGCCACGGTGGCCTGCATCAGCCGCGCATCGCCGGCATGCCAGCCGCAGGCGATGTTGGCCGAGCTGACGAGGGCCAGCAGTTCGGCGTCGTCGGGCGCGCCTTCGCCGAGGTCGGCGTTCAGGTCGACATGCATAGGGCGGTCCTCAGTTGATCGAGCGTGGCCTGGCGCTCGCGCAGCGCGGCGACGGCTTCGTCGTGGCTGCAAGGGGTGAAGCGCAGCGTGGCACCCAGGCGCAGCTGCGCGAGCTTCCACAGGTCGGCGCGAATGACGACGCCGATCTTGGGATAGCCGCCCGTGGTCTGCGCGTCGGCCAGCAACACGATGGGCTGGCCCGAGGGCGGCACCTGGATGACGCCGGGCAGCACGCCATGCGAGGCCAGCTCGGCACCGCGCACGCGCTTCAGCTCGGGGCCGGCGAAGCGATAGCCCATGCGGTTGCTCTGTGGCGTAAGCCGCCAGTGAGTCGCCCAGAAGGTCTCGCGCGCCGCCACGGAGAAGTCCGCAAGCTCGGGGCCGGGCAGCACGCGCACGGCGGCGTCCCAGTCGGGTGGCCGCAGGCCGATGTGGCGCGCGGGAAAGCGCTCGGGCGCGGCCAGGGGCAGCAGGTCGCCATCGCGCAGCGCCCGGCCGTCCAGCCCACCGAAGCCGGCCTTGAGGTCGGTGCTGCGCGAGCCCAGGGCCGGTGGGGTCTCGATGCCGCCTGACACGGTCAGATAGCTGCGCATGCGCTCGCGCGGCGCGGCGAGCTTGAGCGTCTGGCCGGCCTGCACGCGCTGGCGCCACCAGGGGCGCAAGACGCGACCGTCCAGCGTGGCGTCGGCATCGGTGCCGGTGATGGCGATGCAGCAGTCGGTGGTGAAGCGCAGCGTGGCGGGGCCGAGGGTGAACTCCAGGCCGGCGGTGTCCACCGGGTTGCCGACCAGCAGATTGCCCTGGATGAGCGCGATGTCATCCAGCGCGCCGCAGCGGCTGATGCCGCGATCGCGCCAGGCGTTGCGGCCGAGGTCCTGCACGGTGGTCAGCGGGCCTGCGCGCAGCAACTCGATCATGCGGGCTCCGCAATGAAGCGCACGCGGTCGCCCGGCGCCAGCAGCGTGGGCGGCTCGGCCTTGGGGTCGAAGAGGGGCAGGGCGGTGTGACCGATGAGCTGCCAGCCACCGGGCGTGGCCAGCGGGTAGATGCCGGTCTGCGCGCCGCCGATGCCGACGCTGCCGGCGGGCACGGCCACGCGCGGCTCGCTGCGGCGCGGTGTGTGCAGGGCCTCGTCCAGCCCGCCCATGTAGGCGAAGCCGGGCTGGAAGCCGATGAAGTAGACGACGTACTCGGCCTGGGTGTGGCGCTGCACGACCTCGTCGACGGAGAGGCCGCAATGCGCGGCGACGTCGCCCAGGTCGGGGCCGTGCTCACCGCCGTAGCGAACCGCGATCTCGACGAGGCGGCCGGCCTGCTGGCGCCTCAGCGGCTTGGTCCACAGCGCGTGGGCGGCCTGCTCCAGCACCTGGCTGTCGGTGTGCAGCGGGTCGAAGGTCAGCGTCAGGTTGTTCATGCCCGGGATCAGGCCGAGCACGCCTTCAGTCTGGGCCAGGCCTGCGCCGAGCTGCCAGATGCGCTGCTGGTGCTCGATCGCGATAGGCCCGTCGACCGCGCAGCACAGCGCCGCTTCGCCCAGGGGGCGAGTGAGGAGGGCGGGTGGCGCGGTACTCATTTGTATTTATGCAAAACGTATACGATTTGTATTCGAAACGTGTTTATCATGTCAATCATGGTTCGCAGCATCGTGTCGTCTTCGCATCTGGTGTCTGAAAAGAGCGCCGAGCTGTCGGAGTTCGAGTTCGGCCTGATCGTCGTCAGCAACGCCTTCAACCGCTGGATGGTGCGCTGCATGGCCGCGGCCGGGGTGAAAGATCTTGCGGCCCTGGACATTTCGCTGTTGCATCACGTCAACCACCGCGACCGCAAGAAGAAGCTGGCCGACATCTGCTTCGTGCTGAACGTGGAGGACACCCATGTCGTCGCCTACTCGCTGCGCAAACTGGTCGGCATGGGGCTGGTGAGCAGCGAGAAGATCGGCAAGGAGGCCTTCTTCTCCACCACCGAGCAGGGCCAGGCCCTGTGCGAGGCCTACCGCCAGGTGCGCGAACGCTGCCTGATGGAGGCGCTGGTGGACAGCGGCCAGCAGAACCAGGACATCGGCGACAGCGCGCAGCTGATGCGGCTGCTGTCGGGGCTGTACGACCAGGCGTCGCGCTCGGCTGCGTCCCTCTGAGGACCTAAACTGCCGGGCCGATGACAGAGCCCATCTTCACGCCCGCCGACGAGCAAGCCATGCGGCTCGCGCTGGACCAGGCGCACAACGCCTGGCTGGTGGGCGAGGTGCCTGTCGGCGCCGTCATCATGCGCGCCGGCCAGGTGATCGCCACCGGCTACAACCGCCCGATCACGACGCACGATCCCACGGCGCACGCCGAGATCGTCGCCCTGCGCCACGCGGCCACGCTGCTGGAGAACTACCGCCTGCCGGAGTGCGAGCTCTTCGTCACGCTGGAGCCCTGCGCGATGTGCGCGATGGCGCTGATGCATGCGCGCTTCAAGCGCGTCGTGTTCGCGGCGCGCGACCCCAAGACGGGCGTGGCCGGCTCGGTCATCGACCTGTTCGGCCAGGCCCAGCTCAACCACCACACGCGCATCGAAGGTGGGCTGATGGCCGACGCTTCGGCCCAGCTGCTGCGCGACTTCTTTGCCGAACGCCGCGAGGCGGCGCGTGCGCGCCGTGCCGAGCGGCAAGGCCTGATCCCGACCGGCGAAGCCACGCACCTGGACGAATCCTGATGACCTCCCTCACCCTGTTCACCCCGTCCGGCGTGCTTGCCAAAGCCGAGAACCTGAAGCGCGCGGCCAAGCGGCTGACGCAGCTCGGTTTCGAAATCAGCGTCGATGCCGATGCGCTGGCCAAGCACCAGCGCTTCGCCGGCGACGACGCGACGCGGCTGGCGGCGCTGCACCGCATTGCCGACGCGGCGCCTTCGGTCGCGCTGGCGACGCGCGGCGGCTATGGCCTCACCAGGCTGCTCGATCAGATCGACTGGGGTCGCATCGCGCGCAGCGTTGAACACGGCACGCGCTGGGTGGGCTACAGCGACCTGACGGCGCTGCAGAACGGCCTGATCGCGCGCCACAAAGGGCTGTCGATGTGGGCTGGGCCGCTGGCCTGCGACGACTTTGGCCGCAGCGAGGCCGACGGTGGTGTCGACGAAGTCACCCGCGACTGCTTCACCGAGGCGATGAGCGGTGCGCTGGAGGCCGTGGGCTTCCGCGAGCCCACCGGCGGTTTCGACGGCCTGGAGGCGCGTGGCCGGCTGTGGGGCGGCAACCTGACGGTGCTGTGCTCGCTGCTGGGCACGCCGCACTGGCCCAAGGTCAAGGGCGGCATCCTGTTCCTGGAAGATGTCAACGAGCATCCCTACCGCGTCGAGCGCATGCTGCTGCAGCTGCAGCAGGCGGGCGTCATCGACAACCAGGCGGCGGTGCTGCTGGGCGACTTCAGCGGCGCGGCCAAGTCGCCGCTGGACCGCGGCTACGGCATCAAGGACGCCGTCGCCGCGCTGCGCAGCCGCACCAAGACACCGGTGCTGACGGGGCTGCCATTCGGCCATGTGCGCACCAAGGTCTGCCTGCCGGTGGGCGGGACGGTGGAGCTTTACGTGCAGGGCCGCGAGGCCATCCTGGGCTGGCAGTCTGACCCGCGGCTGGCGCACGGCGCGCATGACCACGATGACGAGTGCGGCGACGACTGCGGTCACGACCACCATCACTGAAGTCACCCCGGGTTTTCACGCCGCCCTCCCGTGAAGTGCGGCGTTGTATAGACGAGTTGCCCGTCTATGATTCCTGCCATCGCCTCGGCTCGCGCCGGGGCGCTTGTGTTTTTGAAGGTGTTTCGGTGGCGGCAATCAACAGCGGGTGGATCAAGCGGAGTGTGGGCGCGCTGGCGTTCATGCTGATCGCCGGCTGCAACAACAGCCCACACCCCCTCGGTGCCGAGCGCGAAAACACGCTCTACATGGCCTTCGCCGAGCGCTCGCCGCGTTACCTGGACCCGACGTCGTCCTACACGGCGCCCGAGAGCACCTACACCTACGAGATCACCGAGCCGCCCTACGGCTACCACCCGCTCAAGCGCCCCTACACGCTGATCCCGCGCGCGGCTTCGGCGCTGGCCAAGCCCTACTACCTGGACGCCCAAGGGCAGCGCCTGCCCGAAGACGCGCCGGACGAGCAGATCGCGCAGGCGGTCTATGACATCGAGATCCGCCCGGGCCTGAAGTGGGCGCCGCACCCCGCGTTTGCCAAGGATGCGCAGGGCAACTACCGCTACCACCACCTCAGGCCCGGCGAACTGGGCGACAAACGCAGCCCGCTGGCGTTCGAGCACCAGGGCACGCGCGAAGTGGTGGCCGAGGACTTCGTCTACGCGCTCAAGCGCCACGGCAGCCCGCGCGTGGAGGCGCCGGTGGCGGCGGTGTTCTCCGAGCATGTGCTGGGGCTGCGCGACTACATGACCCTGCTCAAGCAGGAAAGCCAGAAGCAGCTTGCCGGCCTGCCCGAGAACGTGGCCGACAAGCCTTTCCTCGACCTGCGCCGCTGGCCGCTGGCCGGCGCCGAGGCGGTGAACGATCACCTGCTGCGCATCCGCCTAAAGGGCCGCTATCCGCAGTGGCGGTACTGGCTGGCCACGGCCTTCACGTCGGCCATCCCCTGGGAGGTGGACGCCTTCTACGCCCAGGCCGGCATGGCGGCCAACTCGCTGACGTGGAACCAGTGGCCCGTCGGCAGCGGGCCTTTCATGATGACCGAGTACGTGCAGGACCGCCGGCACGTGATGAGCCGCAACCCCAACTACCGGCCCGACACCTTCCCCTGCGACGGCAGCCCCGGCGACGCCGAGGCGGGCCTGCTGGCCGACTGCGGCAAGCGCGTGCCCTTCGTCGACAAGATCGTCGCCATCAACGTGAAGGAGCAGGTGCCCATCAAGGAGATGTTCAAGCAGGGCTACCTGGACTTGCCCGAGATGGACCGGGACGATTGGGGCGTGAACCTGGCCGTGGATCGCGACGACTCCAGCGAGGTGCGCGCGTTCTTCGAGCAGCGCGGCTTCAGGCTGCCGGTGACCACCGATATCAGCAACTGGTACCTGGGCTTCAACTGGCTGGACCCGGTGGTGGGCAAGGGAGACACGCCCGAACAGCAGCGGCGCAACCGCGCGCTGCGCCAGGCCATCTCCATCGCCATCGATTGGGAGGAAGGCTATGGGCGAATCTTCCGCGCCAAGGGTGGCGACGCGGCCCACGGCCCCATCCCGCCGCGCGTGTTCGGCTCCAGGGAGGGCCAGCCGGGCGAATACAACCCGGTTACGCACACCCTCGTCAATGGCAAGCCGGTGCGCAGGCCTCTGGCGGATGCCCTCAAGCTGATGGCCGAGGCCGGCTACCCCGATGGCCGGGATGCCAAAACGGGCAAGCCGCTGGTGCTGAACTACGACTTCCAGCGCGTCATCACGCCCGAGCTCAAGGCCGAGAACGACTGGATGGTGCGCCAGTTCGCCAAGCTCGGCATTCAGCTCGACATCCGCGCGACCGACTTCAACCAGTTCCAGGAAAAGATCCTGAAAGGCAAGCACCAGATCTTCTGGTGGGGCTGGTTCGCCGACTACCCCGACGCCGAGAACTTCCTCTTCCTGCTCTACGGCCCCAACAGCAAGAGCCTGCACGAGGGTGAGAACACAGCCAACTACGCCAACCCGGAGTTCGACCGCCTCTACCGCAAGCTGCAGTCGCTGGAGGACGGGCCGCAGAAGGCGCAGGTCATGGCGCAGCTGAACGACGTCGTGCGCCATGACGCGCCCTGGGCCTGGGGCTTCTGGAGCTACTCGGGCCTGGCCTTCCAGCACTGGGTGCACAACGGCAAGCCGGGCGTCGTCGTGCGTGACCGTGCGCGCTATCTGCGCGTGGACGTGGCCGAGCGCACACGCAGCATCGCCGCGTGGAACCACCCGGTGTGGTGGCCGCTGCTGGTGCTGGCTGCGGGTGCCCTGGCCATCTTCATCGCCACGCGGCGTGCCTGGCGTGCGCGCGAGACGGCCACAGCCCTGGCGAGGGCGAGCTGATGCTGGGCTTCGTCATGCGCCGCCTGGGCTACGGCTTGGCCATCCTCGTCGGCGTCAATCTCTTCACTTTCTTCCTGTTCTTCTCGGTCAACACGCCGGACGACATGGCGCGGCTGAACATCGGCGGCAAGCGCGTGACGCAGGAGCAGATCGAGAAGTGGAAGACCGAGCGCGGCTATGACAAGCCGCTGTACTTCGATGCCAGCAAGGCCGGGGCAGAGCGCGTCACGCACACCATCCTGTGGGAGCGTTCGGTCAGCTTGTTCGCGCTGGACTTCGGCAAGAGCGATGCGCGCCAGGCCATCAACATCGGCCACGAGATCAAGGTGCGCATGGGCATCAGCCTGCAGCTGGCGCTGCCGCTCTTCATCCTGCAGGTCATCGTCAGCGTCGCCTTCGCGCTGCTGCTGGTGTTCTTCCGGCACAGCAAGATCGACTTCTGGGGCGTCGTGCTCTGCGTGCTGATGCTGTCCATCAGCAGCCTGTTCTACATCATCGTCGGCCAGTTCCTGTTCGCTCGCGTGCTCAAGCTGGTGCCGATGAACGGCTTCGCGCCGGGGCTGGACGCGGTCAAGTTCCTGGCCCTGCCGATCATGCTGTCGTTGCTGTCACGGCTGGGCGGCGAGGCGCGGCTGTATCGCGCGATGTTCCTGGAGGAAATGGGCAAGGACTATGTGCGCACGGCGCGCGCCAAGGGCCTCAGCGAGGGCAGGGTGCTGAGCCGCCACGTGCTGCGCAACGCGCTGATCCCCATCATCACGAGCGCCGGCAGCTACCTGCCCTACGTCTTCCTCGGCAGCCTCGTCTTCGAGAGTTTCTTCGGCATCCCGGGCCTGGGCGCTTTCGTCATCGAGGCCATCACGGGCCAGGACTTCGCCATCGTGAGAACGATGGTCTTCCTTGGTGCACTGCTCTACATCGCGAGCAATGCGCTGATCGACGTGGCGTACACCTGGGTCGACCCGCGGGTAAGACTCTCATGAAGTTCGTCCTGCTCTGGACCGACCTCGCGCTGTGGCTGATGACGGCCGCCGTCTTCGCCTACGCGCTGCGTGTGAGGCACCAGGCCAATCTGCGTGCCACCTGGCGCCGCGTGCTGCGCGACCCGGTCGCGGCCTGTGCCGGCGTCGTCATGGCGCTCTTCCTGCTGGTGACGCTGGTGGACAGCATCCATCTGCGGCGCGCGCTGCCGGCGACGGATGGCAGCACGGTCTACGACACGCGCACCTTGTCGCTGCTGGACCTGCTGCTGGAGCGCCAGCTCGGCATGCGCGAGGTCAGCTACTCGGTACCGCTGGGCACGCATGGCTTCAACAAGGAAAGCATCGTCGACGCCAAGGGCGACGTGCGCCGCGACTACCCGCGGCTGCAGTTCGGCGGCGCTCATCTGACGGACCCGGCCACGCAATGGGCCGGTGATGTTGCGGCTCGAATCGGCGCAGGCCTGATCGGAGGGCTTGCCCTCGCCATCGGGATGGTCGCGCTGACCGCGGCAGGCCTGGCCCGCAGCCACGAAGGCTGGCGCCACGCGCTGGGCGATCTCGCGGCCGATCGCACCTTCTATCCGCTGCGCGCCATCCTTGTCACGCTCGCCGTCGTGCTGCTTCTGGCCGGCCCCGTCATCGCGCTGATGCCGCAGTACCACGTCTTCGGCACGGACCGAACCGGCAACGACGTGCTCGTGCAGGCACTGAAGAGCGTGCGCACGGCCTTCGTCATCGGTGCGCTGTCGACGCTGGCGACGCTGCCCATCGCGCTGCTGCTGGGCGTGCTGGCTGGCTACTACAAAGGCTGGGTGGATGAGGTCATCCAGTACGTCTACACGACGCTGAGCTCGGTGCCCAACGTGCTGCTGATCGCGGCCTGCGTGCTGATGGTGCAGGTCTTCTTCGACAAGAACCCGGAGCTCTTCGAGACCGCCGTCGAGCGCTCGGACGTGAAGATGCTGATGCTCTGCCTCATCCTCGGCCTGACGGGCTGGGCGGGCCTGTGCCGGCTGGTGCGCGCCGAGACGCTGAAACTGCGCGAGCTGGACTACGTGCAGGCCGCCACGGCCTTCGGTGTTGGCGACCTGCGCATCATGGCCCGCCACATCCTGCCCAACGTGATGCACCTGGTGCTTATCACGGTCGTGCTGAGCTTCTCCGAACTCATCCTCTACGAGGCGGTGCTGACCTATATCGGCGTTGGCGTCGACCCGCTGATGAGCAGCTTCGGCAGCATGATCAACCTGGCCCGCTCCGAGATGTCGCGCGACCCGGTCGTCTGGTGGAGCTTCGCGGCGGCCTTCGGTTTCATGGTGAGCCTGGTGCTGGCCGCCAACCTGTTCGCCGACGGCGTGCGCGATGCCTTCGACCCCAAGGCCCGCTCGGCCCGGCCGCGCGTTTTCCTGCGCAGGAAGGTGGCCGCCGATGCTTGAGATCGACGGCCTCAAGGTCCAGCTGGATGCCGATGCCGGCCTCGTGCGCGCCATTGATGGCATGCGACTGAGCCTGGCGCGCGGCGAGACCTTCGCACTGGTGGGCGAGAGCGGCTGCGGCAAGAGCATGACGGCGCTGGCGCTGATGCGCCTGCTGCCGGAGAACGGCTGCATCACCGGTGGTGCGGTGCGCCTGGATGGCCAGGACCTGCTGGCCCTGCCCGAGGGTCGCATGCGGGACGTGCGCGGCGGCCGGATCTCGATGATCTTCCAGGAGCCGTCGACAAGCCTGAACCCGGTCATGCGTGTCGGTGCGCAGATCGTCGAGGCCATCGAGACGCACACGCCGCTGCGGGGCTCGGCGGCGCGCGCCAAGGCCATCGATTGGCTGGCGCGTGTCGGCATCCCCGAGCCCGAGCGACGTATCGACGACTACCCGTTCCGGCTTTCCGGCGGCCAGAAACAGCGCGTGATGATCGCCATCGCGTTGGCCGCCGAGCCCGACTACCTGATCGCCGACGAGCCGACGACGGCGCTGGACGTGACCATCCAGGCGCAGATCCTCGACCTGATCCGCGACCTGCAGCGTGAACGCCAGCTCGGCGTGCTGCTGATCACGCATGACCTAGCGGTCGTCAGCGGCATGGCGCATCGCGTGGCGCTGATGTATGCCGGCCAGATCATCGAGGTGGCGCCGGCGGCAGAGTTCTTCGCCCACCCCAAACACCCGTATGCCCGCCTGCTGCTGCAGGCTTTGCCCGACGCGGCGCGGCGCGGGCAGCCGCTCGCGGCCATTGCCGGCACCGTGCCGCCGCTGTGGCTGGACTTTGCCGGCTGCCGCTTCTGGCCGCGTTGCGACAAGGCCATGGGCCACTGCGCCGGCACGCCGCCACAGCTGAAGGAAGAGGGCCCACAGCACCAGGTGCGCTGCCTGCTTTACAGCCAGCCGGGCAATGCCCTGCCACGCCCGCCCTCGGTAGCCAAGGTGCTGCCGCCGATGCGGCAGGGGCAGGACGAGCCCCTGCTCGACGTGCGCGATCTGCGCGTGCGCTTCACGCTGAGGGCGCCGCTCTTGCACCGCGGCCCGCGCCACTTCGACGCCGTCGACGGGATCAGCTTCAAGCTGCACGCCGGCCGCACGCTGGCCCTGGTGGGCGAGTCGGGGTGCGGCAAGACGACCTCGGGCAAGGCCATCGTGCAGTTGCTGCGCCGTCAGGCCCAGATCGGCGGCCAAGCCCTGTTCGAAGGCCAGGACCTCTTCAAGCTGAACGGCCGTGCGCTGCTGCAGGCGCGCCGCCATATCCAGATCATCTTCCAGGACCCGTTCGCGTCGCTGAACCCGCGCATGCGTGTCGCCGAGGTGCTGGAAGAAGGCCTGATCGCGCTGCGCCCCGAGTTGGATGCCGGCCAGCGCCTTGCGCGCCTGCATGCCCTCGTCGACCAGGTCGGCCTGCGCCGCGATGCCCTGCAGCGCTGGCCGCATGAGTTCTCCGGCGGCCAGCGCCAGCGCATCGCCATCGCCCGCGCGCTGGCGGTCGAGCCCAGGCTCATCTTCTGCGACGAGCCCACCTCGGCGCTGGATGTGTCCGTGCAGGCCCAGATCCTGAACCTGCTGCGCGAACTGCAGCGTGAGCAGGGGCTGGCCTATCTCTTCATCACGCACAACATCGGCGTCGTGGAATACATCGCCGACGAAATCGCCGTCATGCAGGCGGGCCGGATCGTCGAGCAGGGCATTTGTGACGAAGTTCTCGGACAGCCCCGTGAAGGCTTCACGAAAACTCTGCTCGCGGCGGTGCCGCGATTGCTTGTTCCTGCGCCGTAATCTCGTCGCGCGCCGACAACGGCTAGGGGTTTGACTCTAGGGGGTGATGCCCTGGAAAACCCAATTGGATCAATGGCTTAGGTGGGCATGTCATTTGCCTAAGGGCTTTCCTTGGGCTGTCGCAATGTTGCGCCCGCACAAACTCACGGCCACCCCAAATCTGAGCTGATCGCTCAGGCCAAGGATTGGCCTCATCGGGCCAGCACCGCCGGGTATCACGGCGGGTCCCACCCTTCTTTCAGGAGTCTCAATGTTCAAAAAAACCATCATCACGAGCGCCGTTCTTGCGCTGGCCGCGACAAGCGCGCTGGCTCAAGACGCGCAAAAGCTCGAACGCATCGAGATCACCGGCTCCAGCATCAAGCGCATCGATGCTGAAACCGCAGTGCCGCTGACCGTCATCACACGCGAATCCATCGACAAGTCCGGCGCCTCCAACGTCCAGGAACTGGTTGACCGCCTCAGCTCGAACAACGGTGGTGGCCGCTCGCTGGGCGAGTCCATCGGCGACTCCGCCGCTACCGGCCAGACCGGCGCCTCGCTGCGCGGCTTGGGCCGTGAGCGCACCCTGGTGCTGCTGAACGGCCGCCGCCTGGCCATCTACCCCTTCGCGGGCGCCGGCGTTGACCTGAACGCCATCCCCCTGGCTGCCATCGAGCGCATCGAAGTCCTGCGCGACGGCGCTTCGTCGACCTACGGCTCCGACGCCATCGGCGGCGTCATCAACTTCATCACCCGCAAGGATTTCCGCGGTGGTGAAGTGACGGCCGGCTACGAGCAGCCCCAGCACACCGGTGGCACGATCGCCTCGGCACAGGGCGGCATCGGCTTTGGCGATCTGGCCAAGGACAAGTTCAACATCCTGGGCACCTTCAGCTTCCAGGAATACGACGTGGTCCGCGCAGCGGACCGCCCGTTCGCCAAGACCGGCAACCGTCCGGACATCGGCGTCGTCAAGTCGTCGGGCAACACCTTCCCGGCCAACGCCTACAACGCCACGACGGGTGCCTACATCCCCGGCGTCGCCGGCTTCCCGAACTGCAAGCCGCCTGATAGCTTCCCTGGTGGCGCCAACTGCCGTTACGACTACACCAGCAAGATCGACATCATCCCGGCGTCCACCCGCATTGGCGGTCTGGTGCGCGGCACGGCCGAGCTGAGCGCAGACCACCTGCTGTTCGCCGAGCTGTCCTACTCCAAGAACGAGATCACGCTGGGCTCGTCGCAAACGCCGTCGAGCACGACGGGCCGCGACGACTACCTCTACCCGGCCGGTGGCAAGTACTACCCCACTGCTGCCGTGGACGCGTCCAGCAGCAAGGGCTATCGCGGCGACATCGTCATCGCCTGGCGCATGGTTGACGGTGGTCAACGCCTGACCAGCGTCAGCAACAGCATGACCCGCGCCCTCGTCGGCGCCGAAGGTGTCCTGGCTGGCTGGGACTACAAGCTTGGTCTGATGAAGGCCACCTCCAAGGCCAGCGAAGACTTCCTGACCGGCAACTTCTCGGACACGCAACTGGTGCGCGTGCTCAAGACCGGCAACGTGAACCCCTTCGGCCCGAACGACGCTGTCGGCCTGGCACTGCTGAAGGAGGCCGAGCTGCATGGCAACAACCGTGCCTCCAAGACCACGCTGAATGCCTTCGACCTGTCGGCTTCGCGCGAACTGTTCGCGATGGCTGGCGGTAACGCCGCCGTGGCTGCCGGTCTGGACATCCGCAAGGAAGAGTACCTGGACGGCTACTCCGACATCGCTGGTTCCGGCGACATCGTTGGCGGCTCGGGCAACGCCGGCAAGGTGCGCGGCGAACGCAAGACGACGGGTCTGTACGCCGAGCTGAACCTGCCGGTGATCAAGAACCTGGAACTGAACGCCGCCGTTCGTGCCGACCGCTACAGCGGTGCCAAGGGTGAGTCGCGTGACGGTGCCTTCAGCTCGCCCAATCTGTCGTCCACCAGCCCGAAGTTCAGCCTGCGCTGGACGCCGATGAAGGAACTGCTGGTGCGTGCCTCGGTGGGCAAGGGCTTCCGTGCTCCCGCACTGGACAACCTCTACGCGCCTTCCGCTGGCACCAACACGGGCGGCAACTTCACCGACCCGTACTACAACACGCTCAAGGGCTGCGCCACCTTCCCGGATCCCAACTACTGCGACACGCAGCTGACGGTGATCAACAACAGCAACCGCAACCTCAAGCCTGAGAAGTCCAAGACGGCCACCGTTGGCCTGGTCTTTGAACCGATCAAGGATCTGTCGATGGAAGTGGGTTACTTCGACATCAAGATCACCGACGGCATCAAGGCGCTCAGCGGCGACGACATCCTGAAGGACTGGTTCGCCCATCAAACCGGCGCCACGACCAGCAGCTCGGTCTACGCCAACCGCCTGGTGAAGAACGCCCTGGGCTACCTCGACCACGTCGAGGCCTCGCTCGAGAACGTGGGCCAGGCCAAGGTGTCGGGCTTCGACATGTCGGCCAAGTACCGCATCCGTACCGACCTCGGCAGCTTCACGCCGAGTTGGGAAGGCACGCTCGTCACCAAGAGCAGCGAAACCAACGTCGTCACCGGTGATGTCGAGGACACGCTGGGCAAGTACCTGCGCGGCGGCCCGGTGGTTCGCTTCAAGCAGAACTACAGCGTCGATTGGGACGGCAATGCCTGGGCTGCCGGCGTCCGCTACTTCCGTCAGAGCGGCTATCGTGACTACGACGAAGTGCGTCACGTGCCCCACTACGATCTGTGGAGCCTGCAAGGCCAGTACAAGGGCGTGAAGAACCTGACCCTCACGGCCGGCATCCTGAATCTGCTCGACAAGAAGCCGCCGACGACGACCCAGGAAGACTACTTCCAGGTCGGCTTCGACCCGACCTACGCCGACGTCAAGGGCCGCAGCTTCTACCTGCGCGCCAACTACAAGTTCTGATCCTCACCGGTCGAACACAATCCGGCAGGCCCTCGGGCCTGCCTTTTTGTTTCCGCTCAGCCTTCCCATGGACTACATCAATCCGGCCCTCGACCTGAGCCAGCTCAAGGCGCAGTTCGGCCGCGATCGCCGCCTGCTGATCCGCGATTTCTTCACGCCGGCGGTGGCCGATGCGCTGGCGCGCGCGGTCGAGGCCATCGACTGGAGCCTGTGCTACCGCGACACCCAGGGCGACCGACGCCTGACCGGCGAGCAGCTGCGCAGCCTTGACGCGAGCCAGCGTGCCCACCTGGTTGATGGCGTCGTGGACGTCGCACGTCACCAATTCCAGTTTTCGTTCTATACCGAATCCCTGGCCGATGCGCTGCAGCGCGGGGACACCGGGCTGCTGGCACGATTCATCCGCTACATGGCCGACGATGCCTTCCTTTCCGTGATGCGCGACATCACCGGCATCCCCGAGGTCAATCGCGTCTACGCCCAGGCCACCATGTACGCCCCGGGCAGCTTCCTGCTCGCCCATGACGACCATGTCGAAGTCGAGGAGCGGCGACTGGCCTACGTCATCAACCTGACCCGCCAATGGCGGCCCGATTGGGGTGGCCTGCTGAACTTCAGCGAGCGTGACGGTAGCGTGACCGACAGCTTCTTCCCGCATTTCAATTCGTTATCCTTGTTCGCGGTGCCCCAGACCCATTTCGTGTCCTATGTGCCGCCCTTTGCGCAAGGTCAGCGCAATGCCATCACCGGGTGGCTGATCGCCGCCTGACCGAAGTCTTCGTTGCGGCTCGTTTCAGAGTCGAGGCGCATGTAATCAGCCTGTTCTATCTGCCCGGGTTAGCCCCAAGAAGGGGCCCTAAATGGCGGGGCTAAGATGTGGCGTGGCCAGATTTGGCCGGAGGTGCGGTCTTACTGTGCCTAGTTCGTGGCGATGAAACGCGTGCCCGACGGCTCAGGCCACCGGGCGTTTTTTTTGCTCGAACAGGTGTAACGAGGCCTTGCATCCCGGCCGAATTGCGTGTTTTCGACGAGGCGGAATAGTTCTCTCCGCGATCTAGAATTCATGCCCTTCGGAAACGAGTTGGCGGCAGGAACGCAACTTCCGCCGTGGCAGTGGCCGCTTTCCTCAGAAAAAAGTCATTGACTGTGATTTGTAGTTGCAAGAAGGAGCGCGCATGAATTTTGCGCAGGAGAAGCAGGGCGCATCCCGGTTCACGGGCTTCGGTGTCGTGGTCCTGATCCACGTCGTGGCCATCTATGCCTTGGCCAGTGGCCTGGCGAAAGACTTGGTCAAGAAGGTTACCGGCCCGATCGACGTCAAGGTGATCGAGGAGAAGGTCAAGCCGCCGCCGCCGCCCGAGAAGGTGGTTCCGCCGCCGCCGGACCTCAAGGCCCCGCCGCCGCCCTTCGTGCCGCCGCCCGAATTCCAGGTGACCGCGCCCGCACCGCCGGCGCCGGCCATCCAGTCCACTCAGGTCGCACCGCCGGCTGTGGAGTCGGTCCGTCCGCAGCCTGCTCCGGCGCCTGCCGCTCCGCCGGCTGCTCCGAGGCCCACCAAGATCACTGCTGGCATGGTTTGCACCAAGATGGGCAAGCCCGAAATGCCGTCGGTCAACTGGAGCGGCGAAGCCCTCTACAAGGCCGTCGCCACCGTGAAGGCTGGCCGTGTTACCGCTGTCGAGATCACCTCGCTGCGCGGTGGCGTGGACCGCAAGGCGCAGCGCGCCCTGGTTCAGGCCATCGAGGCGACCCTTCGTGACACCTATGAGTGCCCGGGTGATCACGTGTTCGAGCAGGAGTTCCAGTTCAAGATCGAGTAAGAGAACCGCTTCGAACCCGGCGCCAGACCGGCGCATCCAGCACCGCATCAAACCAGAATCTTTCCCTAGGAGTTGACTCCATGATTTCTCGCATCACCGGCTTCCTTGCCGCTATCGCCATCGCCGCGACCCTGGCCGTTTCGCCTGCCCACGCGCAAGATCAGAAGCCGGCCGACGCCGCCTCGGCTGCGGTCGACGCTGGCGCCGCACCTGCTGCTGCCGCTCCCGCCAAGCAAGAGAACCCCTACAGCCTGACCAACATCCTGGCCCACGGCAACGTCGTTGACCAGGCCGTGCTGGTTCTCCTGGGCATCATGTCCATGGGCTCGTGGTACATCCTGGTCGTGCGCCTGTGGGACACCGCCAAGCTGGGCTCCGAAGCCAAGGAAGTCCGCGCCACCTTCTTCAAGAAGGCCAGCCTGGCTGACGGCGTCAAGAGCCTGAAGGAAGAAAGCGCCTTCCGCTACATCGCCACTGCCGCCATCGACGCCTCGGAGCACCATGAAGGCGCCCTGACCGAGAACATCGACCACAGCAGCTGGGTCACGATGAACGTCGACCGCGCCGTCGCCGACGTCAACACCAAGATCTCCGCCGGCCTGGGCTTCCTGGCTACCGTCGGTTCCACGGCTCCCTTCATCGGCCTGTTCGGCACGGTGTGGGGCATCCTGAACGCGCTGACCGCCATCGGTCTGGCTGGCCAGGCTTCCATCGACAAGGTTGCCGGCCCCGTGGGCGCCGCGCTGATCATGACCGCCATCGGCCTGTTCGTCGCCGTGCCGGCCGTGCTGGGCTACAACTGGCTGGTCAACCGCAACAAGAGCGTCATGAGCCAAGTCCGTTCCTTCGCCGGCGACCTGCACGGCGTGCTGATGGGTAACCGTTCGGTCGCCAAGCGCTAATCCCTGAGCAGCCGCTCATCCAGGAGCCAATGCCATGGGCATGAACGTCGGATCCTCTTCCAGCGAAGAAGAAGTGGTCTCGACCATCAACACCACGCCCCTCGTGGACGTGATGTTGGTGCTCTTGATCATCTTCCTCATCACTGTGCCGGTGGTGACGCAATCGATCGCGGTGAATCTCCCCAAGGAGACCAACCAGGTCCGCGTCACCAAGCCGGAAAACATCGAAATCTCGGTCAGCAAGGACGGCGACGTCTATTGGGGCACGAAGCTGGTTCCTGACATGGAGGAGCTGGTGAAGCGCCTCGGCAAGGAATCGGTCAAGAACCCGCAGCCCGAGGTGCATATCCGCGGCGACGACAAGTCCCGCTATGAGTCGGTCGGTCGCGTGATCTTCGCCAGCCAGCGCGCTGGCATCATGAAGATCAACTTCGTCACCGAGCCGCCGGCTCGCAACTGACCCTAGGAGTTAGACATGGGAATGAATGTCGGAAGCTCGTCGGGCAGCGGTGAACCCGAAGTCATGATGGACGTCAACACGACGCCGCTGATTGACGTGATGCTGGTGCTGCTGGTGATGCTCATCATCACCATCCCGATCCAGCTGCACACGGTCAACCTGGACATGCCGCCGCCGAGCACGCAGCCGCCTCAACAGGATCCGGTTGTGCATACGGTTCTGATCGACTTTGACGGGACCGTCTATTGGGACGAGGCGGCCCTGCCGAATCAGGCAGCCGTCGACGTCAAGCTGAAGGAAGTCGGTGAACTGCCGCTCGACCAGCAGCCTGAAATCCACATCAAGCCGAACAAGCTGGTGGACTACGGTGCTGTTGCCGCGGTGATGGCTTCCGCGCAGCGCAACAATGTCAAGAAGATGGGCATGGTCGGTAACGAGCAATACGCCAAGTGACGTGTGTTCGGGACCGCTGACCGCGATACTTTGATACGCGCTGCCCGAGAGGGCGGCGCGTTTTTGCTTTGCAGGAGAGCAAGTTGAAGACTTTGAAAACCATGGTGGCTGTCGCCGTTGGCGCCCTGGCCCTGTCCCTGAACGGCGCGCCCGGCGCTGAGTTCGGTTTCAGCCAGGCGTCCGCTCAAGACAGCGTCCGCAAGGAAGTCGGTACGCCGTTGACCGAGGCCAGCAAATTCGTCAAGGCCGGCAAGTACAAGGAAGCGCTTGCCAAGCTGCGCGACGCTGAAGCCGTGGGTGGCCGCACCGCGGGTGAGACGAATGCGATCGAGGGTGTGCGCTTCTCTGCCGCGATGGGCGCCAACGAGCCCGACGCGATGGCACGCTCCTTCGACGTCCTGAAGGGCGCTGGCAAGCTGTCGCAAGCCCAGCAGCTGCAGTACATGGAAGCCATCGCTGGCACCTATCTGCGCAACAAGGACAATGCCAAGGCGTTGAACTGGGCGCAGCGCTACTTCAAGGAAGGCGGCAACAGCCCGACGATGAAGCAGGTGCAGCAGAACGCGCAGTTCCTGTCGGGCGACATGTCCGGGACGATCAAGGACACCCTGGAAGAAATCTCGGCCGACGAACGTGCTGGCCGCGCACCTTCCAAGGACAAGCTCAACCTGCTGCTGTTCGCGGCCCAGAAAAAGGGCGACGCGAATGCCGAGGGCATCGCGACTGAAAAGCTGCTGAACTTCTATCCGGATCCCAAGCTTTGGGCCCAGATCCTCGGCGGTCTGCCGCAGAAGAAGAGCTTCGACAGCAGCCGCTACGCGCTGGATCTCTACCGCCTGCGCCTGGCCACCGGCAACATGTCGCGTGGTGCCGAGGACTACATGGAAATGGCCCAGCTGGCCGCCCAGGCTGGCTATCCGGAAGAGGGCAAGCAAGTCGTCGACAAGGGTCTGGCTGCTGGCGTGCTGGGCCAAGGTACCGAAGGTGCCCGCCACAAGCGCCTGGCTGACCTCATGGTCAAGAAGATCGGTGAGGCCAAGGCCGCAGCGGCAGCCAACGAGAAGGCAGCCGAGGTTGCCAAGGATGGCAATGCTTTTGTGACCCTGGGCCTGGCCAATGCCTTCGGTGGCAATGCCAAGAAGGGTATCGACCAGATCGAGCAGGGCATCGCCAAGGGCAATCTGAAGCGTCCTGAGGATGCCAAGCTTTACCTTGGCTTGGCGCACCAACTGGCGGGTGAGCCTTCCAAGGCCCAGTCCGCCTGGAAGACGGTCAAGGGCCCGGAAGGTGCGGCTGACCTGGCCCGCCTGTGGATCATCCAGTCGCGCTCGACGAAACGCTGATCGAGGCGTTACCAAAACAGAACGGGCCTGGTGCGAACCAGGCCCGTTTTTTCATGGCGCTCGGCGCTTTATTTCGGCGCGAGCCGAATCGCGCCGTCCAGGCGTATGACCTCGCCGTTCAGCATGTCGTTCGTGACGATCTGATGCACAAGCTTGGCGTAGTCCTCGGGCTTGCCCAGGCGGCTCGGGAAGGGCACGCTGGCGGCCAAAGCGTCCTGCACCTCCTGAGGCATGCCAAACAGCATCGGCGTGCCGAAGATACCGGGCGCGATCGTCATGTTGCGGATGCCGTTGCGGGCCAGGTCGCGCGCGATCGGCAGCGTCATGCCGACGACGCCGCCCTTGGAGGCCGAGTACGCCGCCTGGCCGATCTGGCCATCATAGGCTGCGACTGAGGCGGTCGAAATCAGCACGCCGCGCTCGCCGGTCGGCTCGGGCTCATTCTTGGCCATGGCTTCAGCGGCCAAGCGAATCATGTTGAAGGTACCGATCAGGTTGACCGTGACGGTCTTGCTGAAGGCCGCGAGCGGGTGCGCGCCGTCCTTGCCTACTGTCTTGATGGCCGGCGCGATGCCGGCGCAGTTGACGAGGCCGACCAGCTTGCCCAGCGCGGTTGCGGCAGCCACCGCGGCCTGGCCATCGGTTTCCTGGCTGACGTCGCACTTGACGAAGGCGCCGCCAAGCTCTGCCGCGACGGCCTGGCCGCGTTCGACTTGCAGATCGGCAATGACGACCTTGGCGCCGTGGCTGGCCAGCATGCGCGCCGTGCCTTCGCCGAGGCCAGAGGCGCCGCCGGTGACGATGAACACCTTGCCTGCGATTTCCATGGTGAGGATCTCCTGGTTTGATTGACGTGTACGTCAATTGTGGCCGACAAACCTGACCCCTCAGTCATACGCTGCGCGCCTGACCGATCCCCCGTGGGGATGCTTTTTGTCTTGGGGCGGCCCAGCGACAAAAAAGCCGCGGACCCGAAGGCGCGCGGCTTGGTGAGGCGACTACGGTCAGGCCAGCGCGGCCAGTGCCTTCTTCATGATGTCGTCGACGGAGCCGACGCCTTCAATGCGACGGTACTTGGGCGCACTGGCATCGCCGGTGGCAGCCCATTGCGAGTAGTAGTCGACAAGAGGGCGCGTCTGCGCGGAGTAGACGTCCAGGCGCTTCTTGACTGTCTCCTCCTTGTCGTCCTCGCGCTGGATCAGTTCCTCGCCCGTCTCGTCGTCCTTGCCGGCGACCTTGGGTGGGTTGAACTTGACGTGATACGTACGGCCTGAGGCCACATGCACGCGGCGGCCGCTCATGCGTTCGATGATGGCGTCGAATGGCACGTCGATCTCGAGCACGTAGTCCAACTTGACGCCGGCCGCCTTCATTGCATCGGCCTGGGGAATGGTGCGCGGGAAGCCGTCGAAGAGGAAGCCCTTGGCGCAGTCTTCTTGAGCAATGCGTTCCTTGACGAGGCCGATGATGATGTCGTCGCTGACCAGCGCGCCTGAATCCATCACAGCCTTGGCGGCGAGGCCCATTTGCGTGCCGGCCTTGATGGCCGCGCGCAGCATGTCGCCGGTGGAGATCTGCGGGATGCCGAATTGCTTGCAGATGAAGGCAGCTTGGGTGCCTTTGCCGGCGCCTGGCGCGCCCAGAAGGATCAGTCGCATGGGTCTCCTTGTCTCGTCAGGACTGTGAAAAAGTCCTGCATAGGTCAGCGGTCAGTATCGCATGCGGCCTTTCGGGGGCCTGACGTGACAGACCCGCGTCAACCCTTGATGAGGCCTCGTACGCGCTCCAGATCCTCGGGCGTGTCGACCCCCGGACCAGGCCGCTCGGGGCTCACATGCACGGCGATGCGCTCGCCATGCCAGAGCACGCGCAACTGCTCCAGTGACTCAATTTGCTCCAGCGGGCTGACGTCCAACTGGGGGAAGCGGCGCAGGAAGCCGGCGCGATAGGCGTACAGGCCGACATGACGCAGCGCCTGGTTGGGCTGGCCGGCACCGTCGCGCCACCAGGCGATGGGTGCGCGCGAGAAATACAGCGCCCGGCCGGCCTTGTCGGTGACGAGCTTGACGACATTGGGGTTCGTGAACTCGGAAGGGTCGGTCAGCGCATGGGCGACGGTGGCCATCACGCAGTCGGCCTGGGCGGCCAGCGTCGCGGCGCAGGCGTCGATCATGGCGGGAGCGATCAGTGGCTCATCGCCCTGCACGTTGACGACGACGGCATCGTCGGCGAGCCCGAGCTGCTCGACGGCCTCGGCGAGACGGTCGCTGCCGGACGGATGGTCGGCGCGCGTCATCAACACTGTCACGCCGTGGGCAGCGCAGGCGGCGGCAACCTCCGGCGCATCGGTCGCGACGACGATCTGGCTCGCGCTCGACTCGGCAGCGCGGCGCGCCACGCGCACGATCATCGGCAGGCCGGCGATGTCAGCCAGCGGCTTGTTCGGCAGTCGCGTCGACGCGAGGCGTGCCGGGATGATGACCGTGAAGCTCACGGTGCCAACGGGACGGGTGCGCTCACGGCGTCCGGATCCCAGGGCTTGGCCTCGCTCTCCAGCATCAGCGGGATGCCGTCGCGGATGGGGAAGGCCAGGCGGTCGAAGCGACAGGCCAGCGCGGGCAGCTCACCCTCGCGCAGCAGCGTCAGCGGCCCCTTGCAAAGCGGGCAGACCAGCATTTCGATGAGGCGTTGATCCATCAGGCGAGAGGGAAGAGTTTTTGCAGTTGGGCGTCCAGTGCGGCCTCGAAGCCGGCACCGGGCGAGAAGTCTAGCGCCACGACCCAGGCGGGCAGGGTGCCGACGCGCTCCGGCGGCAGCTTCACGGCGTCCTTCTCGGTCAGCACGATGCCGGCTGTGTCGGGGGGCCAAGGCAGCGCTGCAAAGTCGGCGTGGTCGGGCAAGGCCAGCGTGTCCGCGCGAAGCCCCAGGCCGGCCAGCATGTCGAAAAAGCGCTGCGGTCTTGCGACGCCAGCGACGGCCAGCAGGCCCGGCCGCTCGCGCAGCGCCAGCAGCGTATCCATCTGCGCCGGCCGGCCGGCCCACCAATCGGCCAGCGTCACCGCGCCCGCCAGCCGGCGCTCGGCGACGAAGCCGGGCAGGGCGGTGCTGGGCTGCGGCGCGTTGTAGACGACGAGCTGGTCGTCCGCCAGCGGCGCGGGCGGCTGGCGCAGCGGCCCGGCGGGCAGCAGCCGGCCATTGCCCAAGCCGCGTTCGTCGAACACCAGCAGGCTCAAGTCGCGCGGCAGCCGCCAGTGCTGCAGACCGTCGTCGCTGACCAGCAGCTGCAGGCCCGGCTCAGCTGCCAGCAACGCGCGCGCTGCGGCGACGCGATCCCGGCCGACGGCGACCGGCACCCCGCTGCGCAGATGGATGAGCAGCGGCTCGTCGCCAACCTCGCGCGCCGTCGACACCCTTGTGACGAGGCGCACGCCGTCACCCTCGCGCCCGTAGCCGCGGGACACCACGCCGGCCCGCAGGCCGCGCGCGCTCAGCAGCTCCAGCAGGGCCAGCGTCGTCGGCGTCTTGCCGGCGCCGCCGACGATCCAGTTGCCGACGACGATGACCGGCACGGGCAGCGTCTCGCGGCGCTTCAGGCCCGAGCGATAGGTGAGTTCGCGAAGCGCCAGCAGCGCGCGGTAAAGCCAGCTCAGCGGCAGCAGCGCTGCCGACAGCGGCCCGCCGGTCAGCCATTCGCGCTGAAGACGCTCAGCGAGCGTCGGTCTGCGCGGCGAAGGTGACACGCGTCAGGCCGACGCGGCGCGCGGCGTCCATCACGTTGATGACGGCCTGGTGAGGCGTGGCGGCATCGGCCGAAATGATCAGCGACGCCTCTGCATTGCCGCCCGAAGCCTGACGCAGCGCGCCGATCAGGATGTCCACCGAGCGGCCCTCGACCGGTTGGCGGTTGACGACGAAGCGGCCGTCGGCGGCGATGCCGACGATGACCTCTTGCGGCCTGTCCTTCAACTTCTCCGCGTCGGCGGAGGGCAGGGTGATCTGCAGCTCGGTGAACTTGGAGTAGGTCGTCGACAGCATCAGGAAGATCAGGATCACCAGCAGCACGTCGATGAAGGGGATCAGGTTGATCTCCGGCGGCTCGGTGCGTGGGGAGCGGAAGCGCATGACGCGATGCCCTCGATCAGGCCGTGTAGCGGCGCAGTTGGCCCAGCAGCCGGTCGGCCGCGGCTTCGAGCTCCAGCACGTACTCCTCGATGCGGCCCTTGAAGTAGCGGTGGAACATCAGCGAGGGGATGGCGATCATCAGGCCGAAGGCGGTGTTGTACAGCGCGATGGAGATGCCGTGTGCCAGCTGGGCGGGGTTGCCGCCGCCGGGCGTCTGGCTGCCGAAAATCTCGATCATGCCCACCACCGTGCCGAACAGGCCCAGCAGCGGCGCGGCCGTGGCGATGGTGCCCAGCGTGTTCATGTAGCGCTCAAGCTGGTGCACGGCGCGACGGCCGGCGAACTCGAACACCAGGCGCAGCTTGCCCTCTGGCATCTGCGGTTCGGCCGTTACGGCGCGCAGGCCCGAGGCCAGCACCTCGCCCAGCACCGAGTTCTCGGCCAGGCGGTCGACCATGTCGGGCGCCGGCAGCTGCTGGGCGCTGACGTTGAGCACGTCCTCCAGCAGGCGCGGCGGCATGATGCGGCTGGAGCGCAGGCTGGACAGGCGCTCGATGATCAGGGCCAGGGCCACCACTGAACACAGGAGCAAGGGCCAAATCGGCCAACCGGCGGCTTGTATGATCGAAAACAAGGGCGTCCCCGTCGAAAAATGCGTCGCGAAAGCGGCCGCGGATGGCAGCAAGAGTGCGCGGGATTATGGCCCCAGCCTCAGGCGTTGCCGGCCGCTCCCGAACCCCACGAAAGCGTTCCCATAATCCACCGTTGCTGTGGATAACTTTGTGGGCAAGCCCACTTCGCGGGCCGGCAGAGGCCGTCAAATCAAGGCCTTGGACAACTTGCCTCAAGTTTGAGCAGTGGAATTCGAATTGAAAAACAAGGCCTTATGTGCTCATGACGGTACCGTGACAGGCGCCGTGCACGGAAATAGCCCGCCAGCCCAATATTGGCGCGGCTGTGGACTTCCAGGCCCGCGCCGGCATTGGGTTTGCGCGTGATTGAAGGCCGCGAACCCGCTTCAAATCGTCGTGTCTGGGGTGTGGCCGGCTTGTTGGAGGCTATGTCCCAGAGCCTGGCCGAGCGCTTCGCCGTCGTCGCCGTGGGTGGCGAGATCTCGGGCTTCACGCGGGCAGCCAGCGGGCACTGCTATTTCGGGTTGAAGGATGCTGACGGCCAGGCCGCCAGCCTGCGCTGCGCGATGTTCCGCCGTGCGGCGGCCATGCTGGACTTTTCGCCGGGCGAGGGCGTGCTGGTAGAAGTGCGGGGCCGCGTCGCCGTCTACGAGCCGCGCGGTGAGCTGCAGTTCGTCGTCGAAGCCATGCGCCGCGCCGGCGCCGGCACGCTCTACGAGCAGTTCCTGAAGTTGCGCGCGCGGCTGGCCGCCGAAGGCCTGTTCGACGCCGACACCAAGCGCGTGCTGCCCAGCCATCCGCGGCGCATCGGCGTCATCACATCGACAGCCGGCGCGGCCCTGCACGACGTGCTGACGGCACTGGCGCGGCGCGCCCCGCAGGTCGAGGTCGTCGTCTACCCCAGCCCGGTGCAAGGCGTCGAGGCACCGCCTGCCCTCGTCCGGGCGCTGCAGGCGGCCAACGCGCGGGCCGAGGTGGACGTGCTGCTGCTTGTGCGCGGCGGCGGCTCGCTGGAGGACCTGTGGGCCTTCAACGACGAGCGCGTCGTGCGCGCGGTGGCGTCATCAGCACTGCCCGTGGTCTGCGGCGTTGGCCACGAGACCGATGTGACGCTGTGCGACCTCGCCGCCGACCTGCGCGCGCCCACGCCCACGGCCGCTGCCGAGCTGGCGGCACCAGCGCGCGAGGCTCTGCTGGCCCAGCTCGCCGGACTGGAGCGCTCGCTGACCCTGCGCGTCGACCACCGCCTGCAGTCCCTCGCGCAGCGTCTGGACCGCCTCGGCCTGCGCCTGGCGCGGCCGAGCGACGCCCTGGCCCGCCAGAGGCGCCTGCTTGAACTGCTGGCCCAGCGTGCTGCCGCGGCACCCAGGCGGCGTGTCGAACTGCAAGGCCAGCGCCTGAACCACCTTGAGCAACGACATGCGCGCGCTCACCGCGACATCCTCGTGCGCCAGCACACCCGGCTCGACGCCTTGCAGGCCCGCCTGCAAGCCCTGGACCCCCAGCACGTGCTGGCGCGCGGCTATGCCTGGCTGGACGATGGCGCCGGCGGCGCGATCACATCGGCCAAGGCGCTGACGCCTGGCCGCGAGGTCAGGGCCGTGCTGGCCGACGGCAGCGCGCAGCTGCAGGTTCTGCCGTCATCGCAGGGGTGATTTCGTCTCCCTACAATCTTTCGGTTTCCCTTCCCCCCAACACCTGAGGACTCCACGATGGAACACACGCTGCCCCCGCTGCCTTACCCGATCGACTCGCTGGCCCCGCACTACAGCAAGGAAACGCTGGAGTTCCACCACGGCAAGCACCACAACGCTTACGTCGTGAACCTCAACAACCTGCAGAAGGGCACCGAGTACGAGGCGCTGACGCTGGAAGAGATCATCAAGAAGGCACCGAATCCGGGCCCGATCTACAACAACGCCGCGCAGATCTGGAACCACACCTTCTTCTGGAGCTGCCTGAAGCCGGAAGGCGGCGGCGAGCCCAGCGGCGCGCTGGCTGACGCCATCAACGCCAAGTGGGGCAGCTATGCCGCCTTCAAGGAAGCCTTCGTGAAGAGCGCCGTTGGCAACTTCGGTTCGGGCTGGACCTGGCTGGTGAAGAAGGCCGATGGCTCGGTCGACATCGTCAACACCGGTGCCGCCGGCACGCCGCTGACCGGTGCCGACAAGGCGCTGCTGACCGTCGACGTGTGGGAGCACGCCTACTACATCGACTACCGCAACCAGCGCCCCAAGTTCGTCGAGGCCTTCCTGTCGAACCTGGTCAACTGGTCGTTCGCCGAAGCCAACTTCGCCTGAGCGGAACCCGCTTCGAAGAAGCCGGCCTCGCGCCGGCTTTTTTCATTGCGAGACTTGAATGACGTGCCGCACCAGCGGATAGACCTGGTGCTGCCAGCGCCGTCCGCTGAACACGCCGTAGTGGCCCACGTTGGGCTGGATGTAGTGCGTGCGCAGATATGCCCTCAGGCTGCTGGCCAGGTCCTGCGCGGCCAGGGTCTGGCCGACCGAGCAGATGTCGTCGCGCTCGCCTTCCACGGTCAGCAGCGCGGTGCGGCGGATGGCGGCCGGGTTCACGCGGCGGCCCTTGAAGAACATCTCGCCGCGCGGCAGGTCGTAGGTCTGGAACACGCGCTCGACGGTCTCCAGATAGAAGTCCGCCGCGAGGTCGGCCACGGCCAGGTATTCCTCGTAGAACATGCGCGTCACCTCGGCCTTGTCGAACTCGTCGGCCACGAGGTGCTTGTAGTAGTCCTTGAAGGCGTTCGTGTGCCGGTCCTTGTTCATGCTCATGAAGGCCGACAGCTGCACGAAGCCCGGGTAGACGCGCCGGCCCGCGCCGGCGTGCTGCCAGGGCACATGGCTGATCAGGTTCTTCTTGAACCAGGAGATGGGCTTGCTGGTCGCCAGCTCGTTCACGGCCGTGGGGCTGACGCGGCAGTCGATGGGCCCGGCCATCAGCGTGAGGCTGGCCGGCGTGGCGGGGTGATCGTCCTCGGACATCAGTGCCACGGCCGCCAGTGCGCTGACGCAGGGCTGGCAGACGGCCACCACATGCGCCTGCGGGCCGATGGCGGCCAGGAAGTCGATCAGGTGCCCGGTGTACTCGTCCAGCCCGAAGCGGCCGGCGGCCAGCGGCACGTCGCGCACGTTGTGCCAGTCGGTGATGTAGACATCGTGGTCCTGCAGCAGCGTGCGTACCGTGTCGCGCAGCAAGGTGGCGAAGTGGCCGGACATCGGCGCCACCACCATCACCTTGGGTTGCGTCGGCGCGCCCTCCTTGCGAAAGCGCAGCAGCGTCGCGAATGGCGTGGTCAGTGTGGTTTCCTCGGTCACGGGCCAGCGCTCGTCGCCGCTGAAGATCTCGCCGATGCGCCAGGGCGGGCGGGTGTGGGTGATCTGGGCCAGCTCGAAGACCTTGCCGGCCGCCGACAACTGCCGCGCAGGCAGCCAGCCCGCATCGGCGATGCCGGACTGCTGCAGGAACGGAAGGGACAGGCGCGTGGCCGTGCGCAAGGGCCACAGCAGATCGGTGTGGGCCTGATAGGCGGGGTACATGGCTGCTCCTGCAAGGCCGGGGTGACCTGAGCGACGCAAGTAGCGCGCCAGCATGGCATGGGCCTTGCGTCGATGCAGGTGCCCAGACCTCCGAGGAGACGCCCATGCCCGTTGCCACGCCGACCCGCCCAGCCAGCAAGGTGGCGAAATCCGTGAAGGTCACCAAGGCTGTGAAAGCCGAGAAACCTGCCGCTCCTGCGCCCGCCCGCAAGCCCAAGGCGGTGGTGGCGCCTGTCGCCACGCTGACGCTGAGCAGCAAGAACTACTCGTCCTGGTCGCTGCGTGGCTGGCTGCTGACGCGCTTTGCCGGCCTGGGCTTCGAGGAGGTCATGCTGCCGCCCGATGACGAAGACGCCCGCAAGGAGCTGTTGCTGCTGGCGCCGTCCATCCGTGTGCCCTGCCTGCGCCACGAGGGTGTCACGGTGTGGAACAACCTGGCCATTGCCGAGTATCTGAACGAGCTCTTTCCCAAAGCCGGCCTGTGGCCCGCCGACCGCGTCGCGCGTGCCCATGCGCGGGCCATCTGCGGCGAGATGAACTCCGGTTTTGCCAACCTGCGCGCTTCATTGCCCATGAACCTCAAGGGCCACTTCCCGCGCCACAAGATCTGGGCCGGCGCCAGGCCCGACATTGAACGCATCACTGAGATCTGGACCGACTGCCAGGCCCGCTACGGCGGCCCTTACCTGTTCGGTGCCAAGCGAAGTGCGGCCGACGCCTTCTTCGCGCCGGTGGTCACGCGGTTCACGACCTATGACGTGCCGCTGAACCCCGCCTGCATGGCCTATTGCAAGACCGTCAGCGCCATGCCCGAGCTCAAGGAGTGGACGGCCGCTGCCAAGCTGGAGCCCGACGAGATCGAGCAGCTCGACATGGACTTCTAGGCTTCAGTCCCAGGGCGAGGGCACCGGCACCTCGCAGGGTGCCGGCATGTCCACCGTCTTGAAGTCGGCGGGCGAGACGATCTCCAGGTACTCCATGTCCGGCGAGTAGTCGAACAGGTAGTGGACGATGCCCGGGCGCTGGTGCACGCAGTCGCCAGCTTCGACGAGCGTCACCTCATCGCCGTACATGAACTTGGCCCAGCCCTTGGTCATCAGCACGATCTGGAAGTCCGCCTCATGGCGGTGCCATCCCGTGCCCTTTTCCGGGGCCATGTTTGCCTTCACAAGGTGCGCGATGACACGCCCGCCCGTGGCGGCGGCAACGCCGAGGTCGCGGTACAGGAAGAAGTCTCTCAGCCCGTCGGGGCGCCAGGGCGTGTCCCCAGGTTTGACGTGAGAGAACTGCGTGGCGGACGCGTCGTTGGCGGCGTCCACGGGTATCGACAGATCCGACATGGCCAGGGCCTCCTGAAAAGCTGCAAGCGCCTTGAGCGCACGCAATATGCGTTCCCGCAGTCGTGGAGATTGCCAGCGCCTTGATTCAGGTCATGCGCCCCGGAAGTGCTGCGGGCTAGATTGGCGGCGTGAGCGCTCCGCCCCCTGGGCTGCACGCGGCTGATGCCGACGCGCGGCTTCTTGCCCCCTTCACGGCCTGGCCCGACGGCCCGGCCGGGGCGGCGCTGTCGCAATTCCAGGTGGCCGGCATGCACTGCGCGGCCTGCTCGGGAATCATCGAAGCCGCCTTGCTGAAGTTGCCGGGCATCGAGGGTGCGAGCGTCAATGCTGCGTCGGCGCGCCTGGCGCTGCGCTGGCAGCCGGCGCGTATTGCGCTGGCCGACGTGCTGGCCGCGCTGCAGGCCGCCGGTTACCGCGCCACGCCCGACGTCGCCGCGCCGGCGCGCGAGCTGCGCCGCCAGGAGCGGCGGCAGGCGCTGTGGCGGCTGTTCGTCGCGGGCTTCCTGATGATGCAGGTCATGATGCTGGCCACGCCGGCCTACGTGGCCGAGCCGGGCGAGCTCAGCGCCGATCTGGCCCAGCTGCTGCGCTGGGGCAGCTGGGTGATGACGCTGCCCGTCATGGCGTTCGCGGCCGGCCCCTTCTTCAGCGGCGCATGGCGGCAGCTGCGCGCGGGGCGTCTGGGCATGGACGTGCCGGTGGCGCTGGGCATCGCCGTCACCTTCGTCGCCAGCAGCGGTGCGTTGTTCGACCCAGGTGGCGTGTTGGGCCACGAGGTCTATTTCGATTCGCTGACGATGTTCGTCGCGCTGCTGCTGCTGGCGCGCTGGTTCGAGCTGGGCGCGCGCCATCGCGCGGCGGATGAGCTGGAGGCCGTGGCGGGTGCGCTGCCGGCGGCGGCCGAGCGGCTGCTGGACGACGGCACGAGCGAGCGCGTGGCGCCCGAAGCGCTGCGCCCGGGCGACCGCATCCGCGTGGCGGCCGGCGAGGCTTTCGCGGCGGATGGCTGCCTGCTCTCGGGCCAGGGCTGGGTCAACGAGGCGCTGCTGACGGGCGAGTCCGCACCGGTGGCCAAGGCCGCGGGCGACGCGGTCGTGGCCGGCAGCCTCAACCTGGACGGCGTGCTCGTCGTCGCCGTGCAGCGCGTGGGCGCCGACACGACGGCGCAGGGCATCGTGCGGCTGATGCAGCAGGCGCAGAGCCAGCGGCCTTCTTCCAACGGCGTGCTGGACCGCGTGGCGGCGGGCTTCACGGCCGTCGTGCTGCTGCTGGCGCTGGCGGCGGGTGTCGCGTGGTGGTGGATCGACCCGTCGCGCGCGGTGGCCGTTGCGGTGGCCGTGCTCATCGTGACCTGCCCCTGCGCGCTGACGCTGGCTGCACCCGCCGCCTGGCTGACAGCCAGCGGCGCGCTGGCGCGGCGTGGCTTGCTGCTGGCCGACCTGTCGGCGCTGGAGCGGCTCTGCGCGGTGGACACCGTCGTGTTCGACAAGACCGGCACGCTCAGCGAGGACCGCCTGCAGCTGCGCCGCTGGTGGGCCCACGGCGAACACCGTGCCGACGCCGACGCGCTGTTGGCCGTGGCGCGCAGCCTGGCCGGCCTGTCTCGCCACCCGCATGCCCAGGCCCTGGCCGACGGCAGCGCTGGCAGCTGGAGCGACGTGCGCGAGGTGGCTGGCCGCGGCGTGGAGGCCCGCGACGCGAGCGGCAAGCGCTGGCGCCTGGGCGCACCGGCCTGGGTCAGCGACCGACCCGATCCCGATGCGCGCCTCGCTTTCGGTCGTCCAGGCTGCGGTGACTGCGTGCTGTGGCTGGACCTGGCCGAGGCGCCACGGGCCGATGCCGCCGAGGCCGTCACGGCGCTGCGCGCCCAGGGCCGTCGCGTTCGCCTGCTGTCGGGAGACCAGCCCGCGGCCGTCGCGCGCATGGCGGCTCTGCTCGACATCGCCCACTGGCGCGGCGGCGCGACGCCCGAGGCCAAGCTCGCCGCGGTGCGCGACTGGCAAGCCCGCGGCGAGCGCGTGCTGATGGTGGGCGACGGCATCAACGACGCGCCCGTGCTGGCCGCGGCCGACGTGCGCATCGCGATGGGGCAGGGCGCCATGCTGGCCCGCAGCGCGGCGGACGCACTGCTGGTGTCCAACCGGCTGATGGCGGTGCCGCAGGCCCTCGTGCTCGCGAAGAAGACCCGCCGCGTGCTGCGCCAGAACCTGGCCTGGGCGGCGCTCTACAACCTGGCCTGCGTGCCGCTGGCGCTGTCCGGCTGGCTGCCGCCACTGGCCGCCGGCATCGGCATGGCCAGCAGCTCGCTCTTCGTCGTCCTCAACGCGCAAAGGCTGAACCGCTGATGGACATCCTCTACCTCCTCATCCCGTTCTCGGTCGTGCTGGTGCTGCTGATCCTGGCGGTTTTCGGCTGGGCCGTGAACTCCGGACAACTGGACGACCTCAAACACGAGGGTGAACGCTTCCTGCTTGACGAGGATCAAGGCGTCTAGGGGCTCTCGCGCGAAGAATCGTTTGCATCAGACTGAAGGAGTCGCGATGGCGAACGAAAAGGCCCTGGCCACCACCGGGGCGGTATACGAAGACGGACCGGTACGCGCCTTCGCGCTGGCCGCCGTGCTGTGGGGCGTGGTGGGCATGCTGGTGGGCGTCATCATTGCCGCCCAGCTCGCGTGGCCCGATCTCAACCTCGGCATTCCCTGGCTGAGCTACGGTCGCCTGCGGCCTCTGCACACCAACGCCGTCATCTTCGCCTTCGGCGGCTGCACGCTGTTCGCCACGAGCTACCACGTGGTGCAGCGCACCGGCCAGAGCGCGCTCTTCCTGCCCAAGCTGGCCTGGTTCACCTTCTGGGGCTGGCAACTGGTCATCCTGCTCGCGGCCATCTCGCTGCCCATGGGCTACACGACCGGCAAGGAATACGCCGAGCTCGAGTGGCCCATCGACATCCTGATCGCCGTGGTGTGGGTGGCGTACGCGGTGGTGTTCTTCGGCACGATCGGCACCCGCAAGATCCGCCACATCTACGTGGCGAACTGGTTCTTCGGTGCCTTCATCCTCGCCGTGGCGCTGCTGCACATCGTCAACAGCGCGGAGATCCCGGTCAGCCTCACCAAGAGCTACTCGGCCTATGCCGGCGTGCAGGACGCCATGGTGCAGTGGTGGTACGGCCATAACGCGGTGGGCTTCTTCCTGACCGCGGGCTTCCTGGGGATGATGTATTACTACATCCCCAAGCAGGCCGAGCGCCCTGTCTACAGCTACCGCCTGTCCATCGTCCACTTCTGGGCGCTGATCTTCACCTACATGTGGGCGGGCCCCCACCACCTGCACTACACGGCGCTGCCGGACTGGGCGCAGAGCGTCGGCATGATCTTCAGCCTGGTGCTGCTGGCGCCGAGCTGGGGCGGCATGATCAACGGCGTCATGACGCTGTCGGGCGCCTGGCACAAGCTGCGTGACGACCCGATCCTGAAGTTCCTCATCGTGGCGTTGTCGTTCTACGGCATGTCGACCTTCGAGGGGCCGATGATGTCGATCAAGACCGTCAACGCGCTGTCGCACTACACCGACTGGACGGTGGGCCACGTGCACAGCGGCGCGCTGGGCTGGGTGGGCCTGATCTCGATGGGATCGCTCTACCACCTGATCCCGCGCATGTTCGGCCGCACGGAGATGTACTCCAAGCGCGCCATCGAGCTGCACTTCTGGATCGCCACGCTGGGCATCGTGCTCTACATCGCCGCGATGTGGATTGCCGGCGTCATGCAGGGCCTGATGTGGCGTGCGGTCAACCCCGACGGCACGCTGGTCTACACCTTCGTCGAGAGCGTGAAGGCGACCTGGCCGTTCTACGTGATCCGCCTGGGCGGCGGCCTGCTCTACCTCGGCGGCATGCTCGTCATGAGCTGGAACGTCATCAAGACCGTGCAGGTCGGCCGTGCGCAGTCGGTGCGCATCCCCGCCCCGGCGCTGGCCTACGCCTGAAGGAACACCATGAGCAACCATTCCCAAGCCGTCTCCGGCCATCAGCGCATCGAGACCAGCAACCTGCTGATGATCGTGCTGGTGCTGCTGACCGTGCTGGTCGGCGGCGTCGTCGAGATCGTGCCGCTGTTCTTCCAGCGCTCCACCACGCAGGCGGCTCCCGGCCTCAAGCCCTACACGGCGCTGCAGCTGGCCGGGCGCGACATCTATCTGCGCGAGGGTTGCTACAACTGCCATTCGCAGATGATCCGGCCGCTCGCCGCCGAGACGCTGCGTTATGGCAAGTACTCCACCGCGGGTGAGTTCGTCTACGACCACCCCTTCCAGTGGGGCAGCAAGCGCACCGGCCCCGACCTGCACCGCGTGGGCGCCAAGTACAGCGACGACTGGCATCGCATCCACCTGAACAACCCGCGCGACCTGGTGCCCGAGTCCAACATGCCCGCCTACCCCTGGCTGGTGAGCGCGCCCGTGGACGCGGCCGGCATGCCGGCGCGCCTGGCGGCGATGCGCCTGCTGGGCGTGCCCTACACCGAGGCCGAGGTGAAGGCCTCCGCCGAGGACGTGAAGGGCAAGACCGAGCTCGATGCGCTGGTGGCCTATCTGCAGGTGCTTGGCACCGCGAACAAGTAAGGAGCCCGCAACATGGGCATCAACGAACTCCGTGTGGCCGTGACGCTGGTGTCGCTGGCCGTCTTCCTCGGCATCGTCGTCTGGGCCTGGCGAGGCCGCTTCGACGACGCCGCTCGTCTGCCCTTCGAGGGAGATGAGCAATGAGTGACTTCTTCAGCAACGGCTGGTCCGTCTTCATTGCCGCAGCCACCATCGGTGGCCTGGTCCTGTGCGGCATCCTGCTCATCATCGCGAGCCGCCGCCAGGTCATGGCCTCCGACAACACGACGGGCCACGTCTGGGACGAGGATCTGCGCGAACTGAACAACCCGCTGCCGGCCTGGTGGATGGGCCTGTTCGTGCTGACCATCGTCTTCTCCGGCATCTACCTGGCGCTCTACCCGGGGCTGGGCAACCAGGCCGGCACTCTGGGCTGGACGAGCCTGGGCGAGCATGCCAACGACGTGGCGCAGGCGCGCGCCACCATGGCGCCCGTCTACGCCGCCTTCGCCAGCCAGACGCCGGAGCAACTCGCCAGGGACCCGAAGGCCCACGCCATCGGCGAGCGCCTGTTCGCCAACAACTGCTCGCAGTGCCACGGCGCCGATGCCAAGGGCTCCAAGGGCTTCCCCAACCTGACGGACAGCGACTGGCTGTGGGGCGGCAGCTTCGACACCATCGTCGAGACCATCACCAAGGGCCGCGAGGGCAACATGCCCGTCATGGCGCCGGCCGTGGGGTCGGGCGATGACGTGCGCAACGTCGCGCACTACGTGCTGTCGCTGTCGGGCAGCCCGCACAACTCGCTGTATGCCCAGCTCGGCAAGCCCAAGTTCGTGGCCTGCGCAGCCTGCCACGGCCCCGGCGGCCAGGGCAACCCGGCCCTGGGCGCGCCCAACCTCCGCGACAGGATCTGGCTGCATGGCTGGGGTGAGGAAGCCGTCATGGCGATGGTGAACAACGGCAAGCACAACGTGATGCCGGCCCATGGCGAGCGCCTGACGCCCGAGCAGATCCGCGTGCTGGCGTCCTACGTCTGGGGGCTGTCGCAGTCGCAGAGCGTTGCCGCCGCCCCCTGAGCCCATGCCTGCTCCTTCCGCGCCCGGCTCGGGTGATGCCACCCAGGTCGTCCGGCTTTACCGCTCGGAAGACAAGATCCATCCACGCGCGGTGGACGGCTTCTACGCACGCTGGCGCTGGGCCATCGTCGCGCTGACCCAACTCGTGTACTACGGCCTGCCTTGGCTCAACTGGGGCGAACGGCAGGCCGTGCTGTTCGACCTGGACGCGCGGCGCTTCTACGTCTTCGGCCTCGTGCTGTACCCGCAGGACTTCGTGTACCTCACGGCCCTGCTGATGATCTCGGCCTTCGGTCTCTTCCTGTTCACCGCGGTGGCCGGGCGGCTGTGGTGCGGCTATGCCTGCCCGCAGACCGTCTACACCGAGCTGTTCATGCTCATCGAGCGCTGGTTCGAGGGCGACCGGAACGCGCGGCTGCGGCAGCAAAAGGCGCCCTGGTCGCTGGACAAGCTCTGGCGCAAGGCGGGCAAGCAGGCGGCGTGGATCGCGCTGGGCCTGTGGACGGGCTTCACCTTCGTCGGCTACTTCACCCCCATCCAGACGCTGGCCGCCGAGGTGGCCACATGGGGTCTCGGGCCGTGGGAAACCTTCTGGGTGCTGTTCTACGGTTTTGCCACCTACGGCAACGCCGGCTACATGCGCGAGCAGGTCTGCAAGTACATGTGCCCCTACGCGCGCTTCCAGAGCGCGATGTTCGACCGCGACACGCTGATCGTCAGCTACGACCCGGGCCGCGGCGAGCCGCGCGGCAAGAACGCGCTGCGCGGCAAGAAGGGCGAGGCCAGCAGCCACGCGCTGGGCGACTGCATCGACTGCAACCTGTGCGTGCAGGTCTGCCCCACCGGCATCGACATCCGCGACGGCCTGCAGTACGAATGCATCGGCTGCGCCGCGTGCATCGACGTCTGCAACGGCGTGATGGACAAGATGGGAACGGCCCAGGGCCTCATCCGCTACGACACCGAGAACGGCCTGGAGCAGGGCCTCACCCGCGCCCAGCGCTGGCAGCGCGTGCTGCGGCCACGCGTGCTGATCTACAGCGTCGTGCTGCTGGTGGTCAGCGCGGCCGTGCTGTGGAGCCTGGCCTCGCGGCACAGCTTCCGCGTCGACATCGTGCGCGACCGGGCCTCGCTGGCCCGCCTCGTGGACGATGGCTGGATCGAGAACGTCTACCGGCTGCAGGTCATGAACGCGACCGAGTCACCGCAGCGTTATCGCATCGAAGCCGACGGCCTGCCCGGCTTGGTGCTCACCCGGGCCACCACCGTGAACCTGGGGCCGGCCGAGGCGCGCTGGGTGGCAGTGGCGCTGCGCGTGCCGCCCGAGGCGGCGCAGCAGCTCAAGCCTGGCGCCCACCCGATGCACTGGCGCATCAGCCGCATCAGCCGCGCCGACGACGGCATCGACGGAGCGGCCAGTGAGAGCGTCGTCGAAAAATCCACCTTCGTGCTGCCGCGCTGACGGCGAGGAGAACCCCATGTCTGCAGTGAATTCCAACGCCGCCTGGCGGGAACCGATGGTGTGGCTGGTGGCGGGCGGGCCCGCCATCGTCGTCGTCGCGAGCTTCGTCACGCTGGGCCTGGCGATCAAGCACCCCGACCCGCCGCTCGACCTGCGCGCCAAGGCCCAGCAGTCGGCCGATGAGGTGGAGCCGGCCGACGTGCACGCCCGGTCTGGCGACGTGCCCGCGCTGATCGCCCGCAATCACGCCGCCACCGGCACGCCGGAGGTCAAGCGGTGAACGGACAGGCCGGCCCTTCGCGCATCGCACGCTTCGCGATGGCGGTGGCCTGGTCGTCCTTCCTCTCGGCCGGCGTGCTGGAGCTGCTGGTGTTCGCCGTCGTCGACCCGGGCGAGCTGCGCTGGTTCGGCGCAGCACCCATCGAGCTGTCGGCCCAGGCCGTCTACACGCTCGGCTTCCTGATCTTCTGGGGCGTCATCGCGCTGGGCGCCAGCCTGGCGCTGCTGCTCGTCAACCTGCCGGCCGACGAGGTCAAGCCTGCGCGTCGCGCGCCGGGATGGCCTCGGTAACCACGCGGGCGTGCCTGTCGTGCGTCCAGTAGGCCCAGGCCCAGTCCATCAGCACGACGAAGCGGTTGCGAAAGCCGATCAGGAAGTACACGTGGGCGAACAGCCAGAACAGCCAGGCCGCGTAGCCCGAGAAGCGCAGCGGCCCGGCCGGCGTGCCCAGGTCCACGACGGCGCTGTGGCGGCCGATGGTGGCGAGGTTGCCGTAGTCGCTGTAGCGGAAGGGCGTTGTCGCCTCACCGCGCAGGCGGCGCAGGATGTTGGCGGCGGCCTGCCGCCCCATCTGCTTGGCACCGGGCGAGACGCCGGGCACCGGCCGGGGTTCCTGGCCCGGCACATGGCTCTGCGCGGCGGCCAGGTCGCCGATGACCTGGATGTTCGCAAAGCCCTTCAGGCTCAAGTCGGGTTCGACGACGACGCGGCCGGCGCGGTCCAGCGTGCAGCCGGTGGCGTCCGCCAGCGCGCGGCCCAGCGGCGACGCGGCCACGCCTGCGGCCCAGACGACGCAGCGGCTGTGCAGGCGCTCCGGGCCAGCGGCGGTCGTGATGTCCAACCCCTCGGCGTCGATGCCGGTGACGCGGGCGTTCAGCTTCACCTCCACGCCCAGCGCCGTCAGCTGTTCGCGGGCGCGCTCGCTCAAGGCCTCGGGCATGGACTGCAGCACCCGCGGCCCGCCTTCCACGAGCAGCACGCGGGCCTGGCGCGGGTCGATGCGGCGGAACTCACCGGGCAACGTGTGGCGCGCGATCTCGGCAAAAGTGCCGGCCAGCTCCACGCCGGTGGGCCCGCCGCCCACGACGACGAACTGCAGCAGCGCCGCGCGCCGGGTTGGGTCGTCCTCGAGCTCGGCGGCTTCGAAGGCCAGCAGCACGCGGCGGCGGATCTCGAAGGCGTCCTGCAGCGTCTTCAACCCGGGCGCGTGCGCGGCCCAGTCGTCGCGGCCGAAATAGCTGTGCGTGGCGCCGGCGGCGACGATGAGGTGGCTCCAGCGCAGCGTGGCGCCGTCCTTCAGCGTGGCCGTCTGCGCCTGGGCGTCCAGGGCGACGACTTCGCCGAGCAGCGTCGTCACATTGGGCTGGCGCCGGAACAGATGCCGGATAGGCGCCGCGATGGACGGCGCGGAGAGCCCCGCCGTGGCCACCTGGTAGAGCAGGGGCTGGAAGAGGTGGTGGTTGGTCTTGTCGACGACGGTGATGTCGACATCGGCGGTACGCAGGGCGCGGGCAGCTTCCAGGCCGCCGAACCCGCAGCCGATGATGAGGACTTGGGGACGCATGGCGCCATGCTACGCCTCATTTGCTGCGCTGCAGCAAAGATGCTGGAGCCGCGCGGGCGGCGCTTCAGCAGGCGGCGTTTGAGATCAGGCGCTGCAGGGCCTGCGGGTCGAGCACGGTGATCTGGCGCTGCTTGACGTCCAGCACGCCGTCTTCCTGGAACTTGGAGAAGGTGCGGCTGACGGTTTCGAGCTTGAGGCCGAGGTAGCTGCCGATCTCCTCGCGCGTCATGCGCAGCACCAGGCTGCTGGACGAGAAGCCGCGCGCCTGCAGGCGCTGCGTGAGGTTCAGCAGGAAGGCCGCGAGTCGCTCCTCGGCGCGCATGTTGCCCAGCAGCAGCATCACGCCGTGGTCGCGCACGATCTCGCGGCTCATGATCTTGTGGAACTGGTGCTGCAGCATCGTGAACTCCCGCGACAGTTCCTCCAGGTGGCTGTACTGGATCACGCAGACGGAGGAGTCCTCCAGCGCGACGGCGTCGCAGTGATGGTGGTCGCTGCTGATGCCGTCCAGCCCCAGCAGTTCGCCGGCCATCTGGAAGCCGGTGACCTGGTCGCGGCCGTCCTCGCTGCTCACGCAGGTCTTGAAGAAGCCGGTGCGCACGGCGTACAGCGCATCGAAGCGGTCGCCGTTGCGGAACAGGTGGTCGCCGCGCTGCACGCTGCGGCGCTTTTCCACCAGCCCGTCCAGGCGCTGCAGGTCGCTCGGGCTCAGCCCCACGGGCAGGCACAGCTCGCGCAGATTGCAGCTGGCGCAGGCGACCTTGAGCGGCTCGAGCGCCGCGGCAGCGGGCTGCGCGGGCATGTCGGGAGTGATCGGCACGCTCATGGGGCGAGGCAGGGTGGTCAGCATGAAATGCATTGTTCTCGGCGGCACCCGCTGCGGCCTTGACCTGGATCAACGCCGGGGCCTGTTTCGGCCGGCACAGTGACGCCATGTCTGCTGTCACCGACCGCCCCATCGATGCCGATCTGCTGCGCCGCCACGACGTCGCCGGGCCGCGCTACACGTCCTATCCCACGGCCGATCGCCTGGTGGAGGCCTACCAGGGCCCTCAGCATCTGCAGGCGCTGCGCCAGCGCGGCACGGTGCAGCCGCTGTCGGTCTACGTGCACATCCCCTTCTGCGAGCAGCTCTGCTACTACTGCGCCTGCAACAAGATCATCACCAAGCACCATGAGCGCGCCGCGCCCTACCTGGCCACGCTGGAGGTCGAGATGGACCTCGTGGCCGAGGCCATGGGCGGCACGGCGCCGGTGTCGCAGCTGCACCTGGGCGGCGGCTCGCCGACCTTCCTGTCCGATGCCGAGCTGACCTCGCTGATGGACGCGCTGCGCCAGCGCTTCAAGCTGCTGCCGGGCGCCGAGCTGTCCATCGAGGTGGACCCGCGCACGGTGGATGCCGGCCGGCTGGCGCACTTGCGCGCGCTGGGTTTCAACCGCCTGTCCTTCGGCGTGCAGGACTTCGACGCCGCCGTGCAGAAGGCCGTGCACCGCGTGCAGCCGCTGGAGCAGGTGGCTGCGCTGATGGCCACTGCGCGCGAGCTGGGTTTTGCGTCCACCAATGTCGACCTGATCTACGGCCTGCCGCTGCAGACGCCCGCGAGCTTCGCCCGCACCATCGCGCAGGTGGCCGAACTGCGCCCGGACCGCATCGCGATGTATGCCTACGCCCACCTGCCGCAGCGCTTCAAGCCGCAGCGCCGCATCGTGGCCGAGCTGCTGCCACCGGCCGGCGACAAGCTGGCCATGCTGTCCGGCGCCATCAGCGCGCTGCTGAGCGAGGGCTACACCTATATCGGCATGGATCATTTCGCGCTGCCGGACGACCCGCTGGCCGTGGCCAAGCGCCAGGGCCTGCTGCACCGCGGCTTCCAGGGCTATTCCACGCAGCCTGACTGCGACCTCGTCGGCCTGGGCGTGTCGTCCATCAGCCGCGTGGGCGCCACCTACGCCCAGAACGCCAAGACCATGGCCGAGTACGAGGACGCACTGCGCCAGCGCCAGCTCCCCGTGCAGCGCGGCCTGGCGTTGACGCGCGACGACCTGCTGCGCCGCGCCGTCATCATGGCGCTGATGTGCCAGGGGCGCGTGGAGTTCGAGTCCATCGCCGCGTCGTACCTGGTCGATGTGCCGACCTATTTCGCGCCCGAGTTCGACCGCCTGCGCCAGCTCGCGGACCAAGGGCTGATCACGATGGAGCCCGGTGCCATCCAGGTCACGCCACTGGGCTGGTACTTCGTGCGCGCCGTCGCCCTGGTCTTCGACCGCTATCTGCAGGCCGACGCCAGCCGCGAGCGCTTCTCGAAAATCATCTGATGTCGCTCGACGCGGCCTTGATCGCGTCGGCCACGCTGATGGGCCTGGCCGGCACGCCTCATTGCGCGGCGATGTGCAGCGCGCCGTGTGCGCTGGCCGGCGGCAATCGCCCGATGAAGCTGCTGGCCGGGCGGCTGCTCGGCTACACGGCCGGTGGCGCGGTTGCGGCGGCGTCGGCCGAGGCGCTTGCGCGCGTATCCCAGAGCGCGGCCCTGCTGCAGCCGGCCTGGGCACTGCTGCAGGCGGCGCTGCTGCTGCTGGGTGTGACGCTGCTGGTGCGTGGCCGCATGCCTGTCTGGCTGGGCGCGATGGACTGGCGCCCCAAGCCCCGCCATGCCTTCGCAACCGGCATGGCCTGGGTTGCCATGCCCTGTGGGCTGCTGCATGCGGCGCTGCTGCTGGCCGGCCTGTCCGGCTCGGTGCCCAGCGGCGCGGCGGCCATGGCGGGTTTTGCGCTGGCCAGCACGCCGGGCCTCGTCGTGGCGCCGCTGTGGCGGGCGCGGCTGCTCAAGCGCGGCGCGGGCGGCGAGATGCTGGCGCTGCGCCTGGCCGGCCTCGCGCTGGTGCTGGGCGCGGCCTGGGCGCTGGGGCACGGGGTTTGGCAGCGGGTCATGCTGGCCTGCTGACGCGGCCATAAACTCGCCGCGTCTCGTTTCTCTCGCCTCATTGCGAAAGCCCCACCTGCCATGTACCAACACATTCAAGTGCCCGAAGGCGGCCAGAAGATCACGGTCAATGCCGACTTCTCGCTGAACGTGCCCGATCAGCCCATCATTCCCTACATCGAAGGCGACGGCACCGGGCTGGACATCACACCCGTCATGCTCAAGGTGGTCGACGCAGCCGTGGCCAAGGCCTACGGCGGCACCCGCAAGATCCACTGGATGGAGATCTACGCCGGCGAGAAGAGCACCCGCGTCTACGGCCCCGACGTGTGGCTGCCCGAAGAGACGCTGCAGGTCGTGAAGGAGTACGTCGTCTCCATCAAGGGCCCGCTGACCACGCCCGTTGGCGGCGGCATCCGCTCGCTGAATGTTGCGCTGCGTCAGGAGCTGGACCTCTACGTCTGCCTGCGCCCCGTGCAGTATTTCGACGGCGTGCCCAGCCCCGTGAAGGAGCCGCACAAGGTCGACATGGTCATCTTCCGCGAGAACTCGGAGGACATCTACGCCGGCATCGAGTACGAGGCCGAGAGCGACAAGGCCAAGAAGCTCATCAAGTTCCTGCAGGAGGAGCTGGGCGTCAAGAAGATCCGCTTCCCGAACACCTCGGGCATCGGCGTCAAGCCGGTCAGCCGGGAAGGCACCGAGCGCCTCGTGCGCAAGGCCATCCAGTACGCCATCGACAACAACAAGCCCAGCGTGACCATCGTGCACAAGGGCAACATCATGAAGTTCACCGAAGGTGGCTTCCGTGACTGGGCCTACGCGCTGGCGCAGAAGGAATTCGGCGCCCAGCCCATTGACGGCGGCCCGTGGTGCAAGCTCAAGAACCCGAAGACGGGCAAGGACATCACCATCAAGGATGTCATCGCCGACGCCTTCCTGCAGCAGATCATCCTGCGCCCCGCCGAGTACAGCGTCATCGCGACGCTGAACCTGAACGGCGACTACATCTCCGACGCGCTGGCCGCGCAAGTGGGCGGCATCGGCATCGCCCCGGGCGCCAACATGAGCGACTCCATCGCGATGTTCGAAGCCACGCATGGCACGGCGCCCAAGTACGCCGGCAAGGACTACGTGAACCCCGGCTCCGAGATCCTGTCCGCCGAGATGATGCTGCGGCACATGGGTTGGAAGGAAGCGGCCGACCTCATCATCAGTTCGATGGAAAAGTCCGTGTTGAGCAAGAAGGTCACCTACGACTTTGCCCGCCTGATGGACGGCGCCACGCAGGTGTCGTGCTCCGGGTTTGGGCAGGTGATGATCGACAACATGGAGTGACGAACTCGGGCACCGCCCGGCGTTGACCTTGAAGCCCCTCGCCCCCGCGGAGAGGGGCTTCTTGCTTTCTGAACCCGTGTCCGCGCCTCGTCGCTATGCTGCGCTGCAGCACCGAAGGAGCCACCATGGATCTCGACCCTCAAGGCCTTGCCACCCGTCGTGCCGTACTGGGCGACGCCTACGTCGACAGCGCGCTGGCCAAGGTCACGCCGTTTACCGAACCGCTGCAGGAACTGGTCACCCGCCATGCCTGGGGCAACACTTGGCAGCGCGCGGGCCTGGACCTGCGCACGCGCAGCATCGTCACGGTGTCCATGCTGGTGGCCCTGGGCCGCACGCACGAGTTGAAGACGCACGTGCGTGGCGCGCTGAACAATGGCGTGACGACGGCGGAGCTGCAGGAGATCTTCCTGCATGCCAGCGTCTACTGCGGATTCCCGGCGGCGGTGGATGCCTTCCGCGCGGCTGCCGAAGTCGTCGACGGCACCTGAGGAACTGCGTCACCCGTCAGAAGCACTCGTCCAGGCACAGGTGGAAGGTCAGCTTGCGGTCGTCGGGCTGCACGATGCCGTAGGCCGTGAACAGCGTGCTTTGCGCTTCAGAGCCAAACTCGGCCAGGCAGTTCCACAGGATCGCCAGATCCTGGTAGCGGTCGGCCACGCCGACACGGCCCAGGTCGATGACGCCCGTGACGCGGCCTTCGGCATCCAGCAGGATGTTGTCGAGCGAGTAGTCGCCGTGGGTCACCACCGGGTCCGGCGCCAGCGGCAGCAGACGTTGCATCTCCTGCCAGACGTCCTCCGGCGTCCAGCCCTCGCGGGCGTCGTCGAAATCCTCGGCATCGACCTGGCCCGCGTCGATCCGCTGCCTTGCCTGCGCCAACCGCAGCAGATGGCTGGCGTTGAATGGGCAGTGCTGCGCCGGCAGCGCATGCAGGCGAGCCAGGCACTGCGCCAAGGCGGTCACGATCTGGGGAGCGCGCTCGGGCGACTGCAGCAGCCATTCGTAGGCGGTGCGGCCCGGGATCGCCTGGGTCAGCAGCCAGGCCTCGTCGCCGGTGGACTCGAAATGCTCCAGCGGCGCAACGGGCATGCGGCCGGCGAGCCAGCGCAGGCGCGCCATTTCATCAACCAGGGCCTGCGCCGCTTCGCCGCGGCCGTGCTTCAGGTACAGATCCGGCGCGCCTTCACGGTGCAGCCGGTACACCGCGGCGCCGGCCTCGCCCACGAGATTGCGACGCCAGCCGTAGTCGGCGAGCCTTGCCGCCAGGCTGGCCGGCAGAGCCGGCGGCCGCGCGGCCTTCTCGCGCTTCTGGGGCGCAGGGGAGGGGGAGGCTTGCAGAGTCATCGGAGGTGATCGCCGTGGCGGAACGGCCCCAGTTGAGGGTGGACCCGCCAAGAAAAAGGGGCGCCGCAGCGCCCCGTGTTCCCAGTTGGCTGTGGATCAGCCAGCCAGCGATGCGAGCGCCGCGTTGAACGTCGCGCTCGGACGCATCACCTTGTCCAGCTTGGCCACGTCGGGCAGGAAGTAGCCGCCGATGTCGGTCGGTTGGCCTTGCACTTCCTTCAGCTCGGCGGCGATCTTGGCCTCGTTGGCCGTCAGCGTCTCGGCCACGGCCTTGAAGCGGGCGGCCAGTTCGGCGTCGTCGGTCTGAGCGGCCAGTTCCTGTGCCCAGTACAGGGTCAGGTAGAAGTGGCTGCCGCGGTTGTCGAGTTCACCGGTCTTGGGGCTGGGGCCCTTGCCGTTGTCCAGCAGCTTGCCGGTGGCGGCGTCCAGCGTCTTGGCCAGCACCTTGGCCTTGGCGTTCTTGTTCTTGAGCCCCAGGTCTTCCAGGCTCACGGCCAGGGCCAGGAATTCACCCAGCGAGTCCCAGCGCAGGTGGTTCTCTTCCACCAGCTGCTGCACGTGCTTCGGAGCCGAGCCGCCAGCACCGGTCTCGTACATGCCGCCGCCGGCCATCAACGGCACGATGGACAGCATCTTGGCCGAGGTGCCCAGCTCCATGATGGGGAAGAGGTCGGTCAGGTAGTCACGCAGGATGTTGCCGGTGGCGCTGATGGTGTCCAGGCCGCGGATGACGCGCTCCAGCGTGTAACGCATCGCACGCACCTGGCTCATGATCTGGATGTCCAGGCCCGAGGTGTTGTGCTCGTGCAGGTACATCTTGACCTTGGTGATGAGCTGCGCCTCGTGCGGGCGGTACTGGTCCAGCCAGAACACCACGGGCATGCCGGAATTGCGGGCGCGGTTGACGGCGAGCTTCACCCAGTCGCGGATGGCGGCGTCCTTGCACTGGCACATACGCCAGATGTCGCCCTGCTCGACGTCCTGGCTCATCAGCACTTCGCCGGTAGCGAGGTCGGTGATGTTGGCCACACCGTCTTCCGGGATTTCGAAGGTCTTGTCGTGCGAGCCGTATTCCTCGGCCTGCTGCGCCATCAGGCCGACGTTGGGCACGGTGCCCATGGTCTTCGGGTCGAACGCGCCGTGCCATTTGCAGAAGTTGATGATCTCCTGATAGATGCGGGCGAAGGTCGACTCCGGCATCACGGCCTTCACGTCCTTCAGGCGGCCGTCGGCACCGTACATCTTGCCGCCGCTGCGGATCATGGCGGGCATGGAGGCGTCCACGATGATGTCGTTGGGCGAGTGGAAGTTGGTGATGCCCTTGGCGGAATCCACCATCGCCAGCTCGGGGCGGTGCTCGTGGCAGGCGTGCAGGTCGCGTTTGATCTCGTCCTGCTTGCTTTGCGGCAGGCTGGCGATCTTGCTGTACAGGTCCACCATGCCGTTGTTGACGTTGATGCCCAGCTCTTCGAACAGCTTGCCGTGCTTCTCGAAAGCCTCACGGTAGAAGATGCGCACGCAGTGGCCGAAGACGATGGGGTGGGACACCTTCATCATGGTGGCCTTCACGTGCAGCGAGAACATCACGCCGGTCTTGCGCGCGTCCTCGATCTCCTTTTCATAGAAGGCCAGCAGGGCCTTCTTGCTCATGAACATGGAGTCCACCACCTCACGGTCCAGCAGCGAGACCTTGGCCTTCAGGACGATGGCCTTGCCACTCTTGGTGATGAGCTCCATCTTCACGTCGCGGGCGCGGTCGAGCGTGATGGACTTTTCACCGTGATAGAAGTCGCCGTCATGCATGTGCGAGACGTGGGAGCGCGAGGCCTGGCTCCAGTCATCCATGCGGTGCGGGTTCTTGCGGGCGTATTCCTTCACGGCCTTGGGCGCGCGGCGGTCGGAGTTGCCTTCGCGCAGCACCGGGTTCACCGCGCTGCCGATGCACTTGTTGTAGCGGGCGCGGATGTCCTTTTCCTCGTCCGTCTTCGGCGCCTCGGGGTAGCTCGGGATCGCGTAGCCCTTGTCCTGCAGTTCCTTGATGGCGGCCTTCAACTGCGACACCGACGCGCTGATGTTGGGCAGCTTGATGATGTTGGCCTCGGGCTTGACCGTGAGCTTGCCGAGCGCCGCTAGGTTGTCGGTCACGCGCTGCTCTTCGGTCAGCAGTTCCGGGAACTGGCCCAGGATGCGGGCTGCCACCGAGATGTCACTCGTGACGACATCGATGCCAGCCGATGCCGCGAAGGCCTTGACGACCGGCAGCAGCGAGGCCGTTGCCAAACGGGGCGCTTCATCGGTCAGGGTGTAAACAATCTGGGTCTTTTCGGCTGTCATGAGCGTGTTCCGGTAAGTGTGCAATCCGAGCGGCGCGAAGCAGCGGGCGGCTGCGCGCAACACGTAACTCTAGCAAGCCCCGGGTCGGGCGTTTGCTGTTTGGCGGGGCCCGGCTGAGGCGATTCCGTGGCCGCCAATGCAAAAGCCCCGTGGCGTCAGGCCACGGGGCTGATGATTTGCAGGCTCAGTTCAGGACGCCAGCGGCTGCTGCTGCTCGGCGGCGCGCGCAGCGGCTTCCATTGGCGTGATGTTCTGCGCAAGCTGACCCTTGGGGCCTTCAACCAGGTCGAACTGCACCTGGCTGCCCTGCTTCAGGGTCCGGAAGCCTTCCATCTGTATCGCCGAAAAATGGGCGAACACGTCATCGCCGCCAGCTTCCGGCTCGATGAAACCAAAGCCCTTGGCGTCGTTGAACCACTTGACCTTGCCCAGCGCCATCATGTTGTCTCCATTCTTGTGCTACCTCCCGTAGAGGCGGACGCAGATTCTGGTAGCGCGACAACGGGCGTCAATTCGGGACCTTCCCGGCCGGGTTCACCCGGAGAAACTTGCAATTCGGCCGAGCGTCGCCAACTGCCTGCGGTCGGCGAGGGGATACCCCCCGTCGATAGAATCCCGACATGCCTGTGTTCCCCGTCTTTTCACCGCGAAACCAGTCGCCCCCGCCCCCGCCCGTGCCTCCCCTGAAGCCGGGCAAGGACGAAGGCGACGGCGCGGTCGTTGTTGAGCGCCAGACCCAGAAAACCGAGCCTCCGCGGCTCTATCAGGTCCTGCTGCTGAACGACGATTTCACGCCAATGGAGTTTGTAGTCATGGTTCTGCAGGAATTTTTCCGGCATGACCTCGATACGGCGACGCAGATCATGCTCAAAATCCACCACGAGGGTCGCGGGGTCTGCGGTGTCTTCACCAAGGACGTCGCCGCGACCAAGGTGGAGTTGGTTCTGGCCGCCTCCCGGCGTGCCGGCCACCCCCTGCAGTGCATTATGGAGGCCGCATGATTGCGCAAGAGCTTGAAGTCAGTTTGCACATGGCGTTCGTCGAAGCACGCCAGCAGCGGCACGAATTCATCACCGTCGAGCACTTGCTGCTCGCGCTGCTCGACAACCCCAGCGCCGCCGAGGTGCTACGCGCCTGCGCGGCCAACCTGGACGACCTGCGCAAGAGCCTGACGCAGTTCATCAAGGAAAACACGCCCATGGTGGGCGGCAGCGACGAGGTGGACACCCAGCCCACGCTCGGCTTCCAGCGCGTCATCCAGCGCGCCATCATGCATGTGCAGAGCACTGGCAGCGGCAAGAAGGAAGTGACTGGCGCCAACGTGCTGGTGGCGATCTTCGGCGAGAAGGACTCGCACGCCGTCTACTACCTGCACCAGCAGGGCGTCACGCGCCTGGACGTCGTCAACTTCATCGCCCACGGCATCAAGAAGACCGACCCCGAGCCGCCCAAGAACCCCGAAGGCCAGAACCAGGGCGGACAGGAGGGCGAGCGCGAGGAAGGCGAGGGCGGCAGCGCCAAGGCGTCGCCGCTGGAGCAGTTCACCCAAAACCTGAACCAACTGGCCAAGGACGGCAAGATCGACCCGCTGATCGGCCGCGAGTCCGAGGTCGAGCGCGTGGTGCAGGTGCTGTGCCGCCGCCGCAAGAACAACCCGCTGCTGGTGGGTGAGGCCGGTGTGGGCAAGACGGCCATCGCCGAGGGCCTGGCCTGGAGGATCACCGAAGGCGAAGTCCCTGAGGTCCTCGCCGACGCCGTCGTCTACTCGCTGGACATGGGCGCGCTGCTGGCGGGCACCAAGTACCGCGGCGACTTCGAGCAGCGCCTGAAGGCTGTTCTGAAGGCGCTGAAGGACCAACCCAGTGCCATCCTGTTCATCGACGAGATCCACACGCTGATCGGCGCCGGTGCGGCGTCGGGCGGCACGCTGGACGCGAGCAACCTGCTCAAGCCGGCGCTGTCCAGCGGTGCGATGAAGTGCATCGGCGCGACGACCTTCACCGAGTACCGCGGCATCTTCGAGAAGGACGCGGCATTGAGCCGTCGCTTCCAGAAGATCGACGTGGCCGAGCCCTCGGTCGAGCAGACCATCGAGATCCTGAAGGGGCTGAAGAGCCGCTTCGAGGAGCACCACTCGGTCAAGTACGCCCTGGGCGCGCTGCAGGCTGCCGCCGAGCTGTCGGCCAAGTACATCAACGACCGCCATCTGCCGGACAAGGCCATCGACGTCATCGACGAGGCTGGTGCTGCGCAGCGCATCCTGCCCAAGAGCAAGCAGAAGAAGACCATCACGCGCACCGAGGTCGAGGACATCGTCGCCAAGATCGCGCGCATCCCGCCCGCCTCGGTCAACAGTGACGACCGCAGCAAGCTGAAGACGCTGGACCGCGACCTGAAGAGCGTCGTCTTCGGCCAGGACCCGGCTGTCGATGCGCTGGCTGCCGCCATCAAGATGGCCCGTTCAGGCCTGGGCCGGCCCGAAAAGCCGGTGGGCTCCTTCCTGTTCAGCGGCCCCACGGGCGTCGGCAAGACGGAAGTGGCCAAGCAGCTCGCCTACATCCTGGGCATCGAGCTGATCCGCTTCGACATGTCGGAGTACATGGAGCGCCACGCCGTCAGCCGCCTGATCGGTGCGCCCCCGGGCTATGTCGGTTTCGACCAGGGCGGCCTGCTGACCGAGGCCGTCACGAAGAAGCCGCACTCGGTGCTGCTGCTCGACGAGATCGAGAAGGCCCACCCGGATGTCTTCAACGTGCTGCTGCAGGTCATGGACCACGGCACGCTGACCGACAACAACGGGCGCAAGGCCGACTTCCGCAACGTCATCATCGTCATGACGACGAACGCGGGTGCCGAGGCGCTGAACAAGGCCACGATCGGCTTCACCACGTCGCGCCAGCAGGGCGACGAGATGGCCGACATCAAGCGCCTGTTCACGCCGGAGTTCCGCAACCGCCTGGATGCCATCGTGTCATTCCGCCCGCTGGACGAGGAAATCATCCTGCGCGTGGTCGACAAGTTCCTGCTGCAACTGGAAAGCCAGCTGCAGGAGAAGAAGGTCGAGGTCAGCTTCTCCGACGCGCTGCGCAAGCATCTCGCCAAGAAGGGGTTCGATCCGTTGATGGGCGCGCGGCCGATGCAGCGCCTCATCCAGGACACCATCCGCCGTGCACTGGCCGACGAACTGCTGTTCGGCAAGCTGGTGGACGGTGGCCGCCTCAGCGTGGACGTGGACGACAAGGGCGAGACGGTGCTGGACATCCAGCCCACGCCGCCCAAGCCGGCCAAGGACAACAAGCCCAAGGCGGAGCCGGCGACGGCTTGAGCCTGCGGGCTCTGAGCAGCAAGGGACGCTTCGGCGTCCCTTTTTCGTTCAACCCGCCGGGTTCTGCCTGAAGAAGCCGGCCAGCAGCTCGTACATCGCCGGCTCCTCGGCTCGCATGGCGGCCGGGGCGACGAAGAAGGCCTCGACGGCGACGGCGAAGAACTCCTCGACGGCCTCGCCGCCGTAGGGATCGATCAGCGTTTCTTCGCCGGCATCGATGCGCTTGCAGAAGGCCTCCCACTCGGCGTCGATGACGGCGATCCAGTGTTCGCGTTCGTCCACGTCCTGGAACGGCGGCACGCCGTCGGCCAGGCCGTCGCGCATGTCGATGACGTGGGCAAACTCGTGGATGACCACGTTGAAGACCTCGTCCACGCCGAACTGCGCCGGGTCGTTGCTGACGGCGATGGCATTCCAGGCCAGCATCAGCGGCCCGCCTTCCATGGCCTCGCCGGCCAGTTCCTCGTCGTACTCGTGGACGACGCCGTCCTCGTCCTGGTAGGTCCGCTGGGCGACAACCTCGCCCGCATGCATGACGATGCCGACGAAGCCGTCGTACCAGGACAGGCCCAGCCGCAGCACGGGCAGGCAGGCCTGGGCTGCGACGGCAACGGCGACTTCATCGGTCACCTCGAAGCCGTCGACACCGTGGAATTCCTTGGTCGACAGGAAGAGGCTGCACAGCCGCCGCAGCTCGGCGAGGTCGTCCTCGCTGCGCTCTGCCAGGAAGGGATAGCGCAGCAGCGTCAATTGCCACAAGGCGTCGGGGATGGCGTGGCGTTCGACCGCGCGCTGATCGCGCCAGTTGCGAAGGGCTTTCAGGATCACAGCGGGATGCGTTGCAGGCCGGCGATCGACAGGCGGATCACGTCGCCACGCGGGGTCTCGGCGTCAAAGTCCCAGTCGGACAGCACGACGCGCCGCAAGCCGCCGCCGAGGTCGTGCTCGGTAGGTCGATGCGTATGGCCGTGGATCATCGTCGCCGCGCTGGCCTCGGCCAGCAGCGCACGGCACGCATCGGCGTCGAGGTCGGTCGACATCAGCTGCGCCGCCTGCGATGCGCGGCTCTGGGCCCGTGCCTGGCGGCCAAAGGCCTGGCGGTCGGCAAGGGGTTTGGCGAGGAAGTCGGCCTGCCATGCAGCGGAGTGGCTGGTTGCGCGCCAGGCCTGGTAACCCGCGTCGCCCAGGCATTGCGCGTCGCCATGTACGAGCAGCCAGCGCTGGCCGAAGGCGTCGAGCACGGTGGGGTCGGGCAGGGCGGTCATGCCGGCGTCGGCCAGCAAGTCGGGGCCGATGAGGAAGTCGCGGTTGCCGGGTATGAAGAAGAGGTCGAGCCGCTGCGAGGCCCCGCGTAGCAGGCGCACGACGCCGGCCTCGAAGGGCTCATGACGCGCGTCGTCGCCGACCCAGACCTCGAAGATGTCGCCGAGCAGCAGCACTGCCCGCGCAGGCGTCTCGGCGAGGTGCTGTTCAAGCCGGGCGGTCGTTGCCGGCGTGTCCGGCCCAAGGTGCAGGTCGGACAGCAGGTCGACCTGCTGCCACTGCGCCGGGGCCGTCAGCGTATGGATCAAACCTCGACGGCTTTTTCGATGATGACGTCTTCGACCGGCACATCGCCGTGGCCGCCGCGCGTGGCGGTCTTGACCTTCTCGATCTTGTCGACGATGTCCTGGCCTTCAATGACCTTGCCGAACACGGCGTAGCCCCAACCCGACGGGCTCTCGGACTTGAAGTCCAGGAAACCGTTGTTCGTCGTGTTGATGAAGAACTGCGCCGTAGCCGAATGCGGCGCGTTGGTGCGCGCCATGGCCAGCGTGTAGTGGGCGTTCTTCAGGCCGTTGTTGGCCTCGTTCTGGATTTGCGCGTCGGTGGACTTTTGCTTCATGCCGACTTCGAAACCGCCGCCCTGGACCATGAAGCCCTTGATGACGCGGTGGAACACCGTGCCGTCATAGTGGCCCTTGCGGACGTAGTTCAGGAAGTTGGCGACCGACAGCGGTGCCTTCTCGGCGTCCAGCTCGATGAGGATGTCGCCGTGGTTAGTGGTGAGTTTGACTTGGCTCATTTTTTGACGGGCTCGACGAGAGCCTTGGTGATGGTGATGGCTTTCACGGGCAGATGCTGATGCATCTGGTAGGGCGCGACCGGGGCCGTGCGGATCTTGTCGACCACGTCCATGCCCTCGATGACCTGGCCGAAGACGGCGTAGCCGGTGGCCGGATTGTCCGGCTCGCCGTCCAACGGGATGTTGTCGGCCACGTTGATGAAGAACTGCGCAGTGGCCGAATTCGGGAAGCCGGTGCGCGCCATCGCGATGCTGCCGCGAATGTTGGACAGGCCGTTGTGCGATTCCAGCGGGATCGGCGGCTTGGTCGGCCGCGGCTGCGGCGCCTGCGCCGGGCGCTCGGCCAGCTTGGCGTCGTAGCCGCCTGTCTGGATCATGAAGGTTTCGATGACGCGGTGGAAGACGACGCCGTTGTAGTGGCCGGCCTTCACGTACTGGACGAAGTTGGCTACCGACTTGGGCGCCTTCTCGGCGTTCAGCTCGATGCGGATGTCGCCTTCGGTGGTCTGGAGCTTGACGATCTGGGCCGAAGCGCCGGCGGCGGCCAGCAGGGTGGCAAGGAAGAGGGCTGTCTTGGTCATGAGGGTGGGGTCAGCGGATCTTGTTGAGGTCACCGGTCAGCGCCAGCGTGCGGCTGATCTTGCCGGCCAGCGCGTCATTGGGTGCGTGCGCGGCCTTCTGCGCGCGCTGGTAGGCGCGCAGCGCCAGCCGCATCAGCACGTCACCGAGATTCTCCTGGGCTTGGGCATGGTCGGGCTGCAGGCGCAGCGCCTGTTCCAGCGCGGCCTTGGCATCGTCCAGTTCGCCTGAACCGGCGTGCAGCACGGCGAGATTGTTGTAGGGGTCGGCCAGGTCGGGGAAGTCTTGCGTGAGTCGCGTGAAGATGCTCAGGGCTTTGGCGCGTTCGCCGAGCTCCATGCGCATGACGCCCAGCGCAAAACGCAGTTGCAGGTCGTCGGGTGTGCGGGTCAGGGCCTGCTCGACCTGCTCGACGGCCTGGGGCTTCTGGCCGGCCAGCCACAGGCGCTGGGCGCCGGCCAGGTCATCGGCGCGCGCAGGCATGGCAGCCAGGGCAATGACCAGGGCAATGACCGGAGCAATGACCGGAGCAATGACCGGAGCAATGACCGGAGCAATGACCGGAGCAATTACCGGCGCAATAGGCAGCGCGAAAGTGGTGAGTGGCAGGCGCATGAGGGTTGTAGCGGGGGGCGGCGTCAGGGGTGGCCGCTATACTGATTTCATTCTATGAGCCCCGCCTGGCCGGCCCCTGCGCGGGGCTTATTGTTGGTGGCTTCTCGGTGACTCTCGCCCCTGTTTTTGTTTCCCATGTCCCTGCGCGTCCACAACTCCCTCAGCCGCACTCTCGAAGACTTTCAGCCGCTCGTGCCTGGCCAGGTGCGCATGTATGTGTGCGGTATCACGGTCTACGACTTGTGCCACATGGGGCATTTGCGCATGAACATGGCGTTCGACGTCATCTACCGCTGGCTGCGCGCCAGTGGTTATGGCGTCACCTATGTCCGCAACATCACGGACATCGACGACAAGATCATCAAGCGCGCGGTTGAGCGCGGCATCACGATCCGCCAGCTCACCGAAGAGATGAGCGCCGCGATGCACGAAGACTTCGCCGCCGTTGGCCTGCTGCGCCCTGACCACGAACCGCGCGCGACCGAGTACGTGCCGCAGATGCTGTCGCTGATCGAGCGCCTGGAAGAACGCGGCCTGGCCTACCGTGCCGAGGGCGGCGACGTGAACTACGCGGTGCGCAAGTTCGACGGCTACGGCAAGCTGAGTGGCAAGAGCATTGACGACCTGCGCGCCGGTGAGCGCGTGGCCGTGGACGACGGCAAGCTGGACCCGTTGGACTTCGTGCTGTGGAAGGCCGCCAAGGCCGAGGAGCCGGCCGACGCGAAGTGGGCCGCGCCCTTCGGCGAGGGCCGCCCGGGCTGGCATATCGAGTGCTCGGCGATGAGCTGCGCGCTGCTCGGCGAAAGCTTCGACATCCACGGCGGCGGCACCGATCTGCAGTTCCCCCACCACGAGAACGAGATCGCGCAGAGCGAGGGCGCCGGCTACGACTTCGCCCGCTACTGGCTGCACAACGGCTTCCTGAACGTCGACGGCGAGAAGATGTCCAAGAGCCTGGGCAACTTCTTCACCATCCGTGATGTGCTGCAGAAGTTCGACGGCGAGACGCTGCGCTTCTTCATGCTGCGCACCCACTACCGCCGGCCGTTCAACTTCAGTGACGCCCACCTCGAAGACGCCCGCTCCGCGCTGACGCGCCTATACACGGCGCTGGACGCCGTGCCGCCGGCCGACGTTGCCATCGACTGGACCGAGCCGAGTGCCGCGGCGTTCAAGACGGCCATGGACGAGGACTTCGGCACGCCCGGCGCCATCGCCGTGCTGTTCGACCTCGTCAACGAGGTCAACCGTGACCGCTCGCCGCAGCGTGCGGGCCTGCTGAAGGCCCTGGCCGGCGTGCTGGGCGTCCTGCAGCAGGAACCGCGCGCCTATCTGCAGGGCGGCTCGGGCGACGACGGTGCCTGGATCGAGGAACGCATCGCAGCCCGCGCTGCGGCCAAGGCGGCCAAGGACTTCGCCGGCGCCGACGCGATCCGCGCCGAGTTGTCGGCCAAAGGCATCACGCTGAAGGACGGTGCCGACGGCACGACCTGGGTGAAGAGCTGATGGCCTCCAAGACGCCCGTGGAGGTCACGCCCGAAGTGATTCCGCCCTATTGGGACGATGCCTGCAGGCACCTGGTCAAGCGCGACCGGGTCATGAAGAAGCTCATTCCGCAGTTCGGCGAGGCCCGCCTGCAAAGCCGCGGCGACGCCTTTGCGACGCTGGCCCGCTCCATCGTCGGCCAGCAGATCTCTGTCAAGGCAGCGCAGTCGGTCTGGAACCGTTGGGTTGCCCTGATGCCCAAGTTCCAGCCTCTGGCCGTGCTGGGCCTCACCGTTGACGACCAGCGCGCTGCCGGGCTTTCCGCCCGCAAGGTCGAATACCTGCGCGATCTTGCTGACCATTTCGACTCTGGCCAGGTACATGTGCGCCAATGGGCGCAGATGGACGACGAAGCCATCATTGACGAACTGGTCGCCATCCGCGGCATCGGCCGCTGGACGGCCGAGATGTTCTTGATTTTTCACCTGATGCGCCCCAATGTGATGCCGTTGGACGACGTCGGTTTGCTGAAGGGCATCAGCCAGAATTACTTTTCCGGCGAGCCTGTCTCCCGTGCCGAGGCCCGCGAGGTCGGCGACGCCTGGGCGCCGTACCGCTCCGTGGCCGTTTGGTACATTTGGCGCAGCCTCGATCCGCTACCCGTGGACTACTGATGAGCAAAAAACACTTCCTCGAATTCGAGCAGCCGATCGCTGAACTCGAAACCAAGATCGAAGAACTGCGCTATGTGCAGAGCGAGTCGGCCGTCGACATCTCGGAAGAGATCGACCGCCTCTCCAAGAAAAGCCAGCAGCTGACCAAAGAGGTCTACGCGAGCGTGGCGCCCTGGCAGGTCTATCAGATCGCCCGCCACCCGCAGCGGCCGCAGACGCTGGACTACTGCTCGGAAGTCTTCACCGAGTTCCAGGAGCTGCACGGCGACCGCCATTTCGCGGATGACGCGGCCATCGTTGGCGGCATTGCGCGCTTCAACGGCCAGGCCTGCATGGTCATCGGCCACCAGCGTGGCAGCGACGCCAAGGAGCGCACGCTGCGCAACTTCGGCATGCCGCGCCCCGAGGGCTATCGCAAGGCACTGCGTTTGATGAAGATGGCCGAGAAGTTCGGTCTGCCCGTCTTCACCTTCATCGACACCATGGGCGCCTACCCTGGCATCGGTGCTGAAGAACGCAGCCAGAGCGAGGCCATCGGCCGCAACATCTTCGAGATGGCGCAACTTGAAGTGCCCATCGTCGCCACCGTCATTGGTGAGGGCGGCTCGGGCGGTGCGCTGGCCATCGGCGTGGCCGACCAGGTGCTGATGCTGCAGTTCTCGGCCTACTCGGTCATCTCGCCCGAAGGCTGTGCATCCATCCTGTGGAAGAGCAGCGAGCGCGCGTCCGACGCGGCCGACGCGCTGGGCATCACGGCCCACCGCCTAAAGGCGCTGGGGCTCATCGACAAGATCGTTAGCGAGCCGGTGGGCGGCGCCCACCGCGACGCCAAGCAGATGGCGTCCAACCTGAAGCGTGCGCTGTCGGATGCGCTGCGCCAGGTCAGCGACCTGAAGACCAGCGAACTGCTGGACCGTCGCTACGAGCGCCTGCAGGCCTATGGCCGATTCGGCGACACCAAGAACCGCTGATCGATCCTGTGAGGCAGTAGCGGTCGCCTTCAGCGGCGGCCTCGATTCGACGGCGCTGCTCCATGCCGTCGCCCGGGCGGCGACGGAGCAGCGAGTCGTTGCCCTCCATGTGCACCATGGCTTGCAGCCGCAGGCCGACGATTGGGCGGTGCATTGCGAACGAGTGGCCGGCGAGCTGGGGGTGCAGTTCGTTTGCGCTCGGCTTGATGGCAGGCCCGGGCCTGCCGAGAGCGTCGAAGCCTGGGCCCGTGCGGGCCGCCATCGTGCGTTGCATGACATGGCCGTCGCAGCCGGCGCTGACCTGCTGCTGCTGGCCCACCATCGGCGAGATCAGGCCGAAACATTTCTGCTGCAGGCCTTGCGCGGGGCCGGCACGGCCGGCCTCTCAAGCATGCCGCGAGCCCAGTGGCGTGACGGCATCTGTTGGGCGAGGCCGTGGCTGGACAGGCCGCGCGAGGCCATCCTCGCCTACGCCGAGCAGCATGGCCTGAGCTGGATCGAAGACCCGAGCAATGGCGATGCGCGCTATGCCCGCAACCGCCTGCGCCTGGCGTTGTGGCCGGCCTTCGCATCCGCCGAGGCCGGGCTGGCCCAGGCCGCGCGCTGGGCGCAGCAGGCGGATGCGCTGGCGGCCGAGGTCGCGGCGGACGATCTGTCGCTCATTGCGACGACCGAGCGCCTGGACATGGCCGCGTTGCGCCGCCTGTCGCCCGCGCGGGCGAGCAACGCGCTGCGCGCCTGGTTGTCGACGCACACCGCTGCGCCGGCCAGCCTCATCGAGCGCCTGCTGACCGAATGGCGGCCGGGTGCCGCGCTCTCATGGCCCGCGCCCGGCGGCGAATTGCATGCCTGGCGCGACGGCCTGTTCTGGGTACCGCTGGCCTCCCAGGCCGTACCAGCTAGCCAGATCGACCTCAGCCTGCCCGGCCACTATCCACAGCCCGCCTGGCGCGGTGCCTGGGTTGTCGAGGCCGCGGCGCAGGGCATTGCCCCTGCTCGTCTGGCGCAGTTGACGCAGCGCAGCCGCGCCGGCGCTGAGCAATTCCAGCGCGCACCATCGTCCGTGCCGCGCAGCTTGAAGAAGGCCTCGCAGGAAGCCGGCCTGCCGCCGTGGCGGCGCAGCGGGCCGCTGCTGTTCGATGCCCAACAGCGCCTGATCGCCATCGCCGGCCTGGGAATGGATGCGCGTGCCTTCGCCAATCAAGATGAGCCAAAGCTTGCTTTGCGCTGGCTGGACGATTCAGCCTTGCCGCAGAGCGAAGGCGAGGTCGGGTCTGACGCATAAAATCGGGGGTTTGCGAGCGTGCCGTCCTGGCAGCTCCGTCTTCAGCCTTCGCTCAAACACATGGCTCTGATCGTCCACAAGTACGGCGGCACCTCGATGGGTTCCACCGATCGCATCCGCAACGTGGCCAAGCGCGTCGCCAAATGGGTGCGCGCCGGCCACCAGATGGTGGTCGTGCCGTCGGCGATGAGCGGCGAAACCAATCGCCTGCTCGGCCTGGCCAAGGAACTGTCGCCCGCCAGCGTGACGCCGGCCGTGATGCGCGAGCTGGATGCCATTGCCGCCACCGGCGAGCAGGTCTCCGTCGGCCTGCTGGCCATCGCGCTGCAGGCTGAAGGCCTGGAAGCGGTCAGCTACGCAGGCTGGCAGGTGCCGGTGGCCACCGATTCTTCCTTCACCAAGGCTCGCATCGAGAGCATCGATGACGTCCGCGTGCGCGCCGACCTGGCCGCGGGCAAGGTGGTCGTCATCACCGGCTTCCAGGGCATCGACCCCGATGGCCACATCACGACGCTGGGCCGTGGCGGCTCCGACACCTCCGCCGTGGCGATCGCCGCGGCGATGAAGGCCGCCGAATGCCTGATCTACACCGACGTGGATGGCGTCTACACCACCGACCCGCGCGTGGTGCCGGAGGCGCGCCGCCTCAGCACCATCACGTTCGAGGAAATGCTGGAGATGGCCTCGCTGGGCTCCAAGATCCTGCAGATCCGCTCCGTGGAGTTTGCCGGCAAGTACCGCGTGCCGCTGCGCGTGCTGTCCAGCTTCACGCCCTGGGACATCGACATCAATGAAGAGGCCGCCTCCGGCACGCTGATCACTTTCGAAGAGGACGAGAACATGGAACAAGCCGTCGTTTCGGGCATTGCCTTCAACCGCGACGAGGCCAAGGTGACGCTGCTCGGCGTGCCGGACAAGCCCGGCATCGCCTTCCAGATCCTCGGCCCGGTGGCCGAGGCCAACATCGACATCGACGTCATCATCCAGAACGTCTCGCACGACGGCAAGACCGACTTCTCGTTCACCGTGCACCGCAACGACTACGCGCGCACGATGGAGCTGCTGCAGAACACGGTTGGCCCGGCCACCAACGCCAGCAAGGTTGCCGGCGACCCGAAGATCTGCAAGGTCTCCATCGTCGGCATTGGCATGCGCTCGCACGTGGGTGTGGCCAGCAAGATGTTCCGCGCGCTGAGCGAGGAGGGCATCAACATCCAGATGATCTCCACCAGCGAGATCAAGACAAGCGTCGTCATCGACGAAAAATATATGGAGCTGGCCGTGCGCGCGCTGCACAAGGCCTTCGACCTGGACCAAGACAGCGCTTCCGCCTGATTTCTGCCGGAAGTGGCCCGCGCGTCGTGTAGAATGCGCGGCTGTGCTGGAGACGTGACCGAGTGGCCGAAGGTGCTCCCCTGCTAAGGGAGTATTTGCGCTAAAACGCGAATCGAGGGTTCGAATCCCTCCGTCTCCTCCAAAGCACAAGCAAACACGGGCCCTAGCGGCCCGTTTTTGTTGTCCACCCATCATCCCGCCCATCAATTCAAGAAGCGGCGCTGTCCGACGGTCAAAGCGTTCGGCAGACACCAAAATTGACATGAGGCTTGGAGGCTGTCGCACGGCGCCGTCATCGGCTGGAGTGCTCTACGCGTTTCCTATCCCCGGGACTGAATGTCGTTTGCGTGCGATTTCACCTTGTACGCCCGCTTGTGAGCCCCCAGAATCGATTCATGGAGTTGCTTCGCATGTCAAGAGCCCAACGCGAGCGATTGATCAACGTAGCGCTGTTCATCGCCCAGCAAGCAGATGATTTGGTGGCGAAGAAGTTGTTCAAGCTCATCTATGCCATGGACGTCGCCCATTTTCAGGCGGTCGGGCGGACGCTCACTGGGCTTGAGTATTACGCTGCGCAACCATCGCCAGTGCCATCTGACTTGGCGATAGAACTGGAAGCTCCGAGGCCGGACTTGGCCGCCAAGATCTCAGCAAAATCAGTCTACGTGGCGGGCAAGCGTCGCGACGAAATTTCGCCCGCACTAGGCGCAGTGTTCTCGGATGACAGGCTGGCTCCCGCCCAGATGAACATCGTCCGCGATGTAATTGCCAGGTTCGGGAAGCTCCCGTTCGATCAGATTGACCTTTCTACAGTGGACCATGGCGCCTTTGAAGCGGCGTGGGCCGCTCCCGCGTCGAGCGGTCGCTGGATCGACATGACGGACACGATTCCGAGCAGCGATCCAGAGCGTGGCAATAAGCTGGCTATGGCCAGCGAGCACCAACGCCGCGACAAGTTCATGCGCGAAGTCGCCTAAGCCGCAAGTCGGTATGCCCAGTCCTGGAGAGATCTGGCTCGACTCAGACTTTTTCGGCGACGGAGGAACCAAGCGCAAGTACCTGCTGATCATGGCAGTGGTTCAAGGCGACATTGTTTTTCGCTACCTCACCAGTCAGCAGCATGGTCGTCCTACGGCTCCTGCGTGTTTTCATGGCAACCCGTACCAGGGCTACTACGTTGGCATCCTTGGTGGCCCTTTGTTGAAAGACACTTGGGTTGACCTGAGCCAGACCGATGACTTGGACACCATCGTGTTTGCGAGACTGGAGCGGGTTGGGCAAATGAGGCACGTCATGGATTTGAACGCGGCCCTCTTTTGCGCAGTGCTCCGCTGCACTGCCCAGGCTCCTTTTACTGACAATCTTCAAAGTCGTCGCATCTACGACGTGGTCGCGTCGCGTGGATGCCCTTAGTCCGGGCAGAGGCCATAACGGCCAAGTGGATGCACACGGGCGGCAATACGGCAGCCCCCCTGAACAGATGGGTTAGCACGCGAAGAACCGGTGCCAACATCGCGCCCTAACAAACTAGGGGGATCGATGAAAGTTCAAATCTTGGCTGCGCTGTTGGCCATCGTCGGCGTTGCTTCGAGCGGCGCAGCAGCGGGGCCAACAACGATTGGCTTTAACGAGATTCCGCAGCTAGGTACTGGCACCTCCTACTACACGGACAACTTTTCAATCGGCGGCTATCGGTTCTCTCCGGACTGCCATATCGATCACATCAACGGCACTACGCCCGGCATCCCGTTGGACGATGGCGCCGGCATTGGCTGGGATCGATCTGGCTGCGATACGAGCTTCAACAGCAACTATCTCGGACAGCCCGCAGGACCTAGCGGCCTCGGGCTCCTATATATCGACTCGGCCGGCGCCCTCTTCGACCTTTTGAACATCGACGCGTTACGCGTCAGCGGAGTTTCGGCCGGATTCAGCATCTACTCCTCCAAGGGCGGCGCCGCCACGTACCCCATCTACACCGGACGAGAAGACATCAACTTCACCAGCGCCGAGTGGAAGGGCGTTGAATGGCTCGTGCTTGCGAACGGCGGCGGAGGGCCGAACGTGTGGATCGACAGCATCACCCTGTCGACGGTGCCCGAGCCCGGCGCGCTTGCCCTGGTGGCAGTTGCTGGCGTAGCTGCGATCCGACGCCGCAAGACGGTGCGTTAACGCATCGGCGCCGCGCGGGGTCTGCGTAGGCGCGGGCCAGGGGCTCGGCGTGGTCCGGCGAGGGCGACAAGCGCGCTCCCGTGGCGATACCGCTGGCCTGGCCGGTCCAGTTATATGAAGCGGATGTGGCGGCCTTCGAAGCTCTTGAAGATGTCGGACCAAGAGTCCTCGTCAACTTCATCGACCTCCACAGCGTGCAGGAACTGAACCTTCCTGAACTCATCGCGCATGGCCTCGGGCCACTGTTCGTTGTGGGTTCGGTCGGTGGTGCGGCGCTCGGCGATGTGCATGGCGTTCTCCTGGGGGCTTTCTGGATTTGTTGGCAGCTGGTTCATGGCATCGCCAGTGTCTGAATCCAGGCGCTTGACGGGTATCGCCCTCAAGGGGGATGCCAACGGGCCACATCCCCCAAAAGGGGGAGCCCCCCCTTCAGCTCCCACCTAAGGGCGATGGTCAGACCTCCCCCCGGTCGAGACACTGACGGTCATCGAAACCAGCCCCCAGGAGCCCGCCATGCAAGCCGTCGCCACCGTTGCCGCCCACCGCGCCATCCAGTTCCCCGGCCTCTTCGCCCGCTCTTCCGACAAGATCCAACCGATCCAGCGCAACGTCCAGCCGACCTACGCCAACCAGGTCCGCGACAGCATCCTGCGCTGCACCCGCCAGATGAGCGGTACGCAGTCCCACAACCGGCGAGTCCAGTTCCTGTCTGGCGTCGAGGTTCGTGAGATCAGCATGGATGACTGGGTCAAAACCAACGAGACGTTCCAGCCGGTCTGGTTCGGCTGAACGCCTCCGGCATCGGCCATCGAGTCGATCCTGCGTCAACAACTTTGAGGAAGACGCTGGCGCATACGCCGACCGACAGCGGCGACCCGACTCTATGGTCTAGGCCTCGGGATCCCAGCACGCCACCGCATGCCGGCATCTTCAAAGGAGACATCGTGCCTTCGCTTCTGAGATACGTGCTTCCCACCATCTGCGCTCTGAACGCGGCGAGCGCAAGCGCTGCCAGCGCGATAGCCACGGCCGAGGTGGTTCTGTCGAACTTTCAGATGCAAGCTGTCGGTGGGGCGGTCACGTTCCCGAGCGGTCCAACCTACGTCTACGGCGGCGGATCCGTCAATGGCAGCAGCGTCGGAGGCGGGTACTCGGTCTTCTCCAACTATCTGCTGACTGCTTTCCTCGCAAGCGACACCTACGGGAATTCGACGCATGTAAGCAGCTTCGACGGACAAAGCATGACAACACGGGTGTCGGCAAATGCTGCAGCACTCAACGAGCTGATCGATGTCAACGGAAACATCCAGTACGGCAGCACCGCCATCCAGTTCCCGAACATGATCATTTCCAGCCATACGACGGTTTGGATTTCGTTCGATGTTTCGACCGATGTGACATTCGCAGCTAACAGTGGTGCGTTCGGGCAAGCAGCTTTCACCTCGTATTTCGCAGGCCGCTCCGCGACTGCCGTTACCTGCAAGGGTGGGTTCGGGCCCTACCGCTGTCACGACATTGACGGAATCCCCAGCGCAGTTCATGTCGCGTGGTCGGTCACTGCTGGTGAGGCAGACTTGGCGACCAACTTCCAACTGGCAATGCTTACCTTCATCGAAGCAAGATCGCCAGTCGTTGCGATTCCAGAGCCTGAGGTGGCCGGGATGATGATCGTTGGCCTGCCTTTGGTACTCGCCGCGCGTAGGCGTCGTCGATTGACCGCCTCGGTGGGTCTTCGGCGGAGGTAGACGCAAGCTCACCTAATGAGCTGGTGCGCAGTCAGCATGGGCGCATGACTGAAGCCCCCGAACACATCACCCCGCTGCCTGACACCCACGTAGATAACGGCATCCTGGCCCGCGTAGCCGGTGAATACATCGGTCGCGCAGAGCATCACCTGCCTGACGCGGTCACAGCGCCGGATGACGAGATGCGCGTCGAGGTAGACGCCGGGTGGGTCGGCCGTGTCCGTCTCACGTTTGCGAAGCATCGGTATCGACGACCCAAGGGCAAGTTCTCTGCGGTGGTCTGGTGCTGTCGCCACGCTGAGCGGGTTGAGCCAGCCACACAGGGCGCTCCTGAGGAGGTCTGAAGGCTCACCGTCGTTGGATGTAGGCTTGGCAGTGCCGACCTAGCCCGACCGGACCGCCATGTGCTCCAACTACGAGCCCGTCACCATTGACGACCGCCTGATGGCGCACTTCGGCGTGTCCAGGCCCTCGGACGTGGAGCCGCCGGAGTCGGCGTTTCCTGGGCTGAAGGCTTTCTTCATCCGGGCCGAGGACAAGGCCGAGCTCGTGGTTGCCCAAGCCCAACTCGGGTTCTTCGGCTACCTCCCCGACTTCGCCAAGGACCTTGCCTTCGGACGCAAGACGTACAACTGCAAGTCCGAGACGATGCGTGAGAAGCGGGCCTTCAAGGCGGCCTGGTTTGCCGGCAATCGTTGCCTGATCCCCATCGAGCGGGGCTTTGAGTGGTGCTACGAGACCGGTGATCCCGTTCGCTGGTCGGTTAGGCGCAGCAACGGCGATCCACTTTGCGCGGCGGGCCTGTGGGGCGTCTGGATTGGCCCGCAAGGCGAAGAGATCCTGTCCTTCACCATGCTGACGGTCAACGCTGATGGCCACGCGATCTTCAGCCGCTTCAACCCGCCTGGCGACGAGAAGAGGATGCCGGTGTTTCTGCGCCGGGAAGATCAGGACGCCTGGCTGCATTGCTCGATCGACAAGGCTGGCGAATTCATCAGGCAATTCCCTGCCGAGCTGTTGTTGGCAGAGACGGCGCCAGCGCCATGGAAGCCGCTGCCCGAGCCAGCCGACTGGGAATCCGAACCCGACATGTTCGCCGACGAGTGGCGCGATGCCGCGGCAGACCCGATGGCGCGCGAGCTGAACGCCCGACGCAAGCGGCCTAAGCCGAAGACGGAGAAGGGGCCGGAGACCAAAGGGCCAGAGACAGGCGATCTGTTTGGTTAGGCAGCGTGCGTTTTCTCAAGGGATCATCTGCCCGATGCATCCCTTTCGATTGATCCTCTGCGCCATTGGCATCCTCAGTTCCTTCCAAGCGCTCGCCTGGGGCGCTGACGGCCATCGTCTTATCGCCGAGCTGGCCGAGACCCGCCTGACCCCTACTGCGAGGGCGGAGGTCGACCGGCTGTTGGGCCTGGAGTCAGGCGCCACGATGGTGTCAGTCTCGACCTGGGCCGATGAGGTGCGCTCTGGCGCAACGGCGCCGCTGCACTACGTCAACCTGCCTGAGGGTGATTGCAACTACAGCAGGCCGCGTGACTGTCCAGATGGGCGATGCGTCGTGGAGGCAATCACCGCCAAGATCGTCATCCTGAAGTCGACGGCGTCGGACGCCGAGCGGCTCGCGGCGCTGAAGTGGGTCATTCACCTGGTCGGAGACATCCATCAGCCGCTGCATGTCGGCCTGGCCAGCGATAAAGGCGGCAACCTCTTCCAGGTGCGTGCGTTCGGCAGAGGCTCCAACCTGCACGCGGTCTGGGATGGTGAGCTGATCCGGCGGCGCGCGGGTGGCTTGAGCAAGTTGCTGACAGATGCTTCGAAACCCGGCCAAGCTGCGCCACGCCCGGCCGATCCTGCGCGCTGGGCCGGCGAGTCGTGCATGACCCTAGGGCGCACCGGGTTCTACCCGGAGGATCGCGTCATCGGCTTGGTCTATGCCGAGCGGTGGGACGGTGCGTTGGTCGCCGCCCTTGCAATGGCAGGGCGGACACTTGCAGATACCCTAAACGCTGCGTTGGACCACGTACGCTGAGTGTCTGAGGCACTCACTTCGGCGCTGAGGCGGCGCGTCCAGCGTGGCTCATTAGGCAGTTGAACCACGATGGCGGACCAGACTAACCCGTCCTCAAAGTTGGCCACAAAGCGCAGCTAGCTTGCTGTCAGTCCTAAGTTAGAGTTTGTGCAGTGCTGCGCATCGCAAGCCTTGGGAGTGTCATGTATAGCCGCCTCCTCTCTCTTGTTGCCGCCGGAGCAGCTGTTCTGCTGACTGCAGTTCCGGCCCATGCCACGGCCAGGGCCACAGCTTCAATCACTGGTCTGACAGTGACGCTGATTGACCTCGATCCAAACGACGGCATCACGCCGTCAATTGCTTTCGCCGGCAACAGCTACAGCGCCATTTCGGCGCTGGTCGGAGGGGCATCTGACGTCTACGGCCAAGAGACCGTAGGAGCTGGGGCCCTGGATCCTTTCAGCAACCAAGCCAACACGGGTTTTGCTTGGTCCGGCGCAACTGGAACTGGCAGTGCGCCAGCCACCATCACTGGCCCCACCACCATTGTCGGAAGCCTTCTCGTCAGCGGTCAGACCGATGGCTGGAACATGAACATCACTTCCTTTAACGGCGAGGCGGTGTGGAATGCCTACCTTTGGGCGCCTGGCTCATACACGCTCAGTACGTTTTCAATCTCGGCAAACACAACAGTACAGATTTCCGCGAGCGTTTATGCCGAAGCAAGTGTGTCCAATTTCTATTACCCCAATCTAGCCACCGGAAGGGAGGAGGCGGGATCTATCGCTGTATTGAGGATGACTGGCCCAGGCAGCAACGGCAGCGGCACACAGGAAACTCATTCGTCCTTCCAGACCAGGGCTTGCAATGGTCCCATAGAGGTCATAGAGGCGACGCAGTGCCTTGCACCTGCCGCCGTCGACCAGGGAACTTTCGACGCCTCCTTCACCAACGCCACGGCCACTAGCATGAGCGTAGATTTCATCGCCTTTGTCCAGGCCGGAGGCTGGTCTCAGGTCGCCCAGCCTATTCCAGTGCCGGAACCCCAGATTGCCGCCTTGTTTCTGGTCGGACTGGGAATGCTCGGGGTCAGACGCTGCCGCACTTCAGCTCGCGGATAGAACCAGTCGCGCAGGTCTTGGCTGAAGGCGAACGTGCCGCCCACCCATACCGCCAGCCCAAGCAACAGCCATCCAAAGCTCAAGGCTTCCTCACCTGCGTGCGCGCCTGACTAGCCCCGGCATCATCGCCGCCCGCCGTCCCTTCAGGCGCTTGACCGGCCTGCGCGGTTTTCATCCCTCTGTAGAGGGTAAACGCCAGCCGCCGTGCAACCTCGTTGATGGACACGTCAGTCTTCATCGGGGGCAAGTCCTCGGCGCCGCCGACGGCCAGCTTATCGCCGTACCGCTTCGGGTCCCACTTGGCCAGGAGCTTCAGCCGCGTGTCGATCTGGAGCTTGCGATGGCCCAACATGTCGCCGCGCTTCTCGCTCGTACCCTTGTCATCGACCGTCGTCTCCACACCTTCCAGGGGTGTATCAGCGATCCGAAGGCAGTCGGCGGCGATGGCATCGAACCCTCGCGCGCGCGCCTGCGCGAACTCAGCGGAAAAGTCCTCGGGGACACCTTCTGGCCGCACTTTCTCGCTCATCCACCCATGCACGGTGCGCGACGCTGGCATGTGCTCATCCCGGCAGACCACCTCCAGTGGCTCCCCCTTGCCGAGACGAACGAAGATCTCCTCCGCGATGGCGGGCGTGTACCGCGACGGCCTGCCGCGCGCCGGCTTCTCAGCTTTGCGCGCCATCAGACCCACCACCCGAGTTGCCGCCCTTGCCCGACAGCGTGGCAAGAGCCTTGATGGACTCCATGCACTGGCGCTGAGCGATAAACGCCACGTTCATTGCGTCTTCGAATTGCTGGGCGTCGGTGACCTGCGCGGCCGACACGCGCTCAGTGAAGATAGCGTTCAGTGCCACTGCCTGGGCCGCCAGCATCCGCTTCGCACCTTGCATCTCGCCGCTGAGGATGCTGGCGTTCATCTCCTGCAGCAGTTCGAACGCGATGAAGCTTGCCGCCATCGACCGCTGCGCGCCGGCCGCGGCGATGGCCGACTCCAGCAAGTGGGTGGCAGCGCCCATGCCCGACGTCACGAGGTCCGCCTGCAGATACGCGCTCCATGCTGCCGACCGCTTCGCATCACCCGCGGGCTGCTCCTTGTTTCTGTAGTCGGCGAGCGTGAAGAGCGCGCTGCCATTTGCCTGGGGTTCTTGGTTTGCATCGGTCATCTTGGTTCCTTTCGGTTGGGTTGAATCGGTTGCGGCGGGGCCTTCGCCTACTGGATGGCCGCACTCGGCCGCAGAAGGAACTGCTGCCCTTGCTTCTGCTCGGCATCGCGCTCCATGCGGCGCAGGTAGCCCGGCGACAGCCACTCCTGCATCTGGTAGAGGACCATGTAGTTCAGGACCGGACGCAGATAGAAGAGGTTGGCGAATGGGGTGTTGTTCAGCACCTCGCCGAACGCACGGGCCGCGAACTTGTCGCCTTCCATGGCCTTGTGATACAGGTCGACAAAGCGGCCCGCTGAGCTGATGACCGGGCCAGCCAGACTTTCCACGGTCCCTGATCCCATGCGGTTGGCAGCGCCGAAGAGGAAGTCGCCATAGATGCCAGCGCCGCCGCCTTGGACCATGGCTGCGAGGAAGACTTTGAGCGCTTGCCCTTCTTGCGTCGGATCGCGCGGCGTCTTCCCCTTGGTAAGGTCCTTCAGCGCCATCGACCCGTAGCCCATCAGCGTGCTGAAGGCGATCACCCGCGCCAACCCCTGGAATTCGCCGTTGCCGTTCCTCAGTGCGCCAAGTAGTGAGTCGCCCTCATAGCCGCGGCCGTACAGCTCGCGGCCCAGAACGCGCTGCATGTAGGCGCCCGTGAAGCTCTTGAACTGCATGGCGAAGCGCATGAACTCGCCGGTCCAGGTGCCAGGCCGCGTGCCTTGCAGCAGAATGGCGCGCGTCTTGGCGTCCGGCTCCAAAGCCAGCGTACTCGTCTGGTCCACGAAGTAGGTACGAAGACGCTGCTCCAACTCTCGGCGCGCGCCCGCGACAGCTTCGTCTCCTGCCGCAGCGCCCGCATAGGCGCGTATCACCGAGTCATCCACGGTCTTCAACGCCTCAGGCACGATGTAAGCCCGGCCATCGACGTGTTTCTCAGTCGCGCTGCGGATCACGTTCCACTCGGGCTCTCCGATGCCGTAGAGGGTCAACACCCGCTGGTACTCCGGCACCAGCGCGCCCCAAGTTTTGTCGGCCTGTAGCGCCATGTGATGCGACATTCCGAACGCGGCGGACGTGCGCATCCGGCTCTGCCACCACTGGCTGCCGTTCCACTTCATGAAGGTGGCCATCAGGCCCGACATCGAGCCGGCCTCAGAGAAGGAGCCGACGCGGCCTAACTCGCCAGCCATGTTGTCGAGCGTCACATCAAGCGCAGCTGCCAGCTCGCGCACCTCTGGCGAACTCATCCCGCGGCCAAGGCCTGAGACCGCCTCGCCCATGCCGCTGAAGAAGCCGCGGCCCTGGTACCGGGCGCCGCTGCCGTAGACCGCCACGTCGTTGAGCTGCGACAGCAGCATCCCGCCGAGCTTAGACAAGGTTTCAACCGACCGGATGTTGGCCGCGCGCCGGGCCCACATGGCATTGCCGGCAATGTTCATGCTGCCATCCACCGCCGACAGGTAGCGGTCGTGCGCGCCTTGCGCATCGGCCAGCTTCGTCACGGCTTCGATGTTGCCGGCATCCTTGGCAGCCAGCGTCAGGTCGTCGCGGATCGCGCTCACCATGGCGGCCGGGTTCGTACCGAGCATCTGCATGATGCCGGTGGACTGGGCCGAGCGTTCCAGGCCTTGCAGCACGCTCTCACGCAGGTTGCCGCCGCCGAACTGCTGGTTGTAGTCGAACCAGGCATCGGCGTCCTTGAAGATGACTGAGCGCTGCTGGCTGAGCTTCTTCGCGATGTTTGCTGGGCCCTTGAAGCCGCTGGCCACGTCGTCGGGCGCGGCCTTGAGGTGGTTGCCGCTGGCCAGATTCGTCCACAGGCCCTTCAGCATCTTCTCGGGATCGACCGCGCCGGACAGCGCTTGCATGTGCGGCAGATCGAACGCCTCGCGCGCCACCTTCGCCCAGGCCTCGAAGCCGCCTTCGGCGCCGGCACCGCGCACCTTCTCGGGCACATGGCTCTGCCGGGTGATGTAGTCGTCGCGCTGGCCGATCCACGCGCCGGCCCGGTTTGCGTCCAGGCGCGTCACCTCCTGCCACTTCGCCACTATGCGGGCGATGTCGACGGCCTCGGACGAGTGGGAAGAAAGGTCGGCACCCTCGCGCCGCAGGTCGTACAGCGCCCGGGCGACTTCACGGTCCATGGCGCCCGAGGCAAACAGCGCGCCGTGGCCGCTGGCCTCCAGGTCGTGCGTGAAGCCGGCGAGGTACTGCGCCTTCAGCGACTCCTGCACCGATGCCACGCTGAGCCGGGCGCCCTGCTTCGCGCGCTGCGTGCCGACGAGCATGGACTCGACGCCCAACGCGACGTTGCTGCCGAAGTGCTGCTGCACCCAGCCCACACGCTCCAGCCGTTTGTAGGCGTTCATTGCCGCGTTGCGCTTTTCGATGACGGCCGCCATTTCCACATGCTCGGCGACCTCTCGGCCGGCGCGTAGTCGTGCCTCCTGAGGGTCGACGCCATCGCGGATTGCGACGTAGCTGGCACGAGCGTCGATGGCTTCCTGCAGCGATTGCAGTTCTTCCTGAGAGAGCGGCGCGCCCTCCGCCCGGTTTATCTCGTCAAAGCACTTGGTCATCATCAAACCTCACAGATAGCACCGATGCGCGACACCTCACCTACGGAGCGGGCGCGCTTGATTTCGTCATCAAAGACTTGCAAGTTCGTCAGGCGGTACAGCGCCTGGGGCGCCATGCCATTGGCCGCCAGCTTCTTCTGCAAGGTTCCAAGCCTGTCCATCGCATCGACAAGCTCTTCGGATGCTTGGCCCGCTGACCCACTGTCCTTCGCCTCCGGCAGGCGCTCTTGAGCCGAGCCTGAGGCGCCCTTGCTGCCGAGGTAGAGAGCTGCGGGCTTCCGCTGCTCAGCCGCAGCTGCTGCCACGTCCTGTGCCGTCGCACGCTGTCCCATCGCTGCGGGATCAGTCCGAAGCGTTGCATCCACATTGGGCATACGGCCGCGGGCGAAGTCGGCCAAAGCGGCACGCATGACAGCCTCACGCGTCTCAGGCGAAACCATGCCGATGGTGAATGCTGCGGGCGGGCTGTGCTGCCCTGTGATGGCTCTGGCAAGCTCGGCCGCAGCCATGAAACCCCGCGCCTCCGCCTCGACTCGAGCCTCGAAGGCCGCGGGCACCTCGTTGGCATCCAGGCCCGCCAGTTGTTGCTCTGCCTGGGACGCCCTTGCATTCGCCTCGATCTGTTGCTCGATGCGCTGCTGACCGGCCTGCGCGTCGGCAAGCTGCTCTCCGACTTGCTTGCGAGCACTCGCCTCCGCTTCCTTGCGAGACAGCCAGCCCTGCTGCGCATCCTTCGCCAGTTGCTTGAAGGTGGCCGGGTCTTGCAGAGTCGCGATGCGCTGGCCAGTCACAGCCAGGTCAGCCTGCAATTGCCGGATGGCTCCCGGCTCGGCTCGCCCCGACGTCTGTGACAGCAATTCCGCACGGATGTCCTCGCGCAGAGAATCCACCGCGCGCGCCCGCGCTGACTCTGGCGTCATCTCGTAGAGCTTGGAAAAAGGCGCATCGGGAACCTGTGCCAGTCGAGCGCGTGGCTCGGTCCGCGGTACGGCCGCAGGGGCCTGGACCGCTTCCAGCGCCTGGTCCGCTATGCCAGCAGCGCGGCGCTGAGCCGCGGTGAAACCGCTGGGATCGGTCATCAGCCCGGCCTCATAGTCCATCACCTGGCGCACGGCCTGCTGGTTCAAACCAGCGAATCGCGCATACGGATTCCCGCCACCTCTCAAAGCATCGCCGACGGCACCAGTCACCGCATGTAGCCCGCCACCGGCTGCCGTACCGAACGCCATGTTGAGGAGGCTGTCGGTCAGCGTGTACTCGTCACCCAGTTCCTGATGGAGCGCGTAGGTCGGTGCTTCCAGGACCGCAGCTCCTACGGCGCCTTCGGTTGCGCCGATCATGCCGCGGACAGCAGCGCGCTCAAGCGGTGAGGCGGCGCGGGCGAGCAAGCTGGCGACGCGGGCTTCGCGCACAACTGGGATGAAGGCCGAAGCGACATTCAGCGGGTCGGAAACGCCGGCCAGCAGCATCGCCCCGCCGCGAACTGGCGAACCGAGCCAGGACCAAGGAGTCGCGCTGTCGACCTGCCGCAGCAGTTGGTCGTTGCGTTGGCGGCTGATGAGCATGTCTGCCGCCTCTTGGGTGTAGCCGCCTGCGGGCGCCGTTGCCTTCACCCTTGCCTCCTTGAACAGGTCATTCGCCTGCTGCTGGGTCAGGCGCCGGCCGCGCTGGTTGGCCTGTTGAACCTCGGCATAGTCGACGAGCAGGGAAGAGGCGTTGCCGTTGATCGCAGAAGCGACAGAGGCCTGCAGTGAAAGGCGACTGGACGGCTCAATCTCCCCGGGGTTCGCAAGAACGCCGGTGTCGGTGTTGACGTAGTACGGCATCAGCGGCGCTCCCCGTGAAGCTCAGCCTGGCTTTCGTGCAGACGCTGGGCGTAGAGGTTCGCGGCCTGGACGCTCGAAAACTTGCCCAGGTGCTTGCCAGTGCTGCGGTACTGCGCGATGGCGTCGTCGTCGGACAGGATGCGGCCGTCGTCGCTGACAGTCGGGATCAGCACCTCTTGACCGTCAACGCTGACGCCGATGCTGCGGACCGTGCTGATGGAGCCATCCTCGTTCCGTACGACCGGGCGCTTGGACAAGTTGATGTTCCCCGGCTCGATGAGGCCGTCGCGGCGCGGGTTCAAGTCCTGCTGCCGGCGACGAAGGGCCTCGATGTCCGCCGCTCGCTCGTTCTCTGGCTTTTTGGCTTCGAGCGCACGGCTGTTCAGATCGGCCCAGCGCGCGGTGATGGGCTTGCCGCCGCTGTCGCTCACTGCGTACACGCCGCCGTCAGCACCGCGCATAGCAAGTTGCAGGCCGGTTTCGTCGCTGCTCGTAATCCACATGGAGCGGGAGCGCAGCGCGTCCTGAGTGATCGGCGTTGGCATGGGGCCGGCGAACACCTGGGCCTGCCCACCCTTGACGACATCGTCCAGAAGCGTCGCCGCACCACGCGCCACCGCCGACGCATCCACCGTCTTCGGAACTCGGTAGGTGTCTTTGAAGGTGTACGCGTGGCCCATGGTCTCGTCGTAGGCCTGCCGCGCCGCAGCGGTCACGTCCTGACCCTGGCTGCGGTACAGCATCGCCAGCCTCTCAGCGGAATCCATGACCTTGGCCAGCGTTCGATTGCCGTCAGCACCTTGAGCGGTGAACGTGCCTTGAGCACCCTTGAACTCGGACAACAGCTTGTCGCGGATGTCCTTCGGCTCGCTGGGGTCGATCAGCGCCTTCAGTTCATCCGGCTTCATCGTCATGACCTGCGCCATGCGCGACCGGCTGGCGTCGTTGCGCATGTTGGGAATGATCAGCGCCGCCGTCGGAATCCGGTTGTCCTGCGCCAGCTGCCCGTAGATCTGCGGCCAATACTTGCCCCATTGCTGCTCCAGCCCCTGAAGGGCCGCGACGATGGGCGCGCCACCCTTCGACGTATCCGACAGCACATCTGCAATCTGGTTCGCCTGGGCGTTCGTCAACAGCTTCGGACCGCGCAGCTTGTTCCCGGTGTTGTCGTCGCGGATCGTGTCGACGCCGAGGCGCAGCTGCTCCGCCGAGGTCACGCGAGCGTAAAAGTCAGTTGCGGCCACCTTGTCTTCCGCTGACTGGCTCGGGTCGCTCAGGACGCGCTGCAGCACCGCCCCCGCCCGCTGAACCCTGACCGACTGCTTCAACATGTACTCAGCAGGGTCGGCGATGAGGGCCTTCTCAACGGCCTGCTTCGCCTGCTGCAGCGTCTGCTGCATCGAAAGCTCACCAGCAAAGCCAACGCCAGGCGTCGGCGAGGCCTCCGCAACCATCCGCCCACGCTCGGCGGCGTCCGCCGTACTCATGGCGCTGATGCCGCCGCTGATCTTGAGGTAGTTGCCGACCTCCTGCTGCCACATCACAGCACCGTTCGCCCCGTAGGCCGCCGCGTACTCAGCAGCACTTGGAGCAACACCCTCGGGAACCGACGTACCGGATAGCACCATCGCCTGGACATCCTTGGTCCGGGACGCAACATTGAACTTGCTCTGCGCTCCGAGAGACTGCTCCCAGCCGTGAAACTGGAGGAGAAGGTTGGCCCGCTGGTTGGGGTCCAGCGGCTCGCCGTCAGGGCCGGCAATCTGGTCGCGCAACCGCCGCAGCTCTGATGCGTCACCTTTGTCGAGGGCCTGGACGCCGGCCGCCTCGTAGAAGCTCCGATACGTGCGCTCGGTGAAGTTCTGCTTCAGCTGGCGAATTGCCTCAGGCGCGAGCCCAGCCTCCGGGCCCGCGAAGTCCACGAAGCCGGAGAACTGGCTCGCCGCGACGCCAGGCCCGAGGCGCATCGCATCACGGCTCTTCTCCTCTGCGAACTGCCCGATGGTTGAGCCGACCTCGTTCTGACGGCGCCTTGCCGCGACTCCCAAGATGCTGCGACGCAGGCCGCCGTCCGTGGCCTCCAGCTCTGGCACAACACTTTCGCGCATGGCCGGCGCCAGGTCCTTAGTACCCTCGCTGCGGATCTGGCGCAAGCGCTCCTGCAACAGCGATTCAGCTTTGCCAGCGTCGACCGAGCCGTCCTCGATGCCACGCTGAATCTCGTCGTGAACGTCATGCAACTGGTTCTTGACACGCACCATCGCCAATCCTGCTGCCGCGCGTTGCTTCTTCTCGTCGGCAACCCGGAACTCTTCGCCAGCTGCGGCGATAGCCTCTCCAAGCCCGCCAACAGCGCGAGCTACCGCTCCGTCGTCGAAGCCGACCGCTCCGCGTTGCGGGCTCAGCGTGGGCCGCAGGCCAAAGTCAGCCGCTGAAGTGAGTTTTGGCATAGGTTAGTTCTCCCGATTCGGGTCGATGTCATTTGGCTCATCTGCGTAGCCGCCCCTCATGAGGGTGAACAAGGCGAGGCACTCGCCGTATGCGATGTGCGACGGATCCAGCTCCAGACCCTCACCGGCGGGCGGCGCCGGTGGCGTCGCGACTGGCAGAGTTGTTCCGTTGAACGCCGCGAGGCGGAGGTGCGGGGGGTGTGCTCGTCGATTCATTTCCTGCGTCCGCTCCATCACTGCGCCTGGCCACGGCCGGACTTCCTGGTCACGTCGCCGGTGCTGGGGTACCAGCGCTGGATTCGTCCATCGAACCCCAGCGCGAGCCGCCCGCGCCGGCCGCCGCGGTTCTTGGCAACCTTGGCCAGGACCAGGAGCGATCCATCGGACTGATTGCCCATCGGATGCAGCAGCACGACGACGTCAGCGTCCTCTTCAATCGCGCCAGACTCCTTTAGGTGATGCAGCTCCGGTTCATCGCCTTCACTTGAACGGTTCAGCTGGGACAGCAGCAGCACGCAGACGCCGAGTTCCTTGGCCAGCGACTTGATGCCGCGGCTCATCTGCTCAATCTGGTGATGACGCTTCGCGGCCTCTCCGGCACCGCTCATCAGCTGCAGGTAGTCGATGACGATGAGCCCCAAACCGCCGCGCCGCTGCACTTGCCGGGCCTTGAACCTGATGTCCAAGAGGGTCAGAGCGCCCTGGTCGTCGATGAAGACGGGCAACTGGTTGGCTCGGTCCGCTACCTCGGAGAGGCGTGTCCAGTCCTCCTGCTGCAGCGTGCCAAGGGCGAGGTGATCCATGCGAACGGAGCCAAGATGCGCCGCGGCACGGTCGGTGAGTTCACCGGCCGTCATCTCCTGGCTGAGCATCAGGGTCCGCTGCCCTTGTCCGGCAATGTGCAGCAGGATTTGTGTAGCAAGCGACGTCTTCCCGACGCTGGGGCGCGCTGCCAGCACGATGACTTTCCCGGGCTTGATGCCGCCGCCCAGCGCCTCGTCAAGCGGACCAAGCCCCGTCGGGACGCCGGGCAGGATGTCGCCAGTCTGGAGGCTTTCCCAGTGCGCTGACCGCTCCGTCATCAGCTCGCCCAAAGGACGTGGCTCGCTGCTCGGGCGCACACGCTTGAGGTTGGCAAAGCGCGACTGCAGCTGGTCAAGGGCTTCGTCAGCGGACATGGAGTCGCGGACAACGTCCGTGGCGCTGTCGATGGCATACAGCACGTCTCGGCGCAATGCCTTGTCCGCCACGATCTCGGCGTAGCGCCGGCAGTTGGCGGCGCTGGGCACGCACTGTGCGAGCTGGTTCAAGTACAGGAGCCCGCCAGCGTGCTCGGCCAGGCCGCCTGTTTCCAGGGCGTCGAAGACCGTCACTGTGTCGGCAGGCTTGCCAGCACGGATCAATCCCCGGATTGCTTCGAAAATGGCGCGATGTGGAGGGTGCCAGAAGCTGCCATCCGTCACGAAGGAGGTGACCACGCCCATTGCATCGTTGTCGATCAGGACGCCGCCCAGAACGCTTTGCTCTGCCTCGCAGGACCATGGAAGCGAGTCGGGGTCGCCGATGATGCTCGGGAGGTAGTTCATACCGTGCCCCCGGTGAACAGCTCGTCGGACGACAGCACCGGCGCCCGTCCGACCGGAAGCCCGTTGCCGTTCCGAGAGGGGTTCTTGGCCGGAAATAGACCCTGATAGCCGCTGGCGATGGAGTTGCCGATCACGGCGGCCGGATCGTGTCCCTCGTTCCTAAGGTCGGCCAGACGTTTGAGCTGCTTCTCAGCCGCGCGAGAACTGATGGGCTTGCGACGCTCGCGGCGATCAGCGACCCAGTCTGCCCAGACCAGACGAGGGAGCCAGTCGGGCAGTTCAACCGCACTGGCGTCGAACGCGGCAGCGCGCTTGCGCGCAACCTTTGATGGTTCTTGGTGGTTCATTGATGGTTCGTACGTCCTGGCGGACAGGGGTTTGGCGTCCTGTTGGACACCCCTTCGCGTCCCAGCGGACACCCTGTCCTGCTGGACACCCCTGTCCTGGAGGACGCCCCCGCTCGCTAAGGTGATGCGGTAGAGGTTTGTGCCTTTGGGGCCTTCGTTCTGGCAGACCTGCAGTTCGCCCGACAGGCGCAGCGCCGCTATGAGCTTCTGCGCCCCCCGCGGCAAGATTCGGCACTTGGTCGCCAGAGTCTGAACGGCCGGATATGCGCGGCCGTCGTCATCGGCGAAGTCCGCGATGGCCAGCAGCATGAGCAACTCAGAGCCGGCATGCCTACTGCCTTCCCAGACGCGCGCCATGGTCCGCACGCTCATACCCCATGACCTCCGAGCCCGGACGCTGCCTGGTCAAGGCGCCGACAGGCCTCGATAAGGCGCAACTGGTCGGCAGGCTCGAAGTCATGCAGGGGGGCCCAGAACTCATGGCGCGCCGTCGTCCAAACTACCGCGAAGACGCCGATGCCGGCCACCGTTCCAGAAGGACGCCACGGTCCCTGGATGTTGTCCATCGTCAGGAGACCCCGGCCACGAGGGACGAAGCGCACAGGCATGCGAGCAACGCCGCCCATCCCAAATGCACGACCGCAGCCAGTGTCAATCCGCATGGCCAACTCCCTCGCGGGTGAGGAACGTGCGGACCTCGGCCAACGAAGCCAGATCTCTCTTGAGCTTCCAGCGGCTGACCAGATACGTGGGCGGTGCGCCCATGCCATCAGCGCGGATTAGTTGAAAGCCACGCAGGGCGGCAATCGCCTGTAGTGTGCTGAACTCCTTTGCGTCGAGCGCAGGCGCAGCACCGCTTTCGGGAGTCATGGCGTCAGGCCGCCGCACCACGGTCCGCCGAGGCCTTGCGCAACTCCCCAACCCGCCAGGCAGTGACGTTTGGGCCGAGCTTCTGTGGGGCCGGCAATCGGCGAGACTTGACCCAGCGCCAGACGGTCGCGGTGCTGATGCCGTTGAGTGCAGCAACGACCTTCAGCCGAACGTGCGCCGAATCCGGCAATTGGTCAAACTGCGTCAGCGCGGTGGGGAGGTCGGCTTCGCCGCTTTGATGATTCGTGGACATCGTGTCGCTCCAAGACAGGCAGTGAACGGCCTGCCGCCGTTTGCCCCTGATTGCTACAGGGTGCAACACGACTTTGGAGCTGCGCCTCACGGCGCACCATTTAATTAGGCAACACGATTCTTTTTTGGTCGCCCGCGCGGTCTGCGCCAGGCAAACGCGCTTCGAAGGCTTCTCGTCATCGGGCCGCGCTGCAGTTCAGCGATCCAGGCCTGCGCCGGCTCAAGCCGCGAGCCCAGGCCGAGTTCGACGCGCTCCTCGTAATACGCAGCGAGCTCAGCACGGAGCGAACCGGAAAGAAGGCCTTCAGCCAGCTCCAAGAGTGGCATGCCGGAGAGAAAGCCTGGAAGTGTTGTGGCCCGTGAATCGCTGGTGTATCGCGACCAAACCGTTGGAGGGAATCCGAGCGGCCCGGAGTCGCTTTCGCTCTCCGACCGCCACCGACGAAACATGAAGTTGATCCAGTCGCGGTACAGCTGTTCGATGCGCTTGGCCGACAACGGCGTCTGTCGCCTGTCACCTTCTTCACCAGCACCTCGCCCAAGCTGCCGCAGGGCTCCTTCGGCGACGCACTCCAGGATGCCGTTCGGATAGCCAGCGCCCCGCATAGGGTGAAGCGGGAAGGCCCATCCATGAAGCGCGTGAACCGCCTGAGCGATCTTGTCGTCGAGTTCAATCAGCCGCACGTTATCGACGCGGCGCGGCCGGCCTCGGCGACGAGCCATAGAAACCATGCATCCCCCGATGCAACCCTACGAGAAAGCCCCGGCAGGCGGGTAGGGGCCCCGCTCTTCGGTTCGCGGGCCTAGCCGGGGCACAACAGGCTACTGCGGCAACATGTGCCGCGAGCACAAATCTTCCATCAGCAGACGAGCCTGCTTCTCGGCCCTTGTGACGGGCGCTTCATCGCGGCTGAGCCGAACCATCGAAGCAGCGACTGTGCTTGCCTCCGAGTGAATCAACGGATCCACGAGATACCGTTCCGTCCGGCGCTTGGTGGCAGCGCGCCTGCCCTCGGCCTCGGCTTCAGAGACGTACCGGGCGACGGTGTACTTGCCGGACGGGTTCCGCCGAATCTGCAAGCGCCCGTCCACCTGCCAACGTACGGCCTGTGGGGCACCGCGCGGCCAGACATCTACCGAGGACGCTGGCATTCCTGGCTCGCCGGGAAAGAGGTGGGCCGGCGCCACGCCAGTCGCCACCAACAACTCCTTCGGGCCCTTGAAAGCATCACAGCAATCAAGGAACTCGCATGTGACGCCTCGGACAAACTTCAGCCTCTCGGCGGGGGTGTATTCCAAGCGATTGGACTTTCCGGGCATGATGGGCTCCTTGCGTCGCTATGCGGCGACAAACTCCAAGGCAGACAAAGGCCCCTTCCGGAGGTTGCAGGGTGCACACGCCGCCACAAGGTTGACCGCCTCATCAGTGCCGCCCAGCGCGCGCGGCATCTGGTGCTCGATGTGCCACTCGCCGTCCAGCTTCAACGGCGTGCCGCAATAGTGGCAGCAGCCGCCCGAGCGCACGAAGATTTCTCTCCGACGTCGGGCCACGGGCCGCGACGGGGTTTGGATCGACACGATGGCCAGCTCGGTGGCAGGCCAGAGATGTGTCTGCACACCTGCCGGCTCATCGTTCGCGGCGCCGGTGGCGCGTAGGACGCGGCGGGCGCCGGCCAATACCTCGGTCTTTGACTCGCCGATGGCCAGCACCCGCCCGGAGCGGGGCTGAATCACCATGAATCGGACGGCGTGCAGGCCGTTGCTGACAAGCGCCTGCGTGGCGATCTCGAAGTCACCCCGTCCGAACAGCCCACCATAGAGCGGCTTGCGGAGCATCGGCCCGGCGCTCATCCAAACGCCCCTTGAGCGGCCTGGCTTGTCGAGGTACCCGCTACGAGCTGAAGGTGCGATGGCTTGCAGTCGTCGTGCGTCAACTGGTGTGGACTGCAGAAGAAGGAGCGGGCATCGTCAGTCAGCACGACATAGCCCATGCGGAAATCAATGCGCCCGTGCTTTCCTATGAAATGGCCATCGTCAGCAGCGACTCTGTACAGGTCAAACCCTTCGACAATCTTGACCCTTTCCCCGTACTCATCGCTATCGTCAACGAAGTACAAGCAGGTGTCGCCTACCTCGAAGCGAGCGGGGGACTCACTCATGCGCCGCCGCATCTCGTCATTGCTGGGCGCGTCCCAGGCGCCGCGCCGCACCTCTAGTCTCAGCGCGTCCATGAGATTGCGTGCCAGCGAGCTGTAGGCTTTTGGGGTGCCTTTGGGCAACTCGGCCGCTCGCGCACGCATCGTCTGTGCATCAGCCAAGATTTCAGCGGCGCGGCTTTGGCTGACGCGGTAGACGCCAGTGGCGCCGTTGTTGATGCGCTCGGCCTTATTCAGCCGCAGCTCGGGGAACATGCCGCGACGCACGAACTCGCGTTCCATCGCGGGCGTGATCCAAACGCTGATGGCGGACCCAACGGGTACGTATTGTTGAGCGTTAGCCATGGGACACATCACCGACGCCGGCTGCTGCAGCACTGACGATGAGCAGTCGAACCCTTGCTGCTTCGGCTAGCTCCAGGCCTGCCTTCAGGTGCGTTCGGTACTCATCGATGTGGTCAATCATGTCGAGCAGCACCTTTGGCTCATTGCCTGACGCACGATGGTTCGCCAGGAGCTGGGAGCGGGAAAGCGTCAACGCGAGCATGGTGATGCGTCGCTTGACGCCCCAGGTCTCGTTGTATTCGGCTTCGCTCTCACGAATCTGGTCGCCCGTCATCAGCGGCTCGAAATCTATGGCGGCCATCTCGGCCAACTTGGCAGCAGCATCCGTCGGTTGTGCAGAGACCTTGCGAACAGCTTTCTTAACCATGGGACACCTCCGCAGCGACTGGGCCGGCGGCAAGTGTGCGCATGATCATTCGCTGGTCTTCATCGATCCAGTTACAACTGTAGGTCTCCGCCTCCGCGTTGACGTAATTCGCGTGCGTTTGCACCGAAGCTGAGATGACGCCGAGCATCGTGTGCACCGCTTTGGCTGCTCCTGGGTCGCGAGACAGCAGCGCGAGCTGCGCAGCTCTGCAGATTGCCTCGACCTCGATTTCCAGGTTCTGCGCAGAGCAGTCGAGCTGGTTCAGAGACGTACGCAGAGTCTCAAGGGTTACAGTTTCTTCAGCCATGGTTCACCTCTTCATTAGGTGGGTTGTGGTCAGGCCGGCCCAGAACTCTCACCTTCTGGGTTCGGCCGCCTTACCGCTGAACCGCAGCGGCGACGGTTAGTCATTCGGTTCTTTGGCCTTGTCGACCTGAGTCCTAACCCATGCCGGGCCGCCGAGGCGCTTCAACTTCTCCTTCTGCTCGTTCGTCATCCTGATCGTGACGGTGACGGTGTCCTCGCCTGGCGCGAGCGGCTTGCGCCCTTGTCCACGCCCTGCTCCCCCATGCTTGGGTTTGGTCGGTGGCATTTTGATAATGTATTTGTTTTTCAAGATGACGCAAGCGGCGTCAGCGCAACGCTTCCCGAATCAGTGCGTGGCATCCGCAAACCTGACGATGGTTTAGCAGGCTAGCAGCGCTAGCAACCATCAGTTGCGCTGGTGCCCCGGACAGGCACCGAACCGTCCGTGCCGGCGGAGCAACGTCTGACCCCTTACTCATCATCAACATTGAGGAAGCCACCGCTTGACTTCACCTAAAGCGGTTGAAACTAGACTTGGCATAGAGTGAACTCAGTGCCCCGCTGCTGACCTGGGAGGGTCTATGGGGAGGGTTCAGACCGCAGAGCGCGTCACTCCGACAATGACGCCGGCAGAGTTTGTCCGGAAGTGGGGTCCAGGCACGAAGGCCGACAGGCTCAATGAACGAGCCGGCGCTCAGTCGCATTTCAATGACCTTTGCGCAGTGCTTGGTGTCCCGTCGCCGGCCGATAGCGAAGACGACGGGTATCGCTTCGAGCAAGGGTTCCAAGGCGTGGCCGGCAGCCTGCTCTATTCCGATGTCTGGAAGCGCGGATGCTTCGCGTGGGAATACAAGTGTCCAGGAGAGGACCTGCGCAAAGCGCTGCAGCAGCTGATGCAGTACGCGCTGCCGCTGGAGAATCCCCCGCTTCTCGTCGTTAGCGACCGCCGTCGCATTGAAATCCATACGCACTTCACCGGCTGGCCAAGCACCAAACACGAGATCCAGCATGAGCAGCTTCTCGAGCCGAAGGTCTTGGCCAAGATTCGGCAGGTGTTTGTCGAGCCTGAGCGCTTTCGGCCGGAAAAGACTTCAAGGCAACTGACGACCGATCTCGCCGCCCGATTCGCTCAGCTGGCCAAGGAGCTGCGACTTCGCGGAGAAGATTCCTTCAAGGTCGCCCACTTTCTGACGCAGTGCGTCTTCTGCTGCTTTGCCGAGGACGTCAACTTGCTCAGAAACAATGAGTTTCGGCAGGTCGTGCAACGGCGGCAAGATCCTGAGCGCCTGAGAAGGAAGCTTGCTGAGCTGTTTGGTCAGATGCGGACGGGCGGCGACTTCGGCGTCGATGAGATTGCCTGGTTCAATGGCGGCCTGTTCGCTGCGGTGGACGTGCCGGCTCTGACGCCGGATGAGATCAAGACGCTTGGCGAAGCGGCCGAAGCAGACTGGCGGGCGATCGATCCAACTATTCTTGGAACGCTCTTCGAGCGCGGATTGGATCCTCAAAAGGAGAGACTCGTTGGAGCGCATTTCACCGATCCTGCGACCATCGAAAAGCTGATCGATCCCGTTCTGCGCCAGCCATTGCTTGCGGAGTGGGCAGCAGTGAGGGATGAGATCTCCGGGCTGCTGAGTTCCCGCGACTATCTGAATGTGCGAGCTAGCGGGGTACCAAGCAAGAACCCGGATCTACACCGACGTTATGCGGCGTTGCGGTCACAGGCTAGCCGCGCGGCCAACAAGGCCCAAACGCTCTTCTCGACCTTCCTGGAACGACTTAAGAACTATCGCGTGCTAGATCCTGCCTGCGGCAGTGGCAACTTCCTTTATTTAGCACTTCGCACGCTGAAGGACATCGAACTGCAGGCAAACCTTGAAGTCGAGAGGATTGGACTGCAGCGACAAATCCCCGTGACCGGACCTCAAAACGTCCTGGGAATCGAGAAGAACGAGTTTGCCGCGGAGCTGGCGAAGGTAACCATCTGGATTGGCGAGCTGCAGTGGCTGCGTGACAACGGCCTGGAGCCTGATGAAAGACCGGTCTTGAAGCCGTTAGATCAAATCCAGCGTCGCGACGCCTTGTTGGACGAGGATGGCGAAGAGGCCCAGTGGCCTCAGGCGGATGTCGTCGTTGGGAACCCGCCTTTCGTCGGGGACAAGAAGATGCGGTCTGAGTTGGGGTCTTGTTATACGGAGGCACTTCGTGGCGCCTACAAAGGGCGCGTCCCGGGTGGAGCCGATCTTGTGTGCTACTGGTTCGACAAGGCGCGGGAATTAATGAAAATCCAGCGCCTTGAACGAGCCGGCTTGGTGGCAACCAACTCCATCCGCAGCGGTCGCAATCGGGACGTTCTCGATGCAATCGCACGGGAGACACGCATCTTTGAGGCTTGGAGTAGTGAGCCCTGGGTCAATGAGGGCGCAGCGGTACGCGTATCGATCCTTGCTTTCGGATCAGCAGAGCAGTCTTCCTGCCTCGATGGTGCCGCTGTCTTTCGCATTGCTGCAGACCTCACCGGAGAGGTCTGCGCTTCCGCAACCGACTTAACCAACGCTAGGCCACTCTTCGAAAACCTCGGCGTCAGCTTTCAGGGTACGAGTAAGGTCGGCTCCTTCGAGATTCCGCGTGAAACCGCTGTCTCTTGGTTGCTCAGCCCGAACCCTCATGGCGTAGGGAACTATGCAGTTGTAAAGCCGTGGGCGAACGGGCTGGACCTTACGCGACGATGCAGCAACAAGTGGATCGTCGACTTTGGGACCGCGATGAACGAAGCAGACGCGTCAATGTTTGAGGCCCCCTTTGAACACATTTCCCGTCTGGTAAGAGCGGAGCGTCAAGGCAATGCACGAGAACAATACCGAAGGCTTTGGTGGCTGCACGCTGAGCCTCGGACCGCCATGCGCACGGCTCTCGCGCGGTGTCCTCGGTACATCGCTACGCCGCGCGTGGCCAAGCACCGGGTATTGACATGGCTCAATCAAGCGACGTTGCCCGATACGCAAGTTGTCGTCATCGCAAGGTCTGACGACGCGACGTTTGGCGTCCTTCACAGCCGGTTCCACGAGGTGTGGTCCTTGCGGCTGGGCTCGTCTTTGGAGGATCGGCCGCGCTATACGCCTACGACCTGCTTCGAAACCTTTCCGTTTCCGACGGGCTTCACGCCCGCCGAAACGGCACACCAAAAGACCGAGGTGCTGTCCGATGGCAGTGTGATCCCGGCCGATTTGGAGAAGCTGAAACGCGCACATGCGAGCGCAATTGCGAAGGCGGCCAGACAGCTTGTGGATCGCAGAGACCGCTGGTGCAATCCGCCCGAATGGTGCGAAAGGCTTCCAGAGGTTGTTCCCCTTGGCGTCGACGGAGCGATGTACGCAGATCGGATTTCTTCGCGGCCCGGATTTGAAATGGAACTCAGCAAGTTGACGCTGACCGCTCTCTACAACCAACGCCCAGCTTGGCTGTCGCGGGCGCACCAGGAGCTGGACGCAGCTGTTGCTGCGGCATACGGGTGGACTGACTACGAGCCCGAAATGTCTGACGAGGAGGTCGTACGCAGACTGCTAACTCTGAACCTCGAACGGGCGCGACTTCAATCCGGCCAGCGTGAGCTGCCACTCGTCGGCCTAGTGAGCAAGCGCGCTGCTGGCGCTATCGCCGCCTCCAAAGCTGCGCTCCGCGTGCGGAAGCGAGTCGCTTGAGCGTGCGCAGGGCCAAGTTCAGCGCTTGGCGGTTTTCAGCTGGATCACCTGGGCGGGCTTCTCGACCCTGGCCAGAAAGTCGGCCCAGTCGGCCATCAGGCGGCGACGCTTCTCGAACAGATCGCCACGGCGGTAGGCCGCTTCGACCTTGCTGGGGATGGTGTGGGCGAGGGCCATCTCGGCGACCTCGTTGGGGTAGTTGGTGCGCTCGGACGCCCAGTCGCGGAACGTCGAGCGAAAGCCATGCTGGACGACATCCAGGCCCATGCGGCGGATCACCGCATTGAGGGTGCCATCGGAAAGGATGCCGCCACGCGGCGCCACGAACACCAGGCCATCGGCCGGCGGCTCGTCACCATCAGGCAGGTCGAGACCCGCGCGAATCTGGTTCAGTAGAGCCAGGGCGGCGTCGGACAACGGGACGCGATGCTCCCGGCCCGCCTTCATCCTGTCGCCTGGCACGGTCCAGACGCGCTCATCAAGGTCGAACTCTGACCACCGTGCGCCACGCACTTCGCCAGACCGGGCGGCAGTCAATATGCCGAACGCCAGTGCGCGAGCACCCATGCCAGTGTGCGTGCGCAGCTTGGCCATGAAGCCGCCGGCCTCGCCGATGGGCAGGGCGGGGTGATGCTCTTCCTTGGCGATCTTGTTGGGCGCCGGCAGGAGGTTGTCGAGGTGGCCCCGCCACCGTGCCGGGTTCAGGCCCTTGCGATAGCCGCGGGTCGTTGCCCAATCCAGCACCTTCTCTATCCGGCCGCGAACACGGGTCGCCGTTTCGGTCTTGCTGCGCCAGATTGGCTCCAGCACCTTCAGGATCTGCGGCAGTTCGATGTCGCTGACCAGCGTCTCACCGATGTGCGGGTAGGCGTGGGTCTCCAGGGTGTTGCGCCACTGCTGGGCGTGCTTGGCGTTTCTCCAGCCCAACTCGTGGGCCTCGATGTAGGCGACGGCGGCCCGCTTGAACGGAACGGCGCTGGCCTGACTCATCTTCAGGATCTCCCGGGCGGCCTGGCCTTCCTGGATAGGGTCGACGCCTTGTCTGATCTTTGCCCGAGCTTCAGCCGCAGCCTCGCGCGCCTTGGCAAGGGTGACATCGGGATAGCCGCCGAGGCCCATATCGCGGCGCTTGTTGCCGACGGTGGCCCGCAAGATCCAACTGCGGCCGCCACTCTCCAAGACCTGGAGCGCCAAGCCGGCGACACCGCCGACGAAGTGCAGCCCCGGCTTCGTGAGCCTGCTGACGGCCAGTGAGCCGAGTTCTGGGGCCTTTTTGGGCATAAATGAGCGGCGCTGGAGTGGCGGAGCGCTTATCTGGGTGGAGATATCTAAGCCCATCTATCCACCCATCAAGCAATTTGCGATTGGATGATATGTGGTGATCCGTCAGGATGCAACGCCTCATAGGGGAATCTGGAGCGGTCAAGCGTGATGACGCGACCTGAGACGCCATGAAGTTCGATTCCGGCGGACTCCGTCTCCTCCAAACACATCAAAGCCCGTCCTTGTGACGGGCTTTTCTTTTGCCCGAACAAGGCTGTGCTTCCGGGCGATTCGTCACGAATTGGCAGATCTGATTTCAGATTCGCCAATTCGGACTTCGTTTCGATTATTTATGATCGATTCGTGGTGGTGATGGCAATAAAACAATTCAGGCGTCGTTGGGGCGCTCTGCTGACGCTCGCTGGCGGCCTGTTCGCCGGCTGTGCCGTGGCCGCGAGTCAATTGGCTGAAGCGCCGTTGCCGGGGGCGGGTCCCGTCAGACTGTTCGTGCCTTTCCTGGCCGGTGGCGAGGCTGACGGCTCGGCGCGTAATTTCGTGCAGAGCGCCATGCGGGTTCGCGGTGGCCCCACCTTTGAAACCACCCATCTGACGGCCGAGTCGGGCGCCGCGGCGGCCCGCGCCGTGAAGCAGGCCGAGCCGGACGGTCACACGCTGCTGCTGGCGCGTGTCGGCAACGTGGCCATCCTGCCGGCGCTGTCGCCGCGCACGACCGTGCCCGTGAGCGATTTCACCGTGCTCGCCGTGCTCGACCAGGCGCCGCTCATTTGCGCCGTTCGCAGCGGTACGCCCATCATGTCCATGCGTGAGCTGCTCGCCGCCATTGCCGCGACGCCCGGTCAGCTGCGCTACAGCACAGCGGGTGCCGGCACCCTACAGAACCTGGCGGTGCGCTATCTCCTCGTACTCAGCGGGCTGCCGGACGATGCGGCCAAGCCGCTGCATTTCGGCCAGGGCTCGCAGGCGACGCAGGCCTTGCTCCAGGGCGAGGTGGACTTCAGCTGCAACAACGCGCGCAGCATCGTGCCGGCCGTGCAGTCGGGCGCCTTGCGCGGCCTGATGACGACGGCGCAGGGGCGGTTGCGGTCGCTGCCGCGCCTGCAGAACGCCGCCGAACTTGGCCTGCGCGACATGCAGCAGTTGCAGGGCTGGTCGGCGTTGCTGGGGCCGGCGGGCATGCCGACACAAACCGTCGAACGCTGGCGGGCCCTGCTCGACAAGGTTGCCGCCGACCCCGAATGGCGCGCCGGCACCGAGGCTTTGGGCGCTTCGACCCGCATCCGCGAGATCCCGGACCCCACTCATTTCCTGCGTCAGCAGGCCCAGTTCTACGAGCGCCTCGTGGCGACTCTCGAGGCGCGGCCATGACCACCCGGCAGAACCGCGGACTCTGGCCGTCGTTCGTGGACGCGGCGCTGGTGGTGCTCGTGCTGGTGGTGGGCCTGGCCGGCAGCCTGGGTGCCTACCGGTTCTTGTCGCTGAAGGCCGCGGCCCAGGAGCGCGAGCAGCTGAACGCGATGGGACAGAGCGTCGTCGGCGCCTTCGACCTGCAGATGGTGCGCGTGGTGGAGGCGCTCCAGGCGGCCAGCCAGATGCTGTCGGCCCAGGCCGAGCTGACGCACGAGCAGTTCACCCGCTACGGCGTCGGCCTGATCAGCGACTCGTCGGCCCTGACCCTGCTGGAATGGCAACCCGTCGTGCCGCATGAACAGCTGGCGGAGTTCGAGAAGCAGGCGGCACTGGAGCAGCCGGGCTACCGCGTCGTCGAGCCGACGCCCGACTACCAGGGCGAGGGGTTCATGGCCGTTCGCGAGCGTGAGGTCCATGTGCCGGTGCGCTACTCCTGGCCGGAGAACGGCGCGGCCGTGGGTGTCGACATGGCCTTCGACCCGCGCCGCATGCGCTCCAAGCTGCTTGCGCGCGACGCGGGCGTGCCCATCGCGTCGGAGGTCTTTTCTCTGATCCGCCGTGGCCAGCCGGGCACGGCCCTCAGCGGCTTTGCCGTGTCGGCGCCGGTCTACCGTTCATCGCGGCCGGTGAGCACCGAGGCGCGCCGCCGCGAGCTGAAGGGCTTCCTGGCTGGCGTCGTCGAACTGCCCGCGTTGATGGCCGAGGCGGCACTGCGGGCGGATGCCAATGGCCTGGACGTCTTCGTCTTCGACCAGCAGGAAAAGCATCGCCTCATCTACTCCTCACCGGGCAGCGAGCCCTTCCGTTTCGCCGAGCGCGACACGGCGCTCAGCGTCGACGTCGGTGGCCGGCCCTGGCAGCTCGTGCTCCGACCCCGGCCCGGCGTTCTCGACGCCGACGTTGATCGTTCGCCGCTGCTGGCCCTGGCTGCGGGCAGCCTGGCCACGCTGCTCGTCGCGCTGGCTGTGGCCCGCAGCCTCGTCGTGCGAAGGCGGCTGGAGCGCACCGAGGCCGTGCTGGCCGAGGATCGCCAGCGCATGGCCAATGTGCTGGACGGCACGGCCGCCGGTACCTGGGACTGGCATATGGACAGCGGCCGCCTCATCGTCAACGAACGCTGGGCACAGATGCTGGGCCGCAGCCGCGCCGAGCTGGAGCCCATCACCGTGACGACGTGGGAGCGGCTGTGCCACGCCGGCGACCTCATCGAAGCCGATGACCCGTTGAAGCGCCACCTCCGCGGCGAGACCGAGCGCTACACGGCCGAGTTCCGCATGCGCCACGCCGATGGCCACTGGGTCTGGGTGCAGAGCAATGGCAGCGTCTTCGAGCGCGCCGCCGACGGCCGGCCGCTGCGCCTGGCTGGCACGCACATGGACATCTCGCGCCGCAAGGCCGACGAGCAGCGCCTGCAGGACGACGCCCGCGCGCTGGAGGCCGCGAATCGCCAACTGCGCGACCTGGCCATCCTCGACGCGCTCACCGGTGCGTTCAACCGACGGCATTTCAACGACGTCTGCCTGGCCGCGCTGGCCGGCGCCCAGCGCGGCCAGGCCGTGGCGCTGTGCATGCTCGATGTCGACCATTTCAAGGCCTACAACGACCACTACGGCCACCAGGCCGGCGACGCGGTGCTGAAGGCCCTGGCCCAAACCCTCAAGGACAGCCTCAAGCGGTCGACCGACGCGCTGTTCCGCCTGGGCGGCGAGGAATTCGGCGTCATCTTCTCGGCGGCCTCGGCCGAGACAGCGCAGCAATTCGTCGGCAAGCTCAGTGCCGCCCTGCATGCGTTGGCGCTGCCGCACGAGGCCGCGCCGCAGCGCATCGTCACGGCCAGCTTCGGTCTGGCCTGGTGGGCCTCGCCCACGTCCAACCTGACGCCCGAGGACATGTATGCCGAGGCCGATGCCGCGCTGTACGAAGCCAAGCGGGCAGGGCGCGATCGCGTTGTCACGTATTGCTACCGTGCCGGCGAGGGTGAAGGCGAGGCGCAGTCGGGCGCTGCGGAGCTGTCGGGGCCTCAGGCGTAGCGCGTCGCCCGGCCTTCGCGCACAAAAGCCCAGAGCTGCAGGCCCAGGTCGCGCGCGGTCGAGATGGCCAGGCTGCTGGGCGCAGACATGCAGGCCAGCAGGCCCGCGCCGGCCATGGCCGTCTTGTGCACGAGCTCGAAGCTGGCGCGGCTGGACATCAGCACGAAGCCCTTGCGGGTGTCGGCATCAGTGCGGGCGAGGGCGCCGGCGAGCTTGTCCAACGCGTTGTGGCGGCCGATGTCTTCACGCGCCAGCAGCAGCTCGCCGCTGGGGCTGCACCAGGCCGCACCATGCAGGCCGCCGCAGCGTGCGTTCAACACCTGGGCCGCATGCAGGCCGGCCAGGGCACGGTCCAGAGCGCCCTGGGCCATCTCAGGCGCCTGCACCGGTGCGGGCTGCACGGCGCCAACCTGGGCCAGGCTTTCCAGCCCGCACAGGCCGCAGCCCGTGCGGCCGGCCAGCAGCCGGCGGCGCACCTTCAGGTGCTGCTCGCGCGCGGCCGTCACGCGCAGCGCCAGCTCCATGCCATCGGGCTGGGTCAGCACCTCCACGTCCAGCAATTCGTGCCGCGACGTGATCCAGCCCTCGCTGAGCGCAAAGCCCAGGGCGAAGTCCTCGAGGTCGGCCGGCGTGGCGAGCATGACGGCCTGCGAGACGTCGTTGACGGTCAGCGCGACCGGCATTTCCACAGCCACCCACTCGTCGGCAGCAGCGCCCAGGGGGCGCAGGTTCAGCAGGGCATCGCCGGTGGGCGGCAGCGTGACGACGGTGTCGGACAAGGGCATCAGGGAATCATAGGAGTCGCGGAGTAGCCAGCCGCGCGCTCAGGGTGCTGGCAAGGCGGCCTGGGCCGGCTCGACGTTCATGCCGATGTGGGCCCACAAGTCCTGGGCGGTCAGCAGCGTGAGCATGCGGTGGGGCGACGAGTCTGCGCCGCGCACGAGGCGGGCGCGGTTGCCCGGGCTGGGCAGGGCCTGGCCGGTCGCGATGCTGAACACGGGGCCCAGTTCCTCCACGCGCAGCGCCAGGCTCTGCCCGGCCTCGTTGCGGCAGATGAGGACCGGCGCCTCGTGCGCGTCGGCCGCGCGGCCGTACAGGGCCAGGCTCAGGTCCAGCACCGGCACCATGCGGCCTTCGTGCTGCAGCATGCCCACCAGCGCGCGCGGCGCGTTGGGCAGGGCGGTCAGGCGCGGGTGTTCCAGGGCCTCCACGAGCAGCGCTGCAGGCAGGCCTAGCCATTCGCCGGCCACGCTGAAGGCCGCGATGTCCAGGCTCTGCTCGCTGGCTTGTGCAGGCGGCGGCACGAAGCCGGTGTCAGCTGCGCCGGCTTGTGTCGGCATGCGCGGCCCCAGCGGCTGCAGCAGCACGGAGGCCACGTCCTCGCTGGATGGCGCCTGGCCCTGCTTGTACTCGCGGTAGCCCTGGGACATGGCGATGCCGGCCGCGTAGACCATACCTTCGATATCAAGCTCGCAGCGCAGCGCTTGGCCCCCGGCCATGCCCGCCAGGCTGGCCAGCGCGGCGGGCGACAGCGGTGCTGGCGCGCCGGCCGGCCAACGAGGGTCCGAACTGGCGACGACGCGGCCGTCCCGTGTGACGAAGAGGGCCGCCGGCGCCTGTGCGCCCTCACCGGCGGCCGCGGGCAGCGAGTCCTTCAGCATGGCCGCGAACTGGGGTTCGCCGTCGAACACGATGGCGATGCCGCCGACCACCTGGCCGCCGTGTTGCAGCGAGGTGGCGTAGACGTAGGTGGGTTGGCCCGAGGCGCCGTAGAGCGGGCTGGCCTCGTGGCGGGAGACGACATGGCGCTCCGCGTCGCGCAGGCCCAGCGCCGCGCCGACCCAGGGCGCATCCAGGCGCTGGCCGACCTGGGCGGCCTGCGCCGGGTCGGACACGGCCATCACGTGGCCCTGCAGGTCGAACACCAGCAGCAGCGAGTAGACGGTGTACAGGCCGTTGATGTGTTGCAGCACCTGCTGCGCCTCGGCCGCGGCGGCCTGCGCCTGGGGCGTGCCCTGGGCAGCGAGGGCGCGCTGCAGGCGCACGTCCAGCGCCCACCAGCGGCAGTCGTTGGCGCGCTCGTAGAGGTTGCGGTCCATGATGTCGATGGCCAGCCGCGCCTGGAAGAGGGCGCCGTCGAACACCGCTGCCAGTGCGGAGTTCTGCAGCTTGGCGATGGCCTGCTCGAACACCTCGCGCAACTGCCCGCCGGTGCGCTGCACCTCGTTGAGCAGCGTCGTTGCGAAGCCGGCGCCGTTCTGACCGGCGCTGGTGCCCGTGCTGGGGCGGGCATGGCTGCGCAGCTTGCCGTTCCACAGCGTGCGCGACAAGTTGCGCTGGATGCGCCGCGCCTCCAGCGGGATGCCCTGCAGCTCGGCGTCGAACAGCTGGCGGGTGTCGATGGCCTCGCCCAGCCGGCGCAGCTCCTCGCTCAAGGCCGGGTCGTCCTCGGCCTCGAAGGCCCAATCCAGCGGTGTCAGCACGCAAGCCGTCCAGCCCGGTGGGCCCATATAGCCTTCGTAGCCGCTGGCGCGGGCGGTGGCGCAGAGGTAGTCGCGGCCGGCGAACAGCACGCGTTCGCCCTTGAGCTGCAGCCGGGCGCCGGGCGGGATCTGCCAGGCGTCCGAGCTCTGCAGCACCCGCTGTTCGGCATCCAGCAGGCAGATGACCGCGTGCTCGTCCTGGCCGGCCAGCAATTGGCGGAACACGGCCGACATCTCATCCTCCAGGCGGAAGGACAGGCACAGCAGGCCCACCACGCCGGCCGGCGTGCGCAGGGCGCGGGCGTAGATCAGGCCTTGGCGGCCGCCCAGCAGCGTCGTGGGGCCGTAGCGCTCGACATAAGGGCCATCCGAGGCCAGCGCCTCGGCCACCCAGGGCTCGCTGCAGCCGGACACATCGACGCTCTCGTCCTGCCGCGCCAGCACCTCGCCCTGGGGCGACAGCACGATGACGTCGTCGTAGACCGAGTACTTGGCGGTGTAGGCCGCAAAGCGCAGCTGCAGCGCCGCGCGGCTGGCCGCGTGGCCAGGGTCGGCGGGGGCCAGCGCGGCGTGGGCGCACAGCGGGCCGTCCGACGCGAGGAAGCCCACGTCGGCCGTGCGCTCGAACAGGTTGCGCACGAGGATGTCGATGGCCACGCGGGCCCGGCCGTCCATGCGCGCCAGCGCGTGCGCACGCAGCCGCCGCGCGAGGCTGTCCAGCAGCGTGGTGGTGAGGTCCTGGAAGGCGGTGCGCGTCTGCCCGATGTCGGTGGCCGTGCCGCTCATCTGGCCCAGCAGTGCCAGGCTGTCCCAGACGCCCTGCAGCCGCAGCAGCGCCTCGCGATGCTCGTCGACCAGCGTCATGCGCCGCAGATAGGGCGCCACCTCGGGGCTGAAGGGCAAGCCTTTGTGCCAGACCTTGTTCATCGCGATGCAATCCTCCGGAAACGTTTTCAAAGACAAAGCGCGGGCGGCAGCATGCATGGAATTGCGGCGTTTGCCGATGCTGACTTCCCGATCAGGCCAAAGCTGTCACGCAAAGTTAGATTGCCGAATCGTGGGTCGGGCGCTGTCGCAGGCGTGAGTGCCCGCGAATGCCCATTTGTGGGGCGCGCCGCGTGGTCGGCCAGCCCGTTGCCCCTTCCCGGAGCCGTGGGTACTTGCCCGACCATTTCAAGTCCGACGATTTCGCGCTGGCGCTGCGGTTGGTCGACGACCATGCAGCGTTGCTGCGCAGCCTCCTAGGCCGGAACGGCCTCGCCCAACGCCCGCCGCAGCGCCATGGCTGCGTGCGGCGCGCGCTCCTTGGCGCCGCTGATGAAGTAGACGAAAACATCGCGAGCCGCGGCGTTGCTGCCTGGCGCCGGTTCGATGCGCGGCACGCCGTCCGGCTCGCCGCCTTCGGCCCAGGTGCGTGCCGACTCGGCGAGCTGCGGGAAGACCTCGGGCTTGCAGCCCAGCGGCTCATCCGAGTGCGTGCGCATGATGCGCGTGTAGACGAAGTCGCCCGTGGGCTCGGCGATGGGCGGGTAGTCGTCGGATTCGGTGAACACCGTTGCGGCTTTGTACTGGCGGGCCAGCGCGAGGTACTCAGGGCACTGGAAGCTCGCATGCCGCACGTCCAGCGCGTGGCGCAGCTTCAGGCCGTCGATGCTGGCCGGCAGCAGCTCCAGGAATGCCGTCAGGTCAGCCGCGTCGAAGCGATGCGTGGGCGCGAGCTGCCAGACGATGGGGCCGAGCTTGTCGCCCAGCTCGGCGATGCCCGAGTCGATGAAGCGCTTGATCGATTCGGCGCCATCGGCCAGCACGCGGCGCTGCGTCGCGAAGCGGATGGCCTTGAGCGAGAACATGAAGCCGTCGGGCGTCTCGGTGCGCCACTTCGCAAAGGTGGCCGGCTTCTGCGCACCGTAGTAGGTGCTGTTGATCTCGATGGCCGTCAGGTGGCCGCTCGCGTACTGCAGCTCACGCGCCTGCGGCCAGTCCTTGGGGTAGAAGTTGTCGCGCCACGGCTCGAAGTTCCAGCCGCCGATACCGACCCTGATCGTTCCTGCACTCACGCTGACTCCCGGTTGATTGCCGATGGCTGTATGAAAAAACAGTCTATCGGCCTGGGTGGCGTGAGCGCAAGCGGGCTTACATGCCCGCGTAGTTCGGCCCGCCGCCGCCCTCGGGCGTGACCCAGACGATGTTCTGCGTCGGGTCTTTGATGTCGCAGGTCTTGCAGTGCACGCAGTTCTGCGCGTTGATCTGCAGCCGCTCGCCGCCACCGGCCTCGTTGGGCACGAACTCGTAGACGCCCGCCGGGCAGTAGCGGCTCTCGGGGCCGGCGTACTTGGCGAAGTTGACCTGCACCGGCACCGCGTCGCTCTTCAGCGTCAGGTGGGCCGGCTGGTTTTCTTCGTGGTTGGTGTTGGAGATGAACACCGAGGAGAGGCGGTCGAAGGTCAGCTTGCCGTCGGGCTTGGGGTAGGCGATGGGCTTGCACTCCGCGGCGGGGCGCAGCGACGTGTTGTCGGCCTTGTGGTTGTGCAGCGTCCACGGCGGGTTGGCCACGCCCAGCTTGGGCAGCAGCCACTGCTCGATGCCGGTCATCAACTGGCCCGTCGTCTTGCCCTTCTTGAACCAGAGCTTGAAGTTACGCGTCTGCTGCAGCTCTTCGTTCAGCCAGCTCTTTTCGAAGGCTTCGGGGTAGGCCGCCAGTTCGTCCTGGGCGCGGCCGGCGTCCAGCGCGGGTGCCAGGGCTTCAGCGGCCAGCATGCCGCTCTTGATGGCCGCGTGGCTGCCCTTGATGCGGGCGGCGTTCAGGTAGCCGGCGTCGCAGCCGATCAGGCAGCCGCCCGGGAACACCGTCTTGGGCAAGGCCTGCGGCGTGCCGTTGTTGATGGCGCGGGCGCCGTAGCCGATGCGCTTGCCGCCCTCGATGTGGGCGCGGATGGCGGGGTGGGCCTTCCAGCGCTGCATTTCCTCGAAGGGGCTGAGATACGGGTTGTCGTAGTCCAGCCCGATGACGAAGCCGAGCGTGACCTTGTTGCCTTCCAGGTGGTACAGGAAGCCGCCGCCGAAGGTGTCGCCCTCCATTGGCCAGCCGGCGGTGTGCACGACCTTGCCGGGCTGGGCCTTGTCCGCCGGGATCTCCCACAGCTCCTTAATGCCGATGGCGTAGGTCTGCGTGTCCTTGCCCTCGGTCAGCTTGTACTTGGCCAGCAGCTGTTTGCCCAGGTGGCCGCGCGCGCCTTCGGCAAAGACCGTGTACTTGCCCAGCAGCTCCATGCCCAACTGGAAGTGGTCGGTCGGCTCGCCGTCCTTGCCCAGGCCCATGTTGCCGGTGGCCACGCCCTTCACGCGGCCCTGCTCGTCGTACAGCACCTCGGCCGCGGCGAAGCCCGGGAAGATCTCGATGCCCAGGCTCTCGGCCTGCTGCGCCATCCACTTGACGACGTCGGACAGGCTGATGACGTAGCAGCCATGGTTGTGGAAGTTGCGCGGCACCAGCCAGTCGGGCGTGCGCGTGCTGCCGGTCTCGGTCATGAACAGCACGTCGTCGCCGGTCACGGCCTGGTTCAGCGGCGCGCCGAGTTCTTTCCAGTTCGGGAACAGCTCGGTGATCGCGCGCGGGTCCATCACGGCGCCGGACAGGATGTGCGCGCCGGGCTCCGAGCCCTTCTCCAGCACGACGATGTTGGCGTCGGGCTTGATCTGCTTCAGGCGGATGGCCGTGGCCAGGCCGGCCGGGCCGCCGCCGACGATGACCACGTCGTATTCCATGGACTCGCGGGGGCCGAACTGGGCGAGGATTTCTTCGGATGTCATGCAGGTCTCCGTCAGCTTTGAATTGCGCGCGATTCTAGAGAGGCTGGATTGCGAATCGAACGGTCGTGCTTTTTTAGTGTGGGCAGCCTAGGCCGGTAGGATCGGTGCAACCCACTCAGAAGGCAGTCTCATGAGTTACTCCATCAATCTCGAAGGCCGTGTGGCACTGATCACCGGTGCGTCCAGTGGCCTGGGCGCGCAGTTTGCCAAGACGCTGTCCAAAGCCGGCGCCTGTGTTGTGCTGGCCGGACGTCGCATCGAGCGGCTCAAGGACCTGCGCGCCGAGATCGAGGGCAACGGCGGTGACGCCCACGTCGTGCAGCTCGACGTGACCGACGTGGCCAGCATCAAGTCCGCGGTGGCCCACGCCGAGACAGAGGTCGGCACGCTGGACATCCTCATCAACAACTCCGGCGTGTCGACGACGCAGCGGCTCACGGACGTCACCGAGAACGACTACGACTACGTGATGGACACCAACACGCGCGGCGCCTTCTTCGTCGCGCAGGAGGTGGGCAAGCGCATGCTGGCCCGTGCACGCGGTTCGGCGCCAGGCTCGTTTGTCGGCGGGCGCATCGTCAACGTGGCGTCCATGGCCGGCCTGCGAGTGCTGGGCCAGATCGGCGTCTACGCAATGAGCAAGGCTGCCGTCATCCACATGACGCGTGCGATGGCGCTGGAGTGGGGCCGCTACGGCATCAACGTGAACGCGATCTGCCCGGGCTACATCGACACCGAGATCAACCACCATCACTGGGGCACCGAGCAGGGCAAGAAGCTCGTCGACATGCTGCCGAGGAAGCGCGTGGGGCAGCCGCAGGACCTGGATACCTCGCTCTTGATGCTGTGCGCCAACGAAAGCCATTTCATCAATGGCGCGGTGATCCAGGCTGACGACGGCTTCGGAGTTTGATGTTGAAGCGAGACCTGACCCCACTGGAAGCGCGCGTCCTCGCCGTCCTCGTCGAGAAGGAAAGCACTGTGCCGGACAGCTATCCGCTGTCGGCCAATGCACTGACTGCCGGCTGCAACCAGAAGACGGCGCGCGACCCGGTGATGGACGTGAGCGAGGCCGAGGTGCTGGCCACCGTGGAGGAACTGAAGGCGCTGCACCTGGTCACCACGGTCAGCGGCAGCCGCGTGGTGCGCTACGAGCACAACTTCGCGCGCGGCATGGGCGTGCCTGGCGCGGCGACGGCGCTGCTGACGCAGCTGATGCTGCGCGGCCCGCAGACGGCGGCTGAACTGCGCCAGAACACCGAGCGCCTGCACCGCTTTGCCGATGTGTCCTCGGTCGAGGGCTTTCTGGAGGAACTCGCCGAACGCGAACCGCCCATGGCCATCAAGCTCGCCAAGGCGCCTGGTGCCCGCGAGGCGCGTTGGGCACATCTGCTGTGCGGGCCGGTGGCGTCCGTCGAGCAGGCGGTCGCCGGGGCTCAGCCGCGCGACGAGGAGGTGGCCTTGCTGCGCGCGGAGGTCGCATCACTGCGCAGCCTCGTCAACCGCATCGCCGCCGAACTGGGCATCACCCCATGAGATACCTCGTCCCGGCCGAGAAGAAGCTGACCTACGAGTGCCGCATCGCGATGCGCTGGGGCGACATGGACGCGATGGGCCACATCAACAACACGCTGTATTTCCGCTACCTGGAGATTGCGCGTGTCGACTGGCTGACGCAGATCGGCGCCGCGCCCAACCCGGGCGGGCAGGGGCCGGTCATCGTCAACGCCTTCTGCAACTTCTATCGCCAGTTGAAGGCGCCGGGCGAGGTGCTGGCCAAGCACTACGTCAGCAACCCCGGCCGCACCAGCTTCGAGACGTGGATCACGCTGGAGCGCGTGGACGAACCCGGTGTCATCTACGCCGAGGGCGGCGCCACAACGCTGTGGTTCGACGCCCAGACCGACAAGGCCATTCCCCTGCCGGACTGGGTGCGCGAACTGGTTACCTGAAGGCGTACTTCACGCTCGCGTAGATGTAGCGGCCGCGCGGGTCGGTGTAGCTCGGGTCGTAGCCGGACAGGAAGAACCAGGCCTGCTGCGAGAACGGCGGCGCCTTGTTGAAGGCGTTCTGCACACCCACGCGCAGCGTCAATGATTTGCTCGCCTCCAAGCCGGCCGACATGTTCCACAGCGAATAGGCGCCCACCTTGCGGTCGGGCTTGCCGATGATGTGCTGGTCGTCGTAGCCCTGCAGATAGCTGTTGGACACCGTGAACGACAACGGGCCGCTGTCCCAATCCACTGCGACCGTGTGGCGCCAGCGCTGCACGACGCCGTCGTTGATGAAGACGCCGAGGTTGCTGACGAAGGGATCGCCGTCGCCGGTCTGCTGCTGCGACTTCAGCGTCAGCGTGCCGTTCAGGCGCAGGCCGAACTGGCCGAAGGCGGTCTTCAGGCCGCTCAGGTTGATGCCCAGATCCAGCCCGGAGATGCGCTGCTTGCCACGGTTCTCCTTGATGAGGTCGATGGATTCGATGACGTCGTCGGCGTCGCGATGCACGAGATTGCCGTACTTGCCGAGGTCACCCAGGATGACGTCCACGCCCAGCGTGCTGATCAGGTTGCTCTTCTCGATGTTCCAGTAGTCGGCATTGAGGCTGACGCCGCGCTTGGGTTCGAAGACGATGCCGGCCGAGTACTGGCGCGACTTCTCGGGCTTGAGCTTGGCGTTGCTGAAGTTCAGCGTGGTCCAGATGTCCGAGCAGTCGGTGGGCGTGTTGTCCGGGTCGGCGGCCAGACAGACCGGGTCCACCAGCGTGGCCGACGAGCCTTGGGTGACGGGGCGGTAGAGGTCCGACAGGCTGGGCGCGCGGAAGCCCTTGCCGATGGAGGCGCGCAACAGCAGCTCAGGCATGGGCACGTACTTCAGGCCCAGCTTCGGGCTGGCCGCGCCACCGCTGACCTGGTAGTGCTCGTAGCGCAGCGCGGCCGACAGCTCCAGCTGCTTGGTGATGGGCGCGCTGAGTTCGCCGAACAGGGCACTGACCTTGCGCGACTTGCCGAAGTCGGAGTCGGGGCCCTGCGAGGTCTCGCCGAGGATCAGGTCCTGCTTGAGCGCGTCGGACTGGTGGTAGTCCTGCTTCTCGCGGCGCAGCTCGCCACCGAAGGCCACGGCCAGGTCGCCGCCGGCCAGCTTGGTGAGCGCCTTGGAGGCCTTGAAGTCCAGGCTGTCCATGGTGCCGGTGGCGCGGCGCACCTCGCCGCGGATCTGGGCCTTCTCGTACAGGGCCAGGCCGGCGGCGCTGGACGTCGTGAACGGGCTGATGACGCCGTTGGCAAAGCCATCGCGGATCATCTGTTCGTTCAGGTAGCCCTGATGGTCGCGGTCCGAGACGCTGCTGGTGCTGTGGTTCAGCGCCCATTCGTAGTCCCAGCCCGACACGATGCCCTGCGTGCCCAGCACGAAGCGCTTGGTGTTGGACACCAGCTCGCTGGTGCGCAGGCCGGCCTCGCGCATGCGGGTGCGCACGGTGATGATGCGTTCCTCGTCGTCGGGGTCCAGGGTGTTGAGCGCGCTGCCCGCGAAGGCGGGGATGCGGGACACGTCGATGTCGGCATCGACACGGTTGGGCGTGCCGGTGTAGAGGGTGCGGGCGCGGGCCAGCGAGACCTCGGCGAAGAGCTGGTGGCCGCTGCCGAGGCTCAGGATGCCGCGGGCGAAGGCGCTGCTCTTGGTGGACTTCGGGTACAGCTCGATGTCGCGCATGTAGTCGAAGGTGCAACCGTCCACGCCGCCAATGCCGTCGGGCAGGTAGAGGTTGGCGGGCGGGTTGCAGCCGTTGGCCGCGGCCGGGTTCACGGTGCGCGTGTCGATGACCGTGCTGCCGTTGCTCGAATAGCCCTCGTCGGCCAGCGTGTTGAACTGGTAGCGCGACAGCCGGATGTTGCCCGGGAAGGTGGCGCTGGACAGCAGGTCCGGCAGCCGCCCGGGAATGTCCAGGTCCTTGATGAACTGGCGCTTGGAGGCGTTCAGGCTGCTGGTGGTTTGCACGTCCAGCACGCCGAAGACGTTGAAGCCGTCGCGGGCGAAGTCGCCTATGCCGCCGGCCACCGTGGCCGAGCGCTTGGCGGCGCCATGGCCCTCGGTGGTGTTGCCGGCGAGCGCGTTGATGTCGACGCCGGTGAAGTCCTTGCGCGTGATGAAGTTGATGACGCCGCCGATGGCGTCGGAGCCGTACAGCGACGAGGCGCCGTCGAGCAGGATTTCCACGCGCTGGATGGCCGCGGCGGGGATGCTGTTCAGGTCCACGCCGGACGCGTCGCCGGGCGAGGCGAAGTTGGCCATGCGCCGGCCGTTCAGCAGCACCAGTGTGGACGACACGCCCAGGCCGCGCAGGTTGGCGGCGTTGAAGCCCATCTGGTCGCGGAAGCCGCCGTAGGCCACGCTGCCGCCATCGGTCAGGTTGTTGGCGCTGGCGCTGATGCGGGCGACGAGCTCGGCCGCCGTCGTCACGCCGGCCTTGTCGATCTCGCCCCGCGTGATGACCTGCACCGGCAGCGCCGTCTCGCCCTCGATGCGCTTGATGGCCGTGCCGGTGATCTCGACGCGCTCGAGCGACGTCTGGGCCTGGGCCGCGCAGCTCAACGCGAGCAGAGCCGCGGTGGCAGCAGCGGCAATCGGGGAAGGGCGGGGGGATTTCATGGGCGGCTCTCCGTGGTTCGCGCGAGTCTAGGCACGGCGCCGCTAGCTGCCGGTTTTCCATTGGCAAATTCGTCTCGCCCGCGCCACGCCAGCGTCGTTTGAATTAGGGGCGAATCGTCATCAGCGCTCTGTCATGATGCGCAGTCTGACCAAGGAGGGTTGTGGGCATGAGGGCATGGATCTGGGCCGGTGTAGCGGCAATGGCATGGGCCATGGGCGTGCAGGCGGCGCCTGCAACACCGGCGCCCGCGGCGAGCGCGCCGCAGGGCTTCAGGCTGCTGCGCCCGTCCGCGCCGGCTTCTGCGCCTCGCGCTGCGGCGCCCGCGCCCGCCAAGCCTGCGTCCGCCGTGCCGGCGGCACCTTCCGGCGCGCTGCTGCCGCTGCCCGAGTCCGAGCCCGCCATCCGCGGCTATGCCGTGCCCATCGGCGGCGCTCTGAAGGCCGACAACGAAGAGGTCTGGCAGCGCATCGTGCAGCTGGCCGGCGGCAAGGGTGCACGCTTCGTCGTCTTCGGTACCGCCAGCGAAGACCCCGAAGCCAGCGCCAAGCAGGTTGTCGACCTGCTGCAGCGCCGCGGCGCCATTGCGGAAGCCCTGCCCGTGGCGCCCAAGTTCCTGTGGGTGGACCTGAGCAAGGTCGTGCGCGACCCGGCGCTGATCGCCAAGGTCAAGGCCGCCAAGGGCATCTTCTTCACCGGTGGCGTGCAGGAGCGCATCGTCGACGTGCTGCAGCCCGGTGGCCAGAGCACGCCCATGCTGGAGGCGATCTGGGACGTCTACCGCAAGGGCGGTGTCGTGGCCGGCACATCGGCCGGCGCGGCCATCATGAGCACCATCATGTTCCGCGATGCGCCCAGCGTCGTGAACATCCTCAAGGGCCGCTTCGCCGACGGCAAGCAGGTCGACCGCGGCCTGGGCTTCGTCGGCCCGCACCTGTTCGTCGACCAGCACTTCCTCAAGCGCGGGCGCTTCGGCCGCATGATCCCGCTGATGATGGCCAAGGGCTACAAGCTCGGCCTGGGCGTGGACGAGAACACCGCCGCCATCATCCGCGGCGACGAGATCGAGGTCATCGGCGACCGCGGCTGCATGGTCGTGGACCTGACCGAAGCCAAGACCGACGCCACGCTGGGCGCCTTCAACGTGCAGGGCGCGCGCCTGTCCTATCTGGAGCACGGCGACCGTTATCACATGCGCGCCCGCTCGACGACGCCCTCGGCGCCCAAGCTGCGCGGCGACTTGCACGACGCCGAGTCACCCAACTTCAAGCCCTACTACACCGACGACGTCTTCCACCTCGACATGCTGGGCGACTCGACCATCTCCAGCGCGATGAGCCGCCTCATCGACAGCGTGCGCAAGGAGGTCAAGGGCCTGGCCTTCGACGTGCTGCCGCGCACCAACGACCCGCTGGCCGAACTGGGCTTCCTGTTCCGCCTCTACAAGGGCTCGGACTCGCTGGGCTGGAGCACCGAAGAGTTTGGCGGCGAGCAATTCACGGTGACCAACCTCTACATGGACATCAGCCCGGTGCGGCTGCCAATGCCGCTGTATGGCGGCTGGGCCGGGCCGGCCAAGCCGGGGCCCGAGTTGCCCGCCACGGCGGCGCCGTCGGCGTCGGCGCCTTCGGGCCAGTAGCGAGAGTAGCGAGCGAGTCCGCGCAGCGCCTGGTCACAAGCGTTGCTCTTCTTCGACCTTCCTCGGGCCTGACCCGCTGTTGATTTGCTCGCGGGCCTGCCAAGATGGCGGGCACGTGACTTCTGCCACCCGGCACCCATCTTGCACAGTTCCTCCCAAGCCGGCACCGTCATCGTCATCGGCGGCGCACTGAAGGCCGACAGCGAGGCTGTCTGGCAGCGCATCGTCGACGAGGCCGGCGGCGCCGGCGCGCCCATCGTCGTCTTCCCGACAGCTGCCTACGAGCCGGAGCGCATTGCCGCCCAGATCGTTGCAGCACTGAACCGCTGCGGCGCGCGCGCCGAGACCATCCCGGTTGCGCCTCATCTCGACGGCGTCGACCTGCAGGCCGTGTTGAACGACACAGCCCTGATCGCCCGCGTTGCTTCGTCCAAGGCCGTGTTCTTCTCGGGCGGTGCCCAGGAGTACCTGGTCGACACCCTGCAGCCCGATGGTCAGCCCACGGCCATGCTGGGCGCCATCCGCGCCGTGTTCCAGGCTGGTGGGGTCATCGCCGGCACCAGCGCCGGCGCGGCCGTCATGAGCCGGCTGATGTTCCGCGACGCGATGGACAACCTGGCCGTGCTGCGGGGCCAGTGGCGGGCGGGCCACGAGTACGACCGCGGCTTCGGCTTCGTCGCCCCCGAGCTTCTTGTGGACCAGCATTTCCTCAAGCGCGGCCGCATCGGTCGCATGTTGCCGGCGCTGCAGGCCCTGGGCTACCGGGTCGGGCTCGGCGTCGACGAGAACGCGGCCGTCGTCATCAAGGGTACCCAGCTCGAAGTGATCGGCGGCAGCGGCGCCGTTCTTGTCGACCTCGGCGAGGCGACTCACGACGTCCGCTTGCCCGCCTTCAACCTGCGCGGCGCGCGGCTGGCCTATCTCGACCACGGCGACCGCCATGACCTCGCCAGCGGCGAGACGGTGCCTGCCGCACGCAAGCTGCTTGAGCCGCGCATCGATCCGGTCGCGCCCGGTTTCGAGCCCGGCCTGCAGTCCAACCGCTACTTTCTCGACATCCTCGGCGACGGCTGCATCCTCGACGCGCTGACCCAGCTCCTCGACGGCCCTGCACCCGAAGTGCGCGGCCTGGCCTATCGTGCCAACCCAAAGCCCGGCGACCCGATGCCGGACGTGGGCTTCGAGTTCCGCCTTTACCGCGGCCCGGGCCTGGTCGGCTGGTGCAGCGCCGCGTTGGGCAGCGAGGACTACACGGTGCTGGGCGCCCGGCTGGACGTGGTGCCGGTGCGGGTGGCCAACCCGTTGTTCACGCCGCTGGCCGCGGAGCCGCAGCGCGTGGTCGAATCGGAGCCGAGTCTTCAAGGAGAACGGTCATGACGGAACCGGTGATGATCAGCGGTGAGTTCAGCGTCGGCATGACAGCCCAGGACGCGCAGGCCGAGAGCCCGGCCATAGGCCGCATGCTGCTCGACAAGCAGTACCACGGTGCGCTGCAGGCCCGTGGTGCCGGCCAGATGTTGGCCACGCACGGCAGCGTTGCTGGATCGGCGGCCTATGTGGCGCTGGAGACGGTGACCGGCTCGTTGCAGGGCCGAGAAGGTAGCTTCTCCCTCGTGCACCACGGCGAGATGGACCGCGGCCAGCCCACGCTGGTCATCGGTGTCGTGCCCGATTCCGGCACCGGTGCGCTCGCCGGCCTGACCGGCAGCATGCGCATCCGCGTCGAGGGCCACAAGCATTTCTATGATTTCGAGTTCACACTGGCCGCCTGATGGCGAAGGAGTTGTCATGAAGAAGATCTTCATTGCCCTGACCACGCTGCTGCTCGGTGCAGCCGCCCAGGCCACCGACGTTGGCGTGTCCGTCCAGGTCGGCCAGCCCGGCTTCTACGGCCGCATCGACATCGGCAATGCGCCGCCCCCCGTCATGATGGCCGAGCCCGTCTGGGTGCAGCGCCGCCCCGTGCGTGTCGAGCCCGTCTACATGCGCATTCCGCCCGGCCACCAGAAGAACTGGGCCAAGCACTGCGCCCGCTACAACGCCTGCGGCACGCCGGTCTACTTCGTCAAGGAAGACTGGTACCAGCAGCGCTACGCCCGGCCGCAGAGCGACAACGACCAGGGTGACGACCGCGGCAAGGGCAAGCATGGCAAGGGCCATGGCCACGGCAAGGGCAAAGACCGCGACTGAACGCAAGCCGGGCCAGGGTCGCGACACAATCCTGACCATGGCAGATACCGACACCCGCCCCGAAGGTTTTCAACGCGTCAGCGCCGCGCTGACGGCGCTCGCCCATCCGCACCGCCCGCTGTGGCTGGACGTTGCTGCCCGCACGGCCCAGGAGGCAGCCGACGCCCTCGGCGTCACGCTTGGGCAGATCGCCAAGTCGGTCGTCTTTCGCCGCAAGGCCGATGACTCGGCCGTGCTGGTCATCACGTCGGGCGACAAGCGCGTCGATGAGGCCAAGCTCAAGCCACACACCGGCGCGCTGGGCCGCGCCGACGCCGACTTCGTCAAGGCCCGCACGGGCTTCTCCATTGGCGGCGTGTCGCCCGCAGGGTTTGCGCCCAGCGATGGCGCCGCACCACCCCAGCTCTTCATCGACCGCGAGCTGTTCCGCTTCGACATCATCTGGGCCGCAGCCGGGCACCCGAACGGCGTGTTCAAGCTGACACCGGGGGAGCTGGAGAAGCTGACGGGCGCGCCGGTCATCGACGTGGTGCAGGCATGAGGCCTGCCGTTGTGTCCCCCTGCGTGAATGTCTGCCAGATGGACGCGGCCAGCGGCTGGTGCCGGGGCTGCGCGCGCAGCATCAACGAGATCGCGGGCTGGGGCGGGGCGCCCGAGACCGTGCAGCGCCACATCCTCGACCAGTTGCCGGAGCGCCGTGTCGAACTGCACCACCACGGCCTATGGCTCGGCCCTTGGCCGCACAGCGAAGGACAGGATCGATGAAGCAGCTGACCTTCTACTTCGACCCGATCTCTCCCTACGCGGCGCTGGGCTTCGAGGCGTTGCCCGAGGCACTTGCGGGGCACAACGTCGAGGTCATCTACCGGCCCATCCTGTTTGCCGCGCTGCTGCAGGCGCTGGGGCAAAAAGGGCCGGCCGAGATCGAGGCCAAGCGGCGCTGGACTTTCCGCCAGGTGGCCTGGCTGGCCCACAGCCAAGGCGTCGTGCTGGACCCGCCGGCCCAGCACCCCTTCAACCCGCTCCCGTTGCTGCGCCTGGCCTGGGCCTGCGCGGCGGCGCCAGGGCAGCCAGGCGATACGCCCAGCCGCTGGGTTGCCGAGCAGCTGTTCCATCACGTGTGGCGCGGCGCCGGTGCCGATGCGAACGACGCGGCACGCCTGGCCGCGCTGACGCAGCGGCTGGCGCCCGCGCAAGACCCGGCGGGCGAAGCCGTCAAGCAGCGCTTGCGCAGCGAGACCGAGGCCGCGCTGGCGCTGGGTGTCTTCGGCGTGCCCACCGTCGAGCTGGACGGGCGCCTGTTCTGGGGCCAGGACGCGCTGCCCATGCTGCGCGCCGCACTGGACGGTGACCCCTGGTTTCTCACCGGCATCTGGGAAGAAGCCGGCCGCCCTCGGCCAGGCGTAACGCGCCGGCACTAGTCAACTTGCCCTCACATCCAGACTCGGGACTTACCCGCGACGACGCCTGAATCCCGCATTGAGAAAAGCTGACCGCGGGTTCCTGTGGAGTTTGTCAGCCTCGATTCAGACTGGCGTCAGAACACGGTCAGAGGCAGTGTGAATAGTCGCGACGCAAGGGATGTCTCAATGTGGGACGGCCCGACAACAGACGGAGACTTTCATGGCAACTGCGACTTCGACGGCCGCCACGCCGATGACCAAAGAGGAGAAGAAGGTCATCTTCGCCTCCTCGCTGGGCACGGTGTTCGAGTGGTACGACTTCTATCTCTACGGTTCGCTGGCGCCGATCATTGCCAAGCAGTTCTTCTCGGGCCTGGACCCACAAGCCGCGTTCATCGCGTCGCTGATGGCCTTCGCCGCCGGCTTCATCGTGCGCCCCTTCGGCGCACTGGTGTTCGGTCGCCTGGGCGACATGATCGGCCGCAAGTACACCTTCCTGGTCACCATCTTGATCATGGGCCTGTCGACGTTCATCGTCGGCGTGCTGCCCACCTACGCCACCATCGGTGCTGCGGCTCCGGTCATCCTGATCGGCCTGCGGCTGCTGCAGGGCCTGGCCCTCGGCGGTGAGTACGGCGGCGCGGCCACCTACGTGGCCGAGCATGCGCCGCACGGCAAGCGCGGCGCCTACACGTCGTGGATCCAGACGACCGCGACGCTGGGCCTGTTCCTGTCGCTGATGATCATTCTCGGCACCCGCACGGCGCTGGGCGAGAAGGACTTCGGCGACTGGGGCTGGCGCATTCCGTTCATCGTCTCCATCCTGCTGCTGGGCATCTCGGTCTGGATTCGTCTGTCCATGAACGAGTCGCCTGCCTTCCAGAAGATGAAGGCCGAGGGCAAGACCTCCAAGGCCCCGCTGTCCGAATCCTTCGGCCAGTGGAAGAACCTGAAGATCGTGCTGCTGGCCCTCTTCGGCCTGGTGGCCGGCCAGGGCGTGGTCTGGTATTCGGGCCAGTTCTATGCGCTGTTCTTCCTGACGTCGGTGCTCAAGGTCGAGGCCTCCAGCGCCAACATCTGGATCGCGATCTCGCTGATCCTGGGCACGCCCTTCTTCGTCATCTTCGGCACGCTGTCGGACAAGATCGGCCGCAAGCCGATCATCATGGCCGGCCTGCTGCTCGCGGCGCTGACGTACTTCCCGCTGTTCAAGGCGCTCACCGAGGCGGCCAACCCCGACCTCGCCAAGGCCCAGGCCACGTCCAAGGTCACGCTGACCACGAGCATGGCCAGCTGCTCCTTCCAGGGCAGCCCGCTGGCACGTGAGGTGGACTTCACGAGCGCCTGCGACATCGCCAAGCGTGCACTGGCTCAGTCTTCGGCCAGCTCCGAGACGATCGAGGCCGCCGCCGGTGCGCCGACCATCGTGCGCGTCGGCGAGAAGGAAATCGCCGTGCCCACGGCCACCAAGCTGACCGAGCACAAGTTCGACGAAGCCAGCGCCAAGGCAATCGCCGGCTTCAAGAAGGAACTGGGCGACGCGATGAAGGCTGCCGGCTACCCGGCCAAGGCTGACATGGCCAAGGCCAATGTGCCGCTGGTCATCGGCATCCTGTTCGTGCTGGTGCTGTACGTGACCATGGTCTATGGCCCGATCGCGGCCATGTTGGTGGAAATGTTCCCGACCCGCATCCGCTACACCTCGATGAGCCTGCCGTACCACATCGGCAACGGCTGGTTCGGCGGCATGCTGCCCTCCATCACGTTCGCGATGGTGGCGCAGAACGGCAACATCTATCACGGCCTGTGGTACCCCATCATCATTGCGGCGATCACGTTCGTCATCGGCGTGCTGTTCGTGCGCGAAACCAAGGACGTGGACATCTACGCGAAGGACTGAGTGAGGACCGAGGACAGGCCCAGCGGCCTGTCCGACGCCTCACGAAGGCCATGCGGCATACAGGCCGCATGGCATGAGATGAGACCAAAGGCCGGCTTTCGCCGGCCTTTTTTCGTCGTGGCTAGCCCTGCTTGTCTGCCGCCGCCAGCCCTGCGACGATGCGGCGGATGCCTAAGTCCAAAGACTCCCTTGAACAGGCTGTCGGCAGCGCCAGCGAGCAGCGGCGGCTGCAGATGGTCGACATCGCGCGCCTGGCCGGCGTGTCGGTGTCCACCGTGTCGCGCGCGTTGAACGGCAGCGAGCTCGTCAATGCCGAGACCCGTCAGCGCGTGGCCGACCTGGCCCGCTCCCTGAACTACTCGATCAATTTCGGTGCCCGCAACCTGCGCCTGCAGGAGAACAAGACGGTGGCCGTCGTCGTGCCCTACGACGCCAAATCGCGCCAGCACATCTCCGATCCCTTCTTCCTGTCCATCGTCGGCTCCATTGCCGACGCGCTGACCGACCGAGGCTACGACATGCTGCTGTCGCGTGTGGATGCCGAGCACCTGGACCTGGCATCGCACTGGTTCGACTCCGGCAAGGCCATCGGCGTCGTGCTCATCGGCCAGTGGCGCCACCACGACCAGCTCAACGAGATGGCGGCGCGCAAGCTGCCGCTGGTCGTCTGGGGCGGCGAGATGCCCCAGCAGCTCTACTGCAGCGTGGGCGGCGACAACGTGCTCGGCGGCACGCTGGCCACGCGCCACCTGCTGCAGCTCGGCCGCAAACGCATTGCTTTCGTTGGCGACGCGAACCTGCCCGAGGTCTGGCTGCGCCGCCAAGGCCATGCCCAGGCCCTGCGCGAGGCCGGCCTGGAGCCCGACCCGGCGCTGGAGCTGCCCGCGCCCTTCGAGCCCAGCGTGGCCACTGGCATCCTGCGCCAGTTCTGCGCGTCGCAGCGCGACTTTGACGCCGTCGTCTGCTGCAGCGATGTGCTGGCGTTGCTGACCATCCAGGCGCTGCGCGCCGTTGGCCGCAGCGTGCCGGGCGACGTGGCCGTCATCGGCTACGACGACATGCCGCTGGCCGCCTACTGCGACCCGCCGCTGACGACGGTGCACCAGCCGGTGGCCGAAGCGGGTGCCGAGCTCGTCGAGGCCTTGCTGGGCCAACTGCGCGGGGAGCGCGCCGGGCCGCGCACCATGCCCGTCTACCTGAAGCTGCGCGACAGCGCCTCCGAAGCCGCTCGCTGAGCGGAGGAGCCGCCACTCAGAGTGGCCCTTCACCAGGCCGGTGGTCAGCCTGCCTATCGTTATCAAAGACTTTGCGGCGTAGAGCTTGGATGTTCAGTTAATAGGCATTTCTACTGATTTGCAATCGATTGCAAAAAAACGCGAAGCGAGCACAGAATGACGGCACGGACGCGGGCCTGCCGCCTCGGCACTGCGCCCGCCCCGCCTCGAAGAAGGCGTCCGGATACCGACAACCAGGAGACACCATGCCCACGCCCCACCCGCACCTCGCGCACTCGCGCCGCCGCCATCCACTGGCTATCGCCGCAGCCCTCGCGCTGCTGAGCGCCGCTGCCCAATCCCAGCAAGCCCAGCCCGGCGCTGCCGAGCCAGCCGACGGCCTCAAGCTCGACGCCGTCGTCGTCACCGGCACCTCGTCGGCCAAGTCCAAGATGCGCTCCAGCGTCGCCATCTCCACCATCGAGAGCGAGGGCGTCGCCACCATCACGGCCGCCAGCGCGACCGACGTGCTGCGTGCCGTGCCCGGCATCCGCGCCGAGGCCAGCGGCGGTGAGTCCAATGCCAACGTCGCCGTGCGTGGCATCCCGGTCTCGGCCGGCGGTGCGCGCTACATCCAGTTCCAGGAAGACGGCCTGCCGGTGCTGCAGTTCGGCGACATCGCCTTCGCCACGCCCGACACCTGGCTGCGTGCCGACGCCGCCTTCGAGCGGCTGGAGGTCGTGCGCGGCGGCTCTGCCGCGGTGCTGGCCACCGGTGCGCCGGGCGGCATCATCAACTTCATCAGCAAGACCGGCCTGGAGCAGGGCGGCAGCATCCAGCTGACCAAGGGCCTGGACTTCGACCAGACCCGTGTGGACTACGGCTACGGCGGCCGCCTTGCGCCCAAGACACGCTTTTTCGTCGGGGGCTTCTACCGCATGGGCGACGGCGGCCGCAAGGGTGCTGACGGCGCCGAGAACGGCGGCCAGGTGCGCGGCAACGTGACCTTCGAGTTGGAAGGCAAGAGCTTCGTGCGCTTCAGCTTCAAGCACCTGGACGACCACACGCCCACCTTCATGCCCACGCCGGTCAAGTACGTCGGTAGCAGCATCCAGGAGATTCCCGGCCTCGATCCGCGTCGCACGGCCTTCTACGACGCCGGCTGGCCGATGGACAACACGCTCACCAACACCAACGGCCGCGCCACCAGCAACATCCGCGACGGCCTGAAGGCCAAGAGCAACGCCTTCGGCGCCGAGTTCGACCTCGATGCCGGCGGTGGCTTCCGGCTGCAGGACAAGTTCTCCTGGAGCCGCAACTCGGGCCGCTTCATCGGCATCTTCCCGGGCGACGACGTGGCCGCGGCGCCGGCCGGCACCACCATCGCCACCGGCCCCGACGCCGGCAAGACCTACACCGGCAGCAAATTCACCGCCGTGGTCTTCAACACCCAGGTCGACGACGCCGGCCTGGTGGCCAACGACCTGAAGTTCTCGCGCGATTTCAACCTCGGCGGTGGCAGCCGCGTCAGCGCCGTGGCCGGCCTCTACACCTCGGTGCAGAAGCTGGACCTGACGTGGAACTTCAACCAGTACTCGCTCTCTGCCGACGAGAGCGGCGCCCGCCTGCTCAACGTGCCGGGCGTCACCAACGGCGCACCCGGTTTCGGCGGCTGCTGCAGCAACACGCAGGACAGCAAGTACACGACCAGCTCGCCCTACCTCGTGCTGAACTTCGAGTCCGGCCCGCTGTCGGCCGACTTCGGCCTGCGCCACGATCGCCAGAAGGCCAGCGGCGCCTACTACCAGTCCAACGCCGGCCTGGCCTACGACCTGACCAAGCCCAACGTCATCGACTATGACTTCGGCCGCACGTCCTACTCGCTGGGTGGCAACTACGCGCTCAACAAGGACCTGTCGGTGTTTGCCCGCTACGCCGACGGCGCCGCCTACAACGCCGACCGCATCACCTTCTTCAACAACCCCAACCTCGTCAACGGCAAGAGCCCGACCATCCCGACGAACAAGGTCAAGCAGCTCGAAGCCGGCGTGAAGGTGCGCGGCAACGGCATGAGCCTGTTCGCTACGCTCTTCCATGCCAAGACCGACGAGGTCAACGTCGACGTGACGACCAATCCCATCGTCGCCAAGGCCAACAGCTACCGCAGCAACGGCCTGGAGCTGGAGGCGTCGGCCAGGTTCGGCGTCGTCGGGCTGCTCGGTGGGCTGACCTACACCGATGCCAAGCAGGCCGACGGCCGTGCGCCCAAGCGCCAGGCCAAGGTGGTCTATCAGCTCACGCCGACGGTCAATTTCAGCGACGAGCTGACCTTTGGCGTCGGCATCATCGGCACGACCAAGAGCCTGGACGACGGTCCGACCGGACCGCTGACCATCACGCTGCCGGCCTACACCGTCGTCAACGCTTTCGCGAGCTATGCGATCACCGACCGCGCGACGCTTTCGCTGGCGGCCAACAACCTCTTCAACGAGCTGGCCTACACCGAGAGCAACGATGGCCGCGGCGCTGCCCGCGCCTACACCGGCCGCACGGTGAAGGCCTCGCTGCGCTACACCTTCTGAGCACGATGCCCGCCACGCCCATCCTCGTGCTCGGAGAAGCCCTCGTGGACGAGTTCCACGACGGCCCAGTCGCCGGCGGCGCGCCCTTCAACGTGGCGCGCTCGCTCGCGGCGCTAGGTGCGCCGGTGCGCTTCGTCAGCCGTATCGGCGCCGACGACGCCGCCGGCCGCCTGGTGCTGGACAGCGCCGCGCGCTTCGGCCTGGCCGCGGCCGGCATCCAGCGCGATGCGGCGCATGCCACCGGGCGGGTCAGCGTGCACGAGGAGGGCGGCGGCCACCGCTTCGAGATCCATGCCGATGCGGCCTGGGACCACCTCGAGCACCCCGGTGACGTGGGCCCCGGCATCATCTACTTCGGCAGCCTCGCGCAGCGCCACGCGGTGTCTCGCGAGGCGATCCGGGCCGTTGTCAAACGTGCCGCGGGGCCGCGCCTGCTGGACCTCAACCTGCGGCCCGGCACCGACGCGCCGGCACTGGCAGCGGAGTCGCTGATGCTGGCCGATTGGGTCAAGATCAACGAGGACGAACTCGACCGTCTGCTCGGTTGGTTCGAGCCCGGGCTGCCGGACCTGATGGCTCGCTTCGCGCTGCAGGGCCTGCTGGTCACACGCGGTGCGGCGGGGTATGCCCTGTACGGCGAGCACGGCAGCCTGCTGGCCCGCGGGGAGGGCGTGGCGCAGCCCGACTTCGTCGACAGCGTCGGCGCGGGGGACGGCTTCACGGCCATGCTGCTGGCCGGGCTGTCGCTGGGCCGTGAGCTAGGCGCAACCCTGCATCTGGCGAATCGCTACGCCGCGATGATCTGTGGCGTGCGCGGACCGCTGCCGGATGACGCGGACCTGTTGGCCTCCTGGCGCGAGGCCTTGAACGCGCTGCCCGTAGAGGATGCGCAGCCATGAACAAACCCCACCTGTCGTTCTCGCAGATCGTGAACATGAATGTCGGCTTCCTCGGCATCCAGTTCAGCTTCGGCCTGCAGCAGGCCAACATGAGCCCGATCTACCAGATGCTGGGCGCCGAGGGCAAGGACCTGCCCTACCTCTGGCTGGCCGGCCCTATCACCGGCCTGCTGGTGCAGCCCGTCATCGGCGCCATGAGCGACCGCACGACGCACCGCCTCGGCCGGCGCACGCCTTACTTCCTGATCGGCGCGCTGCTCTGCTCGCTGGGCCTGCTGGCCATGCCGTTCAGCCCGGCGCTGTGGTTCGCGGCCGGCCTGCTGTGGATCCTGGATGCCGCCAACAACGTGACGATGGAGCCCTACCGCGCCTACGTCAGCGACCGGCTGCGCGAGGAGCAGCACGCCAGCGGCTTCCTCACGCAGGCCTCGTTCACGGGCCTGGCGCAGACGCTGGCCTACCTCACGCCCAGCCTGCTCGTCGCCTTCGGCATGAACAAGGACGCGCTGGGCGCCAACGGCATCCCGGTCGTCACGACGCTGGCCTTCATCGTCGGCGCGCTGCTGTCGTTCACGACGGTGTGGTGGTCGGTGCGCAAGGTGCCCGAGCTGCCGCTGCCGGCCGAAGAGATCGCCCGCCTGCGCGCGCTGCCGCGCGGCATGGCCCCGGCGCTGGCGGAGATCTGGTCTGCCCTGCGCGAGATGCCTTCGACGATGCGGCGGCTGTGGTGGATGGCGCTGTTTCAGTGGTACGGAATGATGTGCTACTGGATCTACGTCGTGCCCACGCTGGCCGCCACGGTCTTCGGCACCGATGACCCGCACAGCCCGGGCTTTCGCGACGCGGCGCTGCTGAACGGCCAGGTCGGCGGCTTCTACAACGCCGTCGCCTTCGTCGCCGCCTTCGCGATGGTGCCGTTCACGAAGCGCCTGGGCGCGAAATGGGTGCATGCGTTCGCGCTCGCTTGCGCGGCCGCCGGCATGTGGGCACTGCCCGGTATCCACGACAAGGCCTGGCTCTTCCTGCCCATGGTGGGCATCGGCCTGGCCTGGGGTTCGATCATGGGCAACCCCTACGTGCTGCTGGCCGGCAGCATCCCGCCCGAGCGGGCTGGGGTCTACATGGGCATCTTCAACATGTTCATCGTCATACCGATGCTGATCCAGGCGGTGACGCTGCCGCTGTTCTACGACAGCCTGCTCGGCAGCCGCCCCGAGAACGTCATCCGCCTCGCTGGCGTGCTGCTGGCCATCGCCGCGCTGTGTGTGCTGGCCGTCAAGACTGAGCCTAGATCCGGCAGTTGACCGCTCGCCATTCCTCGAAAGCTTCGATGCCTCAACACCTTGCCCATTTGGCCGTGCTCACCACTTCGATGAACAGCGCTGCACGCCCGCTGGTCTGGCGCTTCGACCCGCTGGCGGCGTTGCTTCTCCTCGTGGGCAGCGGCCCACTTCGTCGTCGCGCCTTGCCAACGGTCCGCCTCGCCAGCCCCTCGGGCGTGCCCAACTGCCGTATCTAGGCTAGTCCTCCTCATGAAAAACCAAGTCCAGCTCATCACCTACGTCGACCGCCTCGGGGGGCGGCTCGACGGCGCCGACCTGGTGCGGCTGAAGAACCTCCTCTCGCAGCCCGACTCGCCGCTACAGGGCGTGTTCGGCGGTGTGCATCTGCTGCCCTTTTTCCATGCCATCGACGGTGCCGATGCGGGCTTCGACCCCATCGACCACACGCAAGTCGACCCGCGCCTGGGTGCCTGGGGCGACGTGAAGTCGCTGACCGAGAGCCTGGACGTGATGGCCGATGTCATCGTCAACCACATGTCCGGCGAGTCGCCGCAGTTCCTCGACTACTCCGAGAAGGGCGAGGCTTCGGCCTACGCCGGCCTGTTCCTGACGCTGGACGCCGTCTTCCCCGAGGGTGCCCGCGAGCGGGACCTGCTGGCCGTCTATCGCCCCCGCCCCGGCCTGCCGCTGACGCCGGTGACGCTGAAGACCGGCGAGCGGCGCATGCTGTGGACGACCTTCACCGCCGCGCAGATCGACATCGCCGTGCGCCACCCGCAAGGCCGGGCCTATCTGACCAGCATCCTGCGCACCTTCGCCGACAACGGCATCCGCATGGTGCGTCTGGACGCGGTGGGCTACGCCATCAAGAAGGCCGGTGCGAGCTGCTTCATGATGCCGGAGACCTTCGAGTTCATCGGCGAGTTCGCGCAGGAGGCGAGGGCGCTGGGCATCGAGGTGCTGGTCGAGATCCACGCCTACCACCAGCGCCAGATCGAGATCGCGTCCAGGGTCGACTGGGTCTACGACTTCGCGTTGCCGCCGCTGGTGCTGCATGCCTTTGCCTTCGGCACGGCCACGGCTTTGAAGCGCTGGATCGCCATCCGCCCGACGAACGCGCTGACCGTGCTCGACACCCACGACGGCATCGGCATCATCGACATCGGTGCCGACGCGAGCGACCGCGCGGCTCATCCGGGCCTTGTGCCGCCCGAGGAGCTGGACGCCCTCGTCGAACGCATCCACGCCGCCAGCAACGGCGAGAGCCGGCGCGCCACCGGTGCTGCGGCCAGCAACCTCGACCTCTACCAGGTCAACTGCACCTTCTTCGATGCGATGGGCCGCGATGAAACCGCCTATCTGCTGGCGCGCGCCGTCCAGTTCTTCCTGCCCGGCGTGCCCCAGGTCTACTACGTCGGCCTGCTGGCCGGCCACAACGACATGGACCTGCTCGCACGCAGCCAGGTCGGCCGCGACATCAACCGGCACCACTACAGCGAGGCCGAGATCGCGAGCGACTGCGAGCGGCCCGTGGTGCGCCGCCTCATCGACCTGATCCGCCTGCGCAACAGCCACCCGGCCTTCGGTGGGAAGTTCGAGCTGCTGGGCAGTGGCGACGACACGCTGCACCTGCGCTGGCAGCACGCCGGCGCTTGGGCCGAGCTGCGCGTGGACTTCGCAAGCCGAGCCCACGCGCTGAACTACAGCACCGACGAGGGCGGCCGCGCGAGCATGGCCTTCAGTTGAGCGTCAGCCTCGGGCACCAGAATGCGCCGCAGTTCAAACCTGTGGAGATCCGAGCATGTGGAAGTTGATCGTGGGCTTTATCGCCTTTGCCGCACTGGCGCTGTACATCCTGACCAAGAGCGGCGGCAACATCGACCTGAGCGGCGAGAAGCACGACGTGGCGGCCGGCAGCCATGAGCCTGCGGCTTCCGAGGCGGCTTCGGCAGCCGTCACGGCGGCGGTGAACGCCGCCTCGGTGCCTGCTTCCGCAGCGTCTAACTGACTTTGCGGGCCAAGCGCTGGGCCGCTCCCGAGCAGGCCCGCACTAGCGATGTGATTGCGGCTCGATGCCGCAAGCATCGCCGTCCCCTAGGGGGACCGGCCAAGGTACTCCTTGGACGAGGGGCGCCGTGATTTCAATGAACGTCTGAGCCCTCGCCGCTGGCGCGCAAAGGTGCGATCAGCGGCAGGCGCATCAGCATCTGCGTGCCCTGGCCGGGCGTCGAGCGCACGTCGATCTGGCCACCCAGCACGTTGATCACGATGCTGTGCACGATGTGCATGCCCAGGCCCGAGCCGCCGGTGCCGAGCTTGGTGGTGAAGAAGGGGTCGAAGATGCGTCGCCGCACCGACTCGTCCATGCCGAGCCCGTCGTCGCTGACGCTGAGCTCCACCTCGTTCGCGTCGAGCCGCGCGCAATGCACCTTCACGTGGCCCTGCTCCAGGCCGTCGAAGCCGTGCAGCAGCGCATTCATCAGCAGATTGGTCAGCACCTGGCCCAGCGCGCCGGGGTAGCTGTTCATCGTCAGCCCGCGGCAGAGATCGGTGCCGATGACGAAGGGCGTGTGCTTGAAGCTGGGCTCGACCATGACGAGCACGTCCTCGACGACCTTGGCGAGATCGAAGTCGCGCCGCAGGTCGGCCGTCTGGTCGATGGCGACCTGCTTGAAGTCGCGCACCAGGTCGGCGGCCTTCTGCACATTGCGCTGCAGGATGTCCTGGCCGCGCCGCGTGTCGCGTGCCAGTTCTTCCAGCGTGCTGCGCCGCATCTGCACGCCGCCCGACAGCATGATTTCGAGTTGCTTGTAGCGGTCGTCCAGGGCCGAGACGACGGTCAGCGCGTTGCCCAACGGCGTGTTCAGCTCGTGCGCCACGCCCGCCACCAGCCGGCCCAGTGAGGCCAGCTTTTCCGATTCGACCAGCTCGCGCTGGGCCTTCTGCAGCGTGTCGAGCGCGTCGTGCAGCTCGGCGTTGCTGGTCGTTAGCTCGGCCGTGCGCTGGGCCACGGTCTCTTCCAGGTTGAGGTTGTGCTGGCGCAGCGCCTCGAAAGCCGACAGCAGGGCCTGGCGCATGCGCTCCATCGCAACGCCCACGCGTGCAATCTCGTCCGCACCGCCGACGTGCAGGGGCTGCTCCAGCCGGCCCGCGGCCAGCGCCTCGGCCGCACCGGTCAGCTCGGTCATCGGGCGCAGCACGAAGCGCTGCAGCACCCACAGCATCAGCACGAGGGACAGCGTCAGCGTGAGGCCGCTGCGCCAGACGGTGCGCCAGACCTCAGCCTGCTTGGCCTGCAGCAGCGGCGCCGCGCTCATGCGCACCGTCAGCTTGGCAATCTCGCGGCCATCGCGCTGGATGGGGCGGGTCTGGCTCAGCACCAGGTCGGCGTCGCCCTGATCACCGGGGCGCTGCTGCGACAGAAAGGGCGCCGATGAAGCCGGCTCCACGACCTGCACGGACACGAAGCGCGGGTCGTCCATCTGAGCCTTGACCATCGGGTCGGCCAGGTCGGGCGACACCTGCCAGACCGGCTCGGCCAGCGACAGGGCCATCACCTCGGTGGCGCGGGCCAGGTCGCGCTTGAGGTCCTCCATTGCTGTCGCGCGGGTCTTTTGCCCGTCGTACAGCAGCACACCCGTCGTGGGCATCAGCAGGCCCAGCAGCAGGGCCAGCACGACGGCGAAGGTCAGCGAATTGCGCTGCCAGCCGAACAGATGCGCGGGTGGCTGGGGCGGGCGGGCGGCAGGCGGTGGCAAAGGGCTTTCCGGCATGGATGGGCGCGGAGGTGGGTGCCAGGTGGGCGCCGAGGTGGCGCTGCGTTAGGCGCAGGGGGCGGTGCAAAGGCGGCCAGAGTGTAGGCCCGCCAAAAGCGGTCGAAATGCGCATTTGGACCCGGTGAAGCCCGGGTTTTTCCTGGGGCGTGGGGCCTGCTGGCAGCGGGGGGGCTGGCCTCACAATCCGCCGCCAGAACGCGCCCCTCTGGCGCTTGGCCTGGAGAAAAACAGTGAAGCGTTGGGTTGGCTTGGCGGTCTTGTTCGCCGCCTGTATCGGTACGGGTGCTGCGTTCGCGCAGAGCACGCTGCGCATCGGCATGGTGGCCGGTTTCTCCGGGCCGGTGGCCGGCATCGTGCAGGAGAGCGCCGAGGGCGCGCGCCTGTACTTCGACGCCATCAACGCCCAGGGCGGCATCAAGGGCCAGAACATCGAGCTCATCACCCAGGACGACAAATACGACCCGGCCACTGCCGTGGCCGCTGCGAAGTCCCTGGCCAGCCAGGGCGTGCTCGGCCTGATGCTGAGCCGCGGCACCGGCCCGACCGAGGCCATGCTGCCGGTCCTGAAGGAAAACAAGCTGCCGCTGATCGCGCCGGCCACCGGCGCCATCAGCCTGCGCGAGCCCGTGCAGCCCTGGGTCTACCACCTGCGCGCCAGCTACCAGAAGGAGGCCGAGCGTGCTGTGAAGCATCTGGCCGGCATCGGCGTCAAGCGCATCACCATCGTGCAGGTCAACGACCCCTTCGGCAACGACGCCGGCAAGGGCGCCATCAAGGGCCTGGACGACATGAAGCTGCGCGCGCTGTCGCATCTGCGCTTCGACCGCAACAAGCCCGACCTCGCGCCGACGATGGAGGCCATCACCAAGGCTGGCATCGAGGCCATCGTCTTCATCGGCCCGGCCTACGCCGTCGTCGAAGGCGTCAACGCACTGCGTGCGGCCGGCTCCACCGCCCACGTCGCAACGCTGTCCAACAACGCCTCGAGCGACTTCGTGAAGGCCCTGGGCGAGAACGCCCGCGGCATCGTCGTGACCCAGCTCTTCCCGTACGAGCGCTCCACGTCCAACCCGCTGGTGCGCGAGGCCCTGGGCCTGGCCAAGTCCGCCGGCCGCAGCGAGCTGACGCCGGCCCAGCTGGAAGGCTTTGCGGCCGCCAAGCTGGTGGTCGAGGCCCTGAAGAAGGCCGGCAAGGATGCCAGCCGCGAGAACTTCGTCAAGGCGCTCGACGGTGCGCGCATCGACCTTGGCGGCCTGCAGGTGCACTACACCGACAAGGATCACAACGGGCTGGAGTTCACCGACGTTTCCATCGTCGGGCCTGACGGCAAGTTCTGGCGGTGACGTCGGCGCCAGCCGGTCGCGGCCGGGCGATGATGCGCGCTGCATCAACACGCCGGGGGCTGACATGGATCTGGGATTGAAGGGCCGCTGGGCGCTGGTCTGCGCAGCGAGCAAGGGTCTCGGGCGCGGCTGCGCTGAAGCGCTGGTGGGCGAGGGCGTCAACGTCGTCATCACGGCGCGGGGCGAGGCCGATCTGCTGGCGACGGCCGCGGCGCTGCGAGTGCTGAACCCGGATGTCGAAGTGCGTGCCGTGGCGGGCGACATCGCAACGCCTGAAGGCCGCGCGGCGGCGCTGGCCGCCTGCCCGCAGGTCGACATCCTCGTCAACAACGCCGGCGGCCCGCCGCCCGGCGACTTTCGCGACTGGGGCCGGGAGCAGTGGATTGCGGCGCTGGACGCCAACATGCTGGCGCCCATCGAGCTCATCAAGGCCACCGTCGACGCGATGGCGGCCCGCGGCTTCGGCCGCATCGTCAACATCACCTCGGGTGCCGTGAAGGCACCCATCGACGTGCTGGGCCTGTCCAACGGCGCACGCTCGGGCCTGACGGGTTTCGTGGCCGGCGTGGCCCGCCAGCCGCGCCTGGCCGGCGCCAACGTGACGATCAACAACCTGCTGCCCGGCGCCTTCGACACCGACCGCCTGAAAAAGACCATGGCGGCCGGCGCGGCAAAGACCGGCGCCAGCGTCGACGAGGTTGCCGCCAAGCGCCGTTCTGCCATTCCTGCCCAGCGCTTTGGCACCGCGGCGGAATTCGGCGCCATTTGCGCCATGCTGTGCAGCGCCCATGCCGGCTACCTGACCGGACAGAACATCCTGCTGGACGGCGGCAGCTATCCAGGGGCATTCTGATGAGGTGGCTCAAGCGCATCCTGGGTGGCCTGCTGCTGGTCATCCTCTTGCTCGCCCTGGCGCTCTGGCTGGCCCTGCGCAGCAGCCTGGCCCAGCTGGATGGTGAGCGCACCGTGGCGGCCTTGGGCGCCCCGGCCGAGGCGCAGCGCGATGCGCGTGGCTACCTGACCCTCACCGCCGAGAGCCGCCTCGACGTGGCGCGCGGGCTGGGCTTCGTGCATGCCCAGGAGCGCTTCTTCCAGATGGACCTGATGCGCCGCAACGCGGCCGGCGAGCTGTCGGCCCTGGTTGGCGCCAAGGCCTTGCCGCTGGACAAGGCGCGCCGCATGCACCGCTTCCGCCACCGCGCCGAAGCCGGCATCGCGGCCCTGCCGGCCGACGAGCGTGCGCTGCTGGATGCCTACGTCACTGGCGTCAACGCCGGCCTCGCGGCCCTGGGCGGCCGCCCCCCCGAATACCTGTTGCTGCGCCAGCAGCCCAAGCCCTGGGTCGCCGCGGACACTGTTCTCGTCGCCTACGGCATGTACCTCGACCTGCAGGGCTCCCAGGGCCGCGACGACGTCGCCACGGGCCTGCTGCACGACGCCGTGCCGGCCGACTGGTACGCCTTCCTGACCCAGCACAGCGCCGACTGGCAGGCCGCGATGGATGACAGCCGCGTGGCCGCCGTGCCCCTGCCGGCCGGGCCTTTGCCCGATGTGCTGCGCGCGGCCAAGGTGGCCTGCAGCGACTGCAGCCTGCGCGACGCGCGCGACCTGGGCAGCAACAACTTTGCCGTTGCCGCCGCGCACGGCGCCGAGGGCCGGGCCATCGTCGCGGACGACATGCACCTCGGCCTGCGCACGCCGGGCACCTGGTTCAAGGCACGCATGAGATGGAAAGACACCGCCGGCAGCCACGACGTGGCCGGCGCGACCCTGCCCGGCGCGCCGCTGCTCGTCGTCGGCAGCAACGGCCGCGTGGCCTGGGGTTTCACGAACACGACCTCGGACTGGGCCGATGTCGTCACGCTCAAGCTCAACGCGGCGGGCACGCACTACCTGGCCGGCGGCGTGGAGAGGCCGCTGTTGCGCGCCGTCGAGCGAATCGAGGTGGCAGGCGAAGCCGCTGTCGACCATGTGGTGCTCGAAAGCGAGTGGGGTCCCGTCATGTCGCAGAAGGCGCCCAGCGGCCAGGCCTACGCGCTGCGTTGGGTGGCGCACGACCGCGAAGGCATGAACCTGGGCCTGATGCACATGGAGACCGCCGGCAATGTCGACGAGGCCGTGCAGCTCGCCGCGGGCGCCGGCCTGCCGGCGCAGAACCTCGTCGTGGCCGACGCCAGCGGGCGCATCGCCTGGACCGTCATCGGCGCCATGCCGCGGCGCACGGGCCTGAGCGATGCCAGCGACATGGACCGCCCGCAGGACTGGAGCGATGGCCGCTCGCGCTGGCAGGGTTATCTGCCGGCAGCCGAGCAGCCGCGCATCGTCGACCCGGCCGATGGCCGGCTGTGGACGGCCAACTCGCGCATGGTGGGCGGCGACGCACTGAAGACGCTGGGCAACGGCGGCTACGACCTCGGCGCCCGCGGCCAGCAAATCCGCGACGGCCTGCGCGCCCAGGACAAGCTGGACGAAGCCGGCCTGCACGCCATCCAGCTCGATCACCGCGCGCTCTTCCATCAACGCTGGCGCAAGCTGCTGCTGGAGCAGGTGCTGACGCCTGATTTCGTCGCCGCCAACGGCCTGGCCGACTACCGCGCCGAGGTTGAGAAGAGCGCCGACGCCGCCCGGCCCGATGCCGTCGGCTATCTGCTCGTGCGGTCCTTCCGCCTGCAGGCGCTCAAGAGCCTGTTCGCGCCGCTGGCCGGCATGCTCGAGGCCCAGGGGCTCAAGCTCAGTGACCTGAAGCTGGTGCCCGAGACCCCCGGCTGGGCGTTGATCCAGGCCGGCCGGCCGGACACGCTGCCGGCCGCGTTCAAGAGCTGGCCTGAACTGCTGCAGCGCGCCGTGCTGGACAGCCGCAAGGAGCTTGTCGACAAATACGGCAGCCTGGCCGCCGCAACCTGGGGCGCCGACAACACCACCAGCATGCGCCACCCGCTGAGCGCCGCCGTGCCGCCGCTGGCCGGCTGGCTGGACCAGGCCTCCCAGGGCATGGCCGGCGACAGCCACATGCCGCGCGTGCACAACCACGGCCATGGCCAGAGCGAGCGCATGGTCGTCTCGCCCGGCCACGAGGAACGCGGCATCCTCGTCATCCCCGGTGGCCAGAGCGGCCACCCAATGTCACCCTTCTACCGTGGCGACCATGCGGCCTGGCTGGCGGGCGAGGCGCTGCCCTTCCTGCCCGGCGAGACGGCGCACCGCCTGATTTTGAAACCTTGAGTTTTAAGGATGGCCGTCGTCTTTGGGCCGCTTTATCATCAATCCGCTGCAATGCCTCATTCCAGAGGTAACTTACATGCTCAAGGAGGGCCAGCACATGAAAAAATCTGCAATTTCGTCACATCTTTTGCCCCTGGCTTTTGCCACGCCGCTGCTGCTGAGCGGCTGCCTTGCAACGGCGCCCACGCTGGGCGAGAACAAGGGCACGGTGTCCGGAGCTGCTGGCGGCGAGACCGCACAAGGCGAGAACACCAAGCTCGAAACCTGTGCCGAGTCCCTTGGGACGCTCTCCATTCATGAAGACACCGCTGCGCCCTGGTACCTGCAGCTGAGCAGCCGCCAGCTGGGGTCCACGGTGCCGGTCATCCGCTTGATGGTCCAGCAGAGCAACTGCTTTGTGGTCGTCGAACGCGGCAAGGCGATGCAGGACATGATGCGCGAACGCGCGCTGATGCAGAGCGGCGAATCCCGTGCAGGCTCGAACATGGGCCAGGGCCAGATGGTGGCCGCGGACTACACGCTGAGCCCTGAAATCCAGTTCTCCGGCAAGACCGGCGGCGGTGGCGGTTTCGGCGGCGGCGGTGTCGTCGGCCTGGCCTTGCTGGCAGCCGGCAGCGTCAGCAAGAACGAGGCGTCCACGACGCTGTTGCTGATCGACAACCGTTCCGGCGTGCAGATTTCCGCGTCCGAAGGCACGGCCAAGAACTTCGATTTCGGCATCTTTGGCGCGGCCTTCGGCGGCGGCGGTGTCGGCGGTGGCGGTGCCTATGCCAAGACGCCCCAGGGCAAGATCATCGTGGCGGCGTTTGCCGACTCCTACAACCAGATGGTCAAGGCGCTGCGCAACTACAAGGCGCAGACCGTCAAGGGCGGCCTGGGTACGGGCGGTCGCCTCGGTGTGGACGGTGGCAGCACGCCAGCCTCCAAGGAGCTGAACCAGCCGGCCGCCGCGCCCGCGAATGTGGCGCCGAAGGCGACCCAGCAGAAACCTGCACCCAAGGCAGCACCCAAGCCGTCGGCGGCAGCGTCGTCGACCAAGTAAGGCGCGCGTGAGGAACGCTGTGGCGCTGGTTACCGGCGCGGGTGCCGGTATCGGCCGCGCGGTAGCTCGCGCCCTGGCGCGTGACGGCTGGACGCTCGCGCTGCTGGGGCGCCGCGAGGCGCTCCTGCGCGAGACGCTTCCCGACGCCTTGATCCTGCCGGCCGACGTGACCGACGAAGCCCAGGTGGACGCCGCCTTCGCGGCGCTCCGCCAACACTTCGGCCGGCTGGACCTGCTCTTCAACAACGCCGGCATCTCCGCGCCGCCGGTGCCCATCGACGAGCTGACGGTGGCGCAATGGCGCGCCGTCGTCGATACCAATCTGACCGGCAGTTTCCTGTGCGCCCGCGCGGCCTTCGCGCTGATGAAGGCGCAAGACCCGCGCGGTGGCCGGATCATCAACAACGGCTCCATTTCGGCTCACGCGCCGCGGCCGTTCTCGGTGCCTTACACGTCCACCAAGCACGCCATCACGGGCCTGACCAAGACCTTGAGCCTGGACGGCCGTGCCTTCGACATTGCGGCTGGCCAGATCGACATCGGCAACGCCGCGACCGAGATGACCGAGAAGATGACTCGCGGCGTGCCCCAGGCCAACGGCCAGATGGCCGTCGAGCCGCGCATGGATGTCGAGGACGTCGCCCGCGCCGTCGTCTACATGGCCTCGCTGCCGCTGTCGGCCAATGTGCAGACGATGACGGTCATGGCCACCAACATGCCTTTCGTCGGGCGGGGCTGATGCGTCAGCGATGACGACGCTGGTGCTGCTTCCTGGACTGGACGGCACCGGCAACCTGTTTCAGCCCTTCATCCGCGAGCTGCCTGCCGACTGGCGGATGGTTGTGGTGAGCTATCCGATGGATGCCCGGCAGGGTTATGCGGAGCTGGCGTCGATGGCGCTCGCCGCGGTACCGGCTGAGGGGCCATTGCTGCTGCTGGGGGAGTCGTTCTCGGGGCCGATTGCCATCCAGTTGGCGAGCGCGTTGGGTTCGCGGGTTCAGGCCTTGATCCTGTGCTGCACCTTTGCTCGCAACCCTCGTCCTGGGCTTTCCTGGCTCGGGGCTTTTGTTGGCGGCTTGCCCTCGCCTGCGGCCCTGCCGGCGGTGCTGTCTGTGCGTGCGTTGCTGGGCGTGCACGCGTCCGTCGAGTCGCGCACTTTGCTCGGGCAGGCGCTTGAGAGGCTGCCCGCCAGCGTGGTTCGCGCGCGGCTCAAGGCGATCATGGCGGTGAACGTCCTCCCGCTCCTCAGCCGGCTGCGGGTGCCCGTGCTCTATCTGCAGGCAAGCCAGGACCTGCTCGTTCCACCGCGAGCGGCGGCGGATCTGCTGCTGGCATTGCCCGGGCTCCAGGTGGTTGCCCTGGCGGGGCCACATGGGCTGCTGCAAGCCGCGCCGAAGGCGGCGGCTGACGCGGTGCTGTCCTTTCTGGCGCGGGAGCGATGAACCCGCGGGACGGTGACGATCGTCACGGTGCGGGTGGCGGCGCTGCGTTCAGAATGCAGGCATGTCGTTGTTCCGCCCCCTGCTTCGCATCCTGGTCCTGATCGCCGGTGCCTTCATCGGCCTGGGCCTCTTCCTGATCGCCGTGCTGGCCTTCGTGGCCTTCCTGCTCGTGCGCCTGCTGACGGGCCGCAAGCCCAACCTGAGCTTTCGCGTCAACAAGAACCCCTGGGCTGGCCGCCGGCCGCCGGGTGGTGATGTCGTGGATGTCGAGGCGCGCGAGGTCAAGGACGCGGCGCCGCTGTCGTTGCGCCAGCCCGAGCAGGGCTCGCCCCGCTAAGCCTCACTTCAGCTCGACCGGCCCGTACCAGGTGTGGGCTGAGCCGCGGCTGTTGTCGCTGTCGGTCATGACGGCCATCGAGATCAGCGGGCCTGGGGCCTCACCGAAGGCCAGCCGGAAGTCCGCGGCCAGGTTGCGGCGGTGGTCGCGCCAGCGGCGCAGTTCTGCCGGGCCGGAGTCGACGACGATCTTGCGGATGCGGTCGCTGCGCGGGTTGACGACGACGGTGCCGATCGGCAGCTTGCTGTCCCAGACATACATCAGCGTCGCGTAGGGCGGCGCTTCGCCGGTCAGGGCCTGGGCGAGTTCGAACTTCATGCGCGTGCGCAGCGGCAGCGCGTCGATGTCGCCACCGAAGCCGAAGATGACGCGCGCGACGGCGTCCTCGTGGTCGATGTCGGAGACATTGGCGCCGGGAATGAGGCCTTGCACCCACCACGAGAAGCCGACCTCGCCGACGCTCACCAGCGCCGGGTCCAGCCGCTTGCGCCAGATGCTGGCGGAGCGCTCGGAAGCGGCCTCCAGCGCCGGGCGGCCGTCCTTCTCGGTCCAGCTGTAGCGCGTGGGCGTCTTGCCGGGCAGGCTCAGCGGCTGCCAGCCCTGGGCCGTGGGCGGGGGCGAGACGGTGGTGGCGCAGCCGGCAAGGATGACCAGCGCGAAGGCGGTGAGTGCTGGGCGCATCACCAGTTCTTGCGCTGCAGTTCTTCGAGGATCTCGCCGTAGATGCGGTAGCGGCCTGCGCTGATCTGCCCGGCCTGTACGGCCGCACGCACGCCGCAGTCGGGCTCGTGGATGTGGCTGCAGTTGGCGAAGCGGCAGTTGGCGTGCTCGCGCAGGTCGGGCATCCAGCGCCACAGATCGGAGGCAAGGATCTGGCGCAGGCCGAATTCCTGGAAGCCGGGCGAGTCGATCAGCGCCGTCTTGCGGGTTTCGTCGGTCCAGTACCACTGGGTCGTCGTCGTGGTGTGCCGCCCCGAGTTGAGCGCCTGCGAGATCTCGCCGATCTGGGCCTTGGCGTCTTTCACGAGCAGGTTGATCAGCGTGCTCTTGCCCGTGCCGCTGGGGCCGAGGACGAAGGTGCGCTGGCCGGTCAGCCACGGATCCAGCGTCGCGCGCGAGCCCTCCGGGTCAGCCTTCAGCGCGACCTCGAACATCTTCAAACCCATGGCGCGATAGGGTGCCAGGCGCTCGCGGGCTGAATCGGTGCCCGGCAGGTCGGTCTTGTTCAACGCGATGGCCATGCTGATGCCGGCGGACTCGGCCGCGATCAGCGAACGCGTGAGCTGGCTCTCGCTGAACACCGGCTCGACGGCGACCAGCACCAGCAGCTGGTCCAGGTTGGCGGCGAAGCTCTTGGTCTTCCACTCGTCCTGGCGGAACAGCAGGTTGCGCCTCGGCTCGACGGCTTCGATGACGCCTTCGTCGCCGGAATCGGCAAAGCGCACCTGGTCGCCAACGACGGCTTCGCTCTTCTTGCCGCGTGGGTGGCAGACGAAGCGCTTGCCTTCAGAGTCCTCGACGATGTAGTGCCGGCCATGGCCGCGCACGACAAGTCCCAGGTCCAGCGCCTGGAATTTGCTCATGCACCGGTCGCTTCGGGAAGGGCGCTCACTTGTGCTGCGCAGATGGCATCGTTCAACGTCAGGCCACCGCGGTCATGCGTCGTGTAGCTGACGGTGCAGACGTTGTAGCCAACGAGCATCTCGGGGTGATGGTCCTGCGCATGCGCAATCTCGGCGACCGCGTCGACGAAGGCCATGGTCTGGTAGAAATTTGCGAAGCCGAAGCGCCGGCCGATCAGCTTGGCCTCGGGGTCGGGCAGCCAGCCGGGCAGGGCGGCAAGCACGCGAGCACGCGTGTCGGCGTCCAGCAGCGGGGCCTTGGGGTCACATCGGGCGAGCAGCAAGTCGTTCATGAGGCGAGCGCTGCCAGACGTTCAGCAGCAGGTGGGTGTGAGTAATAGAAGCGAGCGTAGACCGGATCGGGCGTCAGCGTGCCGGCGTTGTCTTCGTGCAGTTTCAGCAACGCGGATGACAGGTCGGCACCGCTGGCCTGGGCGCGCGCGTACGCGTCGGCCTGGAACTCGTCGCGGCGCGAGAAGTGGCTGGCCAGCGGCGTGACGAAGAAGCCGAACACCGGGCCGGCGAGCAGGAAGAGCATCAGCGCGAGGGCGTCGTTGGGCGCGCCCAGATTGGGCACCGCGCCCAGGCCCAGGTAGAAGGCCGGTTGCTGCGCCAGCCAGCCCAGCAGCGCAAAGCCGGCCAGGCTCATGGCGAACATCAGCACGATGCGCTTGGTGATGTGCTTGTGCTTGAAGTGGCCCAGCTCGTGGGCCAGCACCGCCTCCACCTCGCCACCGTCGAGCTTGGCCAGCAGTGTGTCGAAGAAGACGACGCGCTTGGCCGGGCCGAAGCCGCTGAAATAGGCATTGCCGTGCGCCGAGCGGCGGCTGCCGTCCATGACGAAGAGGCCCTTGGCCGCGAAGCCGCAGCGCGCCATCAGGCGCTCGACGCGCTCCTTCAGCGCCGCATCGGTCAGCGGCTCGAACTTGTTGAACAGCGGCGCGATGACGGTCGGGTAGATGACCATGACGAGCAGGTTGAAGCCCATCCATGCGCCCCAGGCCCACAGCCACCAGCGTGGCCCCATGGCGCCCATCAGCCACAGGATCAGCGCGACGATGGGCAGGCCCAGCAGCACGCCCAGCGCCAGGCCCTTGAGCATGTCGGCGAAGTAAAGGCGCAGCGTTGTACGGTTGAAGCCAAAGGCCTGCTCGATCTTGAAGGTGGACCACAGCTCCCAGGGTAGGTCCAGCAGCGAGCCGATCAGCACGAAGACGGCGACGAGGCCGAGCTGGTAGCCCATGCCTTGCCAACCCTCGGGCAGGGCGCGGCTGGCCTCCAGCACCCAGCCGTTCAACGCGTTCAGGCCGCCCAGTAGCGTCCAGCCCAGCAGCACTGCCGCGTTGAAGGCCAGGGCTAGCAGGCCGAAACGGCTGCGGGCGACGGTGTAGTCGGCCGCCTTTTGGTGGGCCGCCAGCGTGACGCTGCCGGCAAAGGCCGCCGGTACCTGGCCGCGGTGGGCGGCGACATGGCGGATCTGGCGCGTGGACAGCCAAAACTTGACGAGCAGAGAGGCAGCGAGCGCCACGGCGAACGCGAGGGACAACATCAACGGAGACATAGCCGAAGTTTAGGCTGCGAGAATTCCGCCTCTTCTGAGTGAGCCCACCATGTCCGACACCCTTGCCATCAGCGACAGCAACCTGATTTGGATCGACCTCGAAATGACGGGTCTGTATCCCGACAAGGACCGCATCATCGAAATTGCTGTCGTCGTCACCGACCCCCTGCTGGAAAAGCGCGTCGAAGGCCCCGTCTTCGCCGTGCACCAGAGCGACGCGACGCTGGACGCGATGGACGCCTGGAACAAGGGCACCCATGGCCGCAGCGGTCTCATCGACCGCGTGAAGGCCTCCACCACCAGCGAAGCCGATGCCGTTGCGCAAACCATCGCCTTCCTGAAGCAGTACGTGCCCAAGGGCAAGAGCCCGATGTGCGGCAACAGCATCTGCCAAGACCGCCGCTTCCTCGCCAACTACATGCCGGAGCTGGAAGACTTCTTCCACTACCGCAACCTCGACGTGTCGACGCTGAAGGAACTGGCCAAGCGCTGGAAGCCTGCCGCGCTGGAAGGCTTCAAGAAGGCCCAGGCCCACACGGCGATGGCGGACATCCACGAGTCCATCGACGAACTCGTCCACTACCGGACGAATTTCCTGGCGCTTTGATTGATCCAGGCGGCCTTCGACTTTCCGAGCCATCCCCTCGCTCGAGAGGATGGCGAGCGGGTTCGCGGCGTCTGGTCTGAGGCGCCGACTCGCTGGCTAAGGGCTGCGCGGCTGGAGGAGGTGGGGGCAGTGATCGCCCAAGCCGAGGCGGCGGCCCGTGCCGGTGCGTGGGTGTTGGGTGGCCTGCGCTACGAGGCGGCCGCCGCCTTTGACAAGGCCCTGGCGACGCATGCGACCGCGGCGCCACTGGCCGAGTTCGCCGTCTACGAGACGGCGCCCGAGCCCTGGCCGGAGCTGCCGCCTGCCTTCACCGGCTTTCTTGGCTGGCGAGATTCGGAGGCTGACGCCACGAGCGCCATCGAGCGCATCCGCGACTACATCCGCGACGGCGACTGCTACCAGGTCAACCTGACCACACGGCTGCGCGCCGCGGCGGCTGGGCTGGACCCCGAGCAACTCTTCCTCGCGCTGCACGCCAGCCAGCCCGGGGGCTTCAGCCTGTTCCTGCGGGGGGCGGGCGCGGCCAGCGTGTCGCCCGAACTCTTCTTCGACTGGCGGCCCGTGCCCGGCGCCAAGGCGAGCTGGCTGCTGGCTGCCCAGCCGATGAAGGGCACCGCACCACGCGGCCGCGATCGCGTCGACGACGAGGCCGCTCAAGCGCATCTGCGCACCAGCGACAAGGAGCGCGCCGAGAACCTGATGATCGTGGACCTGCTGCGCAACGACCTGAGCCGCGTGGCCCAGTTGGGCACCGTGCGCGTGCCGCGCCTGTTCGAACTGCATGCGCTGCCCACCGTGTGGCAGATGACGTCCACCGTGACGGCCGTCAGCCGCGCCGGGTTGACGCTGGCCGACGCCTTCGCGGCGCTCTTCCCCTGCGGGTCGGTGACGGGCGCGCCCAAGATCCGCGCGATGCAGATCATTCGCGAACTGGAGCCGGCCGCCCGTGGCTGGTACTGCGGCGCGCTGGGGCTGATCCAGCCCGGCGGCGTCGCGACCTTCAATGTGCCGATCCGCACCGTCGAGTTCGGTGGCGAAAGCCTGACCTGCGGCATCGGCAGTGCGATCACGCTGGACAGCGAGCCCGCCGCCGAGATCGCCGAATGGCGTGCGAAGTCGCGCTTCCTGGCACGCGCCGAGGCCGCGATCGAGGCGCTGGAGACATTGCGGCTTGAGACCGGCGTCGTGCTGCGCGCTGACGCGCACCTGGCACGCATGCAGCGCACGGCGCGTCACTTCGGCCTGCGCTTCTCGCTGGGCGAGGCGCGGGCGCATCTGAAGGTCGTTGCTGCCGAGCACGCGCAAGGCAGCTGGCGGCTGCGGCTGACCTGTGATGCCGAGGGCGGTTTCGCGCACACGTTGAGCGCTTTCACGCCCATGGCAGAGCCGGTTCGCCTTGCTCTGGCCGACCGCCCGATACCAACGCGCGGCCCGCACGCCGAGTTCCTCGTGCACAAGACGACGCGCCGCGAGCTGTACGCCTTCGACAAGCCTGTCGAGGCCTTCGACGTCATCCTCTGGAACGAGGCCGGTGAGCTGACGGAGTGCAGCTTCGGGAACCTTGCCGTGCAGCTGGACGGCCAATGGCTGACACCGCCGTTGAGTGCCGGCCTGCTGCCCGGCGTGTTGCGGGCCGAACTGCTGGCCCAAGCGCGCATCAAGGAGGCACGGCTCACGCGCGAGGATCTGGCCCGCGCGTCAGGGTTGGCCTTCTTCAACAGCCTGCGCGGCTGGCTGCGGGCCGTTCAGCTGGCGAAGTAGCCCGGCTGGTCCACGTCGGCCAGCAGGCCCGGCCGCTGCGGCTGCCAGCCCAGCTCGCGCTGCGTCCCCTCGCTGCTGGACGGATTGTCCAGGCCGGCAAAGTGCTGGAACCAGCCAAAGTGCGCCGCCGCCGCCTCGCCCGTCAGGCCCTGCACCGGCAGGCCCAGGCGGCGGCCGATGACGGCGGTGATGTCCGCGAAGGGCACGCCCGTCTCGGCGGCGCCGTGGTAGCTCACGCCGGCCCGTCCCTGCTCGGCCACTCGGCGGAACAGCTCGGCTGCATCCAGCCGGTGCACGGCTGGCCAGCGGTTGCTGCCGTCGCCGATGAAAGCGGCCAGACCTTTCTGGCGCGCGAGGTCGATGAGCAGCGGCACAAAGCCATGGTCACCTGCGCCATGGACCGAGGGCGGCAGCCGCACGACGTTGACGTGCACGCCGCGCTCGACCAGCGCCGCAGCGGCCTGCTCGGACGCGGCGCGCGGATGCTTGCTCGATGGCGCATCCGTCTCTAGGGCGAGCGGCCCGCCGGCCACCATGGCCGTGCCCGACGTGACGACCAACCGGCGCGCGCTGCCCGCCAGCGCGTCGCCCAGCGCGGTGACGATGCGGCGGTCGTCTTCGCAACTGGCGGCGAAGCGGGAGAAGTCGTGGTTGAACGCGGTGTGGATGACGGCATCGGCCACCGCTGCGCCGCGACGCAGGCTGTCGAGATCAGTCAGGTCGCCGCGGTGTGCCGTGGCACCTGCAGCGGCCAGCGCTTCGACAGACGCATCCGAGCGCGCCAGGCCGGTCACGCGGTGACCGTGGGAAAGCAGTTCTTGCACAATGGCCGAGCCGATGAAACCGGTCGCGCCCGTCACGAACACATGCATGGAGAGTCCTTGCGAAAGAGGTGGAGTGGCGCCACTTTGGCGACTTCACCCGCATGCGTGAAGCCGTGAGCGCATACCGGTACCGCCACTAACAGGATCACGATGTCCGTCGTCGAAGACAACCCGCTGGGCCGCTACCTGAAGGAGCGTCGCGCCCGCCTGGACCCGGCCGCCCTGGGCCTGCCGCTGGCGCGCCGGCGCACGCCGGGCCTGCGCCGGGAGGAGGTCGCGCAGCGCGCCCACGTGAGCCCGACTTGGTACACCTGGCTGGAGCAGGGCCGCGGCGGTGCGCCGTCCACCGAGGTGCTGGAGCGCTTGGCGGGGGCGCTGCAGTTGAGCGACGTGGAGCGCGAGCACCTCTTCTTGCTCGCGCAGAACCGCCCGCCCGAAGTGCGCTACCCGGCCGCAGCCGACGTGCCGCCACGCCTGCAGCGCGTGCTGGACGCGCTGGAGCATTGCCCGGCCATGATTCGCACGCCGACCTGGGACGTGGTGGCCTGGAACCGCGCCTGCGCCGCCGTGCTGAACGACTACGCGGCCATGCCGCCGGGGCAGCGCAACATCCTGCGCCACATCTTTGCCAACCCCGCTGCGCGTGGACGCATGCCGAACTGGGCGCAAGACGCGCGCTTCGTCGTCGCGGCCTTCCGCGCCGATGCTGCGCGGGCCGGCGCGACGGCGGTCGTGCAGGCGCTGGTGAGCGAACTGAGCGCCGTCAATGCCGAGTTCGCCGCGATGTGGGCCGAGTTGGACGTGCGCGGCAACTACGGCGACGTGGCCAAGCAGATCAACCACCCGGTGGCCGGGCCGATCTCGCTGGAGTACACGGGCCTGGCCGTTGAAGGCCGGCCGGACCTGACGTTGATCGTCTACCACCCGGCAGCAAGCATCGACGAGGCGCGCGTGCGCCAGTTGATGGCTCAGTGATGTCGCTGGCGCAGTGAGCGCATCAGCGCCATCGCGTCTTCGCCCGGTCGGGCCGGTAGCTTGGTGTAGACCGAGCTGTCCGCCGTGCGGGCCATCAGGCCTTGCGTGACGAGGTCTCGGCGCAAGGTGCAGTAGTCGCCGAAGCTGTGCCAGGCGGTCAGGATCTGGTTGACCTCACGTTCGCGGTAGGGCCGCTTGGCATCGAAATGCATCCACAGGCCCCACAGCGCCATCAGCTGCAACGAGCGCTTGACGGGTAGCCGCGTCAGCCGGCCCTGGTCGTCGAAGAGCCGGAGCGTGCGGCGCACGATGTCGCTGTGCTCGGGGCTTATCGGCACAACTGCTTTGGGGGGAGGTGTTGGCGGCCGCGCCTGCAACGTCTGCAGATTGCGATGCCCGGCCGCGCGGGCCAGCATGTTCAGCAGCGTCTGGTGGCCAGGCGGTTGCGGCGACTCGTGCTGGAGCAACTGGGTGCGCAGCGACTTGGCGAACGTGGACAGGTCGTCCACGACGAGGGGCAGGGATTCACGGGGCACGGTAGGACTCCATGCGCGCGCCAACGATGAAGAGGCTGGGCTTGCCGGCTTGCAGCCAGGGCGCACGCGGGAGGTCCGAACGTGAACGAAGGCGATTGCGTGGCAGGTTCAGCTCACGGCATGCGCCGCGCGGCAAGGCCTGGGTGTTCTGCCGACCCGGGGAGGCGGCAGTGTGCCAGAGTACCGCCCCGCATCCGTGGGTTTTGGTGAAAACCCTGATTCATGCTACAGTCACATCTTCGCTCGGTTCCAACCGAGCTTCGTACGTCTCCTCTGACCTCGTTCGGCCCGTAGTTCATACGGCTTCTCGAACACCCCTCGTGGATCGGTCGGCGGCGATGAAGCCGTCGCTTTGACTGTTCCTCCGTGCCGCACCCGACTGCAAACAGCAGCCCGAGCCGCCCGACACGAGCTTTCTCCCAGCGACTTTGACTGCTGAACGGCTTGAGCTGTTCAGCGCCCGCGTGTCCGCCTTCACTGATTTTCGGGCGGCATGGATGGGCTTTTGACTGAAAGAACGACATGAGTTTCGAGAACCTTGGCCTGAGCGAAGTCACCCTGAAGGCCGTGAAAGATTCCGGCTACGAGACGGCCACCGACGTCCAGACGCTTGCCATCCCCGCCGCCATCGCGAACAAGGACCTGATGGTCTCGGCTCGCACCGGCTCCGGCAAGACGGCCGCGTTCATCCTGCCGGCCCTGGAGAAGATCCTGGCTGCGCGTGGTGATGACAGCAGGAAGCGCGAAAAGGGCAAGATCTACGGCCCCAAGATCCTGGTGCTGGCCCCCACCCGTGAGCTGGCCATGCAGGTCGCCAAGGCCGCGCAGACCTACGGCCGCTTCATCCCGGGCCTGAAGGTCGCGACCGTGCTGGGCGGCATGCCCTACCCGCTGCAGATTCGCCAGCTGATGGGCCCGCTGGACATCCTGATCGCGACCCCCGGCCGCCTGATCGACCACATCAACTCCGGCAAGTGCGTGCTGGGCAATGTCGAGATGCTGGTGCTGGACGAAGCCGACCGCATGCTGGACATGGGCTTCATCGACGACATCACCATGATTGCCAGCAACACGCCGGCCGAGCGTCAGACCGTGATGTTCAGCGCCACGTTCGCCGGCCACGTGGGCCGCCTGGCGCAGAACCTGCTGAAGGACCCGGAGCGCATCGAGGTGGCCAACCACACCGACACGCACGAGAACATCGAGCAGCGCCTGCACTGGGCCGACAACCCCCACCACAAGGACCAACTGCTGGAAGCCATCCTGGCCCTGCCGGAGATGGAGCAGGCCGTCGTCTTCACCAGCACACAGCGTGACGCTGACTGGCTGGCCGAGCGCCTGGCTGAAATCGGCCACTCGGTCGCCCCGCTGCACGGCGCCATGCCCCAAGGCAAGCGCAACCGCGTGCTGCAGGCCCTGCGCAGCAAGCAAGTGCGCGTGCTGGTGGCTACCGACGTCGCCGCCCGCGGCATCGACGTGCCCACCATCAGCCACGTCATCAACTACGGTCTGCCGATGAAGGCCGAGGACTACGTGCACCGCATCGGCCGCACGGGCCGTGCCGGCCGCCAAGGCCTCGCGATCACGCTGGGCCAGCGTGAAGACGTGTCCATGATCCGCCGCATCCAGCAGTTCACGACGCAGACGATTCCGGTGAGCCACATCGAAGGCCTTGAGCCCAAGACGCAAGAGCCGCGCATCTTCCCGCCGCGCCCGGCAGGTTCGTTCGACGACCGCGGCCCGCGTGGCCACTTCGGTGGCGGCCGTCCTGGCTTCGGCAACAAGCCTTTCCGTCGTGAAGACGGCGGCCGCCCGCAGCATGGCGGTGGCAAGCCCTTCGGCCAGCCGGACCGTGGCTTTGCGCCGCGTGGCCCGGGCGCCGATACGCGTTTCGCGCCCCGTGACGACCGTGGCTTCCAGCCGCGTCCTGAAGGCTTCCAGCCGCGTGGTGACGAGCGTGGCTTTGCCCCGCGCAACGACGAACGCAACTTTGCGCCGCGTGACGATCGTGGCTTCCAGCCGCGTGGTGATCGCCCCTTCAACGCCGGCGCCAAGCCCGCGTTCGGCGGCAAGCCCAGCTTCGGCGGTGACCGTCCGTCCTTCGGCGGCGACCGTCGCCCGCCGAGCGGCCCGCGCAAGGGTGGCTTCGGCCGCTGATGCCTTCGGCTCAATAGAGCCGATCTGAAGCGAACAAAAAGCCCTGCAGGGATGACCTGCAGGGCTTTTCTTATGGGTGCGCCGCGCTCAGTACCCGGCGGTGAAGCGGGCGCGGCGGTACTGCGGCGCCTCCAGCTCATTCACGATCGCTGCCGCCAAGTCGGCCACGCTGATGCGGCACTCGCCCTTGGCGTCGAACACCGGCTCCTCGCCACCGAGGCGGAAGTTGCCCGTGCGCTCGCCGGGCTCCAGATGCATGGCGGGCGACACGAAGGTCCAGTCCAGGCCGGTCTTGTCGGCGCGCAGCCGGTTCAGGGCTTCGCGGGCGGCCAGCGCACCCGATTTCCACTCGGCCGGGAAGGCCGGCGAATCGACCAACTGCTGGCCCGGCGCAATCAAGAGGCTGCCCGCACCACCCACGACGATGAGGCGCACGCCGGCCGCGCGCGCGGCGTTGGCGATGGCATCACTGCCGCGCAGGAAGTCGTCGTGCAGATTGGGGTTGGCCCAGCCGGCGTTGAAGGCGCTGACGACGGCGTCCACACCGGTCAGCTCGGCCGCGAGGTTGTCGCCGGCCAGCACGTCCACCGAGCGCACTTCCAGCCCGGGGCGCGCCGCCAGCTTGGCGGCGTCGCGTTGCAGCGCGCGCACCTGGTGGTCGCGGTTCAGCAGTTCTTCCAGCAGGGCCTTGCCGACAAAGCCGGTGGCACCGATCAGGGTAATGTTCATCGTGTTCTCCAGAACAGGTTTGGTGATGAGTCATTGTTTCGGCATTCACAATGCGCCGATAAGCCGCCTCAGATCGCCGGCACTGTTTAGAAAATCTTCATGCTCGACCAGCTCAAACGCATGGCCGTCCTCGCCTCGGTGGTGCGCCACGGCAGCTTTGCCGCCGCCGCGCGGCAACTGCGCACCAGCACCTCGGCCGTCAGCCAACAGGTAAGGGCGCTGGAGAAGGACATGGGCGTCACGCTGCTGCACCGCTCCACGCGCAAGCTCAGCCTGACGCCGGCGGGCGAGCGTTTCCACGCCGGTTGTGCTGCCATGGTGGCTGCGGCTGAAGCCGCACAAGCCCAGCTCCAGCAGCTGCGCGACGCCCCCGAGGGCGAGCTGCGCATCGCGATGACGGTCGGCTTCGGCCGCCGCCTCGGGCCCGCGTTGGCGCCGCTGTTGGCGGCCCACCCCAAGCTGCAACTGCACCTTCAGGTCGAAGACGGCTTCACCGACCTCGTCGCCCACCGCATCGACCTCGCCATCCGCTTCGGCCGCCTGCCCGACAGCCAGTGGGTGGCGCAGCGCATCGGCACCGTGCACACCAGCCTCTACGCCGCCCCCGGCTACCTCGCCCAGCGCGGCGTGCCGGCCACGCCCGAGGCGCTGCAAGCCGCCGACTGGCTGATGCTGCAGGACGGCACCGACCAACCGCGCCGCCTGCCCGGCAGCGAGCTGAACGTTCGCCCGCGCTACACCAGCAACAACCAGCTGACGCTGCAGCAGCTGTGCGAAGCCGGCCTGGGCGTGGCGGGGCTGGGCGATGGGGACGTGGCCGAAGCCGTTGCCGCTGGCCGGCTGCTGCGGCTGGACACCGAACTCGTGCTACCCGAGCTGCCCGTCTGGGCGATGACGCCTCAACGCGATGCCCAGCCGGCCAAGGTCCGCCACGCCATCGAGGCGTTGAAAGCACACTTGGCGGAGGCGGCGCGATGAAAGGCACGCTGACGCAGTGGGAAGACGCCAAGGGCTACGGCTTCATCACGCCAGACGGGGGCGGTGCCAAGGTCTTCGTCCACGTCAAGGCCTTCGGCTTGCGGCCGCACCGGCCCTTCACGGGTGAGCGCCTGAGCTACCGCGAAGCCCAGGACGAGCAGGGTAAGCGCCGCGCCGTTGACGTGCAAAGCCTGGCGCCGCGCCCCATGCCGCCCATCCCGAAGGCGAGCGACCGCGGCCGCGTGGTGCTGCTGATCCCGGGCTTTGCGGTCTTCGTGCTGGGTTGCCACCTGCTGTGGGGCGTGCCGAACGCGGCCTGGGGTGCCTACTCCGCAATGAGCATGGCGACCTTCATCGTCTACGCGCTGGACAAGCGCGCCGCGCTGCGAGGCGGCTGGCGCGTGGCCGAGAACACGCTGCACGGCCTGTCGCTGCTGTGCGGCTGGCCGGGCGCGTTGCTCGCGCAGGAGCTGCTGCGCCACAAAAGCGCCAAGCCCGCCTTCCGCCGTCTGTTCTGGCTGATGGTGGCGCTGAACGTGCTGGGCTTTGCGCTGCTGTTCACGCCGCTGCGCGAGTGGGCGACGCAGCGGGTGTTCTAGAAGGCGAACTCGCCCAGACCCTCGATGCTGAGCGTGCCATGCACCGCGCCGGTGGTTGGGTGCAGGCCGCCCCAGGCGCCCGTCGTCACGACGGTGCCGGGCGCGACCTGGCGGCCATTGCGGGTCACGTGCTGCAGCCACGCGGGCAGCACGCCGGCCGGGTTGGCCAGCGAATGGCCACCACGGCGCACGATGTCGGGCTGGCCGGCAATGGCCAGGCGCCATTCGAGCTGGCCCCAATCCAGCGGCTGGAACGGCTGCCAGGCGCCCAGCAGCAGGCCGGCGTTGGATTGGTGGTCGGCCATGCGCAGCAGCGCGGGTGCATCTAGGCCTTCGGCCCAGCGCGATGCAACCAGCTCGACGGCGATGCACATCGCCTCGGGCGATCCGTCCGCACCGACGCGCAGCGCGACCTCGGCTTCAATGCCCAGCAGCGCCGTCCCAGTAACCGGGTTCACTGGTGAATGGCTGAACGGCCCCTGCGCGCTGGCGCCGCCGGACTTCCAGCGGTCGAACTGCCAGCCCAACGCGGCGGCCACGCCCTCCTGCACGGCATAGGCATCGGCTTCGTCGCTCACGGCATCCACCCAATCGGCGGCGTTCAGCCGGGTGCCGTTGCGATGGCAGGCGGCGAGTTGTTCGATGAGGGCTTGGGTCATGTCGGCTTGAAAGGGGAACGCGAGTGCCAGTGTCATGGACGTTGCGGCGTCGATTCACGCAGGCGTGTGACGATTCGCGCACTGACTGCATGCAGCCGGTCGCGTGTTTGAGCTGAACTCCATCATGTGCTCAGCAGCGTGGGCAAACCTTAGTGAAAGGCTGCTTCGCAGCGATTGCGGGCTTCCGCGGCTAATAGCCGGTTTCACGCTCGGGGCCATGAAGCCGTCATCGGCTCGCCTGGCGGCGTGCCAGCAGCGATGACCGCTGTCGGAGGTGAAGCAGCCGGCCAACCGGTCTGGCTGCCGCTTACTGCGTCTTCCCGCCACGAATGTCTGCTGCTCAACGGGTCGATGGGGTGACCTCGACCGTGAGGCGTCAGCCGCATGTCCGGATCGAGCGGACGGAATCGGTCGCCGCAGAACAGCGTCACGGCCGTGCCGGTCGACCGTGGCACCCCCACCGCCACCCCGGTGCGCTAGGCCGAAGCTGCGCCACACTGGTCGGAGCGGCGGCCTGGCTGACAATGGCGCCACGCTGCGCTTCCCACGCGGCTTCAACCGCAACCTCCCATGGACCGCTGCGCGAACCGGGTCTTCATCTCGTATCGGCGTGACGACGCCGCCGGCTACGCCGGCCGCCTGGAAGAGGCGCTGGAACAGCGCCTGGGCCGCGGCAGCGTCTTCAGGGACGTGCTTGATATCGCGCCCGGCGAAGACTTCGTCCAGGCCATCCGCACCCGACTGGCCGATGCGCAGACGGTGCTCGTGCTGATGGGCCCGCGGTGGGTCGGCGAGGAAGCGTCGGGGGCGCGGCGCATCGACGACGAGGGCGACTTCGTGCGCCTGGAAGTGGCTGTGGCGCTGGAGAGCGGCGCGCGCGTGGTGCCCGTGTTGTTGCCCGGTGCCCGCATGCCGTCCGAGGCCGATCTCCCCGAATCCCTGAAGCCACTGGCACGCCGCAATGCGCTGAGCCTGAGCGACGAACACTGGGACGCCGACGTGGGCCGCCTGTGCGATGCCGTGGGCGTGGCACCGCGGCGCCGCGTGTGGCCCTGGGTCCTGGGCGGCGCGGTGGTGGCCGCTGGGACCGTGGCGTCGCTGTGCTGGCTGAAGCCCTGGGTGCCGGCTGACCCTTCAGCGCGGCTGCTGGACACCTGGCAGGGCACGGTGTCGTACGGCAGCGCGGGGAAGTACGACGAGCGCTTCGAGTTCAAGCGCCACGCCGGCGAACTTACCGGCACGGCCAGCTACCTGAAGTACCCGCGCGCCATCGAAAAGCTGGAGTTCGACGGCACCAACCTGCGCTTCGAGACGCGCACTCAGCAGTCGATGGGCGCCGAGACGCGCGAGCTGACGCACCGCTACAGCGCCGAACTGCGCGGCCAGCCACCCGACGAACGGTTGGCGCTTCGCCTTCAGACCAGCGGCGCCTTCTTCGGAACCCCGCCGTTGGAGTTCGAGGCGCGGCGGGTGGCGGCGGACCGCGCAGCGTCTGCCGCCGCACGCTGAGGCTAGTGGCGGCAAAGCCGCGACACCGTCGACGCCATGTGCACCGCCGCCAACTGCGGCGGTAGGACGCTGCCGCAGGACGAGACAACCCGCATGGCGCCGCGCCAAGCGATGCCCGCGCCGTCCGCGAAGCTCACTGACTTGTTGCCAGCGCTTGCGCCGCCTGCCGACTGATGTAGCAGGTCTGTCCATGTCCTCGACCCGCACGCCGCTCGCGTGACGTCTGCAAGAATGACCGGAACCCAAGGCGCCACCAAGGACCGTCATGAAGTCGATCTGCATCAGTTTCCTGCTTATGGCGGCGTCGGGCCTCGGCGCGCCTGCGCTCGCGGCCGATGCGCCAGCGCAGGCGGGCACGCCCTTGATCTCGGGCGTCGACGTCAAGTCCTTCGATCCGGCCGTGCGGCTGCAGGACGACTTCTACGCCTACATCAACGGCCGCTGGGCGCGCGGCACCAAGATCCCCGCCAGCAAGGCGCGCTGGGGCACCTACGACGAACTGCGAGAGACGGCAGCCTTGCAGGTGCGGGCGATCCTGGAAGACGTGCTGAAGAACCCGGGCGCGGCCGGCAGCGAGACCCGAAAGATCGCCGACCTGTACACCACCTTCACCGACGATGCGGCGCGCAAAGAGCGCGGCTTCGCGCCGCTGGCGCCCGAGTTCATGCGCATCGACGCCGTCACCCGCCACCAGGATCTGGCCGCTTTGATGGCCGAGCTGGAGCACCAGGGCGTGACCGTGCCCTTCGGTGTCTTCGTCGGGCAGGACGCCCAGAACGCCGAACGTTACGTTGTCTATGCGGCCCAGTCCGGGTTGGGCCTGCCCGACCGCGACTACTACCTCAACGACACGGACAAGAAGCTGACGGCCGTGCGGCAGGCTTATGTGCAGCACATCACCCGGCTGTTCACGATGCAGGGCAATGTGCAGGGCGATGTGCAGGCCGAACGCCATGCGGCCAACGTGCTGGCCCTGGAGACCCGGCTGGCGCAGTTGCAATGGACCCGCGTGGAGAGCCGCGAGGCCCTGAAGACCTACAACCCCCGCACCTTCGCACAACTGGCCGAAGAAGCGCCCGGACTGGACTGGTCGGCGTACCTGCGGACCGCAGGCATCGCGGGCAAGGCCAACTCGCCCACCGCGCTGGTGGTGCGCCAGCCCAGCTACTTCACGGGCCTGGCCAAGCTGGTGGCCGAGGTGCCGCTGGAGCAATGGCACAGCTATTTCAAGTGGCACGTGCTGGAGGCCTACGCCCCCTACCTCGCGCCCGCGGTGGCCGATGAGCGCTTCGCGTTCACCGGCACGGTGCTGCGCGGCGTGCCCGAGAACGAACCGCCCTGGCGCCAAGCCCAGCAGTTCGTCGACTCCATCATGGGCGAGGCGGTGGGCAAGCTCTACGTGGCCCGGCACTTCCCGCCCGAGAACAAGGCGCGCGTGCTGGCCATGGTGAACAATTTCCTCGCCACGTTCCGCGAAGGCATCGATGAACTGGCGTGGATGAGCCCGGCGACGAAGAAGGAGGCACAGGCCAAGCTGGCGCTGTTCACCCCCAAGATCGGCTACCCCGATGTCTGGCGCGACTACTCAGCCCTGACCACCAGCAGCACCGACCTGATCGCCAATGTGCGCGCTGGCCGCCGTTTCGCTTTTGAGCGCGGCATCGCCAAGCTGGGCAAGCCGGTGGACCGTGGCGAATGGGGCTTCACCCCGCAGACCGTCAACGCCAGCTACAGCCCGCTGCAGAACGCCATCACCTTTCCGGCGGCGCTGCTGCAGCCGCCCTTCTTCGACGTGAGGGCCGAAGACGCCATCAACTACGGCACCGTCGGCACCAGCATCGGCCACGAGATCAGCCATGGCTTCGACGACCAGGGCAGCCGCTACGACGGCCATGGCAACCTGCGCAACTGGTGGACGGAGGAGGACCGCGCCGCCTTCACCGCGCGCGCCAACGGCCTGGTGCAGCAGTACAGCGCCTTCAGCCCGGTGCCGGGCTACCACGTCAACGGCCAGTTCACGCTGGGCGAGAACATCGGCGACAACTCCGGCGTCACCATCGCCTACAAGGCCTACCGCAAGTCCTTGGGCGGCAAACCTTCGCCCGTGATCGACGGCCTGACCGGCGAGCAGCGGCTGTACATCGGCTGGGCCGTCAAGTTCCGCACGCTGCAGCGCGAAGAGGCCGCCATCGTCCAGATCAAGAGCGACCCGCATTCACCGGGCGAATTCCGCGTCAAGGGCACGCTGGCCAACCAGGCCGGCTTCTACGAGGCCTTCGACATCAAGCCGGGCGACAAGATGTACCGGTCACCCGAGCAGCGCGTGAAGCTGTGGTGAGCGGCCGCAATTCATGAGTTCCACGGGTGCATTAGTCCTTGTAGTTCTGGTTGCCATGTACGCGGCATACGCCGTTCCAGTGATGCTTCAGTTCCGCTCCTACTGCAGGCACGTTGCGACTGCAACGGGCCGCATGAGTGAGCTCAATGACCCGCGGAGCAGGGATGACGCTGGCACCACCGCGTTCGAGCATGAACAATGGTGGAACCTGGCGGCTGGTGATTTCAAAGAGCTCACCGATCCGAACCTGGCAGCAAAGGCAGCAAAGCTGTCCAAAAAGGTTCGGCTCACGATGCTTCTCGCCGTCGGTTTGGTTGTTGCGTCCCCATTTGTCGCCGGCCTGCAATGAAGCTTGGCCCGTCGTTTGAGCCGCTGCTCGCGGTTCTGCTTCAACGTTGAACGGCTGCTTTGCGGAGCCTGAGTAGGCCCGCTAGAACTTCTGCCCTGGGGCGGCCGCTGCCCTGTCCAGCCCAACACCCGTCGCCGCCACGTCTGCCTTCCGGCACCGTTCTATTCAGTAGCGTCACGTATTTGCGTCAACGTCAGCGCGGCCTGCTGGGTATTCGGATGCGTCGGCCCCAGCGTGCGTGTGCAGCCAGCGACGCAGTTCTCTTGCAGCTGTCGCGCCCTGGCGAACTCCCCCTGCTGCCAAAGCGTAAATGCGAGGTTGTTCATCGCCCTCAATGTGGCCGGGTGCTCCTCGCCCAATACGCGCTTGCTGACCTCCAGCACCGATTCTTCCAGCCGCCTCGCACCGGACAGGTCGCCCTGCTTCCACAGCGTGGCCGCCAAGTTGATCATCGCCATCAACGTATCCGGATGCTCCTCGCCCAGCACGCGCTTCCTGGCCTCCAGCACCAACTCTTGCAACTGCCTCGCGCCGGGCAGGTCGCCCTGACGCTTCAGCGCGATCGCCAGGTTGTTCATAGCCGTCAACGTGTCTGGGTGTTCATCGCCCAGCACGCGCTTCCTGGCCTCCAACACCGACTCTTGCAGCCGCCTCGCGCCGGGCTGGTCGTCTTGGTCCCAAAGCATGCACGCCAGGTTGTTCATCAAGCTCAACGTGTCCGGGTGTTCCTCGCCCAACACATGCCTGCTGGCTTCCAGCACCGCCTCTTGCAGCCGCCTTGCGCCGGGCAGGTCGCCTTGTTTCCGCAGCGTCTCCGCAAGGTTGTTCATCGCCGTCAACGTGGCTGGGTGCTCTTCGCCCAGCACGCGTTTCCTGGCTTCCAGCACCGACTCTTCCAGCCGCTTTGCGCCGGACGGGTCGTCCTGGCTCTTCAGCGTGCCCGCCAGGTTGCCCATAGCCGTCAACGTGTCCGGGTGCTCTTCGCCCAGCACGCGCTTCCTGGCCTCGAGCACCGACTCTTGCAGCCGCCTCGCGCCAAGCAGGTCACCCTGGCTCCGTAGCGTCTCAGCCAGGTTGTTCATTGCCATCAACGTGTCCGGGTGCTCCTCGCCCAGCACGCGCTTCCTTGCCTCCAGCACCAACTCGTGCAGCCGCCTCGCGCCGGGCAGGTCGCCCTGACGCCTCAGCGTGATCGCCAGGTTGTTCATGGCCGTCATCGTGCCCGGGTGCTCCTCGCCCAACACGCGCCTGCAAACGTCCTGTTGCTGGTGGAAGCCGTCGCGGGCCAGCGAGTACGCCGCGCGCTCGAAGTCGTATCGGGCCACCCATCTCAGGAGGTCGATGGTCGCCAGGTCATCAGCCGAGCCACTCAACTCGCGCGCGTGTGGGACCCACGGCTCAAGCTGGGCGTGGTTGCGGATGTCATCGGCCTGGGTCATTTGCTCTGCCAATACTTGGACCGCGTGCCCGCGCCATGTCTCGAGCGCGTCGGGTGATCCATCGGCAAACCGCATGGTGCGGGACACCAGCGTGTGGACTGTGATGGCACCTTGGCCCGCATCGTCGGCCAGGCTGCTGGACAGCAGGCGGTCCACGGCGAGGTCGGCGCGGTCCCTGGCCTCGTCTTCGCCCAGGCCAGCCGCCTCGGCGACGCCGTGCACCAGCAGCAGCCTCGGGATGGGCGCGGCGGCGAGCACGGCAGCCAGGCGCAGCAGGTCGCGCGGCGCCTCATCCAGTTGCCGGATGCTGGCGAGGAAGGTAGCGGCGATGTGGCGCTGGTGGCCGTTGGGTAATGCTTCCTCGAACTGCGCGGCCAGGTCCAGCACGTCTTGATCGGTGCGCTCGAGCGCCTTCAGCGTGTCGTGCAGGCCACGCCGCTTCACCAGCGCGGCGGTGACGTCGACGGCCAGCGCGTGATGGCCCAGCGCGGCGCAGATGGCGTCGGCGGTCGCGGGGTCATCGACGGCCCTTGGGTCCTGGCGCGTCAGCAGGCCACGGGCTTCCAGGGGGTCGAGCTGCGGCAGCTCGAGCGTCTCCACGTGCGTGAAGCGCCGCGTGCGCGACGTGAAGAGCGTGCGGCCCAGCGGGTGCGGTGCGAGCCAGTCGGCCAGCGCTTCGGTGCCCAGGTCGGGCGGCAGGTCGTCGATGACCCACAGGAAGGGCAGCGCCGCTTGATCGAAGTGTTGCGCCATCACGGCACGCAGCTGCGCCGGCTCCAGGCCACGCGTATCTAGCCCCAAGCCCATGGCCAGGTCCAGCACCTGGGCGTGGCGCAGGTCTGCACGCTGCGCGGGCGTGAGGGCCGTGCCGCCATCGGGGTGACCGTAGGCGCGAATCCAGAACACGCCGCCGGGATACGCCGCGCCGAAGCGCAGCGCGTACTCCTCGGCCATCAGGCTCTTGCCGATGCCGCCGGCACCGCGCACCAGCGCCACGCCGGGCTTGCCGCCGGTGCCGGTGAGCATGGCGGCCTGGCCCGCCAGCAGCTTGCCGTGCAGCGCCCACATCTGGCCCAGGCGGCCCACGAAGCGCGTGGAGCCGGTGCCCATGGCCGGCAGCCAGCGAGGCGGCGTCAGGGCGCGCAGCTCGCCCAGCGGCTTAGGCGGCACGGTGTCGCGCAACGCAGCGGCGATGCGGTCGGCCAGTTCGTTCACGGCCTGCTCATCGTCAGGCGCGTGCTGCGCGCTCAGGTGAAGCTGGTCGAACAACTCGGGCAGGTGCACGTGCGCGTTGCCGGGTTCGGGGTTCACCACCAGGATGCGCCGTCGCGGGTCACCTTCGGCCTGCGCGGCACAGTACGCAGCGGTCAGTTCCCATTGGCACGCGCGCGACTCGTTGTAGCGGCCCGAATACCACGCCAGAAGCGCACGCGCGCCGGACAGTCCGGTGCCGACCGCCTGCTGGATGCTGGCGAAGCTCTCCACTTCGCGCGCGTCCTGCCACACGCGCACGCCGCGTGCTTGCAGCGCTGCGAGCAGCGGCGCAACGCTGGGCTTGTCGGCCCAGCGGTAGCTGAGGAACAAATCGTTCGATGCGGCCAAGGCTCCTCCCAAGCACAACCCTGGGGACGAGAACCGACGGGGCTGGCGTCGCGCGTGCAGTGGCGACACGCCGATTATTGGCCGTGGATAGTCGCGCCAACGTCGAGGCGCGTGGCGCATCCATCGGGTTGAGGGCGTGCTGAAGCCGGCGACGGCTGACGAGCGGTGGCTTGCGTGGCCGCCATGCATGACCGGCGCGTTCCGCACGCTGCAGCGCGACGAGGCCGCCATCGTCCAGATCAAGAGCGACCCGCATTCGCCGGGCGAATTCCGCGTCAAGGGCACGCTGGCCAACCAGGTCGGCTTCTACCAGGCCTTCGGCATCAAGCCGGGCGACAAGATGTATCGGCCCCCTGAGCAGCGCGTGAAACTGTGGTGAGCGGCCGCAGGCACCGCTGTGAGTCCGCACGGTCTCCATCCGTGCTCCGTGCCTGAATCGCCTTGACTGCTCGTGGTATTCGGATTGCGCTGAAGAGCCGGCTAATCAGGGGCGCTGACCTGCCCCATCCGGAACCGAATGCTGCAGCCCAGCCCCGCCGAGATCGCGTTCACGGCCTCGCGCAGCCGTGGTACCAGCGCGGCCATGCTGTCGCCCTGCAGCCGGCTCACCGGCACGTGCACCGCCAGGCCGGCGATGGCTTCGTCGTGCTGGTCGAACACGGGCATGGCGACGCTGCACAGGTGCGGCAGGCGCAAAACGCTGTAACCCTGCTCGCGGATGGCTTCCAGTTCGGCATCGGGGCCGGGCGCGGCGTCCCAGGCCAGCACGGCCAAGCCCAGCGCGCAGTGCCGCAGCGGCTCGCGGTGTCCGACCGGTGTGGACAAACCGCGTGCGTCGCGGGACTCGGCGCGGTGCAGGTGGACGATGTTCCCGCCGTCGCGCAGGCCCAGCTGCACCAGCTCGCCCGTGGCCTCGGCCAGCGCGCGCATGGCGGGCTGGGCGACGCCCAGCAGGTCGGGGCTGCGCAGCGCCTGCGCGCCGAGCTCGAAGACGCGCGTCGTCAGCGTCCAGGCGTCGCCGTCGGCGTGCAGATAGCCCAGGCTCGCGGCCGTGCGCAACATGCGTTCGGCCAAGCGGGGTGTCAGGTCGGCCTCGGCGGCCAGCTGCCAGGTGGGGGCGCCGTTGTGGTCGGCCACGGCGTGCAGCAGCGCGAAGACCTGGTGGACGGCCGCGACGGTGTTCTTGTCCGCCAGGCCCGACCAGCGCGGGCCGGGCGCGGGCAGCTCGCGGTCAGCGCGCCAGCCAGCCACCGTCGACGGCCAGCGTGTGGCCGTGCACGTAGTCGGACGCGCGCGAGGCCAGGAAGACGATGGCGCCCGACAGGTCTGCCGGCGCACCCCAGCGGCCGGCGGGGATGCGCGCCAGGATGGCGTCGTTGCGCTCCACGTCTGCGCGCAGCTCGGCCGTGTTGTGCGTGCTCATGTAGCCCGGCGCGATGGCGTTGACGTTGATGCCCAGCCCCGCCCACTCGTTGGCCAGCGCGCGCGTGAGGCCCAGCACGCCGCTCTTGCTGGCCGTGTACGACGGCACGCGGATGCCGCCCTGGAACGACAGCATGGACGCGACGTTGACGATCTTGCCGCCGCCGCCCTGGGCCACGAAGCGCCGCGCCGCGGCCTGCGAGAGCTTGAAGACGGCGCCGAGGTTGACCGCCATCACGTCGTCCCAGTCGCGCTCGCTGAAGTCCAGCGCGGCCTGGCGGCGGATGATGCCGGCGTTGTTGACGAGGATGTCGATGCGGCCGTTCAAGCCGGCGGCCTCGTCGATCAACCCTTGAGCATCACGCAGTTCGCCGAGGTCGGCGCGCAGGTCGACGTAGCGCTGGCCCAGCACCGCCACCTCGCCGCCCAAACCCTCGGGGTCGGAGCGGTTGATGCCGACGATGTCGGCCCCGGCCTGGGCCAGCCCCAAGGCCATGGCACGGCCCAGGCCGGTGTTGCAGCCGGTGACGACGGCCGTGCGGCCGGACAGATCAAAGAGGCCGGCCATGCTCAGAACTTCACGTCCAGGCGCAGCGCCATGTAGCTGAACGCGTCGCGGGCCGGCGTCCAGGTCGTGTGCGCGTACGAGGAGCCGCTGTTGACGGGGTTGACGCGCCAGGTGCCCAAGCCGCTGAAGCCGGTATTGGCATAGTGGCGGTCGAACAGGTTGTTGACGTAGAAGCCCAGCTGGTATTTACCGGCCTTGTCCTTCAAGCCGAAGCCGACGTTGACGATGGTGATGGCCGGTGCGGCCAGCGTCGGGTCCTGGTTGATGTTGGTCAGCACCGAGGTACGGCGGCGCAGGTTGCCGCTGAAGAAGAGGTTGAAAGGTCCGTCGGGCAGCGCGACGTCGTAGCGGCCGGACAGGCCCAGCTTCAGCTTCGGTGCGTTGGGCATGACGCCGCCCGTCACGTCCTGCGTGTTCTGGCCACCGTAGGCGGGGTTGTTGCGCACGCACTCCAGGTTGAAGCCGCCGTTGGGCGAGCCCGCCACGTTGTAGCAAGGCGCGTTGGGCCAGTCGGACACGGTGGCCTTGGTGTAGGCGATGTCGGCGTTGACGATGAAGTTGGGCGTGACGAGGGCCGCCACGTCCAGCTCCACGCCGCGCGTCTGCACGCCGCCGATGCTGCTCAGCCGCGTCACATAGGTTGTCGTGCCGGGCAGGTAGCCGCCGGAGTTCTGCTGGTAGTCCTTGAACTTGGTGTTGAACGCGGCGACGTTGACCGTCAGGCGGTTGTTGAAGAAGTTGCCCTTCAGGCCCAGCTCGTAGTGCTTGGCCGATTCGGACGGCACCGGCTGCTGCGCGGCCGTGGCGGCGGTCAGGCCGCTGGTGATGTCGTAGGCCTTGCCCTTGTAGCCGGTCGACGTCATCACATACCCCATCAAGCTGGGCGTGAACTGGCGCTGCAGGCTGAGCTTGCCGGTCGTCGAGTCCTCCTTGTTGTCGCGGCTGGAGTACACGGCCGTGGGCGTGAAGACGGCGGGCAGTGGGTTGCTCAGCGTCAGCGAGTAGCCCGAGACCTGGCGGTTCTGGCGCAGGCCGGCCACCAGCGTCGTGCCGGGCATGAACTCCCACGTGGCCTGGCCGAAGATGGCGGTGTTGCGGTTGGACGTGTCGCCAACGTAGGCGATGGGCGTGGACAGCGCGATGCCGTCGAAGCCGCGATTGAAGAAGCGGTCGATGGCGTTGCTGGCCCACCAGAGGCCGGCCACGTAGCGGAAGTTGCCTTCGTCCGCCGACGTGAGGCGCAGCTCCTGGGTCTTGGAGTCGATCAGGTAGGTGCCGTACTGCACGTAGCCCGCGTCGCGGCCGGTGGTGGGCTTGCCGGCGGTGATCGGGTAGGACAGCAGCGTGTGGACGTCGGTGAAGTCCTGGTCGCGGTAGTCGTTGGCCGTGTAGCGCTGGGCGGACGTGATGGAGGTCAGCGTCATGCCGTTGGGCATGGCCCAGTTGATGCGCAGCGCCGCGCCCTTGATCTCGGACTCGATGCCGGTCGGCGAGTCCATGCGGATGTCGCGATTGGTGGGGCCGGGCGTGATGCCGGCCAGCAGCGTCGTGGCCGGCAGCGCCGCGACGCCGTTCTGGTAGCCGGCCAGCTGGTTGTTGGTGCCGAAGCTGGTCAGCGCATAGGTGCAGCAGTCGTTGCGGGTCTTGTTGTAGGTGGGCGTGAACTCGACGTCGATCTCCTCGGTCGGGTGCCAGGCCAGCTTCATCATCAGGCTGCGGTCGCGGCTGCCGTTGACCTTCTTGCCGGTGGTGAGGTTGTTCAGGTTGCCGTCGAACTCGCTGGCGGCGGCCGCGATGCGCATACCCAGCTTGGGCGCGATCTCGCCGCCCACCGAGAAGCGCAGGCGCTTTTCGCCGTCGTTGGTGATGAGGGCGCTGGCGTCGCCGCGGATGGCGCTGCCGATGGGCTTGGTGGTGATGAGCATGGCGCCGGCGATGGCGCTCTTGCCGAACAGCGTGCTCTGCGGGCCCTTCAGCACCTCGACGCGCTGCACGTCGGCCAGGTCCTTGAAGGCCATGAACTGCGCGCCCATGGGGATGTCGTCAATGATGACCGACACGTCGGACTCGACGCCGATGCCGATGGACGAGGTGCCGATGCCGCGCATGTTCAAGCCGTTGTTGGCCGGCGTCGAACCGTAGGTGACGCTCAGTGCCGGCGTCAGCTCGATGACGTCTTCCATCGAGCGCACGTTGCTGCGCTCCAGCCTTTCGCTGGTGAAGACCGAGATGGCGAGCGGCACGTTCTCCAGCTTCTCCACGCGCTTGTTGGCCGTGACCTCGACGCGCTCCAGCTGGTTCTTCTCCGGCGCCGCGTCGGCCTTGGGCTTGGCGGCCTCCTGTGCCAGCGTGGCTTGGGCGGCCAGCAGCAGCATGGCGGCGGCGATGGGCGTCATGCGCCTGGTGGTGAACTCCTTCATCGTCTGTCTCCGTCTTTATGTTTGGGGTGTTGTCACCGGTAGCTCAGCGTCCACCGGAGGGAAAGCGGGGCAGCCATCTGTGTGGCCGTTCCTGAGAAATGCAGATGCGCGTGCGCCGGGCCGCTGGTCAGCGGGCGCAGCGTGGTGGCAGGGGGCTCGCGCAGGCTCAGTTGTGTGAAGCCCTCGGCCTCGAAGCGTCGGATCACGCCGTGGTCAAAGTCCACGGCCATGCCTGTGGCGTGCGCGCCGAAGGAGATGCAGGCGAAGTCCAGGCTCAGCGACGCCAGCTGGAGCGGCGAGGCAGGCTGGAGCCGGTCGCTGCGTCGGATGTAGCCGGGGCCGAAGCGGTACTCCGTGAGCAGCGTGACGCGCGCGTCCAGGCGGGGCTGCTTGGCGCCGACGAGGTTGAGCCCTGGCTGGCGGTAGCTGAGCATCTGCTCCTCGCCGTCCTGCCAGGTGCGCAAATCCTGGATGAAGGACGTCGGCAGCAGCACGCTGCCATCGGCGAGCACGAGCTTGAACAAGAGCTGCGGGTGGGCCGCGCCGCTCTCGGCCCGGCCTTCGATGAGGCGCGGCGAGAAGGGAATGGGGTAGTAGGGCGCGTTGTCGTGCTGGCCCGTGCCGCCGTTGATCAGCGGCAGCGTGAAGACGAGGCCGCGGTCGCGGCGCACGGCCAACGCGCGGTCGTGGGTGCCGCGGGCGAACCAGTTCAGCGCGAAGCTCGGTTGCGTCTTGTCGAGCCAGCTGGCGAGCTCTGCGGGCGGCGCTGTATCGGCCAGGCCGGCCGCGTCCCACAGCTCGCAGGTGGACAGCAGCTGGTGAATGATGGAGAAGTTCTCGCCCAGCATGCGGTGCGGGCCGCGGTAGCCATCGGTGCTGCGGCCGTTGCGCCAGAGATCGACGGAGTGCAGGGCCGGGTCGAACCAGAAGTCGACGTATTTGGCTGCCGCGCGCACGCTGTAGGCGTAGGCATGGCGGCGCGTGTCGTCATCGAGCAGGCCGAGGTAGGCGGCCGTGGAGAGGATCTCGACGATGGCGGTGTCGCCATAGGGCCCGATGCTGCGGCCGAAGCCGAAGCCGTCACCGCTGGCTGTCGCGCATTGCAGGGCCAGCTTGGCGGACTGCGCCAGCAGGGTCTTCAGCCGCGGCGTGACTTCGAGCCCGGTCTCGATGAAGCGCTCGCAGAACTCCGCCGCCAGCAGGATGCTGTAGCGGTCGAACCGGCCTTCACCCTCGGTCTCGTCGGAGTAGCCGAACTCGCCCGAGTAGCGCTCGTAGTGGTCCAGCGTCTTGGCCAACAAGGCCTCGCTGGCGCTGGCGTCCTCCCACCCCATCAGCATGCGCAGCCGCGCGATGCCGAAGGCGACGCCGTAGTAGTTGGTCGGCAGTGCCTTCAGGCGCAGCGTCTTCGCATCGACGAAAACGCGCCAGTCCAGCCGCTCGCGCAGCCGCGCCTGGCTGTCGGCGTCGACGGCCTCGCTCAGCAGCCCGGCCTTGCGCAGCCGGTTCAGCGCCATCAGGGCGTAGTAGATGCCCCAGCTCTCGACTGGCATCTGGCTGATGAGGGCCATCAGCCGCCGGCTGCCGGCGAGATAGCCCGCAAAGGCCGCGTCGTCGCGCGGTGTCAGCGTCAGCAAGTGGGCCAGCGCAATGGCCACCTTGCCGGGCAGGAAGACATCGCCCTGGCCGAACACCGGCGCGCCGTTGAAGCGCGTGTCCAGGCCGTCGGCGTCGAGCAGCTTGAAGTAGTGCGCCAGCTGCGGCAGCAGTTGCTCGCGCACCAGCATGTTCAGCGGCAGCGCCTTGAGCGGCGGCTCGTAGCGATCAGCTTGCATCGCGGCTCCGATCGCTGTGGCCTTGGTAGAGAATCCGCGCCAATCCAGCGCCGCCCACCAGCCCATCGTGTCCTCCACCAAATCCCCAGCCACCCTGCGCGATGTCGCCGAGCTGGCCGGGGTGTCGACGGCGGCGGTGTCCAAGTTCGTCAATGGCAAGCAGCGCTTCACGGCGGCCGTCGAGACCCGCATCGCCGCAGCCATCGAGCAGGTGGGCTACCGCTCCAACCTGGCGGCACGCAGCATGGTCACGGGCCGCTCGGGTGCCATCGCGGCACTCGTCTACGGCGTCGAGAACCCCTACACCGCGGCCGTCATCAAGGGCGCCAGCCGCGCGGCCACGGCACTGGGCTATGACCTGCTGTTCGTCGACCTGCTGCAGAGCGAATCGCCCGAGCGCGAGCTGGCCCGCGTGACCGGCATGCAGGTCGATGGCATCGTGCTGGCCGCTGCGTTGCCGGTTGCGGCGCGCAAGCTGCTGGCCAGCTACGGTCGGCCGTTCGTGGACCTGGGCCGCGCGAGCGAGCCCACCGAGGCGCCCAGCGGCGACGAGCAGGCCGCAGCGATGCTGGGCCGCTACCTGCTGAGCCTGGGCCACCGCGACATCGCCTACGTCGCCTGCGACGCGCAACCCGGCAATGCCGAGCGGCTGCTGGGCATGAGGCGTTCGCTGCAGTCGGCCGGCGTCGAGTTGGCCGTGCACCAGGTGACGAACCCGACCGCCGAGGACGGCGCGCGGCTGGCGTCCAGCCTGCTGCTGGGCCAGAAGCGCCCGCAGGCGATTGCCACCTGCAACGACCTCATCGCCATGGGCCTGATCTCCGAGGCCCGCCACCTGGGCCTGACGGTGCCGCAGGACGTGTCGGTTGCCGGCATCGAGAACATGCCCTTCGGCCGCTTCCTGAGCCCGCCGCTGACGAGCGTGGAGCTGCATGCCGACCTGCTGGGTGAGTGGGCGATGCGCAACCTCGTGGCCACCATCGACGGCGAGGAAGCGCCTGCCAAGGCTCACGACCTGACGCCGCGGCTCGTCGTGCGGGGCTCGACCAAAGCCGCCGCCTGATTGACGCCGCGCCGTCATGGCGCGCGCCTGCAGGTGGATTCGCGCACGACCAGGCGCGGTGCAAGCACCTCGTCGAACGGGTGTTCCAACTCGTCGTTGATGAGCTGCAGCAGGCGCTGCATGGCCACCTCGCCCATCTGCTCGCTGTTCATCGCCACCGACGTCAACGACGGGCTGGTGTAGCGGCCGTAGGCGATGTCGTCGAAGCTCGCGATGGACACGTCGCGCGGGATCTCTACGCCCAGCGCGCGTGCCTCGTTCATCAGGCCTAGAGCGATCAAGTCGTTGTAGGTGACGATGGCGTCGGGCCGCTCGCCGCCCAGCAGCAGGCGGGAGGCCGCGGCCTCGCCGGCCTCGGGGGAGGGCGCGTCCACGTCCAGCATCTCCAGCTTGCGGCCGGCCTCGGCAAGCGCGTCGCTCAGGCCGCGGATGCGCTCCGCATTCCAGCGCGACGACGGGAAGCCCACGTAGGCCACGCGCCGGTGCTGCAGCGTCATCAGGTGGCGGCCGATCATCAGCCCGGCCAGGTAGCCGTCGGCGCCCACGCTGTGCACGCCCGGGTGCCCGTAGCGGCCGAAGAAGACGACCGGCTTGCCCAGCGCGTTCAGCCACTCGATGGATTCATCGGCCAGCCGTGAGCTGACGACCAGGCCGTCAACGCGTCGCGACAGCGTCTCCACCAGATGGCGCTCGGGCGCCTTGCTCTCGGCCGTGTCGACGAAGGCCATGCTGTAGTCGTTGGCCTGGGCCACGCGGCTGGCGCCTTTGACGATGCCCGTGAAGTGCGGGTTGCCGAGGTCCAGCACCACCAGGCCGACCGCGCCGCTGCGCCCGGTCGCGATGGAGCGGGCCATGTGGTTGGTGCGATAGCCGAGGCTGTCGATGGCCGCCTGGATGCTGGCCTCGACACCCGGCGAGAAGCGCTGGCCGCCACTGCAGAACTTGGAGACGGCGGCGGTCGAGACACCTGCGGCAGCAGCCACATCGCGGAGGGTTGGGAGTCGTTTTTTAGTCATTTGGTAAAGCGTTTAACTGAATGATAGTGAGGTGTTTTGAAAATGGAAGGTCGTTTCATGCCTTTGTTGTCAGGGTTTTCGCCAGACGCATGCCTGTTTACTCGGCTGACTTCTGCCGCAACAATGATTGGATGGTTAACCGCTTTACCTTGATTGCGCTGTCATTGGCGCTGCTGCCACTGGCGGCGCAGTCCGCCTCGCCCGACGAGCCCTTGCGTGTGTGGACGCGTTCGTCCAAGGACGGTCGCAAGACCTACGACGCCATCGCCGCCGCCTTCACGAAAAAGACCGGCATCCGCGTCGAGTTCTTCAATGCGCTGAACGATTTCGAGCAGCGCCTGGCGCGCGCCGCCGTGGGTGGCCGCATGCCCGATGTCATCGTCAACGAGCTGGGCACGGCGGGTCAGCTCGTCAACATGGGCGTGGCCGCGGAGATCGACCGCAGCCGCATCGCAGGCAGCCAAGACCTGCTGGACAGCGCCTGGCGCGCTGCCACGCTGCCCGACGGCAAGACCTACGGCGTGCCGATCTCGGTGCAGGCGCACGTGCTCTTCATCCGCAAGGATTGGCGCGAGAAGCTGGGCCTGCCGGTGCCGCGCACGTGGGAGGAGCTGGCCCAGCTGTCGCGTGCCTTCACTGAGCGCGACCCCGACGGCAACGGCCGCCGCGACACCTATGGCCTGGCCTTCCCCGGCGGCACGGCGCGCGGCTACGCGGCCTGGTACCTGAGCAGCTTCCTCTTCCAGGCCGGCGGCGAGTTCCTGCGCCCCGGTGCGGACGGCAAGCTACGCGGCGCTCTGGACGAGCCCGCGGCCGTGGCCACGCTGGCCCTGTTCCGCCGCCTCGTCTGCGAGGACCGCAGTGTGCAGCCCAATGCCATCAACGCGACGACGCAGGACACCAACAAGGTCTTCAGCTCGGGGCAGGCGGGGCTCTACCTGTCGGGCCCGTATCACATCGCGCTGTTCGACAAGGAGCCGGGCAAGGACCGCTACGAGGTCGTGCCCGTGCCCGCCGGCCCCACCGGCCAGCGCGCCAGCCTGACCGCCGGCGAGCTGGCTTTCATCGCGAGCAACACCCGCCAGCCCGAGCGCGCGAGGCAGTTCATCGAGTTCCTGATCTCGCCCGAAGGCCAGACGTTGGGCACGCAGCCGCCCAGTGGCGGCCTGCCCGTGGTGCGCCTGCCCGTCAACCGCAAGGTGGACGCTGCGCAGGCCCACGGCGACGAACGCTGGGCCATGGTGGCGCAGGAGTACACGCAGCATGGCCACGCGTTGCCGCAAGCACGCAACTGGTCGCGCCTGCAGCAGCTCACGGCGGATGGCTTCAACGCCATCCTGGCCCACTGCAGCAAGGACATCCCCGGCGAGCTGCGCGCGCTCAACGCCCGCTTCAACGCCGAACTCGCCCGCCAGGAGGCGCAATGACGCCGCGCCGCAACTTCTCTCGCCTGACGCCGTGGCTGTTCCTCGCGCCGGCGTTGCTGGTCTTCACCTGGTTCAAGTTCATCCCCATGGCCAAGGGCCTGGTGATGAGCTTCCACAAGGTGGGCTTCGGCGGCTCGGACACGTATGTGGGCTGGCACAACTTCGAGCGCGCGCTGACCGACGCGGCGTTGCGCGACGCCGCCGGCCGTACGCTGCTCTACGTCTTCTTCACCGTGCTGTTGTCGGCCTCCATCGCGCTGCTGCTGGCGCAGGCGCTGCAGGGCACGGCGCGGCACATGCGCTTCATCCGCACGGCGATGTTCCTGCCCGCCGTGACCAGCGCGGCCGTCGCGGCCGAGGTCTGGCGCATCCTCTACGCGCCCACGCCCGATGGCGTCATCAACGCGATGCTGGGCCTCATCGGCATCGGCCCGCAGGGCTTCTGGGCTGACCCGTCGCAGGCGCTGGCCGCGTTGATCGGCATGCACGTCTGGAAGCATGTGCCCTACGACACCGTCATCTTCGTGGCGGGCCTGGCGGGCATCAACAGCGAGCTGTACGACGCGGCCGCTGTTGATGGCGCCAACGCCTGGCAGCGCTTCAAGGCCGTGACGCTGCCGGGCCTGGCACCGGCAATCACCGTCATCTGCACGCTGGGTTTCATCCGCGGCTTTCGCGTCTTCACCGAGGTCTACGCGACGACCGGCGGCGGCCCGGCCGGCAGCACCGAGGTCGTCATGACGCAGATCTACAAGCAGGGCTTCCAGGAGCTGGACTACGGCTTCGCCGCCGCCGCCTCGACGCTGCTGTTCCTCTTCACCGCGGCCCTCACCGCCGTCTACCTCGCCTGGCGCCGCAGCCGATGAAACATCCCCTGCTGTCCCTCGCACCGCGCGTGCTGCTCTACGGCCTTGTGCTCATCGTCTTCGCCGGGCCGTTCTGGGCCTTCCTGATGACGGCCTTCTCCGGCGTCACCATCGCGCCCGGCCGGCTGCTGTGGTGGCCCGAGCAGCCCACGCTGGAGAACTTACGCTACGCGTGGGTGGAGGCCAAGGTCTGGCGCTATCTGCTGAACTCCCTCGTCGTTGTGCTGTTCGGCACCGTGCTGCAGCTGTCGGTCAGCGCCTTCGCCGCCTATGCGCTGGCACGCAAGCGCTTCCGGGGCCTGGCGGCGGTCAGCTTCCTGATCCTGTCGACCATGATGCTGCCCGACGAGGTCATCGCCATCCCGCTGTTCATCGTGCTCGGCAAGCTGCCCCTCATCGGCGCCAGCCTGCACGATACGCACCTGGGCATGATCCTGCCGGTGGTCGGCTGGGGCTTCTCCATCTTCATGCTCAGCGAGTTCATGCGCGCCATTCCGGCGGACTTGGAAGAAGCCGCGCGGGTGGACGGCGCCAGCGACTGGCAGATCTTCTGGCACGTCATCCTGCCGCTGTGCAAGCCGGCGCTGGGCAGCGCCGCGGTCTTCGGTTTCATCATGATCTGGGACCAGTACCTGCTGCCCCTGCTCGTCACCAACGACGAGAGTCTCTACACGCTGCCCGTCGCGCTGGCCACCGTGCGCGCCGACGAGACGATGAAGCCCGCTGTCTTCATCGCCATCAGCGTCATCGCCATGCTGCCCAGCATCCTCGTCTACCTGGGCCTGCAGAAATCCTTCAACCGCGGCCTGCTGGCCGGTGCCGTGAAAGGCTGAGTTACGTGGCTGCCATTGAATTGAAGGGCGTCGGCAAACGCTTCGCCCAGACCGACGTCATCCGTGACGTGTCGCTGTCCATCGCCGACGGCGAGTTCTGCGTGCTCGTCGGCCCCAGCGGCTCGGGCAAGTCCACGCTGCTGCGCATGATCGCGGGGTTGGAGGACGTGACGAGCGGCCAGTTGCACATCGGCGGCCGCGACGTGACCCACGAGCCACCCAAGGCGCGCGACATCGCCATGGTCTTCCAGAGCTATGCGCTGTACCCGCAGATGACGGTGCGCGAGAACATGGGCTTTGGCTTGAAGCTGATGAAGCGTCCTGCTGAGGAGATCCGCCGCCGCGTCGATGAGGTCGCGCGCATGCTGAGCCTGGAGCCGCTGATGGAGCGCAAGCCCGCGGCGCTGTCCGGCGGCCAGCGCCAGCGCGTGGCCATGGGCCGGGCCATGGTGCGCGAGCCCGCGGCCTTCCTGTTCGACGAGCCACTCTCGAACCTGGATGCCGCGCTGCGCAGCGCCGTGCGTCAGGAGATCCGCGCGCTGCATGCGCGGCTGCGCACGACGTCGGTCTACGTGACCCACGACCAGGTCGAGGCCATGACGATGGGCGACACCATCGTCGTGCTGCGCGATGGCCGCGTGGAGCAAAGCGGAAGCCCGGCCGAGTTGTACGACCGGCCGGCGAATCGCTTCGTGGCCGGCTTCATCGGTTCGCCGGCGATGAATTTCTGCGCGCTGCCGGCGGGCTTCGCGCCGTCACTCGATGCGACGCGCTTGCAGCTTGGCGTGCGCCCCGAGCACCTGCAGCTGGGCCGCGCGCCGGAGGCGGCCGCCGTATTCGATTGCACCGTCGAGTCCATCGAGTTCATGGGCGCGCAGTCGCAGCTCAACCTGCAGAGCGTGACGGGGCCCATCGTCATCAACGTCGCCGATCGGCCGGGGCTGAGCGCCGGCGACCGCATCAGCGTGTCTGCCATGCACGACCGGCTGCATTTCTTCGACACGCAAAGCGGTCTGCGCCAGGAGGCCGCATGAAGCGGCGGACCCTGCTGCTCGGCCTGCTGGCGAGCCAGGTCCACGCGTCGCAGGGCCAGGCCCCGCTGTTGACGCTGGACCTCGCCGCCCTCGACGAAACGCGCCGCCGCCTCGCCGCCGGCGACCCGCAACTCGCGCCCGCCCATGTCGCCTTGCTCGCCCGTGCGGCCAAGGCCCTCAAGGCACCGCTGCGCAGCGTCGTCGACAAGACGATGACGCCGCCCTCGGGTTCGCGCAACGATTACATGAGCATGGGCCCCTACTGGTGGCCCAACCCCGCCACGCCCAATGGCCTGCCTTACGTGCGCCGCGATGGCCAGCGCAACCCTGAGGTGGCCGGCGATGCGCTGGACGCCGACCGCATGCAGGCCTTTGGTCGCGACGTGCTGGATCTGACACTGGCCCATCACTTCGGCGCGTCGAACGCTCATGCCGAGAAGGCCGTCGCTGCGTTGAAGCACTGGTTCCTTGCACCGGCCACGCGGATGCGGCCGCACCTGAACTACGCCCAGGGCATCCCGGGCATCGTCGACGGACGGGCCGAGGGCCTCATCGACACGCGCAACCTGTGGATGCTCATCGACGCCGCGTTGCTGCTGAACGCCAGCGGCGCGCTGAGCGATGCCGACCTGGCCGCGCTGCGCCAGTGGTTCACCGAGTTCACGCAATGGATGCATACCAGCCCCATCGCGCTGGAGGAAGACGCGGCCAAGAACAACCACGGCATGTTCTTCGACTCGCAGCTGGTGAACTACCTGCTCTTCGTCGGCGACACCGAGCGCGCGCGCGCCCGGCTGGCCACCGTGGTGGCGCGGCGCTTTGCGCCCCAGGTCGACGCCGACGGCCGCATGCCGCACGAGCTGGGCCGGACGCGGCCCTTCCACTACACCGCCTTCAACCTGGAAGCCGCCACGCGGCTCGCGCAGTACGGCCGCGCGCAGGGCACCGACCTCTGGCGCGACCGGCATCTGCTGCAGTCCATCGCCTTCATCCAGAAGGCAGCGCTGGCCCCCGACTCCTGGACCTACGCCACGCCCACCGAACCCCGGCCCGAGATTGACAAGCTGCTGCCCGTGCTGACGATGGCCCGCTGGGCCACGAAGGCCGACCAGCCGCTGCTGAAGCCGCTGTCGGCCTCACGGCCTGCCGAATTGGACTGGCTGCTGTGGCCCGAGCTCAGCCGAACCTGAAGCTGGAGGCGGTGACACCGCCCATGAACTCGGTCTCGTGATAGCTGCAGCTGGCGGTGTCGCCCTCGGCGGCACCGGCGGCAACCATCAGCGGCAGCAGGTGTTCCTCACGTGGGTGAGCCAGCCGCGCTGACGGTGCGCGTGCCCAGGCCTGCAGCCGCTCGGCGCGGCCATCCGCCAAGGGCAGGGCGTCCTGCAGCCAGCCGTCGAACTGCACCGACGGCTCGCGGCCGGCGGCGCCGTACAGGCGCAGGTTGTGGAAGCTGAAGCCGCTGCCGAGGATGAGCACGCCTTCGTCGCGCAAGGGCGCCAGCGCCCGGCCCAGTGCCAGGTGGTCCGCCGGGCTCAGGCCGCGCTTCAGCGACAGCTGCACGACCGGCACGTCGGCGTCCGGGTACATCGGCACCAGCGTGCAGAAGGCGCCGTGGTCGTAGCCGCGCTGGGCGTCCCGCGCGGCGGGCAGGCCGGCGGCCTGGATCAGCGCGACGACGCGCTCGGCCAGCACCGGGTCGCCCGGTGCCGGGTAGACCACCTCGTAGGTGTGCGCCGGAAAGCCGCCGTAGTCGTACAGCATGCCCGGCGCGGGCGAAGTCATCACGGTGAAGGCGTTCTCTTCCCAGTGGGCCGAGATCATCAGGATGGCCTTGGGCTTTTCCGGCAGCGTGGCCGGCAGCGCCTGCAGCGAGGCCTCCAGCTGGGCGTGCGCCCGGCGGTAGTCGCCGTCCATGAACGGCCAGGGGCCGCCGCCGTGGGAGAGGAAGAAGGTGGGCAGGCGAGGGGATTGCATGCCCGCAAGACTAGGCCCGGGCGGCTTGGTCTCGTTTCAACCAGCTTGACGCCGGCGTTCGCAAAACTCGAACGCCGGAGGTGCTGGAGGCTTTTCAGCCGCGGCGACGGCGGCTGGCCAGCAGCGCTGCGCCGCCGGCCAGGGCCAGCAGTGCGATGTTCGCCGGCTCGGGCAGGCGGCCGGGGCCGACGATGGAGGTGTCGTTGGCCAGCTGCCAGTTCAGGATGTCGTGGTTCTGCCACCCGGAGCCGGTTGCGGCTGTGAAGCCGACGAAGGCGTCGTTGGTGCCCAGTGCGGAGGCGATGTCGATGCTGTAGTTGGTGATCAGGTTGATCAGGGCCGAGCCATCTTCCTGCACGCTGACATTGAGTTTTTGCGTCGTGCCGTCGTAGTTGATGAAGGCCGACCAGATCTTGCCGTTGCTTAGGCAGCCCGTGGCGCCATAGTTGCCGGAGTCGCAGCTGCTGATGCCGTAGGGGCTGGCCGTGACCAGGCTGGCCAACGAGCCGCCGACGTCCAGCGCGACATGGTTGCTGCCCCCGACTTCACCGTTGTTGTAGGTGTCGAACTCGATGGCGACGCTGTCGGCCACACCCTGGTAGCCGAGGCCGCCACCCGCACCGCCCAGTCCCGAGGAGGCCTTGGACACCACGAAGGTGAAGCCGTCTGCCGGGTCGATGCCCCCGGCCTGGCTCATGCGGAACTGGAAGCTGGTGCTGAAGGTTGCGCCACCGCCGAGGGAAATAGCCGTCGTGCTGAAGCCTGCACCTGCGGTGTTGAAGGCGGACGGCGTCAGCCGCAGGTCGCCACCCGTCACGCCGGTCGCGCCGACGCAGGTCAGCGAGCCGCCACCGCCGCAGGCGCCGGTGAAGTTGGCGTAGTTGATGACGACGGCAGCCTGGGACTGCGGTGCGATGGCGGCCAGGGCCAGTGCGGCGGAGGCGAACAGCGTGCGGCGGGTCATGTCTCACTCCTCGTTATGGATGGAGTCGATGCAAATTTGGTGCCACTGATCATTTCTCATGGGCAGGCGAGCGGGGCCTGGGCCGGCTTGGGACTGGTTTGTCAAACCATCCGACACCCCTAGGTTGGCGATTTCGGGGCGCGTCGATAATCCGCGCCCCATGCTGACCCTGCCCCCGGATACCGACGACGCGCTGCGCCCCGACCGCCTGGAAGACTACTTCCGCGACGGCGCCGCGCCGGCCGATGCGCTGCTGTGGTGGCAGCTCGAGCGCCAGGACGCGCTGCAAACGGCGCTGAGGGCGCTGTTCCAGGGGCCGGCGGGCCTGACCCGGCTGCGCCTCTGGGTGTTCTTCGAGCTGATGGCGCTGCGCGAGTCGCGCCTGACGCGCGAGGCGCTGAACCAGGCCTTCCATGTGCTGCGCGACGAAGCGCTGGACGGTGTGCTGAAACGCTTCCGCGAGGCCGACCTGCTGGCCTGGGACGCCACCGCGCAGACCTATGCCGTCACGCCGCTGGCCCAGCAACTCGTCGGCCTGCTGCAGCCGCTGACGCAGGAGCAGGCGCCCGACGGCGACCTGGCCTCGCTGCTCGCCGGCGTTGCCGGCGCCCACCAGCTCGGCACCTTGCAGCCGGCACAGTTGCAGCACTTGCTGGCCCAGCTTTCGCGCTTGTATGACGAGTTTGCCGACGCCATCGCCAGCGGCAGCGAGTTCGCGTTGCGCCGGGCTCGCCAGCGTTTCGAGCGCGCGCTGACGCTGGTGGACCGGGCCGGCGAGGCGCTGGGCGCCATCATTGCCCAGGCCGAAGCCGCTGGCGACGCCCGCCTGGAGCGCCTGGCCCGCGAGCTGGGCCTGGCGCAGGCGCGGCTGCTGGCGATGGCCAGCCAGTTCAACCGCGCACTGCAGCAGGCCGACCGCCAGCGCGTGACGCTGGGCTCCACCGGCATCACGACGACCGACGTGCGCCGCTGGCTGCAGAGCCAGGGTGACTTGGTGGGGCTCATCAGCGGTGCCTGGGAGCGACCGGTGCACCCCGTGCTGGTGTCCCAGCACGACCTCGTCGACACGGCCGAAGCCGAATTCGAACGCGACCGCCCCAAGCCGGCCGAGATCTCTGCGTTGCCGCAAGGCCAGGCTGCGCCGACGGGCGAGCTGGCCGTCATGCAACTGCCGCCCGACATGGACCAGATGCAGGCGCTGCTCACCGCCTGGGCCGCTGCGGGTGCGACGGAGCGCGACCTGGCGCCCGCCGTCCTGGGCGACAGCTACGCCCGCTCCGCCTACCGCGCCCAGTTGCTGCCGCTGCTGGGCGATGCACAAGCCCGCCACCTCAAGGGCGCCACCGGCGACATGGCCCGCCAGCCGTGGAGCGTGCGCTGGTCTGCCGAGCAAGGCCCCGTGGACGACGAGTTCGTCAAATGGATGAGCCACGGCGTCCTCACACCTGAATCTTCTTCATGAGCCAACCTCTCGACGATGCCGCACAACTGGCGGCGCAACTGCTGGCCCGGCGCTGGCTGCCGCGCAGCCACCCGCTGGTGCGCCGCGCGCTGATCGACACCGAGCTGTGGACCCTGCTGGGCCAACGCCTGGGTGCCGTCGGGCTGAAGGTGGTGGACAACGTGCACGCCGACCACATCGCCGTGGCGCTGGTGCGCCCCGCCGAAAGCGCTGTGTTCGGCGAGATGGGCCTGGCCGCCAACAACAACCTCGACCTGCCGCGCGACGGCGTGGCGCTGCTGGTGGTGCTGTGGTCGCTCATCGTGCTGCCCAAGCGCCAGCGCCAAGTGGCACGCAGCGACGCCATCCACGCCGGCCAGGGCGAGATGTTCGCCGCCGACAAGCCCATGCCCCAGGCTGCCAGCGTGGCGCCTCTGATCAGCTACCGCAGCCTGCTGGCCGACTTCGGCGACCAGCTCGGCAAGAAGCTGCGGCTGGACACCAACCTCAAGCTGCTGGAGCGCCACGGCTTCGTTACGCGCCGCGGCGAGGACATTGCCGAGGGGCCGCTGCTGGACCTGCTGATCGACTACGACCTGCTGGCGCCGCGCATCCTCGACGGCGCCCTGGGCGACGTGCTCACGCGCGCCGGCCACGCGCTGCCGCGTGAAGAAGAACAACAACATATCGACGACTGATGTTCCACCTGCAATCGCTCGAACTGCTGCACTGGGACTACTGCCAGCGCGTCACGCTGCCGCTCGACGGCGCCATCATCACGATCGCCGGCCCCAACGGCTCGGGCAAGACCACGCTGCTGGATGCCATGCGCACGCTGCTGGGCCTGGAGTGCTCGGGCGGCCGCACCTACAAGACCTACGCCCGCCACGCCAACGCCGAGACGGCCTGGCTGCGCGCGCTGGTGGACAACCGCCCGCGCTCGCGCCAGAACAGCAGCCGGCCGTTCGCGTCGTCGCTGCTGTATGCCGACCAGGTGACGCTGGCCTGCCGCATCGAGCGCCATGGCGGCGACTGGGTGCGCCGCTACGTCATCCTGGATGGCGTGCACGAGATCGAGCAGCTGGCCGAACGCGGCGACCGCGACTGGCTGGGCATCGAGGCGTGGAAGAAGCGGCTCGAAGCCGCCGGCCTCACGCGCGCCATCGGCCGCGTGCTGGCGCTGGAGCAGGGCCAGACCGACCGGCTGTGCGAGCTGAGCGCGAAGGAGCTGCTGCGCCTCGTGTTCGAGGTGTTTGGCGACCAGGAAGTGCTGGACCGCTACGAACAGGCGCGCAGCCACCAGCAGCACCTGGGCAAGGAAGTGGAGCAGGCCGGTGCCGAGCTGGCGCATACGCAGGCCCAGCTCAGCGACCTGGCCAACCGCGTCAACAGCCATCGCCAGTACCAGCTCAAGATCCAGGAGCGCGAGCGCCTGGCCACCGAGGTGCTGCCCGTGCTGCGCTGGAGCGAGGCGCGTGAGCGCATCACCCGCGACGCGCGCGAGCTGCACCGCCAGCGCCTGTTTGCATCGGGCGATGTGAAGGCGCTGACCGAGAAGCGCGCGGCACTGCACAGCCTGTTCACGGCGCAGGAAGTTGCCAAGGAACGGTTGAAGGCGCTGGACGGCGAGCGGCGTGAGGCCCGTGCCTCTTTCGACGCGGCTCGCGAGGCCGAGCGGCCCGCCGAGGCGCTGGTCAAGCGTGAGGACGAGTTGAAGGCGTTGGCCGACGTGGAGGCCGACGCCGCCGCGTTGACCGCGCGCATGCAGGAGCTGGCCGGCGAGCGCGAGCGCCTGCGCGCCGACTACACCCGTGCCAGCGACAAGGCTGCGCGGGCTCAGACCGCCTTGGGCGAGCTGAGCGGCAAGCGCCTGCCCCCGCCGCCGCCCGAAGTCGCGCCGATGAAGCGCGCGCTGGACGACGCCGGCATCGCCCACCACCTCGTGGCCGACAGCATCGACATCGCCGACGAGACCTGGCGCGCCGCCGCCGAAGGCCTGTTGCGCCCGTCGCGCTGGGTCGTGGTGCTGAAGCATCGCAGCGACGAGGGCCGCGCCTTCGACATCGCCGCCAAGCAGCGCTACCGCCACTACGTCGTCGCCGACACGCAGGCCGCAGTCCAGGCGCCGGCCGGTTCGCTGCTGGCAGCACTCAACGTCAGCGCGCCGCTGCCGACCTGGCTGGTGCGCCAGCTGGGCGGTATCCGCTGCGTCACGTCGACGGAAGAGGGCGCCAAGGCCGGCGGCGAATGGATCACGACTGACGCGTACTACCGCGACGGCCGTGGCGGCCGCAGCGTGTTCGTCGAGCCGCGTGACCACCAGTTCGGCGCGTCGGCAGTCGATTCACGCCGCGGCGCTTTGGAAGCTGAACTCGCCCGCTGGGACGGTGAACTGAGCCGCATTGCCAAGGCCCAGGCGGAAGTCGAACGCCAGTTCAAGGACGTGCAGCGCGCGGCCGTGGGCCACAAGGCGGCGCAGGAGCTTTCAGAGCGGTCGGACGAGTTCGCCGAGGCCCGTGCCCGCCTGCCGGTGCTGCGCCAGGCGCGCGCCGAAGCGTCCACGCGCATGAGCGCGCTCGACAGCGAACACGACCGCGTCGTGCGCGACTCCACGCGCAGCGAGCAGGCCTACGAAGGCGCGCAGATCGCGCTGCGCGATGGCGAGGGTTCCGCCGCCGGCCGCGTGCGCGAGCACGAAGCCAAGCGCGAGGCGCTGCGCAAATCCTCCAAGGAGAGCCGCACACAGAAGGCCCAGTTCCCCAAATCCTGGGTCACGTCCATCGCACTGGCCGCGCTGCGCGACGAGTTCGAGAACGCCCGCCAGGCCGAGATCCGCGCCCATCACGTGGACCAGGAACTGCAAGGCGGCCACTGGGAGGTGGACGCCAGCGTGGTGGACCGCCACGCGCGCATGTCCGCCCAGGTGCATGAGCAGGACACCCAGCTCAGCGACCGCCGCGCCAGCAACGAGCTGGCCCGCATCGCCGCCTTCAACGCCCGTGAGCGCTATATCGACGTGATGCGCGCCACCGTGCGTCGCTACAAGAAGAACGTGGCCGAGCTGGGCGAGCTGGCCGGCGTCACCGCCGAAGCCGTGCTGCCGCACCTGGACAACGACGACACCGTGCTCGCCCAGGCCGGCCTGCAGGTGAAGTTCAACTTCGACGGCAAGGGTGAGGTGGGCTTGAACGACGGTGAGGCTTCGGGCGGCCAGCAGGTGTTGAAGAGCCTGATCCTGCTGGTCGGCCTGATGAAGGACGACGAGACACCCGGTGGTTTCGTCTTCATCGACGAGCCTTTCGCCCACCTGGACGTGCGCAACATCCAGCTCGTCGGCCATTTCCTGCGCAGCACCCGCGCGCAATACCTGCTGACGACGCCCATCACGCACAACGTCGAGGTCTTCGAGCCCAGCGAGATCACGCTGGTGACGAGCAAGAAGCCGCGCGGCGAACGCTGGGCGCCGCCGATTGCCGTGCTGGCGCGCCGGCCCGAGACTTCCGCGTATGAGTGACTGGGACTACCCGTCGCCGTTCACGCTGGCGCTGACGCCTGCGCCGGAGCACATCGACGGGCTGGCCCATACCAACAACGCGGTCTACGTACAGTGGTGCGAGCAGGCCGGATGGGCGCATTCCGATGCGCTGGGGTTGTCGCTCGACGATTACCGCCGTCTGGACCGCGCGATGGCCATCCGCGAAGGCCACTACGACTACCTGCTGCCGTCTTTCGAGGGCGAGGCTTTGACGCTTGGCACCTGGCTGACGGCAAGCGACGGGCGGCTGACGATGGAGCGGCGCTTCCAACTGCGCCGGGCCGCTGATGGGGTCACCTTGCTGCGCGGGCGATGGGCCCTGGTGTGCATCGAGATCAGCAGCGGCAAGCCCAAGCGCATGCCGCCCGAGTTCCTGAGCGCCTACGAAGCGGTGGTGGTGCCCAAGCCTGAGTGATATACGTTTCGTATACGAAGCGTATATAGTCGTGGCATGGGAATCGTCAAAATATCCGATCCGATGCACGAGAGCCTGCGCGTTGCGAGCCAGGCCTTGTCGCGCTCCATCAATGCCCAGGCCGAGCACTGGATGCGCATCGGCATGTTGGCCGAACTGCATCCGCAGCTGAGCCACAGCGAGATCTGCCAGCTGCTGATCCGCGCTGAGCAGGAGGGCGGGCTGGACCTGGCGCGCCTGGCCGGCTGGGCTCAACAGCCCAAAGCCAAGGGAGCGCGGGCATGAAGAGCCTCAAGCTGCGCACGCCCGCCGAGGTGGCCAAGGCCCGCGAGGCCGGGCATCTGATCGCCGAGGTGCTGGCCATGCTCAAGCCGCACGTCGTGCCCGGCGTGACGACGGAGGAGCTGGACGACATCTGCCACGACTACATCGTGGGCACGCTGAAGTGCATTCCGTCCAACGTCGGCTATCACGGCTACCCCAAGACGGCCTGCATCTCGCCCAACCACGTCGTCTGCCATGGCATCCCGTCCAAGGACAAGCGGCTGAAGAAGGGCGACATCGTCAACGTGGACGTCACGCTGACCAAGGACGGCTGGTTCGGCGACAGCAGCCGCATGTTCATCGTCGGCGAGGCCAACGTGCTGGCGCGCCGGCTGGTGACGACGACCTACGAGGCCCTGCGCGCTGGCATCCGCCAGGTGCGCCCGGGTGCGACGTTGGGCGACGTGGGCCATGCCATCCAAAAGGTGGCGCACGCGGCCGGCTTCAGCGTCGTGCGGGAGTACGGCGGCCATGGCATCGGTGACGTCTATCACGACGATCCGCACGTCAACCACTTCGGCCGCCCCGGTGAGGGCCTGAAGCTGCAAGAGGGCATGATCTTCACGATCGAGCCCATGATCAACGCGGGCGCGGCCGGCATCCGCGAGCTGAACGATGGCTGGACGGTGGTGACGCGCGACAAGTCGCTGTCCGCCCAGTGGGAACACATGGTGACCGTGACGGCCGACGGCTTCGAGATCCTGACGCCGTGGCCGGACGGCCTCGGGGACTATCCGGCCATCGAAGGGGCCTGACCGCTTCGTCAGCCCACGAACTGCGTCAGCGCGAGCATGTCCAGCTTGGCGGGCAGGCCCAGCAGCTCTTGCGAGGGATCCCCGCGGGGCTGAGGCAACGTGCAGCCGTCAGGCGTTGGGTCGAGCGGATTCCTCGGCGCGCATTCGTGCCTTCACGTCTGCGTAGGCTGCATCGATCAGTGCCTGCAGGGCCGTCGAGTCCGCGGCCTGGCCCGGCCTGAGCTTGACGTGGCGCATGAACTTGCCCGTGCCCTCCAGCAGGCCCGCGGGGTCGGGCAGCTCGGCGCCGCAGAAGAAGCCGACGTTGACGTGGGCCTTGAAGGCGTTGACGTAGGCGAACGCCGCATCGCCCACGCAGGCGGTGGGCATGCCGTCGTGCAGCAGCTCCGTCACGTCCGCGCCGCAGCCGCGCAGCGCCGTGAACCATTGGCGGGCGATGGCGCCCAGCTCCACATCTCGGGCAACCAGCCAGGCCTCGACCGCCGCGTCTTGCCCGGCCGCGGTAGGGAAGCGCATCAACGCGCGCATCACGGGCCGATGAACCTCAGTTGCGCGCGTGCGTGACGCGGTAGCTGGCCAGGCCGGCCAGCTCGGGCAGCCGGCTCGCGAACCGCGACAGCGTCTGGCCCCGGTAGTTGCGCCGCGCGGTGCAGACGAAGCGCCACTCCTGCTGGTCGCCCACGCATTCGATGGCGACCGAGCCGGGCGCGAAGTCGTAGCCCAGCGTGGCAGCAAAGGCGACCAGTTCGGCCTGCTCGAAGCTGCGCCCCGGCTGGCCCTGGATCTGCACCGAGATGGCCGGGTGCGAGGGCAGGGCGGCCTCCAGCTTGGCGCCCCACATCATCAGCGAGGCGCACAGCAGCGTCAGCGTGATGGCCGCGAAATAGAAGCCCATGCCGAGCAGGATGCCGATGGCCGACGCCGCCCAGATGGACGCGGCCGTCGTCAGGCCTGAGATGTTCATGCCCTCGCGCATGATGACGCCGGCGCACAGGAAACCGATGCCGGTGACGACGCCTTGGATGACGCGGGTCGGGTCCATCAGCGGCGGCACGATGGCTGCCGCACTGCCGCCGAACCACTGGTGCGGCAGACCCAGCAGCACGATGACGGCGGTGGAGGCCATGCAGACAAGGGCATAGGTGCGCATGCCCGCCGCGCGGCCATGAAACGCGCGCTCGTAGCCGAGCACGAGGCCCAGCAGCCCGGCGCCGACGAGGTGCATCAGCACCAGCAGATTGGCCTGCCATTGAGACAGGGTCCAGTAGCGCAGCAACTGGTCGGGTTCGAGCATGAAGGGGCGTGGGTGAAGTGGCGCTTCACCGTAGCCGAGTTCGCGCCAACGCGCCAGCGGGGCGAGCCCGGCGCTAGGGCCTGTTAACGCTACGGCAGCAGGTCGCGAAGGTCCGCAGCCAGGGGCCAATCAAGGCGCAGCACGCTGCCCGCACTGATGTGCGGGCAAGTGGTGCAACGCCGAGTGGCCCCTGGCTGCGGACCTTCCCTTCGGGTTGTGGCGAGAAAGGCCGCGCGCGGCGTTGCAAATCCTCGCCGGGTGGCCAACCCGGCTGCGGTTTGCGCCTTGCTCGCGGCCTTTCTGGCCACAACGCGACCTGCTGCCGTAGTGTTAACAGGCCCTAGGCACCCCTGTCAGGCCAGGGCGGTCATGCGTTCGACGAGCACGCAACGCACCCACTGGCGCGCGGTGATCTGCGCCGTTTGCGCGAGCAGGAATTCCTCGGCCTGGGAGTTGGACGACTCGAACTCGAAGCCGCAGAGCTGCACGCTGCGGCTCAGCGGCCGGCTCCAGACGCGGCGCACGTCGGCGCTGAACAGCGGCACGCCCTCGTCCTCCCCGAGCAGCAGGCGCAGTTCGTAGTGCTGGGCGTCCAGCGCAGGGTCGGCCGCGGTGAGGATCTGCAGGCCGGCCCCGCTGAGGTTGACGACAACCCCGGCACGTGCCCCGGCCAGGCCCTCGGGCTTGATGACCCAGACCGGCAGCTGCTCATGCTCGTCGGGCACGAGGAAGAACTCGACGCGGGGGAAGCGGCGCTGGTCGGTGGTGGACATGGCGGTGGGCTCCATACAAGTAGCGGGCAGATGATGCAAACGGCACGCAGAAGACCAGCGTGGCATGACAACGTGGTGAAGTCGATCGTTACGATCCCCCAAACGGCAAAGCAGCCGGTTGGAAAACGCTTTCATGACGCGGGCTGAAGGGATTTGGGATCGTTTGCGGCGGACCTTCGAGCTTTACGCCGACGGTGATGCCGAGTCCTCCCGCATCCGTGGTGAGCATCTGGGCCAACTGGCGCGGCTCACCCCGGTGCTGATGGGCGCCAACCTGATCGCCGGTGGATTCGTCTGGCTGGCCGTGGGTCGCAAGGGTGGTTTCTGGCTGGTGGGCTGGCTGAGCCTGTTGTCGCTGCTGGCGGCCTTGAGCATTGCCGGCTGGTGGGCCAGGCGGCATCGCCCGGCCGGCCGGGTGTCCAGCAGGGGCTACGGGCGCGGCACCTGGCATGCCGCCCTGCTCGGGCTTTGCTGGGGGCTGGCGGCGGCCCTGTGGTTTGCGCCGGCCGCGCCGGCAGAGCGCGTGCTGATCGCGACGCTGGTGACCGGCATGCTCGGGGCTGGTGCCTTTGCGCTGGCCATGCTGCCCTGGGCCAGCCTGACCTACGCTTGGCTCATCGTGGCCGGCGCACTGGTGGCGCTGTGGCGGGCGGGCGACCCCATCTTCCTGGCGGTGGCCGTGCTGCTGCTGAGCTATGCGAGTGTGGTGTCGCTCGCGGCCATGGCGCTGGCGCGCCAATCCACCGCGCTACTCAGAGCACGCTTCACGCATGTGCGCCAACAGCAGGTGGTGTCGCTGTTGCTCAGGGATTTCGAGGAAAACGCCAGCGACGCGCTGTGGGAGACGGATGCCGCGGGCCACCTCGTGCACCGCTCGGCGCGGCTGGCCAGCCTGCTGGGTACGCCCGAAGACCGGCTCGGCGAGGTCAAGCTGCCGCAGTGGTTCGCCTCGCGCTCGAAGGACGCCGGGCCGCTGCTGGCGGCCTGGGCGCTAGGGCAGCCGTTTCGTGACGTGAAGCTGCAGCTGGGCCGGGGCGAGCAGGCACGCTGGTGGGCGCTGAGCGCCAAGCCCATCGCCGCGGCCGACGCAGCGGCTGGCGGTGGCGGCTGGCGCGGCGTCATCGCCGACATCACCGAGGCCCAGCGCTTCGAAAACCAGCTGCGCATGCAGGCCGAGCAGGATGCGCTGACGGGGCTGGCCAACCGGCGCAGCCTGATGAACGCCGCGCAGGCCGCGATGTCGCTGGGCCGGCCGGGCTGGCTGCTGTCCATCGACCTGGATCACTTCAAGGTCGTCAACGACAGCGCGGGGCATTCCACCGGCGACGAGGTGCTGCGCGTCGTCGCGGGGCGGCTGCTGGCGCTGGTGGAAGAGGGCGACATCGTCGGCCGGCTCGGTGGCGACGAGTTCGCGATGCTGCGCCTGGGCGCCTCGCCGTCGCGCGCCCCGCAGGCGATGGCTGCCCTCATCATCGACAAGCTCAGCGAGCCCATCGAGCTGGGCGCCAAACGCATGCACGTCGGCGCCAGCGTCGGCCTGGCGCGGCTGGACACGAGCATCGCCAACGTCGACGACCTGATGGTCAACGCCGACCTGGCCCTGTACGACGCCAAGCGCTCGGGCCGAGGGCGCAGCGTCGTCTATGCCAGCTCGCTGGGCGCCGCGAGCCGGCGCATGCACACGGTGGAGCAGGCGCTGCGAGAAGGCCTGGAGCGCGGCCAGTTCGAGCTGCACTTCCAGCCCAAGGTCGACTCCCACAGCCTGCTGGCCCTCGGTGTGGAGGCGCTGATGCGCTGGGAGCATCCGGAGCTGGGTTCGATCTCGCCCGGCGAATTCATTCCGGCCGCCGAGCGCTGCGGCCTCATCCATGAACTCGGGGTGCTCGCCCTGCGCCAGGCCTGCCTTGCGGCGCGCGACCTGCAGGGCCTGAGCGTGGCGGTGAACGTGTCGCCGCTGCAACTGATGGAGCCCGGTTTTGTGGACGGCGTGGCGCACATCCTCGAGCGTAGCGACATGGCGCCGTCGCTGCTGCACCTGGAAGTCACCGAGTCGCTGATGCTGGAAGACGCCCAGGCCGCGCTGCGCCGCCTGCATGCGTTGCGCGAGCTGGGCGTGCAGGTGGCGCTGGACGACTTCGGCACCGGCTTCTCGTCGCTGGCCTACCTGCGCGCCTTCCCCTTCCACACGCTGAAGATCGACCGCTCCTTCGTGCGTTCCCTCACCGAGCACGCCGACGCGCGCGCCATCGTCAACACCATCGTGCAGATGGCCCGCGTGCTGGGCATGCGCACGGTGGCCGAGGGCGTCGAGACCGAGCGCGAGCTGGCCGTCATCCGCGCCATCCGCTGCGACGAGGTGCAGGGCTACCTCGTTGCGCGGCCCATGCCGCTGCCCAAGCTCAAGGACTGGCTGGCCGGCCGCCCCGTCACGGGGCCGGTCGACGACGTCGACTCGCGCATCCTGCCGTGGCGGCTCACCCAGCTGGCGCCGCCGCACACGATGTTCGGCGGCGATCTTTAGGAAGCGCTGAGAGTTCTTCGGGCCGAGCGCCGGGCCGCCCCAAGCCGGCCCGTTGTGGCGATGTGCTTGCCGGTCAATCCGGCAAGCATCGCCGTCCCCGCGGGGGACCGTCCAAGGTATTCCTTGGACGAGGGGCTTCAAACCGCCAACAGATCCACTTCGAACAGCAGCGTCGCGTGCGGCGGAATGACGCCGCCGGCGCCGTGCGCGCCATAGCCCAGTTCGGGCGGAAGCACCAGCATGCGCGTGCCGCCCACCTTCATGCCCTGCACGCCCTCGTCCCAGCCGGCGATGACCTCGCCGCCGCCCAGGCGGAACTTGAAGGGCTGGCCGCGGTCCTTGCTGGAGTCAAACTTCTTGCCGCGCATGCCGTCCTTGTAGAGCCAGCCGGTGTAGTGCACCGACACGCGCTGGCCCTTGGCGGCTTCGGCGCCATCACCGACGACACGGTCCTCGAACTGCAGGCCGCTGGACGCCGTATGCAGGTTCAGCTCCACGGCCTCGGGGCCGCCGGCCAGACCGAGCAGCTCCACCTCGAAGCACAGCGTCGCGTTCGGCGGGATCACGCCGCCAGCGCCGCGCGCGCCATAGCCCATCTCGGCCGGGATGATCAGCGTGCGCTTGCCGCCGATCTTCATGCCCTGCACGCCTTCGTCCCAGCCGCGGATGACCATGCCGGCACCCAACTCGAACTCGAAGGGCTCGCGGCGGTCCAGACTGGAGTCGAACTTGGTCGTCTTGGCGCCGTCGACCCAGAGCCAGCCGGTGTAGTGGACGGTGACGTCCTGGCCGGCCTGGGCCTGCTCGCCGCCGCCTTCGACGGTGTCTTCAAACTGCAGGCCGCTGGGCGTGGTGTTCATGGGGAATCCTTTGGGGGTTTGGGAAAGGCGGGGATTGTCGCTGCGGCGCTTGGCTGCCGGTGTTCTTCACCCATCGGCCAGGCATGCGTTCGGCAGGCTAAGCGGTTCCATCTCTGGCCCACCCAACTCGGCGGGACGCCGCAGCCCGTGAAATCGGACGAAGGCCGTTACCCCGTACGCACAGATCTCCTCAGCACGTAGGCTGCGAGAACTGGAGACGTTCGCGCAACCGATCCAGCTTGCGGCTTGCTCGCACAGGCGGCAAATCGGCCGCTGAGGGCCTGAGCCTCAGGTTTCCCCGAGATGGCTGGTTCGACAACTGGACTGGCATCATGAGCCTCCCAGCGGCATCGCATCTGTTCGACAAGAACTTGTAACTGCGCGCCGCTTTTGCCGGAAATTTAATGCTGTACACCCGTACAGTCAACGGGAGGAAGTTGTTGATAAATCAATTGCTTGTATCCGCAAGTCAGCGCAGATCTAGGCGCAGCCTTCCTGCCTAGGCGGCGGCACCTGTCTCCACAGAACACGTTAGGCCTCAGAGGAATACATAGTGCCTGATCACCAACTTGATCCCCATTTATTGCCGTGGGAAGAGATTCACGGCGAAGCGTGGAAATCTCTTCTGCTAGGTAATGGATTCAGTATCAATATCTGGCAGAAGTTTGGGTACACGAGCTTATTTGATGTGGCCAAGAGTGCGGACATTGAGACGTCGCTTGATGCAAACAGCATTGCCCTTTTTACAAAACTCGGCTCCAGCAACTTCGAGGACGTGCTGCGAGTGCTTTATCACGCACGCCTCGTGGATGAGCAACTGGGGTCACCGCAACAGGCTTCCATTGAGGCCCTCTACAACAACACGAAGAATGCGCTTGGCGCTGCAGTCAATTTCTCTCATGTCCCTCATGGATTTGGGGGATTGCCGGCGATAAATTCTGCTCTGCGTGGTTTTGGAAATGTATTTACCACAAACTATGACTTGATTCCCTACTGGGCAATCATGCATGACGAAATTTGGCGCTTCAAGGACCTGTTTTGGGGTGCCGAAAATACGTTTGATCCTGGCAATACGGCGGTCAACGCAGATCGATGCGTGATCTCCTATTTGCACGGCGCAATTCATTTGGTTGAGTTGCCTAACGGGAAAACGAAAAAATTGGTCGCAAATGCCGCCAATTCTCTTTCTGAGCTTTTCGATTTGGCACATCCAGAATATTTTCCGCTTTTTATATCTGAAGGCTCATCCGAGAGGAAGTTAAGCCGAATCAAGCGGAATGACTATTTAAGGTTCACCTTCGAAAAATTCCAATCGATGGGTGGCAACCTTGTTGTACTGGGGCATTCACTGCACAAGGACTACGACCAACATCTGATAGATGCGCTACGAGATGGCGATCTGAGCTCAATTGCCATTGGGGTTTGGCCGCATCAGAGCCCGGAGCAAATTCTTCTTTTCAAATCTCGCATCCTCACGGACATAACGGACAAGAAGGTTTACTTCTTTGACAGCACGACCCATCCACTAGGTAGCGTGGAACTGCGGCATGAGGCCTAACCGGTCGCTCGACCCGACGTCCCTTGGCAAGCCTCGGACTGCGGGTCAGCTTCAACGTTAGGCCCATGGGCAATTTTTCTACTTCACTTGCGCAGTTCCGGTTTTGGAACCGCGTCGGCGTTGTCGCGACATGCAGCCTTCCAGTGTGGCTCGCGGCGGTGCACTTCGCTAGAGGCGTGCCGTCCTTGGCTTGGCTCGCTGCCGCTGCATTCGTCGTGGCTCTTGCGTTGATTGCGGTTTCGTATGTTCGGATCAGAATGTTTCGCTGTCCTCGATGCCACAAGCGCTTCACGGCCAAGCATCTGTTCGGCACAAACAGCAATGGTCGTCGGTGCGTTCACTGCGGATTAGAGGCATACGCACATGCACGCGCCTAACCCGGTACTCCAGAGGATGGCTTCGCCGCTCGCTGAGCTAGCAAGCCAACCTCGCGCCAGCGACCTTTGCGGGCCGTGAACGAGCAGCCACGAGGGACGACACCTTGAAGATGATCCTCACCCCAGCAAAGACTCCGAACGAGTACTTCGCCTATCTCACCGAATGGCAGGGCGACTACGCCAGGGCGCTGCGCCTGGCAGTGCAGGGCGTAGATCCGACGTTGGAAGAGCGGCTGAAGTGGGGCCATGCCGTGTACTTCGCGAACGGCCCGGTGCTGCTGATTCGAGCGGAGCCGGCCCGCGTGCTGTTCACGTTCTGGAGAGGGAAGCGCTTGCGCCACATCGAACCGCGGCTCAAGCCAGGCGGGAAGTACGAGATGGCCACCTTGGAGTTGAGGCCGGAAACGCCGTTGCTGCGGGAAACCGTCGTCAAACTGGTGGAGGAAGCGGCAGCGCTCAATCGCACGGTTGGCGATCCAACCCTGCTTGCGGCGTCCGATGTTGGACGTTGAGCCAGCCCCACTTCACCCACGGATGACGCCTCGGATCGCCTCCTGCGGCTGTGGCCAGCTTCAGGCCGGCGGCCAAGCCTTTGCCAGGGCCTGCCATTGAGGCACCAGCTCGGCCAGCGTCTCGCCGGCGCTCTCAGGCCCATGCACCTGCGGATGCAAGCCCAGCCTCGTTGCTGCCTCGCGCAACCGCGCCGGCGGGTCGCTCAGGTCGAGCGCCGCGGCGCCGTTCTGCTTGGAGAGCTTGTGCCCGTCTTGCGCCAGCACCAGCGGCGTATGCAGGTAGCGTGGCGTGGGCAGGTCTAAACAGCGTTGCAGCGCGATCTGGCGCGCCGTGTTGTCGGTCAGGTCTTCGCCGCGCACGACGTCGGTGATGCCTTGGCTCGCGTCGTCCACGACGACGGCCAGTTGGTAGGCCCACAGGCCATCGGCACGCCGCAGGACGAAGTCACCCACCTCGCGCGCCAGGTCTTGCCGTTGCGGGCCGAGGCGCCGGTCCTGCCAGTCGACCGAGCCCTCGGCGCTGAATCGCCAGGCCCGCACCGGCCGGCCTTGCGTGCCGTCTCGGTCGGGTCTGCAGGTGCCCGGGTAAATCAGCTCGCCATGCTTGGGCCGTGGGCCGAAGCGCCGTTCGTAGGCCTCGGCGATTTCGGCGCGGGTGCAGGCGCAGCCGTAGGCGTGGCCCGATGCGATCAGCCCATCCAGCGCGGTTTGGTAGAGAGCGCTGCGGCGCGACTGCCAGACGGGCGGCTCGTCGGCGTGCAGGCCCAGCGCGGCGAGCTGGCCGAGGATGACGTCGTCCATGCCGGGCGGGCAGCGCGGGCCGTCGACGTCTTCGATGCGCACCAGCCACTGGCCGCCGTGGGCGCGCGCGTCCAGCCAACTGGCCAGCGCCGCCACCAGCGAGCCGGCATGCAGCGGGCCGGTGGGTGAGGGGGCGAATCTGCCGCGGTAGCTCATCGTGCCGAGGCTAGAGCAGCAGGCCTTCGTGCTGCTCCAGCAGCGCCTTGCGCGTGGTGTCGCTGCGCAGCCGGTCCAGCCACCAGGCCAGGGCCTTGCCGGGCGCGTGGCCGGTGTCGCGCCAGGCGTAGTGCATGACGCCCGCGCGCCGGCCTTCGTAGGTGGCCTTGCGCACCAGTCGCCCGGCGTCCAGGTGGCGGCGCACCATGCTGACCGGCAGCGAGCCGCAGCCCAGGCCGCGCATCATGGCCTCGAGCTTGGTGGCGAGCGACGGCATGGTCAGCACGTCCTGCCCTGGCAGCAGGCCAATGGTGATGGGCGCCAGCAGCCGGGCGCTGTCGGCCACGGCAATGATGCGGTGCTCGGCGATCTGCGCGGCCGTCAGCGGCTCGGGCAGGGCGGCCAGCGGGTGGTGCGGCGCGATGCAGAAGGCGAACTCCAGTTCACCGGCAGCTTCGCAATGGATGTTGCTGCTGACGGTCTGGGCAGGCACGCCGAGCGCCAGGTCGGCCTGGCCGTGCAGCAGGGCTTCCCAGGTGCCGGCCAGCACTTCCACGCGCAGCTTCAGCCGCGTCGGCGGCGGGCTGCCGTCATCGCAACGCTCGGCGTAGAAGGCTTCCATCAGGTCGAACACGGCGCGGCGGGCCACGGCGTCGTCCATGACCAGGGTGAGCTCGCTCTCCCAGCCGGTGGCGATGCGGCGCACGCGGTTGGCCACGGCGTCCAGCTCCTGCAGCAGGCGCCGGCCCTCCACCAGCAGCTCCTGGCCGGCCGCAGTCAGCACGGCCTGGCGGGAGCTGCGGTCGAAGAGCAGCACATCGAGCGCGTCTTCGAGCTGGCGCACCGAGTAGGTCAGCGCCGACGGCACGCGCCCCATCTCGCGGGCGGCAGCGGCAAAGCTGCCGGTGCGGGCGATGGTGTCCATCATGGACAGGGCTTCGGGGGTCAGCGCGCGGCGCTTGTCTTGCGGGTTCGACATCCGTTCAGTCTATTTGAATGGTGTCCTCAGAGCGGCTTGTCGATGGCGGTAACCCCGGCTCCTACATTGACTCCATCGCAAGCAAACCAAGGAGCCCAGCATGACCATCCAACTCATTAAGTCCAGTGATCGTGGCTACGCCGACCACGGCTGGCTGAAGTCCTTCCACAGCTTCTCGTTCGCCGACTACTACGACCCGGCACGCATGGGCTTTGGTGCCCTGCGCGTCATCAACGAGGACAAGGTTGCCGCCGGCAAGGGCTTCGGCACGCACGGCCACCGCGACATGGAGATCATCAGCTACGTGCTCTCGGGCGAACTGGCGCACAAGGACAGCATGGGCAATGGCGAGGTCGGCGGTGCCAACGCCGGCGTCATCCGCCCGGGCGACGTGCAGCGCATGAGCGCGGGCACCGGCGTGCAGCACAGCGAGTTCAACCACGCCAAGGACCAGACGACGCACTTCCTGCAGATCTGGATCCAGCCCGACCAGCGCGGCATTGCGCCAAGCTACGAGCAGAAGCACTTCGACGCCGATTCCAAGCGCGGCAAGCTGCGCCTGGTGGCGGCGAACGATGGTGCCGAGGGCTCGGTGACCATCCATGCCGATGCGCGGCTGTACGCCGGTCTGTTCGACGGCAATGAGGCCGCTGAGCTGGACGTGGCACCAGGCCGGCTGGTGTATGTGCATCTCGTGCGTGGCGCGCTTACCGCAAACGGGCAAGACCTGACGGCGGGTGATGCCTTGCAAGTTCGACAAACATCGCGCCTCGCTTTGACGGCGGGTCGCGACGCCGAAGTCCTCGTCTTCGACCTGGCAGCCTGAGTTCTCCCCACCCCCACCCACAGAGGAAATCCTCCATGAGCAAGATCGTTGTCGTCTATCACTCCGGCTACGGCCACACCAAGCGCATCGCCGAGACCGTGGCCGAGAGCGCCAGCGCGCAGCTCATCGCCGTCGATGCCGAGGGCAATGTGAAGGACTCGGACTGGGAGGCGCTGGCCGCGGCCGACGCCATCATCTTCGGCAGCCCGACCTACATGGGCACCGTGAGCTGGCAGTTCAAGAAGTTCGCGGATGCCTCCAGCAAGGTCTGGTTCACCCAGGGCTGGAAGGACAAGCTGGCCGCCGGCTTCACGAACAGCGCATCGATGAACGGCGACAAGCTGTCCACGCTGCACTACCTGTTCACGCTGAGCCAGCAGCACTCCATGCTGTGGGCCGGCACGGGTGTGATGCCGTCGAACAAGAAGAGCTCGACGCGTGACGACATCAACTACGTTGCATCGTTCAGCGGCCTGATGACGACGTCGCCGAGCGACGCGTCGCCCGACGAGATGGTGGCTGGCGACTTCGCCACCGCCAAGGTCTTCGGCGAGCGCATCAAGGCTGTGGCTGACCGCCTGACGCGCTAAATCAACGCCATATCGCGCGCGCTGGCCCCCGGGAACACCGTGGCCAGCTGCGTGTCGTTCAGGCCGTACATGCGCTTGAACAGGCCGCCGAGCAGCGCGCGGTATTCGTTGAGCACCGGGTAGTCGCGGTTCTGGAACAAGGTGGACGCATTGACCGCGACCTGCTCGCCCGCAATGCGCCCACCCTTCACGCCACCGCCCAGCACCCAGTAGGCGCTGCCGTGGCCGTGGTCGGTGCCGCGGTTGCCGTTCTCGCGGAAGGTGCGGCCGAACTCGCTCACCACGACGACGACGGTGTTGCTCCACTGCGGCCCCATCTCGTCGGCAAACAGCGCCAGGCCCTTGCCCAGCTCGCCCAGGCGGTTGGCCAGTTGGCCGGTGGCGCCGCCTTCCCCCACGTGCGTGTCCCAACCGCCCACGTCGATGAAGCCCAGCGTGACGCGCTCGCGCATCAGGCGGGCGATGCGCCGCGCCTCCAGCGCAAAGCCCTTGGCGGCGATGGCGCCGCGGCTGGCAGCTTCCATCTCGCCGGCCATCTCGCGCGACACCTCCTCGCGCACCTCGAAGCCCCCGCTGACCGTGCTGGCCAGCCGGGTGTTGGCATACATGCCGGCAATCGCCTGCGCCTGAGCGGCGTTGATGGCTGGCTTGCCAAGGTCGCGCAGAGCCTGGTTGGCCACGGGCAGCTGGCCGCGCAGGATCAGCGGCACCTGGTCGGTGAAGGCCATGGCCTCCAGCCGCGAGCCCGCGCCCAGCACGCCCGCCAACCGGTTCATGAAGCCGCTGCGGAAGTCGCGGCTTCCTTCATCCGCCTGGCCCAGCTCGATGTGGTCCTGCGTCTCGAAGTGGCTGCGCGACACGTCGTTGGTGCCGGCAAACGGCACGAACGCGGCCTGGCCCTTGAGCCACAGCGGGTGGATGCTGTCGGCCACCGCGGGCGCCAGGCCCCAGTCGGCATCCAGCGGCAGCGCGGCCGTCTTGGCGATGGCGATGTTGGGCCGGGCCTCGTAGTAGAAGCTCGACGACGTGGGCACCAGCAGGTTGGCCGCGTCGTAGGCGCCGCGCAGGAAGACGACGAGCAGGCGTGGCGCGGATGTCGAAGTAGAGGGCGATGCCGCCCAAAGCTGCGTTGGCAGTGCGGCCGTGCCGAGGCCAGCGAGGCCGAGTTGGAGCAGTAGACGTCGGTCCATGTCGTCACCCTAAGCGCGGCAGTGGAGCGTGCCCGAGCGGGCCGCAATCGGGCGGTCTGGCAAGGCGCGAAGCGCAGCGATGGGGGTTCCCATCGCGAGCATTTGCAACGCCGCCAGGGCGCTCGAGTGCGGGCCGAGCGGGCGCGCAGCGTTCATGGCTGAAGGGGATGGGTTGTCGTGGGTCTTGGTAGTGGCATGCATGACGGGCTCCAGCGGATGGTGAGCGGTCGACTGTCGGGCTTAGGGTTATCTGTGCATGAAGTCGGGGGAGGCCAGCAGGTAGGTGTTCCATTCCTGTGGCGAGGTGGCTGCGCTGAGCGCCTGCTGCGTGGCTGCGGCCAGGCGTGGCGCAATGCCGTCGTAGTACAGCGGGTGGGCAATCTGCGGAAAGGCCGGCCGGTCCTTGGCCTCGCCCTCGACCTTGAAGAGCCCCGCGCTGCCGCTGCCGATGGCGCGGGCGATCTCGAAGCGCGTCGTCATCTGGCCCGGCCCCGCCCAGGCGCTTTCATCCAGCGCGTAGCCGTCGGGCGTCTGTCGGTTGTAGGGGGCCTGCCCCAGGCGGTAGAGCCAGCCGAGCATGGGGCCGGTGTTCAGCACCACCTTGTCGGCATAGGCCAGGCGTACGGCGGAGACGACGTAATGCGTCGGGTCCTTGAACTTGCGGCCGAGCGACGCTTCGAACTCGGGCGAGCCGATCATGGCGCGCAGCACCTCGGAGATGCGCCCGTCGCTCTGCTGCCAGCGTTCGGCCATGCGTTCAACGAGGGCCGGTGGCGGTTCGTCGGCGACGTAGTACTGGGCCAGCTTGCGCGACACGAAGCGGGCCGTGCTCGGGTGCTTGGCCAGCAGGTCCAGCACCTGGTTCAGCTCGGCCTCGCCCTGGCCCTTCACGGTGATGCCCAGCAACTGCTTGTCGCCGAAGTCGTGCCGCGCGGGGTTGAATTCCATCAGCCCGTCGCGGCGGTACTGGGCTTCCTGCGCAGGCTTGAGCTTCGGCTTCACGTCGGTTGCGTTCACGCCCAACCCGGTCAGTACGCGGGCCAGCTCCTGCACGTCCTTCTGGCTGTAGCCACCGCCCACGCCCAGCGTGTGCAGCTCCAGCAGCTCACGGGCGTAGTTCTCGTTGATGCGGTTGGCGGCGTTCTGCTCGTTGTCGAGGTAGCGCAGCATGGCCGGGTGGTGCGCCGTGTAGCCGAGCAGTTCGCGAAAAGATCCGAGCGAGCGCTCGCGCAGCCCCTGCTCGTAGTCGCCCACCATGACGCGCAGGTTGTTCTTGTACTGGTGGACGTTGAAGTGGTTGAACCAGAACCAGGTCAGCTGCTCCTGCACCTGGTTGGGCGAGTACAGCGCGTTCAGCAACTGCCGGGCCGAGGCCTCGCGGGCCAGCTTGGTCAGCGCCTGCTGGTAGTTCTTCTGTGCTTCGGCCTTGGCGGCGTCGTCGGTCAGCGCGTCGGCGGCCTTGCGCTGGGTTTCCATGCGCTGCACCAACGGCAGCAGCGGTTCACGGATGGACAGCACCTGGATCTGGGCCTGTGCGGCCTCGGGCAGTGCTGCCGGGGTGGGGGGCTGGAGCTGGGCGTCCAGCCAGGCGGCGCGGCCTTGGCGGCGCACGGCTGCGAGGTCGGCACTGCTGGCGCCCCAGGTGAGACGGTCCAGCCAAAGGGTGTCCTGGGCCGCGGGGTGCGCCGGGGCCACCGAGCTTGGGGCGGCGGCGCAGCCGATGAGGCCCAGGACGAATGCGGTGCTGAAAGCGAGGTTTCTCATGGCGGCCTCATGATGAGGCCGCCCAACGCTGGCTGTCGAGGCCGGGTTGACCGGCGCAACAAGACTTCACAACTCGGCGTGGCAGGGCGCCACGCTGGGTGAGTTCTGAGGGCTTACTTCGAACCCGGGGCGTAGATCTGGTCGAACACGCCGCCGTCGTCGAAGTGGGCCTTCTGGGCCTGGCGCCAGCTGCCGAAGTACTCGTCGAGGGTGAAGAGCTTGACCGGGCCGAACTGCTTGGCGTACTTGGCCGCAACCTTGGCGTCACGTGGGCGGTAGTAGTTCTTGGCCGCGATCTCCTGGCCTTCGGGGCTGTAGAGATAGTTCAGATAGGCCTCGGCCTGCTTGCGCGTGCCGCGCTTGTCCACCACCTTGTCGACGATGGCGACCGGCGGCTCGGCCAGGATGGACACGCTGGGTGTGACGATCTCGAACTTGTCCGGGCCGAGTTCCTTGACGGCCAGATAGGCCTCGTTTTCCCAGGCGATCAGCACGTCGCCGATGCCGCGTTCAACGAAGGTCGTCGTGGAGCCACGGGCGCCCGAGTCCAGCACCTTGGTGTTGGCGTAGATGCGCTTGACGAAGTCCTGGGCCGAAGCCGGCGTGCCGCCGTTCTTCAGTGCATAACCCCAGGCGGCCAGGTAGTTCCAGCGCGCACCGCCGCTGGTCTTGGGGTTGGGCGTGATGACCTCGACGCCACTGCGGGCCAGGTCGGGCCAGTTGCTGATCTTTTTCGGGTTGCCCTTGCGCACCAGGAACACGATGGTCGACGTGTAGGGGCTGGCGTTGTTGGGCAGCTTCTTCTGCCAGTCCAGCGGCAGCAGCTTGTGGTCAGCCACGGCGTCGATGTCATAGGCCAGGGCGAGCGTCACGACATCGGCTTCCAGGCCGTCGATGACGGCGCGGGCCTGCTTGCCGGAGCCACCGTGGGAGGCCTTGATGCTGACGGTCTCGCCCGTCTTGGCCTTCCACTGCGCCGCGAAGGCCTTGTTGAAGTCCTGGTAGAGCTCGCGCGTCGGGTCGTAGGAGACGTTGAGCAGCGAGGTGTCGGCCAAGACGGGGAGGGCGGCGCCAGTGGCGGCGATGGCGAGGGCGAGGGTGGTGAGGAGGCGGCGCATGGGGTTTGAGTTAGGGGTGAAGCGGTTCACTCTAGGGATGAGGGGCGAGGTGGGCAAAGAAGAACTTGTCGCAAGCTCATGCAGCTTTCGACCACGCAAGCACAGGCTCGCGGGTGGAGTCCTGCACGGCCGGCAGCTCGTGGCGGGCGGCGTCTACCACCTCGCGCTTGAGCGGCGAGGCGAAGGTCTGGATGAACTCGTACACGTAGTCGCGCAGGTAGGCGCTGCGCCGGACGGCGAGGCGGGTCATGTTGTCTTCGAACAGGTGGCGTGCGTCGATGGCGCGCAGATGGCGGTCGCGCTCCTCGTCGAAGGCGATGGCCGCGACGATGCCCACGCCCAGGCCCAGCTCCACGTAGGTCTTGATGACGTCCGCGTCCATGGCGCTGAGCACGATGTGGGGCGTCAACTGCGCCGCGGCGAAGGCGTCGTCGATGTGGGATCGGCCGGTGTAGCCGAGCTCGTAGGTGACGATGGGGAACTGCGTCACGCGGGCCAGCGTCAGCGGGCCATCCAGCAAGGGGTGGCCGGGCGGCACGACGACCGAGTGCGTCCAGCGGTAGCAGGGCAGGGCGACGAGCTCGGGGTATTGCGCCAGTGCTTCGGTCGCGATGCCGACATCGGCCTCGCCGTCGAGCAGCAGGCGGGCGATCTGCTGGGGCGAGCCCTGCTGCAGATGCAGGCTCACGTCGGGATGATGTGCGCGGAAGTCCCGCACGGCGGGTGGCAGCGCATAACGTGCCTGGCTGTGCGTGGCGGCGATGCGCAGGCGCCCGCTGCCGGCCTGGGCAAAGTCGTCGGCTGCGCGCTTGAGGTTCTCGGCCTCCTGCAGCAGTCGCTCGATGACGGGCAGCACCTGCTCGCCCGGCTCGGTCAGGCCGGTGAGGCGCTTGCCGATGCGCACGAAGAGCTCGATGCCCAGCTCATCTTCCAGTTCGCGGATCTGGCGGCTGACGCCGGGCTGCGAGGTGTGCAGGGCCTGAGCGACTTCGGTCAGGTTGAAGCCGCGGCGCTGGGCCTCACGGACGGAACGGAGTTGCTGGAAGTTCATGCGGGGCGATTCTGCGAACTACCGCCTCGCTTGTCGTCGAACGATTCGCCATATCGTTATGCGATTCCTCGCAGTGCGGGGCGCCCGCACGACGCCTACAGTCACCACACCCTTCAGGAGCCCGTTCATGCATAAGCCCATTCCGCCCCAGGCCTGGCCCTTGTTCGACCGCTACGTGCACGGCGATCTCAGCCGCCGCGGCTTTCTAGAACAGGCCGCCACCTTTGCCGGCGGCCCAGCCGGCGCTGCTGCCTTGCTGGCCGCGCTGAGCCCCAATTTCGCCGCTGCCCAGCAGGTGAAGCCCGACGATGCGCGACTCGTCACGCGCCGCCAGGACTTCGATTCGCCCCAGGGCAATGGCAAGGTGCAGGGCTATCTGGCCAAGCCGGCCAATGTGTCGGGCAAGCTGCCGGCCGTGCTGGTGGTGCACGAGAACCGCGGCCTGAACCCGCATATCGAAGACATCGCCCGCCGCATCGCGCTGGCCGGCTACGTGGCTTACGCGCCGGATGCGCTGGCGCCGCTGGGCGGCTACCCGGGCGACGAGGACAAGGCGCGCGAACTCTTCGGCAAGCTGGACGCGGCCAAGGCGCGCGCCGACATCGTGGCCGGCGCGCGCGGCCTGCTGGCGCTGCCGGACGCCAACGGCAAGGTCGGCGTCGTCGGCTTCTGCTGGGGTGGGTCGCTGTCCAACCATGTTGCGACGCAGGTGCCCGAACTCGCTGTGGCCGTGCCCTTCTACGGCGGCGCGCCGGCGGCGGAAGACGTGCCGCGCATCAAGGCACGGCTGCTGCTGCATTACGCCGGCAATGATGAGCGCGTCAACGCCAGCTGGCCGGCCTACGAGGCCGCGCTGAAGGCGGCCGGCGTGCGCCATGAGCAGTTCGTCTACGCCGGCACCCAGCACGGCTTCAACAACGACACGACGCCGCGCTACGACGCGGCTGCAGCCCAACTCGCTTGGGACCGCACGCTGGCGGTCTTCAAGGCAACGCTGACTTGAGCAACTAGATCGCGAACGCCCATTCGCGGAACTCCGCGTGCCGAGGCCGCTGCTCGGCGGCCGCACGTGCGCGGGCTGCTTCGATCCAGCTCTTGGCGATCGGAAACGGCCCGAAGCCCGCCTCGGCATTGATGTGACCCACGGGGCCGAGGTTGCTGTAGCTCGAACCCCAACGGTGAGCCCAACGCGCGGCGCTGGCCGCGCTCATCCAGGGGTCCGTGCTGCTGGCAATCAGGCGCGAGCGCCGTGGCAGCCGGTGGTGGGGCAGGGACTCGGCGATGCCGAACTTGTCCGGCTCGGCCGGTGCCACGAACAAGGCCTCGCGGATGGGCGAGTCGGGATGGTCGGCCAGGTGGCGGGCCAGCGCCAGGCAGCCGAAGCTGTGAGCCACCGCCAGCCATTCGCCCTTTTCACCCGAGATCGCCGCAACTTCCAGCGTGCGCTGGATGCGCTCGGCCCAGCGCTCCAGCTCGGGTTTGCTCGGGTCGCGCTGTGTGACGCGCCGGGCATCGCGGTACTGGCCATGCAGCCAGGTCTGCCAGTGCGCCGGACCGCTGTCGTGCAGGCCCGGGATGATGAGAACGCGTGGAGGCTTGTAGCTCATGGCCGTGGCTTCACAGCGTCGCGATGGACACTTCGGTCGACTTGACGAGGGCCACGACCTCGCGGCCCACCTCCAGGCCCAGGTCCTTGACCGAGCGCGTCGTGATGACCGAGGTGACGATGTCGCCGTTGCGCGTGAGCACGTCGACCTCGGAGACGACCGGGCCTTCGATGATTTCCTTGATCGTGCCGCGGAACTGGTTGCGCACGTTGATGGCAGTGATGCTCATGAGAACTCCTGGAGAGGGAGTCTTGAGTGTGCTCAGTGCTGCAACGTTAGCGAACGAATGAAAACGCAGCAGCGCATGCACGGAGCGAGGAAGCGCTGAATGAGTTCAGCGCTTCCCTTAGATGCCAGCGCCGGCTTCGAACAGGCTGAGCCTGGCTGCGCTGAGCTTCACGCGCTGGCCGCCCTGCAGGCTCAGGGCCTCGGCCTGTTCGCGGGTCAGCTCGGCTTCCAGCGGCTGGCCATCCGGCCCGATCAGCTCGACCCGTGCACTTGCACCAAAGGACAGCACGCGCTCCACCGTGGCCGAGAGGCCCGGCGCCGAGACGTCGGTGAGGATCTGCAGCTCGTGCGGCCGGGCATAGGCCTGCACCTCGCCGTCGCCATGTGCGCCGTGGTGCGGCAGCTGGTGCTCGCCCATGTGCAGCACGCCGCCGCGCGAGTGGCCGACGAAGCGGTTGACCGCGCCGAGAAAGCCGTAGACGAAAGGCGTGGCCGGGCGCTCGTAGACCTCCTGCGGGGTGCCCACCTGCTCGACGCGGCCGTGGTCCATCAGCACGATGCGGTCAGCCACTTCGAGGGCTTCGTCCTGGTCGTGCGTGACGAAGATGCTGGTGATGTGCAGCTCGTCGTGCAGGCGGCGCAGCCAGCGGCGCAGTTCCTTGCGGACCTTGGCGTCCAGCGCGCCGAAGGGCTCGTCCAGCAGCAGCACGCGCGGCTCCACGGCCAGGGCGCGGGCCAAGGCGATGCGCTGGCGCTGGCCACCGGAGAGCTGGGGCGGGAAGCGGTCGCCCAGCCAGTCCAGCTGCACGAGCTTGAGCAGCTCGGTGACGCGCTTCTTGATCTCGGTCTCGTGCGGGCGCTGCTTCTTGGGCTTCACGCGCAGGCCGAAGGCGACGTTGTCGAACACGGTCATGTGGCGGAACAGCGCGTAATGCTGGAACACGAAGCCGACCTGGCGTTCGCGCACATGCGTGTCCGACGCGTCCTGGCCGTCCAGCAGCACACGGCCGCGGTCGGCCTGCTCCAGGCCGGCAATGATGCGCAGCAGCGTCGTCTTGCCGCAGCCCGAGGGGCCGAGCAGGGCGACGAGTTCGCCGCGCGGGAAGTCCAGCGACACGTCACCGAGGGCGGTGAAGTTGCCAAAACTCTTGTGGATGTTCTGAACCTGGATACCCATCACGCTTCCTTGGCCGACTGGCTGGCACGCCACTCGATGAATTGCTTGATCACCAGCGTCACCAGCGCAAGCAGCGCCAGCAACGATGCGACGGCGAAGGCGGCCGCGAACTGGTATTCGTTGTAGAGGATCTCGACGTGCAGCGGCAGCGTGTTGGTCAGGCCGCGGATGTGCCCGGAGACGACCGACACGGCACCGAACTCGCCCATGGCCCGCGCGTTGCACAGGATGACGCCGTACAGCAGGCCCCACTTGATGTTGGGCAGCGTGACACGGCGGAAGGTCTGCCAGCCGCTGGCGCCCAGCACGGTTGCCGCTTCTTCCTCGTCCTTGCCCTGGGCCTGCATCAGCGGGATCAGCTCACGCGCGACGAAGGGGAAGGTCACGAAGACGGTCGCGAGCACGATGCCGGGCACGGCGAAGATGATCTTCACGTCGTGTGCCTGCAGCCACGGGCCGAACCAGCCCTGGGCGCCGAAGATCAACACATACATCAGGCCGGCCACGACGGGCGAGACCGAGAACGGCAGGTCGATCAGCGTGATCAGCAGCTGCTTGCCGCGGAACTCGTGCTTGGCGATCAACCACGCCGCGCTGACGCCGAACACGAGGTTCAGCGGCACCGCGATGACGGCGGCGGTCAGCGTGAGCTGGATGGCTGAAAAGGTCTCGCTGTCGGCCAGCGACGAGAAGTAGAGCGCCCAGCCCTTGCGCAGTGCTTCCGTGAACACGGCCACCAGGGGCAGCAGCAGGAAGACGGCGAAGAAGGTCAGGCCCAGCGTCAGCAGCCCGAACCGCACCCACGTGGACTCGCGCGTTGCCGGGTTGTCCTGGTACTTGGCGCGAGCACGCGGCGGGGCAAAGTGTAGTGCGGTGCTCATTTCCTGCCTCCCCGGCGCGAACTCCAGGCCTGCAGGCCGTTGATGGCCAGCAGCAGCACGAAGCTGACGATCAGCATGACGGCCGCGATGGCGGTGGCGCCCACGTAGTCGTACTGCTCCAGCTTGGCGATGATCATCAGCGGCGTGATCTCGCTGACCATCGGGATGTTGCCGGCGATGAAGATCACCGAGCCGTACTCGCCGACGGCGCGCGCAAACGCCAGCGCGAAGCCGGTGAGCAGCGCGGGCATCAGCGTGGGCAGCACCACGTAGCGGAAGGTCGTCCATCGCTGGGCACCCAGCGACGCGGCGGCTTCTTCCAGCTCGGTCTCCATGTCTTCCAGCACCGGCTGCACCGTGCGGACGATGAAGGGCAGGCCGATGAAGATCAGCGCCAGCAGGATGCCCAGCGGCGTGAAGGCGATCTTGATGTCGTACTTGGCAAAGATGGAACCCACCCAGCCGTTGGGCGCGTACAGCGCCGTCAGCGCGATACCGGCCACGGCGGTGGGCAGGGCGAAGGGCAGGTCGATCAGCGCGTCGACCAGCTTCTTGCCGGGGAACTCATAGCGCACGATGCACCAGGCCAGGATGAGGCCGAAGAAGAGGTTGATGAGCGCGGCGATCAGCGAGGCGCCGAAGCTGAGCTTGTAGGAGGCCATCACGCGCGGCGCAGTGGCAGCGGCCCAGAAGGCGTCGAAGCCATGGCCTGACGACTTCAGGAAGACGGCGGCCAGCGGCACCAGTACGATCAGCGACAGGTAGAACAGCGTGAAGCCCAGCGTCGGCGCGAAGCCGGGCAGGACGCGGCGGCGCCCCGAGAAGACGAGAGCCATCAGCGCTTGATCCCCGCCATCACCTGGTCAAACGTGCCACCGTCAGCAAAGTGGGTCTTGCTGACCTTGGCCCAGCCGCCCAGCGTCTGGTCGACCGTGAAGAGCTTGATGTTGGCGAAGCGCTGCGCGTGCTTCTTGAAGATGGCCGGGTCGCGCGGGCGGAAGTTGTTCTTCGCGATGATTTCCTGGCCTTCCGCGCTCCAGTGGAAGTCGAGGTAGGCCTTGGCCAGCGCAGCCGTGCCCTTCTTGGCGTTGACCTTGTCGACCAGCGCCACGGGCGCGTCGGTCTCGATGGAGATGCTGGGGTTGACCTGCTCGAACTGGCCCTTGCCGAACTCGTTCTCGATCAATTCGACTTCAGCTTCGAAGGTGACGAGCACGTCGCCAATGCCGCGTTGCGTAAAGGTTGTGGTGGCACCGCGGCCGCCGCCGTCCAGCACGGGCACGTTGGTCAGGATCTTGGTGACCAGTTCCTTGGCCTGGGCGTCGCTGCCGCCGTTGGCGATGACGCTGCCCCAGATGGCCAGGTAGCTGTAGCGGCCGTTGCCGGTGACCTTGGGGTTGGGGATGATGACCTGCACGCCGGCACGGGCCAGGTCGCTCCAGTCCTTGATGCCCTTGGGGTTGCCCTTGCGGACGAGGAAGGTCATCGTCGACGAATAGGGGGCTGCGCCGTTGGGGAAGCGGCTGCGCCAGTCGGTCGACGTCAGCCCGGTGCTGGCGAGCTGGTCCACGTCGGTCGCCTGGTTCATCGTCACGACGTCGGCCTCCAGGCCGCCAATGACGGCGCCGATCTGCTTGCTGGAGCCGCCATGGCTCTGATTGATGACGACGGTCTGGCCCTTGGCCTTCTGCGCGGCGATGAACGCCGGGTTGATCTGCTTGTAGAGCTCGCGGGCCACGTCGTAGGAGACGTTCAGCAGCGTGGCGTCGTTGGCCAGGGCCGGCAGGCCGGACAAAGCTGAGGCCGAGGCAATCAGCGCCAGGACGGTACGGCGGGAGGGCAGGAAGAGGGGCATGGCGGGGCCGTCGAATGAACGAAGCCGCGAGAGTGCCAAACCTTGCTTATTCAGGGAACGATAGTTTTCCTATTTGTTTATTCGAATCTCAACTTTGAAGTGGCGGCGCCGTGCAGGCATGAAAAAAGGGAGCCGAAGCTCCCTTGCTGTTGCGTTTGCGGCGCTCGTTCAGGCGGCCGAGCGAGCCTTGCGGCGGCTCAGGCCGACACCGGCCAACGCAACGCCCAGCAGGCCCAGCGTGCCCGGCTCAGGCAGTTGGCCGACGTTGGCGGTTGCGAAATCGAACTCGCCGCCCAGCACGTAGCCGAGGTTCAGGCCGGTCTGCAGGTACTGGCCCGTCTTGCTGAACTGCTGCATCGAACCGCCGTTATCGACGAACCACAGCGTCTGGTCCAGGTGGTCCAGAGCCAGGCCGCCATTGGCTGTGGCGCTCAGATTGAAGCTGCCCAGTTGGGTGCCGCTCATGTCGTAGTGGCGCAGCACGTTGCTTTGGAAGCCCATGACCCACAGCGAGCTGTCGGTTTCGTCGTAGGTGATGCCGATAGTGGAGCGTCCCACGTTGAACAGCGAGGTCGCGCCGGCGAAGTTTCGGTCCGTGCGGATGACGTCACCGGTGCCATAGGAGACGGTGTAGTTGTAAGTGCCGTCGGTGGTCGAGTCGTCGGTGTCCTGGTAGCCGCCCACTTCTTCGGCGTAGTTCACGCCGGTGTAGGTGCCACCCAGGGTGTACTGCGCGCCGGCGCCGCAGTTGTTGCCGGCAGGGTTGGTACGCACGTCGTTGTAGACGTTGACCGACCATTCGCAGCCGTTCTGGGCGGCCCAGCTGTTCACGACGGCATTGCCTTGCACGACAGCGATGCGCTGCCCTTGGATGGAGGCGTAATAGCTACCAACCGGGCCAGCCAGGGCTGCGGAGCCGGCAATCAGCAGGGCGGCGGCGGACAGGAGTTTCTTCGTCATGGGGTGAACCTTGTTGGTTGTTGGTGTCATCCCTAAAACTAGGGGTGAGGCTTGGCATCAGCTACGCAAGTGCTGGGCCAGCCCCACCCCCTGATCCGGTGGTTCTCCTATGACGATGTGATGGTGCGGTGGCGCCCCCGTGCGAGGGGGGCGATGGCGCTGTCATGCAGCCCGACACGCCCGTTCGAGTGGGGTTGCGAGCTGTTCGTGAACTGGGTCACGCGCCGTTAGAGGAGCCTTGCTGGGCTAGCTGCGTACGGCGAGCATGACGGCATAGGCCTTGAAGCAGGCCGTGGCCGGCTGGCCCACGGCCAGGCCCAGGGCGTCGACCGCGTCATTGGTGACGCTGGCCGTGACCGTGGTGCCGCCCGGCAGCGTCAGGCCGACGAGGGATGACACGGCGCCGCGCTCGACGCGGGCGATGGTGCCGGCCAGCTGGTTGCGGGCGGAGAGCCGGTAACCGGCGAAGTCGCTGACCAGCACGATCTCCGACGCCTTGACGAGAGCCAGCGCATCCTGGCCGACGGCGACGCCCAGCTCCTCGGCGGCGGGGGTGGTCAGCGAGATGCTGATGTCCGGGTCGCCACCGGTCAGTGCCATGCGCACGAGGGTGGTGGACGGCCCCGGCTGCACGGCCTTGACCGTGCCGGTGAACTGGTTTCGGGCGGTGGTCTTCATGGCCATCCTCTTCAGCAGTGCGTCGAGCGCGGGTTGGGTTGTCAGCCAGTCGGCCTGCTCGCGCAGGAACGCGGTGTGGCGGGTTTGAAGCGTGCGCCAGGCGGCGAGCAAGGCCTGGCCTTCGGCCGTCAGGTGCGAGCCGCCGCCGCCATGGCCGCCGGTGGCGCGTTCCAGCAGCGGCGAGTGGGTCAGCAGCGCGGCGGCGTCCAGCACCAGCCAGGCGCCCTTGTAGCTGTAACCGGCCACGCGAGCAGCCTTTTGCAGCGAGCCGGTCAGGTCCAGCGCGGCGAGCAGGTCGAAGAAGCGAGCATCGAGCCGGCCGGCGAGACGCAGCTCGCCCTGCAGCAGTGGGTGGTCGCCGGTGTTGTTCAAGGTGAGACGAGCCGCAATGTGTCGAGCTGGCGCATCCAACGCGCCGGGCGTGCATCTGCCGGCACGACGAGACGCAGCGGGCCTTCGTCGGGCTTGAGGCCGTCCGTCACGAGAAAGACGCGCCGGCCGCCGAGGGCTGGGTCCAGCTCGGCCCAGGAGAAGGCCACGACATAGCCGTCCCGCGCGCCGGCCAGCAACACCTGGCGCAGCGCCGTGCCACGGATCTGCTGCGGCGGCTCGATGCCGGCGGCGCGCAGCACCTCGCGCAGGTCCACGCCGTTCACGTCGACCTTGTGCCCATGCGCCTCCGCCTTGACGGCTTCGCGCGGCAGCGCGGCGAGCTTGGCGGCGTCCAGTGTGACTTGGCTGCCGTCCAGGCGCTGCACCTGCAACTGGGCCTGGGCGGCCGAGCACAGCAGGGCGATACAGAGGGCGAGAAGGATCTTCATGTGAGTTGGGCGCGCAGCCAACCGCGGCGTTGTTCGTCTTCGGGCCGGGCCGGCGCAGGCTCCAGCAGCTCGCGGCTCTGGCCACCGTCGAGGTCGACCTCGCGCGTGACGCGGCCGCCGTCCACGAGGTAGGCGCGGTTGGCGAGTGCAGCGACGTCGTCCAGGTCGTGGGTGATCATGACGGCCGGGATGCCCCAGCGTTCACGCACGGCGCGCAGCTCTTCGCGCAGCTGCTGGCGCAGCATGGGGTGCAGGGCCGCGAAGGGCTCGTCCAGCAGCAGCACCTGCGGGTTGCTGGCCAGGGCCCGCGCCAGCGCCACGCGCTGCTGCTGGCCCCCGGAGAGCGTGGCCGGCCGGCTTCGCGCCATGGCGGTGAGGCCGAAGGATTCGATCAGCTCGTCCACCCGCGCTGCGTCGTCGGCCTTGAGGCGGCGGCGCCAGCTCGTCAGGCCGAAGGCGATGTTGTCGCGCACGCTGAGGTGGGGGAAGAGGGCGTAGTGCTGGAACAGATAGCCCACGCCGCGCTGCTCGGGGGGCAAGCTGATGCCGGCACCGGTGTCCAGCAGCGCGCGGCCATTGAGCCGTACATGGCCGGCGCGCACGGGCAGCAGCCCGGCCATGGCCTGCAGCGTCAGCGACTTGCCGGCGCCCGACGGGCCGTAAAGGGCGACGAAGGGCGCATCGGTGGCGAACGCGATGTCGAGGTCGAAGCGACGGCGGTTGTCGCTGACGGAGAGTTCCAGGCGAACGTCGATCAAGGTTTGCCGAAGCCGTACTTGGCCAGGATGGCTTGTGCCTCGTTGCCGCCAAGGAAGGTGACGAAGTCGCGCGCCAGCGCTGCCTGCTTGCTGTCCGCCACGACGGCGGCCGGGTAGGTGACGGGCGCGTGGCCGCCAACCGTCATGGCGATGCGCACCTTGCCCTGGGCCAGTTCGGCATCGGTGCGGTAGACGAAGCCGGCCTCGACCTCGCCGCGCGACACGTAGTCCAGCACCTGGCGCACGTTGTCGGCGAAGACGAACTTGGGCTGCAGGCCTGCCCAGAGCTGGGCGCTCTCCAGCGCCTGCTGGGTGTAGCGGCCCACGGGCACGGAGGCGACCTTGCCGATGGCGATGCGCTTCACATCGGGCTTGGGCAGGTCAGCCAAGGCATTGACCGTGCTGGCCGGCGGCGTGACCAGCACCAGCGTGTTGGCCGCGAAGTCGCGCCTTGTGTCTGCGGCAATCAGCTTTTGCTCCGCACCGCGGTTCATCGTGTCCTGGTCGGCGCTGGCGAAGACATCCACCGGCGCGCCCTGGACGATCTGCTGCAGCAGCACGCCCGACGCGGCGAAGTTGAAGCGCAGCGTGGCGCCGGGCTTGGCGGCCTCGAAGCGCGGGCCGATCTCCTTGAAGGCGTCGGTCAGGCTGGCGGCGGCCGAGACGGTGAGCTGCTGCGCCGAGGCGAACAAGGGCAAGGCAGCGCAGAGGGCAAGCAGGGAGCGTTTCATGGCGAGGGGCGTTGCAGATAGCGGTTGGACAGCACGAGCACGGCCACCGAGATGGCTGACACGATGAGCGCGAGGGCGAGAGCCAGGTCGTCGCGGCCGGCCTGGACGGCGTCGTAGATGGCCATGGAGGCGGTCTGCGTCTGGCCCGGGATGGAGCCGGCCACCATCAGCGAGGCACCGAACTCGCCCATCGCGCGGGCAAAAGCCAGCAGCGTGCCGGCCAGGATGCCGGGCCAGGCCAGCGGCAGCGTCACGCGCACGAAGGCGCTCCAGCGTGACTGGCGCAGCGTGCGGGCGGCGGCTTCGAGGTTGCGGTCCACCTGGGCGAAGGCGCTGCTGGCGCCCTTCAGCACCAGGGGCAGGGCCACCAGCGTGGACGCGATGACGGCGCCGTGCCAGTTGAAGATGACCGTGTAGTCGAAATGCTCGCGCAGCCAGCCGCCCAGGGCGCTGCGCCGGCCCATCAGCACGAGGATGCCGTAGCCCAGTACGGTGGGCGGCAGCACCAGCGGCAGCATGCAGACGGCCTCCAGCACGCCGCGGCCGGGCAGCCGGGTGCGGGCGAACACCCAGCCCAGCGCCACGCCGAGGATCAGCGCCAGCAGCGTGGCGACGAGGGCGACGCGCAGCGTCAGCGCCAGGGGCGCGGCGTCGAACTGGCTCCAGAGGTCGGCTGGCATGAGGTCGTAATGTACTCAACTACATCACGATGAGCCTGGGCCTACAGGGGAAAGACCTCCGCGGCTATGCTGATTGCCACTGCCATGGACCTGCTCACCGATCTCTTCTCCCGCCACGGCCTCATCGCCGTGGCGCTGGCCGTGCTGCTGGAGCAGCTCGGTGCGCCGCTGCCTTCCACGCCCGTGCTGCTGCTGGCCGGCGTGGAGTCGGCGCAGCGAGACGGCTTCGCGCTGCGGTCCTTCGCCGTCGCGACACTGGCGGCGATGGCGGCCAACGGTCTGTGGTTCTGGGCCGGCCGTCGCCTCGGGCGGCGCGTGCTGGCGGCGCTTTGCGTCATCTCCATCTCGCCGGACAGCTGCGTGCGGCAGAACGAGGCCAGCTTTGCGCGCCGGGGCGTGCTGACGCTGGTGATCGCCAAGTTCGTGCCGGGCCTGTCCATCCTGGCGCCGCCGCTGGCCGGCGCCTTGGGCATGTCGGCGCGTCGCTTCCTGGGCTGGAACCTGCTGGGGTCGGCGCTGTGGGCTGGTGTGGCCATCGCCATCGGCCGTGTCTTCCACGAGCAGATCGGCGTGGTGCTGCGCGCGCTCAGCAGCCTGGGCAGCGCCGCCGTGCTGCTGGCGCTGACGGCCGTTGCCGCCTACCTGGCCTGGCGGCTGTGGCGGCGCGCCGTTGTGCGCCGCGAGCTGAACCGCTTCGAGCGGCTAGGCCCGAGCGAGGTGGCCCAACTGCTGCTGCAGGGGCGGAACCTCGTTCTCGTCGACGTGCGGGCGGTGTCGCCGGAAATGCCGCTGGCCAGTCGCATCCCGGGCGCCCGCCACCTCGACCTCGGTGCGCTCGGCGACGCGGCGCTGGCCGACTGGCCCCTGGCCGGCGAGTTCATCACCTACTGCGCCTGCCCGAACGATGCCTCTGCCGTGCGGGCCGCCCAGTGGCTGAAACAGCAGGGCCGCCAGGCCCGGGTGCTGCGCGGCGGTATCGACGCTTGGACCCAGGCCGGCTTGGCGCTGGAAACGAGCTGAGGCGATCCGCTCCTGGGTGGTTGCGTCAAAACTAGTATTAACCCTATAATGGGGTATACCCTAGTGAACGACATGAGGGCCACGAGCCCCAAAACACCATGAGCCTGATCCAAAACCTCCTGCATTCCCTGCGCAGCGCGCTGACCGTCGACACCCAGTCCGGCGCCGAAGAGCGTTACCTGTCCGACGCCATCGACCACGCCGACCTGGAGCGCCGCATCGCCAGCCAGTCGCGCGCCGCCGTGTCCATGGCACCGCTGAACATCGGCCGCTGAGCCCAGCGCCAGCCGCAAGAAGTAACGGCCCCGTGAGGGGCCGTTGTCGTTTTCGCAGCCGCTGCGCCTACTGGATGAGCCCGTTCTTCAGCGCGTAGTAGGTCAGATCGCTGTTGGTTTCGAGCTTGATCTTCTCCAGCACCCGCGTGCGGTAGGTGCTGACGGTCTTCACGCTGAGGAACATGGCCTTGGCCATGTCGCCCACCGTCTCGCCCTTGGCCAGGCGCAGGAAAACCTGCAACTCGCGCTCGGACAGCGACTCGTGCAGTGGCCGGTCGCTCCCACCGCCGGCCACGCCGTCGGCCAGCAGTTCGGCCACGGCCGGGCTGATGTAGCGCCGCCCACGCGCCACCGTGCGGATCGCGTTGGCGATCTCCTCGGGGTCGCATTCCTTGTTCAGATAGCCGCTGGCGCCCTGGCGCAGCAACGTCGTGGCGTAGTGCGTCTCCGGGAAGCCGCTCAGGATGAGCACGGGCAGGTCGGGGAAGCGCGTCTTGATGGCCGACAGCGCGTCCACTCCGCTTTGGCCGGGCATGGAGATGTCCATCAACATCACGTCCACGTCGCCGCCGCGCGCAAGCTCGAGCGCATCGCGCCCATTGCCTGCTTCGCCGGTGACGCGAAGGTCGACGTTTTCGCTGAGGAACTGCCGCAGGCCGGAACGCACGATGGCGTGGTCGTCAACGATGCCGATGCGAATCATGTTGCACTCCGAATCAATTGAGGGGAATGCGTAAAGCCTAGCAACGCCGCGTTGGTTTAGCGATCAGCGCTGTCCTACACGGCGCACGTCCTGTCCTACGGCGGCTCAAGGGGCCGGCCGGCATCGCAGGCGATCGGTTTTCTGCAAAGTTTGCTCATGCGGCCATGTCGGCCGTTACGGAGTGAGCGATGAAAGCCCTGACCGACTCCCTGGCCCGTTTCGCACCGCCGCTTTGGCTGACTTCAGCCTTGGCCGCGTTGCTCGGCGCCGCGTTGCTGGTGGCCTTCGTCGACACCCTGCGGGAGAACGTTCGCCGCGGCGAGGAAATGCGCCAGTGGCAGCGAGTCGGCATCGTCCGACAAACGATAGGCACGGTGGCCACCGCCGCGCCGCGAGCCCAGGCAACACAGTTGGGGGCATCGCTCTCGCAGATCTCCCCGAGCTTCCAACGATGACGAAAGGACGCAACATGAACCGCAACACTCACTTCCGCGCGCCGCTGATTGGCGTGCTGGCCCTGGCCGCAGCCCTGGCGGGTTGCAACAAGCAGCAGGATGAACGTACCGCCGGCCAGAAGCTGGATGGCGCCATCGCCGAAGCCAAGCAGGCCGGCGCCGAGGCCAAGGCCGAAGCCGGCCAAGCCATGGACAAGGCCGAGAACAAGCTCAAGAACGCCACCGCAGCGGCGTCCGACGCCGTCAGCGACGCGACCATCGTCACCAAGATCAATGCGGCGCTGATGGCCGACGACCGCCTCAAGGCCACCAAGATCGACGTCAAGGCCGAGGACGGCCGCGTGACGCTGACCGGCACGGCGCCCGACGCCGGCTCTCAAGCCCGCGCGACGACGCTGGCCGCCGCGGTGAATGGTGTCCGCTCGGTGGACAACCAGCTCGTGGTGGCGCGCAATGGCTGACCAGCAACTCTCTCTCCAGCTGGATGAGGCCGGCCTGGAGGCAGCGCGCACGCATCTGGACGAAGGTGCCGTCACGCCGGCCTACGGGCCCTGGCGCGACGACATCGTCAAGCTGCTCAACGGCGCGCTGGCCACCGAGCTGGTCTGCGTGCTGCGCTACCGCCGCCATCACTTCACGGCCGACGGCCTGGAGTCGCCGAGCATCGCCGAGGAATTCCTCGTCCATGCCAACGCGGAACTGGGCCACGCCGACCGGCTGGCCCAGCGCATCGTGCAGCTCGGCGGCGAGCCGGACTTCAACCCGGTGGGCCTGCTGGACCGCGGTCACGCGGACTACGACGACGTGGGCGACCTCAAGGCCATGATCAAGTCCAATCTCATCGCCGAGCGCGTGGCGGTGGAGAGCTACCGGCAGATGATCGGCCTCGTCGGCGACAAGGACTCCACCACCCGGCGCCTGCTGGAGGACATCCTGGCCGATGAGGAAGAGCACGCCGATGAGCTCAAGGACTGGATGGCACGGGCTTGAACCGGCCTGGAACCGACATGCCCCAGCTGCGCGCCTTCATCGTCGAGAACAGCCCGGTCATCCGGGAGAACCTCGCGGGGGCGCTTGAAGAGCTGTCCCATGTCGAAGTCATCGGCAGCGCGGCCGACGAAGCCTCGGCCGTTCATTGGATGAGCCGTGGCTCGTCCGCCCAGGTCGACGTCGTCATCGTCGACGTCTTCCTGAACTCCGGCACCGGCCTGGGCGTGCTGCGTGCCGCCCAGCGCCTGGGCGTGGTTGCGCGCCGCATCGTGCTGACCAACTACGCCACCGACGACATGCGCCGCCGCTGCCTGAGCCTCGGCGCCGAGCGCGTCTTCGACAAGTGCCGCCAGCTCGAAGAACTGTTCAGCTACTGCGCCGGTCTTGCCGGCCGGCCCTTGCTGCCTTTACCGCTGTGATCCAGCGGCTTGGCTTCTTTGCCACTTACCAGCTGGCTGAATAGCTGAGCATGACGCGCCGCGCCTGCGGGCGCAGCGTCAGCCGGCTCTGCGCAGACAGCTGGTACGAGAAAGCACCGCGCAGCCCTGCCAGGCCTTCGCTCTTGGGCTTTTCGAACGACATGCGTGATGCCCAGCCGCTGTCGCGTTGCCAGACCGGTGTTTCGACGCCGCCGCTCAGTTTGGGCGAAATGTCGTAGCTGACCCCCGCCCACAGCGCCTCGCGCACGGCGGCCTGCGGGCCGAGCTGCGCAGGGGAGCGCTGCTGCTGCTCCAGGCCGAGCTGGTAACGCCAGCGCGAGCGCTCGCGCTGGCTGCTCAACCATTGCGGATCGCGCCAGTTCAGGTCGGGGTCGGGCGATGCGCTCAGGCTGGCGGTTTGGCCCGCTAGCGTGGCACCGCCTGAAGCGGTCAAGCCCTGCGCGTGGGCGCCCGAGGCCATCGACAGGCCGAGAAGCGGCAAGAGCAGGTGGGACTTCATGGCAGCACCGCTGGAGGGGTTGATGAAGCGGATGTTGGCTGGACGCCGGCGCCTGCCGTGTCGGCCTGATCCGGTAGTGCCTATCGGACAAGCGGAGGGCGACTTGCGCGCGTCGGCGCCGTGGCGTGCGGTCCTACAGCCGGCACGTGCGCCGGCCGATGGGCCGTGGGGTGGCTGCCGAGCAGACTTGCTGCACAGGGGCCTGCCAGGCCCATCAGGAGGCCGCCATGAGATCAGCCGCCAACAACCGTGCCGATGACTGGCGCGACAGTCTTCCGCCTTACGGCCAAACCGCCGAGCCGCCCGTCCCTACGGCGGCACCGGTCGTCGTTGAACATCGTCGGCGTTCTCGCGCCGGCGGCTGGTTCGTCGCCCTGGGCGTTGGCGCGGCCATGACGGCGCTGGCGGTGTTCAGCCTGCAAGACCCGCGCAGCCTGGGCACGCAGCTGGACGATACCGTCGGCCGTGTGCGCGGGGTGGGCAGCGATGTCGGCCAGACGGTCAGCAATTCGCAGAACGCCGCCGTCGAGGCCTCGCACCAGGCGCTGAACGGTGTCACCACGGCCATCGACGACAGTGCCATCAGCCTGAAGGTGAAAACGGCGCTGGCCGCCGACCCGGCCTTGAGTGCGGCCCGCATCGAGGTGGCCACCTCACAAGGCATCGTGCGCCTGGACGGCCCCGCGCCAGACGCGGCCGCCAAGCAGCGCGCCACCGTGCTGGCTGGCGCGCCCCAGGGCGTTCGTGGCGTGGACAACCGGCTGAGCCTGCCGCAGCCCGGCAACGTCGTCGCCGTGGCTGAGGGCGTGCCCCGCACCCAAACCGAACCGCCAGCCGCACCGCGCTGACATCTCACGGTTGCCGCAAAAGCAACGCCGGCCCATCCAAGGATGGGCCGGCGTTCTATTTGGTTCTCTCGGGTGCTCTGTTGCCCGCTGCCTCAGGCAGCGGGCAGTCCTCCATTACTGGAAGTAGCGTGCCTTGGCGCCGGCCTGGCAGCTGTTCTTGGCATCGCCGGCCAGCGCGTCGCAGCGCTCGTTGGCGACCTTGTAATCGGCCTTGAGCTTGGTTTCCATCGCGTCGGACTGCGCCTCGGCAACGGCCTTGTTCGCCTTCAGATCGGCCTTGGCCTTGTCGTGCTCGGCCTTGGCCTCGGCGACGCAGACATCCTTGGCATTGCCAGTCTTGTCATCGCACATTTCCTTGGCGAACTTGTAGCGCGCCTCGTAGCGCGACTCCAGGTAATCGTTGCGGTCCTTGACCTTGCCGGTGTACTGGTACTCGAGGTTGGCGAGAGCGACCTTTTCCTGGCCCTTGGCGCGTTCGGCGCACACGTCCTTGGCGTTGCCCGCCAACGAGCTGCACTTGTCGCGCTCGCCCTTGAACATGGCCTTCACTTCATCCTTGGCCGCCGTGTAGACCGGCTTGGTGAGGGTGGCCGAGGCCGTGCCGACCAGACCGATCAGCGCGAGTGCGCACAGCAGGCGAGAGGTGCGGATTTGTTTCGTCATGAGAATCTCCTTTGACTTGATGGGTGGTGCCCTCGGTCCAAAGGAGCGAGGGAGATGCCACGTTGGTCAGCTTAGGAAATTCGGCATCGCGGCCCTGTCGGCGCCAGGGCCTGGGCAAAGTCGGACAACACCGCGCGTGATTCGCTTGGCAGCAAGCTTTGTCGGATCAGCTGGGGAACCAAAATTCCAACGGACCTGCACGTCAGGCGGTTGAACCTTCATATTTCAACGCGCAAACTGGCTTTTCGACGTAGGAGCCGTCATGCAAGTCGATCTCAATTCGCTGTTGCACCATCCCATCTTTCGGCCACGCGATGTCGTGGGTCGAATCCAGCAACCAGCCGAAACGAGCTCTCCAGAGGCTCAGGCGCCGGTGCCCTGGCCTGGCGTCGAAATCCCGGTACCGGACGTCGTCGCATGGGAAGACACCGAGATTGATGTGCGCCGCATCGTGCTCTAAGGAGCTCGAGCCTCACGATCGAGTCCAGGGTCCCGTTCAGCGGATGATCCGACGCGCCTCCAGTTCGGTGCGGAGCTTCTCGGCCTGGTCTTCAAAACGCACGGTGGTCAGGCCAAGCACTGGGTCCTGCAGCAGCGCTGTGTCCGGTGTCGGGCGCCCCTGCCAGCGCTTCACGAGATCCTGGCCCAGCGTGTAAAGCTGGTGGTTCTTGGCCTCGGCGTCGGCCAGGGCCTGGGTGCTGCGCTCGAGCAACTGGGTGAGAGCCTGGTTGGTCTGCAGGCGTGAAGCACTCTCCTGTCGGGCGACCAGCAGTTGCTGCTGCAGCGCCTGTTCTCGTTCGCCGGCCTTGGCGGCGGCGTCCTGCTGGGCCTGATCGGACTGCCGGGCCGCCAGCAGCTGCGCGCGCAGCGTCTCCAGTTCGGCTTCTCGAGCCTTGAGCCTGGTGGCGCTGCCGGCGATCTGGGCCTTGGCGCTTGAGGCCTCCTTGTGCGCTGCCGCCGCATCAGCCTCGGCCTTGGCCTTGTCGGCCTGCAGGGCGGACTGCTGCTCCTGTGCGGTGCGCAGTGCGGTCTGGGCGCGGCGCAGGGCCTCGCGTTCCTTGGTGGCCTTGGCGTCCTGGGCCTGTGCGCCCAGCGCCAGCAAGGCGGCGAAGAAGAGGGTGGCAAAGCGTTTCATCATCAGAACCTCACGTTGAGATCCATCTGGAACACATCGATGCGCAGCGGCGCGCTGCTCAGGTTGCCGCTGAGCGAGGTCGGGTCGCCGGGTACGGCGAGGAAGCGCACGCCGTCGTCGAGGTTGCGCGTGCTGGTCCAGCGGGCGCCCAGCCAGAAGCCGCGGTCCAGGCCGTAGTTGCCGCCGATGCTCCAGCCCTTGTAGTTGGTTCCGCCGAGGTGCCAGGTGGTGTCGGTGAAGCCGTCCACCCAGGCATCGCGTTCAACCAGGCGCAGCGCTGCGAAGGCCTGCCAGTCGCCGCGGCGTGCAAGCTTGGGCGTGCCCACCTGCAGCCGGCCCTGCAGGGCCAGCGTCTTCTCGCGCAGGTCGGGCAGTGCCACACCGGCGCGGGTCTCGATGTCCTTGCGGTCGAAGCCGGTGTTCTTGATGTAGTCCAGCGTGAAGCCGACCGGCACGGGCAGCACGCTGTCCAGCTGCAGGCCCAGCGTCAGGTTGACGGGGCGAAAGCGCGAGGCCAGGCCCCAGGTCGGCGCGGCCGTGCTGGTGGGGTCGTTCAGGTTGATCAGCGTGTTGCCCTTCAGGCGCAAGCCGGCTGCGTACTGGGAGGCGAAGTAGTTCGTCGCGCCATTGCGCGGGCCGCTGGGCGGCGGGTTGGCCTCGCGCTGGCCTTCCATGCGGTGAAACTCATAGGCCGCCAGGCCTGCCTTGAACTGCACGCCGCGCGCCAGGTCGATCTCACCACCCACCTGTGCGCCAACCAGCCATTTGTCGCGCGTGCTGAGGTTGAGTTCCTCCAGCGGGAAGACGCCGGCCGTCGCGAACAGCGAGCGCTGCGGCGTGAAGGCATGGCTGAGCTTGGCGGCCACGCCGTCGAAGGCGATGTCGTCGGGCCAGGCCAGGTCGGTGCTGTAGAAGGGGTTGGGCAGGCGGCCGAAGTCGGCGGAGATGCCGTTGCTGAACAACGGCGGCTGCCAGCGGATGTAGGCGCGATCCAGCCCCAGCGTGTAGCGGTTGAAGTCGTTGCCCAGCGTTTGCGACGTGGACGTGGCGCTGTTGCCGGTGCTGCCGGTGGCCAGGCGCACGCTGGCCAGCACCTGGTCGCTGAGCTTGGCGTCTACCTCCAGCCGGCCACGCAGCGTCATGCGCTGGCGGTCGGTCGTGGTGTTCGTCAGGTCGGGGGCCCAGGCGGGCGAGGCGGTCTGGGCGCGGTAGACCTCGGCGGGCACGTTGTGGTCGTCGAAGAACTCGGCTTGAGCGCGCGCGCGCAGGTCACCGCTGATGCGGATGCGGCCCACCCAGTCCGGCAGCGCGTCGGGCTGGCCCCAGCGTTCGCCCTTGGCCTGGGCCAGCACCTCGGCCTTGATCTCGTCGCGCATCTGCTGGCGCACGGTCTCGGGCACGTAGGGGATGCGCAGCACCTTGGGTGCCGAGGCGTCGGCCTGCGGCTGTGGCGCTGGCGTTGTGGCCGCGGTCTGGGCCTGCCGGAGGATGGCCTCGGCCTTGTCGCGCGTCAGCAGGCCTTGTGCCACGAGGGCGTCGATGAGGGCTTGCGTCGTCGCGCGCAGGCGGGCGATCTCCTCCTTGTCGGCAGTCTGCGCTTGCACAGGCAGCGCGGAGGCGATGAGGCTGACGAGCAGCAGGGTGCGGATGGGCTTCATGGGATGGGAGGGAATCGGAATCAGGCTTGGGGCCGCACGCTCAGGCGAAAGCGCATCGGCTGGGACAGCGCCAGGGCCGGTGGCGGCGGCAGCTTGTAGAGGCGGCGGGTTTCGTCGAGCGCGGCACGCAGCGCGTTGTCATTGGCGTCATTGCCGCTGGGAGACAGCTCGAAGCGCTGGATGCCGCCATCGCCCGTCAGCCAGACGGCGAAGGTCGCGGTCAGCGTCTCGGCGTCCGACTTCAGATGCTTCTCGATCTCGCCTTGCAGCAACTGGCGCGCGGTGTTGGCATAGAAGCGCTCCTGGGCGCGGTCGGCCACCGTGCCCACGGGGCCGGCGCTGCCGCCCGTCGTTGGTGCTCCGCCGGCATAGTCCTTGGCGACGCTGCCGGTCGCGAAGGCGCTGGGGCCGTCTCCGGCCGCGCCTTCCATCTTGATCGTCTCGGCGGCCTTGGGCGCTTCCGCCTGCTTGATCTGCTCCTCGCGCATCACCTGCTTGGGCTCGTCCTTCGGAGGCTCGGGCTTCTTCTCCTCCTTGGGTGGAGGCGGCGGGGGCGGCGGCGTGTCCGGCAGGATGGAGATCTTGGCGACCTGGCGCTTGGGCGAGTCGGGCTTGATGTTCTTCACGGCCCACCACACGGTCAGGCCGAGCAGCAGGCAGGCAGTGGCGACGAGGATCTTGACGTGTGCGGCCTTCATGTCAGCTCCCGATGCGGCTCGTCACCAGGCCCATGTTGACCTGCAGCTTGTTGCACAGGTCGATGACGGCGATGACGCTGGCGTACTGCGTGCGCGCATCGCCCTTGATGGCCACGGACATCTGCGCGTCGCGCGCCTTGGCCGCCCCCAGCTGCGCCTCCAACTCGATCAGGCTCACGCCCACGCCGTTGAGCAGCACGCCGCCGTCGGGCATCACCTGCACGATCTTCAGCTCGTGCTTCTCGGTGCTGGGCTTGTTGCTGGGCTTGGGCATGCTGATGTTCAGGCCCTGCACCGAGGCCGTCGTCATCAGGATGAAGACGACGAGCAGCACATAGGCCAGGTCCAGCATCGGCGTCACGTTGATGCTGTCGTAGGGCTTGGCGTCCTGGTTCACCTGCATGACATCAACCCCCTTCCGCGCGCTTGGTGACGAGGCCGATCTCGGTGATGTCCAGCTTCTTGGCCACCTCCAGCACCTGCATCACCTTCTCGTACTGCGCGGCCGCGTCGGCCTTCAGCACCACCGGCAACGCCGGGTTGGCCGACTTGTACTGGGCCAGGCTCGTGCGCAGCTGCTCCATGTCGACCGGGTAGGCGTCCAGGAACACGCCGCCGTCCGCGGTGATCGTGATCGCGCGCGTCTGCGGCTTGGCGAGGTTGTTCGCCGCCCGCGTCGTGGGCGAGTTCACCTTCACGCCCTGCACGGAGGCGGTGGTCAGGATGATGAAGACGACGAGCAGCACGTAGGCCAGGTCCAGCATCGGCGTGACGTTGATGTCGTCGTAGAGCTGGTTGTCGCCCTTGATGTCGGCAGACATGGCTCAGGGCGCGCCGTACAGCTCAGCCACGCGAGTGATGAACTCGTCGATGAAGATCTGCATGTCCGACGTCGCGTTCTTGATCTGCGCGGCCAGGTAGTTGTAGCCAAACAGCGCGGGGATCGCGACGCCCAGGCCCGCCACCGTCGCGAGCAGCGCCGCGGCAATGCCCGGCGCGATCGCGTTGACGTTCACGTCGCCCGCGGCAGCAATCGCGGCGAAGGTGATCATCACGCCCACCACCGTGCCCAGCAGGCCCAGGAAGGGGCCGCCCGAGATCGCGATGGTCAGCAGCACCATGCCCGAGTTGAGGTTCGCGTTCTCGCGCACGTAGTCGGCATCCACCGAGGCCTTCACCGCGTCCAGCGACGCGCCCGACAGCGGTTTGGCGCCCGCCTCGCCCACCTTGCGCTTGGCCAGCTCGCGCACGCCCGCCTGGTAGAGGCGGTAGATCGGCGACTGCGGATGCGGCGCGTGGGTTTCGAGCTTCAGCAACTCGTCGCTGGCCTCGCGGAACTTCAGCACGAAGCTGCGGTTGGCCCGCGCCACCTTCGTCACCAGCACGCCCTTGCTCACCATCACCCAGCACGCGATCGCGAACATGACGCCCAGGATGCCGATGACCACCCAGGCATCCACGGTCAGGTTCTTGACCAGCACGCCCATGTAGCCGTGGCTTTCGCCCTCGGCGCCCGCGCCGTCCTTGGCCTCGCGGTTGGATGCCACCAGCTTGCTTTCGGCCCCTTGCGCGCCGGCCGCCACAGCGATCCAGTCCGCGCTGCGCAGCGTGGCCGCCACCTGCACCTCGTCCATCAGGCCGCGGGCACCTTCGCCCAGGCGCACGCTGCTGCCCAGCGTTGGCGTGGCCAGATCGCTCTGCGCCACCTGGGCGCCGTTCACGAACAGCGTCGCCTTGCCCAGGCCCAGGCGCAGCGCCACTTGCGTCCAGCGCGCCACGGGCACGTCGCCGCCGCTGACTTCGGCCTTGTCCGCTCGCGCAACGACCTTGCCGCTGCTCAGGCTCAGCGTCAGCCCGCCCCAGTTCAACAGCGTCGCGCGTTGTACATCGTCGAGCTTGACCCACAGGCTCACGGTCAGCTGGTTGCCGGCGTCGATGACGGGCTTGTCGGACAGCGCATAGACGATGGCCTCGCCGTTCAGCTTGGCGCTCGTCGCCAGCAGCCCGTTGGGCTCGGTCACCAGCGTGCCCTGCGGCTTGACGGCGCCGAGCTGATCCGCCCCTGCCGGCTTGTCGCTGAAGTGCAGGGCGATGACGGTTGCTGCGTCGAAGCCGTTGGCGTCACCTTCGGCCGCGGCCTTGGCATTGCCGCCGTAGACGTAGAACACATTCTTGTCGGTGCCCGGCAGCACGCTGGGCAGCTGCACCCACAGCACGGCCAGCTCGTTGATGCTGTCGAAGCGCTCGATGCTGAACTTCAGCGGCGTCTTGTCGTCTCCGGCCACCACGCGCAGGTCGCTGCCGTCCTCCTTGGCGGCCGTGAAGTCGAAGTTGCCCGAATGAAGGCGCACCGCCACGGCCACGCCGCTGGCGGCCTCCTTGGTTTCCAGCCCCTGGGCCGAGGTGTTCAGCGTGATCTTGGCGCGCTCGGCCCAGTCGGCGTTCCACCAGGCGTGGGCGGTGGCGGGCAGCAGGGCGGCTAGAACAAGTGCAGTGAGGGCTTTGCGCATGGGTCTTCTTTCGTGATCACTGGCTGCCGAAGCCGAGGAACTCCAGCAGCAGATTGCGGCGGCGGCGGCGTTTCTTCTTCTCGTCGTCGTCGCTGTCGGTGCTGGCGGGGCCGGCGCTCGTCGGGCCCAGGGCGGTGTTGACCGGCGCCGAGATGACGGCGGTGGGTGCTTCCACCTTGCCGCCACCCGACACCTTGCCGGCCACCTGGATGTCGACCGCGTTGACGACGCGATCCGCCGCAAGGAAGGCGTTGCCCTTGGAGCGGATGCCCGCTTCGCCGGCGTTGATCTCGCCGGCCGGTGCGAACAGGTCGAGATTGCTGTCGGCGTTCAGCACCGCGATGCCCGAGCCGCTGAAGGAGCCCGAGGTGTCGAACACCAGCTTGCCGTCGCTGTCCAGGCGCAGCACGGGTGCCGGTGCGCCGGTCACCGTCTTGGCGCCGCGGCCGGCGTCGATGTCGCCCGCGCCGGACCACAGCAGCAGGTCCCCCTTGGCCAGCGTGAAGACGCGCGACTGGTTGACGGCGAAGTCGCCCGCCACGGCCGCCGAGATGCTGCCGCCGTTGACGGTGACGATGCCCAGCTCGGTGGCCTTCTTGGCCAGGCCGCTGGCGACGATCTCGCCCGCGTTGGCACCGCCGCCCGGGGCCAGCAGCGTGATGTCGGCCTGCTGCAGCGTCTTGATCTGGCTCGTCGGCAGGCGCAGCTCGCCGCTCGGGCGAGCGCCGTTGGCGGGCAGCGGGAACAACAGGTTGACGGCCTGGTAGCCCGGCGCATAGGCCGCCCAGCGCGCATCGCCCTCTGTCTGCGCGGCGGCGCGGCCGGCGCTGCGCAGCTCGGCGACGAGCTGACGGTTCAGCCAGGGGATCTGGCGAGCCAGCGGCAAGGCCTCGAAGGCGACCAGGGCCTGGGCGTCGCTGAGGTTCGCGTTCGCATCGGCCAGGCTGCGCACGTAGTCCCCCAGGGCTTTCGTCTGGGCGGTGGGCGCGACCGCGAGCAGTAGCTGGCGGCGGCTGGGCGCGTCGAGGCGGCCGAGCTCGGCCGTCAGCAGCGGCGTGACGGCGGCGGCCTGCTGCGCCGCGGGCAGTGCCGCGAAGGCCACCAGCGCCTGGGCCGTGCTGAGATCGCTCCAGGCCGGCTGCGTCGTGCCGCCGAGCTTGTCGGCATAGGCCTGCACCGCGGGGTCGTCGGCCGACTTGCCGAGCAGAGCGGCGATGCGCTGGCGCTGCTCGCCCGCGTCGGCCCGTGCTGGCAGTGCCTGCACATAGGCCGCGATGCCGGCGTCGACATGCGCAGCCCCGAGGAGCTGGCGCAGCGCGGCGAACTGGTCGCCGGCGCTCAGCTTGTCGAAACCGGCACGCGTGCCGCCCAGGGCCTGGTAGACGGTGCCGAGCTGGCCCTGCCAGCCGCTGCTGCCCAGCAGCTCGAAGCCCTGGGTGACTGCCGTGCGGTAGTCGGCCCCGTCGGCGCGCAGGCCGGCGACGACGGTGATGCTGCTGCCGCCCGGCGGCAACAGGCTGCTGTTGCGCACCGCGCCCAGCGACACAAGGCCGCCGTTGGCGCCCAGGTCGGCATCGCGGCCAGCCAACACCAGCAGGTCACCCGGGCCGGCAATCTCGACCGCCACACGGGTGATGTCGCGGCCGGCCTGCAGCACGCTCATCTCGCGCATCGCGGCACCGGGGCTGCCGTCCACGGCGTAGCTGCGGTCCTGCTGCTGCACGGCCAGGCGCTGGCCAATCGAGAAGACGATGTCCCGGCCGGCGCTGAAGTCCACCGGGCGCACCGAATCGGCCAGGTTGTTGACGAAGAGGTCGCGCCCCGCGGCGATGCGCACCGGGCTGCGGTCGCTGGCGTCCAGCCGGTCCGGCACGGTTGCCGGCGTGGCCGTGTCGCCCACGTCGGGCACTCGGGCCACGGCACGGGCGACCGGGTAGGCGCCGAGGGCCTCTTCGAGCAGCGTGCGGTTGTACAGGCCGGCCTCGCGCGGCCCGGTCGCGGCGCCAATGATCAGCGACGAGAGCCGCACATCGCCTGCCGCGAGGAGGGCGAAGCGCGGGTCGCCGGACTGCGGCGCCTGCACGACGCTGCCGTCCAGGCGCAGGTCGCCCTGGGGCGCCAGCATTTGCACCTGGTCGGGCAGCCGGCTTTCCAGCCGGTTGGGCTCGCCGTCCTGGCCATTGGCGCGCGCGGCTTCGCCGCGCAGGCGCAGGTCGCCGCCGCTGAGCAGGCTCAGGCTCGCGCCCTGGCTCAAGCCGCCGAGCACGCTGCCCAGGCCCAGCGTGTTGGCCGAGTCCGTGACGGTGGTTTCGGCAGCGCGCACGGCGGCGAGGTCGACGTCGCCCGCCGCGCGCAGCTGCACCTGGCTCGTGCCGTAGAGCAGCTGCAGGCCGGCGTCGGCCCTGACGGTGGCGGTGGCGTCGCGGGCGATGGCGCCGCCAGCCGTCACATCGAGGTTGCTGCCGCTCGCGAACAGGCGGCCGCCGACGACGTCGCGGCCGACGTTCAGCGCCACGCTGCCGCCGCCTTGCTGATAGACGGCCGTGGCATCGCTGGCCGAGCCCTCGGGTACGCCGCGCCAGCCGCTGCTGGCGGCGGAAGCGTGGATCTGGACCGCGTCGCGGCCGGCGGACAGCCGCACGTCACCGCCGCCGAACGTGGCGATGCCCTGGCTGAACAGGTCATAACGCGACCACCAGGCGGTGGGCGAATTGCTGTCCACGCCCGAGCGCCACCACCACTGGCTGATGTCGTCCTGCGCACGGCCGAGTTGGGCGCCCTTCAGGTCGCGCCCGGCGGTGATCGTCACCGAGCCGCCGCGCGACAGGAAGGGGCTCAGGCCGGGGCGCATCAGGTCGGCGCTCACCAAGCTGAGGTCGATGCCGAGCTGGGCTTCGCTGGGCAGGGGGTCGGGCTGCGGCGCCACGGGCGGTGCCGGGGTGGGTGTTGGAGGAGGCGCAGGCGCCGGGCCGGGTTCGGGTGTCGGCGCCGGCGTGGGGGCCGGTGTCGGTGCGGGTGAGGGCGCAGGCGCGGGCGGCGGCGAAGTCACTTCGCCGGGGTAGGTCGGGGGCCGTGGCGGCAGCTGGTCGCGGGTGCCGCCGTCGCCGTTGCCGCTGCTGGGCGCGGTGGGTGTGGCCTCGCCAGCGTCCGCGGTGCGAACGACACCGGCCGATGCGGGCTGGCTCACCGGGGGCGGCGGCAGCGTGACCTGGGTGCTGTCGTTGCCGTTGCCCTGGGACGGTTGGGTTGGCACCGCCGGTGGTGCTGGTGGCAGCGGGGGCGGTGGTGGCAGCGTGTCCCGCGTGGTGCCATCGACCGGGGCCGATGGGGCCGATGGGGCCGGCGGGTTCGGTGCTGGCGGCGTTGCGCTGGTGGGCGGTGCCGGCGGCAGTTGGTTGTGGGTGCTGCCGTTGCCGTTGCCGACGGAAGGGGTCGTCGGCACGGGGGTGGCTACGGGTGGCAGCACCACGGGCGGCGCCGGCGGATTGGTGTCGGACGTGTCGCTGCCCGGAATGGAGGGCGCAGGCGCGGGGGCGGGTGACGGCGTGGGGCCAGGTGCAGGAGGCGGAACCGGCGTTGGCGTTGGCGCCGGTGCCGGCGCTGGCGTCGGAGTTGGGGCAGGGGTTGGCGGCGTCGTGGGCGGCGCTGGCGGCAGGTGATCCCGGCTGGTGCCGTCGCCATTGCCTGCCGAGGGAGTGGTCGGGCCAGGTGCAGGTGCAGGTGCAGGCGCAGGGGTCGGAACCGGTGCTGGGACCGGCGCCGGCGTTGGCGCGGGCACTGGCGCCGGAGTGGGCGCTGGACTGGGCGACGGCGTTGGCGGCGTTGTGGGTGGCGCCGGCGGCAGCTGATCCCGGCTCGTGCCGTCGCCATTGCCTGTCGAGGGAATGGTGGGGACGGGCGTTGGAGCCGGTGTCGGTGTTGGTGCTGGCGATGGCGGCCTGACGGGCGGAGCCGGCGGCAGGTGGTCGTGCGTCGTGTCGTCGCCGTTGCCCACGGACGGGATGCCGGGGGCCGGCGCGGGAGTCGGGCTGGGCGCCGGCGCAGGGCTCGGTGCAGGCGCGGGCGTTGGCGCCGGTGCCGGTGCAGGGGTCGGAGCAGGTTCTGGCGCTGGCGCCGGTGAGGGCGATGGCGATGGAGCAGGCGCCGGAACCGGAGCAGGCGTGGGTGCCGGGGTCGGCGCGGGCGCCGGAGAGGGGGCCGGTGCCGGCGCCGGATTGGCGGGCGCCGCGTCGCCCTGGGTCAGCACGGGGGCGCCGGTCGTGTAGACCTTGGCACCCGTGTTGAGAAGGCTCACGTCACCGGCGGAGGCCAGGCTGATGCTGCCCGTCGTCGTGCGCAGCGGCACGGTGGGGATGTCCTGGCTGCCGCTGCCGTTGCGGCCCACGCTGAGCTGCACGTCGCTGCGGTCGCGCTGCGTGGCGAGCACGTCGGCGGCTGCCAGGTCGGCGCCCGCCACGGCGCGCAGGCTGCCGGCCAGGTGGCTGACGGCAACCCAGCCGTCCAACGTGCTGTTGTTGCCGGGCGACTGGAAGCCGGCGCTCAGGCCGTGCTCGAGCTTCAGGTTGCCCGCAGCGCGCAGCGTCACCGAGGTCTCGGCGGCGTGCGGCAGGGCGGCGCGGTCGGCTGCCACCAGCAGGGGCAGGTTCCAGTCGGTCGCCAGCACCAGGTCGCCGGTCGAGCGGATCTCGACGCCGGCGCGCACGCGCAGCAGGGGCTGGAGGTCGGGCTTGATCGTGGTCAGGCGCCAGGCCGTGGACTCCGAGGCCGCGTCGAGGAAGGCGCGGCTTTCGGCATCGACGGTGGCCGTGCCGAGCTGGCCTTGCGGCAGGGGGACGGGTGCCGGCGTGGGCGCAGGCGAGGGTGTCGGCGCGGGGCTCGGGCTCGGGCCGGGCGAAGGAGCGGGCGCTGGCGTAGGCACCGGTGTGGGGGCCGGGCTGGGCGAGCCCGCGCCGGGCGGCAGCTGATCGCGGGTGCTGTTGTCGCCATTGCCGGCGGACGGCGTGGTGGGCTCGCCGGCGTCGAGGGTCTGGATCGTGGCCGAGCCACCGGAGATTGCGCGCGGCGCTGGCGGCGGCGTCAGGGGCGGGCTCGGCGGGTTGGTCGTCGACGTGTCGCCGTTGCCGTTGCCCGGCGAGGGCTGGGTGGCTGGTGGTGTCGGCGGGCCCACGGGCGGGGCTGGCGGCAACTGGCCGCGCGTGCTGCCGTTGCCGTTGCTGCCGGGCGCTGGGGCGGGTGTCGGTGCGGGCGCTGGCGTGGGTGTCGGCGCAGGTGCAGGCGCTGGCGAAGGCTGCGCCACCGGCGGTGTCGGCGGGTTGGTGGTCGAGGTGTCGCCGTTGCCATTGCCCGGCGAGGGCTGGCTGGGCGGCGGGGGCGTGGGGGTAGGCGTGGGTGCCGGGGTGGGGCTGGGCGGGCCGGTGGGCGGGGCCGGGGGGAGCTTGTCGCGCGTCGTGTCACCGTTGCCCTGCGATGGCGCGGGCGGTGTCGGCGCAACGGGCGGCGTCGGCAACACCACCGGCGGGGCCGGCGGGTTGGTGGTGGAGGTGTCGGTGTTGTCGTGCGGCGCCGGGGCGGGCGCGGGCGTCGGGCTGGGTGCGGGCGGCGGCGTGGGCACCGGTGCCGGGCTGGGCGAAGGCGTCGGGCTGGGGGCCGGCGTCGGCGTCGGCGTGGGTGCTGGAGTCGGTGCCGGGCTGATGGGCGGCGCGGGCGGCAACTGGTCGCGCGTGCTGCCGTCGCCGTTGCCGTTGGAAGGCGTCGTCGGCGCCGGGCTGGGCGCGGGGGAGGGCGCAGGCGATGGCGATGGCGACGGTGAGGGTGTCGGAGACGGCGCAGGCGCAGGCTCGGGACTGGGCGCGGGTGTGGGAGCGGGACTGGGGGCGGGGCTCGGTGCCGGGCTCGGCTCCGGACTGGGGCTGGGACTCGGGCTCGGGCTCGGCGATGGGCTTGGCTCGGGGCTGGGGGCAGGCGTCGGCGTCGGCGTCGGCGCGGGGGCAGGCGCCGGGCTGGGTGCCGGGGCGGGCAGGGGGCCGCCGTCGACGATGCTGGTCACGCCGTCGTAGACCTTGACGGCTTCGACGTCGAGGCGGATGGCGCCCACGATGTCGGCGGCGATGGCCTGGATGCGCACGCCGCTGCCGGAGCCTTCGCCTTCGCGACGGGCGCGCAGGTTCAGCGTGCCGCCGCTGGCGGCCGTGGCGCCGCGCAGGTCGAGCAGGGCGCCGGCCTGCAGGTCGATCCAGCCCTGGTCGCTGGCGAGTTCGATGCGGCCCGGGTGGTCGGCAACGCTGGAGACGGCCAGCAGCTTGGCGCCGGCCTGCAGCGTCAGGTCCTGCCCGGCGGCGAGGCGGATGCTGCCGCCGGCGCCGCTGGCGTCCAGCGTGCCGGCGATGTCGAGGCGGCCGCTGTCGCTGCTGAGCAGAATTTCGTGCGCGGCCAGGCGGGTGCCGGCGGCGAGTGCCTGGTTGCCGCTGCGGTTGCGCACGGCGATGCTGGCGCTGAAATTGCCGCCGCCCTCGGCCGCGAGGCTTTGCGCGAGGGCGCCCAGGTTGACGGCCGCGGCGCTGTCCAGGCTGAGGCTGGCGCCCTGGGCGCTGCCGGCGGTCTTGCCGCGCAGGCGGCCGGCCAGCTCGACGCTGCCCTGGGGCGCGGCGAGCGACAGGCTGCCGGCCGGGCCTTGCTGACCGCTGCCGGAGACGTCCAGCAAGGCGCCGGCGGCGATGCTCACGTCTCCCTGGCGGCTCTGCGCGGCGATGCGGCCGGCGCTGAGGTCGATGGCGGTGCCGGCGAGGTTGATGGTCTGGCCGGCGACGGTGGTGACGGACGCGGCGCCGAAGCCGAGCTGGCGCTGGGCGTCGAGCTGCAACCGGCCGCCGGGCAGGGCGATGACGCCGTCCTGCTGCAGCGTGTCGGCGCCGAGGCTGAGGCTGCCGCTGCCCGTGGGCAGTGGCGCGGCGGCGATGGCCGGGGCGAGTGCGGGCGTGGGTGGCGGCGCGAGGTGCAGGCGGCCGGCGGCCTGGAGGCTGGCGGTGGCACTGCCGGTGCTGGTGAGCAACGGGGCCTGGATGTCGAGATCACCGGCGAAGCGGGTCTCTCCCGTGCCCGCGACGAGTGCGGCCTGGCCGGCGCTCCAGCGGGTCTGCGCGGCGGCGACGCGCTGGTTGCCTGGGCCCTGGGTCAGCGTCAGGGCGGCGCTCAGGGCCAGGCTGCCGGCTGGCACGTCGACGGCTTGGGCAGGTGGGGTGGCCGTGATGCCGCTGCTGTTGCTCAACAGCAGCCGTTGTGCCTGCACGTTGGCCGTGCCGCTGGCGGGGCCGCGCAGCAGCGGGGCGTCCAGGCCGAGGCTGGTGAGGCCGCTGCTGCCGAGGTTCGCTCCGGTGGCGAAGTCGATGCTGGTGTAGCTGCGCAGCGTGAGGTTGGCGACGGCTGCGGCCCAGGCGGGGTCGAAGGCCAGCGTGTCGAGCGTATCGGCATGGGCGCTGGCGGCGCCGACGAGCAGATGGCCGGCGCCCAGGGTCAAGGCTTGCGCCTGGGCGCTGAAACCCGCGCCGACCTGGGCCTGGCGGGCGCTGTCCAGCGTGATGGCGCCGGGGCTGGCGAGCTGCACACCGGTGCCGATGTCCAGCCGCCCGGCCAGCTGCAGGGCGCCGTCGCGCTGCAGGCCGGCGCCGGCGGCGCCGCTGACGCGCAGCGCGGCGCCATCGCCCAGCAGGTGCAGCGTGGTGCTCGCTGCCGTCGTGGGTTGGGCCGTCAGGCGCGCGCCATCGCCGAGCGCCACACGGTCGGTCGCGGCGAGCACGAGGTCCTGGCCGGTGAGCTGGGTGCCGGCGGCGACGTCGACCTCGCGGGCGAGCACCTTGAGCCCGCCGGCTTCGGGCACGGCGCCGAGCACGAGGGTCTGCGTCGCCAGGGCGTTGAGCTGGGCTGCGTCGAGGTTGAGGGCGCCGGCACGCGTGCCGCCGACCTGGATATCGCCGCTGGCGATGAAGACCTGGGCGCCTTGGCCCATGACGGTCGCAGCCGCGCCCTGGCTGGTGCTGCCGGCGGTGGCCTTCAAGGTGGCGGCGAGTTGCAGCTGGCTGGCCTGCAGCACCAGGGCGCCGGCGTCGCGCGGCAGGGCCGCGGCGGGCGTGCCGGCCTTGTCGGCCGCGGCGGCGAAGACGAGGTCGAGCTGGCTGGTGCGGATCTCGGAGCGCTTGCGTGCCTGGGCGCTGGTCTGCAGCAGCCAGGCCGAGGGCAGCGCGGACTGCAGCGCCGTGCCGGCGTCGGCCAGGCGGGCGCCGATGAGCTGGCTGCCGTCGGCCTGGGTGATGGCGGCGCCGAAGGCCAGCGGCGTGCCAGCGGCCGGCTTGACGAGGAAGGCACCATCCAGCAGGGCGTAGCGGGCGGGCAGCAGGGTGTAGCGGCCGGCGGGCACGGCGGCGCCGTCGCCGATGACGATCTCGCGGCCGAGGGCGGCTGCGGAGTCGGCGAGGGCGGGATCGAACAGGCCGTGCAGCGAGCGCGCGGGCAGCAGGGCGAAGGCGCCGTCGCTGCCGGTGAAGGCGTCGGCAGAGCCGCCGGGGCCCGACACAAATTGCCAGCCGACGAGGTTGCCGCCGCCGCTGAGGTCGACCGTCGAGCCGCTGGCGAGGTCGACGTTGGGCGACTGCAGCGACACGGCCTTGGCGACGGGGGCCGTGAGCACGAGGCTGTTGGACGGGCGCGTCCAGCTGCTGCCGTCGCTGCCGCCGTAGATCAGGGTCTGGCCCGCGAGGCTGACCGAGGTTTCGCTGCCGGGCGCGAGCGTGAGCGACTCGCTGGCTTGCAGGCTGATGCGTCCACCCGGTGCGCGCAGCGTGCCGGCCTGCACGATGCGGCTCGCCAGGATGCTGAGCTGGCCGGCCGCGCTGGCCGGCTGGTCGCCCGGGGCGTGGCTGGCCGTGATGCTGACGCGGTGGCCGCTGGCGTCGAGGGTGAAGGCAGTGTCGGTGGCCGGGTAGATCTGGGCGGCCTGGAGGTTGACGTCGGCCTGGGTGAGCAGCGCGCCACTGATGGCGCCGCCCGCGGCGGGCAGGTCGGCGCTGCGGCTTTGCAGGCGCAGGTCTTCGGCGGCGGTCAGCGTCAGCTGGCCCAGCCCCTGGGTGACGATGCGGTCGCTGACGACGAGATTGCGCGTGGCGGTGAGCGTGAGGTTGGCAGTGCCGGCGCTGCTGGCCGCGAGCGGGCCCTGGTTGCCGACGACGTCGCTCACGCGCGCCTGGCGGTTGCTCCAGACGAGTTCGGTCGCACCGAGCTGGGCACGGCTGCCGTCGGCCATGCGCAGGCGCGGCGCGTCCAGCGTCAGCTGGCGGGCCAGCGCGAGGTTGACGCCGTCGCCGATGAAGAGGCCGTCCTGGGCCGCGAGGCTGAGGTCGGCGAGGCCGGCCGCGGCAATCTGCGCGGCGGAGATGCTGGCGTTGCCCAGGCCCAGCGCGGCCGGCGAGGGCAGGTCGCCCGGGCGCAGCGTGCTGCTCGCCGTGCCGGCAGCGGATGTCAGCATCAGCTCGCGTGCGGGGGGCAGATTGCTCGTGGCGCTGCTGCGGCCCGGGCTCAGCGCGATGCTGAGGCGGCCGCCCGCCTGCGTGGCGTCGCCGCCGGCGGCGCTGAGGCTGCCTTCGAGGAGGAGGGCGCCGTTGCCGCTGACCGCGAGGCTGCCGCCCGCGCTGGCCACCACTTCGCGCCGGGTGCGGTTGCCGCCGACGTCGCGCAGCGTGACGTCCAGCTCCGCGTTGGTGCCGCCCATGGCGATGCGCGCGCCTGACTGCCAGACGATGCTGCCGGCGGGGCCGCCCGAGGCACTGAGCCTCACGTCACCGCCGGCCAGCACCTGGCCGCGCACCAGGCCGTCGCTGCTGGGGGTGATCAGCGCCGTGCCGGCAACGTCGATGAGGCTGTTCGCGCCGAGCCAGAGGTACTGCGGCGCCGTGTAGCCGGCAACGTCGCTGCGGTTCAGGCTCAGGCTGACCTTGCCGCCGGGGGCGGTGACGCTGCCGTCGAATTCCAGCCGCGCGGTGGACGAGAGGCCGAGGCTGGCCTGCGGGCGCAGGTCGATGCGCGCGCCTTCATGGACCGTCAGCGAGCCGCTGCCCAGGGCAGTCGATGCGAGTTCGAGGTTGACGACCTGGGGCAGCGCGTTGGCCGGCTGGCCGATGGCCATGAAATCGGCGGCGCGGCTTCCGCTGGCGGCGTTGCGGGCGGCGTTCGTCGGTACCCAGGTGGCGGCGACGGGGGCGATGCGCGTGCTGGCCGTCACGTCCAGGAACTGGCGGCCGTCGAGGCTGAAGGCCGCGAAACCGCCCTGGCTGAAGAAGCCTGCGTCCAGCGTCAGGCTGGCGGCGGGGCCGCCGCTGCCGATGGCGATGCTGGGCGCGGTCAGCGTCAGGCCGGCGCCGCGTTGCATCGAGTAGCCGCGCAGGGTGCCGCCGAGTTGCAGGCTGACGTTGTTGCTGTCGCGCTGGGCCTGGGCTGCGCCAGGGTCCTGGCCGAGCACGAGGCTGCCGCCGTTGCCGCCGCGCACCGTGCCGCTGGTGTCGACGAGGGCGCCACCGGAGACGTCGAGCACCGAACCGGCAGCGGTCTGCACGCTGCGGCGCGAGGCCAGCACGATGCTGCCGCCGGCCGTGCCCGTGCTGGCGCCGAGGCCGTCGAGCAGGGCGTTGGTCCAGGCGCCGGAGACGTCGAGCGTGACGCCGGCCGCGACGCTGACGTCGCCGCCATCCAGGCTGCGTGCGGTGAGGCTGCCGCCGGGCAGCCGCAGTGCGCTGCCCAGGCGCACGCCGCCGGCTTCGGAACTGAGTTGCAGGCTGGACAGCGTGGGCAGCGTGAGGCTGGCGCCGGTGGGCAGGCTGAGGTCGCCGACCGTGCTGATCTCGATGCGGCCGAAGCCGCTGCGCTGCAACTGCTCCAGTGACAGCTGGGACTGCGTGCCGCTCGCGTCCAGCGCCGCAGCCTTGGCGCTGAGCGCCAGGCTCTGCAGCACGGCGCCGGCGTAGCTGTTGCCGCCGAAAGTGCCCTTGTTGAAGGCGCTACCCAGAGCCAGGCGGCCGAGCGTCGGGCGGGCGTCGAGGCCCGCAAGCTGGCGGCGGCCCAGCGCACTGTCGCCGCTGAGCTGGCCGGCAAGTGCCACGACGGGGGCGACGATGCTCAGCGCGCCGGCGTTGCGGCCCTCCACGTAGCCGGCCTCCACGCGGGCGCTGCTGCTGAGGCCGTAGGCAACGTTGGCGCCGTTGCGGTCCCAGGCGTTGCGGTTGGCGAAGGCGTTGTCGATGCCGGCGTAGATCTGGTCCTTGGGGGCCGTGTTCACGGTGTAGACCTGGCCGTCGGCCGCGGTCAGCCGCGTCGGGCTGACGCTCGCGTCGGTCACGGCGACGCGGCCGCCACTGACGTCGATGCGCGCGCCCGAGCCCACCAGCACGGCGCCTCCGGCCAGCAGGTTCAGCGTGCCGCCGCCGGCCAGGCGCTCGCTGGCGCTGCGCTGCAGCGCGCTGCGGTAGCTGGCGAGGTCGCCGAGGATGTCGGACGTGGAGCGAACATCCAGCGTGACCTTGTTGCGATAGAGCAGGCCGCTCTTTTGCAGCGGCGCGTCGCGCAGGTCGTTGCTGCCGAGCAGCTCGGTCGTCACGAAATAGCGCGCGACGCTGACCTGGGTGTCCGTCGTGCCGGACAGGTCGATGCGGGCGCTGTCGCCGAGCGTGATGCGGCCGTGCCCGTCGGCCTCGAAGGCTTGGGCGCCGGCGGGCTGGGTGTCGTAGTTGGGCGTGCTGGTGGCGCGCAGCGTGGCCTGGGCGCCGGGCGCCGTGACCTGGCCCTGGATGGTGATGTTGGCGCCCGCGAAGGCCAGGCGCGAGGCGGTGAAGCTGGCGTTGTCGTCCGAGGTCAGCGGCTTGCCGTCGGCGCCGGTGTTGTCGGCCAGGATCTCGGTGACGCTGCCGGCCGCGAGCGTCAGTTCGCCGCCGGTGCGGGCGCGCTTGAAGCTCGGGTCGGAGGAGGTCAGGCCGCCATCGATGGCCGTCGTGTTGCCCTGGGCCAGCAGCAGGATGGAGCCGTTCTGCGACACGCTGGTTGTCGCGCTGATGCGGCCAACCTGGTTGACGGCCATGCCGACCAGCGTCGTGTTGCCGCGCGGCGTGCTGATCTGGCCGCCGGCCGCGTTCGTGGTGCTGCCGTCGCCGGCCGTGCCAAGGCCGGCGCGGCCGACCTCGACGAGCAGGCCGCGCAGGGCCGGCACGTCGGGGTTGACCTCGGAGGCGTAGAGCTTCTGGTCCGGACCGGCATCGGTGGGCAGGCGCAGATAGGCCTCGGCGCCGGCCGCCAGCACGACCTGGCCGCCGGGCGAGGTCAGCTTGCCGGCGTTTTCGACCGTCTTGGCGAACAGCAGGATGCGGCCGCCCTCGGCGCTTTTGATCTCGGCGTCGGGCGCGATGCGCACGAAGCTGCTGGCGAAGGCGGCCGCGTTGTCATAACGGAAGGCCGGGTTGGCGCCGAGGATGTTGTTGGCGAAGCCGGCCTTGAAGTCCCCGTCCGCCGGCTTGAGCGTCGTCGCGATGAGGCTGCCGACGTCCACGCGCGCACCACCGCCGAACAGGATGCCGTTGCGGTTGAAAAGGATGACCTCGCCACCGTTGGTGGCCTTGAGCTGGCCGTAGATGAGGCTGGGGTTGGCGCTGCCGATGCGGTTGAGCGCGCTGGAGCCCGCCTGGGCCATGTCGAAGGTGACGGAGCTCTGTGCGCCGATGTCGAAGCTCAGCCAGTCGTAGATGGCGCGCTGGCTGGTCTGCTGGATGGTCATGTCCGCGCCGCCGCGGGCATTGGGCACGCCGGTGGGCAGGCCCGGCTGGCCGCTGCCGAAGACGCGCCAACCAACGGCTGGCTTGGGCACGGCGTTGGCGGCCGCTGTCTGCGCGCCGGCCTGCCAGGGCATGACGGCCGCAAGCGCGGCGACCAGGGGAACCAGGGGATGCAGTGCGGTTTTCATCAGAACTTCACCGCCATGCGTGCATGCACGCGAGTGCCAGGCTTCGCGCTGCCGACGATGGCCTTGTAGGCATGTGCGGCGAGCAGCTCGAAGTTGATGCCCGAGCGCAGGCCAACGCGCAGCCCGCCGCCGCTACCCAGCAGGGGCTGGCGGCGGTTCTGGCCGACATCGGGGTTGATGGTGGACAGGCTGGCCGCGTCGATGAAGCCCAGCAGCGTGATCTCGCCGAGGTCCTGCAGCGCCGGGCCGGGGTGGGCACGCTGCAGCACCGTGGCCAGGTTGGCGCTGCGCAGCTCGATGGAGGCGAGCAGGCCATGGTCGCCAACGGCGGCGCCTTCGTAGTAGCCGCGCACCGTCTCCGCCCCGCCTGCCGAGAACTGCTCGGCGCTGCTGAGCTGCTGCGAGGCGAGCTGGCCGGCGACGCGGCCCGTCACGCTGAACGCGGGGAAGACTTCGGTGTGGCGCAGGTCGGCGCGCAGCGTCGCGAAGCCGCCGTCGGCGCCCTTGCGCTTGCAGCGGAACTGGTCGTCGTTGCCCAGGGTTCCATCCTCCAGCTCGCAACCGTTGATGCGGCGTGCGAACAGCGGGCGCAGCGCGAAGGAGAAGGTGGCGTTGAACTGGGTCTGGCGCGTGGGGCTGAACCAGCTGCCGCTGTAGCCCGCCGAGAACGGCAGGTAGCGCAGCGGCTTGGCGATGGACTCGTTGCCCAGCCGCAGTTGTTCCTGCACGTCGCGGTAGTCGGCGCCCAGGCTCAACGCGTGCACGCTGCCTTCCGCTGCCGGGAGGTTCACGCCGTAGCGCAGGCCGAAGGTGCTGCCCTTGCCGAGCACCTTGGTGCCGCCCAGCGTGTCCACGTTGCTGTTGGAGCGCACGGCGTAGAAGCCCAGCGAGTCGCCACCGGCCAGCGGGATGCCGTAGTTCAGCACGGCGACGGCGGTCTGCTGGGGCTCCGTGGGCGACGTCGTCAGCGTGAGGCTCAGGCTGTGGCCGAGCTGCCAGAGGTTGCCGTACTGCAGCGTGGCGCTGGTGCGGATGGGGTCGGTGTTGGCCGTGCCGGCGTTGCTGGCTTCGAAGCTGGCGGTCAGCGGGAGCTTGTCCTGCACCTGCAGCTCAGCCTCGACGGTGCCGGGCAGGCGGCCGGGCTTGAGCACGGGCTGCACGCGCCGGTCCTCGGTGGTGTTCAGCGCACCGAGCTGGCGCTGCACCTCGTTGAAGTTGGGCACGACACCGGGCGAGAGCTCGGCGACCTGGGTGCGGATGGCGCCCTGGTCGAAGTAGCGCGAACCGGTCACGGCCAGGCGCTCGACGCGGCCTTCAAGCACGGCGAGCCTCACGATGCCACCGTCCACGCGCTGTTCGGGCAGGTCGACGAAGACGGTCAGGAAGCCGGCGCTCTGGTAGGCCTTCTCCAGCGCACCGCGTGCCGCCTCGGCGTCGTCGATGCTGCGCTGCGGGCCCATGAAGGGCATCAGCGCGCGCTCGATGGCAATGGCCGTCAGCACGGTGTTGCCTTCAACCTCGAACTCGAGGATGTCAAAGCGCGGCGCCGCTGCCGGTGCGCCTTGCGCCCCGGCCAGCAGTGGCGCGAGCGCCATCGACAGTGCAATCAATCCTCGTTTCAACACGGCGGCGCCCGACCGTCGCCTGGGCGGGTCGGCTCTCTGGAGCGATGGGGTTCAGTGTTCCGGTTCGCGGTGAACCGGCGATGAAGTGGCGTGAGCCGAATGGATCACGCCGGCGGTGTCAGCGGCGCTGGCGGGTACGTGCGATGAGGCCGGCCAGGCCCAGCGAAAAGAGGGCCCAGCTGCCGGGCTCGGGGACGGCGGAGATGGCTGTCAGCGCGTCGCTGTAGTCCAGCAGCCGCGCGTTGCCGGCACCGGCGGCGTAGTCGGTGAGCGAGACACGCTGGGTGCCGATGTCAGAGACGGCGCTGGTCTTGGGCGTGTTGGCGGCGGGCAGCGTGTAGGTCAGCAGGTACTTGTCGGCGCTGGTCATGGCCACGCCCCAGTAGCCGTTGTAGCCCAGGTTGTCGAACTCATCGACGGCCACCGTGCTGCTGTCCGCCGCGTTGGTGAGGTAGTAGAACCACGACGACTTGCCCACCGCGTTGGCCACGTTGTAGGCGCCCGCCAGGTAGCTGCCGTTGGCGCCGCCACCCTGCGACGAGAAACCGCTCTGGCCGGCGAAATAGCCGCCCGAGCCCGCGCGATCGAAGCTGGAGAAGAGGCTGCCTTCGGGGCGCAACGACTGGCCCGACACGGCCGCGCTGCTCAGGCCGCCGTAGAGCTTGCTGGACACCGTGATGTTGAACGCGAGGCCCAGGATGAGGGCGTAGTTGGACGACGTCATGTCCGTCCAGTTCGGATTCAGCGCGCCGTTGCCGGGGCCTTGTGTGAGCGTCGAGAAAACCTTGTTGACGCCCGGGTTCAGCGAGAAGCCCGACTCGAAGCCGAACACCGCCCAGCTCTGATTGGCGACGTTGGTGGAGGCGGCGCGGAATGCGGCCAGCGCCGGGTTGGCGGCATCCAGCTCCAGGCCGAAGCTGTAGCCGGCGTCCTGCTGTGCCTTGACCCAGAACTGGTCGGCGTTGGTGGTGGTGGGCAGCACGGACTGGGTGTACGACACCTGGGCCACGGAGTCCCACAGCACGAGCAGCAGGTCGGACTGCCCGCTGGCGCTGCGCGGTGGCGTGACGGCCATCGCAGCCTGGCAGGCCAGCGCGATGGGAAGTGCGAGGCCGAGACTACGCAGGCAAGGCAGGCGCGGCGGGAGACGCATGCTCATCCCCTTCAGACGATGTTGGCCGTGGTTGCCGCGCGGCGGCGGCGCGCTGCGGCGGCAACGCCCACCAGGCCCAGGGCCATCAGGCCCCAGGTCTGCGGCTCGGGAACGGCGCTCACGTTGCTGACGCCACCCTGCGCGAAAGCGCCAGCGTCGATCTGGTTGGCGACATCGTCCAGGCCGACACCAATGAGGCGGGCACCGCCGCTCTGGGCGCTGTAGTCGGTGAACGAGAGCCGGTTGAGGCCGGCATCGGTGCTCACCAGGCTCTTGGGGTTGGAGCCAGCCAGCGTGTAGCTGAGGATGTATTTGTTGCTGCTCGGGTCCTTGATGAAGCCCCAGTAGCCGTCGGCGGTGAGGTTGTCGAACTCGTCGATGATGACCGGGGAGGTGCCTTCGACGTCTCCCTCCAGCAGAGTGGGCGTCACCTTGTAGAACCAGGACGACTTGCCGAGCGGGTTGCCGGCGCAGAAGCTGGCGTTGATGAGGCAATCCCCGTCGGCCGTGCCACCGCCATCGACGCCGAAGCCATTGCTCTTCTGTGCATAGGTGCCGTTGTTGCCTGCGGGCTTGCTGGCGACGGCGCTGCCGTTGTCCAGGGTGTTGTGCGTGCTTTGCAGGATGGCGCCGCCCGTCGACGAGGTGTTCAGCGCGGTGTAGTGATTGCTCAGGCCGGCGGTCGCATCCAGGGTGTCCGACGTGACCGCATGGGCCTTGTCGTAGTACTTGGTCTGGGTCGGGATGCTGCCGTTGTTGGTCTGCGTGGTGTAGAAAATGAAGTCGGACGGCAGTGGTGCGCTCAGGTAGGCGCCGGTGACCATCCAGCGTGTCGTGCCCAGCGTGGCCTGGGTGATGAAGGTGTTGAAGGCAGTGTCCGTGGCCGGGTCGATGGTCTTGAAGTAGCTGGCGCCGGTGTCCTGCTGGGCCTGAACCCAGAAGTCGTTGGCGCTGATGCCCAGGTCGAGCGTGTAGCTCATCTTGGCGTTGGTCTGGTCCAGCACCGTCAGCACCAGCTCGAAGCCGGTACCGGTCTTGATCGTGGCGCTGGCCAGGCCGCAAGCGGTCAACAGCGTCAGGGCCGCGCAGCCGCGCTGCCAGTGGTGGATTGCAGTGGTCATGGAATTGGGCGTTAGGAGCGAATGGCGGCAGTGTGAGGACCGCGCATGAAGGCCTGACGAAGTCGGCGATAGTCCGATCGGCACATGCCCTGCCTTCGCCAGAGGAATGGCAAAGCGGGTCGCGGCGCACGTGCGCTGCGACCCGGCCAGATGTCGATGCAGGGCCGCCGAAGCGGCGCCTGCGTCGGTCACCTTGCGGTGATCAGCGGACCATCTTCAGCACGGTGCAGCTGTTGCCTGCGGTGCGGGTGACGCGCGAGGCGAAGGGCTTGTTGGCGGCGCTCAGGGCCGGGTACTGGCCCAGAGCCGACCAGGCGCCGGCAGGCGACATCACGCCTTGCTGGGTGTCGACATCGGCTGCAGCCAGAGCGGCGGGCTTCGGTGCGCCGGTGCGGATGGCGGTGATGAAGGCCAGCTTGTCGGCGTCCAGGCCGGGGTTGGCGCTGTTGGTCTGGAGCGTCGACTCGAACACGAAGTCATAGTGGCCGGTCGTGGCGCCCTTTTGCGTCGTGGCGTTCCAGCGCACCGGTTCAGCGCCGTCCAGCTTCACGTAGCGGTAGCCCTTGTCGCCGCCGTTGGCCAGCGGGTTGTTCTCGCGGCCCAGCACGGCCAGGCCGTAGGCGCCGGCGATGTTGTTGACCGTCGTGCCGAGGCAGGTTTCGACACCGCCCGTGCCCGACTGCTCGTTGACGATGTAGCTGCCGGTGGCGGCATGCGTCGGCGTCGTGGCGCTGGCCTGGCGCAGAACGTTCGTGGCGGCATCGCCGCCGCAGGGGTTCTGGGCAAAGTAGATGTTGGACGCGGCTTGCGTGCCCGAGCCCGGCTGGCGACGGCAGACGTTGAAAGCCTTGGTGTTGACGGAAGCGTCGACTGCTTCGTCAATGACCAGGCCCCAGCCGCGCTTGGTCGTGGCATTGGCGGCCAGGCCGCCGGTCAGCACGGCGCGCACGAAGGTGGTGGGCAGGCTGGGGCGCTTGGCATCGGACTCGTCGATGGCACCGGCGTTGTCCAGGCCTTGGGTCTTCTGCAGGGCCAGGTAGGTCTGCTTGTTGACGGCGACGCCGAAGATGCCTTGGACGAAGGGGGCGGAGACGACATTGCTGAGGTCCACCGGAGCGCTGACGCCGGAAGACGGGTCACCGGCCGTCGTGTCGGCCAGATTGGGGGCCTGGTTCAGCATGGCCGGTTCGACGTCGGAGATGCCGGCATCGGAAACGCGGTTTTCAGTGCCCGAGCACAGGTAGTTCGGGACCTGGATGTCGCTGAAGGCCGGGTTGGGCGTGACGGCGCAGGTGGCGTCGTTGACGATCTTCAGGTGGGCGATCGCGCTGTTCAGTGCGATGGGGTTGACGCCCTGGGCGGAGCCGCCCTGGTCACGCTTGTAGACGACGACCGGCGTGCCGGCTGCATAGGCGCCGACGGCAGCGTTCAGCTGGCAGGCGTAAGCGCGGTGGTTCACGCCGCTGGTGCTGCTGACCGGCAGGGTGCCGTTGAAGTAGACGTGCAGGGTGGCGGGGGTGCAGATTTCCTGCACGTAGGCGCCGATCGACAGGCGCAGCGCGGAAGCGCCGGAGATCGAGATCTCCTTGATCGTGCCGGCGGTGCGCGCGGCGGCGATGTCGGCGGGGGTCAGGGCTTGGGCGCCAGAGGCAGCAACGAGGCCGGCGGCGATGGCGAGGAGGCGGAGTTTCATGATGATGGTTCCGTGCAGGTGCGTGACAACCCCTCGCGCCGGCAGGCGCGACGAGGCAAGGGATGGAGAGGCCGGCTCGATGAGCCGGCCGGTGGCGCCTTTAGACGGCGCGGCGGCGGCGGGCGACGAAGCCGACCACGGCCAGGCCGGCAACCATCAGCGCGTAGGACTCGGGTTCCGGCACGGCCGTGACGGACAGCGTCGTGCCGTCGAAGCTGGCGGTCAGGCCCAGCTGGGTGGCGATGACGGGCAGCGTCGGATCGGTGCCGTCGGTGGCATCGCCTTGCAGCAGGAACAGCTTGGAGCTGTCGCCGACCTTGTTGCCGATGAAGGTGTTGGCATCGCTGAAGCGGAAGAAGTTGGCGCCGGCGTAGCCCGGGGTGCCCTTCACGTTGTAGCTGCTGCCGTTGGCCGTGTTGATGTGGGTGCCGGTGCCGTTGGCGGACTGGCCGATGTTGCCGGTGCCGACGTTGGCTTGGTTCATAGTGCCGGCGTCAACGATGACGCTGGCGGCGGTCAGGCCCTTGCCCAGCGTCGTGATGGCGCGCTGTGCGTCGAAGTCGGGCAGCGTGGAGCCGTCGTAGACGAACAGGGCCCAGCGGGTGCCGGTGGTGCTGTTGGAGGCGCCATCGAACAGGTTGGTGTCGGCGGCGACATAGCTGGTCCAGGCGGCGCCAGCAACGGCACGGCTGAAGCTGGCCGGGGAGGTCAGCAGCGAGTCCAGCGTGACGCCGGTGTCCAGGATGAAGGAACCGTTCTGGTCGCCGACGGCGAGGAAGAGTTCGGACGTGCCGTTGTTGACTTGCTTGATGCTGGCCAGCGCGGGGGCGCTGATGGCGGCGAGGGCCGCGACGGCGGCGAGGGTCTTGAGGAAGTTCATTGCAGTCTCTCCAAAGAGATGGGTGTGGGCGTCATTCCGGCAGGCGGGCTGCCGGTCTTGCTGGATGGACACCTGGAGCAGACTGCTCAGGCGCGTGCTTGCGTCCGGCGGTCTGTCTGGGTGCTGGGGCCTGGCCCTGGGTTCAAAGAACGAAGGTGTCCTGCGACAACAAGCACTTTGGCAAGCGGTGGTGACATGCATGCCGGGCTCATCGGCATTAGGGGGAACCAAACGGACTACGGGCGAACCCGCATCCCATGAAACCGCCCATGGCGGCGCCGGTTTCAGCGGCGCAGCGTCGTCAGCTCGCCGGGCTGGGCCGAGCTGCTGAGCAGGTTCAGGCTGATCGCGATGGCCACGGCCTGGGCGCGGTTGGCGGCGCCAAGCTTGCGCAGGATCTTCTGCACGTGGTTCTTCACGGTCAGTGCGCTGATGCCCAGCGTCTCGCCGATCTGCGGGTTGCTGCAGCCCTCGCGCAGCCAGCGCAGGATCTGGCGCTCGCGATCGGTGATCTGCGACCCCGATGCAGGCCGGCCCAGCTGCGGCGGTGGCAGTTCGCGCAGTTCGCGCTCGATGACCTGCACGCGCTGCCAGGTGCTGTGCATGTGGGGCATCAGCAGCTCGAAGCACAGCCGATGGCGGGCCGAATAGGGCGTGCCCTGGCTGGCCAGCACAAAGAAGCTTTCGATCTCGTTGGGCCGCTGCGGCCGCGACACGCCGTGCGCCACCAGCTCGTGAAAGCCCGCCGACTGAAGCAACTCGCGGTGCTCCGCATGGGCCTCGGGCAGTTCGACCTGCGCCAGATTGAGCGTGACCGGCTTGCAGCGAGCTCGCAGCCACATCTCTTGCAACTGGCCGAGCAGCGCGCCGCGTGTTTCGGCAAAGCTGGTCAGCAGCTGGGCGTCAACGGGCACGGAGTTGAAGGCCTCGAACTGCAGCTCGTGCCGGGTGCGCGAGTAGGCGCCGCAGATCGCAAGCTGGTGCGGCAGCAGCACCTGCAGGCTGCCCTGGATCCAGACGAAGAACTGGTAGCGGCGGCGCACGTCCAACCCTGCCTCCGCTGAGCTCACGATGGCCTCGACGTGGTTGTCGCTCAAGACGAGCGAGGTCTGCGCCGGGTCGGTGGGGCTCTGGGTCATGGGTGGAGACAAAACTTTGCGTCCTGGTAAGGAACCCTTGGCGCGGCCGTGGATCAAAGCGCCGCCGCGAAGCTCGCGAGTCTGGGCGCCGCGCGTGACTCGGCGTTGAAGAAACGGCGACGCAATGAGCCGTTCGGACTAGGGCGAGGCCGCGGCGCTTGCTGCAGCCTTGCTGGCCGCGGGCAGATAGGCCTCGTGGCGGAACACGAGGTCGCAGGCCAGGAAGGTGGCCTGGGTCTCGCGCTTGAGCAAGGCCCGCGTGCTGCTGCTGCGCACGGCGCTCAGACCCAAGGGCATCTGGCCACGGCGTGGCGGCGCGCTGCAGCCGGTTTCGCCCGGCGCGAGCCAGACCCAGCCGCCGCCCGGGAGTCCGCTCAGGGGATCGCCATGCAGCTGGCGCAAATGCCGCACGACGCGGCCCGAGCGTCGGTCCTCCAGCAGCTCGTCGACGCTGTGCGGCAGCGCGCGTGCGCCAGCCGGACCAGCATCGACATAGCTCGCGATGGCGCGTGCGATGTCGGCACCGCGAAAGGCCAGCTCGGCCTCCTGCTCACGAAGCGCACGCTGGCGAGCCAGTTCGCCCAGGGCGGCGAGGCCGATACCGCCGATCGTCAGGGCGAACAGCAGCAGCAGGTAGGTGAAACCGTGCTGGCGCGCCGCCGGGCCATCCCAAGGCGCGCGCGCCCCCTCGGGGGGCAGGAGGCGTACCCGCCGACGTGGGGGCCTTGTTTCACCAATCTGCATAAAGAGTGCCGTCCGGTGCGCGCTCGGCGCTGCCGCTGCGCACGTCGAACACCTGGCCGGTGACGTCGGCATCGGCCGGCGGCACCAGCACGACCCAGGCCTCGCGGCTGCCCGTCAGCGGGTCTTCCGGCAGCGCGCGCAGGTAGCGCGTCTGCACGAGCTCGTCCAGGCTGTCGGGGTAGCGGCCGCGGTCGGCGGCGAAGTGGTCGATGGCGTCGCGCATGACGCGCAGCGAGCTCTTCAGGCTGTTCTCCTTGGCGCGATCGACGCTGCGGAAATAGCGTGGCGCGGCGATGCCGGCGAGCAGGGCCACGATGGCCATCACCACAATCAGCTCGATGAGCGTGAAGCCGCGCGTTGGAGTTGGCCGCCAGGCCACCCCAAGGCCGGCTCGCGTCCCCCTGGGGGGCCGGGCGCGTACTCGTAAGCGCGGGGCTGACATCACTTCACCAGTCCCGGTAGCGCGTGCCGTCGATGGCGCGCGCCTCGGAGCGTGAGTGCACGTCGTACACATCGTTGCCCGGCCGCGGGTCGGTCGGCGGGCTGTCGTAGCTGCGCAGGCCCCAGCTCTGCTCGGCGGGCAGGCGCGCATCGGCGAGCGGGTCGCGCGGCAAGCGGCGCAGGAAGTAGATGCGCTTGGCCTTGTCCGGCTGGCCGGCCAGCGGCACGCCGTCGACCAGCTGGCGCAGCTCGCGCGGATAGCCGTTGTCGCCCACGGGCACGGTGACACGGCCCTCGCGCACTGCCTGGTGGTAGTCGTCCAGCGCGCCGCGCAGGGTGCGCAGGGCCAGGCGGAGCTCGTACTCCTTCCCGCGCTTGTGCGCCCACAGCAGCAGCGGCTGGGCCGCGGCCGCGAGCACGCCGACGATGGCGACGACGGCCAGCATCTCGACGAGGGTGAAGCCGCCCACGCGCCTAAGGCTTCTCAACGACGACACGGGCCTGGCCCTCGATGCGCAGCGGCTGGCTGCTGCCTTGTTCGTCCCGGCCGACCGCGCCGGCCAGGCCGAACTCGGCCGTCTGCCCACCGGCGGCCGCCAGCGCGCGCAGCACGAAGACACTTTGACCGCCGCGCGGGCCGAGCTTGAAGCGCAGCCGGCCGTTGGGGCTGACGCCCGCTTGGGCCGGCGCGAACAGCGAGGGGTCGTAGGCCAGCTCCCCCTCGGCCGTGTAGGCCGTCGGGTTGTAGACGGTCACCGACACCAGGTCTCCAACGACGACGTCGCCCGTGGCCGACAGGCGCAACGTGTCGGCGGAGGCCGGTGCGGCCGCCGGGCCGCTGCTGGCCGAGGTGGCTGCGCTTGCCGCGCCCGACATCGGCACCGCCACCTGGGCCGTCGGCCTGAGCCTGGCGCCTTCAGCGCCCGGGTTGGCGTCCACGCCCGACGCGAGGATGCTGCGGCTGGCGTCCGGCAGGCTGAGGTTGCGCAGCACATGCGGCGTGATCAGCAGCACGATCTCGGTCTTGCTGCGCGTGTCGGTGTGCACACCGAAGAGCCGCCCGAGCAGTGGCATCTCGGACAGATAAGGCACGCCGCTGATGCCCTTGCCGTCGTCCGCCTTGATCAGGCCGGCCAGCACCTGGGTCTCGCCATCGCGCAGCCGCAGCGACGTGCTCGCGTTGCGCGAGCCGATGCGATAGGCCGTGGCCGGCTGCGGGCCGCCCGAGCTCTCCTTGGTGCCCAGCGTCGACACCTCGAGGTTCACCTTCATGACGACCTCGTTGTCGAGCTGCACGGTCGGCTCGACCTCGAGCTTGATGCCGACGTCCAGGTAGGTCACCGCCGTCGACACGCCGACGTTGGCCGTCGACGTGCTCGTGAACACCGGCACCTTGTCGCCGATCTGCACCTTGGCCTTCTCGCGGTTGCGCGCGCGCAGCTTGGGGTTGGCCAACGTGTTGGACGCGCCCGCGCTGCCCTTGAGCCGCGCCGTGAGGATGGGGTTGGCCACCAGCGTCATGAAGCTGCCGCGGCTGCTCCAGGGCACGAGGCCGGGCGCATTGGGCTGGGCGTACTGAACGTCGGTGGAGGGCTGCAGGCCCAGCTCGGCGCTGCGGTCGGTGCTGATCTCCAGCACCTCGACGTCCAGCATCACTTCAGGCTCGGGCAGGTCCAGCCCGGCGATGAGCTGCTCCACCATCGCAATGACCTCGGGGGTGTCGCGCGCGACGAGCAGGTTCAGGCGCTCGTCGATGAAGACGTCGCGCGTCTTGGCCATCATGCGCACCAGCGCCTGGGCCTGCTTCACGTCGGCGTTGTTCAGGTAGAAGCTGCGCGTGACCAGCTCCTGGTGCTCGCGCTGCTTGGCGGCGGTGGCCGGGTAGATCAGCACCGAGCGCTCGTTCAGCAACTTGCGCTCCAGCTGCTGCGTAGCCAGGATGACGCGCATGGCCTCGTCGAGGCTGACGTCCTTCAGGTAGATCGTGACCTTGGCGTCGCCGCGCACTTCCTTGTCGAAGACGAAGTTCACGCCCGCGCCGCGGCCCATGGCCTCGAAGACGGTGCGCAGCGGCGCATCGCGGAACTCCAGGCTGACCGGCTTCTGATAGGCGGCTGCGAGCGCCGACGGCAGCGGTGGCGGGCTGTAGCGCTGGCGCAGCTGCTGCTGAAGTGCCAGCGCCTGCGGCTGGCCGGGGTCCTCGGCCAGCACTTGTTGAACGGCGGCACGCGCCGTGTCGAGCTGGCCGGCCTGGAGCTGGGCCTGGGCCTCGCGCAGCTTGGTCTCGTGGCCGCGGGCGCGCGTCAGTGCCTGGTTCAGCGCCCGCGTGCGCGGCGCGTCGGCATCGATGGCCTGCATGCGCTGCAACAGCGCCTCCAGCAGGTCGAGCTGTCCGAGGGCCTTGGCCGTCTCGGCCTGGCCGGCCAGGGTCAGCAGACTGCGCTCGCGCTGGCGGGCCAGCTCCATGCGCAGCGCCGGGTCCCGAGGATCACGGCGGTTGGCGTCGGCCAGCAGGCGCAGTGCGGCCTCGTGGTCGCCGCGTTGCGACAGCGTGTCGGCCTCGCGCAGCGCCGGGTTGGCGCAGCCGGCGAGCAGCAGGGCCAGGCAGAGAACAGAGAGCAAGGGCTTCATGAGGACGAAAAGGCGATGAACTGGCTTGGCCCTTGGGGCAGGCGTTTGAGGCGCAGGCCACCGGCCTCGATGGCCTCGATGCGCCACTGGCCGTCGATGACCTCGCCAACACCGAGCACGAGGCTGCGCTGCGGGCCGTTGAGCACGACGCGCGGCTGGCTGTCGGTCATGCGGCCGACGAGTTGGTAGGGGAAGGGCGGTGAGGCGTCTTCGGGCTCGGCTTCTGCGACCGATGCGATGGCGGGCGCAGCGGCGACGGTCGTGTTTGGCGCGGCGGCCTCGCCCCAGGCGCGGCGCGCTTCGGCGTCGGCTTCGGGCCAGGCGCCGCGTGTGCTGGATGCGGGGCCGGGCCAGTCCTGCGGCACGGCGGCTTTCGACGCGGAGACGCTGCGGCGTGGCGCCGGCGCGGCAACCTCGGGCTCGTCGTTGCCTGCGACCCAGGCCGTGGCCGCGAGGCTGATGCCCAGCGCGGCGAGCAGCGCGATCTGGCGCGGCGCGGGGCGCTTCATCTCGCGGCCTGCATGTGCAGCACCCAGGCCAGCTCGGCCTTGATTTCGCCCGTCGATTCCCGACGCAGCCGCAGCGCTTCCAGCGCCAGTGCCGGGTCGCGCCGCAGCGCTTCGGCGATGAAGCCGCGCAGCGCACCGTAGCGGCCGGTCAGGTTCATGGCAATGCGGTACTGGGCCAGGCCCAGCTCGCGGTCCGCCTGGTAGCGGAACTCGCTGCGTGGCCAGGGCAGACCCTGCTCGGTGGTCAGCGCAAGCAGGGCCGCGGTGCGCGCCTGGCGTTCGCTGTCGGGCGGCAGGCTGTGGGCGAAGGCGCTCGCGTCGGCCGGGGGTGGCGTGGGCATGTGCTGCAGGGCCGTGCGCCGGGCGGTGAGGGACTGGCGATGTGCGTCGAGTCGCGCCTGCTCGCGCGGCAGCCACAGCGCGCCCGCGATGGCCATCAGCGTCAACAGCGCCGCCGCTGCGGCCGGCCAGGCTTGTAGCCAGCGCTTCATCGCAGGCCTCCGGCGGCGCGGCGCACGAGCTCAAAGCGCAGCAGCGCGCCGTCGCCCGGCGTGTCGGGGCGCTGCAGTCGGGTCAGCACGACTTCTTCACCCGGCGTTGCCTGCAGCGCGAGGCGATCGACGAGCTGGGTCACGGCATCGGCCGCGGCGGCCTGGCCTTCCAGGCGCAGCGCCTTGCCGTCCAGGTCGAGGGCGGCGAGCTGCAGGCCGGGCGGCAGCGCGCGTTCCAGCTCGGTCCAGCGGGCAGCCCAGTCGGTGTCGAGCTGCCGCGCCGCCGCCCAGGTGCGGCCGCGCGCGGCGGGGTTGCGCGCCGCTGTACGCACGGGCGAGGGGCGGGCCATGCGGTCGAGCACGGTGGCCTGCTCGGCCAGGCGCTGGGCTTCCTCGCGCAGGCCTTGGGCCTGCACGGCGATGAGGGCGCAGGCAGCCGCGGCAGCAGCGGCCCAGGCCCAGACAAGCGGGCGCATGCGCGAGGGCTGGGCGATGAAGTCGGGGCCGGTTGTTCCACCAGGCGAGTCGAGGAGATCCTTGGCGTGCACGACGCGCGCGGCCCGGAGCTCGTGCAGCAGTTCGTCGTCGACATGGCGCTGCTGTAGTTCCACGAGCTGGCCGTCACGGCGGCGCAGCCAGGTCAACATGCCGTCGTCGATGACGGCCGTGTCGCCGTCCTGCGCCGGTGCAAGCGTCCAGCTCGGCCGCAGCGACACGACGCGCACGCGGTGGGCGGCCGCCGTGGTTTGCAGTTCGATCGGGTCTCCTTCGGCCAGCGCGCACGCGCCGCGCGGCCAGGCCGCCAGCGGCCAGTGCTGGGCCGCGTGGCCAAAGTAGTGCGTGAACTGCAGCCGCGCATAGCCGAGCAGCGCGGCATCGTCGGCCAGCGGCAGGTCTTCGGGCACGAGCAGGCTGTGCATGCGGTCAGGCCCGGCCAGCAGCGCGACGCGGGCCCCGGCATGCGCAGCGCACCAGGCCGCGAAGTCGGGCCAGGTCTGGCCTTGCGCATCGCGCAGCCCGTCGGCCGTCAGCAGCAGCCGTTCAGTCCGCGAGCGTGACACGTTCGAGTTCCTCCAGCGTGGACTCGCCGCGCAGCACCAGCGCCACGGCCGCGTCGCGCAGCGAGCGCATGCCACGGCCACGCGCCATCTCCTTGATGCGACCCAGCGGCGCGCGGCTGGCGATCAGGTCGCGCAGTTCGTCGTCCAGCCACAGCAGCTCGCTGACCGCGCGGCGGCCCTTGTAGCCCGTGCCGCGGCAGTGCGTGCAGCCGCGGCCATGCAGCAATGAGGCGTCCTCCGGCAGGCCGTGGTCGCGCAACTGCTGGGGCGTTGTCCCCAGCGGCTGCCGGCAGTGACTGCAGTTGATGCGCATCAGCCGCTGCGCGAGCACGCCGTTCAGTGCGGATACGACGTTGTAGAGGTCCAGCCCCATGTGCATGAAACGGCCGACGACGTCGAAGGCGTTGTTGGCATGCACGGTGCTGAAGACGAGGTGGCCGGTCAGCGCCGCCTGCACGGCAATCTGCGCGGTCTCGGCGTCGCGGATCTCGCCCACCATGACGCGGTCCGGGTCGTGGCGCAGCACCGAGCGCAGGCCGCGCGCAAACGTCAGGCCCTTCTTCTCGTTGACGGGGATCTGCACGACGCCGGGCAGCTGGTACTCGACCGGGTCTTCGATCGTGATGATCTTGTCGCGGCCCGTGTTGACCTCGCTGATCGCGGCGTAGAGCGTCGTCGTTTTGCCCGAGCCGGTGGGGCCGGTCACCAGCAGCATGCCGTGCGGCTGGCGCGCCAGCGCGCGGATCTGCGCACGCGCCTCGGGCTCGAAGCCGAGGGCGTCCAGCGTCAGCGCGCCCTGGGCCTCGATCTGCGCGCGGTCCAGCACGCGCACGACGGCGTCCTCACCGAACACGCTGGGCATGATGGACAGCCGGAAGTCCACCTCGCGGCCCTGCACGCGCAGCTTGAAGCGGCCGTCCTGCGGCAGGCGGCGCTCGCCGATGTCGAGTTCAGCCATGACCTTCAGGCGCGACACCAATTGTTCGGCGGCCTGCACGCCGTCGATCTGCTTCACGTCGAGCATGACGCCGTCGATGCGGCTGCGGATCTTCATGCCGCGCAGCTGGCTCTCGAAGTGGATGTCGCTGGCGCCGTCCTGGAGCGCGTCGTAGAGCGTGGCGTCGAGCAGGCGCACGACGGGGCTGGCCTGGTCGGCCAGGTTCAGCGCCGACAACTCCTGCGCAGCCTCGGTGTAGGCGCCGTCGCTGAAGCTCTCGACCATGCCCCCCAACGCGCGGTAGTCGGCCTCGCCGGCCTCCAGCAGCGCGTCAATGTCGGCCGCCTCGCAAGGCCACCAGAGCACCGGCTTCTTCAGGCGCGACTCGATGCGCAGGCGCAGCAGCGGTTCCAGCGGGCGGTCGGCCAGCAGCGCGAGGCGCCCGCGAGCGGACATGGCCATGACGGCACGCCAGCGTTGCGCGTCGGCATGGGGCCAGGGATCGAAGGTGAGCGTCCAGGGGCCGTCTGATGCGGGCAGACGATCCAGCACGTCGGGCTTGACGTCGATGGCCGCGTTCATTGCACCTGGTCCACCAGCTGAAAGATCGGCAGGTACATCAGCACGACGACCGTGCCGATCACCAGGCCCATGATCAGCATCAGCGCTGGATTCACGAGCCGCGTCACCAACTCCGACAGCCGCGACAGCTCCTCGTCGTAGAAGCCCGCGGCTTGGGCCAGCATGGAACCCAGCTCGCCGCTGTGCTCGCCCACCCGCAGCATGCGCAGAGACACCGGCGTTGTCAGCCCTTCGCGATGCAGCGAGCCTGAGAGCCGCTCGCCCAGGCGCACGGCCTCGGTCGCACGGTCCAGCGCGGCACGCAGGTGCGCAGCGGCCACGCCACGCGCGTTGACGAGGGCCGGCACGATGGGCACGCCGGCCAGCAGCAGCATGGCCAGGCATCGGTAGAGCTGGGCCAGCGCCAGCAGATGCAGCTTGGGACCGATGACGGGCAGCTTCCACAGCCGTGCCAGCAAGGCTTCTCGCAGTCCGCGCCGCCAGGCCCAGACGGGCAGGGCGATGAGGCCCGCCGCGATCAGCAGCAGCGCCATCGGATGCGCGCCGCTGAAGGCGCCGACGGTGATCAGCGCGCGCGATGCAAACGGCAGGTCGCCGCCAACGCCTTCGAGCAGGCCGGCAAAGCGAGGCACGACGAACACCAGCAGGAAGAGCACGACGGCCGTGCCCGCCGTGATCAGCATGGCCGGGTAGATGGCCGCCGCGACGAGCTTGCCTCGCAGCTGCTCCACCCACGCAAGGTAGCTGGCCTGCTCCGCCAGCGCCTGCTCGACCTGGCCGCTGCGCTCGCTGGCTTCGACGACGGCGACGAAGAGGGCGTCGAAGGCCTGGGGCTGCGAGGCCAGCGCGGTGGAGAAGGATTCGCCGAGTTGTATGCGTGCGACGACGCCGGCCAGTGCCGCGCTGACGGCGGGCGGGTTGTCCTGGGACTGCAGCGTCTGCAACGCCTCCAGCAGCGGGATGCCGGCGTGCAGCAGCACGGCCAGTTGCTGGGCGAACTGGCGGCGTGGAAAGCGGCCGCCGCGTGCCGTCAGCGGTGCGACCTTGACCGGGTCGACCGCCAGCAGCGCAGCGGGCGACAGGCCGAGCGCCGCGGCCACGCCGCTGGCGTCCGGCGCCTGCACACGCGCCTGTGCCGGTTGGTGCTGTGCGTCTAGGTAGCGGACGTCGAACTCAGCCATGGTCAGCACGTCACCAGGAGGTGAGGTCCGCGTCCTCGCCCTCACCGCCAGGTCGACCATCCTTGCCAAAGCTCAGCAGGTCGTAGTCGCCATGCTCGCCAGGTGAGCGGTACTGGTAGTCATTGCCCCAGGGGTCCTTGGGCAGCGCCTTGCTCAGGTAGGGCCCGGCCCACTTGGGCTCGTCGGCCGGCTTGGTGACCAGCACGGCCAGGCCTTGCTCCGTGCTCGGGTAGCGGCCGACGTCCAGGCGGTACTGGTCCAGCGACTTGGTCAGCGCATCGATCTGCGCACGCGCCGCCTTGACCTCGCTTTTGCCGATCTGGCCGAAGAATTTCGGGCCGACGTAGCCGGCCAGCAGGCCGATGATGACCATGACGACGAGCAGCTCCAGTAGCGTGAAGCCACGCGGTCGGTGGGAGTGGGGCAGGGTGGTCATGGTCCGAATGGGTCAGGGCGGCGCAGCTTAGGAAGCCGCGGTGACCATGACGTGAATGACGAACAAATGACGGCCCACGTAAGCCGAACGGCTCATGTCATGGCCGCTTCACCGCAGCCGCCTAAGGTGGCGTTGTGAAGACACCATCTCTGACCCCACCCCCACGGCCCGCCACGAGCGGACTGCGTTTCACCCAGTTCGTCGCCGCCGCGACCGTAGCCACCGTCACGGCGTCTGCCGTCGGGCTGGCCACGCAGACGCGGCCAGCCCTGGCTGCGCAAGCCCGCCAGGGCACGACGCTGATCGTCAAGCTGGCGGACGAAAGCCGCGACGGCGCCCAGCAGCAGGCACTGCTGCGCCGCGTGCTGGCGGATGCCGGCCTGCCGCTGAAGATCGAGCGCCCGCTGGGTGCCGGCTGGTGGCGGCTGCAGGCGGGCGCCGAAGCAGACGCCGGAGCGAAGGCGGCCTGGCTGGCCGCGCTGCGCGCCGACACGCGCCTGGCGCATGCGATGCCCGACCTGCGCGAGCAGCGCGCGGCCGTGCCCAACGACCCGCTGTTCCGCAGCGCGGCCGACCCGGCCTCCAGCCAGTGGTGGCTGGACGACCAGAACGACACCAGCAATGCCGGCGCGGCCGGTTTCACCAAGGCCTGGGACACGACGACCGGCTCGGCCACGCCCGTGGTTGCCGTGCTGGACTCGGGCACCACGGCACACGGCGATCTGAATGCCAACCTGCTGCCGGGCTACAACTTCGTCAGCAAGCCCGAGTACGCCAACAACGGTGGCACGGGCCGCAGCGCCGGCGCCAATGACCCGGGCGATGCGCTGAGCCAGGCCGAGCATGACGGCAACCTCGCGTTGTGGGACGGCTGCCTCGTGAATGACAACAGCAGCTGGCACGGCACGCTGGTGGCCGGCCAGCTGGGCGCCGTGACGAACAACGCCGGCGGCGTGGCCGGCATCAACTGGAATGCCCGCATCCTGCCGGTGCGTGTGTCGGGCAAGTGCGGTGCCTCGGTGGCCGACATGGTCGACGGCATGCGCTGGGCCGCGGGCCTGAGCGTGGCGGGCGTGCCGGCCAATGCCAACCCGGCCAAGATCGTCGTCATCGGCTTTGCGGGCGTCACGTCCTGCAGCGCGAGCGACAGCAACCCCGACGTCGCGGCGGCGGCGCGGCTTTATCTGGACGCCATCGCCGAGCTGCGCGCCAAGGGCGTGCTCATCGTGGCGGCGGCGGGCAATCTGCGCAGCGCCGTGGGCCGGCCGGCCAATTGCAGCGGCGTCTTCGGCGTCGCGGCAGCCAACCGCCAGGGATTCAAGGCCCTCTACTCCAACTTCGGCGCGGAGGTGCAATTGCTCGCGCCCGGCGGCGACGCCAACTACCAGCGCACCTGCGACACGGAGCTGGCAGACGCCGGTGTCGTGTCGACGATCAACGTCGGCAAGACGGCACCGGCTGCCGCAGGCTACGGCGCCGTCAGCGGCACGAGCTTTGCGGCACCGCAGGTGGCGGGTGCTGCGGCGCTGATGTGGTCGGCCAACCCCAACCTGACGCTGGCCCAGGTCGAAACCGGTCTCAAGGCCAGCGCGCGCCCGCATGTGACGGCGTACGCGCTGGGCTATTGCACGGCCACCAACAACAGCCGCTGCACGCTGCAATCGACCACGGGCGGCGCCGGCTTGCTTGACGCCGCAGAAGCCGTGAAATACGCGCTGGCGCCTGCCACCTACACCGCGCCCGTGCGCAGTTCACTGGCGCTGCAGAGCACCAACCTCAGCCGCTGCGGCCAGGCTCAGGGCAGCACGCCCATCCCGCTGACACCGCCGCCCCCGCCACCGCCGCCTCCTGCGCCGCCGCCACCCCCGCCCGCACCCACACCACCGGCACCCGCACCTTCCTCGGGCGGCGGCGGCGGTGCGGCCTCGGGTTGGTGGCTGCTCGGTCTGGCCGGCGCCGCTGCCATGCTGCGCCCGCCGCGGCCTAGGCGGGAAACCGAGAGGGGTTGAGCGGAGACGGCAGGCCTGGCGAGTTCCGCAGGCCGGCCTGCTGGCTTATTGGCCTGCCGGCCGGCGGGAACTGCCTCGTTTTCGTGCAGCGGAGCGAAGATCCTTTGGAGACAAGGACTTAGCTGTCGCGCCAGCGAGTTATCAACAGGCTTGCCCACGGTTGGGGTGAAGAACCTCGGCCCGCGAGAGGGCAGATTTCAGGGTCGTCAGTGCGTCCAGCGCACCTTGCTGGCGCGCCTGGATCTGCTGGAGCGGGCCGTCTGCGTCTTGCGGATAGTCCTGAAGCACACCCTGGAGTGACGCGATCCAGCCCACGAAACACCGGTCGATCACCAGGTAGGCGTTGGCACGGTCACGCTGTTCGGCCGACAGCCAGGCCTCTAGGAGCTGGTTGACCGGAAACCCCTCAAGAGCCGGGGCAAGCCGGGCCGCCTCATCGAGCAGGCGTTCCTTGGCAGAGTCTGGTGGGTCGTGGGTATGCGTGTGGTCCATCGTGTATCCGCTGGGAGCGTTCTCTCAAGACGTCCGGGTGCCATCCGGGCTGATGACCTGGTTGGCGGATGAATTCTAGAAAAACGGAGCGCCTCACGCATCTCGCCGGCCCGAATGCCGCGAGCTAACGCGCCCATGCCAGCATCCATCCGCCGTGCCGGCAAGTCGCTGATAAAGGCTTCAACGCCGCGTCGGCGTAGACCGTTCCGTCACGAGTTCTGCACATCGAGTTCCTAGAGTCCAGCGCAATCGCTAACTTCCTACTCGGAGTGCTCTGATGTCCAATCAAGACCGTCGTGGCTTTCTGCGCAGCCTGGGCCAAGCGGTCGGCGCCAGTGCGGCGCTGGCCAGTTTTCCCCCTGTCATCCAGCGCGCGCTGGCCATCCCTGCCAACCAGCGCACCGGCACGCTGCACGATGTCGAGCACATCGTCATCCTGACGCAGGAGAACCGGTCCTTCGACCACTACTTCGGCACGCTGGCCGGCGTGCGTGGTTTTGCCGATCCCTTCCCCGCGCCGGTCATCGACCGCCCCGGCACGTTCAGCGGCAAGACCGTGTTCGTGCAGCCCAACGGTGGCGGCGCCAAGGTGCCTGGAAGGCCGGACTGGGGTGGCCAGCGCACGGCCATCGCGCCCTTCCACCTGAACACGCTGCAGGACTTCTCGGTGATGCGCGTCAGCGGCACGCCGCACTCCTGGACCGACGCACAAGCCGCCTGGGACCACGGCCGCATGAACAACTGGCCGGCCGCCAAGCAGGCGCATTCGCTGGGCTATTACAAGGAGGCGGACATCCCGTTCCAGTTCGCGCTGGCGCGTGCCTTCACGCTGTGCGACCACTACCACTGCGCCACCCAGACCGGCACCAACACCAACCGCCTCTTCCTGTGGAGCGGCGGCAACGACCCGCTGGCGCTGGCGGGTGGCCCCTCCACGGACAACAGCCATGACTGGTTCGACGCCAACTCGTTGACGGACTACACCTGGACGACCTACCCCGAGCGCTTGCAGTCCGCCGGCGTCACGTGGCAGGTCTACCAGAACATGGACGACAACTTCACGGACAACTCGCTGGCGGGCTTCCGCCCGTACCGCGATGCCTGGTTCGGCCGCCCTGGCTTCTCCACGCAGCTGCGCGATCGCGGCATCAGCACGCGCGACCTGGACAAACTCAAGGCCGACGTGCTGGCCGACCAGCTGCCGCAGGTGTCCTGGATCGTTGCGACGGCCGAGGGCTCGGAGCACCCGGGGCCGTCCAGCCCCGCCTCGGGCGCGGACTACACCGCCCGCGTGCTGGAAGCGCTGACGGCCAACCCGGACGTCTGGTCCAAGACCGTGCTGTTCATCAACTTCGACGAGAACGACGGCTTCTTCGACCACCTGCCGCCGCCCGCCGCGCCATCCTATGAAACCTACGACACCGACCCCACCAAGGCCAAGTTGGCCGGCGCGTCGACCGTGGACACCGCCGGTGAGTACCACCATGTCCTGAACGGCAGCAACCCCGCCTACCAGCACCGCGCCTACGGCATGGGCCCGCGCGTGCCGATGTACATCGTGTCGCCCTGGACCAAGGGCGGCTGGGTCAACTCGCAGGTGCACGACCACACCTCGGTGATCCGCTTCATTGAAGCGCGCTTCGGCGTGCCGGAGCCACTGATCACGCCGTGGCGCCGTGCGGTCAGCGGCAACCTGACCGGCTGTTTCGACTTCGCAAGTCCCGAGGACAGCGCCTTTACGCAGAACCTCCCCGCCACGGCCGCGCTGCGCGCCCGCGCGCTGACGCTGCAAGGTACGAAGACACCCGCCGCGCCCACCGGGCTGGCCGCCCCCGTGCAGGAGAGCGGCATCCGCATGGCGCGTGCGCTGCCCTACGAACTGCAGGTGCAGTGCGGTGCTGCGGCATCCGGCGTCACGCTGCGCTTCGAGAACGTGGGCACGGCCGGCGCCGTCTTCCACGTCTACGACCGCCTCGCGCTGGCCCAGCTGCCGCGCCGCTACACGGTCGAAGCCGGCAAGCAGCTGGACGGTGTCTGGGCTGGTGCTGCCGGCGCGGCCTACGACCTGTGGGTGCTGGGCCCGAATGGCTTTCACCGCCACTTCACCGGCAACCTGCCCAAGGCCGGCGTCGCGCAGGCCCAGCCGGAGATCCGCGTGCAGGCCGACCGTGTCTACCTCGAGCTGAACGTCGAGCTGCGCAACGACGGCCCCAAGCCCTGCACCTTCGTGTTGCACACCAACCGCTATGCCAACGAGCCCGATCGCAGCTGGCCGGTGCTGGCGAACAGCGTGACCACGGTGCGCATTGCGGTGGATGCGTCGCATCGCTGGTACGACTACAGCATCAAGGCCACCGGCATCGCCGGCTTCGGCCGCCGCCTGGCCGGCCACCTGGAGAACGGCCAGCCGTCGATCAGCGACCCCGCCATGTCCGGCGCCGCGGTGCTCGACCAGACGCACCCGTGAGCCACACCACCGCAACTCCCTCTTCAAAGGCAGACAACCTCATGATCAAGCAAACCCTGGCCCTCGCCCTGCTGGCCCTGAGCTTCAGCGCGCAGGCGCAAGCCACGCTCGGCAGCAACCTCATCGTCAACGGCAACGCAGAAGCGGGTGCCGCCGGCTGGACCGGCTTCGACGGCTACGCGCTGTTCCAGTCGGTCGACTACGGCAACAACTGGGTGCTGCCCACGCAGCCCGGCCCGGTGGACCGCGGCGCCCGCATGTTCGCCGGCATCGGCGCGCAGAGCGCCGGCTTCCAGACCATCTCGCTCGGTGCCTTGGCCGGGCAATCGCTGCACTACGACCTGACGGGTTGGCTCGGTGGCTGGCTCGCCCAGGGCGACAACGCGCTGCTATATGTGTCCTTCCTCGACACGGTGGACAACGAGATCGGCCACGCCGTCATCGGCCCCATCATGCCGGCCGACCGCGGCAACCAGACGGGCCTGTTCTTCCAGTCCACCTCGGGCGATCTGCCGGCGAACACGGCTTCGCTGATGTTCTCGCTGTCCATGGAGCGCCAGGGCGGCGGTGACAACGACGGCTATGCCGACAACCTGTCCTTCGTGGTCTCCAGCGTGCCAGAGCCGAGCAGGCTGGCCTATGCCCTGATCGGCCTCGGCGTTCTCGGCGGCCTGCTGAACCGTCGTCGCCGCTGATACGGCTCGCCACGAGCGGCAGGCGAAAGATCGCCTGCCTGAGCGCCTACCAGAAGGGGCCAAGGAACAGATACATGGCTCGGCCGACACCTCGGGTGGCGCCGGCTGCGAGGAACACGGGCCCGAACCGCGTGTCCACGCTGACGAACGCACTGCCCGCCTTTCGCAGAGCGTTACTGCCAGTGGAGAGCTCTGAGTCATAGCCGCGGCCCAGTTCGAGCGAGAAGCCGGTACGAACCGCACCTCCCAGCCCAGCGGGTAGTTCGCCGATGCGCTTGGCCATCACCAAACGGCCCAGCACGACCTCTCTTGCGCCGACCGAAGAACGCGGCGTTCCAGACAGCCGCAGGAATCCACCGAGCGAGATGGGGGCCGTTCCGCTCCGGGAGCGAGACCATTCGCCATAGAAGTGGCCAACCCAGTCATCCAGTCGGAACGCCTGTAGTCCCAGCACGGTCGCGCTTCCGCGCTTCTCGCCTTCAGGCGCGCCGCCGCCACTTTCAACGCGTATCTGCATCAGCAGCCCTCGGCTCGGCAGCGCCAGCCCGTCCAAGGTGTCCACCTGGAACTGGAAGTACTGGACGCTTTCCGAAAAGCTGTCGCTCACCTGGGAGCCATCGCCTGCGACCAACGACCGGGCATTGCCAGCTCGCCTCTGCAGACCGATCTGGACGTCCCCCCAGGTCGAGAGCTGCCGCCCCAGAGCCAATGAGGCGGTGGCGAACTCATACCCCGCACGTTGCGTGCGTCGATTCTTCTCGTACACGTCCGTGGACGACGCGCTGTATTGCAGCGACGGCGCAAGAGACCAGGCGGAACCTGGTGCCAGCGGTTGCCACCACTCGACGGCGAGGAGTCGCTGCGAGCCCAGTCGCGCGAGCGTGCGCAACTCGGCACCCCAAGGGTTCAGCCAAGACAGCACATGCAATGCGCTCACCGAGAACTGATGATCGTCCGAGAAGTCGCTGTTCAATTCCAGCCCGAGCCGCAGCCTGCTACGCGCCCATTCGGCCTCCGAGGGTGCGATGCGCACCTGGCGACCGCCTTCACCCTCTTTCAGTTCGACTTCGACACGCTCGAAGTCGCCGCTGTTCTGCAGGCGAACTGCTGCTCGCTGGATTTCCGAAGCCGTAACCACGTCACCTTCACGGAGGCCGATCTTTGCGGCCAGCGCTTCGGCGCCGCTGTGCACAGTGGGTTGAATCTCGAGCTTCGAAATGACCTGCGCGCGCTCCTGTTCGCGCGGCGCACGGCTGCGCGAGCGTTCGAGTGCGGCGTACGCATCAGGCGTCAAGGCCAGCGCCTGCAATCTGGTGGCAAGCGCCCGCGTCGCTTCTTCGCCTGCAGCGATGGCACGCTTGCTGTTGCCAAAGTCCATGAAGCTGATGCCGGCGAGGTCGGGCGTGATCAGGAGGTCGTTGGGCCCGACCTCTTGCACGGATCGGCGCACGTTCTGCGCGGTCAGGATGTTCAGCATCTGCCGCGCCACGTCGAGTGAACTCTCGAGCTCTGCCTCGCCGGACAGCGGCGTGCCCACGTTGACCGCGATGACCACGTCTGCACCCATGGCGCGAGCCACATCCACCGGCAGGTTGCGGACCAGCCCGCCATCCACCAGCAAGCGCTTGTTGATCCGGATGGGCGAGAACACGCCGGGCATTGCCAGCGATGCGCGCATCGATGCAAACAACGGCGTGTCGATCAGCTCGACCATCTCACCGTTGAGCAGATCGGAAGCGACACAGCGAAAGGGCAGCGCCAAGGTGTTCAGCGGTGCGGCACCGGCACCGTCAGGCAGCAGGCGCTCAAGTGCGGCCTCCAGCGATGCGTTGGCGATCGCCGCCGGCGGCAGCCTCAGTCCATGTCCATCAACTCCGAACTCGATGCGCGATGGAACCAGCAGATCCTCTTCACGGCGTCGAATGGGGAGGTCGCCGCGTGGTGGTCGGTCGGCCAGTACGGTGGACCAATTGGTGACTCGAACGAATTCCTCGAGCTCTTCGACCGAGCGGCCGGCAGCGTAGGCGCCACCGACGACGGCCCCCATGCTGGTGCCCGCCACCATGTCGATCGGTACACGAAGCTCCCTGAGGACTCGGAGAACCCCGACGTGTGCGAATCCTCGAGCGCCTCCACCGGAGAGCACCAGGGCGATCCGCGGCCGGCTTCGATCTGAGGCTTGCTCGTCTTCAACTCGCTGGGCATTGGCGCTGGCGAAGGGCAGAAGAAGCGCAAGAAGCGCCATCAGGCTGCGACGCCATGCAGCGATCTTCAGTGTGGCCTCTGGAGGTGTGCCCGATCGGTCAAACATGCGCCGTGGCCCTTGAAGACTTGGCCGGGCGTGCTCAAAGGTGGCAGGGGTATGCGTCCCCACGCAGCGACTCACATCCATCTTCGGACCTTGCCCTTTCGTTGTGGCAAACCGGGAGCCGGTCCCGCGAAGCGTCTGTCTTGCAGGCAGCGGGCGCGCTGGAGTCTGTACCGCTTTGACTCGAGCTTGAGGTCGCTCGATGGCCAGCTACTGCCATGTGATCTCGGATCGCGCGCGATCTTCTGGGCCTGTGAGAAGTGAAAAAGCCCTTGAGCATTGATTCTCAAGGGCTTTCTTGGCTTCCTGGGGCGATGGGGGATCGTCCAGGATGATCGGTTGGTGGGAGGAGGATCGAAAGAATGACTGCTGGTCGCACCAGATCAGAGAAAAGCTATTCGAACAGACAGCGGTTACTGCAACAGTTACCGCATCCAAGCGTTGCGGTAAAGGAGCGCCCATACCAGTACCTCGGCGTCGTCGATGCACGCGAGAAGAGCCTGGTGGCCGGTTGAGGCCGGTTGCCTGCTCGGAAGTATCGCCAGCGTGCGACGCGACCTCCAGTCGTTTCAGAGTTCGCTCGGCTGTGCAAGTTTGGATTTGCCGCCGACGAGTTCAGGCGCTAGAGCTGGCCCGAGTCTCCATCCGGCAGGACGTACCAAACAGCTACTGGCTCGGGGTGTGTGTCTGGCGGATGGCGACCTGCATGGCAAGGCGGCCGGACTGCAGGCGCAAGAGGCACAGCACGCACAGCAGAGAGAACACCGCTCCTGCGAGCAATGTGTAGCGGTAGTCATGCTCGGAGAGGTCGAGCATCGGCCCCTGGATGCTGCTGACGAGGATGGTGCCGAAGATGACCATCAGGTCCTTGGTCGAGTTGAACTGCACGAAGCTGGAGCGAGGAAACAGCGCCATGGGCATTGAAGCGGCGGCCGTGAACCAGGCGCCGGAGATCACCACGTGGGCAAAGTAGAAGGCACGGAAGCTGGCGGCATCCGACACCGCGGCGAAGCCGGCCGCGGAGACGGAGCAGTACACCGTCATGATGACCGCCGAGACCCGCAATGCACCGAAGCGATCGGCCATGGACCCGATGGCAAAGGCCGACACGATGGACACCGCATAGCCTGCCGCCGTCAGTGCGCCGAGCGTGGCCTTCTGGATGCCGGCGGCGTGCGCATAGTGCAGATAGAAGGTGTTGAAGGGACTGAAGGTGACGCTGGCCAGCACGAAGGCAGCGACGGCCCACCCATAGGGGCGATAGCGGAAGCAGGCCAGCACGTGATCGAGGGGAAATTTCAGCCGGCTCCCGGTCCTTTCGGCGGGTGCGGCGTCGGGCGGCAAGGGCGTTTCCTTCAGCATCAACGCCATCGCGAGGATAGGCAGGCAGAACAAAAGGCCGACGCCAATCAGGACCTCGCGCAGATAGTGGTCCGTCAGCGCGAAGATCCAGTTGTGATACGTGATGCCGATCGTCAGGCTGACGATTCGGAACACCGCAAAGAAACGACCGAGCAGGCCCGCGGGCACAAGGTCATTGACGAGGCCGTTGAACAACGAGAAGGCGCTGATGGCGGCGCAGTCGAATGCGGCCCAGAACAGGCTGAACAGCGCGAGTCGGCAGTTGTGCAGGCCCGGTGACCAAGCGCCCAGTGCACCGTCGAGCCAGCCCGCCAGCGTGGGTGACGCCGCCAGGCCCATCATTGCCAGAAGGCCTGCCGGCGCTGCAATCATCAGGAAGGGCTTGCGCCTGCCAAGGCGGCTGCGGCAACGGTCCGAGTGATAGCCGGCCAGGGGTACCAACAGCAGACTCAATGCGGCAGGCACGGTCGACAGCAGCAGCGAGATCGTGGTGTCGGACGCCGCATGTCGGCGCAGCAACTCAAGGGCGCTCGGCACAGCAGCGCGCTCGCGCATCGAGACACCGAAATCGCCGCACAGCAACCAGAGCAGCAGGACGGCCAGCCCAGCGAGGCCCGCCGACACGACGCCCCGGGCACCCGCAACGCGCACGTAGTTCATCGTCAGCCGCGCTGCGTGACTGGGCCGGTCGATTTGCGGACGATGAGTTCCAGGGGCAGGGCGATCTTCTTCGCCTCCTGGCCCGGGCTCTCGATGAGCGCCAGCAGTTCCCGCACGGCGCACGCACTGAGCTCGGCCAGCGGCTGGCGCATGGTGGTGAGGGGGGGGTGGATATGGCTGGAGATGGCAATGTCGTCAAAGCCGACGACCGAGATGTCGCCCGGGACACGCAAGCCCTTGCTGTGGATCGCATCGATGGCACCGAATGCCATCTCGTCGTTGGCCGCAAAGATGGCGGTCGGCGGATCGGGCAAGGCCAGCAACTGCTGGGTGGCTGCGTGGCCGCCCGTTTGAACGAAGCGGCCGGTGACGATCAATGCCGGGTCGGCGGCGATCCCCGCGTGGTTCAGCGCTTCGACATAGGCCGCCTGGCGCTCGGCGCTCTGGCCGGTGTGATGGGAGCCGGCGATGAAGGCAATGCGGCGGTGACCCAGGGACAGCAGATGCTCGACGGCCGTGCGGGCTCCCTGGCGGTTTTCGACGACGACGACCGGCAGCTTTGTGCCGCGCGCCTCGAAATTGACGAAAACGCAGGGCAGTTGGCGCTGCTCCAACTCGCCAAGATAGCCGTCCTCGACGTTCGGCATGGGCAATATCAGGCCCGCGCAGAGGTTGGCCAGCATGTCGCGCGTGCCCGCGCGGTCCGGCACGTCGAAGCGCTCGGCGTTGAACAACACGATGTCGTAGCCACGCGCACGGGCTTCGTTGCTGATTTCCCGCGTGATCTCGTGAAGCGCGAGGGAACCGAAGTTGTTGACGAAGATGCCGATCAGCATGCTCTTCGCACCGCGCATGTGCCTGGCCACCATGTCGGGGGCGTAGTTCAGCTGTGCTGCGGCCTCCATGATCCGCGCCCGCGCGTCTTCGGAGACATAGCCTTTGCCGCGAATCGCACGCGATGCCGTGATGGGGGCGACGCCTGCCAGTTTCGCTACTTCACTGAGCCTGCTCGGTTTGCGCATAGATCGCCGTAGAAATGGAATACCTGAATGTGGTCACGATACCACATTCATTGATGGCAAAGACAAGTTACTCGGTATAAACCCCGAGATATTCCAATTTTCCGGGACGGAAGAAGAAACATCTTTGCCTGTGAGCGTCAGTATGCTAACGTGACCATATTCGCTTTAAACGATGGGTCGGCAGGGCTCATCAGGTGCGTGCCGCCGCGATGGGGCGACGCGAAGGGCGGTTCGATCTTCACCGGGCATCCAAGGCATTGCTCGCAGGGCGGTCGACACGCCGCTGTCCAGACTGAAATCCGCCTTGCTCAAAACTCCGCAATGATCAGATTGAAGAACCACGTGACTGGCCTGTTGTTCGCGCTGAGCCTCGCGCTCGGCGGATGCGCGAGTGCGCCCGCAAAGAATGGGGCCGGCAGTCGCAGTGACGTGATTGCCGCGATCGACAAGGTCAACGGCTACTGGCAGGCCCGCACGCCAGCGCAGGAAAGCCCGTTCTGGAATGTCGCGGCCTATCACACCGGCAACATCGAGGCCTATCGGGTGACGGGCAAGGAAAGCTATCGGCGCTATTCAGAGGCCTGGGCGGAGCACAACCAGTGGATGGGCGCCAAGTCAAGGGACAAGGCCAGCTGGAAATACAGCTATGGCGAGACCGACGACCATGTGCTGTTCGGGGACTGGCAGATTTGTTTTCAGGTCTATGCCGACCTTTACCAGCTCGACAAGGACCCGCGCAAGATTGCCCGGGCTCGCGAGGTGATGGAATATCAGATGAGTACCGCCAACAAGGATTATTGGTGGTGGGTCGACGGGCTTTATATGGTCATGCCCGTCATGACCAAACTCCACAAGATCACCGGCAATAACCAATATCTCGATAAGCTGTACGAGTATTACAGCCATGCCGGCAGCATCATGTATGACCCGGCGGAGCACCTGTATTACCGCGATGCCAGATATGTTTATCCCAAGCACAAGAGCATCAACGGCAAGAAGGACTTCTGGGCGCGCGGCGACGGCTGGGCGTTCGCTGCGCTCGCGAGGGTGCTGTCGGACTTGCCTCAGGACGACCCGCGCCGCGGCGAATATGTCGAACGGCTTCAGGCGATGGCGGCAGCGCTTGTGCCGCTGCAGCAGCCCGAGGGCTACTGGACGCGCAGCCTCATGGACCCCGCCCACGCGCCCGGGCCCGAGACCAGTGGCACCGCGTTCTTCACCTACGGCCTGCTCTGGGGCATCAACAACGGATTGCTGCCGCGCGACCAATATCTGCCGGCCGCCCAGCGCGGCTGGCATTTCCTGACGACGGTTGCGGTGCAGCCGGATGGCAAGCTGGGTTATGTGCAACCCATCGGTGACCGCGCCATTGCGGGCCAGGTGGTCGACCAGAATTCCACGTCGCACTTTGGTGTCGGCGCGTTCCTCCTCGCCGGGTCGGAAATGGCCCGCCTGCTCGACAAATGATGCTGCCACCAGGAGGCCTTATGGAACGTCGCAATTTCATGCGCGCAGCGGCCTTGGGCCCGGTCCTGCCGGGGCTGCTCGGTGCAGGCCATGTGGGCGCTGCGGTGTCCGCCGGCGCGCCCGGTCAGGAGCGGGCCTACATGCTGGATCTGCTCCGGCAGATGGCCGAGCCGGTGCTGGATCCGATGTCCAGGGGCGAACTGAAGAAGAAGTTCGTGCTGGAGCTCAGCCCCACATGGGACGGTCGGGACCCGTCCGTTGCCTATCTCGAGTGTTTTGGTCGCCTGATGTCGGGCATCGCGCCCTGGCTCGCGCTGCCGGCCGACGCTACGCCCGAAGGCCGGTTGCGCCAGCGCCTACAGCAACAGGCACTGCAAAGCTATGCCAGCTCGGTCGACCCGAAAAGTCCCGACTGCCTGACCTGGAAGGGGCACGGCCAGGCGCTGGTCGATTCGGCCTACTTCACCAATGCGTTGATGCGCGCGCCCAAGGTGTTGTGGGAGCCGCTCGACGCCACCACCAAGGCTCGCATCGTGGCCGAGATCAAGAGCCTGCGCCGCATCGAGGTGCCCTACATCAACTGGCTCCTGTTCGCGGCGATGAACGAGGCCTGGCTGTTGTCCATCGGTGAGGAATCGGACCCGATGCGCATGAATGGCGCGATCCGCAAGATCAACGAGTGGTACATCGGCGACGGATGGATCAAGGATGGCCAGGACTTTCATTTCGACTACTACTGCTCCTACGTCATGTACCCCATGCTCCTCGAGATCCTCGAGGTGCTGGCAGCCAGGAAGGCGCCGTTCTGGAACGCCAAGCCGGAAGACCTGCTGGCGCAAGCCACCAAACGTGCGCAGCGCTACTGCGAACACCTGGAGCGCTTCGTGGGGCCGGAAGGCAGCTACCCGCCCATTGGGCGCTCGCTGACCTACCGTACCGCGGTCTTCCAGCCGCTGGCCTTGCTGGCCTGGCGCAAGCAGCTGCCCGCCTCGCTGCCCGAGGGGCAGGTCCGTTCGGCCCTGCATGCGGCCCACGTCGCCATCTGGGGCGGCCCGGGCAATTTCAGCCGGGATGGCTTCCTCACCATCGGCTTTCGCGGCCACCAGCCCGAGTTGGGGGACTGGTACTCCAACAACGGCAGCATGTACATCGCTGCGGCCGGCCTGCTCGCCTTGGGCCTGCCGGCCAGCGATTCCTACTGGACCGCGCCTGCGCAGGACTGGACGCAAAAGAAGGCGTTCAGCGGCAGCAGGTTTCCCAAAGACTACGCAGTGAACTACTGATGTGGCAGGCCATATTCGCAGCAGGACTGGCCTTGGCGGCGCTCGGTGCCGAGGCGGCCGAGCGCATGGTCATCACCGTCCGGCATGAGCTGAAGGCAGCGCGGCCGGCCGAGACGATCACGATCCCGTGGGCGGAGGTCGCCCGGCACCTGCCCGGGGCGCTGATGTTGCAACTGGCCGTGCGCGATGCCAGTGGCCGCCTGCTGCCCTACCAGGTCACCAATGTGGCGCCCCTGGCACGCGATCCCAAAGGCGCGGGCATTGCTTATGGCGAGCTGATCTTCCAGCACGATTTCGCGGCGGATGAGCAGAGCGCCCGATTCACCGTCGAGAGGAGTGCCACGGTGGCGCCACCGTTCCCGGTCAAGGCATTTGCGCGTTATGTTCCCGAGCGCCTGGACGACTTCGCATGGGAGAACGACAAGATCGGCCACCGCACCTATGGGCCGGCACTGGCCGAACCGGCGCCGCCGGGAAGCGACAAGGAAGTGCTGGTGACGAGCGGCCTGGACATCTGGTTCAAGCGCCCGTCCTACCTCATCGTCGACCGTTGGTACAACAAGGGGCACGACCACTATCACAGGGAAGAGGGCGAAGGCCTGGACATGTATGCCGTCGGCCGCACGCGTGGCGCGGGCGGCACCGGCATCTGGAATGGCAGCCGCCTGTTCACCAGTCGCAACTATTCGGCCTGGCGGGTGCTTGCGAACGGCCCCGTGCGGGCTGTCTTCGAGCTGGATTACGCGGCGTGGGATGCGCAGGGTGTGCCGGTCAGCGAAACCAAGCGCTTCACGGTCGACGCGGGCCACTATTTCGACATGGTCGAAAGCAGCTTCAGCACCCCCAACCCGCAGACGCTCACGGTCGCCCTGGGCTTGAACAAGAAGCCGGCCTACGCCGAGCAGACGCCGGAGGTCGCCACCTACCGTGCGCCGGACACGCTGATGCAGTGGGTGCGCCAGCGCAGCGCGGGTGACTTCGGTACCGCCATCATCCTGCCCGGTGCAGAGGGTTACGCGGCAGATCCCGACAACGAGCTGATCCTCGTCAAGGCCAGGGCTGGCCAGCCGCTGCGCTATTACCTCGGCGCAGCGGCGAGTTGGTCCGGTGAATTCCCCGCGGCGCCCGCTTGGCAGGCCTATGTGGAGGCCTATCGCCAGCGCGTGGCTGCGCCGATCCGCGTCGAAGTCGGCGCGCAGTAGCCACCATCACCATGTCCAAGCCATTCAAGCGCATCCTGATGACCGGCGCAGCCGGCGGGCTCGGAGGCCGCCTGCGGGGCCGCCTGCAAGAGTTCGCCGAGATCGTGCGCCTGAGCGACGTCGCCGATCTGGGGCTGGCGCGACCGGGCGAGGAAGTGGTGCACTGCGACCTCGCTGATCGGGACCAGGTGCTGGCGATGTGCGACGGCGTCGACGCCATCCTGCACTTCGGCGGCGTGTCCACCGAGACCGAGTTCCAGCCGATCATGGCCGCGAACATCCTCGGCGTGGTCCACCTGTACGAGGCCGTCCACAAGCTGGGCATCCGGCGCGTCGTGTTCGCGAGCTCCAACCACACCATGGGCATGTACCGAACGACCGAGACGGTCGACGCCTCGATGCCGACGAGGGCCGATGGCTATTACGGTGTCTCCAAGGTGTTTGGAGAATCGCTGTCCCGGCTTTATTGGGACCGCTTCGGCATCGAGACGGTGTGCATCCGCATCGGCTACTGCTTTCCTGAGGCCTCCACGCACCGGCAACTGGCGACCTGGCTGGGGCTGGACGACCTCGTCCAGCTGTTGCGCCGTTCGCTGCTGACGCCGCGGGTGGGCCACACCATCACCTTCGGCATCTCGGACAACCCGGGCAGGTGGTGGGACGACCGGCATTCGCGCTTTCTGCGCTACCAGCCGACGCAGAGTTCGCGCCAATTTGCGGATCGAGTCGCTGACGCGGTGGACTGGTCAGACCCACACGACCCGGTGCTGGTGTACCAGGGTGGGGTGTTCCTCAACATCGACCCCAAATACAAGGACTGATTGCGTGGCTGTCGAGTTGGTGCAATACGCGGCTGCGTCCAACGCAATTTCGTATATCTCAACGCTTTTTATTGATACCTTCGCGGTGGCCCGTGGAAGTAAGCTGGGCCAACAATGGCCCATGCCCTTGGTGCTTGTACCAGTCGGCTGTCGCTGCAAAGCAACTTGCAGCCGAATGAGACAACGTTACCATACCAATGAAATGGACACTGACGCCTCGCTCGTTTCGAGGTGGACCGCTTGGCGGCGGGCATGTAGGCGATGGCCGGATTTTGTGCTGCGGTCGCACAGCGAGAGTGGCGCTTTTTTTTGAGTCAACATGGTAACGTTGACATATTAAAAATACCACTTCAAGTGGTTGCATAAATAAACTGACAAGCTCCGGCGTTATTAATAAGGCCGGGATTGCAAATAAGCCCACAGTGGCATATGGAGCAGAGACAATGAAACAACGACTGATCTATTCGGCAATCTCCATGGCGCTTGCCGCTGCCTACGGGCAGGCAGGTGCCCAGGCAGCGGCTCCCGCGCCGATGGCCGAGAAGGCGCCGGACGCGCCGGACGGCGCCGCAAAGGCGGAGAAAAGCCAGCTCGAAGCCGTGGTGGTGACCGGCTTTCGTTCCAGCCTCGAGAAATCGATGGTGCTCAAGCAGCAGGCCATCGGCGTGCGCGATTCCATCGTGGCCGAGGACATCGGCAAGTTCCCCGAGGCCAACGTGGCGGAGTCGCTGCAACGCGTCCCCGGCGTGATCCTGAACCGCGATGAAAGCTCTGGCGAAGGTCAGCGTATTTCCATCCGCGGCTTGCCGACCGAGTACTCCGTCACCACGTTGAACGGCGCGCTGGTGAACGCCACGTCCACCGCCACCATCGGCAGCGCGGCTCGCGGCTTCAACTACGACGTGTTCGCGTCCGAATTGTTCGGCCGCGTGGACTTCTACAAGACCCCGTTGGCGGAACTGAGCGAAGGCGGCATGGGCGGCGTGGTGGACCTGCAGACGCCGCGCCCCTTCGACAACCCCAAGCAGACCATCCGCTACGGCCTCACCGCGACCCACAACACCACATCCGGCAAGACGGACCCGACGGGCTTCGCGCTGTACTCAAACACCTGGGGCGAGTGGGGCTTCCTGGCAGGCGTGTCGCATTCCTCGAGCGTGAACAACCGCTCCGGCTTCGAAGCGACCGGCGGCTACAACAGCTCCGCGCGCGGCAGCCAGAGCCCCGTGAAGGGCAACTTCGCCGTCGCGCTGGACTACGACAGCCCACGCGCCAACCTGGGGTCACTCACCCGCGCCCAGGTGGACAACGCGCTGCTGCCGCGCATCTACCGCTTCTACGGCTCGTCCAATGACCGCAGCCGCGATGGCCTGGTGTCCTCTTTGCAGTTCAAGACCCCGACGCTGAACCTCAGCCTGGATACGCTTTACTCCAAGTTGAAGAACACGCGCGACGAGATGTACTTCGGCATCCTGGTGCGCAACAGCCGCACCACCAACCGCAACGCGCCTGCCGGCCAGTCCGGCAACAACGGCTTCATTCCGCTCGACGTGAAGATCGACCCGGGATCGAACCTGCTGACCGGCACCTTCGGCAACACGTCCTACAGCAGCGGCGTGACCTACAGCGAAGACGAGACCAAGTTCGGCTACGTGGCGGCCAACGCCCGCTGGAGCGTCAACGACAAGCTGGTGCTGACGGGTCAGTTGAGCAGCAACAGCAGCAAGGCGCTGAGCTACCAGGACACCCTGTCCGGCCAGATCTTCGGCGTCGACTCCACCATCGACTACGGCAGCGACCACGTCTACCCGTCGATGTCCTCACCGGTCAGCTATACCGACCCCGCCAACTTCCAGGGCTTCGGCATCGGCACCGGCTGGACCCGCGAGACCGACAAGGGCAAGCAGGGCCGCGTCGTGGCCGACTGGGACTACGCCCTGGCGGGTGACTGGACCGGTCACCTGAAGGCCGGCCTTGTCTACGCCGAGACCTCCAAGGACATCAACAAGCGCAATGGCACGTCCGCTGCCACCGCCAAGCTCAACACGCTGGGCACTGCAGGCCTGCGTACGGGCATGACCTCCACGCTGCCCATCTCCAACCTGGATATGGGTGCCGGCTGGCCGCACGCCTGGGGCACCTTCACCCGCGGCTACACCTACTCGACCTTCGATCCGCTGGCCTTCAACTCGGAAGCGACCTTCACGCCCGCGCAAAGCTTCAAGGCGGAAGAGAAGGTGTCTACCGGCTTCATCCAGTCCGACTTCAAGGGCCAGGTCTTCGACAGGGAGTTGCGACTGAACGCCGGCGTGCGCTACTCACGCACCGAGACGCTGATCGACAACTTCAAGCAGCAAGGTGCCAGCCTGACCTACCTGCCCAACCAGGAGAAGGGCTCATACCGCAATGTGCTGCCCGCGGTGAGCGCCGCCCTGGACGTGACGGACGACCTGACCTGGCGCGCCTCCTGGGGCAAGACGCTCAGCCGCGCCTCGCTGTCCATCATTGCCGCACAGACCGTGATCCCCAATCCTTTCGACAACACGGCGACGGCCGGCAACCCGAGCCTGCGTCCGCAGCAGTCGCGGAATCTGGATACCAGCCTGGAGTGGTACTTCCAGAAGGGCAGCATGCTGTCGGCAGCCCTGTTCAAGAAGGACCTGACCGACGCCACCGTGGCCAGCACCACGCAGACCACCTTCGGTGCCCTCGGCCTGCCCGATACCGCACTCGGCGCCATTTTCCAGAACGCCCAGGGCAAGGTCGACCCCGCCTTGCCCATGACGCTGCGCACCTACAGCAATGCCGGCAAGCAGACGCTGAAGGGCTTCGAGCTGGCCTACCAGCAGGACTTCAACTTCCTGCCCGATCCCTTCAAGGGCTTCGGTGCGCTCGCCAGCTACACCCACATCAACCCGTTCAACAGCCAGCAGTGGATCACCAACGCGGGCAACACCATTGAAGTGAACTCGGTGCCCAAGTACGCCTACAGCACCACGCTGTACTACGAGAAAGGCCCGTTCGCGTTCCGCACCTCCTACAACTACAAGGGCCGCTCCCTGCATGGCGACAACCCGAAGAACAACGGTGACGACCTGATCCGCTGGCGCGCTGGCCGTGGCTATCTGGACGCCAACATCAGCTACAAGATCAACGATTCGGTGGAGATTCGCCTGGATGCGCTGAACCTGTCCAACACGCTGGCGTACGACTACTTCGAAGACGCCACCGGCCAGTACGGCCTGGGCAACAAGACCCGCATGGACTACGCGAAGTACGACGGCCGCACCTTCAAGATCGGCCTGCGTGGCAAGTTCTGAGCACCACGTTGATTGAATGCAGGACGGGCTTCATGCGAGGCTCGCTCCTTTGCCCTTGCATGAAGACAGTATCGTTAGCCCTGGTCATCGCGGCGTTGGTTGCCGGCTGCGCGGCCGCGCCTCAACGCGAGGCCTTGCCCGCAAGCGACGTGCGCCTTGTGGACGTGGGCGAAGGCTGGGCACGGAACTCCGTCAACGCCGTGGTGTTCCGCAAGAACTCCCTCGTCACGCATGGCGACATGCAGTACATCGCCTACTACGACCAGCACGCCAACGTCGTGCTGGGCAAGCGCAGGCTGGGCAGCGACGCCTGGGAGCTCAAGACCACCCAGTACAAGGGCAATGCGCTGGATGCTCACAACAGCATCAGCATCATGGTCGACGGCGCGGGCATCCTGCACCTCGCCTGGGACCACCACAACAATGCCCTGCGCTACGCGCGCAGCCTGCGCCCCGGCGCGCTGGAGCTGACCGACAAGCTGCCCATGACGGGGCACGACGAGGGTTCCGTGTCCTACCCCGAGTTCCACCGCCAGCCGGACGGCAACCTGCTGTTCTTCTACCGGGACGGCGGCTCGGGCCGCGGCAACCTGGTCATCAACCGCTACGACGTGGGCACGCGGGCCTGGACGCGGCTGCATGGCAACCTGATCAGTGGGGAAGGGCGGCGCAACGCCTACTGGCAGGCCTTCCTCGACCACCAGGGCACGCTGCATCTGTCCTGGGTCTGGCGCGAATCGCCGGACGTCGCCAGCAACCACGACATGGCTTATGCCCGCTCGCGCGACGGCGGCCTGACCTGGGAGACATCGGAGGGACGGCCCTACGCACTGCCCATCACGGCGGCCAGCGCCGAATACGCGGCGCGCATCCCGCAGAACAGCGAGTTGATCAACCAGACGTCGATGTCGGCCGACAAAGAGGGCCAGCCCTACATCGCCAGCTACTGGCGGCGCGCGGGCAACGCGGTGCCGCAGTACCAGGTGGTCTACCGCAGCGGCGGCGCGTGGAAGGAACTGGAACTGGGCTTCCGCCGCACGCCGTTTTCTCTGAGCGGTGTGGGCACCAAGGCGATTCCGATATCGCGCCCGCAGATCATGGTCGGCCTGCAGGGCAGCCCGCCCACGGCGCTGCTGGTGTTTCGCGACGAAGAGCGCGGCAGCAAGGTGTCGGTCGCCCGCATCACCGACTTCGGCGCCAGGCGCTGGACCGTGCGTGACCTCACGCGCGATTCCGCAGGTGCCTGGGAACCCAGCTTCGACACGGAACTGTGGCGCACGCAAGGCGAGCTGAATTTGTTCCTGCAAGCCGTTCAGCAGGTGGATGCAGAGGGCACCGCGACCGCTCCGCCCAGCAAGGTGCGCGTGCTGCAGTGGCGCCCCTGAAACACGAGTGTCTCCGGGCTGCGCTGCATGGCGCACCCTTCACCCTGCCTCGCAACCCGAGGCAGGGTCTTTTGCCGCCTTCTGCAAACCCAGGCCCCCCCATGACCGTTCTCCTCCCTCGCCGTCGACTTCTCGGGGCCGCCGCCACAGGTGCGGCTCTCATGCTGAATGCACCCGCGGCCAACGCGGCCAGTGCAGAAACAGCTCGCTTCGCCATCGGCGACAGCGACTTCCTGCTCGACGGCAAGCCGCTGCAGATCCGCTGCGGCGAGATGCACTTCGCGCGGGTGCCGCGTGAGTACTGGCGCCACCGCCTGCAGGCCATCAAGGCCATGGGCATGAACACGGTGTGCGCCTATCTGTTCTGGAACTTCCACGAATGGCGCGAAGGCCAGTACCGCTGGGAAGGCCAGCGTGACGCGGTCGAGTTCTGCAAACTGGCCCAGGCCGAGGGCCTGTGGGTGATCCTGCGCCCGGGCCCCTACGCCTGCGCCGAATGGGAGATGGGCGGCCTGCCGTGGTGGCTGTTGAAGCATCCTGGCGACACCTTCCTGCGCAGCCGCGATGACGCCTTCGTGCAGCCGGTGCGGCGCTGGATGAAGGAGGTCGGGCGGGTGCTGACGCCGATGCAGGTCAGCCAGGGCGGCCCCATCCTGATGGTGCAGGTCGAGAACGAATACGGCTTCCTCAGCGACGACCGCGAGTACATGCGCGTGATGCGCCAGGCCGTGCTCGACGGTGGCTTCGACGTGCCGCTGTTCCAGTGCAACCCGACCAACGCGGTCGGCAAGACACACGTCCCCGAGCTGTTCACGGTGGCCAACTTCGGCAGCGACCCTGCAGGCGGCTTCAAGGCGCTGGCCGCCCTGCAGAAGGGGCCGCTGATGTGCGGCGAGTACTACTCCGGCTGGTTCGACACCTGGGGTGCGCCCCACCGCCGCGGCGACAACGCGCGCGCCGTCCAGGACATCGACGCGATGCTGAACGCGAACGGCTCGTTCAGCCTCTATATGGCACACGGTGGTACCACGTTCGGCCTTTGGGGCGGTTGCGATCGTCCCTTCCGCCCGGACACCACCAGCTACGACTACGACGCGCCGATCGGCGAGGCCGGCTGGATCGGCGAGAAGTTCCGCACCTATCGAGACTGCCTGGCCAGGCACCTGAAGGCGGGCGAGGTTCTCCCCGCGCCGCCGGCCAGGTTGCCGGTGATGACGATTCCCTCGTTCGCCCTCACGGAGACGGCGCCGGTGCTGGTCAACCTGCTGGCACAGGCGATTCGGGCCGAGTCGCCCAGGAACATCGAGCAATACGACATCAGCCGCGGGCTGATCGCCTATCGCGTCACGCTGCCCGCCGGCCCTGCCGGCAAGCTGGAAGCCGCGAATGCGCGTGACCTGGCCTGGGTCTTCATCGACGGCCGCTTGGCCGGCACGATGGATACGCGCCACCGCCGCTTCGGCGTCAAGGTGCCCGCGCGCACCCGTGACACCACCGTCGAGATCCTGCTGCACACGATTGCCCGCGTGAACTTCGGCATGGAGGTTCACGACCGCAAAGGCCTGCAGGGCCCGGTGATGTTCAGGACGTCGAAGGACTCGGCGCAGGAACTCAAAGGCTGGGAGATCCGCGCCATCGACTTCGGCGCCGACGGCGACCTGCCGCCGCTGCAATGGCAATCCAGCAAGACAGCCGGACCCGCCTTCTGGCGTGGCAACTTCGAAGCGACGGCCTCTGCCGACACCTTCCTCGACATGTCCACCTGGGGCCAGGGCATCGTCTGGATCAACGGCCGCTGCCTGGGCCGCTACTGGAGCATCGGCCCCACGCAGACGATGTACCTGCCCGGCCCCTGGATCAGGGCCGGCCGCAACGAGGTCGTCGTGCTCGACCTGACCGGGCCGCGCGCCAACCGCATCGAAGGCAAGCTCGCACCCGTGCTCGACCAGCTGCGCCCGGAGCTCGACCTGCCGCGGCCGCCCAGCACGGCCCGCCCGCGCCTGGCCGGCTTGACGCCGGTTCATGCAGCGCAGTTCGCCAGCGGCTCGGCGACCCAGGACGTGCGCTTCAACGAGCCGGCGCGTGGCCGCCAGCTCTGCATCGAGGTGCTCGATGCCTTCGACGGCAAGCCGCATGCGGCAATCGCGGAGCTGGCAGTGCTCGATGCTCAAGGCAAGCCCGTGAACCAGACCGCCTGGACCATCGCCTACGCCAGCAGCGAGGAGGCGCGCAAGGAAGACGGCGGCGCGCTGAACGCGATCAATGGCCAGGCCACGGATTTCTGGCACACGGCTTACAGCAGCCCTGTCAAACCTGCGGGACCGCCGCGCCTGATCATCGATCTGGGCAGCCCGATCGACATCGCCGGCCTGCGCTACACGCCGCGCCAGGGGCCCGACAGCGTCACGGGCCGCATCCGCCGCTACCGCGTGTTCGTGGGTGACAAGTTGGTTGCCAACGACTGAACAGAGGGCTGAACCATGAACCAGCAAGTCATCGGCAAGTACAGGTGGACCATCTGCGCGCTGCTGTTCTTCGCCACCACCGTCAACTACCTGGACCGGCAGGTGCTCAGCCTGCTGGCGCCGTCGCTGTCCAGGGAGTTCGGCTGGACCAACACCGACTACGCCAACATCACGGCGGTGTTCCAGTTCGGCTATGCGATCTCGATGCTGTTCGCAGGCCGCTTCATCGACGCCATCGGCACCAAGCGCGCCTTCGCCATCGCGGTGGTCGTCTGGTCGCTCGGCGCCATGATGCATGCCTTCTCCGTGCCCATCGGCGGCATCCTGGTGGCCCTCGGTGTCGGGCTGCCCGTGTCGGTGATCGGCTTCATGGTGTCGCGCGCCGTGCTGGCCCTTGGCGAGGCCGGCAACTTCCCCGCCGCCATCAAGGCGACCGCCGAATACTTCCCCAAGAAGGAGCGCTCCTTCGCCACGGGCATCTTCAACTCGGGCGCCAATGTCGGTGCCATCCTGGCGCCGCTGACCGTGCCATGGATCGCCGTCACCTGGGGCTGGCAGATGGCTTTCATCGCCATCGGCGCCATTGGCTTCCTGTGGGTCGCGTTGTGGGTCACCTTTTACGACGCCCCGTCGCGGCAGCGCCGGCTTGGCGCCGCCGAGCTGGCCTACATCAACAGCGACCGCGAGGCCACCGAGCCTGCCGTTGACGGCGCCAAGGTGCCGTGGTTCCGGCTGCTGGCGCATCGCCAGACCTGGGCCTTTGCCGTCGGCAAGTTCCTGACCGATGGTGTCTGGTGGTTCTACCTGTTCTGGCTGCCCAAGTACCTCACCAGCCAGTACGGCATGAGCACGACGGACATCGCCTTGCCGCTGACGGTGTTGTACAGCATGACCATGATCGGCAGCATCGGTGGTGGCTGGTTCCCGACCTGGTTCATGCAGCGCGGCTACAAGCCCTATGACGGCCGCATGCGGGCCATGCTGGTGATTGCCTTCTTCCCCCTGGTGGTGCTGCTGGCGCAGCCGCTCGGCAGCATCAGCTACTGGATGCCCGTGCTGTTGATCGGCATCGGCGCGTCGGCGCATCAGGCCTGGTCCGCCAACCTCTTCACCACCGTGTCGGACATGTTCCCCAAGCGCGCCATCGGCTCGGTCGTCGGCATCGGTGGCATGGCCGGCGGCCTGGGTGGCGTGGCGGTGTCCAAGCTCGGCGGCTGGATCTTCGACGCCTATGGCGCCCGCGGTGAGCTGGCGACCGGCTACATGATCATGTTCTCCCTTTGCGCACTGGCCTACCTCGTCGCATGGGCTGCCATGAAGACCCTCGTGCCGCGGCACAAAGACATCACCGTGCTTTGAGAACCCAGGAGATGTCTGTGCATGCAAGACTGATGGCCCATGTGGGCGTGGCGCTTTTGTTGGGCACCGCAGCTGCGGTGGTGCAGGCGCAGGCGCCGCAGGTGCAGGCTGTGCAGGTGGACGCCTCGCGGCCCGACTGGGAGAACCCGGCGGTGTTTGCGCGCGGCAAGCTGCCGGCCGTGGCGACACACTTCCCGTTCGAGAACCGCGCGGCGGCGCTGGCGGGCGACAAGACCCGCTCGGCCCGCTACCAGACGCTGGACGGCCCATGGTCGTTCATCTTCTCGCCTTCTTCGGACGATGTGCCCAACGGCTTCGAGAAGCCGACCTACGACGTCTCTGCCTGGAAGACCATCAAGGTGCCGGCCATGTGGCAGGCCGAGGGCTACGACCAGGCGCGCTACAACAACATCACCTACCCGCACCCGGCCAACCGGCCGCTGATCCCGCACGCCACCAACCCGGTGGGCTCCTATCGCCGCACGGTCGAGGTGCCGGCCAGCTGGTCGGGGCAGGACGTCATCCTGCACATCGGCGCCGCCGGCTCGGCGTATCAGGTCTGGGTGAATGGTCTGGAGGCGGGCTACTCCGAGGACTCCAAGCTGCCCAGCGAGTTCGATGTCACCGCCCTGTTGAAGCCGGCGCAGAAGAACGTCGTCGCCATCCAGATCCACCGCTGGTCCGATGGGTCCTACCTGGAAGACCAGGACTTCTGGCGCGTCTCGGGCATCGAGCGATCGGTCTACCTGAAGGCCGTGCCCAGGACCCGGTTGACCGACCTCTTCGTGCATGCCGGCCTGGACAAGGACTATCGCCACGGCCTGCTCTCGGCCGATATCGCCCTGACCGAGCGCGCCCAGCCGCTGCAGCTGCGCATGACGCTGCTGGATGGCGACAAGGTGGTCGCGACCCAAGCCGCCATGGTCGCGGCCGGCGCGGCCCGCACCGAGACGCTGGCCGCACCCGTGCCAGACGTTCGCCATTGGACGGCCGAGACGCCCAATCTCTACACGCTGCTGGTGGAGCTGCTCGACGCCGATAGCCGGCTGATCCAGGCGACGCCGCAGCGCATCGGCTTCCGTACGGTCGAGATCAAGCGCGGCCTGGTGATGGTCAATGGCCGGCCCATCGTCATCCGCGGCGTCAATCGCCACGAGCACGACCCCGAGACCTTCCACGTCATGTCGGAAGCCTCCATGCGCCGCGACATCGAACTGATGAAGCGCAACAACATCAATGCGGTGCGCACCTCGCACTACCCGAACGCCGAGCTCTGGTATGCGCTGGCCGACGAGTACGGCCTCTACGTCATGGACGAGGCCAACGTCGAGAGCCATGCCTATATGGACTACGGCAACAAGTTTCCGGAACTCCGGCAGAAGCTGCAGCTCGGCTTCGACCCCGCCTGGGAGGCCGCGCATGTCAGCCGCGTCATGAACATGGTCGAGCGCGACAAGAACCACCCCTCGGTGATCTTCTGGTCTCTTGGCAACGAGGCGGGCATAGGCCCCACCTTCGCCAAGGCCGCCGCGCAGGCGCGCCAGCGCGACCCTTCGCGCCTGATCTCCTACCTCGGCTGGGGCACGCTCGACTGGGAGCACCAGCCCAACGCCTACGTCGACATCTACGCGCCGATGTACGACGACATCGAGAAGATGGTGGACTGGGCGACCGACCCGACCCGCACCCAGCCCATGATCCAGTGCGAGTACGCCCATATGCAGGGCAACTCGGGCGGCAACTTCAAGGACTACTGGGACACCACCTACAAGTACGAGAAGCTGCAGGGTGGCTTCATCTGGGACTGGGTCGACCAGTCCATGTATCGCACCACCAAGGACGGCCGGCGCTACTGGGGCGATGGTGGCGAGTACGGGCCCAACCCTGGCGGCGACATCGAGTTCGGCGACGGCCTGATCCAGCCCGACCGCACGCCCAACCCGCATGTCTACGAAGTGCAGAAGGTGCTCTCGCCGATCCAGTTCGAGGCCTTCGATCCAGCGTCGGCCACGGTGACCGTGCGCAACCGCCACGACTTCCGCGACCTCTCGGGCTTTGCCTTCGAGTGGGCGCTGCAGGAAAACGGCGTGACCGTCGCCTCCGGGGCGCTGGCGGCGCTGTCGACGCAGGCGCGGCAAACCCAGAAGGTGAAGCTGCCGTTGGCCGGCATCGCGCGCAAGCCGGGCGCGGAGTACTTCGTCACCGTGCGCGCCAAGGCCCGGGCAGGCGCGGTGCCGCTGACGCCCGAGGGCTACGTCGTCGGCTGGGAGCAGTTCGCGCTGGCGCCGCACGCGCTCGCATCCAGTCCGCCGGCCAAGGGCGCTGTCCAGCAGACGGAGAGCGCAGACGCCGTGACCTTGTCTGCCGCAGGCACGACCCTGGTACTCGACCGCAAGACCGGCCTGCTGACCAGCTACGGCAAGGCCGGCGCACCGCTGCTGAGCGGCGGCCGGCCCAACTTCTTTCGCGCCGAGACCGACAACGACACGCTGACCGGCACGGTGCGCCAGCAGGCGCCCTGGAAGCTGATGACCAGCGAACGCCAGGTCCGGTCGATGACCAGCCGCAGTCTGCCGGGCGGCGCGGTGGAGGTCACCGTCGATCACGCGCTGGGCGCCGGCGCGGCTCGCTTCGTCACCAGCTACACCATGACCGGCGACGGCAGCGTCGACGTGGCAGGTTTGCTCACCCCGCTCAAGAGCGATCTGCCGCCCCCAGTGCGCGTCGGCCTGTGGTTCGACATGCCGTCAACGCTGACCACCGTCGGCTGGTACGGCCGCGGCCCGCATGAGAGCCATGTCGACCGCAAGACCAGCGCGGCCGTCGGCCTCTGGCGTGGCGCCATCGCCGACCAGAACCACGACTACATGCGGCCGCAGGACACCGGCAACAAGGTCGACGTGCGCTGGCTCGAAGTCTCCGGCGGCGGCCGCGGCCTGCGGGTGGAGGGCAGGGCGCTGCTGATGGCCAACGCGCTGGCCTTCCCCTACACCGACCTCTATCGCCGCCCGCCCGGCACCTGGAAGAGCAGCGACATCGTGCCCCACGACCACGGCACGCTGCTGATCGACGGCGCGCAATGGGGCGTGGGGGGCGACAACTCCTGGAGCCACGTCGGCCAGCCGCACATGCAATACCGGACCAAGCTGGAACCCGTTCGCGTCGCCTTCCGTCTGCGGCCGTTCGAAGGCGAGGGCAGCACGCCGGAGAAGGCCATGCCGGCGCAGGCGACGATGCCGCAATAGAGGAGCTGCGCGCGGGTTGACTTCGCTCAACCGCTTGCTTGTTGTGCACCAAGGCCGACACCGCCGGGCGAGAACAGATAGCCTTAGCGCCCGCTTTCCAGGAATGCACCATGACCCTCCGTCGCCGCGCGCTGGCGCTCGCCGTTATCGCCGCCACCTCCTGCCTGACCGCACAGGGCGCGCTGGCCGCTGACAAGATCGCCCTCGTCGCCAAGAGCTCGGGCAACGGCTTCTTCATCGCGGCCCATCAGGGCGCGCTCGAGGCGGCCAAGGCGCTGGGCGGCGTGGAGATCGTGCTTGCCAGCCCCGCCAAGGCCACGGCCGAGGGGCAGATCGAGGTCATCAACACGCTGATCGCGCAGAACGTGAAGGCCATCGTCGTGTCCGCCAACGACCCTGATGCGCTGGTGCCGGTGCTCAAGAAGGCCATGGCGCGCGGCATCAAGGTCGTGTCGTTCGACTCGGCGGTGCGCAAGGACGGGCGCCTCGTGCATCTCGCGCCGTCGTCCAATGCACTGATCGGCCAGAAGCTCGTCAGCCTGACGACCGACGCCATCGGCAGCAGCGGCGAGATCGCGGTGTTGTCGGCCACGGCCCAGGCCACCAACCAGAACCTGTGGATTGCGGAAATGAAGAAGGCGCTGGCCCAGCCGGCGTCCCAGGGCTTGAAGCTGGTCAGCGTGGTCTACGGCGACGACCAGACCGACAAGAGCTACCGCGAAGCGCAGGGCCTGCTCAAGAGCTACCCCAAGCTGAAGGCCATCGTTGCGCCGACGACGGTCGGTGTCGCGGCGGCCGCCAAGGCCGTGCAAGACGAGAAGAAGGTCGGCCAGATCTTCGTCACCGGCCTCGGCCTGCCGTCTGAAATGGCCGGGCATGTGCGCAGCGGCGCGGTGAAAAGCTTCGCCATCTGGAACCCGATCGACCTGGGCTACTCGGCCGTCTTCATCGCCCATGGGTTGGTCACCGGCAAGGCGACGGCGAGTGCGGGGTCAAAGATCAGCGTCGGCCGCGTCGGCACGGTCACGCTGGATGCGGACAACGAGGCCGTCATGGCCGAGCCCTTCACCTACGACGCGAGCAATGTCGACAAGTTCGCCAAGTTCTTCTGAGCGAGCCGGGGTGCTCTGCCTGAGGGGCATCCACAAACGCTTCGGGCCGACGCATGCGCTGCGCGGCGTGGACCTGGAACTGCGGCCGGGCCATGCGCTGGCCGTGATCGGCGAGAACGGCGCGGGCAAGTCGACGCTGGTCAAGATCCTCACGGGCGTCCATCAGCCTGACGGGGGCGAACTGTGGCTGGACGGCCAGCCGCTGCGCCTGCGCGACACGCACGCGGCCCAGGCCGCCGGCATCGTCGCTGTGCACCAGGAAACGGTGATGTTCGAGGAGCTGACGGCGGCGGAAAACATCTTCATCGGCCGGCAGCCCCAGCGCGGGCCGAAAGCGCTGCGTGTGGTGGACTGGGCGACGATGAACCGGCAGGCCCAGGAGGTGCTCGACGAGGTGGGGGCAGGCTTTGACGCTACGACGCCGGTCCGGCAGCTCAGCCTGGCCCAGCGGCACTTGATCGAGATCGCGCGGGCGCTGTCGCACCGGGCCCGTGTCGTCATCCTGGACGAACCGACCGCCGCGCTGTCGCAGGCCGAGATCCGTGATTTCTACGGCATCGTGCGGGGCTTGCTGGATCGCGGCGTGGCCGTGCTGTTCATCTCGCACAAGTTCGACGAACTGTTCGCCGTCTGCGACAACTACGTGGTGCTGCGGGATGGCGCCTCGGTCGGCGCCGGGTCCATGAAAGAGGCCAGCGAGCCGGAGCTGCTGCGCCTGATGGCCGGCCGCGGCATCGAGCAGGTGTATCCGCACGCGGACACGCAGCCCGGCGCGGTCGTGCTGGAGGCCCGCGACCTCAGCCACCCGACCGAGTTCGACGGCATCAGCTTTGCGCTGCGCCGTGGCGAGATCCTGGGCTTCTACGGCCTGGTCGGCGCGGGTCGCAGCGAGGTCATGATGGCGCTGATGGGGCTGAAGCCGCTGTCTCGCGGCAGCATCGCCATCGACGGCCGGCAGCAGCGCATCCGTGACCCGGCCGATGCCATCTCGCTGGGGCTGGCCTACGTGCCCGAGGAGCGCCAGCGCCAGGGCGGCATTCTCGATTTCTCGGTGCGGCACAACCTCAGCCTGGCCGCGTTGGCCGGGCCTCGTCATGCGGTGAAGGGCCATGCCTCGCACGGGCCCTGGCTGTCCGCTGTTCGTGAGAGTGCCTTGGCGCAGCGTCTCATCGAACGGTTGAACGTCAAGACCGCCAGCCAGGACACGCCGCTGTCCGGCCTCTCCGGCGGCAACCAGCAGAAGGTCGTCATCGGCAAGTGGCTGGGGCTGAACCCGCGCATCGTCATCCTGGACGAGCCCACCAAGGGCATCGACGTCGGCGCCAAGCAGGCGGTCTATCAACTCGTGGCGGAGATGGTCGAACAAGGGCTGGCGGTGATCCTGGTGTCCTCGGAACTGCCCGAGGTGATGCACCTGGCCCACCGCGTGGTGGTCATGAAGCGTGGCAGGCAGGTGGCCGAGTTCCGGCGCGGCGAGGCGGATGCAGAAACCATCGTGGCTGCAGCTTCGGGCCTTGCGCTGCAAGGCAGGAACGCCGCATGACGCGCCGCGAATGGGCGCTGGCCGCCGTCATCCTGGCCATCACCTTGGCGGTGGGCTTGCGATCCCCCGTGTTCCTCACCCCGCGCAACGCGCTGGACGTTGCCAACGACTCTGCATTGCTCGCCATCCTCGTCGTCGGCCAGATGCCCGTCCTGCTCACGCGCGGCATCGACCTGTCCGTGGCGTCCAATCTTGCCTTGACGGGCATGCTGGTGGCGCTGTTCGGCAAGCTCTTTGCGGGTGCGGGCGCGCCGGTGCTGATCCTGTTGGCGCTGGCTCTGGGCGCGGCGCAGGGCGCCCTCAACGGCTGGCTGATCACACGCTTCGAGTTGCCGCCCATCGTCGTGACGCTGGGCACCATGTCGGTCTATCGCGGTGCCATCTTCCTGGTCAGCGGCGGCGCCTGGGTCAACGACCAGGACATCCACCCGGCGATCAAGACCCTGCCTCGCTCGGAGCTGCTGGGCTTGCCGCTGCTCGTGTGGTTCGCTGCAGCGGTCGCGGCGCTGGGATGGTGGCTGCTGCGCTGGCGCAAGGAAGGGCGTGACCTCTATGCCTGCGGCGGCAACCCGGCTGCCGCGCGGGTCGTGGGCATCCCGGTGGTGCAACGTATTCGCATGGCCTACACGCTGTCTGGCGCTCTGGCTGGGCTCGCCGGCCTGCTGTGGGTTGGCCGCTATGCCATCGCCTTCACCGAACTGGCCGCCGGCTTCGAGCTCACGGTGATCGCGGCCTGCGTCATCGGTGGCATCAGCATCGCCGGCGGTGTCGGCACGGTCGGTGGCGCGCTGCTGGGCGTGCTGTTCATCGGTGTCATCAATGCAGCCCTGCCGGTCATCCATGTCTCGCCGTTCTGGCAGCAGGCGATTGCCGGCGCCGTCATCCTCGTCTCGGTGATGCTGAACTCGCGTGCACTGCGTCAATCGGGGCAGCAGATCCTGGAAAGGCGGACTGCATGAAGGCCTGGGGTTCCTGGGAACGTGTGCTGACGGCGCTGATCGTCGCCGTCTACGTCGGCTTCGGGCTCGGCGTCGATGGCTTTGCCTCCCCCTACGCCATCGCCGACAGCACGACCAATATGTCGGAAAAGGCCTTGATCGCGATGGCCATGGCGCTGCTGATCATCGCGGGCGAGATCGACCTGTCCATTGCCGCGACCATGGCGCTGTGCTCGCTGGCCATGGGCTTTGCGATGCAGGCCGGCGCAGGCGCCGTCGGCATGATCGGTGCGGCCCTGGGTTGCGGCATCGCCTGCGGTGCATTCAACGGCTGGCTGGTCACGCGCTGGCAACTGCCCTCCGTCGTCGTCACCATCGGCACCTTGTCGCTGTACCGGGGCCTGGCCCTGGTGCTGCTGGGCGACCAGGCCATCACGGGCTACCCGGACTGGCTGAGCCAGTGGGGCAACGGCACGCTGGGCGATCTGCTGGGGTGGCCGTGGCTGATCGTGCCGATCGAGTTCGGCGTCATGCTGGCCGTGGCGGTGGCGTGCGTCCTGCTGCAGCACCGCACGGTCCATGGCCGGCGCATCTACGCCATCGGCGCCAACCCCGTGGCGGCGCGCTTTTCCGGCATCGCCGTGCAGCGCTACCGGCTGCTGCTGTTCACGCTGGCGGGACTGATGGCGGCGCTGGCCGCTGTGCAGCTGACCGGCCGCATCGGCAGCACGCGTCCCAACCTCGCCCTCGGCTGGGAGCTGGACGCCGTCACCATCGTCATCCTCGGCGGCGTGGCGATCCAGGGCGGGCGCGGCAGCATCGTCGGTGTGCTGCTCGCGACGGTGCTGCTGGGCGGCTTCACGTTCGCGCTTGGCATGCTGAACGTCTCCGGGATGGTGATGACGACTGTCGTTGGCGGATTGCTTCTCTGCGTCATGGTGCTGCCGCGCGCGGCAAGAAAACCGGCGAAAGCTGCCATGTGATCTCGGAACTCACGAGATGGCGGATCAGCGTCGCTTGCTCAGCAAGGACCACTTCACGGCGGACGGCACGCTGATCCAGGCCTGGGCCAGCCACATGAGCTTTGTGCCGGGCGACGGCGACGACCCCGGCCAGGTCTTGAAGTCCTTGGTCAGGGCAGCTCTAGCACCAGCCTGGCGCTGCGCGATCGCGAACAGCAGGGCGTGAACTGGTCGTTGGCCGCCTGCTCCTCGGGCGTCAGGTAGAGGTCGCGATGCTCTGGTTCGCCGGCGACGACACGGGTGAGGCAGGTGCCACAAACGCCTTGCTCGCAGGACGTGAGCAGGGAGACGCCCGCGGCGATGAGGGCCTCGGCGGCGGTCTGGTCGGCCGCCACCGGGATGATGCGGCCGGAGCCCGCGAGTTCGATCTCGAAGGCGCGGTTCTCGCCCGATGCGAGCGGCTCGGCACCTGCAAAGAACTCGTGGTGGATGCGTTCCCCGGCCCAGCCCAGGCGCATCGCCGCGTTTGTCACCGCGTCGATCAGACGCTTGGGTCCACAGACATAGACATGCGCGCCGGCGTCCTGTGTGGCCAGCAGCCGCTCCACGTCCAGGCGGTCGTGGCCGATATGGAAATGCGCCACCTCGGCCCAGGCGCTCGCCTCGATCTCGGCGCGGAAAGCCATGCGCTGCGCGCTGCGCGCCGCGTAGTGAAACTCGAAGTCGGCATCTTCACCGGCGAGCTGGCGGGCCATCGCGAGGATGGGCGTGATGCCGATGCCGCCGGCGATCAGCAGGCTGCGGCGAACCTGGGGTGCCAACGGGAAGTGGTTCTTGGGCGCGCTCACCTGCAGCGTTTGCCCCGGCGCCAGCTGTTCGTGCACTGCTCGCGAGCCGCCACGCGATTGGGCATCGAGCAGAACGCCGAGCACGTAGCGGTGGGTCTCGGCGGGATCGTTGCTGATCGAGTACTGGCGGACGATGCCGCCGGGCAGATGGACGTCTACATGGGCGCCGGCCGTAAAGGCCGGCAGGGTGCCGCCGTCGGCGGCCACGAGGGTGAGGGCGCAAATGCCCTGCGCGGCCGGTTCCTTGGTCTCGATGCGGACGGTGATCATGTCTGCGCCGCCATCACGCGTTCGATGACCTTGCGCGACTGCACGCCGCCGCCGTCGATGTTGAGCATCAGCAGCTGGCGCTGCGGCCAGGCCAGCAGGTTCTGCTGCTGGCGCTCCAGCATCTCCTGGTCTTCGCCAAATATCTTGCCCTGGCCCTCTCGGATCTGGGCCGTCAGCGCTTCGTCCTGCGGCTTGAACTTGCGCGCCATGCCCCAGAAGTAGTGGATGGAGGTGTCGGTCTCCGGCGTGATGAAGTCAACCACCCAGCTTGCCGCCTTGACGGCGTCGGGCGCGTCATAGCCTCCTTGGCCGGCCAACGCGACGCCGACCTCGATCATGATGTGGCTGGGTGGCGTGAAGTGGCAGATCTGCCAGCGGTCCACGGGCTGGTCGTCGGGCAGGCCATTCATGCGTAGCGCCATCTTCCAGAACGGCGGCGCCTCGATGCCCTGCATGTAGCGCTCGGTGATGACGTGGTCGCCCTCGACGCGGGTCGTGCAGGGGATCTCGTCGATCTCCTTCTGACCGATGCTGTTGGCATGCACATAGGTCTCGTGCGTGAGGTCCATCAAGTTGTCGACCATCAGCCGGTAGTCGCAGGCGATGTGATACAGCCCGCCGCCGTAGCCGAAGGCGGGGTTGCCCAACCACTCGAAGGCGGGCAGCTGGGTCGCGTCGGCCTTTGTGGCATCTCCCGGCCAGACCCAGATGAAGCCGTGTGCCTCATGAACCGGGAAGCTGCGGATGGCCGGGAAACCGCGCACGCGTTGGCAGGGCATGGAGACGGTCTTGCCGTCGCAACCCATGGCCAGGCCGTGGTAGCCGCAAACCAGGGTGTCGCCCGTAACGCGGCCCAGCGACAGCGGCGCGCCGCGATGGGGACAGAAGTCCTCCACCGCGCTGACGGCGCCAGCGCTGTTGCGGAAGAAGGCCATCGCGTGGTTGCACACCTTGCGACCGAGGGGCTTGTCAGTGCCGACCTCGTCGCTGCGGGCGGCCACGTACCAGGTGTTGGTGATGAACATGGGGTCGTGTCCTTTCAGATTCAGCGTGGCGCCATGCGCAGGGCGCCGTCCAGGCGGATGACTTCGCCGTTGAGGTGGCCGTTGGCGACGATGTGGGCAGCCAGTGCCGCGAATTCCTCGGGTTGGCCGAGGCGCTTGGGGAATGGGATGGAGGCCGCGAGAGACTGCTGTACCTCGTCAGGCAGTTCCTGCATCAGCGGCGTGGCGAAGAGGCCCGGCGCGATGGTGCAGACGCGCACGCCGAACTGTGCGAGGTCGCGCGCCAGTGGCAGGGTCATGCCGACGATGCCGCCCTTGGAAGCCGAGTAGGCCTCCTGGCCGACCTGGCCGTCGAAGGCAGCGACCGAGGCGGTGTTGATGATGACGCCGCGCTCGCCCTCAGCCGGTGGCCCCAGCGGGGCGAGGGCCACCATGCGGCTTGCCGCCAGGCGCGTGACGTTGTAGGTGCCGATCAGGTTGATGCGCACGACGCGCTCGAAGTCTTCCAGCGGCGCGGGAGAGCCGTCGCGCTGAACGATGCGCTTGGCGCTGCCGATGCCGGCAATGTTCATCAGGATGCGGGCCGGGCCGTGGGCAGCCGAAGCCGCGTCCAGCGCGGCGGTGACGGAGGCAGCGTCGGTGATGTCGCAGCGCAGGGCGAGCGCGTGGTCAGCGCCGATGTCGGCGGCCACGCGCCGGGCGCCGGCTTCATTGATGTCGAGCAGGGCGACGCGGGCGCCTTGGGCGGCGAGTGCACGTGCCACGGCTTCGCCGAGGCCGGAGCCAGCGCCGGTGACGAGGGCGGCTTGTCCAGAGATGTTCATGAGGGTCAGCGGTGTGGGGTGATGACGTCGGGGTGGCCGGCAGCGGCCTCGTGCAGCAGCTCGACCAGGGCCGCGCGACGGCTCAACACGGCGCGCTGGTTGATCGAGCCTTTGTCGGTGATCTCACCGCCGTCGATGGATGGCGGTTCGGCAAGCAGAAGCAGCCGGGCAGGGCGGTTGGCGCTGCCCGTGCCCTGGGCCCAGAGCTGGTTGGCCAGTGCCTGGAAGAAATCACGCACGGCTGCGTGGTTCAGCACGTCGGCGGCGGGGGCGGTGTCGGGAAGTTCGGCCAGGCGGCGAGCTTCATTCACGCGCGGCACGATCAGCAGGCCGATCTCGTCGCGGCCCAGGCCGGTAACGACGGCGTCGTGCACGCAGGGGAAGCCCAGCGCGATCACGCGGGCGCGCAGCGGGCCGACGCTGACGAAGGTGCCGGTGGAGAGCTTGAAGTCCTCGGCGATGCGGCCGTCGAACATCAGGCCCTGCGTGAGGTCGGTGGGGTCGGTGGGCCGGGCGGCGTCGCCGGTGCGGTAGTAGCCCTCGTCGTCGAAAGCTTCCCAGGTCAGCGCGGGCTCGCGCCAGTAGCCGGGCATGACGTTGGGGCCACGGAAGCGCACCTCGGTCTTGTCTTCGGCCGGCACGAGCTTGACGTCGACGCCGGGCACGGGCCAGCCGATGAAGCCGGCGCGGGCTTCCTCGGGAACGGCGAAGGTGCACGTGGGCGCGGTTTCGGTCATGCCGAGGCCGGCCGCGAGGCGGATGCGCTCGCCGATGGCGGCCTCGGCGAGTTGGTTGAAGGCGTCGAGCGTCTTCTGCGACAGCCCTGCGCCGCCGCACTCGACCAGTTGAAGCCGGCTGAAGAAATGGTCGCGCAACGCAGCGTCGGCCTGCAGCGCCGAGACGAGTTCGTCGAAGCCCTTGGGCACGTTGAAGAAGATCGTCGGCGCCACCTCGCGCAGGTTGCGCAGCGTGGCCTCGAAGCGGCCCGGCACGGGCTTGCCCTCGTCGATGTAGAGGCTGCCGCCGTTGTAGAGCATGATGCCGAGGTTGTGGTTGCCGCCGAAGGTGTGGTTCCAGGGCAGCCAGTCCAGCACCACCGGCGGCCGCTCGGCCAGGAAGGGCATGGCCTGCAGCGTCATCTGCTGGTTGGCGCACCACATGCGCTGGGTCACGACCACGCCCTTGGGCGCCTTGGTCGAACCCGAGGTGAACATCAGCTTGACGATGGTGTCGGGGCCGACCTGGGCGTGGGCGGCATCCAGCGCGGGGCCGGGCGGTGTATCGAGCAGGTCGGCGAAGCGCTCCGTGGTGCGGCCTTCGAGCCGGCCGTCGCCCAGGACGACACGGGTGTCGGCCGCCACCGTGGCTTCGATGGCCCGCGCATAGCTTGCGTCCGCCGCGTAGACCGCGCCTGGCGTGGCTTTGGAGAGGATGTGGCGCAGGCGGCCGAAATCGGTCGAGACCAGCGAATAGGCCGGCGAGATGCTGACGCTGGGAATGCCGGCCCACATCGCGCCCAGCATCAGGCTCAGATGCTCGAGGTCGTTGTCGGACAGGATGACCAGGGGCCGCTCGACGCCGAGGCCCCGGTCCAGCAAGGCTTGGCCGAGGGAGCGTGCGCGCTCGATCATCTCGGCATAGCCGACGCAGTGCCATGAGCCATCGGCACCCCGCTGTGCCGCCAGTAGCCGGTCCGGCGCCAACTGAGCCCAATGCGCCAGGCGCTCGCCCAGTTGCCAGGGATAGGTCGCCAACGGCTCGGTCGAGCGCAGCACGAAGCCACCGTCGGCACGGTGCTCGACACTGGCGTTGCTCAGGCAGCCGCCGATGGCGACGGGGCGGTAGCGCGGCTTCACGACTTCACGACCTTGGGTGTGCGCTTTTGCAGGAAGTCCTGCAGCCGCTGCTTGGCCACATCGTCGCCTTGCGCGATGGCCGCCATGAGGGATTCCATGAAAAGACCGTCGGCCTGCGACAGGTCGGCGATGCGCGGCAAGGCTTGGATCACGGCGAAGTTGGACAGCGGTGCGTTCTGCGCGATGCGCCCGGCCAGTTCGATGGCCTTGGCGACAGCCTGGCCGGCCGGCACCACGTACTGCACCAGGCCGCGCTGCACGCCCTCAGCGGCATCCAGCACGCGCCCGGTGAGCATCATGTCGGTCATGCAGGCCACGCCGGCCAGTCGTGGGATGCGGACCGACCCGCCGCCGCCGACAAAGATGCCGCGCTGCCCTTCTGGCAGGCCGAAATAGGCGGTTGCATCGGCAACGCGGATGTGGGTGGAGGCCGCCAGCTCCAAGCCGCCCCCCACCACGGCGCCATGCAGCGCGGCCACGACAGGTACCGAGCAGAACTGGATGGCGTCCATGACGACATGCCAGCCGCGCGAATGCAGCACGCCTTCGGCCACGCTGCGCTCGCTGAGGTCCGACAGGTCGAGACCGGCGCAGAAGTGGTCACCCTCGCCGCTGATGACCAGGGCCTTGGTCGACGCCGGCAGGTTGAGCACGGCGGTGTGCAACTGCCGCATCAGCTCTTCGTTGATGGCGTTGCGCTTGGCCGGGCGGCTCAGGCACAGGTGCGTGACCGCGCTGGCGTGTTCGATACGCAGCAGCTTGAGTTCGGCCAGCAGGCCACTGGCGGGGAGGAAGTCGGTGGCGGCGTTCATGCGTGGTTTGGTGTGGAGAGAGCAGCGGCCAGGCCGCCCCAGTGTTCAAGGAAGAGGCCGGCGTCCATGGTCTTCACGTCGCGCATCAACGGGCGGAATTCCATGTGGGCCAGCACGTCGCGTTCGAGGTCAACGCCGGGCGCGATCTCGGTCAGTTCCAGGCCGTCCGGGCGGAGCGCGAACACGGCGCGCTCGGTGACGAAGAGCACCTCCTGGCCGCGCCGTGCGGCATCACGGCCGTTGAAGGTGATCTGCTCGACCTGTTCGACGAACTTGCGCGCGCGGCCTTCCTGGCGGATGTGCAATTGGCCATCCGCCACCGCGAGGTCCACGCCACCGGCGGTGAAACTGCCGCAGAACACCAGCCGAGGCGTGGAGGCCGTGATATTGATGAAGCCGCCGCAGCCGACGGGCCTGCCGTTGAACTTGCTGACGTTGACGTTGCCGTGGCGGTCGGTCTGGGCCAGGCCCAGGAAGCTGCAGTCCAGGCCGCCGCCGTCGTAGAAGTCGAACTGCGAGGACTGCTCGATGATGGATTCGGCGTTGTAGGCCAGGCCGAAGTCACCGCCCTGGGCCGGCACGCCGCCGTTCACGCCACATTCCACGCTGAGGCTGAGCAGCCCTGCCACACCTTCCTCGGCGGCCACGCCCGGGATGCCGGCCGGAATGCCGATGCCGAGGTTGGTGACGGCGCCGGGTTGCAGCTCCATGGCGGCGCGGCGCGCGATGACCTTGCGCTCGTCCAGCGGCAGCGCCGGCAGGCTGCCCAGCGGCACGCGCACATCGCCGCTGAAGGCTGGGTTGAAGGCCGTCGTGATGGTCTGAAGGTGGTTCTCCGGCTTGGCAACGACGACGTAGTCCACCACCAGGCCCGGCACCTTGACGCTCTTGGGATGCAGGCTGCCGGCTGTGACGACAGCCTCGACCTGGGCGACGACGATGCCGCCACAGGCTCGCGCGGCCTGGGCGATGGCGAGTTGCTCCAGCAGGATGCCTTCCTTGTCCATGCTGAGGTTGCCGCGCTCGTCGGCATAGGTCGCGCGGATGAAGGCGACGTCGATGCGGGGCGAGGGGTGGAAGAGCCACTCCTCGCCCTCGAACTCGACCAGGCGAACGAGATCTTCGCGAGCGGCAGCGTTGAGCTTGCCGCCTTCCAGGCGCGGATCCACGAAGGTGCCCAGGCCCACCTTGGTCAGCAGGCCCGGCGAGCGGCTGGCGATGTGGCGCGTGAGGCTGGACAGCGAGCCCTGCGGGAAGTTGTAGGCCTCGACCTCGCCGGCATGGACTATGGCCATCATGGCCTTGCCCGTCTGCCCGAAGTGCCCGGCCACAACACGCTTGACCATGCCCGGGTGGGCCAGGTGCGCCATGCCGCCGCTGCCGGCGTTGCCGATGGCGCCGCAGGCCCAGGTGGTGAGCTGGCGCGGATGGCCGGTGGTGAGGAAGTGGCGTTCCAGCCCCTGCAGCACTTCCTCGGCCAGGCCCATCATGGCCAGGCCGCCGAGGAAGAGGGTGGCGCCGTCATTGACGAGGGGGCCGACCTGGTCGGCAGTGATGATCTTCATGCTTGGGGGTTCTCGATGAGCAAGGCCATGCCCTGGCCGCCGCCGACGCAGGCGGAGACGACGGCGTAGCGGCCGCCGCGACGCTGCAACTCGCGCGCGGCCGTGAAGGTGAGGCGCACGCCGGTGGCCGCGAGCGGGTGGCCGAGCGCGATGGCGCCGCCGTTGACGTTGAGCTTGGCCAGGTCCAGCCCGAGCTCCTTCACGCAGGCCAGGGTCTGGGCGCCCTGGGCCTCATTGATCTCGAAGAGGTCGATGTCGGACAGCTTGAGCTCGCAGCGCGCCAGCAGCGAGCGGATGGCCGGCGCGGGGCCGATACCCATGATCTCGGGCGGCACACCGGCCGCAGCCGCGCCGCGCAGCCGGGCAAGGGGTTGCAGCCCGCGGTTGCGCACCTGGGCGCCGGAAGCCACGACGACGGCCGCTGCGCCATCGACCAAGGCCGAGGAGTTGCCGGCCGTCTGCACGCCGCCTTCATAAACCGTGCGCAACGCCGACAGCGCTTCGAGGGAAGAGGGGCGGGGATGGGTGTCGCGGTCTGCAGCGGCCACCTTGCGGGGCAGCTGGATGCCGCGCGGCACGTAGCCTGCCAGCTCGAAGCGCTCGGTCGTGACCGGCGCGATCTCGCCCTCGAAGAAGCCTTCGGCCTGGGCACGCAGCGCGCGCTCGAAGGAGGTGGCGGCGTAGGCATCCACCTCGGCGCGGGTGATGCCGTATTTCTTTGCCAGGTTCTCGGCCGTCTGGATCATCGAGACCTTGGCGGCGGGGTCGTCGAGCGCCTCCCACAGGAAGTCCTTGAACTCAACCGGTGCCCCAAGCTTGAAGCCGCTGCGGTGGGTGTAGGCGCAGATCGGATTGCGTGACATGGACTCGGCGCCCACCACCAGCGCGAGGCTGGCATAGCCAAGGGTGATCTGGTCTGCAGCCTGGCGAATGATCTCGAAGCCGCTGCCGCAGATGCGCTGCACGAGGATGGCCGGCACCTCGATCGGCACGCCGGCATACAGGCCGATATGACGTGGCAACACGAAGGCGTCGAAAGAGGCCTGGGCCATGGAGGCCGTGACGACCGAGTCGATGGCGCTGCCCGGCACGCCGGTGCGCTCCAGCGCGGCGCGGGCGGCCTTGATGCCGAGGTCGATCGGCGAGACCTCGGCGAGCGCACCGCAGTAGTCCACCAGAGCTGTGCGGGCGCCACCAAGCAGCCAGTGGTCGTCGAATCGAGCAGAGAAGTTGGGCATTGGATCGAGTGCAGAGTGCTGCTAATGATTAATATTATTAACTAAATCATCGAACCAAATCCTAGGGTTTGCACCGATCTCGCGCTCGACTATCTGAAGGTTTCCCCCTTTGTTCTGCGGCTATTTTCCCGTGATGGCGCATGGAGGGGGAGTGCACAATCGCCCAGCCCGTTGGTAAAAATTGTTTTCAAAAACAACTATTTTGAGTGCTTAGCTCGAAGCCTGCGTAGCTCGCTGCAGCCGGTAGGCCAGCTGGGCCCTCGTGATGCCGAGCCGTCGCGCGGCAGCGGCGAGGTTGCCGTTCTCGGCCTCGGTGGCTTCCTGCAGCAGTTGCCGCTCAAGGTCCTCCAGTGCGACGTGGCCGGCGCCGCCGGGTTGCAGTGCTTCGCCGAGCAGATCGAGCAGGCGCGGCGGCGGCGCGGCACTCTTCTGCAGGGTGCCATGGGCGCCGATGGCCAGCAGCGCCTCGTCGCTGAGTTGTTCGCGGCGGAACATGTGGGCCACGTCGATGGCCGCGCCGTCCTCGGCCGAGATGACGCCGCGCTCTACCAGGTTCTGTAGCTCGCGGATGTTGCCGGGGAAGGCGTAGTGCAGCATCGCCCGCACGGCCCGGGGCGTGAAGCCGGTTGGTTGGCGGCCGTGCCTTTGCGCCTCGCGGCGCAGGAAATGCGTCATCAGCAGTGGAACGTCATCGCGGCGCTCGCGCAGCGGCGGCAGGTGGATGGGGTAGACGTTGAGGCGGTAGTAGAGGTCTTCGCGGAAGCGCCCGGCACGCACCTCGGCCTGCAGGTCTACATTCGTCGCGGCGACGACGCGCACATCGACCTCCAGGACGCGCGTACCGCCCACCCGCTCGACCTCGCCCTCCTGCAACGCCCGCAAAAGCTTGCCCTGGCTGACGAGGCTGAGCGTGCCGATCTCGTCGAGGAACAGCGTGCCGCCGTCCGCACGCTCGAAGCGGCCGGGGCGCGACTGGCTGGCGCCGGTGAAGGCGCCGCGTTCGACGCCGAAGAGTTCGCTCTCGATCAGCGTCTCCGGGATGGCCGCGCAGTTCACCGCGACGAAGGCCTGGGCCGCGCGCGGGCTGATGCGATGCAGTCGCCGTGCGAAGGCCTCCTTGCCTACGCCCGACTCGCCGGTGAACAGCACGGTGGCGCGCGTGCCGGCCACACGGGCCAACTGGTGGCAGGCGGAGTTGAAGGCCGAGGACGCGCCGACGATGTCATGGCGCTCCGCGGGGGGGCGTTCTTCGGGCTCGGTGGAAGTCGCGGCCGGCGGCACTTCAACGGGTGCCGACTCGCTGGCGTTCAAGCGGCGGAAATCCTTGGCTTCGAGGTAGCGCAGGTCTTCGCTGATGTCGCCCCAGGCGGCGGCGTGACGGCCGATCACGCGGCAGACGCTTGCGCCCATCGAGCGGCACTCCACCTCGCGAAAGATCACGAGCTGACCGAACAGGCTGGTCACATAGCCCGTGGCATAGCCCACCTGAGACCAGCAGGCCGCCTCTGTGCCCACGCCGTAGGCGCTGATGTGCTCGTCGTCCTCGCTGGAATGCTCCCACAGGAACTCGCCTTCGTAGGTGCCCCGGTCGATGTCGAAATCGAAGGCCAGCGGCGTCACCTTGACCACGCCTTCGAGCGCATGCAGCCGCGTGCCGGCCATGAAGACATTGGCCGCATCGGCATTCGGCCAGCGTTCGCGCACGAGCTGGGCATCGCGAGCGCCCGACACATAGCCGGCCCGCGTCAGCAGTCCACGTGCGCGCTCCATGCCCAGCGTGTCGATCAGCTCGCGGCGCATGTGGCCCACGGCTGAGCTGTGCAGCAGCAGCATTCGCTGGTCGTTCAGCCAGATGCGGCCGTCGCCGGGCGAGAAGAACAGCGACTCGGTCAGGTCGCCCATCGTGGGCGCCTGACCCTCGACGAAGTGCTTGCTGTCGCCGCGCCGCAGCATGGTGCCGGTCTGGCGGGCCACCTCGGCCAGGGAGATGCGGGGCGGTTTGGTCATAGGGTGATGAATTGAGCAAATCGGCGGATTGCCGTGGTCCCGAATTGTTTTCATTTCATAAATATCTGACTCAAGGGATAACCCGCAACGACGGCATTCACATAGGGGCAAGGGAAAGTCCCAGGAGAGGCTGATGCTTTCACTCTGAAACCGATCGGTCGTGGCGCAGCGGTGCACCTTGCTGGCGCGGCCCACGGGTACGGCATGGCACACGCGTTGCACTGCAAGTGGGCAAGCGAGCACCGAGTTCGCGCCTTTCGCAACCCACTTCAGCAGCCCTGCCATGACCACTCGACTCCTACTCGACCCCACCCTGTGGCGTGAACATCTGTACAGCGGCGGTTGGCGCGCTGCGTCCCAGTCAGCCGACCTGATCGAGCCCGCGACGGGCGCCGTGCTGGTGCGGACCGGCCGTGCCGTGGCCGCCGACGTGCAGCCCGCCGCAAGCGCCGCCGCCGGAGCCCAGGCCGCCTGGGCCGCGATGCCACCGCGCGAGCGCGCCGCCGTGTTCCTGCGCGCCGCCCAGCTGTTCCAGCAGCATTTCGACGAGCTGGCGCTCTTCGTGACCCGTGAGAGTGGCGCCATCCTGCCCAAGGGCCAGCACGAGCTCCGCGAGGCCATTGCCTTCTGCCAGATCGCGGCCTCAATGCCGTTGCAGTCGCAGGGCCAGGTCTTGCCGAGCACGCCGGGCCGCATGTCCCTCGCGCGGCGTGTGCCGCTCGGCGTCGTAGGCGTCATTTCGCCCTTCAACTTCCCGCTCATCCTGACGCTGCGCGTCGTCGCCCCGGCGCTGGCCGCGGGTAACGCAGTCATCATCAAGCCCGACCCGCGCACGCCGGTCAGCGGCGGCTTCATGATCGCCCAGGTCTTCGAGGCCGCCGGCCTACCGGCAGGCCTGCTGCATGTGCTGCCCGGCGGCGCGGACGTGGGCGAGGCGCTGGTCACAGACCCGGCCGTCGCCATGATCTCCTTCACCGGCTCGGCCGGCGTGGGTCGCCGCATCGGCGAGCTGGCGGGTCGGCACCTGAAGAAGGTCTCGCTGGAACTCGGCGGCACCAACGCCCTTGTCGTGCTGGACGATGCCGACCTGGACCTCGCCGCCAGCAACATCGCCTGGGGCGCCTGGCTGCACCAGGGCCAGATCTGCATGGCCAGCAACCGCGTGCTGGTGCACGAGGCAATCGCGCCCGCCATCACCGAGCGCTTGGTGGCCAAGGCCCAGCATCTGCCGGTGGGTGACGGCGCCACCGGCCAGGTGGCCCTCGGCCCATTGATCGACGAGCGCCAGCGCGACCGCGTGCACGCCGCCGTGCAGGCCAGCGTCAAGGCCGGCGCCCGGCTGCTGGCCGGCGGCACTTACGAGCGCCTCTTCTACAAGCCCACCGTGCTGGCCGGCGTGAAGCCGGGCATGCCGACCTTCGAGGACGAGACCTTTGGCCCCGTCGTCAACCTCATCACCTTCAAGACCGACGAGGAGGCCGTGGCCCTGGCCAACCACAGCCACGGCGGCCTGGCGGCCGGCGTCATCTCCAAGTCGGTGGGCCGCGCGCTGGCGCTGGGCCAGCAGCTGCGCGCCGGCATGGTCCACATCAACGACCAGACCGTCAACGACGACGCGGTCAACCCCTTCGGCGGCCCTGGCATCGCCGGCAACGGCAACTCGCACGGCGGCCCCGGCGACTGGGAGCAGTTCAGCACCTGGCAATGGCTGACGGTGAAGGACACGCCGCCGCAATTCCCGTTCTGAACCGACAACAAACCGATAGGAGACATGTCATGAACTTCCAAGGCAAGACCATCGTCATCACCGGCGCCAGCTCCGGCATCGGCGCCGAGACGGCGCGCTTCCTGCGCCTCAAGGGTGCCCGCGTCATCGGTGTGGACCGCAACGAGCCGCTGCTGACGCTGGACGGCTTCATCAAGGCCGACCTGTCCGAGCAGGCTGCCATCGATGCCGCCTTCAAGCAACTGCCCGAGCGCTTCGACGCGCTGTGCAACATCGCCGGCGTGCCAGGCACGGCCCCGGTGGACCTGGTGGCCCGCGTCAACTACCTGGGCCTGCGCCACCTCTGCACCCGCGCCATCGAGCGCCTTCCGCAGGGCGGCGCCATCGTCAACATCGCCTCCATCCTGGGCGCCGAGTGGCCGGCCCGGCTGGACCTGCATAAGGCCCTGGCCGAAACGCCGAACTTCGAGGCCGGTCTGGCCTTCCTGGCCAAGAAGCCGGTGGCGCAGGAGACCTGCTACCAGTACTTCAAGGAAGCGCTGATCGTCTGGACGCTCACCCAGTCGCAGAAATGGTTCCTGAACAACGGCGTGCGCATGAACTGCGTGGCGCCCGGCCCGGTGCTGACGCCCATCCTCGGCGACTTCGTGCAGATGCTCGGCGAGGAGCGCGTGCAGAAGGACTCCCACCGCATCAAGCGCCCCGCGCTGGCCGACGAGGTCGCGCCGGTGGTGGCCTTCCTGTGCGCGGACGAGTCGCGCTGGGTCAGCGGCATCAACCTGCCCGTGGATGGCGGGCTGGCATCGACCTACTACTGAAGTTCCAAGCGGGCCCATGAGCCCGCACCCACAACCGAGGAGACAAGATGACAAGACCCACCCGCCACGCGCTGGCGGTGGCGGCAGCGCTCGCGCTGCCCGCCGCTTCCCACGCCTTTGACATCGAGCTGCCCAGCAGCGACTACAAGCTGCGTCTGGACCTGACGCCCAAGTACAGCACCGCCGTGCGGCTGAAGAGCCCGTCCGACGCGCTGACGCGGCTGGACGTGGCCGTCGACCCTGGCACCGTCAATGAAGACGACGGCGACCACAATTTCAAGCGCGGCCAGATCTCCAACCGCTTCGACCTGCTGGCCGAGCTCGACCTCGCCGGCCCCGGCTGGGGCGCCCGGCTGAGCGGCAGCGCCTGGCGTGACTCGGTCTATCTGCGCCAGAACAGCTATGCGGGTACCGCGCTGTACGCCGGCGGCAATGCCCTCGGCCCGGTCATCCCGACGTCCAACACCTTCGGCGGCCAGGCCAGCAACGACTTCCTGCCCGATACCCGCCGCCAGCATGGCCAGAGCGGCGAGTTCCTGGACGCCTTCGTCTACCTCAAGGGCGAGGTTGGCGGCATGAAGAGCACTGTGCGCATCGGCCGCCACACGCTGCAATGGGGCGAGAGCCTGTTCTTCGGCCAGAACGGCATCGCCAACGCGCAGGGGCCGGTCGACGTCGCCAAGATCGTCTCGGTGCCGGGCTGGCAGTTCAAGGAAGTGCTGCTGCCGGTCGAGCAGGTGTCCGGCTCGCTGCAGATCGCCGAAGGCGTCTCGCTGGGCGCCTATTACCAGCTCAAATGGCGGCCCAGCAAGATCCCGGGTGTCGGCAGCTTCTTCTCCAACCAGGACTACGTCGGCACCGGCACCGTCAACTTCGGCCTGACGCCGCAGGGCGCCCCCATCCTGCTGAGCTACGACAAGAGCAAGGACCTGCGGCCGCGCAACTCGGGGCAGGGCGGCCTGCAACTGCGCCTCAGCCCGACGGGCGGCGACTATGAGTTTGGCCTCTACGCGGCGCAGTACCACGACAAGACGCCCGCCGTGCCGGTGTTCGATTTCGTCAACGGCAACGTGCACCTGGCCTATGGCGACAACATCAAGACGGTCGGCGCCAGCGTCACGTCGTCGGTGGGCCAACTCAATTGGGCCGTCGAAGGCTCGGTGCGCTGGAACGCGCCGCTGAACAGCGACCCCGCGGTGCTGGGCCTCGGCCCCGTGCTGGCCTGCGGCGGCAGCGCCAACCCCTGCTTCGCCGTCGGCCGCACGGCCCATCTGCAGGCCTCGGGCATCTACGTGCTGCAGCCCGGCGCGCTGTGGCAGGGTGGGGCGGTGGTGGCCGAGCTGGCCTACAACCACCGGCTCAGCATCACCAAGGACATCTTCGCGACCCCGACCGGCGCCAGCATGGGCATCGGCGGCCTGGACCCGAACACCACCAAGGGTGCCTTCGCCTTCCGCATGCTCTTCGAGCCGCAGTACTTCCAGGTGCTGGCGGGGCTGGACCTCTCCGTGCCCATCGGCCTGGGCTACAACTTTGGCGGCCGCTCCTCGTCCATCGCCAACTTCGCGGGCGGCGCGGCCAGCGCGGGCGACTTCAGCATCGGCCTGAAGGGCAAGTACCAGAACGCCTGGAACTTCGCGCTGACCTACAGCGACTTCTTCGGCACCGCCAAGACCTTCACCGAGACCCTCGTGGCCGGCAGCGGCTCGCCGCGCCAGCTCAGCTTCGGCCAGTCGCTGCGCGACCGCGCCAACCTGAGCTTCACCGTCTCGCGCACCTTCTGAAGCCCCACGGAGCACGTCACATGAACCGCACTCATCTCAAGGCCACGCTGCTGGCCACCGCCCTGCTGCTCGCTGGCCCGGCCCTCGCCGCCGTGTCGGCCGATGAAGCCGCCAAGCTCAAGACCACGCTGACCCCGCTGGGCGCCGAACGCGCCGCCAACAAGGACGGCACGATCCCCGCCTGGGACGGCGGCCTGACCAAGGCGCCCGCCGGCTTCAAGGCTGGCGATGCCCGGCCCGACCCCTTCGCCGCGGAGAAGCCGCTGTACAGCATCAACGCCAAGAACATGACGCAGTACGACGCCAAGTTGAGCGATGGCGTCAAGGCGCTGATGAAGAAGTACCCCGACTTCCGCATCGACGTCTACCCGACCCATCGAACGGCCGCCGCGCCGCAATGGGTCTACGACAACACCTTCAAGAACGCCACGCGCGCCAAGCTTGTCGACAACGGCCAGGGCACTGAAGGCGCCTATGGCGGCACGCCGTTCCCCATTCCCAAGGACGGCTATGAGGTGTTCCAGAACCACCGCCTTGCGTGGGTCGGCACCTACGCGCAGGCGCCGGTGCGCGTCTGGGTCGTGACGGCCGACGGCAAGCGCGCGATGGCGTCGGGCGGCACGCAGAACTTTCGCAAGCAGTACTACGACCCCGAGGGCAGCCTGGAGAAATTCGACGGCTATGCGGGCCTGGGCAAGTTCGTCGTCAGCGAGCCGGGCTCCAAGGCGGGCGAGGCCATCCTCGCGCACGACAACCTCAACGCGAGCAACCCGCGCGGCCTGTGGCAATACCTGGTGGGCCAGCGCCGCGTGCGCAAGGCACCGTCGGTGGCCTACGACACGCCCGACTCGGTGACCTCGGGCATCGGCCTCTTCGACGAAGCCTTCATGCTCTTCGGCCCCATCGACAAGCACAACCTCAAGCTGGTCGGCAAGCGCGAGCTCTACATCCCCTACAACAACAACCGGGCGGCATCGGCCAAGGTGGCGGACCTTGTCACCCCCAACACGCTGAACCCCGGCGTCGTGCGTTGGGAACTGCACCGCGTCTGGGAAGTCGAGGCCACGCTGGCCGATGGCAAGCGCCACGTGGTCCCAAAGCGCAAGTACTACATCGACGAGGACAGCTGGCAGATCATGCTGTTCGACGGCTGGGACGCCAAGGGCGAGCTCTGGCGCACCAACTACACGCTGACCCTGCTGGCGCCGGACATTCCGGCCATCGTCGGCAATATGTTCTGGGGCGGCTACGACCTGCAGACTGGCGCCTACTACCTCAACATGGCCAGCAACGAGTTGGCCAGCCAGTACAAGGTCGTGGCACCGCTGCCGCGCAGCTTCTTCAGCCCTGAAGAGCTCGCCAACGAAGGAGCCAGGTGATGCGAAGGCTGGCGGCCCTGACGCTGGCCTGTGCTGCCGTGTCGGCCCAGGCTGCCGCACCGGCGCCGGCCGCGCTGACCGAGCCCGCGCTCGTCAGCCCGAAGGCGTTGGGCGCAGCCACGCTGGCCGTGGCCCGCGCCGGGGAGCGTCTCGTCGCCGTGGGCGAACGCGGCACGGTGCTGTGGTCCGACGACGGCGGCAAGGCCTGGCAGCAGGCCCAGGTGCCGGTGCGCTCCGGGCTCACGGCACTGCGCTTCATCGATGCGAACCACGGCTGGGCCGTGGGCCACCTCGGCGTCATCCTGAAGACGAGCGACGGCGGCAAGACGTGGACCAAGCAGCTCGACGGCCTGCAAGCCGCTCAAGCAGTGTTGGCCGCCGCCACCGACGACGCCGGCCGCCGCTCCGCGCAGCGCCTGGTGGAGGAGGGCGCCGACAAGCCCTGGTTCGACCTCGACGCCATCGACGCGCAGCAGGCCGTCGCCGTCGGCGCCTACGGCCTGGCGATGGCCACGCGCGACGGCGGCAAGACCTGGCAGGCGCTGCCCACGCGCGCCGCCAACCCGCGCGGCCTGCACCTCTACGGCGTGCGCGCCGTCGACGGGCAATGGTTCATCGCCGGCGAACAGGGCCTGCTGCTGCGCTCCGCCGACGGCGGCGCCAGCTTCACGGCGCTGGCCTCGCCCTACAAGGGCAGCTTCTTCGGCCTGCTCGCCTCGCACACCGGCGCGCTGCTGGCCTATGGCCTGCGCGGCAGCGTCTTCCGTTCGACCGACGCCGGCGCGAGCTGGGACAAGGTCGAGCTCGGCATGCCACTGAGCCTGCAGGCCGGCATCGAGCAGCGCGGCGAACTGACGCTGCTGGCCCAGAGCGGCGAACTGTTCACCAGCGGCGACGACGGCCGCAGCTTCACGCGCAAAGCCGCGCCCGCCGGACCCTTGCCGGCCGCCGGCCTGGCCGCCGCACCCGATGGCGCCTGGGTCATCGCCAGCCTGCGCGGCACGCGCCGCGCCTCACCCACTCCCTGATCTCGACGATGCACGCCGCCACCGACACGCTGGGCGCCCAACCGGTGATCACCCAGCTCGATGACTTCGACACCCGCTCCGGCTCCTGGCCCGAACGGCTGCTCTTCAACCACCGGCCCTGGGTCATGCTGCTGTGCCTGCTGGCCACGCTGTGGCTGGGCCAGCAGGCCTTCAGGCTGACGCTCAACGCCAGCTTCGAGAAGACCATCCCGACGCTGCACTCCTACATCGCCAACTACCTGGCGCACAAGGCCGACCTGGGCGGCCAGGGCAATGCGCTGCGCATCGTCGTCGAGGCCAGGAAGGGCACGATCTACGACAAGACTTACCTCGACACGCTGCAGAAGATCAGCGACGAGATCTACCTGATGCCGGGCGTGGACCGGCCCTTCATGAAGTCGCTGTGGACGGCCAACACGCGCTGGGTCGCCGTCACCGAGGAGGGGCTGGACGGCAACACCGTCATGGGCGACAGCTACGACGGCTCGCCCGCCGCGCTGGCCGAGGTGCGTGCCAACGTCGAGCGCTCCGGCGAGATCGGCCAGATCGTCGCGGGCGACGCCAAGTCCAGCATCGTCTTCGTGCCGCTGCTGGACGTGAACCCCAAGACCGGCCAGGCCCTGGACTACGGCGACCTCGGTCGCCAGGTCGAGGCGCTGCGCGCCAAGTACGACAGCGACGCCATTGCGCTGCACGTGACCGGCTTCGCCAAGGTCATGGGCGACCTCATCGAGGGCTTGCAGCAGGTGCTCGTCTTCTTCGCCGTGGCGCTGGTCATCTGCGCCGGCGTGCTGTGGGGCTACACGCGCTGCGTGCGCAGCACCGTGCTCGTCGTGGCCTGCTCGCTCATCGCCGTGGTGTGGCAGTTTGGCCTGCTGGCGCTGCTGGGCTATGCGCTGGACCCGTACTCGGTGCTGGTGCCCTTTCTCGTCTTCGCCATCGGCATGAGCCACGGCGCGCAGAAGATGAACGGCATCATGCAGGACGTGGGTCGCGGCACCCACCGCGTGGTGGCCGCGCGCTACACCTTCCGCCGCCTCTTCGTCGCCGGCCTCACCGCGTTGCTGTGCGACGCCGTCGGCTTCGCGGTGCTGGCGTTGATCAAGATCCAGGCCATCCAGGACCTGGCCCTGGTGGCCAGCATCGGCGTGGCGGTGCTGATCTTCACCAACCTCGTGCTGCTGCCCATCCTGCTGTCCTATGTCGGCGTGAGCCCGGCGGCAGCGAAGCGCAGCCTGCGCGACGACCCCGAGTTCAGCCCCAAGGCCGGCAGCTCCTGGATGTGGCGCCAGCTCGACCGCTTCACACAGCGCGGCCCGGCCGTGGCGGCCATCGTGGTGTCGACGGCGCTGGCCGTCGCCGGCTATGCGGTCAGCACGCGGCTGCACGTCGGCGATCTCGACCCCGGCGCCCCCGAGTTGCGTGCCGACTCGCGCTACAACCGCGACAACGACTACGTCACCCAGCACTATGCGGCGTCCAGTGACATCCTCGTCGTGATGGTCTCCACGCCCGAGGACCAATGCACCCGCTACGGCACGCTGGCCAAGGTCGACCAGCTCGCCTGGCAGCTGGAGCAACTCCCCGGCGTCGAGTCCACCAACTCCATGGCGGCGCTGTCCAAGCTCGCCATGGTGGGCTACAACGAGGGCCAGCTGAAGTGGTACGAGCTGATCCCCAACGACAGCGCGCTGGGCGGCGTGCAGACGCGCGCGCCGCGTGAGCTCTTCAACCAGGGCTGCTCCTTCCTGTCGCTCTACGTCTACCTGAAGGACCACAAGGCCGAGACGCTCACGAGCGTCGTCGGCACGGTCGAGGCCTTCATGAAGGCGAACTCGACCAAGGACGAGCGCTTCATGCTCGCGGCCGGTTCGGCCGGCATCGCCGCGGCCACCAACATCGTCGTCAAGCAGGCCATGAACGAGATGCTGTGGTGGGTCTATGGCGCCGTGGTGGTGCTGTGCTGGCTGACCTTCCGCTCCTGGCGGGCCGTCGTCGTGGCGGTGCTGCCGCTGGTGCTGACGTCCATCCTGTGCGAGGCGTTGATGGTGGGCTTGGGGATGGGCGTCAAGGTGGCCACGCTGCCGGTCATCGCGCTGGGCGTGGGCATCGGCGTGGACTACGCGCTCTATGTGCTCAGCGTCATGCTCGCCAAGCTGCGCGCGGGCGAGAGCCTGTCGGCGGCCTATCTGCATGCGCTGCAGTTCACGGGCCGCGTCGTGATGCTGACCGGCGTCACGTTGGCGTTGGCGGTGGGCACCTGGGCGCTGTCGCCCATCAAGTTCCAGGCCGACATGGGCATCCTGCTGGCCTTCATGTTCGTGTGGAACATGGTCGGGGCGCTGGTGCTGCTGCCGGCCCTGGCGCATTGGCTGCTGAAACCGGCCCGGAGCGTTTGAGATGTTCACGAGCCTTGTCGGTCGCGTCTGGCTCGGCATGGGCGGGCTGCTGGCGCTGCTGCTGCTGATTGCCGGCATCGGCCTGGTCCAGTCCCAGGCCGTCGAGACCCGGCTGCTGTCGGCCCAGGCCGAGGCGCAGCGGCTGACGGCCTCCGCGCGCCGCATGCACGACCGCGTGACCGACGCCTACCTGGCCACGCTGCTGGCCACCATGGTCGACGACCCCGAGGACTTGAAGTTCGAGCTGGGCAGCCTGGACAAGGCCATGGCTGCGTATCGGACGCAGTTCGACGAGGTCTTCAAGCAGCCAGCCGAAGCCTTGGCCTCGCGCGCCGATGAACTGCGCCGCGCGGAGACCGAGTTGGCACCCTTGCTGTCCAGTTCCGTCAAGCGCCTTCAACGCGCAGCCGCGGACGCCGGCGCCCAGTACCAGCACGACTCGGCCATCCAGGAACTGGTCGTCAGCAGCCTCAAGCCTTTGTTCGACCAGTGGCTGCGCGCCATCGATGCGCTGGGCACGGCCGCAGCCGAGGCCAGCGAGGCGGCCAGCGAGCAAGCCTCGGCCGACGCGCGCTGGGGACGCTGGGCACAGGCCGGCATCGTGGCCGTGGGCTTGACCCTCGGGCTGCTCGGCGCGCTGAGCGTGGCACGCGGCCTGACCCGCCCCGTGCGCGAGGCCGTGGCCGTCGCCGCCCGCGTGGCCGAGGGCGACCTGGGGCGCGCCGTGCCGGCCGGCGGCGCGGACGAGATCGGGCAACTGCTGGGTTCGCTAGGCGAGATGCAGGCCGGCCTGCACCGCCTGGTCGCTTCCGCGCGCGAGGCGTCGGAGCAGATCGATGCCTCGGCCGGCGAGGTCGCGTCGGGCATCTCGGACCTTTCGCGGCGCACCGAACTCGCGGCCGCCGAACTGCAGCGCACCGCCGCGGCCACCGCCCAGCTGTCGGCCGGCGTGCAGGCCCTGGCCGATTCGGCCGGCAGCGCCGGCACTGTCACTCACAACGCCACGCAAGCCGCGCTCGCAGGCAATGCCGCGATGGACCGCGCCCAGGCGCTGATGGGTGCCATCGGCCAGAGCTCCGAACGTATCGCCGGCATCGTCGGCGTCATCGACAACATCGCCTTCCGCACCAACATCTTGTCGCTCAATGCCGCCGTCGAGGCCGCCGACGCAGGCGAGCATGGCCGGGGCTTCGCCGTCGTGGCGGGCGAGGTGCGCCTGCTGTCCAAGGGCGTGGCCGACGCTGCCCAGGACATACGCCGCCTCGTCGAGTCCTCGGCCCAGGAGGTCAAGGCTGGCCAGGCGCTGGTGACGCAGGCCGGCCGTGCCATGCAGGACACCGTGGCCGCCGTGGAGCGGCTGACCGACTTCCTCGGCCGCATCGCCGCGGCCATGCCGGCCCAGGCCAGCCAGGTCGCCTCGGTGGATCGGGCCGTGCAGGCGCTGGAGCAGGTGACCCAGCAGAACGCCGCGCTGGTGGAGCAGGGCGCGGCATCGGCTGCCGCGCTGGGTGACCAGGCGTACCGGCTGAAGTCCTTGGTCGCGGTCTTCCGGCTCCAAGAGGAGGGTGGCCCATGAACTGGCGCGCTTGGGTACTGGGGCTGGGCCTGCTGCCAGCCGTCGCAATGGCCGAGCAGGCGCCGCTGGTGCTGGGCCAATCCCTGCCGCTGTCTGGCCCGGCCTTCCCCATCAGCAACCGCGTGCAGGCCGGTGCCAAGGCCTTGGTGGAGCGCGTCAATGCCCATGGCGGCATCGCCGGGCGGCGCCTGGAACTGGTGAGCCTGGACGACGGCGGCGACCCCCAGCGCCGTGCGGCCAACCTGCGCAAGCTGGCCCGCGAGCACCAAGCGCTGGCCTTCGTCAACTGCCTGGGCGAGCGTGCCTGCCTGCAGACCGCCACGCTCGCTCGCGAGTTGGGCGTGCCGCTGGTCGGCCCCTTCTCCGGTGCCGCCGCGCTGAACCAGCCCCAGGTGTTCAGCCTGCGACCCGAGGACAAACGCGAGGCCGAGGCCCTGGTTGGGCAACTGCGGGCCATTGGCATCGAGCAGGTCGCCCTGCTGGGCGATGGCGACGAGCCCGCCCGCGAGCGGGCCCTGGCGGCCGCCTTGCAGGCTGCCGGCATCCGCACCCAACTGCTGTCCATGCGCGCCGATGCCGCCGCCACGGCGCGCGAGCTGGCTGCTGCTTCGCCACAGGCCCTGGTGCTCAACCTCGGCCCCGAGTCGCTGGACCTGCTGACCCGCCACGAGGAAACCTGGCGCGCAGCGGTGCCGCTGACCGTGGCGGCGTTGTCCTCGCCCGGCCTCACGCAGCTGACGCGGCTGCTGCGCGACCGGCTGATCGGCTTCACCAGCGTCGTGCCCAACCCCGAGGTCTCGCAGCTGCCGCTGGTGCGCGAGTTCGAGCGCGATGCCGATGCCTACGTCGGCCCCGAGGCGCTGAGCCTGGAGGGGCTGGCGGCCTATATGCACCTGCGTGTCTGCGCCGAGGCGCTGCGCCGTGCGGGCAACCGGGTCGACGGCCCGGCGTTGGCAACCGCGCTGGAAAACCTGGGCTCGCTCGACATCGGTGGCTTTGTCGTGCGCTTCAGCCCGCGCCAGCACCGCGGCTCCGAGCACGTCGAGATCGGCCTGCGCGGCCGCGACGGGCGCCTGCGCCGCTGAACCTGATGAACCCACGAAGGAGATCTTCATGCTCGACCTGCACCTGAAGCACGTGCTCGCCCTGGCGGCCGGCGCGCCCGACCTCTGCGACCTGCCGCCCGAGGCCTGCCGTGGCCTGTACCGGCAGATCTGCACGGCGGCCACCGTGCCGCCCGCCGACGTCAGCGTCACGCCGCACGAAACCCGCTTCGGAGGGCAGGACGTGCGCGTGCGCATCTACAAGCCGCGCGATGCCGCCGGGCTGCTACCCGTGGCGCTGTATTTCCACGGTGGTGGCTTCGTGCTGGGCGACCTGGACGCCTACGATGCCGTGTGCCGTCAACTCTGTGCGGACAGCGGCGCCATGATCGTCTCCGCCGCCTACCGTTTGGCACCCGAGCACCCCTATCCGGCGGCCGTCGAGGACAGTTTCGCCGCGCTCGGCTGGGTTGCTGAGGCCATCCGCGGCTTCGGGGGCGACCCGAGCCGCCTGGCGCTCGTGGGCGACAGCGCCGGTGCTGCGCTCGCCGCCTCTGCCGCCCTGCTGGCGCGCGACGCGGGCGGGCCGGCGATCGCCTTCCAGCTCCTCGTCTACCCACCAGCCGCCGGCGGTCACGACGGCGACTACCCGTCCCGTGATCAGCATGCCATGGGCCCGACGTTGACGAGGCGGACCATGGATTACTTCAACCGCCACTACTACGGTCCCGCCGGCAAGGCACCCGACTGGCGCGGCGCGCCGCTGCTCGCGCCCAGCCTTGCGGGCCTGCCGCCCACGCTGCTGGTGCTGGCGGCCCACGACGCGCTGCGCGACGAGGCCATGGCCTACGGCGAGGCACTCGGCGCGGCTGGCAATGCCGTCACCATCGTCGAGTACCACGGCCTGGCACATGGCTTCATCAGCATGGCCGGTGCCGTGCCGGCGGCGCGGCTGGCGCTGAGGCAGATGGCCGATGCGTTGCGGCAAGCCTTGCGCACCTGAGCCTTGGCGTTGTTGGCCGACCGGTTCGAGTGCTGGGACCCGGCCCGCTGGAATGCCGCCACGGTGCGTGCATTTGACGACGTGACCGGCGAGCCGACGCAGGCGCTCAACAACATCAATCGCGGGTTCGCCCGCCTGCCGATGCGTGCGCTGGCGTGATCACGCTCAGCGCGCGACCTTGGCCAGCAGTTCCTGCAGAAGCAGGCGCTCGCCCTCAGTCAGCACTCGGTCGAGCGCTTGCTCGGCTACCTGTAGTGCCGCGAGGGTTTGCTCGGCGAGGCGCTCGCCGTCAGGCGTGAGCTGCAGATGGAGCGCACGGCGGTCGTTGGCATCACGCTCACGCACGACCCAGCCACGCTCCTGCAATCGGTCAAGGATGAGGGTCATCTGTGGTGCCGGCACGTGCAGCAGATCGCACAGGCGCTTCTGCGTGGTGTTGCGATTGGAAAAGATCAACTGCAGCAGCGTGACTTCCACCGGCCGTACGCCCAATGGTTCGCCCACGCCTTGGTTGAACAACTGATTGGTGGTGACAGCGGCCCTCGCGATGGCGTAGCCCAGCGTGTGGGCCAAACGGGACTGGTCGAGGGGAGGGGACTTCTCGCGCGACGGACTCATGGTGGCGCAGGATAACCCTGGCTATTTTGATATCGCCGTCCGTCTTGGGAGAGGCTCGGCTGAACCTCTTGAAGCATCTGGCGGACTCACCAAGCCATTCCTATGGTGGGTCATCAAACAGCCGATACGCATGCCGAATTTGTTGCTTGCCGCCCCAGGGGCCAAGACAGAGACGTACACAGCGCCGCACACCCGAAGGCAAACCGATTCCGCTGATCAACCAGGCCGGAAACCGCTTGCGACTCGGTTTCGTCGTGTATGCACTCAATCAACGACGTCAAGATGCCGGCCCAATCGGGGTGGCCCGCATCGCACGACACCCCAGACCCGACAAGCACGTTGAGGTCGCCCTGACGCGCGGCGAGCAATAGATCCTTAGGAAGTTTCAAGTTCAACTCCTATCGATGCATTCATGTGGCGCTCGCATTCACGGCATGACCGAACCGGCTCAGCGTCGCTCGCCCCCGGTACGGCTCGATGGGCCGATCGACTCCGATGCATTGTCATGCTTCACCACGTCCGTGGGAGCTAGCAACGGCTGCTTCAGGGAGCGCCTGAGGGCGTTTGACGGCACCTGACCTCTCAACGGAAACGAGTTTTCGATGGGGCCAAGCATCAGGCTGGCGACGCGAGAACCGAGCGATGTACCTTATCGGTAGCTTCTGACCCTACCAAGTCGACAGCGTCAAGCCGATTTGCGCGCCCACGCAATACCTGTCTCGCGGCCCGGGCGTGCCAAGAAGAGACAAGTGCAAGAGGGGAGTTGCGTATGTTCTGCGCGATGGCGGCAAGTCGGACACGGCATGCCGAATCGTGACCTAGATCGGCTCATGAGGAACCATAAGCTTGCCTGCGTCCCCAAGAATGCATAAAGCTGCCTTCCCGGCAGCTTTATGTGACGAGGCGCACGGTGATGGACCTGCCAGGATGATCGGGTGGTGGAGAGGAGGAGGATCGAACTCCCGACCTCCGCATTGCGAACGCGGCGCTCTCCCAGCTGAGCTACCCCCCCACACGCGCTAAAAGTATAGCCACGGTTTCGCGGCTGATATCGTCTCTGGCCATGACGCCCCGCAAGCCACCGGCCTGGTTCGAGGCCCAGTACGACAACCGCGCCCGCGTGGCGGACAGCGCAGACATCCTTGCCCGCTGGGCCGAGGCTTCGGCCTTGGTTCGAGGGCGCGCCAATTGCCAGCTCGACCTGCGCTACGGCCCCGATGCCGGGCAGACGCTGGACGTCTTCGCGCCGGACCCGGCCTTTGCCGGCGGCTTCGCGCCCGTCCTCATCGTCATCCACGGCGGCTGCTGGCGTGCGCTGGACAAGTCGGACTATTCCTTCCTGGCCGCCAGCTTCACGGACGAGGGCGCCCTCGTCGTGGTGCCCAACTACGACCTCTGCCCCGAGGTCAGCATCGAGCGCATCGCGATGCAGTTGACCGAGGCCGTTGCCTGGGCCTGGCGGCATGCGGCCGAGCATGGCGGTGACCCGAGCCGCATCGTCCTCGTCGGCCATTCGGCCGGTGGGCATCTGGCGGCCATGCTGAGCTGCTGCGACTGGAAACGCGTTGGCAAGGACCTGCCGCGGCGTCTCGTGCAGGGGGCGATGTCGGTGTCCGGCCTGCACGACCTGGCGCCCCTGACCCGCGTGCCATTTCTGCAGGCCGACCTGCACCTGGACGCAGCCGGCGCGCGACGGCTGAGCCCCGTCCACTTCCCGCCGCCAGCCGTGCCGCAGACGCTGTTCGCCGTGGTGGGCCAGCAGGAGAGCGAGGAGTACTGCCGCCAGAACCGGCTCATCCGCCAGGCCTGGGGCGCTCGCGCGGTGCCCGTCTGCGAGGAACTGCCCGGCTGCAACCACTTCACCGTGCTGCACGACCTGGCCGACCCCCAGGGCCGAGCCCATCAGCTCGCCCGCCAGCTGCTGGGCCTGCGCTGGTATAGCGGCCTGCTATGAGGTGCATTGAAGGGAACGATTGGCTGAGTCTGCCGGCACGGGAGTAGCGTCCTTGCTTCCCACCCCCCAACGGAGACTGCGATGAGCCTGAAAGGATCCAAGACCGAGCAGAACCTGAAAGACGCCTTTGCGGGCGAATCCCAGGCCAACCGCCGCTACCTCTACTTCGCGAACAAGGCGGACATCGAAGGGCAGAACGACGTGGCGGCGCTGTTCCGCTCGACGGCTGAAGGCGAGACGGGCCATGCCCATGGTCATCTCGAATTCCTGGAGACCGTTGGCGACCCGGCCACCGGCCTGCCCATCGGGCCGACGCGCGACAACCTCAAGGCCGCCGTGGCCGGCGAGACGCACGAGTACACCGACATGTACCCGGGCATGGCCAAGACGGCGCGCGACGAGGGCTTCGACGAGATCGCCGACTGGTTCGAGACGCTGGCCAAGGCCGAGCGTTCACATGCCAACCGTTACCAGAAAGCCTTGGACGCGTTGGTGGACTGAATCAACGAAGCGCGGCCGCCGTGAAGGCGGTCGCTGTCCATTTGGGCAGGAGTTGCGATGAGCACCAGAGAAGGCAATCTCGAAGCCCCGACCCGACACGCCCTCGACTGGAAGAACCCCGAGTTCTACGACGAGACCGCCTGCCTCCACGAGATGGAGCGCATCTTCGACATCTGCCACGGCTGCCGGCGCTGCGTGTCGCTGTGCCAGAGCTTTCCGACGCTGTTCGACCTGGTGGACGAGGGCAAGACGGGCGAACTGGACGGCGTGGACAAGCGGGATTTCTGGAAGGTCGTCGACCAGTGCTATCTCTGCGACCTCTGCTACATGACCAAGTGTCCGTACGTGCCGCCGCACTCGTGGAACCTGGATTTTCCGCACACCATGCTGCGCGCCAAGGCCATCAAGTTCAGGAAGGGCGAGGTGGGTGGCGGCGAGAGGTTCCTCGCGTCCACCGACGTGCACGGCCAGTTCGCCGGCATCCCCATCGTCGTGCAGGCCGTCAACGCGGTGAACCGCACGAAGACCGCGCGCAAGCTGATGGACAAGCAGTTGGGCGTGCACCCCGAGGCCTGGCTGCCGGCGCTGGCGTCCAAGCGCTTCCGCTGGAGTGCGCCGAAGGCGCTGACCCAGGTGGTCACCAACGGCGAGCGCACGCCGGGCAAGGTGGCGATCTTCTCGACCTGCTACGTCAGCTACAACGAGCCCGGTATCGGCTTCGACCTGCTCAAGGTGCTGGATCACAACGCCATTCCCTACGTCATCGTCGACAAGGAGGCCTGCTGCGGCATGCCCAAGCTGGAGCTGGGCGACCTGGAGACGGTAGAGAAGCACAAGACGGCCAACATCGCCGTGCTGGCGCCCTATGCCAAGGACGGCTTCGCCATCCTGTCGGCCATCCCGAGTTGCACGCTGATGTTCAAGCAGGAGCTGCCGCTGATGTTCCCGGCCGAAGCCGACGTGCAGCTCGTGCAGGACGCGATGTGGGACCCGTTCGAATACCTCGTCGCCCGCCACAAGGACGGCCTGCTGAGAACGGACTTCAAGCAGGCCCTGGGCAAGGTCAGCTATCACATCCCCTGCCATGGCCGGGTGCAGAAGATCGGCCGCAAGACCGAGGAGATGTTCAGGCTCATCGGCCAGACCGTGCAGGTCAAGCTCAACACCGTCGAGCGCTGTTCGGGCCATGCGGGCACCTATGGCGTGAAGACGCCCACCCACCCGATCGCGATGAAGATCGGCAAGCCTGTGTTCAAGGCGATGGCCAAGGACGAGCCGGATTTCATTGCCAGCGACTGTGCTCTGGCTGGCCACCACATCGCCCAGGGCATGGCGCAGGCAGGCACGCCGGCCAGGGCGCTGGCACACCCGTTGACCTTGATGCGCACTGCCTACGGACTCAAATGAACGCCCCCACGCTCGCCTTGCTCGCTGCCCCCCGAGGGGGTGCGGCTGTGGTTTCGGGCGGCCGGGCACCACAGCCATGACGATCACCCCCGACAGCCTGATGACGCTGGAGGCCTACGCGAAGTTCCGCAAGGTCGAGAAGGTCGCCATCGTTGCCTACCGTCGCCTGCGCAGCGTGAGGCTGGGCGAGCATCTGAACCTGCAGTTCGAAGACGAGCGCACGGTCCGATATCAGATCCAGGAGATGCTGCGCATCGAGAAGATCTTCGAGGAAGAGGGCATCCAGGGCGAGATCGACGCCTACGCGCCGCTGGTGCCTGACGGCGGCAACTGGAAGGCGACGATGCTGATCGAGTACCCCGACCCCAACGAGCGCAAGCGCGAGCTGGCCCGCCTCATCGGCGTGGAGGACCGGATGTTCGTCGAGGTGGAGGGCCAGCCGCGCGTCTATGCCATCGCCGACGAGGACCTCGATCGCGAGAACGACGAGAAGACCTCGGCCGTGCATTTCGTGCGCTTCGAGCTGACGCCGGCCATGCGGCTGGCGGTCAAGGCGGGCGCGGGCGTCAAGCTCGGTTGCGACCACACGCACTACCCCGCGCATGTGCAGATCGCGCCGGAGACGCTGGCCAGCCTGGCCAGTGACCTGGCTTGACGCTCAGGTCGCCACGTAGCGGCCCGGTCGGTGGTTGATGGCCAGGGCCGCGTTGATGGCCGCCATGCCCAGCAGCGACAGGCCGATGCGGTCCAGCGGCACCAGGGGCAGGGCGGCGAGCAGGATGGCGGCGTCCAGCCCCGCCTGCAGATAGCCGGCACGCCAGCCGCGCGTCTCCTGCAGCCACAGCACCAGTACGTTGAGCCCGCCCAGAGACGCACGGTGGCGGAACAAGATGATCAGCCCCGCGCCCACGAGCAGCCCGCCGCCGATGGCGCCGAACCAGGGGTTGAGCTGGCTGATGCGCAGCCAGCCCGGCAGGGCTTCGGCCAGTGCCGCCAGCAGGGCCACGGACAGCAGGCTCTTGACCGTGAAGGCCGGGCCCATGCGGCGCCAGGCCAGTGCGTAGAACGGCAGGTTGATGGCGAAGAAGAGCAGGCCGAACGACCAGCCGAAGGCGTAGTGCAGCAGGAAGGCGATGCCGACCGTGCCGCCGCTGAGCATGCCGGCCTGCTTGAAGAGGGCCACGCCCAGGGCGGCGAACAGCGTGCCGGTGAGCAGGGCCTGGGCGTCCTCGAAATGGCTGTGCCGCAGCGTGCGGCTCACCGGCGCGGGCTTCATCCGATGGCGCCTGACAGGAAGTATTTGATGACGCCCTTGGCCGCAAAGCCCACCAGGCCGAAGCCCAGGCCCAGCAGCAGCACGAAGGTGCCGAAACGCCCCGCCTTCGACTCGCGCGCCAGCTGCAGGATGATGAACACCATGTACAGCATGAAGGCGCCGACCCCGAAGGTCAGGCCGAACTGCGCGATCTCGGCTTCGGTGTAGCCCCACATGGCTTAGTCCGGGCGCCGTGTGACCAAGTCACTGTAGGCATGCCAACTGGCATGGCCCAGCCAGGGCACGACGAGGATCAGGCCCAGCAACGCGGTGGCCATGCCGATCAGCGTCAGGGCGAGGATGAGGGCGGCCCAGAGCGCGATGGGCGCCGGGTGTTCCAGCACCACCTTCCAGCTCGTGAACACGGCCCCGAGCACGCCCAGCTTGCCTGGCGGCAGATCCACCAGGGCCGGGATGGCCACCACGGTGGAGGCGAACACCGGCGCCGCCAGCACGGCTCCCAGCATCAGCCAGGTCTCGAAGAGGTGGGACTCGTCATTCAGCACCACCTTGAGCAGGAAATCGCGCGGGTTGTGGATGGGGTCGGCGGCGAAGCCGGTCACGAAGGCCGCGGAGCACAGCACCCAGCCCGTGCCGGCGAAGGCCAGCAGCACGCCGAAGACGATGAGCCGGCCGTCGCGCGGGCGCCAGGCGTCTCGCACCGTGCGCCAACCGGGCCGCCCACCCCGGCCCAGCTCGCGGCTGAGGGCGTACAGGCCCGTGGCCAGGATGGGCGCCACGATGAGGAAGCCGGTGAACGCGCCCGCCAGCAGCCAGAAGCGATCACGCGCCAGCGCGAAGAGCAGGGCGCCGAACACGGCCATGACCAGCCCGTGGGCCAGAGACGCCAGCGGCACCTGCCACAGGTCCTGCCAGCCACGCGCCAGCCAGCCCAACGGGCGCAGCACGGGGACGGGACGGACACCGAAGGCCTGGGACTCCCGCAGGGCCTGTTCGCTGTAGCGGTTGGGCATGACGGCGCCGAGTGTGGCGTGTTCGGGTGGCGCCCGCCTTGATACGCCTCAAGCCATGGCGAGCAATTGCCGGGCGGCGTTGCGCAGCGTGTCGGGCCGGGCATCGGCCAGGGCGAGGGGCGGCGTGCCGGCGACGGCCGGGAAGTGCCGGCGCAGGGAGGCGGCGTAGCCCGGGTCGTAGTGCTCGCGCATCAGCGCCGCGAACACGCCTGCCCAGTCGCCCGCGCGCGCCTGCGCCTGCCAGGCAGCCACGCGGGCACGGCCGCGAAGCTCGACGAGGTCGTCCAGCTTGGCGCAGAAGGCGTCGGGAGCGGCGGTGAAGTGGGCGTAGTCCTGCAGCAGCAGTTCCACGCGCGCCGCCTCAGGCACCTCTATCCACAACGGCTGGCCCTGCGCATGCAGCGCCGTGAGCAGCGCAGCGGGCAGGACGATGCGGCCGATCTTGCGGCTCTCGCTCTCGACGAAGACCGGCCGGGCCGGGTCGAGCTGGCGCAGCGCCGTCCACAGGGCGCTGTCGAAGCCCTTCTGCGTCGGCTGCGGCCGGTCGGGAAGGTTGCCGAGCACCGAGCCGCGGTGGGCGGCCAGGTTTTCAAGGTCCAGCATCTGTGCGCCCTCGGCGGCCAGCGCCTGCAGCAGCCGGGTCTTGCCGCAGCCGGTCAGCCCGCACAGCACGCGGTAGCTGAAGTTGGCGGGCCAGCGCTCCAGGTCGCTCCGCACCTGAGCGCGGTAGGCCTTGTAGCCACCCACGAGCTGGCGTGAGCGGAAGCCGATCTGGCCGAGGAACCAGTGCATCGCACCCGACCGCTGGCCGCCGCGCCAGCAGTAGACGAGCGGCCGCCAGGTCTTGGGGAACTCGACGGCGCTCGTCTCGATGTGCCGGGCGATGTTGCGTGCCACCAAGGCTGCGCCGAGCTTGCGTGCCTCGAAAGGTGAGCTGGCGTAGAGCAGGCCCACATCGTGGCGCTCCTTGTCGTCCAGCACCGGCCAGTTGATGGCGCCCGGCATGTGATCCTCGGCGAACTCGGCCGGCGAGCGCACGTCGACGATGGCATCGAAACGATCGAGTTCGGCGACCGCTTCGGTGACGCCGATGGTGTAGCTCATGCCGGCAGGGACACCGCGTCCAGCAGTTCGCTCTCGATCTGCAGCTGGGCCTTGTTCTGCTGCAGCGCCGGACCGTCGAGCAGGAAGGTGTCTTCCACGCGCTCGCCCAGCGTCGAGATCTTGGCGAGCTGCAGGTTGATGCCGTGGCGCGCCAGCACGCGGGCGATGGCGTAGAGCAGGCCGGCGCGGTCGCTGGTGCTGATCGTCAGCAGCCAGGCGGTGGCGCGCTCATCCGGGCGCAGCGAGATGCGCGGCGAGTAGGGAAAGCTCTTCACGCGGCGCGACAAGCGGCCGCGGCGTGGCTCGGGCAGCGGGCCGCTGGCCTGCAGGGCCAGGCCGAGCTTTTGCTCCACCAGCGGCACGAGGTCGCGGTGGTGCACGTCGGCCTCGGGGCGGATGACCTGGAAGGTGTCCAGTGCATAGCCGTTGCGCGTCGTGTGCACCTTGGCGTCGAGGATGCTGAAGCCGGCGCTGTCGAAATAGCCGCAGATGCGTGCGAACAAGTCCTGCTGGTCGGGCGCGTACACCAGCACCTGCAGGCCTTCGCCGATGGGGGAGGGGCGGGCGCGCACGACGGGCACCTGCGTGTCCACATGGCGCCACAGCGAGCGTGCGTGCCAGGCCAGCTCGGCGCCGTCGTGCCGCGCAAAGTAGCTGATGGCCAGGCGCTTCCACAGCGGCTCCTCGGTACCGGGCAGCTGCGAGTGCAGGGCCAGGTCTTGGCGGGCTTCGGCCTTGCGGGCCTCGATCTCGGCGTCGAGGTTGATCGGCGCGCCGCCCAGCGCCCGTAGCGTGATGCGGTAGAGGTCTTCGAGCAGCTTGCCCTTCCAGGCATTCCAGACCTTGGGGCTGGTGCCGCGGATGTCGGCGACGGTCAGCAGATAGAGCGCGGTCAGCCGGCGCGCGTTGCCCATCTTGGCGGCGAAGGCGGCGATGACATCGGGGTCGGACAGGTCTTCCTTCTGCGCTACGCGCGACATCGTCAGGTGGTGCTCGACGAGGAAGACGCACATCGTCGTGTCTGCGGCACTCAGCCCGTGCTGGCGGCAGAAGCGCCGCACCTCGGTGGCGCCCAGCTCGGAGTGGTCGCCACCGCGGCCCTTGGCCACGTCGTGGAAGAGGGCGGCGATGTAGAGCAGCTCTGGCTGGTCGAACTGCGCGGCCAGCTGGGAGCAGAACGGGTATTCGTGGGCGTGCTCCGGCACGAAGAAGCGCCGCACGTTGCGCAGCACCATCAGGATGTGCTGGTCCACGGTGTAGACGTGGAAGAGGTCATGCTGCATCTGCCCGACGATGGCGCGGAAGACCCACAGGTAGCGGCCCAGCACCGAGGTCTGGTTCATCAGCCGGAAGGCATGCGTCTGGCCTTCGGGCGCACGCAGCATGGTCATGAAGGTCGCGCGGTTGACCGGGTCGCGGCGCCAGGCGGCATCCATCAGGCCGCGGGCGTTGTACAGCGCGCGCAGCGTGCGCGCCGACAGGCCCTTGATGCCCGGCGTCTGCTGGTAGACGAGGAAAGTGCGCAGGATGGCGTGCGGGTCGCGCTGGTAGAGGTCGTCGCTGGCGACCTCCAGCATGCGGCCGCGGTCGAGGTAGTCCGGCTGGCCGTCCAGCGGGCGCAGCTGGTCCTGCTGGGAGCCGTTGATCTGCTCTTCCAGGTTCAGCAGCAGGATCTGGTGCAGCTGGGTGACGGCCTTGGCGGCCCAGTAGTAGCGCCGCATCAGCAGTTCGGACGCGCGAACCGACTCGGTCGAGACGAAGCCGAAGCTCTGCGCCACGGCGGTCTGCAGGTCGAAGACGAGGCGGTCCTCGCGCCGGCCGGCCACCGCGTGCAGGCGTGCGCGGATCAGGCGCAGCTGGCCCTCGTTGCGCTGCAGCTGGCGGCTTTCGAAGGCGGTGATGAGGCCGCGTGCGCTGAGCGCCTTCCAGGTCTTGCCCAGGCCCGCTGCGCGGGCGATCCAGATCAGCATCTGCAGGTCGCGCAGGCCGCCGGGGCTCTCCTTGCAGTTGGGCTCCAGCGCGTAGGGCGTGTCGTCGAACTTGGTGTGGCGCTGCAGGCTCTCCAGCGTCTTGGCGCGGAAGAAGGCCTTCGGGTCCATGGCCTGCACGAAGCGCTTGGCCATCAGCTTGAACAGCTTCGCGTCGCCGGCCAGCGGGCGGGCTTCGAGCAGGGCGGTCTGGATGGTCACGTCGCCCTGCGACTCGCTGAGGCATTCGCCCAGCGTGCGCACCGAGGAGCCGATCTCCAGGCCAACATCCCAGCAGGACGTGATGAAGCCCTCGATGGATGTCTTGACCGCGCCCGGCACGTGGGCTTCGACGCCATCGGGCAGCAGCACGAGGACATCGACGTCGGAGTGCGGGAACAGCTCGCCGCGGCCATAGCCGCCGACGGCCGCGAGGCAGGAGCCCGCGGGCATGCCGGCGGTGTCCCACAGCGCGCGCAGCGTGTCGTCGACATGGCGGGCCAGGCGGCGCAGCAGCGTCTGCGCGCCGGCCTGCGTGGGCCGCGCGGCCAGGAAGTCGTCGATCAGCGTCTGCTTGCCCGCCTTGAACTGCTGGCGGAGCTCGGCAAGCGTCGCCACGTCAGGCCGTCGCGGCCGCAGCCTGCGTGATGAAGGCGGGTGGCGGCGGACTGCCGGCGGACACGGTCATGACCTCGTAGCCGGTGTCGGTGACGAGGATGGTGTGCTCCCACTGGGCCGAGAGAGACCGGTCCTTGGTGGCGATGGTCCAGCCATCACCCATCTCGCGGATCTCGCGGCGGCCGGCGTTGATCATGGGCTCGATGGTGAACATCATGCCGGGCACCAGCTCGTCCAGCGTGCCTGGGCGGCCGTAGTGCAGCACCTGCGGTTCCTCGTGGAAGACCTGGCCGATGCCGTGGCCGCAGAACTCGCGCACGATGGAGAAGCCGGCGTTCTCGGCAAAGGTCTGGATGGCGTGGCCGATGTCGCCCAGGCGTGCGCCCGGCTTGACCTTGGCGATGCCCTTCCACATGGCCTCATACGTGAAGGCGCACAGGCGCTTGGCGGCGATGGAGCCCTCGCCCACGACGAACATGCGGCTGGTGTCGCCGTGCCAGCCGTCCTTGATGACGGTGACGTCGATGTTGACGATGTCGCCGTTCTTCAGCGCCTTCTCGTTCGGGATGCCGTGGCAGACCACCTGGTTCACCGACGTGCAGATCGACTTGGGGTAGGGGATGTAGCCGGGCGGGCAGTAGTTCAGCGGGGCGGGGATGCCCTGCTGCACGTTGACGATGTAGTCGTGCGCAAGCTTGTCCAGCTCGTTGGTTGTGATGCCCGGCTGGACATGCGCCGTGAGCATGTCCAGGACTTCGGACGCCAGGCGTCCGGCGATGCGCATGCCTTCGACATCGGCTGCGGTCTTGATCGTGATGGCCATGGGTGGATTATCGACTGGCTGGCGCCTGTGAGATTCGCCGGATCTGCCGCAGGATGCGGTGCCGGATCAGGCCGCTGAAGGGGCGTATCAGGGTCCAGTACAGCGCCATGAGGCGGCGCGCGTGGGCATCGGTGCATTGCACGCGGGTCACGGTCTCCAGATGGAGGTGGCCCGCTTCGCCGTGCGTCCACTGAAAGCTCAGCACGAGCTTGGCCGCGCCGGGCGGGTTGGCTTGTGCGAACTGGGCAGCATCCGCCACCCGCTGCAGCCCGAAGTTCAGCCGCCAGAAGCTGCCCAGCAGGCCGAAGGCCAGGCCGGTGTCGTCCTCTGCCAGCAGCGTGAAGCTGTTCAGGCCAAAGCGGGGCTGCTCAGGCGCAATGCCGTGCGCGGGCCACCAGCGGTAGACCTGGCGCGCCGGCCACTCGCGCAGCCACAGCAGCGCGTTGAGCCAGGCATCGCTGTTGTCGTCAAAGCCGTGGATGACGGCGCGAAGCGTGTCAGGCGTGGCCTCGACGCCGCGGATGCAGTGGCGCTCCTCGAAATGGAAGGCCGGCAGCAGCCGCCCGGCGAGGTCGTCTTGCAAGAGGCGGGTCAGTCGGCCCAGACGACCGTGCCCGTGTACCAGGTCACCAGCACCACGACACCGAAGGCGATGCGGTACCAGGCGAACGGCACGAAGTTGTGGGTGGCCACGTAGCGCAGCAGCCAGCGCACGCAGGCCCACGCCGCCAGGAAGCTGACGATGAAGCCGACGGCGAACATCGGGAAGTCAGTCATCGACAGCGCGTGGCGCTCCTTCCACAGGCTGTAGCCGCCGGCCGAGATCAGCGTCGGGATGGCCAGGAAGAAGGAGAAGTCCGTTGCCGCCTTGCGCGACAGGCCCAGCAGCATGCCGCCGATGATGGTGGCGCCCGAGCGGCTGGTGCCGGGGATCATGCCCAGGCATTGCACGAGGCCGACCTTGAGCGCGTCCAGCGGCGTCATGTCGTCCACCGTCTGCACGCGGGCCACCGGCTGGGCGCGCTTCTCGGCCCACAGGATGATCAGCGCACCGACGATGAAGGCGCCCGCCACGACCGGGGCGTTGAAGAGATGGGCCTTGATCGCCTTGTAGACGGTGAGCCCGACGATGCCGGCCGGCAGGAAGCCGATGGCGATGTTGGCCACGAAGCGCTGTTGTTTCGCGCTGCTGGTGATGCCGGCCAGCGCCTCGCGGATGCGCGCCCAGTAGACGATCAGTACGGCCAGGATGGCGCCGCTCTGGATGGCGATGTCGAAAACCTTGGACTTCGCATCCGTCATGCCGAGCAGGCTGCCGGTCAGGATCAGATGGCCCGTGGACGACACCGGCAGGAACTCGGTCAGCCCCTCGACGATGCCCATGATGGCGGCTTTGATCAGCAGGATGACATCCACTTAACGGCTCCGGGGGCGAACAAAGCCGCGCAGTGTAGCCAGGGGGCATGGCGCGACCTTGCCGGCAACTGGCCCCGCCGGCTACATTACTGACCCTCCGGTCATTAACTCCGCAATCTTGACCACCGCCCCCCTCCGCCAACGCCGCAAGGACGCCCGCCCGCAGGAACTGCTGGACGCCGCCTTGGCGCTTTTTGTCGAGAAGGGGTTCGCGGCCACGCGCAGCGAGGAGGTGGCCACCCGCGCCGGCGTCGCCAAGGGCACGCTCTACCGCTACTACCCGAGCAAGGAAGAGCTGTTCAAGGCCATGGTGCGGGACAACCTCTCTGTGCACATCGCCGAGTCGGCCGCTCAGGCCGCGCAGTACCAGGGCCCCATCGCCGAGCTGCTGAGCCAGATGATGCAGACCTGGTGGGCCAAGGTGGGCCACGGCAACGCGGGCGTCGTCTGCAAGATCATGATGATCGAGGCACGCAACTTCCCGGAGCTGGCGCGGTTCTACGTGGACGAGGTCATCAAGCCGTCGCAGACATTGATCGGCGGCCTCATCGAGCGCGGCATCCGCTCCGGTGAGTTCCGCGCCGTGCCCGTCGAGGCCACCGTGCACCTGCTGATCGCGCCCATGCTGCACATGCTGCTGCACGAGCACTCCTTCGGCGAGCAGGACAGCTGCCACAAGACGATGAGCGCCGAGGAGCTGCTGGACGCGCAGATGGCGCTGTTGCTGCACGGCCTGCTGGCCGGCCCGCCGGGCACCTAGAATTTTGCTTTTCAGTCCGCCGTACCGCGCCCCCCGGAGAACAAGATGAATCTCGAACAAGTCCGCTTCAACATGATCGAGCAGCAGATCCGCCCCTGGGATGTGCTGGACCCCAGCGTGCTGGAGCTGCTGCGCGTCGTGCACCGCGAGGACTTCGTGCCCGAGGCTCATCGCGCCCAGGCCTTTGTCGACGTCGAGCTGCCGCTGAGCGCCACGCGCCGCATGCTGGCGCCCAAGGTCGAAGCCCGCCTGCTGCAGGAACTCAAGGTGCAGCGCCACGAGAAGGTGCTGGAGATCGGCGCCGCAACGGGTCATCTGGCCGCGCTGCTCGGCCACAAGGCCCAGCGCGTCATCGCGGTGGAGGGCGACGCCGGCCTGGCCGCCCAGGCCTCGGCCAACCTCAAGCGCGCCGGCGTGCTGAACGTGACGGTGCTGAACCAGGACGGCGCCGCCGGCCTGGGTGCCGAGGAACCCTTCGACGCCATCCTGCTGTCGGGCTCGGTCGCCGCGGTGCCGCAGGCGCTGCTGAACCAGCTCAAGGTCGGTGGCCGCTTGGTGGCCATCGTCGGCGAGGAGCCGGTCATGCGCGCCGTGCTGGTCACGCGCACCGGCGCAGACGACTTCCGTCGGGTGGAGCTCTTCGATACGGTGGCCGGCCGCCTGCCGGGCTTTGTCGAAGCCCCGGCCTTCCACTTCTGAGCTGGACCTGGATGCAGCCCGTCGCCGTAAAACGACCGTTGCTCCCCGTTTGGGCGCAGATCGTCACATGGCTTCAGTCATCGGCGGGCTTTGCCTCTATAAACCCGGCCGCGCTCACTACATTGCCCAAGCCAAGGATTCCCATGCCCTTCGTCTCCGCCTCTCGCCTGATCCTGCAACCGCTGGCCATCGCGGCCGGCCTCCTGTTTGCCGGCGTGGCCCAGGCGCAAAGCCTGCAAGAGCTTTACGACGCCGCGCGGGGCTATGACGCGACTTATCTGGCGGCCCGCGCGACCGCTGATGCCGCCGCTGCTCGCGCCGCGCAGGCCGAGGCGCTGACCCGTCCGTCCTTCGGTCTGTCGGCTTCGGGCACGCAGGCGCGCACTGATCCGCCCTCGACCGGCGGCGTCAACAGCACCACGCTGTCGGCCGGCCTGCAGGGCAAGTACTCGGTCTACAACGCGGCCAACATGCCGACCATCGACAAGGCCCGCCGCGGCTATGCCGTTGCACAGGCTGACCTGGAGTCCGCCGAGCAAGACCTGATCGTGCGCCTGGCCACGGCTTATTTCGACGTGCTGGCCGCCAAGGATGCGCTGACGACCTCGCAGGCCAACAAGGCCGGCATCTCCGAGCAGTTGGCCTCCGCCAAGCGCAATTTCGAAGTCGGCACCGCCACCATCACCGACACGCGTGAAGCGCAGGCCCGCTACGACCTGGCCGTGGCCCAGGAGCTGGCGGCGGACAACGACCTTCGCGTCAAGCGCGTGACGCTGGACCAGTTCGTCGGCCGCATGGGCGTGGAGCCCAAGGGCCTGGCCGTGCCGGTGGCCCTGCCGGCACTGTCGAGCAGCAACATCGACACCTGGGTCGCAACCGCGGACGAGCAACATCCCGGCGTCCGCAAGGCGCGCCTCGGCCTGGAAGTCGCCCAGCTCGACACGCAGATCGCCCGCGCTGGCGAGAGGCCCACGCTGGATCTGAACGGCACCGTCGGCGGCCAGAACCTGCACAACAGCCTGAACGGCGCCCAGGCGACGGCTTCGGGCGTGGGTACCAGCAAGACGGCCAGCATCGGCCTGACGCTGACCTACCCGCTGTACACCGGCGGCCTGACGCAGAACCGCATCAAGGAAACCCTGGTGTTGGAAGACAAGGCCCGCAACGACCTCGACTTCGCGCGCCGCGCCGTGGCCGAAGGCACGCGCCGCTACTTCTATCTCGTGCAGTCGCAGAAGGCCCAGGTCAGCGCCTTCGAGGCCGCCGAGTCGTCCACCAAGCTGGCGCTGGAAGCCACGCAGCTCGGCTACAAGGTTGGCGTGCGCGTGAACCTGGACGTGCTGAACGCCCAGACCCAGCTCTACACGACCCAGCGCGACCTGGCCAAGGCGCGTTACGACGTAGTCGTCAACAGCCTGCGCCTGCGCCAAGCTTCGGGCCAGCTGCGCCCCGAAGACGTGGCCGCCGCCAACACGCTGCTGGTCAGGTAAGCCGCAGCCTTTCGGCTGTGCTCAAGCCCCGCTGCGGCGGGGCTTTTTCTTGTCCGCGGCCGGTGCGGGCATGGGCTCGGGCTCGGTTGTGGTTGGCAGCGGCTTGATCGGCGCGTGCTCGCGCACGGCATTCAGGATGATGGCGGTCGACGTCGGCACCTGCTGGCAAAAGCGTGACAGCGTCGCCCGCAAGTGCGCCACGTCGCGCACGGCGATCTCGAGGATCCAGCTGTCCTCGCCGGTCACGCCGTAGGCCGTCGTCACCTCGGGGCTGCAGTCCAGCGCGCGCATCAGCTCGGCTTCGTCGAGATTGCCGATGCGGATGATGGAACGGATGCCGTAGCCCAGCTTGCTCGCGTCGACGATGGCGCGGTAGCCGCGGATCACGCCGCCGTCCTCCAGCTTGCGCACGCGCTCGGTCACGGCGGGCTGGCTCAGGTGCACGCGCCGGCCCAGCTCGGCCATGGTGAGGCGGGCGTCGGCCTGCAATTCGGCCAGGATGCGATGGTCGTGCTGATCGAGTTCGATGGCCATGGAAGTCTCTATAAATCGCTGGAAACTTCTTGAATATTAAGGCGAAGGTGCGCCTCAACCTTCAAGCTGCCATGTCGCGGTGGAGCCGAAATTTCTACGATGCCGGCCATGAACACGACGACTCTGCCCCTCAAGACCGCGCCCGGTCTGGCGCCCAAGCTGATGCTCTGCCTGGCCGCCACCTGGCTGGTCTGGGGCTCCACCTACTTCGCCATCAAGCTCGCGCTGATCAGCCTGCCGCCCTTCTTCCAGATGGGCAGCCGCTTCCTCGTCGCCGGTGCGCTGCTGGCCGGCTGGATGCGCTGGCGCGGCGCGCCCTGGCCGAATCGCAGGCAATGGTTGAACGCGCTCGTCATCGGCGGGCTGATGCTGGGCGGCGGCATGGGCGGCACGGCCACGGCGGAGCAGACGGTGGGCTCGGGCCTGGTCGTCGCCTTCATCGCGGTGATGCCGCTGATGATTGCCGGCCTCAACCTGCTGTGGGGCGAAAAGCCCACGCGGCTGGAATCGCTGGGCATCGCCTTCGGCCTTGTGGGTGTGCTGCTGCTGACGCAAGGGCAGGGCTTTGGCGCGTCACCCGCCGGGCTGGTGGCCATCAGCGTGGCCTGCGCGAGCTGGGCCGTGGGCAGCGTGCTGTCGCAGCGCAGCCTGCCGCTGGCGCCGGGGCCGATGGGTTTCGCGAGCGAGATGCTGGCCGGCGGCGCCGTGCTGATGGGCCTGAGCCTGGCAAGCGGCGAGGCGCTGCCCACCCACATCGAGCCGCAGGCGCTGTGGGCCTGGGTGTATCTCGTGGTGTTCGGCTCGCTGGTGGCCTTCAATGCCTACATGGTGCTGCTCGCCGAGGCCTCGGCGGGGCTGGCGTCGAGCTACTCCTTCGTGAACCCGGTCATCGCGATGCTGCTGGGCGTGACGCTGGCGGGCGAGCAGATCAGCGGCCACGAGTGGGTGGCCGCGGGCGTGGTGCTGGTGGGCGTGGTGCTGCTGCTTACTGCCCGCTCGCGTTCGGCAGCGCGTTGACCGGAATGCGCAGGTAGCTGACGCCGTTGTTCTCTGCCGGCGGCAGTTGGCCGGCGCGGATGTTGACCTGCAGCGACGGCAGGATCAGCGCCGGCGCGCCCAGTGTGGCGTCGCGGGCCTGGCGCATGGCGACGAAGGCGGCCTCGGTGATGCCGTCGTGCACATGGATGTTGGCGGCGCGCTGCTCGGCCACGGTCGTCTGCCAGCGCGCCTCGCGGCCCTGCGGGTAGTCGTGGCAGACGAAGAGGCGGGTCTCGGGCGGCAGCGCCAGCAGGTGCTGCATGGAGCGGTAGAGCTGGGCGGCATCGCCGCCGGGGAAATCGGCGCGGGCGCTGCCGAGGTCAGGCATGAAAAGGGTGTCGCCGACGAAGACGGCGTCCTCGATGCGGTAGGCCAGGTCCGCCGGCGTGTGGCCGGGCACGAGCAGGGCCGTTGCCTCGAGGCTGCCGATGCTCAGCGTTTCGCCGTCGCGCAGCAGGCGGTCGAAGCCGTCGTCAACCACCGGTTGGTTGTAGAAGCGGCCGAAGGTGGCCTGCACCTTGCGGATGTGCTCGCCGATGGCGATCTGGCCGCCGGCCTGCTGCTTCAGCCAGGGCGCGGCAGACAGGTGATCGGCGTGAGCGTGCGTCTCCAGGATCCACTGCAGGGTCAAGCCCTGTTCGCGCAGATAGGCCAGCAGCGCGTTGGCCGAGCGGGTGGAGGTGCGGCCTGACGCGGCGTCGTAGTCCAGCACCGGGTCGATGACGGCGGCCTTGTGCGTGGCCGGGTCGTGCACGACGTAGCTCACCGTGCCGGTGGCGGGATCGTGGAAACCTTGGATGGCAACTGGCATGGCGGCCTCGTGCGGGTCGGGATGTGTTTCATTATATCAATCGATATAATGTGTGGCATGCCCAACCCACCCACGCTCGACGCTCAGGCCCTGCGCCAAGCCGCAGGAGAGGCGGTGGCCGCGCTGAAAGCGCTGGGTAATCCGGTGCGCCTGCTGCTGCTGTGCCAGATGTCGCAGGGCGAGATCAGCGTCGGCGACCTGGAGGCGCAGCTGGACATCCACCAGCCCACGCTGTCGCAGCAGCTCGGCGTGCTGCGCCGTGAGGGCGTGGTCAACACGCGCCGCGATGGCAAGAAGATCTTCTACAGCGTGGCCGACGCCAGGCTGCTCGCGCTGCTGCGCACGCTCTACACCTTGTACTGCCCACGGGACGACGCATGAACCTGGACTGGAACCACTTCACGCCGTGGCCGGCCCTGGCGGGTGGGCTGCTGATCGGCGTGGCGGCTGCGGTGCTGCTGCTGCTGGGCGGCCGTGTGGCCGGCATCAGCGGCATCCTGGGTGGCCTGCTGCGCCCGGTGGCTGGCGACCGCGCCTGGCGGCTGGCCTTCCTGGGCGGGCTGCTGGTGGCGCCGTGGGTCTACGTGCTGCTCGCCGGGCCGCTGCAGCCGCGCATCGACGCGGGCTGGGGCCTGCTGCTGGTGGCGGGCCTGCTGGTGGGCGTGGGCACGCGTTACGGCGCGGGCTGCACCAGCGGCCACGGCGTCTGCGGGCTGTCGCGGCTGTCTCCGCGCTCGGCGGTCGCGACGGCGGTGTTCATGGCCGCCGGCTTCGCAACCGTCTTTGTGCTGAGGCACCTGCTGTGAAGAACGTGCTGATCGCCGCGTTGGCTGGCCTGGTCTTTGGGCTGGGGCTGATCGTGTCGGGGATGGTGTTCCCGGCCAAGGTGCAAGGCTTCCTTGACCTGGCCGGCGCCTGGGATCCGTCGCTGGCCCTGGTCATGGGCGGGGCCATTGCCGTGGGGCTGCCGGCCTTCGCGCTGGCACGCCGCCGGCGCGAGTCCTTTGCCGGCCTGCAGATGCAGTTGCCGGCCGCCACGCACATCGACCGCCGGTTGGTGGGCGGCAGCCTGCTGTTCGGCATCGGCTGGGGGCTGGCGGGCCTGTGCCCGGGGCCAGCCCTGGTTGTGGCGGGCCTGGGCGACGCGAAGGCGCTGGGCTTCGTCGCGGCGATGCTGGCCGGCATGGCGATCTTCGAATGGCTGGAGCGACTGAAGGGCTGATACAAAATCCGCGCCCATGCTGTTCCTGCTCTCGCCCGCCAAGTCCCTCGACTACGACACACCGACGCCGCCCGAGCTGGCGCCGGCGCTGACCCGCCCGCAGTTCCTCGACGACACCGCGGCGCTCATCGACGTGCTGCGCACCAAGACCGTGGCCGACGTGCGCGCGCTGATGGACCTGTCCGAGCCGCTGGCCCAGCTCAACGTCGACCGCTACGCCGCTTGGCGCCCGCGCTTCACCGAGCACAACAGCAAGCCGGCCGTGCTGGCCTTCAACGGCGACGTCTACGACGGCCTGGATGCCAAGACGCTGAGCACCGACGACATCGCCTGGGCGCAGGTCCATGTGCGCATGCTGTCGGGCCTGTACGGCGTGCTGCGGCCGCTGGACCGCATGCAGCCCTACCGCCTGGAGATGGGTACCCGCCTGGCCACGCCGGCCGGCGCCAGCCTCTACGACTGGTGGGGCGACCGCCTGGCCCTGCACCTGAACAAGCTGGCCCGAGGCGAGAAGGTGCCGGTCATCGTCAACCTGGCTTCGCAGGAATACTTCCGTGCAGCCGACCGCAAGGCGCTCAAGCCCCGCGTCGTCGACTGCCAGTTCGAGGACTGGAAGAACGGCGAGTACAAGATCATCAGCTTCTTCGCCAAGCGCGCCCGGGGCCTGATGGCGCGCTTTGCCATTCAGCAACGTCTTGAGACGCCCGAAGGCTTGAAAGGCTTCGACCTCGACGGCTATCGTCTCGCGCCTGAGGTTTCGTCCAACGAACGTCTTGTCTTCCGCCGCAAAGCACCATGAGCCAGCAAGTCATCACGCCCGAACTCTGTGAGTGGATCACCGAGCAGTCCCGCGCCGGCCACGCGTCCGAAAGCGTCCTGGCAGCCATGCTGGGCAGCGGCTGGGACGAGACCATCGCCCGCCAGGCCCTGGCCCGCACGCTGGGCCAGTCCGCCACGCTGACGCCGCCGCCCGGCGCCACCGTCGGCCTGCCCGAGCCCGAGCTGAGCCGCTTCTGCCCCGTCATCGACGCTGGCGACCGGCAGGTGAAGGTGCTGATGGCCTTGCGCCAGCCGCGGGTGGTCGTCTTCGGTGACCTGCTGTCCGAGGAGGAATGCGACGGCATCACGGCCCTCGCAAACAAGCGCCTGGCGCGTTCGGAAACCGTGGCCACCGGCACCGAGGGCAGCGAGGTGAATGCCGCGCGCACCAGCGACGGCATGTTCTTCGAGCGCTGCGAGACCGAGCTGATCCGCAAGATCGAGTCGCGCATTGCGACGCTGCTGCGCTGGCCGCTGGACCATGGCGAGGGCCTGCAGGTGTTGCGCTACCGCCCGGGCGCCGAATACCAGCCGCACTACGACTACTTCGAGCCCGGCCACGTCAGCACGCCCGGCATCCTCAAGCGCGGCGGCCAACGCGTGGCGACGCTGGTCATGTACCTGAACACGCCCACGGCCGGCGGCGCAACCATCTTCCCGGACATCGGCCTGGATGTCGCGCCCGTCAAGGGCAATGCCGTCTTCTTCAGCTACGACCGGCCCCACCCGGCCACGCAGACCCTGCACGGCGGCGCGCCCGTCCTCGAGGGCGAGAAGTGGGTGGCGACCAAGTGGCTGCGCCAGGGCGTTTTCACCTGATCAGCTGATCACGCGGTCACGGCGATCAGCCCTGCCAGCGTCAACGCGACGCTGGTCAGCAGCACGAAATAGAAGGCGCTGAGCAGCATGCCGCGCCAGATCGCGCCCCACCGGGTCAGGCCGTAGACGCGGCGCATCGCGGCCACGCCATGGCAGAAGACGGCCAGCGTCAGCGGGCCCTCCAGGCGTGTCGCCAGCGCCAGCAGCAGCGCCAGGAACCACAGGCTGTGGCTGTGCAGCGAGAACACGAAGTGCTCGGCATAGCGCCGGCCGCTGCCGGCGAATATGGCCAGCAGCAGGGCGGCAAAGATGGGCTGCATGGCCAGCATGGCGTAGGGCGCCAACGCGCGGCTGCGCATCTTCCACTGCTCGAAGGTCATCGCCTCGGCCTTGTTGGCGACGACGGTCACCCAACGCTCGATGCGGCTGCAGGTCTCGGGTTTTGCCAGATCGCAGTCGCCGAGCTTGGAGCTGATCTTCACGCCCTCCTGGGCACTGGCACCCTTGGCCATGGCTTCGGCCGCCGCGGCAACCGAGGCGGGCGACTGGTGTGGCTTGACGCGCATCCGCACCGGCTTGCCCGGCTCGGTGACGACGACGGGGTCTTCCTCCACCGTCTGCGTGGGGCCTTGCGGCAGCAGCGCCCAGCCCACGAAGAACACGAAGCTGGCGCTCAGATAGACCCGCAGCGGCAGCACGTAGCGGCGCCGCCGGCCGTGGAAGTAGGCGTTGGTCAGGTGCCCGGGCAGGCAGATCAGCGCCCACAACGTGCGCCACAGCGGGCCGTCGAAGGCGACGTAGTGGCCCAGGTACTCGGTGAACATCTCCCGCACCGACGGCGGGTGCAGATCGGTCTCCTGCCCGCAGTGGCCGCAGTAGCGCGGCCGCGGCACGGCCAGCGTGAAGTGGCAGTTGCGGCAGTAGGGCAACTCGGGTGCGTGGGGATGACTCATGCAGACAGCAATTTGTGGATCAGCTCGGGCGTGCTCCCGGCCTGGTATTTCTTCATCAGCCGACCGCGGTAGATGTCCACCGTGCGCGGGCTCACACCCAGGCGCCGGCCGATGAGCTTGCTGGTCTGGCCTTCGACAAGCAGGGCGGCAATCTCGCGCTCGCGCGGCGTCAGCTCGGCCGTGATCTGCCGCCGCGCCGACAGGTCCTCGAAGCTCCAGATGCCGCGGGCATGCGGATTAGCGGGGTCCAGCGTACGGCCGGTCACGTGGCACCAGAACAGCTCGCCGTTACCCAGCCGCCGCATGACGCGGTCGTCTGCGTAATTTGCCGTTGGGCCCTGCGCATCCAGGCTGGCAACGATGCGCGCCCCGGTGCGCTCGAACTCGACTGCGCTGGGGTACATGACGGCGAAGCTCTGGCCCACGAGCTGTTCGCGCGTGGCCGCGAACATCTGCAGCACCCGCTCGTTGCAGTCCACGATTTGCCGTTGGGCCGATAGCACCAGGCCGATTGGAGCGAGCAGGAAGGCGCTGCGGTAGTCGAGGGCGGCGGGTTCCACTTAGGCGATCTTGCGTAATCGACGGCGAGAGGGGCGCGATAGTACCCTTGGGGGCATTGCCAACCGTAGGAGACATTCGGCATGAACAAGGTGTACCCGAGCGCTGAGGAAGCGCTGCGCGGCGTCGTCAAAGACGGACAGATGCTCGCGGTCGGCGGCTTCGGCCTGTGCGGCATCCCCGAGGCGCTCATCACGGCCCTGCGCGACAGCGGCGTCAAGGACCTGACGGTCATTTCCAACAACGCCGGCGTGGACGGCTTCGGCCTGGGCGCGCTGCTCGTCACGCGGCAGATCAAGAAGATGATCTCCAGCTACGTGGGCGAGAACAAGGAGTTCGAGCGCCAGTACCTGGCGGGCGAGCTGGAGCTGGAGTTCACGCCGCAAGGCACGCTGGCCGAGAAGATGCGTGCCGGTGGCGCCGGCATTCCGGCGTTCTTCGTGCGCACCGGCGTTGGCACGCTGATCGCCGAGGGCAAGGAAGCGCGCGAGTTCGACGGCGAGACCTACATCCTCGAGAAGGCCCTGGTGCCCGACGTGTCGCTGGTCAAGGCCTACAAGGCCGACAAGAGCGGCAACCTCGTGTTCCGCCGCACCGCGCGCAACTTCAACCCGGCGGCCGCCATGGCAGGCAAGCTCACGGTCGTCGAGGTGGAGCATCTCGTCGAGACGGGCGAGATCGATCCGGATGACGTGCACCTGCCGGGTATCTACGTGCACCGCATCGTCGTGAACGCCAACCCCGAGAAGCGCATCGAGAAGATGACCCTCTCGCCGAAGAAGGAGGCCTGACATGCCTTGGACCCAAGATCAGATGGCCGCGCGCGCGGCCCAGGAGCTGGAAGACGGCTTCTACGTCAACCTCGGCATCGGCATCCCGACGCTGGTGGCCAACCACGTGCCCGCCACCAAGGAAGTCTGGCTGCAGAGCGAGAACGGCATGCTGGGCATCGGCCCCTTCCCGACCGAGGACGAGGTCGACGCCGACCTCATCAACGCTGGCAAGCAGACCGTCACGACGCTGCCCGGCAGCAGCATCTTCGGCAGCCACGACAGCTTCGCGATGATCCGCGCCGGCAAGATCAACCTCAGCATCCTGGGCGCGATGCAGGTCAGCGGCAGCGGTGACCTGGCCAACTGGATGATCCCGGGCAAGATGGTCAAGGGCATGGGCGGCGCGATGGACCTCGTGGCCGGCGTCAAGCGCGTCATCGTGCTGATGGAGCACGTCGCCAAGAAGAAAGACGGCACCGAAGACCTCAAGATCATCCCCAGCTGCACGCTGCCGCTGACGGGCGTGGGCGTGGTCGATCGCATCATCACGGACCTGGGCGTCTTCGACGTCGTGCCCGGCGGCATCAAGCTCGTCGAGCTGGCCGAAGGCGTCACGCGTGAACAAGCGCAAAGCAAGACAGGGGTTCCGTTGCTCTGAGGTAAAGCCCAGATCGCATCCCCAGTTCATGGGTCTCAACGGGTCAGCGCAAGCTGGCCCGTTTTCGTTGGGCGGAGCAACCTTCCAACAACAAGCGAGGCCACCATGCGCGCACCTCCGCCGCCTGAAGTCGAGACCATCGCCCCCGCGCCCGAGACAAGCGCCGCCCTGAATCCCGGCCTCGCCGCCGCGGCAACTGCAGCCGCGTTGCTCGCCGCCTGTGGTGGCGGGGGAGGGGATGGCAGCGCGCCGACGCCCTCACCACCACCTCCGCCACCTCCGCCGCCTCCCCCACCGCCGCCTGGCATCACTGATGCCGAAGCGGCCCGCTTCCTCGCGCAGGCCGGCTTCGCCGCCAGCAGCGCCGACATCGCCGCCGTCAAGGCGGATGGCTACGCGGCCTGGCTGGACGCCCAATTCGCGCTGCCCGTCAGCAGCAGCCACTTCGACTGGATGGTGGCCAACGGCTTCGCCGTCGTCGACCACCGCAATGACTTCGGCGGTGTCGACAACACGCTGTGGCGCAAGCTGATGTCGGCGCCCGACCTGCTGCGCCAGCGCGTCGTGCTGGCCTTGAGCGAGATCTTCGTCATCTCGATGAGCGGCCTCCCCACGCCCTGGCGCGGCTTCGCCGTCGCGGCCTATGTGGACATGCTGGAGCAGCGTGCTTTTGGCAACTACCGCGAGCTGCTGGGCGCCGTGACGCTGTCCAATGGCATGGGCGTCTACCTGAACATGCGCGGCAACCAGAAGGAAGACACCAGCACCGGCCGCGTGCCCGACGAGAACTACGCCCGCGAGGTCATGCAGCTCTTCAGCATCGGCCTCTACCGGCTCAATGCCGACGGCACGCCGAAGCTCGACGGCAACGGCAAACCCATCGAGACCTACGGCCAGACCAGCATCACCGACCTGGCGCGCGTCTTCACCGGCTGGGATTTCGACAGCTACAGCGGCACGGACCCGGCCTTCATGAAGAAGCCCATGGTCAACAACGCGGCCAGGTTCTCGACCGGGGCGAAGAAGGTGCTGGACGTGGACATCCCGGCCTCAGCCGATGGCCCGGCCGCGCTGAAGATCGCGCTCGATACGCTGGCCGCGCATGCCAACGTCGGGCCGTTCATCGGCCGCCAGCTGATCCAGCGCCTCGTCGCCAGCAACCCCAGCGCCGGCTACGTCGCGCGCATCGCCGCGGTCTGGGCCGACAACGGCGCCGGCGTGCGCGGCGACCTCAAGGCCGTCATCCGCGCCATCCTGCTCGACGCCGAGGCCCGCACGGCGTCCGGCGACCCCGGCGCCGGCAAGTTGCGCGAGCCGCTGCAGCGCTTCATCCAGTGGGGGCGCACGTTCAACGTCGCCTCGCCCAACGGCCTGTGGAACATCGGCAACACCAGCGACGCCGGCACCCGCCTGGGCCAGAGCCCGCTGCGCAGCCCCTCGGTCTTCAACTTCTTCCGCCCCGGCTATGTGCCTCCCAATTCGACGTTGGGCACGAACGCGGTCACGGCGCCCGAGTTCCAGCTCTGCAACGAGAGCACGGTGGCCGGCTACCTGAACTACCTGCAGAAGGCGATCTCCGATGGCGTCGGTGACGTGAAGCCCAGCTACATGGCCGAACTCGCACTGGCGGGCGACGCGCCTGGCCTTGTTGCCAACCTCGCGCCGCGCCTGGGTGGCGGTGGCATCTCGGCCACCACGCAGGCGACGATCTCGACCGCCGTCGCCACCATCTCCGCCGGCAGCGACGCCGGCAAGCTCAACCGTGTGCAGGCCGCCATCCTGATGCTGATGGCCTGCCCCGAATATCAAATCCAGAAGTGAGGGGGCGACCATGAAGCTCAACCGACTCCCCGAACTGCAGCGCCGCGAATTCCTGCGCCGCGCCGGTGCCCTCGGCATCGCCGGCACGGCCGCGCCCTGGGCACTGAACCTGGCTGCCCTCGGCGAAGCCGCTGCGGCCACCGCGCCGGGCGACTACAAGGCGCTCGTTTGCGTCTTCCTCTACGGCGGCAACGACTACGGCAACACCCTGGTTCCCTACGATCAGGCCAGCTACGACGCTTACGCCACCATCCGCCAGACCCTGGCCACGCCGCGCCAGCAACTGGCCTCGACCGCGCTCGGGCTGAACGTCGGCGGCCGCCAGATGGCACTGGCCCCTCAACTCGGCAAGCTCAAGGGCCTGTGGGACAGCGGGCGGCTGGGCATCCAGCTCAATGTCGGCACGCTGATCCAGCCCACCACGCTGGCCCAGTACAAGGCCCAGAACGTGCCGCTGCCGCCCAAGCTGTTCTCGCACAACGACCAGCAGTCCGTCTGGCAGAGCAGCTCGCCCGAGGGCGCCACCTCGGGCTGGGGTGGCCGCATGGGCGACCTCTTCCTGGCGGGCAACGGCACGGCCACCTTCACCTGCATCAACGCCGCGGGCAACGCCGTCTTCATGGCCGGCAAGCAGGCCGTGCAGTACCAGGTGTCGACGAACGGCGCCGTGCCCATCAACGGCGTGCTGAAACCGTTGTATGGCTCGCAGGCCTGTGCCGACGCGCTGCGCGGCCTCATCACCGCCGACCGCGGCCACTGGATGGAAGCCGAGCTCAACCGCGTCGTCGCCCGCTCCATCAGCGCACAGGGCAGCGTCACCGCCGGCCTGGCCGGAGTGCCGGCCCTTCAGACGCCCTTCGACACCGCCAGCAGCCTGTCCGCCCAACTGCTGATGGTGGCCAAGCTCATCGCCGCCCGCCAAACCCTGGGCGCCACGCGCCAGGTCTTCTTCGTGTCGCTGGGCGGCTTCGACACCCACGACTTCCTGCTCGACGAGCACCCGGGGCTGCTGACGTCGGTGAATGACGCACTGGCCAGCTTCTACGCGGCCACGGTCGAGCTGGGCGTTGCCAACCAGGTCACCACCTTCACCGCCAGCGACTTCGGCCGCTCGCTGACCAGCAACGGCGACGGCTCCGACCACGGCTGGGGCAGCCATCATTTCGTGCTTGGTGGAGCCGTGCAGGGTGGCAGGTTCTGGGGAACGTTGCCTTCGGTCAGTGTCAACGGGCCGGACGACGTCGGCCAGGGTCGGCTGCTGCCGACGACGGGCGTGGACCAACTCGGTGCGACGCTGGCCACCTGGATGGGCATCGGCGCGACGGATCTGCCACGCGTGCTGCCGCAGATCGGCAACTACAGCCAACGGGACATGGGCTACTTCTGAGCCTGAAAGCAAAACAGCCCGGCGGGGCCGGGCTGTTTGTTGGGTTGCGAGCGCTCAGCGCTGGCGGCGGCGCACGGCAATGCCCACCACGCCCAGGCCCAGGGCCAGCAGGCCGTAGGTTTCAGGCTCCGGCACCGCGGCAGCCACCGTGAAGCCGATGTTGTCCACGCCGACCCAGTCGTCGAAGTCGCCCGGCGTCACGCCGACGTAGCCGATGTTGCTGCCCGTGTAGGTCAACGTCTGCTGGCCAGTTGCCTGGGCAAAGATCGTCGTCACATAGGTGCCGGCGGTGTTGAAGATGTCGATGCCGGTGCTGCTGGGGTTGGCAATGCCGGCAAAGTCGATGCTGATCGTCTTGATGGGGTTGGCAAAGGCCAGCACGAAACTGGCGTCGCCGTCCTCGTTCAGCCAGCCGCTGAAGGAGTGCAGCAGCTTGCCGCTGACCAGGGACGGGGTACCCAGACCGCCGGTGTCACCGCCACCCACGGCAACGATGGTCATGTCGGTGTTGGTGGCCCAGTCACCGGTGGGGCCGCCGCTGCCGCTGTAGGCATTCGCGGAGAACGTGACACCCCAAGCGCTGTACTGGCTGTTCACCGTGGTACCGACGGCGAGGTTCTCGAAATCGATCAGGTAGCTGCCCGGGCCGAGGGAGGCCGCAGGCGTCACAGACGACAAACCACCGGCGACGACGCGGGCAGGGTCTTCAGTCTTGCCACCGGCGAAAGCCGGGAGGGCTGCCAGCATCGCTACGCCGAGCAATGCCGCTTGGATAGGGGTACGCAATGCGCTCATCAGCTTTCCCTCGATTGGTTCGTGAATGAAGTCACGAGTATGTCTGTCGCGAACCTTGCTGGCGTCACATGAAACAGTGTCATGAACGCCCGCGCTGGCGCCTGCCTAAGATGCCCGCCATGCTCCGCCTCCTGACGCCTCTCCTGCTGGCCAGCCTGCTGGCCCCGGCTCATGCCCTCGACCAACCCGAGGCCGCCACCAGCCGCACCGCCAAGCAGGGCAGCCTGACGGCAGCCGCCAAGCGCTTTGCCGTGACGGCCGCCAACCCGCTGGCGGTCGATGCCGGCGTCGAGATGCTGAAGGCCGGCGGCTCGGCCTTCGATGCGGTCGTCGCGGTGCAGGCGGTGCTCAGTCTCGTCGAGCCGCAATCCAGCGGCATCGCCGGCGGGGCCTTCCTGATGCACTGGGATGGCCACCAGGTGCAGGCCCTGGACGGCCGCGAGACGGCACCGGCCGCCGCCACGCCCGAGATGTTCCTCAAGCCCGACGGCAAGCCGCTGGCCATGCGCGATGCCATCCTGAGCGGCCTGTCCACCGGCGTGCCCGGCGTGCTGGCCATGCTGGCCGAGGGGCATCGCCAGCACGGCAAGCTGCCCTGGGCACGCCTGTTCGAGCCCGCCATCCGGCTGGCCGAGCAGGGCTTTGCGATCAGCCCGCGCCTGTTCGAGCTGATGTCCGCCGAGCCCGCACTGCGCAACGACCCCCAGGCGGCGCCGTATTTCTTCGACGCTGCCGGCACGCCCAAGCCCGTTGGCACCGTGCTGAAGAACCCCGCCTACGCCGCCGTGCTGCGCGGCATCGCAAAGCAGGGCTCGGTGGGCTTCTACGAGGGGCCGGTGGCCGAAGACATCGTGCGCCGCGTGAAGGGCCATGCCCGCCCGGGCCTGCTGACGACGGCTGACCTCGCCGCCTACAAGCCCGTGGTGCGCCCGCCGCTGTGCAATGAGTGGCGGAGCTATCGCGTCTGCGGTTTCGGCCCGCCGACATCGGGCCATCTGACGCTGATGCAGATCCTTGGTCTGCTGGACACCCAGCCCGCCGCGCAGGCGGCCAAAGGCATCACGGCCGACTGGATGCATGCCTACGCCGAGTCCGCCAAGCTGGCCTTCGCGGACCGCGCCCAGTTCATCGGCGACCCGGCCTTCGTCACCGCGCCCGGTGGCGACTGGCAGAACCTGCTCAGCGTCGCCTACCTGAAGCAGCGCGGCGCGCTGATCGGCGCCAAGGCGGCGGGTACGGCCATCGCCGGCCAACCGGGGTTGATCAAGCAGGCCCTGGCGCCCCAGGCCGAGCAGCTCGAAGCCGGCACCAGCCATGTCAGCATCGTGGACGCCGAGGGCCATGCCGTGGCGATGACGACCAGTGTCGAGTCCGCCTTCGGCAACCGCGTCATGAGCGACGGCGGTACGGGGCTGGCGGGCGGCTTCATGCTGAACAACCAGCTGACCGATTTCTCGCTGAACCCCGTGGGCGCCGACGGCAAGCCGGTGGCCAACCGCGTCGAGGCCGGCAAGCGCCCGCGCTCCAGCATGGCGCCCACGCTGGTGTTCGACCGCGACGGCAAGCTGCTGATGTTGGCCGGCTCGCCGGGCGGGCCGGTCATCATCCATTACGTCGCCAAGGTGCTGACCGGCGCGCTGGCCTGGGGCCTGCCGGCTCAGCAGGCCGTGGACCTGCCCAACTTCGGCCACTTCAACAGCGGCACCCTCATCGTCGAGCGCGGTGCGCTGACGGCCGAGCAACTGGCCGACCTGCGCGGCCGCGGGCATCAGGTCGTCGAGACCGACCTGGCCAGTGGCCTGCAGGTGCTGATGCGTGTGAAGGACGGCTGGGTGGGCGGTGCCGACCCCCGCCGCGAAGGCGTCGTCAGGGGCGAGTGATCAGCGTTTGCCCAGCGTGACGATGCCCAGCGCTGCCAAGCCCGCGAAGAGCAGGCCGCTCCAGACCTCGTAGGGCAGGCCGATCAGCCGGTACGCCGCGGCCTCCGCGCAATTGGCCGTGATCATGAACACCGATGGCCACAGCTCTTCGAGCCCCAGCGCGGTGACGATCTTGTCTGCCAGGCCCATCGCGCAGGTGGCACTCTGCGACGCCACCTCGTGCTGGAAAACGGCCGCAGTGAGGCCCGCTGCACACAGCAACAGCACGACGACGAGCGTGCCCTGGCGCAGCGTGCGCCGGGCCTGCACCAGCCAGCCCAGCAGCGAGAACGCGCCGATCAGCAGGAAGATGCCGCGCTGCAGCACGCACCAGGGGCAGGGCTTGACGCCGAACTGGTGCTGGGCAACCAGCGCGATGCCGACGCCGGCAAAGCTCGCCACGGCCATGGCCGCCAGCGCGCGGGCAGGCAACTTGGAAGGCTGGATGAACATCAGTCTTGAACTTCCGCGATCAGCTCGATCTCGACGCAGGCACCCAGCGGGATCTGCGCCACGCCGAAGGCGCTGCGCGCATGCTTGCCGGCCTCGCCCAGCACCGCGGCGAAAAGCTCGGAGCAGCCGTTGGTGACGAGGTGCTGCTCGGTGTAGTCGGGCGTGCTGTTCACGAGGCTCATGACCTTGACGATGCGCACGATCTTGCCCAGGTCGCCCGTGGCGGCCTGCAGCGTGCCCAGCAGGTCAATGGCGACGGCGCGCGCGGCCGCCTGGCCGGTGGCGGTGTCAACGTTCTTGCCCAACTGGCCGACCCAGGGTTTGCCGTCCTGCTTGGCGATGTGGCCCGACAGGAACAGCAGGTTGCCCGTGCGCGTGAACGGCAGATAGGCAGCAGCGGGGATGGCCAACGGCGGCAGGGTGATGCCCAGTTCGGCGAGCTTGGCTTGGATGGCAGAGGAGCTCATTCGGGGTGGCGCGGTGGCGCAAGCAAAAACGGCGGCATGCTACACCCCGAGTCCCAGCAACCTGGGACAGGAGGGGGCATTGGCGGGGCAGCGTTGGGGCGCTCGGGAGCTCGTGGCGATGGCGCTGGCCTGGTTGACCGGGCTGGCGCTGCTGCATCGCTGCGAGAGGCTGCCGAGCGGCGCCGAGTACGCAGCGCTGTTCACCGCTTTCGGGTTGCTCTGGCTGCTGCGGCGTCGGCATTGGCTGGCACTGGCGGGCTGCGTCGCGGTGTTCGCCTTCGGCCAGGCCGCGCTGCGTGCCGAATGGCGGATGACGCCCGAGTTGCACCCTGCGTGGGAAGGCCGTGATCTGGCGTTGACGGGCCGGGTCGATTCCTTGCCCATCGCCGTCACCGGCCAGGGTGGCGTGCCGGGTTGGCGCTTCGAGTTCGTCGTCGAATCCGTCGGGCCCACCGGCACGGCATTGCCGCCCGAGGTTCCGCGGCGGCTGATGCTACTGGCCTATGAGCTCCCGAGCAGCGCGCCGCCCATCACCGCCGGCGAGCGCTGGCGCTTCACGACCCGGCTCAAGCGCGCGCACGGCCTGGCCAACCCGGGCGGCTTCGACGCCGAGCTGTGGCTGTTCGAGCAGGGCCTGCGTGCCAGCGGCGTGGTGCGCGCGGCCGAGCGCTTGCAGGCGGCGCCCTGGTGGGAGATCGACGCCGCCCGCCAGCGCCTGCGCAAGGCCATCCACGAGCGCGTGGCCGACCCCGCCATGGCCGGCGTGCTGGCCGCGCTGAGCCTGGGCGACCAGAACGCCATCACGCATGCCGACTGGGCGCTGTTCCGCGACACGGCGGTGGCGCATCTGCTGAGCGTGTCGGGCATGCATGTGACGCTGTTCGCCTGGCTGGCCGCCGCCGCCGTGGCGCCACTGTGGCGGCGCAGCCGCTGGCTCTGCCTGCGCCTGCCGGCGCCGACGGCGGCGCGCTGGGTGGGCGTGCTGGCTGCCCTGGGCTACGCGCTCTTCTCGGGCTGGGGTGTGCCGGCCCAGCGCACCGTCGTCATGCTGGCGGCCGTGGCCGGGTTGCAGACCCTGGGCCTGCGCTGGCCCTGGCCGCTGGTGCTGCTGGCGGCGGCCGTCGTCGTCACGCTCTTGGACCCGTGGGCCTTGATGCAACCCGGCTTCTGGCTGTCTTTCGGCGCGGTGGGCTTGCTGATGGCGGCCGGCGGCGAGCACACGCAGGGCTGGTGGGCGCGGCTCAAGGCGGCCTTGCGCACCCAGGCCATTGCGACCGTCGGCCTCGCGCCGCTGAGCCTGATCTGCTTTGCGCAGCTCTCCCTTGTCGGCATGCTGGCCAACCTGCTGGCCATTCCGTTGATCAGCTTCGTCATCACGCCGCTGGCCCTGCTTGGCGGGCTGCTGCCGCCGCTGTGGGCGGTTGCGGCGCTGCTGACGCAGGGCCTGATGGCCTGGCTCAAGCTGCTGACGGCACTGCCCGGCGCGGTGTGGTGGCTGCCGGCGGCGCCGCTGTGGTCGCAAGGCCTGGCGCTGCTGGGCGCCGTGCTGATCATCATGCGGCTGCCCTGGCGGTTGCGGCTGGCGGGCCTGCTGATGACGCTGCCGCTGCTGTGGCCCGCCGTGCCGCGGCCGGCCGACGGCGAGTTCGAGTTGCTGGCCCCCGACATTGGCCAGGGCAACGCGGTGCTGGTGCGCACGCGCGGGCATGCGCTGCTCTTTGACACCGGCCCCGTCTATGCACCGGGCTCGGACGCCGGCGAGCGCGTGCTGCTGCCGCTGCTGCGCTCGCTGGGCGTGCATCGGCTGGACATGTTGATGCTGAGCCACCGCGACAGCGACCATGTCGGCGGCGCCGCGACGCTGATGCAGGCGCTGACCGTGACCGAACTGCGCAGTTCGCTGGAGCCTGGCCATCCGCTGCTGCGTGCGGGCCCTGCGGCTGTGCGCTGCGAGGCCGGCCAGGGCTGGACCTGGGACGGCGTGCGCTTTGACGTGCTGCATCCGATGCCGGCGCACTTCGAGGCCGGTCTCAAGTCCAACGACCTGTCCTGCGTGCTGCGCATCACGTCGGCCTCGGGCCGGCGCGCGCTGCTGGCGGGTGACCTGGAGGCCGAGCAGGAAAAGGCGCTGGTGCGCCGCGAGCCCGATCTGCACGCCGACGTGCTGCTGGTGCCTCACCACGGCAGCAAGACCTCGTCGAGCGCGGAGCTGCTGGCGGTAGTGAAACCTTCCTTGGGCCTGGTGCAGGCCGGCTACCGCAGCCGCTTCGGCCACCCGGCGCCGCCGGTGCTGGCGCGTTACCAGGCGGCGGGCATCGAGGTGGTTGCGAGCCCGTCGTGCGGTGCCTGGCGCTGGCAAAGCGACAGTCCTGTCGCAGCGGGGGCCTGCGAGCGTGAGAGCCGCAGGCGCTATTGGCAGGATCGTGCGCCCGCCACGGCTGGCATGGAAGGACCGCCGCTGAGCGAGCAAGCACCCGCCGACGCCGAACTGGCCTTCTGACGCCGGCCCTGCCACACTGGCTCGAGGGCCCCTGCCGCCCAACGGAGAGATTTCATGAAGCGCTTGCAAGTCTGGACCCGCCGTTCCATTTCGCTCGGCCTGCTTTGCGTGAGCGTGGCTGCCATGGCCGGCGGTGGCAGCGCCGGCAGCGGCGCCAAGGCCACGGCGGCCAGCAGGGACTACGAGCTCTTCCGCAGTGGCAGCGCCGCCGATTCACTGCCACCGCCGCCGGCCACCAACCTGCTGGTGCTGATGGGTGGAGGCATCGATGTGGACGATGCCTTTCGCGCCATGATCGCCAAGGCCCGCGGCGGCACGGCCGCCAAGGTCGATGTCGTCGTGCTGCGCACCTCGGGTGCGGACGGCTACAACGCCTATCTGATGGCGATGGACGGCGTCGATTCGGTCGAGTCCATCGTGCTCAAGAGCCGTGCCGGGGCCAGTGCGCCCGAGGTGCTGGACCTCGTAGCGCGTGCCGACGTGCTCTTCATCGCCGGCGGCGACCAATCCACCTACATCGCCCAGTGGGCCGGCACGCCGCTGGAAGCAGCGGTCAAGGCTGCCGTCGCGCGCAAGGTGCCCTTCGGCGGCACCAGCGCCGGCCTGGCCGTGCTGGGCCAGTTCGACTACTCGGGTGCCAACCAGTCGATCTCGTCGGCCGAGGCCATGGCCAACCCCTATGACCGCAACATGACGCTGGATCGCAGCTTCCTGAACGCGCTGCCGTTGATGGCCGGCGTCATCACCGACGCCCACCTCGTCGCCCGCGACCGCATGGGTCGCCTGGTCGGCTTCATGGCCCGCCTGTCCGCCGATGGCTGGGCCGGCTGGCAGTCGCTGCGCGGCATTGGCGTGGATGAACAGACGGCCGTCGTCGTCGATGGTGACATCGCCACGGTCATGGGCAATGACGACGGCGTGGGCGGCCGCACCGGGCGGGCCTATTTCCTGAAGCCGACGATCGCGCCGACGACGGTGCAGGCCAAGAAGCCGCTGACCTTCCGCAGCCTGCAGGTCGAGAAGCGGGTGGCGGGCGGCCAGTACAACCTGGCCACCTGGCCGACCGTGGCGCCGTACTTCATCTCAGTGGAAGCGGGCACGCTGATGCCCAACCCCTACTGAGGCCTCAGTCGAAGCTGCCGCGGTAGGCCTCGGCCGCGTCGGCCCGCGTGTTCAGCTCGAACATCACGCCGCCCGGCGCACGGCAGAAGAAGCGCGAGCCGCGTTCGTGGCTGATGACCTCGGTCTCCATCGGCACGCCGTCGGCGGCCATGGCGGCGTAGAGCGTCTCGACGTCGGCGCGCGTCGGCAGCTCGAAGCCGACGTGGAAGGTCTGCGGCCAGTTCGGTGCCATGCCGCTGCCGTTCTCGATGACGACGTCGAAGCCGGGCCGCTTCAGGATCCAGAACGGCCCGGCGGGCGAGCGCGTGAAGCCCAGGTATTTCTCGAAGAAGGCCGAGGTCTGGGCCGGGTCGAGGGAGGGGAAGCTCAGGTGGTTGAGCTTCATGGGCGCGAGTGTTGTGGTCATGGAAGGCTCCAAGGGATTTGCAGAGCCTTCATCGTCGGTTTCAGCGCGCTTTCAGGCTACTCGCATGGGCGCTCACCCGGGCGCAGCGGCCAGCTCAGCGCGCTTGCTCACATTTGCGTGGCACCGAGATAGCCGAACACGGCGGCAGCAATGCGCGTTTCCAGCGCCGCGGCGTCGCCGTCGCCGCGCATGCCGGCTGCGTCGGTCAGCGCGCGGATGAGCTGGCCGAGGTCGTCGGCGGCGCGGGCGATGTTCGGCTGGGGCGGCAAGCCGGGCATCAGCAGGATGCGCCGGATCAGCTCGACGAAGCCGCTCTTGCCCTCCAACGCCTGGCGGGTGGCAGGCTTCTCTTCCTCGAGGTCCAGCAGGCGGGCCAGCTCTGCGCGGCCGAGCTGCTGGCGCACGGCGGCGGCGATCAGGTGCTGCAGCGCCGCGTGGCCCGTGGGCTCGGCCAGGGCCGCGTTTGCGTCGTCACGAAAGCGTTCCTTCTCGCGCTGCATCAGCGCGATCAGCAGGGCGTCCTTGCCCGGGAAGTATTGGTAGAGCGAGCCGATGCTGACGCCGGCGCGCTCGGCCACGGCGTTGGTGTTGAAGGCCTCGAAGCCCTGGGCTTCGAGGATCTGCGCGGCGGCTTCGAGGATGCAGGCCACCGTCTCGACGGCGCGCGGCTGCGTCGGCCGCTTGCGAGGCCTCAGCCCGCTCATCTCGTCTGCAGCCGCCGTGCTTTCACCGCCTGGCCCAGCTCGACGACGGCCAGCGCGTAATAGGCCGACCAGTTGTAGCGCGTGACGACCCAGAAGTTCTGCGTGCCCAGCAGCACGGTGGTGGGCTTCTTCGGGCCGTTCTGCAGTTCGATGACGGCCATGGGGCCGTCGTGCTCGCGGGCCGCCTCGGAGGCCTGCGCGCCCGCTTCGGCAAGGTCGGCGGCCGTGAAGCTCGGCTTGATGTCGGGCGCCAGCAGCCGTGCGCGCTCGCGCTTGTCGGTGGGCAGCTTCACGCTGTAGTGCGTGGTCTGCCCGGGTTTCCAACCGTACTCGGACAGGTAGTGGGCCACGCTGCCGATGGCGTCCACGGGGCTGGCAACCAGATCGATGTGGCCGTCGCCGTCGAAGTCCACCGCGTGCTTGCGCCAGCTGCCGGGCATGAACTGCGGCCAGCCCAGGGCACCGGCGTAGCTGCCGCGCACGTCGGCGGCGTCCAGGCCGTTCTCGCGGCAGAGCTTCAGGAACTCGGCCAGCTCGTTGCGGAAGAAGGCTTGGCGGTCGGCCGCGCGTGGGTGCTCGGTGGGGAAGTCGAAGGCCAGCGTGGTCAGCGCGTCCAGCACCTTGAAGCCGCCGGTGACACGACCGTAGAAGGTCTCGACGCCGATGATGCCGACGATGACCTCCGCCGGTACGCCGTAGGTGCTCTCCGCACGGGCCAGCGCGGCCTCGTGCTCGGCCCAGAAGGCCAGGCCGGCGTCCAGCCGCTTGGGCTCGATGAAGCGGTCGCGGTAGGCCGTCCAGTTCTTGGCCGTGCCCACCGCCGCGGGCAGGATGAGCTGCTTCACGCGGGGCAGGTCCAGCGCCTGGCCGAGTTGTTCGCGCAGCGCGGCGGCATCCCAGCCCTGGGCGGCGGCGAGTTCGTCGGCAAAGGCGACGAGGGCAGGGCTCTGGCCGAGAGGCTCTGGCGGAGGCGCTGGCTTGGCGTGGCGGGGTTTGGCCTGGGCCGCGGTCACGCAAAGGCACAGGCTCAGCAGGAGGGCGGCGCAGGCGCGCAGTCGGACTGTCATTGAACTTTGAATTGGAACTCTTGCTCGAAGATGTGGTCGCCTGCGCATTCGTAGCTGGCGAGGGTGCGCAGCAGGACGGCCTGGAACATCGCCTCCATGGGCGGCTCCATGCGGCCCGAGACCAGGCGGACGTCGATGACGGCCGGTCTGCCAGCCTGCACCTCGACCACGAGCCTGAAGGTTGCCGCGCCCGTCCAGCGCACGGCCGGCATGTCGGGCTTGTCCATGCGAGTGCACTGCACGGCGGCCGATGGGTCTGCGGGCGCAGGGCGGTCGGCACGGGGCATCCAGGCCTTGGGCCAGCGTTGCTGCCAGCCGCCGGGCGTTTCGGTGCCTGCCAGCACTGGCCCGGGCGGGGGTGTTGGCGACAGGCGGGCCGGGGTGTCGGCCATGTCGCGCTTGAACTGTTCCAGGCGTTCAAACGTGTAGCTCATCAAGGCGCGGGAGAAGTCCTCATCGGCCGCCAGCCGTTCCAGCAGGGCCGCATCGCTGCCGGGGCATTGCGCCTGCCAGGCCGACCTGGCTTCGGCCGCGTCGGCGCGAGCGCCGCTCTGCAGCAGGTTGCGGGCAATGCGTTCGAAGCTGACACCGCCGCCCGCCTCACGGAAATAGCCCGTGCGCCGCAGGTAGGGGCGCAGCAGCGGCAGCCGGTCACGCGTCCACATCTGCGGGTGACAGGCGATCAGCGTGGCCGGGCGGGCGAACTTGCTCAACGCCCAGGCCGTGGCGCCGAACCGGTCCTTGTCGTTGACGTGGGCCCGCACGCCAGGGTCGGTGAGCAGCTTCTCGACGACATCGGCATAGCCGTTGACGGCCGCCTCCATCAGCGGTGTGCGGCCATAGGCGTCGGTCTCCAGCAGGCTTGGATCGCCGGGTCGGGCCAGGATGAGGCGCCACAGCTGCATGGCCACGTCCATTTCGGCCTCGTGCTGCCGTGTCCAGTCGCGGCTGTCGTTGGCGCGGGTGTCCAGGCCGAGTTGGGCAATCAGCTGGCGCGGTGTCGGTTGCGCCAGAGCGGCTCCAGCAGCCAGGCCGAGCGCGAGCAGGGAAAGGAGGAGGCGAATCGGTTTCACGCGCGCAGCATACGGGCGGCGGCGCGGAACTCGCCCCATGCTGGCACCGCTGCGTTAGGGGCGTAGCGCGAGCGCTCCAGCTGCTCCAGCCACTGTGCGGCGGGCTCGGCCTTCTGGCCCAGCTGGCGGCGCAGCGCGCGCGCCCAGGCGGCGGGGCTTTCGTGGGCAGGCAACGAGACACCCGCGCGTTGGAGCTGCGCGGCGATGCGCGCTCGCTGCCGGCTCCAGGCGTCATGCGGCCGGCTGCTCCAGCGTATCCAGCCCGCGCCGGCCAGCGCCAGCGCCAGGATGACGCCGGCCAGGGCCTGGCCCAGCGCCGTCCAGTCGGGCTGGCTGAAGCCCAGGCGCTTGAGCAGGTCGAACTGGTTCTCGCGCGAGTAGTTCAGCACCAGTTGCTGCCAGCGGTTGTTGACGGTCTCCCAGCCGCCGCGCATGGCCCGCCACAGCGTCGGGTTGAACTGGCCGAGCGCGCCCGGCTCGGGCCGCAGCGCCATGCCCTGGATGACGCGGTTGGGTGCGACGGCGGAGGTGGGGTCGCTGCGCATCCAGCCGCGGCCTTCGACCCAGTACTCGGCCCAGGCGTGGGCGTTGGCGTTGCGCACGACGTAGTAGCCGTCCTGGAGGTCTGCATCCCAGCCCTGGAAGCCGGTGACGATGCGCGCGGGCACGCCCATGGCTCGCATCAGCACGACGAAGGCGGAGGCGAAGTGCTCGCAGAAGCCCAGGCGCCGGTCCAGCCAGAACTCGTCGATGACGTGGGGCGAGTCCCGGCCGTAGCGGCCGGGCTCCAGCGTGTAGGTGAAGTCTTGGTCGCGCACATGCGCCAGCAGTGCGGCAGCAAGGCTTTCCGCGCGCGGGCCGGGCTCCAGGGCGGCAAAGCGCGGCTGGGCGGCCAGTTCCGCGGCCCAGGCGCGCGAGCGCGGGTTGCTGCCGGCGGGCAGTTCAAGGTCGGTGGCGAGCTGCAGGCGGTTGCGACGCGCGCCGGCCTGCCAGGCCAGGTGGGCACTGCTGTTGAAGCGCAGCCGCTCGGTGATCGGCCGTGGCGACAGCCATTGCAGCTCAGCGCCGCGCACGAGCACCAGGTCGGTCAGGGGCAGTTCGCTGCCAACGCCTCCCGGGCTCATCTCCAGCAGCGGCAGTACCGGGATGCGCAGCGGCTCCAACGTCATCTCGTAGCGCAGGGCCGGGCCGGTGGCGGCCAGTTCGTCGCGGCCGCGCAGCCAGCTCTGGCTGGCACGAGGGTCGGGCGCGCGCCAGGTCTTGCCGTCGAAGCGTGTCAGCACCGGGCCGCGGAAATAGCGCTGGTCGGGCGGCGGTGGCGGGCCGTCGAACTTGAGCCGCATCGCGATGCTCTCGTCGTTGGCGATCTCGTTCATCGCGCCGAACTCGAGCTGGTTGGACAAGCCTGTCTTGCCGATGGACTCGGTGGGGATGCCCCACAGCGGCGCCACACGCGGGAACAGCACGAAGAGCAACACCATGACCGGCAAACCCAGCGCCGTGGTGCTGGCGGCACGCCGTGCGGCGATGGCGATGCTGGGCACCCCGGTGGGCATCTGGGCCAGCACGACGGCCGCCAGCAGCCCCCACAGCGACACCAGCGACCACACGGCCATCAGCAGCGACTGCGAGTACAGGAACTGCGTCAGCACCAGGAAGAAGCCCAGGAAGAAGACGACGAAGGCATCGCGGCGGGCGCGCAACTCCATGGTCTTCAGCGCCATCAGCATGACGAGCAGCGTGATGCCGGCCTCGCGGCCGATCAGCGTGCGGAAGGTCAGCCAGGTCAGCCCCGTGTAGGCGGCGATGACAGCAGCCAGCCACCAGCGGCCGGGCAGGGGGCGCTGGCGCGCCGCCAGCAGGCCGCGCCAGGTCAGCACCAGGGTGGTCAGCGCGATGCTCCACCAGGGCAGGTGATCGGCATGCGGCGCGATGACGGCGGTGATGACGCCGAGCAGGAAGAAGCTGTCGCGCGTGTCGCGCGGCAGGCGGTTCCACCAACTTCCGAAAGCAGTCATGCGGCGAACCCCGCGAGTGCTTCCAGGCACGCTCGGGCGTGAGCGGCGCCAAGCGACGGCGCGATCTCCGGGCCGGCCAGGCGCAGGCCATAGGGCTGCCCCAGGCGTTCAGCGGCCAGCACCCAGGCGGCCAGGCGGGACAGCCGCGCCTCGGTGTCGCGGCCCTGGGTGTCGCGCCAGTCCAGCCACAGGTCCTGAGCCAGCGGTGCCTCGGTCTCGCGCACCCACAGCGGCAGGCCCTGGTCCAGCGCGAGCGCCGACTTGCGCCACAGGATCTGCTTCATCGAGTCGCCGCGGCGGTAGCTGCGCACGCCGGAGAAATCGGTACCGCTGGAGGACTGGCGGGTTGAAGCCGCTTCGCCGGCGCCGGCCTCCGCCTGGGTGGGGAAGGGCGCCAGCACGTCCTCGGGCCGTGGGTAGACCCAGACCTTGCTGGCCGGCCGCCAGTAGCTCCAGGCGCGGAAGAAGCCGAGCGGGAAGCGCGTGGTGACGACGAGGCGGGGCAGCTCGCGCAGGCCGCGCTTTTCCGCGGGCAGGCGCAGCTCCATCACCGCGTGGCCCAGGGCGGGCACGTCGATCCAGGCCGGCTCGGTGGCGCCGCTGTCGAGCTGGGCGCTGACGGCGATGCCGAAGCGCGCCGTACCGGGGTTGTGCAAGCGCAGCTCCAGCGCGTATTCGTCGCCGGCGTGCACGCCTTCCGGGGCCTTCAGGTCCATCTGCAGGCCGCGCAGGTTGGCGTGCGTGGTGTGCATGGACGCCAGGCCCGCGCCGGTCAGTGCGAACGTGAGCGCATAGCCCAGGCTGAGCTGCTCATTGATGCTGGCCAGCAGCAGCACGCCCAGCGTGCCGCAGAAGGCCACGCCGGCCCAGGTCGGCACGATGTAGACGTTGCGCTGCGTCGTCTGGTGGGTATCGGCGGGCGATTGGCGAGCCTGCCACCAGAGCTGCCAGCGGTGGCGCAGGGCTTGGAGGGGTGCCATGGATCAGAGGATACGTGGGGTTCGCGCGCCTCGCAGTGGCCAGGCTTCCTTCAGAACGGCGCGGGCGTTTCCTCGTCATGGGCCGCGGCCGGGTTCGACGCTGACTGCCCCGAGCGAAGCGCCGCCAGCTCCTGCCGCAACGCCGCGTTCTCGGCCTCGAGCGCCGCGACACGCTGGCGCAGGGACTCCACCGTGTGCTCCGGCGCGGCGGGCTCGGCCGCATCCGCTGCCGAGTCGGCGGCGGGCGGCTTGCGCTTGGTCTCGCGCACGCGCTTGGCCGCCTGCTTGAGCTCTTGCGCACCAGCGGCGGCGGCGGCCGTCTGCTCATCAGCCGGCAAGGTGGCGACGGCCGCGGCCGCGTTGATCGAGATCGTGCCGGCCTTCACCGCCGCCACCACCTCGGGCGCGGCCTGCTTCTGGATCTTCTCGATCATCACCACCTGGTTGCTGCTCAGGCGTGCGGCCTTGGCGATCGCCTCGCGCGTCTGCAGGCCGTCCTGGGCGGGCGCGGGTGCCTGGGCCTCGTGGCTGGTGGCGGGTTCAGGCGTCTCGGCGGCCGAGCTGCGCGCACGCCGCTCGGCCACGATCTCGCGCTTGCGCAGTGCCAGCACACCGCGCTGGAAATCCGAGATGCTGCGCCGGCCCAGGTGCTGGTCGATCATCCACAGGTGCACGTCCTCCATGGACCTGAAGCGCGTGTTCTGCACGGTCTGGAAAGGCAGCCCATGCTTGCTGCAGATGCCGTAGCGGTTGTGCCCGTCCACCAGCACATCGCCCCAAAGCACCAGCGCATCGCGGCAGCCCTCGGCCAGGATGCTGCGTTCCAGGGCCTCGTGCTCCTCCGGCGTCAACGGGTCGATGTAAGCCTTGAGTTCTTCGTTGACGACGATGTCCATGGAGCAGGGGGCAGGGAGAAGGAAAAGGGGGCGAATTCTAGGGAGTGTCGAAACTTGGCTTCGGTCGAGCGGCTTACGGGAGTTGGCGCTGCGCGCGCCAAAGGCCTGAGGGGCCGGTCTGGTGGAGCCCTTCATAATCAAGAAGCCCCGCTTGTTCGAGATGCCTACCTTTTGTCATGGATAAATTCTTGCTGCAACAGCAGGTGCTCGAACGGCTCGCCGAAGACTTGCTACAAGCCGAACAGGCAGCGCGGGTGGCGCATGAAACGGCGACTCACGAAGAAAACATCGCCGAAAACAAATACGACACATTGGGTCTCGAAGCCGCCTACCTGGCCACCGGCCAAGCTCGTCGCGCCGAAGCCATCCGCCAGGCGATCGCCAATTGGCGCCAATTCCGCCCAAGCCCCTACGACGCCAGCAAAGGCATACAGATCGGCGCGCTGGTCTGCCTGGTCGATGCCGACGACAAGCAGCAACAGCTCTTTCTCGGCCCGGATGGGGGCAGCATGAAGTTGGTCAGCGGCGATCAGATCGTTCAGGTCATCAGCGGCGAGGCCCCTTTGGGCAGGGCCATGCTGGGTAAATGCGAGGGCGATGAGGTGTCAATACAGGTCGCTCCAGTCCGACAGCAGTTTGAGGTGCTGCGGGTTCATTGAGCCGCAGCCAAACGCACGCCGAACTGACTTGATCGTGCAGCCGCACAGACCTTGCCCATGCACGCATCGACGCTGACACCGCACGCACCACTCTCCCCGCCAGATCCGCAGTTGCCGCGGCTCTACACCTTTCGCCGCTGCCCCTATGCGATGCGCGCACGGATGGCGCTGCTGCAAGCCGGGCGGGTCTTCGAGGCAGTGGAGGTCAGCTTGCGCGACAAGCCGGCAAGCCTGCTGGCCTTGTCTCCCAAGGCGACGGTACCGGTGCTGCAGTTGCCCGATGGCAGCGTGATTGAGGAGAGCTGGGACATCATGCGATGGGCACTGGCTGCGCCCGATGCGCAGGGCTGGTGGGTGCGGGCGCAGTCGCCTGCAAACCTTGACCTCGTACAGCGAAACGACGGCGACTTCAAGCATCACCTGGACCGCTGGAAGTACCCCCAGCGCTACGCGTGTGAGGCCCTCACGCCAGAAGCACACCGCGACAGGGCGCTGGATGTGCTTCTGCGACCGCTGGAGGCACGGCTGCACAGCGAGCCCTGCCTGGGCGGCGCCACGCCATGCGCCACCGACTTGGCCCTGTTGCCCTTCGTCCGCCAGTTCGCCTCGGTGGACCCGGAATGGTTTGCAACGCTGGACTTGCCGTCGGTACGGTCCTGGCTGAACGGCTGGCTCGTCAACCCGTTATTCGTTGCTTGCATGGTCAAGTTACCCGCGGAAGGGGCGAATCGCTTTCCGCCGCTCTGATGCTTGCTTGGCTGTCGATCAAATCTCGATGCGGGGCCTGCAGCGGGTCACAGCAGCTCCTGCAGCTTCGTCAGAGCCGTGGTTGCCAGCCCGTGCCACACCAGATGCGTGACATTCCTGCGCACCTTCGCTGGCACTTCATGCTGCAGCACCTCTTGTGATGATTTGAGCGTCTCCAGCAGCGACTTCGGCACAAGCGCGAACCCGGTGCCGGCGGCCACGCAGGCCACCATCGCCTGGTATGACGAAAACTCCAGCGTGCGCGCGGGCATCACCGACGACGCACCCAGCCAGTCCTGCATGCGCTTGCGGTACGAGCAACCGTCGGCAAAGGCGATCAGGGTCATGCCTGCGAGATCCGACGCGCGCGTGACCGGCGGAACGCCGCGCGCGGTGATGCACACCAGCTCTTCCTCGAACACCTTCATCGCGTTGAGGTTGGGCGCCGTGAAGGGCTGCGACACGAACGCCGCGTCCAGCTCGAAGTTGGACACGCGATGCACCAGGGCGCCGGTGGTGCCGGTGGCCAGTTCCACCACCACGTCGGGGTACTGCGTGTGGAAGCGCGACAGGATGGGCGCGAGGCGGCTGCCCGCCGTGCTCTCCAGCGAGCCGATGCGCAGCACGCCCATGGGCTTGCCGCTGCGCAACTCGCTTTCGGCCTCATCGGCCAAGCGGAACAGCCGCTGCGCATAGGCCAGCAGCCGCTCGCCCTCGGGCGACAGCACCAGCCCACGGCCCTGCCGGCGGAACAGCGGGCAGCCCAGACGCTGCTCGAGCTGCTTCACGCGCGTGGTCACGTTCGACTGCACGCGGTTGAGCTTCTGCGCGGCGCGGATCACACCGCCTTCCTGGGCAACGGCGCGAAAGATCTCCAGCGAGTCCAGATCGATGCTTCTCATGGAGAGAATGATTTATCAATATTATTCATTTGTGGGCAGCGTCGATTCTCGGTCTACTGCACAGCCATGGCAACCGCAACCCGCCCTCCATCGACCCTCGCGTTGTGCATCGCGGGCGCGCTGTCGCTGGCGGTCGCGATGGGCATTGGCCGCTTTGCCTTCACGCCGGTGCTGCCGCTGATGATTCGCGAGGGCCAGCTCGACGTGGCAGACGGCGGCTGGATCGCGGCCGCCAACTATCTCGGCTACCTCGCGGGCGCGCTGACCGCCCGCAAGCTACCGGGGCGCGCCACCCAGCTCGCGCTGTTGGGCCTGGTGCTGACAGTCGTGCTCACGGCGGCCATGGCGTGGCCGGGCGCGTGGGGGTGGGGAGCATGGCGCTTCCTTGCAGGTGCGGCTTCTGCCTGGGTGTTCGTCGCGACCGCCGTGTGGTGCCTCGGCGCCTTGGGTCAGGCGGGCAAACCGCAAGCGGCCAGCTGGGTCTATGCCGGGGTCGGTTCGGGCATCGCGCTCGCCGGGTTGCACGGGTGGGTGGCCGGCATGGCCAATGTTGCAGCGTCCGCCCTGTGGCTGCAGCTTGCGCTGCTGGCGCTGGTGCTGTCGCTGCCCGTCGTGTTCGTGCTGCGCCGAATCCAGCCGCCGGCGCCTGCACCGGCGGCTCCAGCGGCCCCAGCCGCACCCGGGGCTGCCTCCGGTGTTTCGTGGGGCCTCATGTTCTGCTACGGCGTCATGGGCTTCGGCTACATCCTGCCGGCCACCTTCCTGCCCGTGCTCGCGCGCAATTTGGTGGACGACCCCGCCACGTTCGGCCTGGCGTGGCCGGTGTTTGGTGGCATCGCCGCCGTCTCCACCCTCGTCGCCGGCCGGTGGCTGCAGCGGCGGCCGCACGTCGAAGTGTGGGCGGTCTGCCAGGCGTTGATGGGAGTCGGGACACTGCTGCCCAGCCTGTGGACGAATGGCTTCGTCATCCTGCTGTCGGCGCTGCTGGTGGGTGGCACCTTCATGATCGTCACGCTGGCAGGTGTGCAGGTCGCGCGCGCTCGCACCCAGGGCGACCCGCGCAGCGCGGTCGGCCGCATGACTGCGGCGTTTGCCATCGGGCAGATTGCCGGCCCCGTCGCATCGGCCCTGCTGCTGCACGTCCCATCGCTGCGTGTGAACGGTCTTGACATCGCGTTGCAGGTCGCGGCAGCGTCGCTCTTCGCCACCGCCGTGTGGCTCTTGCGCGAGTCGCGCGCCCCTCGCCCGTCAACGGAGATTGCCCATGCCCACTGAACAAGGTTTCGCCGCGCACGCTCGCGAGCGCCTGCCCATGCCTGCTGCCGACGCGATGAACGATGCGCAGCGCGCGGCGGCACAGGCCCTCATCGACGGCCCGCGCAAAGGCGTCTATGGCCCCTTCCTGCCACTGCTGCGCAGCCCGGACTTGCTGGATCGTGTCGCGAAGGTCGGCGAGTTCCTTCGCTTCGGCAGCGCCATCGATGCGCGCGTGCGCGAGCTCGTCATTTGCGCCACCGCACGCCACGAGGGCAACCAGTTTGAGTGGCTGATGCACGCGCCGCTGGCCGTGCAGGCGGGCGTCAACGCCGATGCAGTGGAGTCCTTGCGGCTGGGGGCTCGCCCCAAGGGCCTGCAAGCCGACGAAGAGCTGGCCCTGGACTTCACCCACGAGCTGCTGCACACGCACGGCGTGAGCGACCCAACCTACGCCGCAGCGCTCGCGACGTTCGGCGAGCAGGTTGTGGTGGAACTCACCACGCTCATCGGCTATTTCACGATGGTCAACTGGGTGATGAACGTTGCGCGCACGCCCGCAATGGCCAGCGCGAAAGGCGAGCCGCTGCAAGCCTTTCCGGCATAGCAAATTGCCCTGCAGAAAAGCGGTCCGCCCGCTCAGGAACCGGTGGCGACGAGGCGCGTGGCCTCGAGCCGCGCGGCAACCTCGGCATGCTCTTCCTGCAGCGCCGCAAGCGCCGCGTCGGGCAGCACGGCGTGCTCGCGCAGGAAGCGGCAGAAGCGGTCCGCCTCGACCAGAAAATGCACGTCGGTGGTCGGCTCGGTGGCCCAGTAGCGCGACAGCAGCTCGGGCAGTTCTTCGCGCACCAGCTCGCAGGTGCGCGGCAGGTTGAGCGCCACCGGCGCGAGCCGGTTGGCGCGGTACAGGATGCAGTTCGCCTCCATGCCTTTGCTCGCGGCGATCGAATCCAGCCGCCGCCACTCGCGCTCGGTGATGTCGTAGCGCTGGCTCAGCACGGCGGGATTTGCCCGCACTTCGCGGCACAGGTCGGGCGACGCCGTCAGGTCCGCGAGCGCGCGCTGGAACTCCGCCAGCATCACGCCACCTCGACGGCCGGCTCTGCGGCAATACGCGCCGACAGCTCGCGCATGCGGTCGATCTCCTGAGCCACCCCGTCGACGCCGAGCCGCTTGTGATAAGACTCGTGGTACTCGTAGGTCAACGCCCGCAGGTTGGGGAATCGCGGGGCCCATTCATCGGCGAGCGTCCATACGTCCGGTGGCGTCGGGCGCGAGTGCGAATCGGTGTAGTGGCCTTTGAGCCAGTCGCCGCCGGCCAGGTGGATCTCGACGACGATCCGCGGATCCAGCCGCGACAGGTAGTCCTCGGCCGAGATGCCGAGGTTCAGCGTGTTGGCGTAGAGGTTGTGCAGGTCCAGCAGCATGCCGCAGCCGTAGTCCGCATGCAGCCGGTTGAAGAAGTCCGGCTCGCTCATCTCCGGATCGGGGACCGCCGAGAAGATCGTGCCGTTCTCCAGCAGGATCTGCCGTCCGAGCGCCTGCTGCAGGATCCTCGCCTTGGCGCCGACGATCTCAAGCACTTCGTGGTCGAACGGTACCGGCAGGCCCATCCCGGCCTGCGCATCGGGCACGCTGCGGCCAGGCACGAGGAACATGCTCATGTGCTCGCTGTACCAGTCGAACTGCAGGTCCTCGTGCATCGCAACGACCCGCTCGAGCAGTGCCTCGTCGAGCGGCATTGCGCTGGGCAGTGACAGGCCGATGCCGTGGCCGATCACGCGCCGGTTGCGCGCGTATCGGCGCAACTCCGCCTCGGCCTCGCGGGCAAGGCAGAACCGGTGATCCGCCTGCTGTCCGAAGTCGTACCAAAACCGGTCCGGGATGACTTCGATGAAGTCGACCCGCGGACCGAGGGCATCCAGGACGATGGGCACTGCCGGGTTGTACAGCAGCCCCACCATTGGAGCGGAACGGACCATGCCGTAGGCCCGCTCAGGTCTGGCCGAGACCGACTTCCAGGACGGAGTCGAAGTTCTTCTCCCAGATCACATCGATCGTGCCGGACAGGCACGCGCAACCGGTCAGTTTCTTGATGACGTCGTTGATCAGCACTTTGTTGATCTCGCCGATCTCCGCTGGCGTGAGCTTGCCTGGATGGGACACCCGAACCGCGCGGGTCGAGCCCTTCTTGTCCAGAAGGATCTGCGCCGTGCGCAGCGCGGCTGCTTTCTTGGTCGCCATAAGACCTCCATTCCACGAAGCCGCGATCCGCGCGGCCCGGCTGGTCTCCTGGGCTCGTCCACAGGTCGCGCCTGGGAGGCCGCGGCCAGCATGCCAGATCGGTTTCGGGCCCGCACCCCCTACAACTGAGACCCGAGGCTGCTGACCAACGGCTGCGGCGCCGCGACACCCCGCCGCGCACCGCCAGCGTGGCGAGCCAGCACGGTGGGAATCTCGCGCATGAAGCCGCGCGAGCTGCCGTGGCCGCTAACGTGCTGGCCGCAGGCCGGCAGCCGCCTTTCCAGCCTGAAACGGCTTTAACCTGATCCTGGCGCAACCACCAACCATTCAACCTGCATGACCCTCAATCGCAGTTCCATCTTGACCATTGCGTTGGCCGCAGCGCTGCCAGGCTGCTCGACCGTTGGCCAGGGCATTTCTGAAAACCTGAAGGTGATTCCTTCGGGCAAGGGCATGGTGCTGTTCTCGACGAGCGCAGACCAGACGAGCGCGTCGTTCAGTACCCACCTCACCTTGGTCGAGGGCAGCACGCTGAAGCGGTACGACAAGGTCGTCGTCCAGATCGACTACCCGTTCAATACCTCGCATTTTGGTGGCGGCCTCCACGGCCATGCACGCACGCTGACCCTGCCGGCCGGCGACTACTACTTCATGCCCACCTCGACCAACCCGTACTTCGGGATGCAGGAGGCCCCCATCTTCAAGTTCAAGGTGGCTTCGGGGCAAGTCTCCTACCTGGGCAACATCCACCTTGCGGGGCGCAGCCTTCAGGCCACCACCAAGTTCTATGAGCGCGACGTGGCCCTGTTTCAGCAGAAGAACCCGGATCTTGCTGCGTTGAGCATCACCCGGTCCGCGTTTGAGAAGGGTCCCAAGCTCTCCGAGTTCCGTATTAACGGTGTGATCTGGGACGCACCTCAGTGATTGGACAACTGTCGCTGGTGGGCCTCCTCGCTACGCGGTGCGCTTCATGCTCGACCGCGAAGACGCCGATGTCCCCAGAACAGAGCCAGTCCGATCGTCATCAATGCCCAGGCCCCCGGCTCGGGCACGGTGCTCAGTACGCCGATCGCGTCGGGATCGGGGGTTCCCTCACCCCAACCAGGTCGGCCGCTGATCGCGGCGAAGTCCACAGCGAAGTTGGCCGCGTGCGCATCGATGCTGGCGGGAGCCTTGATCAGCAGCCAGGACCAGATCTCGGTGGGCGGCGCACTGGTCCCGAACAAGGCGTTGTACTGCGCGCCCTTGATCGAACCGGTAAGGAACGACGTGCCTGGCGCATTGCCGGTGCCCGTCGTCTCGTTGAATTCGGCGGTCACACTGACGCCGTTTGCGCTGAAGACCCAGGCTGCGCTCTCCCACCCGCCACTGGCAGCCGGCGAACCCGCGTTGGCCTCCCAGGCAAGCAGGTCGTAGCTCGCCAATGCTGCCTCACTCAGACCCAAGGCTTGCGCCAGGCTGCTGTAGTGCACCGGAGCGTTGAACTGGGATGCCCGCCAGGCTGAACCGGCCTGTGTCGACGCATCGGGGCTACCGACGATGCCGGCAGCCTCCCCGCCGTCGGTCAGCGTACCCGCGCTGGCCCATTTGACGACGATCGCCGACGCGCCGCCTGGCGCGGCAAGGCAAAGCGCGATCACCATCGGCCAAAGCCGCGCCAGCGCCCGAGGAGGGCTTACGCCGGGCGCATGGAGATCGGGTGTCGTGCGTGTGGCGTGTTGGTTGTCTTCGAGGTTCATCTGAAGCTCCGGTGGGTTGCGTCAAGGAAGGGGCAGCAAGTCGTGCCCTGAACTTCCAGACGGCGCGGCCCCCTCGATCCGGACATTGCCGGCCGGCTTCGCCCTAGACCGGTTGCCGGAAGCGCTGGCCCTTGAAGCGCAGCACCAGTTCACGCGGGCGGATCTGCTCCAGCACCAGGTCGGCGCTGAGCTTGGCTCCCTCGCGCAGCGCCTCGCCATTGACCATCACGAAGCGGCTGGCCGGGTCGTCCGAATAGACCGAGCCGCTGATCACCAGCTTGGGCAATTCGCGGCGCGTGCTCTCGGGCAGCTCGGCCAGCCGGGGGATGGTTGCTTCGACCGCTGGCGCGGGAGCCGGGGCGGGCGCTGTTGCGGGGACCGGTGCCGGCAGGGCGGCGACCACAGGTGCGGGCGGCAGGTAGGGCGAGCCTGACGCTGCAGGCTGCGGCATCGGTACGCTGGCTGCCGTTTGCGTGGCGGGTTGCGTCGCCTGTGATGCGGTGGGCTCTGGCAAGGGCGTTGGCGCTGTGGCGACCGTGGTGGCCAGTGGGGCGGACGCGGGTTGCGGCACCGGCAGTGAAACCGATGAAGGGGCTTCGTGCGGGCCACTCGCCCACCAGCTGCCGGCGCCAATGCCGGCCAACAGCAGCAGGCCGCCGCCGGCCCAGGGCAGCCAGCGGCGCTGGCTCGCGGCCGATGTGCCCTCGCTGCCGGACACGGCTTGGGTGTGCAGGCCCGGCACCTGGCCCCGCTCGCGTTCGCGGTCGGCTTCAGCGCGGCGCAGGGCGTCAAGGATGTAGGACATGGCGGTTCAGTCGGTCGATTCTGGGGTTCAACGCGCCACGTCCAGGCGCGGCTCGGCCACGCCGGAAGCCCGGTTGATCTGCATCAGCGTGATGGGGCCGATGCGGCCATCGGGTTGCAGGCCCTGGCTGGCCTGGAAGGCCTGGAACTGGCGGGTCAGCTCGGGCCAGCCTTGTGGCGCGGAACCGGCCGCGCTGGCGGGAACGGCAATGCCCGGAATGCCGGCCAGTTGCGTCGCCAGCCAGGCGCGCAGCGGAGCGATGTTGTCGGCTCGGTTGAGGTAGCCCGGCGGTACGCGCCAGAAGGTGGTGAACTCGCCGCGCCAGGCGTTGGCCAGTTCGGGCAGCGCGACCCGGCGCGGCGTGCCTTCTACCAGCAGCGTGGCCTGCTGCCCATCCAGCCCCACCAGTGCGGCCAGCGCAGGCGGCTGGCCGGGGCGGCGCAGTGTCAACAGCACCGGCCGGTCGATCAGGCGGATCAGCGACAGGCTGCCACTGGTGCTGCGGTAGCACTGCAGGCCACGCTGAGCGGCCGTGGCGCAGGGGTCGACCTTGGCCGGCAGCGGCAGGCCCCAGCGCTGGGCCAGTGCCGCCCAGGCGTCGTCGTCCTGCGGCGTCCAGTCGGCCAGATGCAGTGGCTCGGGTTCGACGCTGCTGGCGGCCGCGGCTGGCTGCGAAGCGGCACTCGCAGCCAGCGCCGCGGCCGCTGCGCTTGCGGGAGAAGACGCGGCACTTGCTGCCGTGGCCACCGCTGCTGCGCCGGCCTTGTCGCCACGCCCCGCCTGCGACTGCTGCTGCAGCCCCCAGGTCAGCCCCGCGCCGGCCACGGCCGCGGCCAGCACCGCCAGGCCCAGGCCGACCGGGGACGGCATGCGCTTGGACGCCGGCGCGGCGAGCTGCGCGTCGAACACTTCGGCCGCGGCCTTGCGCACGATGGCGGGCGTGACCTGCGCCTGGCCGCTGGCATAGCCGCCCAGCAGCGCGCGGTCGCAGAGCAGGTTGATGCGGCGCGGCACGCCGCGGGTGAGCTGGTGGATCAGGCGAAGCGCCTTGGCGTCGAAGGGCAGGGCGCCGGTGAGGCCGGCCACGTTCAGGCGGTGGCGGATGTACTGCGCCGTCTCAGCCTCGGACAGCGCACCCAGGTGGAAGCGGGCGATCACGCGCTGCGCCAGTTGCTCCAGCTCCGGCCGGGCCAGCATGCCGCGCAGCTCGGGCTGGCCGATCAGCACCACCTGCAGCAGCTTGCGCTCGCTGGTTTCCAGGTTGGTCAGCAGGCGCAGTTGCTCCAGCACGTCGGCCGAGAGGTTCTGCGCCTCGTCGATGATCAGCACGTTGTTGCGGCCTGCCGCGTGCTGCGCCAGCAGAAAGGCGTTCAGCGGGTCGACGTAGTCCTTCACCGTCTGTGCGCCCGGCAGCACCTGGACGTGGAACTCGTCGCAGATCGACTGCAGCAGCTCGGTGACGGTGAGCTTGGGGTTGAAGATGTAGGCGACGTTGCAGTTCGCCGGGATCTGCTCCAGGAAGCAACGGCAGACGGTGGTCTTGCCGGCCCCGATCTCGCCCGTGAGCAGCACGAAGCCGCCACCGCCGTCCAGCCCATACAGCAGGTGAGCCAGCGCCTCGCGGTGTCGCTCGCTCATGAACAGGTAATGCGGATCCGGCGCGATCGAGAACGGCGCTTGTTTCAAGCCGAAGAAGGGCGCGTACATGGGGCGGCAGGATAACCACCCCGCCGGGGCACGGCCTGGCACAAACGACAAGTTCAGAAATGCAGTGAATCTGCGTCGGCACCCATCGCGTCGGCAATCAGCCGCATGTCGTGGTTGCTGATGGCAAACAGCCCGAAGCGGAACGAGTAGCCCCAGCGCGCGCGGTCCTGCACGAACTCAAAACGGTCGAGCAGCGGCGCGATGGGCGCTTCGTTGGCGGGCACGTAGTCCACGTCCTTGCGGAAGGGAACGAAGCCGCCGCCCATGTCGAAGGCATAGGGCTCACCGGGCCTGACCAAGCCGAGCGACACGAAGGCCTGCAGCTTGTCGCTGCCACCCATGGTGATGGTGGGCGCGTAGTACGCCACCCGATCGCCGGGCTTCACGCGCCGCAGCGGCGCAACCTTTCCGTGACACACCTGCATATAGCCAGCGTCGCGTTCGGCGCAACCTCGGCGGGCATGAGTGGCGCAGGCCACGGCAATCCAGTTGCCGCGCGCTGCGGCCGCGGCGGGACGTGCCGGCTCTGCCCACAGGCTGGACTGTGCCAAAGCTGTTGCTGCTGCCATGCCCATGCTCCTCTGTGAACCAAGAGTCGCAATGATGCGAGCCCAGGCGACAACGGTTTGTCAGCAGGATGGCTGCGGCTGGCCTCAGCCCAACGCGCGGTCCAGGTGGGTGTAGCCGCCATCGACAAACACCCATTGCCCCGTCGTGTGGCCGGCGCGCTCGGACAGCAGGAAAGCCACCGTGTCCGCCACCTCCTCAGCCGTCGTCAACCGTTGCCCCAGCGGGATGCGGCGGGCGATGTCGGCGAGTCGGGCCGTGGGGTCGGGGAAGCCGTCCAGCCACTGGCGGTACAGCGGCGTCATGACTTCGGCCGGCACGACGGCGTTGACGCGGATGCCGTCGTTGTGAAGGGCCACCGCCCATTCGCGGGTCAGGGCCAGCAGCGCGCCTTTCGAGGCAGCGTAGCCGCTGGTGGCACCCTGGCCGGTGAGGGCCGTCTTGGACGACAGGTTGACGATGCTGCCGCGCGTGGCGCGCAGGGCCGGCACGCATAGGTGGGCCAGCAGGTAGGCGTGCACGAGGTTGCGCTCCAGCGAGGCGCGAAAGGCTGCAGGGCCGGCGTCCAGGCCGATGCTGTCGTTGACGCCGGCGTTGTTGACCAGGCCGTGCAGCGTGCCGAACTGGGCCAGCGTCGCGTCCACCGCGGCGCGGCAGGCGGTTTCGTCTTCCAGCTCCAGTTCGAAGTGGCGGGCGGCGTGCTCGGCGGTCGCGCCGCGGCCCAGGCTGATGGGCAGGGCGCCTTCACGTGCCAGCGCCGCGCAGATGGCCGCGCCGATGCCGGCACCACCCCCGGTGACGATGACAACCTTGCCTTGCAGCCCGAGATCCATGGCTTCAGCCCCTGAACCGGTACTGCTCCAGCGACGCTGGCTTCATCGTGATCGAGAAACCCGGCGCCGTCGGCGGCAGGTAGGCCGCGCCACGGACGACGCAAGGGTCGACGAAGTGCTCGTGCAGATGGTCCACGTACTCGATGACGCGGCCGTCGCGGGTGCCGGCGATGCAGAGGTAGTCGATCATGGACAGGTGCTGCACATACTCGCACAGGCCCACGCCGCCGGCATGGGGGCACACGGGCAGGCCCAGCTTGGCGGCCATCAGCATGACGGCCAGGATCTCGTTGACGCCGCCCAGCCGGCAGCTGTCGATCTGCACCACGTCGATGGCGCCGCGCATCATGAACTGCTTGAAGAGGATGCGGTTCTGGCACATCTCGCCGGTGGCGACCTGCATGGGCGCGATGGCTTCGCGAATGGCGCGGTGGCCTTCGACATCGTCGGGGCTGGTCGGCTCCTCGATGAACCAGGGCTTGGCGAAGGCCAGGTCCTTCAGCCAGTTGATGGCGATGGGCACGTCCCAGACCTGGTTGGCGTCGATCATCAGCTTGCGGTCTGGCCCCAGCACCTCGCGGGCGATGCGCAGGCGGCGGATGTCGTCCTCGCGGTCGCGGCCCACTTTGAGCTTCACGTGGTTGAAGCCGGCGTCCACAGCCTGCTGGCACAGGCGGCGCAGCTTGTCGTCGGGGTAGCCCAGCCAGCCGGCCGAGGTGGTGTAGCAGGGGTAGCCCTCGCGCTCAAGCGTGGCCAGCCGCTCGGCCTTGCCCTCGGCGGCGCGGGTCAGCAGCGCCAGCGCCTCGTCGGGTGTGATGCAGTCGGTGATGTAGCGGAAGTCGATGCAGCGCACGAGTTCCGCCGGGCTCATGTCGGCCACGAGCTTCCACACCGGCTTGCCCTTGGCCTTGGCCCACAGGTCCCACACGGCATTGACGACGGCGCCGGTGGCGAGGTGGATGGCGCCCTTGTCCGGGCCTATCCAGCGCAGCTGGCTGTCCGACGTGACGTGGCGCCAGAAGCGGCCCATGTCGGCGGCGATCCAGTCCAGCTCCAGGCCGACGACCAGATGGCGCATCGCCTCGATGGCGGCGCAGCAGATGTCGTTGCCGCGGCCGATAGTGAAGGTCAGGCCGTGGCCCTCCAGCCCGGCCTGATCGGTCTCCAGGATGACGTAGGCAGCCGAGTAGTCGGGGTCGGGGTTCATCGCGTCCGAGCCGTCGAGGTGCTGAGACGTGGGGAAGCGCACGTCCACCGTGCGCAGGCTGGTGATGCGGGTCATGGCTTGATCAGGCGGCGACGGTGCGCTGGGTTTGAACGCCGAGCCCCTGGATGCCCAGGCGCATGGTCTGGCCAGCCTTCAGGTACAGCGGCGGCTTCTGGCCCAGGCCCACGCCGGGCGGCGTGCCGGTGGAGATGACGTCGCCGGGCTGCAGGCTCATGAACTTGCTGAGGTAGCTGACGATCTGCGCCACGTTGAACACCATGGTGCGCGTGTTGCCGTTCTGGAAGCGCCGGCCGTCGACCTCCAGCCAGAGGTCGAGCTGCTGCGGGTCGGCCACCTCGTCGGCCGTCACCAACCAGGGGCCGATGGGGCCGAAGGTGTCGCAGCCCTTGCCCTTGTCCCACTGCGTGCCGCGTTCCAGTTGCCACTCGCGCTCGGACACATCGTTGACGACGCAGTAGCCGGCCACGTGCTTCATCGCGTCAGCTTCCTCGATGTAGCGCCCACCCTCGCCGATGACGACGCCCAGCTCCACCTCCCAGTCGGTCTTGACCGAGCCGCGCGGGATCTGCACGTCGTCGTCCGGTCCGGTGATCGCGCTGGTCCATTTGGCAAATACGACCGGCTCGGTCGGCACCGGCAGGCCGGACTCGGCGGCGTGGTCGGCGTAGTTCAGGCCGATGCAGATGAACTTGCCGACGCGGCCGACGCAGGGGCCGACGCGCAAGTCCTGTTGGGGCGTGCCTTCGACGAGGGGCAGCGTGTCGACGTTGATGCTGCGCAGGCGCTCGAGGCCGGCGGGCGTGATCACGTCGCCGGCGATGTCGTCAACGAGGGCGGAGAGGTCGCGCACGCGGCCTTGCGCGTCGAGCAGGCCGGGGCGTTCCTGGCCCGGGGGGCCGTAGCGGAGGAGTTTCATGAGGATGCTTCCTTAGTCGTAGAGGACTGCGGCTATCTTGGGATCGCGCAGGTTGGTCTTGTCGTACCAGTAGTAGCCGGTATCGAGGGTCTTGGGCAGGGTCTCGCCCTTGAGCGCCTTCACGGCGGCCTCGACGGTGCGGTAGCCGATGCCCACGGGGTTCTGCGTGATGGCGCCGGCCATGGCGCCGCTGGCGATGGCGTCCTTCTGCTGCTTGCCGGCGTCGAAGCCGACGACGACAAGCGGGCGCTTCATCTCGCGCACGGCGTTGACGACGCCGATGGCCGAGCCCTCGTTGGTGCCGAACAGCGCCTTCAGCTTGGGGTTGCCTTGCAGGATGGACTTGGCCACTTCGGTGGACTTGAGGTGGTCGCCGCCGCCGTACTGCACGGTCACGACGCGTACCTTGGGATGAGCGGCCTTCAGCCGGTTCACGAAGCCTTCGACGCGCTCGATGCCGGTGCGGCTGGTCTGGTCATGGCCCACGACGGCCACTTCGCCTTCGTCGCCAATCAATGCGGCGAGCTTGTCGGCGGCCAGTGCGGCGGCGGCGCGGTTGTCGGTGCTGGCGGTGGTCAGCGGAATGTCGCTGTCCACGCCGGAGTCGAAGGCGATGACGGGAATCTTGGCGGCCTGGGCTTTGCGCAGCAGCGGGATGGCGGCCTTGCTGTCCAGGGCCGCGATGCCGATGGCCTGCGGCTTCTTGGCGAGCGCGGCAGCGAGCATGTCGATCTGCTTGTCCACCATGGCCTCGCTCTCGGGACCTTCGAACGTGACGCGGACGTTGTAGTCCTTGGCCGCCTGCTCGGCGCCGGCCTTCACGGCCTGCCAGAACTGGTGCTGGAAGCCCTTGGAGATGAGCGGGATGTAGACCGTGGGTTGCTGCGCCTGCGCGGTGGCGGCGGCGAGCAGGGTGGCGGTCAGCAGGAGGCGGCGGCGCATGGGGTTGTCTCTGGTCGGTTTTATTGGGGCGGCTTCACTGGCGGCGAGGCGGTGAAGGACTTCATCAGGTAGACGTAGTCGTGGCCGAACTCGCGGCCGTTGATGAGGTCGCCAACCCGTGCATCACCCCGGGGGAGGGCAGGCTGCGTGTTGGCCTCGCAGGTGGGCGGCGGCGGGGGCGCGTTGCCGGTGGAGCGGCTGGTGCAGTTCCAGGCCGTACCGCCTCCGAGGGCCTGCAGGTCGACGTGAACGGTGCCTTCGCCAACGTAGGTGCCCATGGGCCGCACCTTGGGCATCCATTCGATGGGTTCGCGCCGGCTGTGGAAGTTGCCGCTGAGGACGATGACGCGGGCGTTCTGACGCATCAGCGCATTGAGCGCGAGGCCGGCGGTTTTTTCGTAGTCGGCCTGATCGGGGTAGCTGCCGGTGGGTTGATGGTGGTGCAGCTTCAGCACCCCGGTGGCCTCCAGGGCTTGCAGCCACTGGTGCAGCCGCCACATGGCCTGCGAGGCGCGGCCGTCCTGGCTCTTCCATTGCCAGCTGTCGGGCTGGCGCGCGTCCTCGGGCATCTCCAGCGACACGGCCAGGCTGGCCGGCTTGGCTGCGATAGCGCTCTGCACGAGGCATTGCACGAGCTGCGGTACTTCCTCGGTGCCGTGCGTCTCTCCGAGATAAAGGCGCTCGAATGAAGTCAGTCGCTTGAACCCGACGTCGTCTGGGCAGGCGGCCGCGGCCAGGTTCGGCAGCAGGGCAAGCAGCAGGAGTTTTCTCATCTGCTCAATCCTTCCCTCGACGCAAGATGTCGATATAAACGGCCAGCACGATGATGACGCCGGTCACTGCCGTCTGCCATTCCTGGGGCACGTTGAGGATGCGCAGGCCGTTGGCCAGCACACTCATGATGAAAGCGCCGATCAGCGTGCCGAGCACCGAGCCACGGCCGCCGGCCAGCGACGTGCCGCCGATGACGACGGCGGCGATGGCGTCCAGCTCATAGCCTTGGCCGAGTGCCGGCTGGGCCGAGTTCAGCCGCGAGGCGATCAGCAGGCCGGCGATGCCGCAGATGGCGCCGCCCACCGCGTAGACGGCTACCTTCCAGCGCTTCACCTGCAGGCCCGACAGCCGAGCGGCTTCCTCGTTGCTGCCCAGCGCAAAGGCGTAGCGGCCGAACAGCGTCTGGCTCAGCAGCCAGCTGGCGCCGAGAGCGACGGCGAAGAGGATGAGCACGGAGTTCGGCACGGGCAGTGCGGGCAGCACGTTGCCCAGCCACGAATCCTGCGCGATGGCGTCGAAGCCCGGCGTGTCGAGGAAGTAGATGGGCTTGCTGCCCGAGATGACGAGGGCCAGGCCTTTGAGCAACATCATCATGCCCAGCGTGGCGATGAAGGGCGGCACGCGCAGTTGCGCGACCAGCCAGCCCGACAGCCCGCCGCATGCCGCGCCGCAGGCGATTGCCGCGAGGATGCCCAGCGGCAGCGGCAGGCCCCAGTTCGTCAGCACCACGCCGGTGACGACGGCGCAGAAGGTCATCAGGCAACCCACCGACAGGTCGATGCCGCCGCTGACGATGACCAGCGTGCAGGCGATGGCCAGCACGCCGTTGACGGCCGTGGCCTGCAGGATGCTGATGAGGTTGTCGGTCTGCAGGAAGTTGGGCGAGGTGGCGCTGAACACCCCCATCAGCACGACGAGGCCGGCGAAGGCGAGCAGGCGTTGCAATGCGGCGGGAGAGAAGGGCAGGCGGGTCATGCGGGTTCGGTCTCGCGGCGTGTGGCCAGCGCCATCAGCGTTTCCTGGGTGGCGTTGGCGGCGGGCAGTTCTCCGCTGATGCGGCCTTCGCACATGACGAGGATGTGGTGGGCCAGGCCCAGCAGCTCGGGCAGCTCGGAGGAGATGACGATGAGCGCCTTGCCGGCCGCAGCCAGCTCGCGCAGCAGGCGGTGGATCTCGGCCTTGGCGCCCACGTCGATGCCGCGTGTGGGCTCGTCGACGATGAGGATGTCGCAGTCGCGCAGCAGCCATTTGGCGAGCGCGATCTTCTGCTGGTTGCCGCCGGACAGCCGCGCCACGGTCTGGCCGAGCGACGGTGTCTTGATGCCCAGGCGCTGCACGAAGTCCTGCGCAGCGGCCTGGCCGGCGCGGCGGTCGATCTGGCCCAGCTTCCCCGTGAAGCGGGCCAGGCTGGGCAGCAGCAGGTTGGCTTCCACGTCCAGGCTGGTCGCCAGGCCCAAGCCCTTGCGGTCCTCGGACAGGTAGGCGATGCCGCGTGCCACGGCGTCAGCCGGGCTGCGGATGTCGGCGGGTTTGCCGTGCACGAGCAGCTCGCCGCCATCGCGTCGGTCGGCGCCGAAGACGAGGCGGGCCAGCTCGGTGCGGCCTGCGCCCATCAGGCCGGCCAGGCCCAGGATCTCGCCACGGCGCAGCGCGAAGGAGGCGTCCCGCACGGCGCGGCCACGGCTGAGATGTTTCGCTTCCAGCACGACGGGCGCGGCACTCAGGTCGGGCGCGGCGTGCGCCGTCTGCTGCAGCTCGCGGCCCACCATCAGGTGGATCAGCTCGTCCATGTCCGCGCCTGCCATGGCCAGCGTCGCGATGTGCTGGCCATCCCGCAGCACGGTGACGCGGTCGGCAATGCGCTGCAGCTCGTCCATCTTGTGCGAGATGTAGACGATGCCCACGCCGTCGGCACGAAGCTGGCGCACGACGCGGAACAGCTCTTCCACCTCGGCCGGGTTCAGCGCGGCGGTGGGCTCGTCCATGATGAGGACGCGGGCGTTCAGCGACAGCGCCTTGGCGATCTCGACCATCTGCTGCTGGGCGACGCTCAGGCCGCCCACCGCGCGGCGCGGGTCGAGCTTGAGGCCCAGCCGCTCGAAGAGGCGCTGCGTGTCGGCGAGCTGGCGGCCGTGGTCCAGCAGCCAGCCGGCGCGGCGCGGTTCGCGGCCGATGAAGACGTTGGCCGCCGCGCTGAGGTCGGGCATCAGCTGCAGTTCCTGATGGATGAGCGCGATGCCAAGGTCCTGCGCTTCGCGCGGGCTGTTGGGGCGCACCGACCGGCCATCGAGCAGCACCTCGCCGGCATCGGCGCTGTGCACGCCGGCCAGGATCTTCATCAGCGTGGACTTGCCGGCGCCGTTCTCGCCCATCAGCGCATGCACTTCGCCGGGCTTCACGTCGAAGGAGATGTCCTGCAGCACCGTCACGCCGCCGAAGGCTTTACTCAAGGCCCGGGCTTCAAGCAAGCTCATGCTTGCAGCCCATAGAAGCGCTCCGCCGTGCCGGTCCACACGGCAGTCTGGCCGGCGGCGGGCAGCGCGGCGATGCAGTCGCCGGCCAGCTCCACCCACGTGTCGTAATCCGCCGCGAGGTTGAGCACCGGCCAGTCGCTGCCCCACATCAGGCGGTCGGCGCCGAAGAGGTTCACGAGCGTCTGCCAGACGGGCGCCAGCAGCTCCGCCGGCTCGGCGTGGTCGGTCATCTCGGTCAGCAGGCCGGAGAACTTGCAGCAGACGTTGGGGTGGCGAGCCAGCTCGGCCAGGCCCGTGCGCCAGGCCTTGGCCCAGGGTGCGCGCCAGCCTTGGGCGAGGGCGGGCTTGGCGGCGTGGTCGATGACGATGGGCAGAGCCGGCCAACGCGCGGCAAAGCGGGCGAGGGCGGGCAGGTGCTCGGTCTTGACGAGCGCGTCGAAGCGCAGGCTGAGGTCGATCAGGGCCTCCACCATGTCAAGGTGGGGATCGCTGTCCAGCCAATCCGCGTCGGGCAGGTCTTGCAGCATGGGCCGCACGCCCTTGAACTTCGGGTGCTGGGCCCAGCGCTGCAGCGTGGGCAGGCGGCTGGCGTCGGCGAGGTCAATCCAGCCGACGACGCCGGCGATCTCGTCGTGCTCGCTCGCCAGCGCCAGCAGGTGATCGGTCTCGGCCTCGGTGGCAGCGGCCTGCACGAGGATGGTCTGGGTCACCTCATGTGCTTCACGCAAAGGCGCCACGTCGGCGGGCTCAAAGTCGCGTGCCAGCGGCGCCAGCGCCGGGTCGCTGACGTCCAGCCAGTCGTAGTCGCCTCTGGCCAGGCGCCAGAAGTGTTGATGGGCATCAACTCGCACAGTCAGATGGTGACGCCACCGTCGACGGACACGGCCTGGCCGGTGATGAAGCGCGACGCATCGCTGAGCAGGAAGACGACCAGCGGCGCAATGTCGTCCACCGTCGCGAGGCGCCCCATCGGCTGCCGGGCGATGAAGTCCTTCTCCGCCTGCACCGGGTCGGCCGCCGAAGCAATGCGGCCGCGCAACGAGGGCGTGTCCACCGTGCCGGGGCACAGCGCATTGCAGCGCAGCCCCTGTTTGACGAAATCGGCCGCGACCGACTTGCTCAGGCCGATGACGGCCGCCTTGGTGGTGCAGTAGGCAAAACGGTTTGGGAAGCCTTTGATGGACGACGCCATCGACGCCATGTTCAACACTGAGGCGCCCGCGCCGGTGCGCTGGCTTTCAGCCAGCATGCCGGGCAGGAAGGCGCGCAACGTGCGCAGCATGCTCTTCACGTTGAGGTCCATGCTGAAGTCCCACGCCGCCTCGTCGCACTCCAGCACGCTGCCGTGGTGCACGAAGCCGGCGCAGTTGAAGAGACCGTGCAGCGGCGGCAGCTCGGCAGCCAGCGCGTTGACGGCGGCCGTGTCGCAAACGTCCAGCCGCTCGGTGCGCAGGCGGGCGCCGGAGCCGGCCTCGGCCGCCAGCGTCTCCAGGCCTTCGGTCTGGATGTCGGTGGCGATGACGGCGGCACCCGCTGCCAGGCAGGCCAGGGCACTGGCCCGACCAATACCTTGGGCAGCGGCGGTGATGAGGACGGTCTTGCCAGCGAGGGTGGCGGGCGGGGGTGATGTCAGCGTTGTCACCCAACCAGTCTAGGGTTGGAGTCTGAATTGGCCTTACCGTACTAACCCGATCAGGCTGATTTCTAGGGATTGGTCAGGCCAATTCCGGCAAAATCGCGTCATGCTCGAACAGCTCAAGCCGGCCGACAGCCGCCGTCTGTATCACCAGATCGCCGATCAATTGCGCGAACTGATCCGCCTCGGCCGCTTCGGCATTGGCAGCCGGCTGCCACCGGAGCGGGAGCTGGCCCAGCAGCTCGGCGTGTCGCGGCCATCGGTGCGCGAGGCCTTGATCGCGTTGGAAATCGGCGGCTGCGTGGAGGTGCGCATGGGCGCGGGCGTCTATGTGCGCGGCACTGGTGACGCAGCAGCGACCGCGGGCCTGGGCGAGAGCCCGCTGGAGCTGATGCAGGCTCGCGTGGTGCTGGAAGGCGGGCTGATGCCCCAGGCCTGCGCCCGGGCGACCCCCGAGGGCCTGACCGCGGTGCGCGAGGCGCTGGACGCCATGCGCGAGACCATGGCCGCTGGCCGGCCGGCGCTGGATGCGGACCGGCGCTTTCATCTGGCCGTTGCGGCCTTGGCCGGCAACTCGGTGCTGGAGCGGATGGTCGGCGAGCTCTTCAACGGCCGCTACAGCCCGATGTCACTGCAGCTCAGCGCGCTGGCCGACACCCACCAGAACTGGGAGGACGCGCTGCGTGAGCACGAGCGCATCCTGCACGCGCTGAAAGCCCATGACCCGCTGGCCGCGCAGGCGGCGATGCGGGTGCATTTGTTCAATGCGCAGGAGCGGTGGGCGGGGAATCGGTTGAAGGGGTAGCTAGTCTGCGTCGCCCGATGGCCCGGCGAAAACCGCGAGCAGATGCGCTGAAAGCTCACGAATGTCGGTCGCAGCTTGGTACTCAAGCTCGGGCATAGCCTTGCGAAGGGAAACTGCCGCTCGCCCGACGTTGCCAACATCATTGAACTGTTCCAGTTCCTCTGGAAACAGGACAAAGCGATTCTGTTTGGCACGCAGCACCACCCAGCGTGTTTTGCCGTCGTAGGTTTGAGTCGCATAAGAGAGGCGCTCGAAAACCGAGTCAGCGTCATCAGGATGCACGTGAAAAGCTGCAAAGAGCAGTGACTCGCCATCGGCCTCGGATGGCCAGGAACTGAACCATCCACGCCTTGCGATTTGGTTAAGGGCCTTTGAAATCGTTGTGCTCGCCGAAACGGTCATGCCTGCAGCCTAAATCCTGGATAAGAACTCAAGGCAGCGGAATCGCTTCGATCATCGCCCGCACCTGCTCCCTCGCCCCCCGCCCCGCACCCGCTCGCGGTTGCAGCCGATGCGCAATGGTCTGCGGCAGGATGGCCTGGATGTCGTCCGGCGACACGTAGTCCCGCCCCTGCAGCAGCGCCCGCGCCCGTGAGGCGCGCAGCACGGCCAGGCCGGCGCGCGGCGACAGGCCTTCGACGAACCACTGCCCCGAGCGCGTCGCGGCGATCAAGGCCTGCAGGTAGTCCAGCAGCGGCGGCGCGGCGTGGATCTGGCGCACGGCGGCCTGGGCTTCGATCAACTCAGCCGTCGTCATGACGGCCTTCAGCACGCGCAACTGCTCGCGGCTGTCCTGGCCGGTCAGCAGTTCGCGCTCGGCGGCGGCGTCCGGGTAGCCGAGCGAGATGCACATCAGGAAGCGGTCCAGCTGCGATTCGGGCAGCGGGAAGGTGCCGAGCTGCTCGCTGGGGTTCTGCGTGGCGATGACGAAGAAGGGCTCGGGCAGTGGGTGGCTGATGCCCTCGATGCTGACCTGATGCTCCTCCATCGCCTCCAGCAACGCGCTCTGCGTCTTGGGGCCGGCGCGGTTGATCTCGTCGGCCAGCAGCACCTGGGCGAACACCGGGCCGGGGTGGAAGGCAAAGCCGTTTTTCTCGCGCTCGTAGACGCTGACGCCGAGCAGGTCGCTGGGCAGCAGGTCGGCGGTGAACTGGAGGCGCGAGAACTTCAGGCCCAGGGAGATGGCCAAGGCATGGGCCAGCGTGGTCTTGCCGACGCCGGGCAGGTCCTCGATCAGCAGATGGCCGCCGGCGATCAGGCAGGCCAGGGAATCGGCGATCTGGGCCGGCTTGCCCTTGATGACCGTGCTAATCTGGTTTTGCAGTGCCAGCAGTTGCGCTGCCAGCGTTCGTGATGGAGCTTGCGTCATGAGGCTGGACCATAGCAAGAGACAGCCGTTCGTTCATGCCAACCGCCTATTTCAATCCCCCTGAATGCCGCCGCCACGACATGGGCGAGGGCCACCCTGAATGCCCCGAGCGGCTGGCCGCCATCGACGACTGGCTGATCGGCTCCGGGCTGGACCAGGCTCTGGAGCACTTCGACGCCAAGCCCGTTGACCTGAAGGACGTGGAGCTGGCCCACACGCACGGCTACGTCGCCGAGATCGGGGCGATGCTGCGCGATTGCGCCGAAAAGGGCGAACGCTGCGCCGTCGACCCGGACACCTCGGCCAACGCCCACACCTGGTCTGCCGCACTGCATGCCGCGGGTGCGGCCGTGCAGGCCACCGATGTCGTCATCGACGGCCGTGCCGACAACGCCTTCTGCTCCGTGCGCCCGCCTGGCCACCATGCCACGCGGGACCAGAGCATGGGCTTTTGCTTCTTCAACAACGTGGCCATCGCAGCCCGCCATGCGCTGGATGTGCGGGGGCTGAAGCGCGTGGCCATCGTCGACTTCGACGTGCACCACGGCAACGGCACCGAGGACATCATTGCCGGCGACGACCGCGTGCTGATGGTCAGCCTGTTCCAGCACCCGCTCTACCCGTACAGCGGGGCCGTGCCCAAGGGCACCAACATGGTCAACGTGCCGCTGCCGGCCTACACGCGTGGGCCTGAGGTGCGGGAGATCGTCGAGGCGATGTGGCTGCCGGCGCTGGAGCGCTTCAAGCCACAGATGATCTTCATCTCGGCCGGCTTCGACGCCCACCGCGACGACGAGCTCGGCCAACTCGGCTTGGTCGAGGCCGACTACGAGTGGCTGACACTCAAGATCAAGGCCGTTGCCGACCGCCATGCCCATGGCCGTATCGTGTCGGTGCTGGAGGGCGGCTACGACCTGCGAGCGCTGTCGCGCAGTGTGGGCGTGCACCTGCGGGTGCTGGCCGACTTGTGAACTTTGCGGGACAGACCGCCCGAGCGAATCGAGTAGCTCTGTCCCCAACTAATCTGAGAGTTTTGCGGGGCAGACCGCCCGAGCGTAGCGAGTAGCTCTGCCCCCAACTGACTAGATGAATTCAATGCACCAACCTCTGAGCCTGACCGAACTGCAGGCCCTGCTGGCCCGCGTCTTCAGCGCCGACGCCCTCGCCGAATGGGCGCTGCTGCTGGCCTGCCTGGCGCTCGCCGCCCTGTTGAGCTGGGCGCTGTCGCGCGCCGTGACGCAGCGCGAGAACAGCGTGCTGTTCGGGGACCGCGTCGTCGACGGCGCACTCTTCCCGCTGCTCGCCCTGGCGCTGGCCTTCGGTGCGCGCCGGCTGCTGCCGCTGTGGGGCCTGGCGCCGGCCCTCTTCAAGCTCGCCTTGCCGGTGCTGGTGTCGCTGGCCGTCATCCGCGTCATCGCCCGGGTGCTGGCGGCTGCGTGGCCGAACTCGGCGCCCATCCGCCTCGTCGAGCGCATGGGCTCCTGGCTGGTCTGGATAGGCGCGGTGCTCTGGGTCACCGGGCTGCTGCCCGTCATCCTCGACGAGCTGGACGACATTGGCTGGAAGTTCGGCGCCGTCAAGCTGACGCTGCGCAACCTCATCGAGGGCGGTTTCACGGCGGCGCTGGTGTTGGTGGTGGCGTTGTGGATCTCGGCGGCCATCGAATCCAGGCTGCTGCAGCGCGAGTCCATGGATTTGTCCATGCGCAAGATCGCCGCCAACACGATCCGGGCGCTGCTGCTCTTCATCGGCCTGCTGTTCGCGTTGTCGGCCGCCGGCATCGACCTCACGGCGCTGGGGGTGCTGGGCGGCGCCCTGGGCGTGGGCATCGGCTTTGGCCTGCAGAAGCTGGCGGCCAACTACGTGAGCGGCTTCGTCATCCTCGCGGAGCGATCCTTGCGTATCGGCGACATGGTCAAGGTCGATGGCTTCGAGGGCCGCGTGACGGACATCAAGACGCGCTACACGGTGATCCGGTCGCTGGGCGGCAAGGAAGCCATCGTGCCCAACGAGATCCTCATCACGCAGCGCGTCGAGAACTCCTCGCTGGCCGACCCGCGGGTGCTGTTGTCCACCGTCGTGCAGGTGGACTACGACTGCGATGTCGACAGCGTCATGAAGGCGCTGGTGGCGGCGCTTGCCGAGGTGCCGCGCGTGCTGAGCGACCCGGGCCCCTCCGCGCAGCTGAGCCGTTTTGCCGACAGCGGCCTGGAGCTGACCGTCTACTTCTGGATCGCCGATCCCGAGAACGGCAGTGGCGGCGTGCGCTCGGACGTCAACCTGTCGATCTGGCACACGCTCAAGCGCTTGGGGGTGGACATTCCTTACCCGCAGCAGGTGCAGCGTCAGCCGAAGTCCGTCGCCACCGAGTGACGCCCCGCGGGCCTCAGTGCCGCCAGACCACGGCCTTCCAGTTGTCCAGGCCCTGCTCGAAATGCGGTGAGCTGGCGGCGCTGGCCGCAGGCAGCGGTGAACGCAGTTCCACGTTGTAGGCCAGGCCCAGGCGGATCGGTGCGCCCTGGCTGGAGAAGTCCGGGCAGGTTTCACCGGCGCCACAGGCCGGACCATCGGCCAGCTTGAAGGCTGCGGCGCCAAAGCCCAGCCAGCCACGGGTGTTCCAACCGGGCGAGAAGCAGGTGGCACCGGCATTCCTGTCGGGCAGGAAACGGCGCCCGCCCTGTTCCAGCGTGGGCAGCCAGTAGTTCGAGAAGCTCGGGTCGAGGGTGAGGGCGATGTTGTTGCAGTCCAGGCTGAACTCGATCAGGTAGATGGCGCCCTGGGTTGCGGGCGTGTAGGTGGTGGTGGCCTGGATGCTGAGCAGATGCACGGTGCGCACGTCCAGCGGCAGGTCGACGCTCAGCAGGCGGAAGGCGCCCGGGTTGCCGCTGCTGCTGGCGCGCGAGGCGCTGAACTTGAAGCCGGGCAGCGGCGGGTTGGCCAGTGCGACCAGGCCCCAGTCGCTGTCGAGGAACTCGGTGTCCGTGTACGCCACGGGTGGCATGGAAGACACGGCCATCACGCTGCCCGCGACGGCGTCGCCATTGCTGCCGTGCACGCTGACCTGGAAACTGGCGCCGTCGTCGGCCAGGTTGGCGGCGGCCAGCGTGTAGGTCGCGCCGGTGGCGCCGACGATGTCGGCACAGGTCGTTGCGCCCTTGGGTTGCCGGCACCAGCGATAGGTGGGTGCCCTGGCGTCAGTGCTGACGACGAAGCTCACCGCGGTGCCGACCTGGACGATGGGCCGCTCGGGCGTCACGTTGGCGGTGGGTTGCGGCGCAGGCGCGGGCGTGCCGCCGCAGCCCTGCGGTGTGTTGAGGCAGGATGTGTCCGGGAAGCCGACCGCGCCACCGCCGCCGCTGCCGACGATGGCCGCCAGCCCGAGGGCGATGACGCACGACTGCGCCAGGATTCGCCAGGCCTGGATTTCAGTGTTCATGCCTGCTCTCCCGTCGATGCAGCCAGCTCAGCACGCCGGCCGCAGCCAGGGCGCCGGCGCTCAGGGCCATGACGTCGGCCCCATCGAAGCGACCATTGACGAGGTAGCGCGAGAGGGCTTGCGCCGGCTCGTGCGGCCCGAAGGCGGACTGCAGCGCCCGAGCAAGCGGCGCGCTGAGCTGCGGCAGCTGGCCCAGCTCGAACGCCAGGTCCACCACCCACCAGGCCGCGACGGCCCCGTAAGCCGGGGCGGCCCGTCGCCGCGAGGCAGCGGCACTCAGCAGGCCGAAGGCGAAGGGGTGGATGAAGCTTGGCAGCCATGAGCCGATGGCGCCGAACAGTGGGCCGTGGCCCAGTGCTGCGCCGGGCAGCAACAGCATCGCGCTGCCGGCTGGCCGGTCGGCCAGGTAAACCAGCAAGCCCAGGCCGAGCGCGCCCGCAGCCATCAGAAGCATCAACGGGCGAGCAGACAGTCGCACGGCCTCAAGGCCGCGGGGCCGCATCGTTCGCTCCATAGTGGCCATGCGTCACATTCGCCGAGCGGCTGATGCTCGGGCGAGGGTGATGCTAGTCCTCGGCGCCTCGGCCGGTGGGGCTGTTTGCAGCGGCCGTGAACTAGAAATCAGCGTCCAGCACGACGCGGTAACGGGCTTTGCCCGAGCGCAGATGGTCCAGCGCGTCGTTGACGCGGCTCATCGGGAAGCGCTCCACCTGCGGCAGGATCTGGTGGCGGGCGGAGAACTGCAGCATCGTCGCCAGCACGGAGGGCGGCGGAGTGGGGGAGGCGGACAGGCCCTTCTGCCAGCTCAGCAGGCCGCCGCTCTTCAGCGCCATCGCGTCGGTCACCACGCCCACCAGATGCATGCGGCCTTTGGGGGCCAGCGTGCCCAGCAGTGCATCCCAGTTCAGCGCGGCGCCCACGGTGATGAGCAGGAAGTCCAGGCTGCCCGCCGCAGCCTTCAGCTCGGCCTTGTCGACGCTGGACAGCGTCTTGTGCGCGCCGAGCGCCAGCGCCTCCTCGCGCTTGGACGCCGACGACGTGAAGGCCGTCACCTCGCAGCCCCAGGCGCGCGCGAACTTGACGGCGAGGTGGCCCAGGCCGCCGATGCCGACGACGCCGACGCGGTCCGTCGGCTTGATGGCGTGCAGCACGAAGGGCAGGAAGACCGTGCCGCCCCCGCACATCAGCGGGCCGGCCGCGGCGGGGTCCAGCGCTTCAGGCAGGGGGATGGCCCAGCTCCAGTGCGAGCGCAGCCTGTCAGCAAAGCCGCCGTGGCGGCCGATCAGCGTCGGCTGGCGCTTGCCGCACAGGTGCTGCTCGCCGCCGATGCAGAAGTTGCAATGGCTGCAGCTGCCCGTGTGCCAGCCCACGCCAACACGCTGGCCGATCTGCCGGCCCTTGGCGCGCGGGCCTAGGGCCGTGATGCGGCCGACGACCTCGTGGCCGGGCACGACGGGGTAGCTGGCCGGGAACCATTCGCTGTCGATCATGGCGAGGTCCGAGTGGCAGACGCCGCAGTGCTCGACGGTGATCTCGACGTCCTCCTCGCCCAGCGGGCCGGGGTCGAACTCGAAGGGCTGCAGCGGGCCGGCGGCAGTGTGGGCGGCGTAGGCGCGGATGTTGGGCATCGGGTGTCCTCGTGGGGGCGGTCTACTGTAGCGAGTGGGCCTTGAAGAACTGCCAGATCGACGCGGTTGCATCGATCTCGGTACGGGGCCAGATATGGCCCATGCTGTCGACGCGCAGGAGCCGCACTTCGGCGCCGTTCGAGCAGCCTGCGTAGCGTACGGTGCGGAGCGGTCCGGGCTGCGCGTCCTGCATCAGCTTGGGTTGGCAGCGGTTGTGCGAGGCCCAGCCGGCCAGGGCTTCCGGCACGCTCTCGACCCACTCGCCACCGCGGTCGGCGTGGCCTTCGTAGGGGTTGGTCATGTCGGCCAGACCGTGCACGGTGAGCACCGGCACTGCACGGCCCGGGCAGGGGCCACTCCATCGCAGCCCGCCCACCGGCGCGATGGCCGCCACGCGGTGGTTCAGGCGGCAGCCCAGCAGCGACGACATGCGCCCGCCGCCGGAGAAGCCGGTGGCATAGACGCGCGCTGGGTCGATGCAGGTGCGGGCGGCGATGTTGTCGATGACGTCGGACACGTACTGCACGTCGTCCGCGCGGGTGCTCATGATCGGCACGTTCCAGCGGGAGTCCTCGGCCTGCAGCGTGGCGACCGCAAAACCTTCGCGGGCTGCCAGCGCCTCGAAGCCGCTCTCCTTCGCGTGGCCGGTCGCGTTGCCACCTGTGCCGTGCAGGCTGAAGACCAGCGGCAATTGGCTGCGGCCCGCGATGGCCGGCGGTACGAAGAGTCGGTACGTGCGCGTGCGGCCGCCCGACGTCAGCTCTCGCAGCTCGCCGGCGACCGGCGTCAGCGTGCAGGCGGGCGCCGGCGTCTGCGCCTTAGCGAGCGGCGACAGGGCGCACAGCAGAAGCACAAGGGATGTGAAACGGAACAGGCGCACGTGAAAGTCCTCCGAGAGGAGGCCAGCATAGAGCCGCGGCTTACTGCAGCCAGGCGGCGATGAAGAAGCCCGTCGCGAATTGCGCGATGACTGCGCCCAGCGCCAGCGGCACGAGGCTGCGGCGCGGGTAGGCCGGGCCGTAGCGCTGCAGCACGGCGCGCCCCTGCGGCTGGCCAGCCATGAAGTACCACGCCGCCGTCAGCAGCGACGTGACCACCGCCACCATGGCGGGATTGAGGGACCCATGCGGCCAGCGTGCGACGGCCACCATGGTCGTCAACGTGGCGGCGGCCAGCAGGCTGAACCACGCCCAGGCTCCCGCGCCGGCAGCGCGGCCCTGCAGCGCGCGGGCGTTCAGCAACTGCACGCCGGCTCCGAATGCGGGTGACACGACGAAGAAGCTCAGCAGCGCGGCAATGTCTGGGCTGAAGATGGGCGCGGCCAGCGTTTCCTTGGCGGGGCGCGGTGTCGCGTCCTCATCGGGCAGCTCGTAGTCGCCCGCGCGGTAGGCCGCCAGCGCTTCCCTGGCCGCGTCCACCTGCGCTGCCGGCACGAGCACGCGCACGCCGCCCACTGCGGGCGTCAGCCAGTCGTAGGCTTGCAGCAGATGGCCGTCGGTCGTGACCGGGTCCAGTCCGGCCGACTCCAGCACACCCTTCAGCAGATGGGCCTCGGTCGGTGTCGCGCAGCTCGCGACGGCCTGGAAGTCGCCCTCCGGCGCGGGGACCTCAGGCGACGTCATGGCTGTAGACGATGAAGCCCAGGTGTTGCGCGACCTTGTCGTAGAGCGCGCGGCCGGCAGCGTTGGTGGCGTGGGTCTGCCAGTAGACGCGCTTCACGCCGGCCTCACGGGCGGCCGCGTCGACGGCCTCGATCAGCGCACGGCCGACACCGCGGCCGCGGGCCTCGGGCGTGGTGAAGAGGTCCTGCAGATAGCAGGTCAGCTCGATGCGCGTTGTGCTGCGGTGATAGAGGTAGTGAGTGAGGCCGAGCAAGCGGCCGCTCTCGTCGACGGCCACGAAGGCATGGACCGGTTCGGTGGCGTCGAAGAAGCGGGCCCAGGTCGTATCGGTGATCTCGGCCGGCAGTGCGGTCTCGCCGGCGCGGCCGTAGAAGGCGTTGTAGCCGTCCCAGAGGGGTTGCCAGGCAGCGCGGTCGGTGGGCTGGAGGGGGCGGGTCTTGATCATCGTGAAGGATTGTGGAGGTGATGCATACATTGCATTCACGATCCGCCGGCAAGATGCTGCCCATTCATCCCCATGGAGAAGGACATGAAACCAGCCCTGTTATGCAGCCTGATGCTCGCCGCCGCAAGCGCCATCGCCCAGCCCCAGGGCGGCCCGCCGCCCGGTGGCGAACACCGCGGCCCGCCGCCCGAGGCGCTGGCAGCTTGCAAGACGGCGAAGGCCGGCGCGGACTGCAGCTTCACGCACGAGAGCCGCACGGTGAAGGGCAGCTGCTGGGCACCGGAAGGGCGCCCGCTGGCCTGCCGGCCCAAGGACATGGGTGATCGGCCGCCGCCGCCACCTCCCGGTGGCTCGGCGCCCAAGCGCTAGGACCTCAGGCCGTAGCGACCGGAATGCTGACAGCCTTGCCCGAGGCGATGCGCTGCTTCCACTCGGCAGGGCCGGTGATATGGGCGCTGGTGCCGTTGGCGTCCACCGCCACGGTGACGGGCATGTCCACCACGTCGAACTCGTAGATGGCTTCCATGCCAAGGTCCTCGAAGCCGACGACCTTAGCGCCCTTGATGGCCTTGCTGACGAGGTAGGCCGAGCCGCCGACCGCCATCAGGTAGGCGCTCTTGTGCTGCTTGATGGATTCGATGGCAGCCGGGCCGCGCTCGGCCTTGCCCACCATGGCGATGAGGCCGGTCTTGGCCAGCATCATGTCGGTGAACTTGTCCATGCGCGTGGCGGTGGTGGGGCCGGCCGGGCCGACGACTTCGTCGCGCACCGGGTCTACGGGGCCGACGTAGTAGATGGCGCGGTTGGTGAAGTCCACCGGCAGCGGCTCACCCTTGGCCAGCATGTCCTGGATGCGCTTGTGCGCGGCGTCGCGGCCAGTCAGCATCTTTCCGTTCAGCAGCAGCGTCTCGCCGGCCTTCCAGGTGGCGACTTCGGCCGGCGTCAGCGCGTTCAGGTCCACGCGCTTGCTCTTGTTGTAGTCGGGCGCCCACTTCACGTCGGGCCACAGGTCCAGGCTGGGCGGCTCGAGGTAGCTGGGGCCGCTGCCGTCCAGCACGAAGTGCGCGTGGCGCGTGGCCGCGCAGTTCGGGATCATCGCGATGGGCTTGCTGGCGGCGTGGGTCGGGAAGGTCTTGATCTTCACGTCCAGCACCGTCGTCAGGCCGCCCAGGCCCTGCGCGCCGATGCCCAGTGCGTTGACCTTCTCGTACAGCTCGATGCGCATCTCTTCGAGCTTGTTCTGCGGGCCGCGCCGCAGCAGCTCGTACATGTCGATGTCTTCCATCAGCGCCTGCTTGGCCAGCAGTGCGGCCTTCTCGGCCGTGCCGCCGACGCCGATGCCCAGCATGCCGGGCGGACACCAGCCGGCGCCCATCGTCGGCACGGTTTTGAGCACCCAGTCGACGATGTCGTCACTGGGGTTGAGCATGTAGACCTTACTCTTGTTCTCCGAGCCGCCGCCCTTGGCCGCGACGATGACGTCCACCGTGTTGCCTGGCACCAGCTCCATCTGCACGACGGCGGGCGTGTTGTCCTTGGTGTTCTTGCGCGCAAAGATGGGGTCGTCCAACACACTGGCGCGCAGCTTGTTGTCGGGGTTCAGGTAACCCTGGCGCACGCCCTGGTTGATGGCGTCCTCGATGCTGCCGCTGAAGCCTTCCCAGCGCACGTCCATGCCGATCTTCAGGAAGACGTTGACGATGCCGGTGTCCTGGCAGATCGGGCGGCGCCCTTCAGCGCACATGCGGCTGTTGGTGAGGATCTGCGCGATCGCGTCCTTGGCCGCCGGCGAGGCTTCCGCCTCGTAGGCGCGGGCGAGATGCTGGATGTAGTCGGCCGGGTGGTAGTAGCTGATGTACTGCAGCGCGCTAGCGATGCTGTCGACCAGGTCGGCGTACTTGATCGTGGTGCTCATGGGTCCAGGGGGTCGGTTTGTTGCTGTGCGGATTATCCCGCAGGCTTCCAGCACGCGGCATCGCGCTCGGCGAGGCTCATCGGTCGTTGGGTGTACCGAAGACTCCAGCGCGGGCCGTCCAGGCATGGGAAAGATGTTGGCCCCAAAAAGAACAATCCCCGGCAACTTGCGTTGCCGGGGATTGTTATCAGCTACTCAGCTTTGCGTCAGCGTGTTGACGCCGAACGCAGAAACCGAATTAGGCGCTCTTGCGACGACGGGCGACTGCCAGGCCACCCAGGGCCAGACCGACCAGGGCCAGCGAGGCGGGTTCCGGCAGGTTGCCGACCGAACCGAGGGCCACGGAAGCGAAGCGCAGCGTGCCGCCAGCAACCAGGAATTCACCGAAGCCGTCACCGAAGAAGGTGATCTTGCTGAACGTGCCCGACGAGTCGATGGCACCGATGAAGTTGGTGAAGCTGCCGCCACCGCCAGCAATGCCGGGGTTGTCGTTGGCGCTCAGGGCGTTGGCAGGCAGGGTTGCTGCGCCGCCGTCGAAGGCGATCCACAGGCCGGAACCGGTAGCAGCCACACCGTAGGCAGCTTGCACAGCGGCCGAGCGGGTGTTGGTCGTGCAGCAGGTGCCCCAGTCACCGATCTCAAAGCCGAAGGCGTTAACCGGCGAAGAGAAGGTGAAGGTCAGGCCGCTGGTGAAGCCGTTGATGTCCGGCTTGCCGCCAGCTGCACCGCCCAGGCCTGCGGCCGGGCTGATGTCCCACACGGCGCCGGACAGGGACTGGCCGCCGCTGCTGTAGCCGCCGCTGGGGCTGGCAGCACCGCCACCGTTCGTGCGCGTCACGGTGACCGTGGCGGCATTGTTGTTCAGGTCGGTGTAGCCGTACGTGCTGACGCCCGAGGTGACTTGGGCGGTAGCGACGGTGGCGCCCGTGCCCGTGATCACGTTGTCGAACGTAGAGATGTTCGGCAGCGACACGTTATAGACAACCGGTGCGGCCAGTGCCGAAGTGGCGGTCAGGACCAGCAGCGAGGCGGTCGCGAGAATTTTAGGCATGCGCATTATTTAAATCTCCACAAGTAAGAGTTAAGACCCAAGCTCGTTAAGCAAACGGTGTGCCATGCTTGCTTTTGTAAACAAAATCAAAGGCTTATTGAATATTCCATGACACTCTCTGAGGAAGGTGTAAATCCACCCGACACCAGTAAGCGCGGCGTTTGCGTTTTTACAAGTCCTGTGCCCCCCTACTTTGTTAGTCGTGTGGGCATCAACGTCATGGCAAACCCCGATGCTGGCTATGCTGACTTTGAGTAGTCGACCTGGAAACCTGCCATGAACACCCGCATCGAACGCGACACATTCGGCCCCATCGAGGTCCCGGCCGACAAGCTGTGGGGCGCGCAGACGCAGCGCTCGCTGCAGAACTTCGACATCTCCGGCGAACGCCAAGCGCCCGAGTTGATCCGCGCACTGGCCAGGGTGAAGCGTGCGTCTGCCGTTGTGAACCAGGCTTTGGGTCTGCAGGACGCGAAGAAGACCGAGGCCATCGTGGCCGCGGCCGACGAGGTCATCGGCGGCCTGCACGTGGACGAGTTCCCGCTGGTGGTCTGGCAGACCGGCTCGGGCACGCAGACCAACATGAACGTCAACGAGGTGCTGGCCAACCGCGCGAGCGAGCTGCTGGGCGGCGAGCGTGGCGAGGGCCGCCTGGTGCACCCCAACGACGACGTGAACCGCAGCCAGAGCAGCAACGACGTCTTCCCGACCGCCATGCATGTGGCGGCCGTGCAGGCGCTGCAGGAGCGCCTGCTGCCGCCGCTGCGCGCGTTGCGCACGACGTTGCAGCAGAAGGCCGAGGCATTCGACGACATCGTCAAGATCGGCCGCACCCACCTGCAGGACGCGACACCGCTGACGCTGGGGCAGGAGATCTCCGGCTGGGTTGCGCAACTGGCTCACGGCGAGCGCCATGTGCTGGCCGCGCTGCCACATCTCTACGAGCTGGCGTTGGGCGGTACGGCAGTAGGCACCGGCCTGAACGCGCCCAAGGGCTACGCGGAAGCAGTGGCGGCGGAACTGGCGCGGCTGACCGGCCATCCCTTCGTGACCGCGCCGAACAAGTTCGAAGCCATGGCGTCCTGCGACGCCCTCGTGCACGCCCACGGCGCGCTGAAGACGCTCGCTGCCAGCATGACCAAGATCGCCAACGACGTGCGCTGGCTGGCCAGTGGCCCGCGCAGCGGCATCGGCGAGATCAGCATCCCGGAGAACGAGCCGGGCTCATCCATCATGCCCGGCAAGGTCAATCCGACGCAGAGCGAGGCGGTGACGATGCTGGCGGCTCAGGTCATGGGCAACGACGTCGCCATCAACATCGGCGGCGCGTCGGGCAATTTCGAGCTGAACGTGTTCCGCCCGATGGTCATCCACAACTTCCTGCAGAGCGTGCGCCTGCTGGCTGATGGCATGGCCAGCTTCGACAAGCATTGCGCCGTGGGCATCACGCCCAACGAGGCGCGCATCGGCGAGCTGGTGGCGCGCTCACTGATGCTGGTGACGGCGCTCAACACCCACATCGGCTACGACAAGGCCGCGCAGATCGCCAAGAAGGCGCACAAGGAAGGGACCAGCCTGCGCGAAGCAGCGCTGGCCCTGGGCCATGTGACGGCCGAGCAGTTCGACGCCTGGGTAGTACCGGGCGCGATGGTGGGCCGATAGACGCTCAGTGCTTGTCGGCGTGGGCCGGTGCGAGCAACCGGTCCGTGTAGGCGATGGCGATGGCCGACAGCAGGAAGGCGACGTGGATGATGGTCTGGTACATCAGCACCTTCTCCTCGTAGTTCGCCGCGTTGATGAAGGTCTTCAGCAGGTGGATGGAGCTGATGCCGATGATGGCCGTGCCGAGCTTGACCTTGAGCACCGAGGCGTTGACGTGGCTCAGCCACTCGGGCTGGTCGGGGTGGCCTTCCAGGTCCATGCGCGACACAAAGGTCTCGTAGCCGCCGACGATGACCATGATCAGCAGGTTGGAGATCATGACCACGTCGATCAGGCCGAGCACGACCAGCATCAGCACGGTCTCGTTCAGCGCGGTGGGCACGCCGTCGCCCTTGTAGCCGATGCTCTTGACCAGGATCTCCAGCGCATGCGTGTTGCCGAAGGCCGCCTCGATGAGGTGCACCAACTCGGTCCAGAACTGGTAGACGTAGACGCCCTGGGCCAGGATCAGCCCGAGGTAGAGGGGCAGCTGCAGCCAGCGACTGGCGAAGATGAGGCGGGGCAGGGGGCGCAGCGGCGTGGTCATGGGGTCTTGGGATCATCGAAGAACGCGCGGATTCTAGGGACCCCGGAATGACGGCTTGATGCCGGCCGCGGATCAGGTTGGGTGCGCAAACTGCGGCGATCATGTCCGGGCGGCGCCCCGGATCGCGTCTGATGAAGTGTTCATGCCCGCCGATGCTGAAATGCCCCTCACCGCTGTCGACCTGCCGTTGTTGAGCTCGATGTTCGACGCCGTTGCCGCTCTTGGCACCGGCGGTCGTGAGGCGTGGTTTGCCGCGTTGCCGGACGATCAGCGGCGGCTGGAGCCTGCCCTGCGCCAGATGCTGGAACGACAGGCCGCAGTGGGGCGCGAGACCGACGACCTCGTACTGCCACAGCTCGAGGCTGCGCCCGACGCCGGCTTCGCATACGCAGGCAGCCGCATCGGCCCCTATGTCCTCGACCGTGAGCTGGGCCGCGGTGGCATGGGCACGGTGTGGCTGGCGGAACGCGCCGACGGATCGCTAAAGCGCCAGGTCGCATTGAAGCTGCCGTGCCTGGCCTGGGACCGCCGCCTGGCGGAGCGCATGGCTCGCGAGCGCGATATTGGCGCCATCCTGGCGCATCCCCACATTGCCAGGCTGTACGACGCCGGGGTGGACAGCCTCGGCCGACCCTATCTCGCCTTTGAGTACGTGGACGGGGTGCCCATCGATGCCTACTGCGACGAGCGGCAGCTCGACATTGCGGGCCGCTTGCGTCTTTTCGTCCAGGTAGCGCGCGCTGTGGCCTATGCACATGGCCGCCTTGTCGTGCACCGCGATCTGAAGCCGAGCAATGTGCTGGTGTCCGAGGATGGTGAAGTCCACCTGCTTGACTTCGGCATTGCCAGGCTGGTCGACGATGCGGGGGCTGGCGTCACGGTGACGCTGGCCGGCCGGGCGATGACGCCGCAGTACGCCTCGCCCGAGCAGATGTCGGGCGAAGCCGTGACGGTGCAGTCGGATGTTTACAGCCTCGGCGTGCTGCTTTTCGAGTTGTTGACGGGCCGTTTGCCGGGGGCCCCCGCTGACTCGTCGGGCGACCCTCTGCGCGCCAGCAGCATGGTGGACAACGCGGCACATGCTCGGCGTCTGCGTGGCGAACTTGACGCCATTCTCAGCAAGGCCATGCGGCGTGCACCCGAGGACCGCTATGCCACGGCCGATGCGCTCGCACAGGATGTGGAGAGCCACCTTGCCGGCGAGGCGGTGTCGGCGCGGCCGGACTCACTGGGATACCGGCTGGGCAAGCTGGTGAGGCGGTACTGGCTGCCGCTCGGCGCGGGCTCGGCGGTCGTTGTCGCGGTCCTTGCCGCGGGAAGTGTTGCGGTCCTGGAGAGCCAACGGGCGGCGCGCCAGGCCGAGCGCGTGCAGGCGGTGACGGCCTACGTCTCCGATCTCTTCCAGGCCAGCATCCGGCCGCAGGGCCCCGGCCAGGCGCCTTCGGCACTGGAGAACGGCGCCCACCTCATCGCACAGCGCTTGCAGGACCAACCCGACATCCAGTCGACGCTGTACTCGACCGTGGCCAAGGTCTATGCGGACATCGGCGCCTATGCGCAGGCCGGTGACTTTTCCCAGCGGGCGCTGGCCTTGCTGGAGCAGGGGGGGCGCGCCCCGTCCACGGCCGCAGAGGCGGCAAAGATCAGGTTGCTGATCGCTCATGCCGCCCTGGGGCAGGAAGACTACGGCAAGGCCGAGCAATTGGCCCGGCAAGCAGTGGGCTCGCTCGGGCCCGACGACAAGGCTCGGGTTGACCTGCAGGTTGTCATCGCGCGCGCTGCTTTCAAGGCCGGGCAGCAGGACCGGGCGCGTGAAGCCCTGGACGCGCTGGAGCGCCAGCCGGCGGCGGCGCCAGGCCGGAAGCCGGCGGGCAGCCAGGCCTGGGCGCTGTGGCTCAAGGGCGAGTTCGCGTCTGACATGGGTCAGGCCCTCGAGCTGCTGCGCGCCGGGCTGCGCCAGATGGAGATCGCGGAAGGTCCCGCGGCGCCCTCGGTGATCGAGATGCAGCTCGACCTGGGACGCCGGTTGTTGCAGATCAACCAGCTTGAAGAAGGCAAGGCCGCCTACGAGCATGCCGTGGCGACGCTGCGCTCGCTGGGCGGCCCCAATGCGATCCGTGCCGAACTGGCCCTGGCCAACTTCCACCATGTGCGCTGCTACATGGGCCAGGAGCCGCAGCAGGACAGTGTGGTGGCGCTGGAGCGGGCACGGGCGGCGTTGTCGGTCTTGAGCGCCGTGGTGCCGGCGGGGCTGCGCGCCGATGTCGACCTGAAGCTGGCCAATTGCAGGACGATGGCGGACGAGTTCGACGAGGCGCAGCGTCTGCTGGCGGCGGCGGCGCCGTCCTACCTGGGGGCGCATCCGACGCTGGCGCGGCAGTTCACCGTGGAGTCGCTGCAGTTCGCGATCCACGAAGCCCGGGGCGAGCACGCACAGGCCATCGCGGCGATGCGCCGCGTGACGGAACTGCGGCGGCGCATGGGCAACTACTCGCGCACGTTCGAGCCGGGCGACTGGATCGCCATTGCGCACAACCACCTCATGGCCGGCGAGCTGGCCGAAGCCGAGGCGGTACTGGCCGGAGCGCCGGCCTTCGAAGGACTATGGGCCGACCCGGTGTCCGGCGGGCACTACAGCCGTTGGCTGCCCATCGAGCGGGCATGGCTCCTGCTGGCGCAGGGCAAGCTCGACGCCGCCCTTGCTGCCATGCCTCCGAGCCTGGAGCCGGAACTGCAATACCGCCCGCCCCACAACGAGCCGGCCTTGCGCGGCGAGATCTTCTGCGCCGGCCATCGGAAGGCGGAGGGCCTGGCACTGCTGCAGGAGAGCATCCAGTTCCTGACGCCGTCCCAGGGCAAGGGAGACCTGCCGCTGGCGCGGATGCGCGCGGTCGCCGGCTTGTGCGCGCTGGCCCTGGGCCGTCGCGAGGCGGCCGTCGCGTATGCCGAAGCCGCCCGGCTGGCGTTTGCCCTGCACTCGAAGCGAAGCCCGTGGTTCGAGGCGCCGCAACGGCAGCTGGACATCGCCCTGGGGCGACACTGAGCCGGGGGGGCACCGGTGCTGTCCTCTTTTCGGATGATGGTGTCTGGCCGCCGCGGGTGGCAGCATGCGTGCGTGCCAGAAGATGCCATCCAAACCCTGATCGAACAAGTCAATGCCGGTACCGCCGGCGCCCAGGACCGGCTGTTCGCCGCCGCTTACGACGAACTGCGCAAGCTGGCCCGCTCCCGCTTGCGCGACGGCGGGCGCAACACCGTGCTGGATACGACGGTGCTGGTGCACGAGAGCTATCTGCGCTTCCTGGGCAGCGGCCGGCTGCGGCCGGACAGCCGGCGCGCCTTCTTCGCCTATGCCTCGCAGGTGATGCGCTCCGTCATCATCGACGCGGTGCGCGAGCGACAGGCCCAGCGCCGCGGCGGCGACCTGGCCCGGCTGACGCTGGACACGCACATCTCCGACAGCATCCCTGCCGGCGAGGACGAGGTGCTGAAGGTGCACGAGGCCTTGGAAGCCCTGGCCGCCGCCGAGCCACGCCTGGCCAAGGTGGTGGAGATGCGTTACTTCGGCGGCTACAACGACCTCGAGATCGCCGAGGCCCTGCAACTCACCGACCGCACGGTGCGGCGCGACTGGGACAAGGCGCGGCTGCTGCTGGGGGTACTGCTGGAGCAGTGAGCGCGCCGGGTGCGGGCCAGCGGCCTTGTCCGGATTCGCTGGAGGGCTGCGTCTGACAGCAGGTGAGCAAGCCGCTCACGCTGCCGGAGCGAGCCATGACCCGCCATCACCTTCGAGTCGTTCGAACCCTGCTTGCCGCCCTCGCGCTCCACGGCGCCGCGACGGCTTGCTTGGCCCAGTCCTCAACCTTCGAGGGCACTCGAGTCAGCTTTCATAGCCAGGACCCGGGAGGCCGCTTGAGTGCGGTGGAGGACTCGCCGCCTGTGGCTCATCTTGAGGACGGCCAGTGGGTCTTCGATGGGGGCGGAACGATCTTGCTGGTTTGGGATCCGTCGCGACCCAACGCCGGGCTGGGGACCCTGGATCTCCATTTCGAATTCCAGCCTTGGCATCAGCAACTGGACGACAACTGGGAGCTGGTCGTCACCCCCCATCCCCGCCAGCTCATCGTGCGCAGTCTCAGTCAGTTGACGGCGCCGCCGGGTGCCCAACTGGGCACGGCGCTGGGCCTGAATCGCCTGGACGTGTTGGCTGGGGGGCGTGAGCATGCAGATGCCTCAGCCAGACCTCTTGCAACGACGGCCGGCCTCGACAGTTGGCTGTTCGTCGATTCGCCTGGCAATGAGGGCTGGGCTACAGCCCCGCTGGGCAGCGGAACCTGGGATCTGTCCGTGACGCAGACGCTGATTGGCAGCTATCACCTGCTGCCCTCTGCCGACACCGATTGCCAGAGCACGGCCTGCATGACGGGGCAGCGCGCCGAGGCTTCCCTGCATTCGTTGATCTTCTATTTGCCGCAGACCGTTGAGTTGCGCGCCATCGCGTCGAACGTGCCTGAACCGCAGGTGCCCGCGCTGCTGGCCGCCGGGCTTCTCATGCTCGCGTTGCGCAGCGGCAAGCGTGGGGCGCGGTCATGAGGGCGCCGCGTGTGATCGGGTTGCTGCTGTGGCTGGCCCTGGGCGGCGCGCAGGCTGCCGAGTACACGGTGCTGTCGCAGGCGCATGTGGCAGGCCATCTGCATGTCCAGACGCAGGCCGACGGCCGCATCGAGACCGACTACAGCTACCGCGACAACGGCCGCGGGCCGGACATCAAGGAGAGCTTCCGCCTTGCCGCCAACGGCGCGCCGCGTGACTACCGAGGTCGCGGCCTCAGCACGATGGGTGCGGAGATTGCCGAGGATTTCGATGTCGTCGACGCTCACGCGCGCTGGCGCTCGCGGGCTGACAGCGGCGATGTGCCGGCGGGTGAGGACTTCGTCTTCATCCCGCTGGAGGCCTCTCCGGGCTACTACGGCGCCTTGGTGAGCATGCTGCTGGCCCAGCCCGAAGGCAGCGCCGGCACGCTGGGCGGGCTGAAGATCCGCGCCGAAGTCCTGGCCCGCCTGACGCCCGATGCCGCGACCGGACCGCTGGCCCTGGTGGCTGTCACCGGCGCTGATGCCCAGCCCTGGTACTACTGGGTGCGTGATGAAGCCGGCCACGCGCTGTTCGCCATCACCTGGCCTGGCTTTGCCGTGGCAGAGAAGGGCGCCGAGGCGCTGGTGCCCATCCTGCTGGCACGCCAGCAGCAGGCCGCCGACCAGCGCCTGACCGCCTTGCGCCAGCGTTTGGCCCGGCCGCTGGACGGCGTCACGCTGATCCGCAACGTGCGCTGGTTCGACGCGCCGGCCGCGCGCATGCGGGGCCCAAGCGATGTGTGGATCTCGCATGGCCGCATCGACGCCGTGACCGAACCCGGTGTGCTGCGTGTGCTGCCGGAGCGCGTCATCGACGGGCGCGGCCAGAGCCTGCTGCCGGGCCTTTGGGACATGCATGCCCATCTGTGGAGCGAGGACGGCCTGGCCCATCTGGCTGGCGGCGTGACCAGCATCCGTGACCCCGGCAACGACAACCGGGAGCTGCTGCGCCTGCGCGACCGCATCGAGCGCGGCGAGGTCATCGGGCCGAACGTCTACGCAGCCGGCTTCATCGAGGGCAAGAGCCCCTACTCGGCGCGCAACGGCATCGTCGCCGAGACGCTGGACGACGCGCTGGATGCGGTGAGCTGGTATGCCTGCCATGGCTTTGTCGGCATCAAGCTCTACAACTCCATCAAGCCCGAGTGGGTCAAGCCGTTGACCGCCAAGGCCAGGCGGCTGGGCCTGCACGTGAACGGCCATGTGCCGGCCTTCATGCTTGCCGAGCAGGCAGTGCGTGCCGGCTACGAGGAGCTGACACACATCAATCAGGTGATGCTGAACTTCGTCAGCCGCCCGGGGGACGACAGCCGCACCTTGCTGCGCTTCCAGCGCGTCGGCAGCGATGCCCAGGCCGTCGACCTCGCCAGCCCGCAGGTGCGCCGCTTTATCGGGCTGCTGCGCGACCGCCAGGTCGTCGTCGACCCGACGCTGATGACCTTCGAGGCCATGTTCACCCAGGCCCAGGGCGAGCTGGACCCGGTGCTGGGCGACGTTGCGGAGCATCTGCCGGTGCTGTGGCGGCGCCAGCTGCGCGTGGCGCCGATGGACCTGGCCGGCGACAAGCTCGCGGGCTATCGCCGCTCCTACGCCAAGCTGCTGGCGTTGACACGCGACCTGCACCGCGCCGGCGTGCCGCTGGTGGCCGGCACGGATGGCACGGCCGGCCTGGGCCTGCACCGTGAGCTGGCGCTGTACGTGAAGGCGGGTATCCCGGCGCCCGAGGTGCTGCGCATTGCCACCTGGAACGGCGCGCGCGTGGCGGGGGCCAGCGCCGAGCGTGGCCGCATTGCGCGTGGCTACGTGGCCGACCTGCTGCTTGTGGACGGCGACCCGAGCCAGGACATCGCCGCGCTGCGCCGCGCCAGCCTCGTCATCCAGGGCCGTGTGGCCTACGCGCCGGCCGAGCTTTACGAGGCCATGGGCTTCAAGCCCTTCGTGGCGGCGCCGCGCACGGTGGTGCGACCTCGCCCATGAACGTGGGGGGCTTGTCCGGATCCGGCAGCCCAGCCCGTCCTGAAGAAGGCGGGGCAGATCGTTCCGCCACCTCAACCTGCTGGGAGTTCCTGATGATCCAAATGCAATTGCGCGTTGTGTCGGCCGCTCTGCTCGCCGCGCTAGCGCTGCTGAGCGGCCCCGCCCGGGCCGATTTCTTCAACGCCGACATGGGGCTGAACGCCCCGGACCGGACCGTCGATTTCCAATCCGCTGCGCTGGCGCACAACGAAGGCGTGTCCGACCAGTTCCTGGACATGGGCCTGAAGTTCGAATCCGCCGTTGCCAACGCCGACATGGACCCGACGTTTGCGCACTTCAGCGGCAACCGCGTGGGCAACTTCAGGTCGGGTCAGGCCTTCCTGGCCGACTTCACGATCCATTTCCTCCACCCTGTCTCAGACGCGGCCTTCGCGCTGGTGACGGCCAACGGCGGCGTCTCGGCGTTCGACGCCTACTTCCATGGTGCGCTGATAGAAACCGCCACTGCCGCCACGTCGCTGACGAGCGCGGTCAACATCTACGGCTTCGGCGGCATCGTCTTTGACGAACTGAAGATTCACGTCAACTCGGTTGACCACGCGCTGATCATCGACAACCTGCAATTCATCAACGCCGCGGTACCCGAGCCGGCGAGCGCGGGCCTGCTGTTGGCGGGCCTGGGCCTGCTGATGCGGCTGAAGCGCCGGGGCGGCGCCCAGCCGCGCTAAGCTCACGGCGCGGGGCGGCCGCCGAGAGTAAGGGCTTCGTCAGTGACTCCTCGCACAGTGCGCGCCAAGCAGCCAAAACGAGGAGACACGCCGATGAGTACGCTCAACACCTACGCCCCCAGCCCGGAATGGGTCGCCAATGCTCATGTGAAGGGCGAAGCCGGCTACGCCGCGCTGGTGGCTGAAGCCGAGGCAGATTACGCGGGCTTCTGGGCCCGCCAGGCCCGCGAGCTGCTGAGCTGGCAGACGCCGTTCACCAAGACGCTCAACGACAGCGACGCCCCGTTCTTCAAGTGGTTCGAGGACGGCAAGCTCAACGTCTCCTACAACTGCCTGGACCGGCATGTGGAAGCCGGCAAGGGCGCCAAGACGGCGCTGATCTTCGAGGCCGACGATGGCACCGTCACCCGCGTGACCTATGCCGAGCTGCTGGCCAAGGTCAGCCAGCTCGCCAACGCGCTCAAGGGCCGCGGCATCAAGAAGGGTGACCGCGTCGTCATCTACATGCCGATGTCGGTCGAAGGCGTGGTGGCCATGCAGGCCTGCGCCCGCATCGGCGCGACGCATTCGGTCGTGTTCGGCGGCTTCTCGGCCCAGTCGCTGCGCGACCGCGTGCAGGACGCCGGCGCCGTGGCCATCATCTGCGCCGACGAGCAGGCGCGTGGCGGCAAGGCGTTGCCGCTGAAGGCTATCGTCGACGAGGCCCTGGACGGCGGTTCGTGCCCGTCGCTGAAGGACGTCATCGTCTACAAGCGCACGGGCGGCAAGATCGCCTGGGTCGACGGTCGCGACGTGTGGCTGCACGACCTGATGGCCGCCGAGTCGACGACCTGCGCGCCCGAATGGGTCGAGGCCGAGCACCCGCTGTTCCTGCTTTACACCTCGGGTTCCACCGGCAAGCCCAAGGGCGTGCAGCACAGCACCGGCGGCTATCTGCTGCATGCGGCGCTGACGACGAAGTGGACCTTCGACCTGAAGGACAACGACGTCTTCTGGTGCACGGCCGACATCGGCTGGGTCACCGGCCACACCTACATCACCTATGGCCCGCTGGCCCTGGGCGGCACCGAGATCGTCTTCGAGGGCGTGCCCACCTACCCGGACGCCGGCCGCTTCTGGCAGATGATCGAGAAGCACAAGGTCACGATCTTCTACACGGCGCCCACGGCCATCCGTTCGCTGATCAAGGCGGCAGAGAGCAACCCCGCGGTGCACCCCGCGCGTTCGGACCTGAGCAGCCTGCGCCTGCTGGGCTCGGTGGGCGAGCCCATCAACCCGGCTGCCTGGGAGTGGTATCACCAGCATGTGGGCGGTGGCCGCTGCCCCATCGTCGACACCTTCTGGCAGACCGAGACCGGCGGCCACATGATCACACCGCTGCCTGGCGTGACGACGCTGGTGCCGGGCTCCTGCACGCTGCCCTTCCCGGGCATCACGGCGGCCATCGTCGACGAGACCGGCAACGACGTGCCCAACGGCCAGGGCGGCATCCTGGTTGTGAAGAAGCCTTGGCCTTCGATGATCCGCACGATCTACGGTGACCCGGAGCGCTTCAAGAAGAGCTACTACCCGCCGGAGCTCAAGGGCTACTACCTGGCCGGCGACGGTGCCATCCGCGACGCGGAGACGGGCTACTTCACCATCACGGGCCGCATCGACGACGTGCTGAACGTGTCCGGCCACCGCATGGGCACGATGGAGATCGAGTCGGCGCTGGTGAGCTGCACCGAGCTCGTGGCGGAAGCCGCCGTGGTGGGCCGCCCTGACGACACCACCGGCGAGGCCATCTGCGCCTTCGTCGTGCTGAAGCGCCCGCGCCCGAGCGGCGACGAGGCCAAGGCGATTGCCAAGCAGCTGCGCGACCACGTCGCCAAGGAAATCGGCCCCATCGCCAAGCCCAAGGACATCCGCTTCGGCGACAACCTGCCCAAGACGCGCTCGGGCAAGATCATGCGGCGGTTGCTGCGCTCTGTCGCCAAGGGCGAATCGGTGACGCAGGACACCTCGACCTTGGAGAACCCCGCGATCCTGGAGCAGCTGGGTCAAGCTTACTGATCGCTTCGCGCTCAAGAAAAAGGCCGCCCAAGGGCGGCCTTTTGTTTTGTCGTGAGATTGATCAGGCGCGACGGCGACGGGCGACGAAGCCCACCATGCCCGCACCACCCAGCAGCAGAGCCCATTGGCTGGGCTCCGGCACGGCCGACACATTGAGGGCGGTGTCCAGGTGGATCTTCAGGAACTCGGTGTTGTCCGAGCCCAGGTTGCGGCCGCCGGTACCGGGGTAGTTGTTGTCGTTGGCGACCAGCAGCGTGTGGGCGTCGAGGATGAGCACGCTCTCGATGGTGGTGAACGGGAAGGTGAAGGCGCTGCTGCCGTCGCCGTTGAGGTCGTTCGGGTCGGCGATGTTCATCAGGTTGACCACTTCGGTCTTCACGACGTTGCCGCTGGCATCCACCTGGTCCAGGTCGATCCTGAAGATCTTCTTGAACGGCGTGCCGCTGGTGGCCGTGGCACCGTTGCGCTCGATGATCAGGAACTCGTGATCATTGATGGCCGTCATGTCGCCGATGTTGGTGCCGGCGGCGTCGAGCTTGTACTTCCACTGCTGGCCGGTGTAGCTCTCGGTGTTGATGTCGAAGGCGTTGATGCGCAGCGTGCCGGCGGCGTCGCCCGTGACGGTGCCTTCCAGGAGCGTGAACAGGCGGTCACCAGCGGGGTTGGAGGCCATGCCCTCGAAGCCGTTGGAGCGGCCCAGCGTGGCGCCGATGGTGCCGTTCTGGACGGCCTCGTTCTGCGGCGAAGCCACACCCAGCATGCCGATCTCGCGGCGCAGCACTTCGCCCTTGGCGTTGGTCTTGATCAGGTAGGGGCCGAACTCGTCGCCGAACCAGAAGTTGCCGTTCTTGTCCTTGCGCACGGACTCGATGTCGAGGTCCGCGCCGGTCAGCAGGCGGTTGGTGCGGATGCTCGAATCGACGAGGGGGTTGGCGGCGCTGTTGTAGTAGCGGCTGTAGTCGGCCTGCACCTTGATCGACAGCAGGTTGTTCGGGTCCGACAGGCCGACGTAGCTGCCGGCCGTGAAGCCGGCCATGGCCGCGCCGGTGTTGTAGTTGGCGGCCGAGACGGTGCCTGTGCCGCCCGTGGCGGTCTTGAAGTCCGGCGTGACGGCGTACAGGCGCAGCAGCGCATCGCCCGAGTTTTCCTTGGTGCCGAAACCGTTGTCGGGCATGAAGAGGTAGCTGCCCGCCGTGGGGCCAGCCAGCACGGCGGAGAAACCCTGCACCGGCTGCTTGTTCAACAGCGGCAGCGGGTTGCCACCGGCGCCAGCGGCGAACTGGCCGGAGGTCGGGCCGTCGGCAAAGGTGTTGGCCGGCATCAGCGCCCAACCTTCCAGTGAGGCCGCCTGGGCGAGTGGCACAGCGCACAAGGCAACAACGGCTGCCGCGACTGCGACGCGCTTCGGGTAGTGGAGGTTGGTCATGAGCGATGCCGGTGGACGCGCAGGACGGTCTGCGCGTCGCGATTCTTGGCAGCGCTTGTGAAACGCTCGTGAATTCCGATCGGGCTAACTCAACCGTTCGGCTCACACGGTTCAGGCCGGATCAGAAGCTCGGCGCGCAAATGAAAACGGGCCCCGCAGGGCCCGTTTCGGTAAAACAGGCCCTGCGGGACCCGTTTCAGCAAAAAACAGGCCCGCAGGGCCTGTTCGGAGGGGGTGGAACGGCTTACTTGACCGTCAGCACCCACTTGGCCAGCGTCTCGGCCTCAGCGGGAGTGACTTGCGGATTGGCCGGCATTGGCACGGGGCCCCAGGCGCCGGAGCCGCCCTTCTGGATTTTCTCGGCCAGCTTCTTGTAGGCGTCCTTGTCCTTCGCGTACTTGGCGGCTACATCCTTGTAGGCCGGGCCGACGAGCTTCTTGTCCAGCGCATGGCAGGCCATGCAGTTCTTCTTCTGGGCCAATTCCTGATTGGCGAAGGCGGCGGGAGCGATGAGGGCGAGGCTGAGGATCAAGACATTCTTCATGCGTACCTTTCAGGGCGTTGGACTACAGTGGTTGCAAAGATACCTGAAGGAGAACCCGCATGGGTTTCGTATTGATCGGCGTGGTCATGCTCGTGTTGCGCTTGGGCGGCTGGGTGCAGTTCCACAAGGACGACTTCTGGGCCTGGGTCATCGTGCTGGCGCCCTTTGCGCTGGCCGCGGCCTGGTGGTCCTGGGCGGACTCCTCGGGCCGGACCCAACGCAAGGCCATGGACTCGATGGACGCGCGCAAGGCTGCCCGCCGCGAGCAGCAGATGGAGGCACTGGGCCAGTACAAGCCCGGGTCTAAGAAGAAGCGCTGAACGCTCAAATTTGTGACGCCTGCTCTGTGAGCCCGCGTCCAAGTTTGATCTGAAGCCGCCGCGCGGCTTCAGGCCGCCTTCGAAGTCGAAGCCGGCTGTGAGCTCACAAGGAGCTCACTCAAACTTGTCCAGCACCGCGCCGCTGCTTGCGCTCGATGCGTTCTTCGCAAACTTGGCCAACACACCCCGCGTGTAGCGCGGCGCCGGCTGCACCCAGGCCGCGCGGCGCTTGGCCAACTCGGCGTCGCCGACGTTGAGGTTCAGCACCAGCTGATGGGCGTCGATGGTGATCGAATCACCCTCCTGCACCAGCGCGATGACACCGCCCTCGTAGGCTTCAGGCGCCACGTGGCCCACCACCATGCCCCAGGTACCGCCCGAGAAGCGGCCGTCGGTGATGAGGCCGACGCTCTCGCCCAGGCCCTGGCCGATCAGCGCGCCGGTGGGCGCCAGCATCTCGGGCATGCCGGGGCCGCCCTTGGGGCCCAGGTAGCGCAGCACCATGACGTCGCCGGCGACGATCTTGTTGGCCATGATGGCGGCCAGCGCGCTCTGTTCGTCGTCGAAGACGCGCGCCGGGCCGGTCATCACCGGCGTCTTGAGGCCGGTGATCTTGGCCACGCAGCCTTCCGGGCTCAGATTGCCCCGCAGGATGGCCAGGTGGCCTTCGGCGTAGATGGGCTTGGCGACGGGCTGGATGACGTCCTGCTCGGCGTTCAGCGCCGGCACGTCGGCCAGGTTCTCGGCCACCGTCTTGCCGGTGATGGTGATGCAGTCGCCGTGCAGCAGGCCGGCGGTCAGCAGCTCCTTCATGACGGCGGGCACGCCGCCAGCCTTGTGCAGGTCCACGGCCAGGTACTTGCCGCTGGGCTTGAGGTTGCACAGCACCGGGATCTTCTTGCGCATGCGCTCGAAGTCGTCGATGGTCCAGTCCACCTCCGCCGCGTGCGCGATGGCCAGGAAGTGCAGCACCGCGTTCGTGGAGCCGCCCGTGGCCATGATGACGGCCACGGCGTTCTCGATGGCCTTCTTGGTGACGATGTCGCGCGGCTTCAGGTCGGCCTTGACGGCCTCGACCAGGTAGTCGGCCGCCAGCTTGACGTTGTCGACGACCTCATCCTCGACGTTGGACATGCTCGACGAGTAGGGCAGGCTCATGCCCAGCGCCTCGAAGGCCGAGCTCATGGTGTTGGCCGTGTACATGCCGCCGCAGGAGCCGCTGCCGGGGATGGCGCGCTTCTCGATCTGGCAGAAGTCTTCCTCGCTCATCTTGCCGGCGCTGAACTGGCCCACGGCTTCGAAGACGCTGACGATGTTCAGGTCCTGGCCCTTGTAGTGGCCCGGCTTGATGGTGCCGCCGTAGATGTAGATGGCCGGCACATTGGCGCGCAGCATGCCCATCATGCCGCCGGGCATGTTCTTGTCGCAGCCGCCGATGACCATGACGCCGTCCAGCCACTGGCCGCCCACGCAGGTCTCCACACAGTCGGAGATCACCTCGCGCGACACCAGGCTGTACTTCATGCCCTCGGTGCCCATGGCCATGCCGTCGGAGATCGTCGGCGTGCCGAACAGCTGGGCGTTGGCGCCGGCGGCCTTCAGGCCGATGACGGCGGCGTCCGCCAGCTTCTGCAGGCCCGAATTGCAGGGCGTGATCGTGGAGTGGCCGTTGGCGATGCCGATCATCGGCTTGCCGAAGTCGGTCTCCTGATAGCCCATGCCGTAGTACATGGAACGGTTGGGCGCACGGGCCACGCCCTCGGTGATGTTCTTGCTGCGGCGGTTGAAGCTCATGGCGGTCTCCTGAAGAAGCCGGCAGTTTGGCGCGCCTCAGTCTGTCGATCAAATATATTGTTCTCTTCTGATCAATACGTTCGGTGAATCAATGATCGAGCTGCGCCCCCTTCAGCAATTTCTCGCCGTGGCCGAGCTGCTGCATTTCGGCCGCGCCGCGGAGCGCCTGCACATGAGCCAGCCACCGCTGACGCAGGCGGTGCGCAAGCTGGAATCTCAACTGGGCGTCCAGCTCTTCGAGCGCAGCAGCCGCAGCGTGCGCCTGACGGCGGCCGGCGCGGCCCTGCAGCTCTCGGCTGGCAAGCTGCTGGCTGAAGCCGCCGCGTTGCCGGCCGAGGTGAGGGCGGTGGCCGATGGCCTGGCCGGCCGGCTGCGGCTGGCCTTCGTGTCCACCGTGGGCTTTGGCGGCCTGCCGCAGTGGCTGCGGTCGTTCCGTGAAGCCTGTCCGCAGGTGGCGCTGGCGCTGCGCGAGGCGACGCTGGACGTGCAGCTGCAGGAGTTCGCCGCGGGCAGCATCGATGCCGGCTTCGTCATCCACACGCCCGGCAATGCGCCGGCGGGCTTTCAGCGGCTGTCCATCGGCGTGGAGCCACTGGTGCTTGCCCTGCCCGGCAGCGAGCAGGTGCCCAGCGACGCGCAATGCCTGGCAGCGCCGCTGGTGATCTTCCCGCGCGAGGTGGCGCCTTCGCTCTTCGACGCCATCCTGGCCCACCATGGTGGTGCCGGTGTGGCGCAGGAAGCCATCCAGATGCAGACCATCATCAACCTCGTGTCAGCCGCCATCGGCGTGGCCTGGGTGCCGGCCAGCCTGCAGGGCCTGCAGCGGGCCGGCGTGGCCTATCGCGCCATGGCCGGTGCGCCCGAGGTGGAGACCAGCCTCATCTGGCGCAGCGACGCGCCGCCCGTCGTGGCGCGCTTCGTCGAGCATGTGCGCAGCCACCATGCCTGAAGTCACATCGGGCAAACCCGGGCATCGGCGGGTCGGGCCGGCGCGTTCAATGCGCACCCGTTTTGGAGATCCTTGCATGACGTTTCGCCTTCTTCCCCTCGCCCTGGCCCTGCTGGCTGGTGCCGCGCAGGCCGACCTGCTCAAGGACCCGCAATGGCAGGCTTGGCTGGACGCCGGCAAGTCCGCCGACCTGGCCCGCGCCGCGCAGGCCCGCGCCAAGGCCCAGCCCGATGACGACCAGGCCGCCGTGGCGCTGGCCCTTGCGGCCGTGGACGAGAACGACGGTGCACGGCTGGAGGCCGCACTGCCGGCGCTGCAAGTTTGTACCGAGAAGCGCCCGCAAGCCGCCTGCAGCTACGCGCTGGGCCGCGTGTACGGCCAGCAGGCGATGACGGCCAGCGTCTTCAAGATGCCCGGCCTGGCGAGCAAGACCAAGGAGCAGTTCGCCAAGGCCGTTGAGCTGGACCCGCAGCTCTTCGAGGCGCGCAGCGGCCTGACCCAGTTCTATCTGATGGCGCCGGGCTTTGCCGGCGGCAGCGTGCCCAAGGCCAAGGAACTCGCCGCCGAGGTGCAGCCGCGCCAGCCCGAGCAGGCCAAGGTGTTGCGCGCCATGCTCGCCATGAACGACAAGGACTGGGCCGGCGCCGAGCGCGAGCTTGCCAGCGCCAAGCCGGGGGACGACCGCACGGTAGCGCGCGAGCTGCGCGGTCAGTGGACGCGCCTGGGTTTCGAGTTCATGGAGCAGAAGAACCTGCCCAAGGCCCGCGGCATCTTCGAGGCGCTGCAACGCGACTACCCCGCCCACGCTGCCGGCCCCTACGGCCTGGGCCGGGTGCTGACCGAGATGGGCCAGCCCGAGGAGGCCGTCAAGTCGCTGGAGCGCGCCCGCACGCTGGAAGGGGCGGAGCGCATGCCCATCGACCACCGGCTGGGCCAGGCTCTGCTGGCCAAGGGTGACAAGCCCGGCGCCAAGACCGCGCTGGAGCGCTTCGTGCAGAACAAGCGCGCCAACCCGAAGAACGTCGAGGAAGCCAAGAAGCTGCTGGCCGGCATCGCCTGATGGGGCGTGGGGGAGGGCGCTGGCTATGATGCGCGCCGCTTCCGCTACTCCCCCGGGCCATGCTGGTTCACCCGCAGTTCGATCCCATCGCCATCAAGCTCGGCCCGCTGGCCGTTCATTGGTACGGCATCACCTACCTGATCGCCTTCGGCCTCTTCCTGTGGCTGGCCGGCCGGCGTGCGCGCATGCCCCAGCACGCGGCCGTGGGCTGGACGAAGCAGGACGTCGACGACGTGCTGTTCTACGGCGTGCTGGGCGTCGTGCTGGGCGGGCGGCTGGGCTACTGCCTGTTCTACAAGCCCGACTACTACGTTGACCACCTGCTGGAGGTCTTTGCCGTCTGGAAGGGCGGCATGTCCTTCCATGGCGGCCTGCTGGGCGTGCTCTTCGGCCTGTGGCTGTTCGGGCGCCGGCGCAAGCGGGGCTTCTTCGAGGTGTCGGACCTGATCGCGCCCTGCGTGCCCACCGGCATCATGGCCGTGCGACTGGGCAACTTCATCAACGGCGAGCTGTGGGGGCGCCCTGCGCCGGCCGATCTGCCCTGGGCCATGATCTTTCCGCAGGCCAACGATGGCGGCATTGCGCGCCATCCGTCCCAGCTCTATCAGGCGGCTGGCGAAGGCCTGCTGCTCTTCATCATCCTGTGGTTCTACGCCCGCAAGCCGCGCGCCACCGGGCAGATCTCGGGTGTTTTCATGATGGGCTATGGCGCGTTGCGCTTCGCGGCTGAATACTTCCGCGAGCCCGATGATTTCCTCGGCTTGCGCGCGTTGAGCTGGAGCCAGGGCCAGTGGCTGAGCCTGCCGATGATCCTCGCCGGCATCGTCATCTTCGCGTGGGCCACCCAGCGCAACCAGAGGCCCGCCCAAGGTTGATATGAGACAAATCTTCTTCGACACCGAAACCACCGGCCTGGAGGCCGACAAGGGCGACCGCGTCATCGAAGTGGGCTGCGTGGAGATGGTCAACCGCCAACTCACCGGCAACCACCTGCACCTCTACATCAACCCCGAACGCGCCAGCCACGAGGACGCGCTGCGGGTGCACGGGCTGACCGAGGCCTTCCTGTCGGACAAGCCCAAGTTCGCTGAGATCGTCGACCAGCTGCTGGACTTCCTGGCTGGCGCCGAGCTCGTTATCCACAACGCGCCCTTCGACATCGGCTTCATCAATGCCGAGCTCAAGCGCCTGAAGCGCGGCGTGCTGACCGACCATGTCGGCGGCGTGCGCGACACGCTGCTGATGGCACGCGACCTCTTCCCCGGCAAGGCGAACTCGCTGGACGCGCTGTGCCGCCGGTTGGAAGTCGACAACACCAAGCGCGTGCTGCACGGCGCGCTGCTGGATGCGGAGTTGCTGGCCGACGTCTACATCCGCCTGACGCGCGGCCAAGACGCCCTGCTGATGGACGAGCATGGCGACAGCGCCGGTGGCGACAACCACGCCGCCGTCGAGGCCGTGGACCTGAGCCGCTTCGAGTTGCCCGTGCTGCGGGCCAGCGAGGCCGAGGTGGCCGCGCACGCCAAGCTGCTGGTTGACCTCGACAAGGCGGCCGGTGGTGCCAGTCAGTGGCGCAAGCTGGAACCAGCCCCTCAAGCCGTGGCATAATCGCGGGCTTCCCGGAAGCCGAGTGCGTTTTCGAGGGCGGTTAGCTCAGCGGTAGAGCACTGCCTTCACACGGCAGGGGTCGCAGGTTCGAACCCTGCACCGCCCACCAAAATGCCTTTGAAAATCAAAGGGTTGCGGTGGAACCTCGAATGCGCACCCGCCGGGTAGGCCAAAAGTAGGCCAAAGTAGTTTTTGAAGTTCAGGATTGGGCGGTTAGCTCAGGGGTAGAGCACCACATTCACACTGTGGGGGTCGCAGGTTCGAAACCTGCACCGCCCACCAATCCATCACTTGTCAGCAACCCGGCCTTGAGCCGGGTTTGTTGTTTCTGGACGCTTCGCTGCACAAGAGACAACTCCCTCCTCCCGCGCGACTGAGCTTTTAATCATGATCGCTGGGCTGAGTGCGCAGCCGTCTAAGCTTCCAGCCACTGCGTGGCCCCCGTTAGGTCCTGTCTGGCTGCGTAGCGCGTCGACCGCAGCTAGCAGCCACATGTCGAGGTGCTCCCGGACTACGCGTGCGTGGCGACTTCTTCAGTGCTCCGAAGTAGTGCTGGGCTTGGGCCTGGGCCATCATGATTCGATCGGTCGACTCCTGCTTCAGCCCATTGACCTTGCGAAGTCCCCAGGGTCGCAGCCTTTCGATGCGGTCGTCCGTTCGTAGCGTGGCGCCTTGCCGCTCGGTGGCGGCTCAAGGCTTGCCTGCCAAGTGGGAACCGGGCGGCGTCACTGCCGGCGGCTAGAAAGACAAACCCCAAGCATTCGCATGCTTGGGGTCGGTGTAACAAGAGCTCGGTGCCCTCGTGGGGCTCGACTGCGCAGGGGATCGGGGTTCGTCCTAGGAGCGCTGTACCGTTGGTGACGGTGTGTCCACAGTGTAGGAAAACCGGGCTGGCAGAAGATTGCGAAGTTGCTTTGCACGGCGCTGAAATTGGCAGAATATGCCTTTTCCATAAAAGCACTAAGCAGGGGTTGCCAAATGGATCGCTATGACAGGCAGATTCTCGAAATTCTCCAGATTGATGGCCGCATCAACAACCAAGAGCTGGCTGATCGCATCGGGCTGTCGCCGTCGCCTTGCTTGAGGCGCGTGCGGATGCTGGAGGAGGCGGGCTTCATCACAGGCTACCGCGCGACATTGGACGCAAGGAAGCTGGGGCTGACGCTGACGGCTCTCGTCCACATCTCGATGGATGTGCATACGACAGAACGCTTTGCAGACTTCGAGGCCTCCGTGGCTGTGTTGCCGGAAGTGTTGGAGTGCTTGCTGATCACGGGGCAGGCAGCCGACTATCAACTGAAGGTAGCGGTGCGGGATATGGACCACTACCAGTCACTGCTTCTCGGGCATCTCACCCGGATCAAAGGCGTGACGGGCGTGCATTCGAGCTTTGTATTGCGGCATGTCATCGACAAGGCGGCCCTGCCGGTTGCCGTTGCAGCATGAGCAGCTCCGCAGCTCTGACCATCTGTGCGGCTTGAGCTCGTCAAGGCTTAGCTTTGGGCTGTTTGAAGGTCAACAGCGCCTTACTGATCTAGTAGGGGTTCATTATTGTTTGGGCGCATCTGCTGGCTCGAGGCGGGCGATCCAGCCCAGTGTTTTGTCCACCAGGTTTTCGAGCGGCGCATAGCCGAACGTGGGCGCGGGGCGGTCGTCGAGGATGGACTCCATAGGCAGAAAGAAGCGCTTCAGATCCTCCCTGGCGAGCGCTCGCGCGACAGAGGGCGACTGCTTCTTGACAGCGGCGATCAGGTCGGGCGTGTAGGGCAGCACTGGCGCGAGGACCGGGCCTTGGTGTGCGCTGATCGCCACCAGGGACTTGTTCGGCCCACAAAGGACGAGGCGATTGAATGTCGGTGTCTCCTTGTTCCTTCCCGGTTCCATCAGCGCATAGGACGTGCCGGATTGAATGTCCCAAAGCCATACCTGCCATTGCCCCTCGGCCCGCAAAGTCGTGGCAATCCGCCCAGGCTGTCCAGGCAAGAAGGCGACTTCGGCCGCGGGGAACGTCTTCTTGAGCTCCAGCGGTTCGACGAGTGCCGGCGACCAGACATTGACCTTGCCCTCCTCGATGAAGGCGATCTGGTCGTTTGGCCCTGCTGCCAACCCCCCCGAATTGGCGCGGCTCATCTTGAAATCGGCGACGAGCTTCCCTCCCGTGAGGTCCCAGATGCGCAGGCGGTCGTCCGAGCCGCTAACGGCCGCATACCGGCCAGTGTCCGTGACGACGCCGTGCAGCAGATTCTGGTTCTTGGGGTAGGAGCGCCCCGGAGCCTTCAGGGCGCGGACGAGGCGATTGGCCTTCGGGTCATGCACGATCGCGTCGCCCTGGCCGTCCACTACGAGCACCTGCGACGTGCCGGGGATGCTGGCAATGCCGGTGGCGCCGCGGGGGCTGGCCGAGTTGACGACGCGGCCATCCGGACCGATGACGCCGAACGATCCGTCGCCCGCCGCGAACAGCAGCATGCCGTCCGGGGAGTATTTCAGCTCGAGGATTGCGCCATCGGCCTTGTGCTGGAGCATCAAGGCGCCGGTGTCCAGCTTCCAGGTGAAGACTTCGCCCGTCTCGCAGCCCGCCGCGGCCGTTACCAGCCCATCGGAAATAACCACGGACCGGATGTATCCAGTGCAGGGCCGAGCCGTCGCAGGCTTGCCGCCGGGGTTGGACAGGTCCCAGGTCAGTACCGTCCCGTCACGGCCCGTGGCGGCGATGTAGCGTCCCGACGCCGAGGACACGCTTGCATGGGTGATACCTGGCTGAGACTGCAGCGCGCGCCGTTGAAACAGGGGATCGAACGACCACGACTTCGCTACGCCGTCGTGTCCCGCCGTGTAGATGAGGTCCTTGTCGACGTGGATGGACGCCACAGTGTCGGTGTGCTCAGCGAACACGGTGGTGCGTTGAAGGCTGGCGGCGTCAAACATGTGCACCCGCCCCGCGACGTCCCCCACCAGGATGCGCTGCCCGCTGGCGTCGTGGGCCACGGTCGCGGGCAGGCTCAGCGTGGGGGACTCCGCCGCCGAGGCCAAGCGCAGCTTCGCGGTTGCCAAATCCACGACGGCGATCGAGTTGTTGCCCACGGCAATGACGCCCGTCTGCCCTGTCGGGTCCAGGGTCACGTTCAAGGCCAGGTCGCCTATTGCCCCGACGCGCACGCGCGAGGCAGACTTGATGTCGACAAGGTCCACTTGGTGGGTTTCGCCGCGCTCCATCGTCACGACCAGCGCCTTGCCGCGCGCTTTGCTGTAGGCCGAGCATTCGCCGATCAGGCCCTGAGCCAGCGGCAGCTCGTGTAGGGTCGACAGGTCGGGTAGCTGCAAGATCTCTACTTTGCCCCCCAGAGTGACGGCCACCGTGTCACCGTCCGGCGACATCGTCATGCAGTTCGGCGCGTCGGTAAATGCCTTGACAGCTTGTGTGCGCGTCGATTCGTTCCACACGACGATCTGCTTGCCGCCAAGCGCCATGACCATGGCGTGACGACCTGCGTAGTAGGCGGCATCGATCTCGGGCTTCGCCAGGTCCAGCGCGATGGTCTGCGAGGCCCCACCCGGGCCTTCGATGTGAATCTTGCCTGTGCGCGACAGCGCATAGCTCCAGCCCTCTTGCTGCACGCTTGGCACGAACAGCACGATCTTCTCGCCGGGGTACCTCGCTTGCGTTCTCTCGCGCAGTTGTTGAGCGGAGCGGCTCAAGGCAACGGAGGCCTGCCAGGCATAGGGGCGATCCCGCCCATCGGCGGGCAAGGCGGCCAGTGCGAGCCGTGTCGCCAACGTGGCGTCGCCCGCACGCAGCGCATCGGAGGATTGCGTGGCGAGCAATTCCGACTGCCCGGCAAGCGCTCGGTTCTTCTCACTGTTGGCCTTGATAGCCGCTGCGAACGACAGCAGGCCCAGGGCCAGGATGACCGCCGATACCGACGAGACGGCCGACGTCCAGATGCGCCTGACGCGCCGCTGCCGCTTCTGCTCGCGGTTGCGAAGCTCCTCCAGGCCCCGGCCTCGGAGCTTCGCGATGACTGCCAGGAGCGCGCCGTCGAAGCCCTCGTCTGTGTTGACGACGAGGGGCACGCGCGGCATAGCGATCAATGCGTCGTCCTGGGGCGTGCCGGCGAACAGCAAGTCAGCGGCCAGCCCGCCATGCCCTGGGGCGGCGATGCAAAGAACGGGAGCATTGGGATGTAAGGCCCGGAAGGCCCGGACTTCGGCCCTCACCCACTGCGACTGCAGCGACGCGGGACTTACCACCACCACCAGGCAATCGCTGGCCGCAAGGGCCTGCTCGATGGCCGCAGGTAAGTCACTGACGGCGCCCAACTCGGCATGGTCGATATAAAGCCTGCCTATGCGGGCGTCCTCACCGGCAGCCAGCAAGGGCTTGGGCAGTTTGTATGCCTCCAGACGGCTGTGAAGCCTTCTCGCAAAGACCTTGTCCGCGTGCGAATAGCTGATGAAAGCAGGGTGTCGCACGGCCTTGGCCTGTGCCTGCAAGGATCCGGGTTCCGTCATGCCGCGGCAAGCCTAAGGGGGTTGAAGTGGCCGCAACGCTAACGTTGCTGTCCGCTTCCATCACCTTCGTTGCGGGTTAGCTCGTAAACAAACTTGACGAGGTCATGCAGCGCATTCGCAGACGGCGGCAGCACAGTGCTGTCGACACGGATCAGTTCGGTTCGCAACTGCTGCGACAAGAACCTGCAAACCGATGCGGCACGAATGTTTCCCGAAGCAGAGATGGATTCCTGATGCTCACCGTCGCACGGCGTGTAGGGCGAAGAGCCGGGCGTGGGAGGGCCGCACCTGCGGCGCGTGACGCTCGCATGACTTTGCGAATCTGGCAAACTCTTTCAACCGGTGCAAAGGGGTCGATGCGGCCGACAGTTGCAACGCCCATCACTTGATTTGAAGGTCAGGTCGGCTGTGTTCATGCTGCTGAACGATGACCGCGCCACCTCGTGCAAGCGAGCTTAGCCTTCACGACGCTCCACTATGATTCGCCGGTCGATGACTATCATTCGGAACGCTGGGGAATGACCAAAAGCGATTTGCCCGGAGCGAAGCTGAAGGCGTTGCGCCTGGAAAAGCGATTGACCCTTGCCGAGTTAAGTGGTCGGACAGGGATACCACTGCCGACCATCTCGAAGATGGAGAATGGCAAAGTCTCGCTCAGCTACGACAAGCTGCAGGCGTTGAGCACTGGACTTGGCATCGATGCGGGGGTGCTTTTCGGGAATCCCGTTGCCCACGTTCCCGTGGTTGCCTCCGGGCGACGCAGCGTTCACAAGCTCGGCGAAGGCAAGCGAATCGAGACGCACCTCAGCAGCTACCAGTACCTGGCGAGCGAGCTGATCGACAAGCACTTCATCCCGCTGTTGACGGAGGTCCGCGCACGTTCGCTGTCGGCGTTTGGGGAAATGCTGAGTCACCCTGGCGAGGAGTTCGTCTACGTCCTCGAGGGATCGCTCGAGCTGCATTCGCAGGCCTACAAGCCCTTGCAACTCGATGCCGGCGAATCCGTGTATTTCGACAGCAGCATGCCGCACGCCTACGTGGCGGTCAGCAAGGGCCCCTGCCGGGTGCTGATGATCTGTTCGTCCACGGAGGCGCAGCTCTTTGACGCCGTCGACCGCAGCCGCCCGACCGCGCAGCCCGCTGCGCCGCGCGAGGCGGGGCCCGTGCGTCGCCTCAAGGGCGAAGAGCCCGACAAGCAGCTGCCGGCCAGGGAAAAGACCGCTCGTACGCGCAAGACTTGAGGCCGCGTTGATGGTGCGAGAGGCGCGGCCTTGCGCGGTGCGCTTTTGCATCCATCGGGCCCTCGGCCAGGCGATCAGGAGTTGCCTGCCACGCTGCGCGTGAAGCCCCTGCCTCACGTAGAACCGGCCCCCTGTGTGCCCGGCCTTCAATGCACGCTTGCTTCCCGACCGCCCCAGACATCGGGCGCACAGCTGATCTCACCTCCTGCGTAGCTCGCTGACGGAGTGCAATCGTTGGTGATCGAAATCGGGCCATCCAGGTCGACCACATCGCAGAGCTGCCCCAGGATGAAGCCGGGCGCCATCGCCAGGCTGGTGCCGCCCATGTTGCCGACCATGACGCCCAGGCCCATTTGCCGGGCCGCTTCGGCCACCATCAGCCCTTCGGTCAGGCCGCCGCATTTGTCCAGCTTGATGTTGACGATGTCGAACAGGCCGCCGACTTTTTCCAGCTCCGCCAGGCTCAGGCAGCTCTCGTCCGCAGCTGTCGGAAGCGGGAACTCGATGTTCTTCATGTCCGCTTCGCGCCCGCGCGCAAACGGCTGCTCCAGCAGGCTGACCGAGCAGTCCAGCAGCACTGGCAGCAAGGGCGCGATCGTGGCAGGCGTGAAGCCCTGATTGGCATCGACGCAGAGCCAGACGTCGGGGCGCGCGGCGCGCACGGCTTTGACGCGTTCGATGTCGATTGCCGTCTCGCCGGTGAGCTTGAGCTTCAAGGCCTTGGCGGCGCTGAAGCCGCGGGCGCCCTCTGCCATCGCCTGCGGGGACATGGCGCCCAGCGTCATGGTGCAGGTCTTGGGCACCGGTCGGCCGATGCCGGCCAGCTGCCATTCAGCACAGCCCGCACGAGCCGCATCCAATTCCCACAGGGCACAGTCCACCGCGTTTCGAGCGCCTCCGGGAGGCAGCAGGTCGCGAAGGGCATGACGCGTGATGCCGGCCTCGATCTGGGGCCTTGCCTCCTCGAGCGTTGCGAGCATCGCTTGAGGCCTGTCGTGCAGGTAGTACACGCCGGCGGCCTCGCCGCGCCCGCTCAGGCCGCTGGCGGACAGCCTGACTTTCAGTACCGGTACCTCCGTGAAGGTGTAGCCCGAGATATGAAAAGGCTCCCGCAGCAGCAAGAGGTCCAGTTGCACGTGTAGTGACATGGGTTGCAAGGGCGGTCTCCCGGGTTCCTGGGCGCTCGCCCGCGACAGGCGGCGCCGTGCGATCTCCGCCGACGCGATGGTGCGTTTTGGCTTTGGAGAAATAGTTTGCGAATTTCGCAAAAAGTGTAGCATCCCGCGCCATTGCCAGTCATGCAAGGTCATGCGATGCCCTCCACGTCTGCGGCGACCCGTCGCGAGCCCTCTCATTCCGACGCCAGCGACGCAAGGTCGCCGGCCACAACGACGCAATCGCACTTCGTGCGAGGCGACGACTGGTTCGGTCAGCCCAGGGGGCTGACCTTCCTGTTCCTGACCGAGATGTGGGAGAAGTTCTCCTTCTACGGCATGCGTACGCTGCTCGTGTACTACATGATCAAGCAGCTGCATTTCACCCAGGCCGATGCATCGCTCCTCTACGGTCTGTATGCAGGCGGCGTCTATCTGACGCCCGTCGCCGGCGGGTACATCGGAGACCGCTGGCTGGGTCGACGGCGCGCCGTCATCGGCGGGGGGGTGCTGATGGCGCTGGGGCATTTCATGCTGACCCAGGAATCCTGGTTCCTTGCAGCGCTGGTGATGATCGCCCTCGGCAACGGGCTGTTCCTGCCGAATCTGCCCAGCCAAGTGGCGGGTCTGTATTCCAGCGGCGACCCGCGGCATGGCGGTGCCTACAACGTCTACTACGTGGGCGTGAACGTCGGCGCGCTGTTGGCGCCGCTGGTTTGCGGCACGCTCGGCGAGGTCTACGGCTGGCATTGGGGATTTGGCGCGGCCGGCGTCGGCATGTGCCTGGGGCTGCTCGTGTTCGTGCTCGGCCGGCGCCACCTGCCAGCCGACGCGCCGCTGGGTCGCGGCGTCCGGCCGAAGGACTTCGACGTCGATGCTTCCTTGGCGCCCGCCGCGCCAAAGCTTGCTGCCCTGCTGCTGGTCGGCCTGGCGATGGTCGTCTTCAGGACCGCCTATGAGCAGAGTGGCAACACGCTGGCGGTATGGGCGGACAGGGCGGTTGATCGCCACGTATTCGGCTGGGAGATCCCGGTGACCTGGATGCAGGCGCTCAATCCCCTGCTGGTCTTTGCGCTCACTCCCCTGGTCATCGGCTGGTGGCGGCGCCAGGCACTGCATGGGCGCGAGCCTGCGGCGCTCACGAAGATGGCCCTGGGGGCCGCTGGACTGGCCTTTTCCTACCTCCTGCTGGCGCTCGTCGCCTGGTCGGCTGCGAAAGGGAGCTCGTTGCCTCACTGCGGCTGGTTGCTGCCCTTCTTCCTCATCTACACCGGTGCCGAGCTCTTCATCCTGCCCGTGGGGGTGGGGTTGTTCGCCCGGCTGGCGCCGCGCGGAATGGCCGCCACATTCATCGCGGCCTGGTTCCTGGCTTCGTTCGGCGGCAACCTGCTGGCGGGCTTCGTCGGTGGGGCCTGGGCATCACTCGGGCCGGCCGCGTTCTTTGCACTCATGGCAGGTGTTGGGGCTGTGGCGGCCCTGATGCTGAAGGCGACGGGGCCGCTGTTGCACCGCGTCGATGCCTAGCGTGCCTGCCGCAAACGCTGTCCGTCCCCGGGCGCGAGGAGTGCGGGGGAGGGGGCGCTCGTCTTGCTGGGGCGGGTCATCGATGTAAACCCTGTATTTACTTAATCGGAAAACTTTTTACCATACTAGTAAATCAAGGCAAAACAACCGTACCCGTAGGAGCCCTCCATGCCCCAATTCCAGTGGCACCCCGTTGCCCGCGCAGCCCGCCATGTCTTGCAAGATCTCGCGGTTCCCCGCCGCCTGCGATGGCTGGGCCTCGCCCCCGCGGCAATCTCTATTTCCACGGCCGCCTACGCGCAGGCCCAGCAGCCGGCCGCTGAGCCGGCGCAGGCCGCCGCGGAGGTGAAGGCCGCGCCGGCCGTGACGACGCTGGACATGGTCGTCGTGACCGCCAACCGCCGCCGGGAGCTGAGCCGCGAGGTGCCCATGCCCGTCAGCGCCATTTCCGCGGAGCAACTGCAGAAGTCCGGCGCAAGCTCCCTCATCGACTACCTGGCGACGCAGCCTGGCGTGGAGCTCAAGGGCGGTGGCGGTGCCGGCATGGGCTCGGTGACCATCCGTGGCGTCTCCACCGGCGATGAGCCGACCTCTACCGTCGGCCTGTACATCAACGACGTGGCCTTCGGCTCGAACAGCGCCCAGCTGTACGGCTCGGGCATGGCGCTGGACATGGGGCTGCTGGACCTGAGTCGCGTCGAGGTACTGCGCGGCCCCCAGGGCACCCTGTACGGCGCGGGCGCCGTCGGTGGACTGATCAAGTACGTCACCAACGAACCTGACACGACTGCCCTGGAGGGCACGGTCGGCGTGGGCTACATGACCACGCGCAAGGGCCAGCCGGGCTACACCGTCAATGGCGTCGTGAACGTGCCACTCAAGGAGAACGTGGCGGCGGTGCGTGTGGCCGCCTTCCGCCAGCACGAAGGGGGCTATATCGAGGCCGTGGGCCAGGCGAGCCGTGAAGCCGTGAACCGTGGGGACACCACGGGCGCGCGCGTGGCCCTGCTGCTGGAACCCTCCAAGAAGCTGCATATCCTGCTGAGCGCGACAGGGCAGGAGATTCGGCGCGACGGACTGGACTCCGTCGACTATGACGTGGCCACGGGCCAGCCCGTCAGAGGCCCGCTCGTGCGCCTGCTCAAGGCGCCGGAGCCCTACGTCGTGAAGAACAGCCTGGCATCGGCCGAGATCGAGTACGACCTGGGCTGGGCCAAGTTCAACTCGATCACCGCCGGACAGACCACCCGCTCCAACCGGGCGCAGGACCTGACGGATGCCTACGGCCCTTTCCTGGGCGACCCCACGGTGAAGACCGTGGTGCTGGGCAGCGACGTCGACTACCACCATGTGTCCCAGGAGTTCCGGTTGTCCTCGCTGGGCGACAAGAAGAACACGCTGGACTGGCTGCTGGGTTTCTACTACGCGGACGAGTCGGGCACCTACCACCAGCGGGTCGATTCCACCCTCGAGGCCGGCGCGGGGCCCATGCTTGCAGACGCCACGCTGCCCAGCACGTACAAGGAAAGCTCCTTCTACGGGAACCTGAGCTGGAATGTCAGCGAGAAGCTGAGCCTCACCGGCGGCCTGCGCATCGCGCACAACAGCCAGACCTTTTCTCCGACGGCCGACGGTCCATTGCTGGGCGGTCCCTCGCACCTGGAGGGATCCTCCAGGGAGACCGCCACGACCTATCTGCTCACGGCGCGCTACGCCCTCACGCCGACCAGCAACGTCTACTTCCGCGCCGCGAGCGGCTATCGGCCCGGCGGCCCGAACGCGGTGCTCAACGATCCCGCGACAGGCCAGCCGGTCGCGCCGCCGCAGTTCCAGCATGACGACCTGTGGAGCTACGAGGTCGGCTACAAGGCCGACCTGCTGAACAAGACCCTGTCGACCGAGCTGTCGGTTTACGACATTCACTGGAACCAGATCCAGGCCTACGAGTCGGTCAACGGCGTCAACGTCATCGTCAACAACGGGCGCGCGCGCATCAAGGGGGCCGAGGCATCGCTGCGCTACCGGCCCCTGGAGGACTGGACGGTCACCGGTGCGCTCGCCTACATCGACGCGCACGCGCTGGACGACATTCCGACTCAGGTGGTGTCCGGGTCGCGGCTGCCCAACAGTCCCCGCTTCTCCGCCAACGCCTCGCTGGCCTACAAGTTCCAGCTGGGCGGGTACGCCGGGCATGCGGCTGTGGAGCAGCGCTATGTCGGCAACCGGCAGGCCGGCTTCGAAGGCAGCGCCAGCCTGCCGGGCTACCGGCTGCCCTCCTATGCGGTGACGAACCTGCAGTTCGGGCTTCAGTTCGGCAAGGTGTCCCTGGACGTCTACCTGCGCAACGCCTTCGATCGCCAGGCGCAGAACAGCGCCAGCACGAGCCTGGTGCCGCTTGGCGGCCCGGTGCAGGTCACGCCCATCCGGCCGCGCAGCCTCGGCTTCAACCTCACCACAAGCTTCTGATGCCGGTCGTCAGAGCCCGTGCCAGTGCCGGGCGCGTGAGCCTTCTGTCCCGCAAGGGTTTCCTGATGTCATCTTGGTTGATTCGATTTCTCTCGGTCCTGGTCTTGGCGTCGGCCGTGCCCATGCAGGTGCAGGCCGCCGAACTGACGGCGGCCGACGCCCAGAGCTGGCTCGACGGATTGATGCCCACGGCGATACGCAATGCCCGGGTGCCCGGCGCCGTCGTGGTCCTCGTCAAGGACGGCAAGCCCCTGATCCAGAAGGGCTACGGCCATGCGGACTGGCAGAAGCAGACGCCGGTGGATCCGCAGGCCACGCTCTTTCGGCTGGGATCCATCTCCAAGCTCTTCACCTGGACTGCGGTGATGCAACTGGTGGAGCAGGGCAAGCTCGACCTGGACGCCGATGTCAACCGCTACCTGGACTTCGCGATCCCCGAGCACGACGGGAAGGCGCTGACGCTGCGCCACATCCTGACGCACACGACCGGCTTCGAGGAGACGAACCGCGACCTGGTGACGTTCGACGGCGCAGCCGCGGCCATGGGGCCCTGGCTCAGGAAGCATTTGCCTGCGCGGGTCTTCGCTGCGGGCAGCACGCCGGGCTATTCCAACTACGCCACCACGCTCGCGGGCTACATCGTCGAGCGAGCCAGCGGCCAGCGCTTCAACGATTACATCGACCAGCGCATCTTCTCGCCCCTGGGCATGCAGCACTCGACGCTGCGACAGCCGCTGCCGCCCGCGCTGCAGTCGCAGATGGCCACCGGCTACCGGGAGCGGGATGTCGTCGGCAAGGGCTTCGAGACCGTCAACGTGGCGCCCGCCGGAAGCCTCTCAGCCACGGGCGAGGACATGGGGCGCTTCATGCTGGCCTACCTGCAGGGCGGCCGAGGGGAGCGCGGACAGCTGCTCAAGCCCGAGACGGTGCGCCAGATGCACACGACCGTCACGCGGGCACTGCCCGACCTGAACGGCATGGGACTGGGCTTCTATCAGCAGGACGTCAACGGCCACCGGGTGGTGGCACATGGCGGCGACACCATCTACTTCCACAGTGATCTGGTGCTCTTCGTCGACGACGGCATCGGGCTGTTCATCTCAGTCAACGCCCCGGGCAAGGACAACCAGGGGGGCCTGCTTCGGGAGCGGCTGTTCCAGGAATTCGCCAAGCGCTACCTGCCCAATCCGCAAGGCGGTGCGGCGATGGCGGACCGTGCGACGGCCCTCGAGCATGGTCGTCTGATCGCCGGCAAATATGCGGCGACGCGAGGCTCCTTTACCAACTTCCTGTCCATGCTGTCCGTGCTGAGCCCGACGACCGTCGTGGCCAACGACAACGGAACCATCCAGCTGGAGCTCGGCAGCGAGACCCTCGTCTACGCCGAGACGGCGCAGCCCTTCCTGTGGCAGGAGATGGGCACCACCAACAAGCTGCAGGCCATCGTCAAGGATGGCAAGGTCCTGCGCTGGTCGCTCGAGCCCTATGCATTCGCCTTCGTCTTCGAGCCGCTGCGGGGGCTGTCCGCAGCGGCACCGATGGTCCCCCTGCTGCTCGGCTCGATCGCTGTCGTCCTGGGCACGGCGTTGCTTTGGCCAGTCGCCGCGATTGCCCGCCGCCACTACGGGGTGTCAGTCAAGACGGCGAGCTCATGGCCTTTGCGTGCAGTACGGCTCAGCTGCTTGCTCGCGCTTGTCGCGCTCGGCCTCTGGGCCTGGGTCCTGTACTGGCTCGGCGAGAACTACACCGACATTCCCGCGGGAGTCTTCACGGCCGAGGCGCTGAGCCTTCTGGCGTTTGCCGGCGGTCTTGCAGCGGCACTCTGGCGAGCCTGCGAAGTCCTCAAGTCAGGCCACGGCCGCTGGCCGCGCGCGGTGGCTCTGCTCTGGGTCGCGGCCTTCGCCGTGATCCTGGCTTTTGCCCTGGACTGCCACCTGATCGGCTTCAACCCCAACTATTGAGAGTCCCCATGAGTCTTTTCGAACACCCGGAATTCAACGGGCACGAGCACGTCAGCCACTTCTACGACGAAGCTACGGGCTTGAGGGCCATCATCGCCATCCACAACTCCCGCAAGAGCGTGGCCGGTGGAGGCATCCGATTCTTCCCCTACGCGAACTCGCAGGACGCGTTGTGCGATGTGCTGCGCCTGAGCAAGGGCATGACCTACAAGAGCGCCCTGGCGGGGCTGCCCTTCGGTGGCGGCAAGACGGTCATCATCGGTGACCCCAAGACGCTCAAGAGCGAGGCCCTGCTGGAGGCATTCGGCCGCTGCGTCGAGCGACTGGGAGGCAAGTACATCTGCGCCGAGGACATCGGCATCACGCCAGACGACATGGTCGCGATCAACCGGTCGACGTCTTTTGTCGCAGGCCTGCCGGGCAAGAGCGGTGACACATCGCCGCTGACAGGCTATGGCGTCTATCGGGCCTTGCAGGCGGCCGCGGACTACAAGCTCGGGCGTCCCCTGTCCTCGGTCGCGATCCTGGGCTTCGGCAACGTGGGCAAGAACCTGGCGGCTCATCTGCGCAAGGACGGTGTGAAGCTCTTCGTGGCGGACATCAATGCCGACAACGTCCGCCTGGCCGTCGAGGAATACGGTGCCAGCGAAGTTGGCGTGGGCCAGCTCTTCGCCCTGGAGGTCGACGCCATCGCCCCTTGCTCGATCGGTGCAGTGCTCAACGACGAGACCGTGCCTCGGGTTCGAGCCCCCATCATCTGTGGTGGTGCCAACAACCAACTGGCCGATCTCGACAGACACGGCCGCATGCTGTTCGAAAAGGGCGTGCTGTTCGTTCCGGACTACATCGCCAATGTCGGCGGGTTGATCAGCGGTTCCGCCGATGTGCTGAACCGGGCGCCCGAGCAGACCCGGCAGATGGTCGAAGGCATCTACGACACCTGCATGCGGATCTTCCTCCTGGCCGAACGGTCGGGCTGCTCCCCCTTGCTGGCGGCCGAGCAACTGGCCGCGACGATCCTGAGCAGCGAAGCCTCGCGCTGAGCCGCCCCCCCGCATGACACGCCTCGACGACGCGCCTGCTGAAACAGCTCCGACATCCATGCCACGCCATCAAATGCCCAACCTTCTCAAGCTCGCTGTCGCCCTGTGCACGGCAGCCCTCGCGCAAGCCGCGCTCGCCGGCACCACCGTCATCCACGCAGGCCATCTGATTGCAGAAGCCGGCAAGCCCATCAAGAGCAAACAATCCATCCTCGTGGAGGACGGCAAGGTCGTCGCCATCAAGGACGGATTCGTTGCCGCCGACAAGGTGGTCAACCTGAGGGACTCCTGGGTCATGCCCGGCCTCATCGACATGCACACCCATGTCAGCGGCGAGCTCAACCTCGAGCTTCCGGTAGGGCCCCAGATCGCGCTTGCCTATATGCGTAATCCGGTGCAGCTGGCGCTCGAGACCCTGCCCCGACTGCAAGCCGTGCTGATGAGCGGCTTCACGACCATCCGCAATCTCGGGGATCCGACCGAGACGACCTATGCCTTGCGCGATGCCATCGAGAACGGGATCATCCCGGGCCCCCGGCTGCTCGCGATCGAAGCCCAGATCAGCCTGGACGGCGGGGACTATGACGCGTCCCAATGGGGGGTGCGCTCCGACCTGGAACGCCACGTCACCAACCGCGGCAACTGTTCAGGCGTCGAGAACTGCATCAAGGTCGTCCGCATGGAGGCCAATCGCGGTGCCGACGTGATCAAGCTGCGCCAGTCGAGCACTGCCGTGCGCGTTCCCAATACCGCGATGCTCGAGAGCGAAGGCGAGGTGAGGGCCATCATCGACACCGCGCACAAGCTCGGCCGCAAGGTCGCCGCCCATGTGAACGGCACCCCTGAATACCTGCACATGGTGATCGGCGCTGGCGCGGACACCATCGAGCACGGCCCCCTGGACGACGTGGCCATCGAGATGATGACGAAGCGCGGCACGGCCTTCACGCCGACCCTGCTCGCCGCAAAGCTCATCGACTACCGCTTCCAGGACGCGTCGCAGGGCGCCGCCAAGGCATTCAAGGCTGGCGTGCCCATCGTCTACGGCACGGACCTCGGCATCATGAGCACCAAGCGCAGCCACGAGGAGTTCGCGCTGCTGGTCGCCGCCGGCATTCCACCGGACCAGGTTCTGCGCAGCGCCACCATGAACGCGGCTGCTGCGCTGGGGCGCGCCGACACCCTGGGCTCCATCGCCCCGGGCAAGCTTGCCGACATCATCGCCATGAAGATCGATCCGCTGAGCCACATGGACAAGCTTGGCGACAGCGACGCCGTCAGCTTCGTCATGAAGGCCGGCCAGGTCTTCAAGGGCGGCCAGTAGCCCGCGCGGATCCGGCCAACGGACAAGACCATGACTGCATCTCCTACCCCTCCAATGCTCCGCCTGCTCGCGGGCGGCCTCGCTGCTCTGGCCTGTGCCGCAGCCGTGAGCGCCCCCTCCGGTCCCGCCATCTCTCCCGCAGCCATTGACGACACGGTTGCGCGCGCCATGAAGACCTTCTCGGTCCCCGGGATGGCTGTCGCGGTCGTCAAGGATGGCAAGCCCATCTTCACCAAGGGATACGGCGTGCGTGCACTGGGTGAAGCGGCGCGGCTGGACGTGGACACCGTCTTCCAGATCGGCTCCAACACCAAGGCATTCACGGCCGCCGCCCTCGCCCTGCTGGTGGACGAGGGCAGGCTGCGCTGGGACGACAAGGTCATCGACCACATGCCGCAGTTCCGCATGCACGACCCGTACGTGACGCGCGAGTTCACGGTGCGCGACATGCTGACCCACCGCAGCGGCCTCGGCCTTGGTGCCGGGGACCTGATGTTCTATCCGGCGACCGACTTCACGCGGGCCGAGATCATCCGCGGGCTGCGCCACCTCAAGCCGGTGTCGAGCTTTCGCGCCAAGTACGACTACGACAACCTGATGTACATGGTCGCGGGCGAGCTGATCCCCGCGGTGACTGGGCAGCCCTGGGAGGACTTCATCGAGCAGCGCATCTTCAAGCCGCTGCAGATGGGATCCTGTGCCGCGAGCCATTCGCGCCTGGCCGGCGGAGTCGCCCTGGCGGCGCCTCACACGATGATTGCCGGCAAGCTGGCGCGCATTCCCGTCGAGGACATCCGCGTCGTGGGCGGCGCCGGCACCATCAACTGCAGCATCCGCGACATGGCCATCTGGGTTCAGACCCTGCTGGCCCAGGGGCGCGCTCCGGGAGGCGCGCAGCTGTACTCGGAGGAACGTGCCGAGGAGATGTGGACGGTCAACACCGTCGAGGCCGTCAAGCCGGTGCAGGCCGCACTGCTGCGCACGCATTTCAGCGGCTACGGGTTGGGCTGGGAACTGACGGACGAGTTCGGCTACAAGCGCGTCGCGCACAACGGCTCCGTCCCGGGCAGCTCGACGTGGGTAGCCATGATTCCGGAGCTCAAGCTGGGCGTGCTGGTGTTCACCAACCAGAACGATCCCTACGCGATGGAGGCCGTCGGCAACCAGATCCTGGACTCCTACGTGGGTGCGCCCAAGCGCGATCTCGTCTCGATGCTCGCGGGCATCACGGCGCAGCGCGATGACGAGGCCGCAGCCATCGACGCCGCCGTCGAGAAGACAGTCGCCGGCGCCAGGGCCGCTCTGCCATTGCAGACCTATGCCGGCCGCTACACGGATCCCTGGCGGGGCGATGTCGTGGTCAGGGCCGAAGGCGACAGGCTGGTGCTCAAGTTCAGCCGCACCAGCAAGCTCGAGGGCACGCTCAGGCCCTATGCAGGCAACCTGTTCGTCGTCCGCTGGTCGGATCGCAGCCTCAACGCCGATGCCTTCGTCCGCTTCTCGCAGGGCTTTGATGGCCGCATCGACGGCATCACGATGAAGGCCATCCTCCCGACCACGGATTTCAGCTTCGACTTCCAGGACCTGTCCCTGGTCAAGGTGGATTGAGCGTCACATGAAATGCACCTTGAAAGCTGTCGTCGAGGACTGGCCGATGGCAGAGCCGCTGAAGATTAGCGGCTACACGATGACCCGGGTCCAGGTCGTTGTCGTGACCCTGAGTGGGCACAGCCTGAGCGGACGAGGCGAGGCCAGCGGCATCTACTACTTCGGGGACACGCCCCAGGTCCTGCTGGACCGGATCGCGGCCGTTCGACCGGACATCGAGGCCGGCATCACGCGTGCTGCGCTGCGCGAGCTCATGCCGCCCGGCGGGGCGCGCAATGCGCTGGACTGCGCCCTCTGGGAGCTGGAGGCTCGGCGTACAGGGCAGGCTGCGTGGCAGCTGGCCGGACTGGGTGAGCCTGTCCCGCTGACGACGACGTTCACCGTCGGTGCAGGAACGCCGCAACGCATGGCGCAGGTCGCGACGCAACGCTACCCGGCAGCCAGGGCGCTCAAGCTCAAGCTGCTCGGCGACGGCCAGGACGCCGATCGGGTGCGGGCCGTGCGCGCGGTGCGGCCGGACGTCTGGCTTGGCGTGGACGCCAACCAGGGCTTCGATCCTGAATCATTGGCTGCGCTGCTGCCCGTGCTTGTGTCGGCGCGGGTCGAACTGATCGAGCAGCCATTTCCTGTCGGCAAGGACGACTGGATCGACGCGCTCGCATCGCCCATTGCCCTGGCCGCCGACGAGAGCGCGCAGTCCCTGGTCGATCTGCCGGCCATGGCCGGACGCTACGACGTGGTCAACATCAAGCTCGACAAATGCGGGGGGCTCACGGAGGCCTTGCTGATGGCCGACAAGGCCCGGCAGCTGGGCCTGCGGGTCATGGTCGGCAACATGGGCGGCACGTCGCTGGCGACGGCGCCGGCCCTGTTGGTGGGTCAGTGCTGCGACCTGGTCGATCTCGACGGTCCGATCTTTCTCGAGAACGACCGGCACCCCGGCGTCATCTACGAACAAGGCCAGGTCCGCGGCTCGGGCAGCACATGGGGTGGTCCCTGATGGCTGAAGTTCTCGACACCCTGCCAGAGGCGGCTGGCCTGGGCGCTGCTGCAAGCCCGTCTCCGGCGTCATCGAATGCCGGGCCTCGCTGGAAGTGGCTGCCAGCCATGGGCACGTGGAAGTACCACGTGCTGCTCGTGGTCACCGGCATGCTGGTCCTGGGCCCGCTTTGCGGACTCACGTCGGCCTACATGGTCTTCTCGCTGGGCTTCTTCGTCGGAGGCCAGGTGCTGGCCGGCATCCTGGGATCCGTCGTGACCTTCGGCTATGGCCGCGAGGGCCGGCACGGCGCGAACTACATCCAGACCATCGCGTCCTCGGTGGCGGGCATGAGCGCCATGGGGATCCTGGTGCAGGCGCTCGTGTGGCTCGGGCTGCCGCAGCCGCCCCTCGTGCCGCTGATGCTCTACATGCTGTGCATCGGGATGTTCGGTGCGGGCGTGGGAATGCTCTACACGCCGCTGCTCGTCGACCGGCTGCAGCTGCCCTTTCCAAGCGGCCTGGCCGTTGCCAACATCCTTCGCGCACTCACGGATCCCGTCCTGCTGCGGCGCTCCATCGCCAAGCTTGGTGGGGGCATGGTGCTGGGGGTCGGTGGTGCCGTTGCCGGCGCGGTAGTGCCTGTCGTCGCAGCCCTGGAGCTCTCCGTGTCGACGATTGGTGCAGGCATGATCGTCGGCACGCGCATCGCCGTTCCGGCGCTGGTGGCCAGCCTGATCTTCACGGCGCTGACGCCCCATTTCGTGAACATCGGCTGGCTCCAGCCGGGCGATCCCTACCGGAAGATCGCTTTCCTGCTTGGCGTCGGCGGTCTGCTCGGCGCGGTGTCCTTCGACCTGTCCGCGATGCTGGTGCAGACCGCGCGCCGCTGGCGGGACACAGGCAGCCGGCCTGCGGGGGCGCCAGCCATGCCAGGCGTGATGAGCACCCCGCGCCTGCTCCTGTGGACGAGTTGCTGGGGTGCCGCCGCAGTGGCCGTCGGCGTGGTGCTGCTGCAGCTGCCCGTCAGCTATCTGCTTGTCGCCGTTGCGTTGGTCTTCGTCTTCGGCCTCGTCAATGGCATTGCGGCCGGGATCAGCGACAACAACCCGATATCCGCAGCCTTCGTCATCACCATCATGCTGATGGCGATGCTGGCGTTGCGCGACCCGATGGTGGGCCTCCTCACGGGTTCGGTCGTCTCCATCGCCATCAGCGTGGCCGGGGACATGCAGCAAGACCGCTCGACCGGCTGGCGGCTGGGCTCCAGCCGCGCGCTGCAGTTCCGATACCAGGTCGGCGGCATTGCGCTCGGCGCCGTGGCCGCCATCGGCTTCGCCAGGCTCTTCATGTCGGCCTATCCGGTGCTGGGCGTTGACCAGACCATGCAATCGGCCGGCGAGCAGGCGGCACAGTGGACTTCGGCTGGCACCTACAAGCTCGTCAGCGTGCTGCGCAGCCTGACCGCAGACAGCGCGAACCAGCGAATGGCAATGCAGCTGGGCATCGCCATCGGCTTGGGGCTGCAGGTCTTGCGCGCGCTCCTCAAGTCGGGCAGGCGCTACCGGCAGTTCGTGGCCAGCGGCAAGCGTGGCAGCGCCGCGGACTGGCTCGTGGACACGCTGCTGCTTCCCTCGCCCTATGCGCTTGGATTCGGTGGGTTCATCAACTTGTCGACGGCTGCCTACTTTGCCGCTGGCGGCACGATCGCCTCGCTGACGGAATACGTGGGGGCATCCCGAGGGAAGCCGTCGGCTGCGGAGCGCGAGTCGGCGGAGATGAGCACCCCCTCCCTGATAGGAGGCGGCCTGATCGCCGGCGAGGCGATCGCCGCCCTTGCGCTTGGCATCTTCGGCTTGATAGCGATCGCCATAGGCTGAACTTCACCCGCTCATCCGCTTCGAGAGGTTGCTAAATTGAGAGAACTCGTCCTGTGGCTGCTGCTGGTCACCGCCATGGCGCTGTCCGTGGCGGTATCGGCCGCACCGGTCAATGCCGCGCCGCTCGTCGCCGCAGCGCCGCTCGTCCGTGGGGATCTGGAGCCCTGGCTTGATGGCTTCGTGCCTGTCGCGCTGCAGCGCGGCGACGTGGCGGGTGCCGTGGTCGTGGTGGTCCGGGATGGCAACGTGCTGCTGCAAAAGGGCTATGGCCTTGCCGACGTGGCGTCAGGCCGTGTCATGGACCCGCAAGCCACCCTGATACGCCCGGGATCGGTCTCCAAGCTGTTCACCTGGACCGCTGTCATGCAACTGGTCGAGCGGGGCCGCATCGATCTCGACCGCGACGTCAACGGCTATCTGGATTTCACGATCCCGCCGTATGAAGGCCGGCCGGTCACGATGCGCAACCTGATGACGCACACGGCCGGGTTCCACGAGGCGTTCAAGGATCTGCTGGTGACGGACCCCGCCCGGGCGACGTCGCTGGACGACTACATCCATCGACATCTCCCGGATCGGATCTATCCCCCGGGCGAGGTCCCGGCGTATTCGAACTACGGCGCGGCGCTGGCGGGCTATATCGTCCAGCGGGTCTCGGGCATGCCTTTCGAGGCGTATGCGCTGCAGCAGGTGTTCGCGCCGCTGGGCATGCGCAACACCACCTTCGCCTTCCCGCTTGCGGCAGCATGGAGCGCGCAGCTCTCGAACGGCTATGACCTGGCTTCTGCGCCGCCGCGTCCCTACGAGATATTCCCGGCTCCGGCGGGCAGCGCCGTCACGACGGGCGCCGACGTCGCACGCTTCATGATCGCGCACCTGCAGCAGGGAGAGATCGACGGCCAGCGGGTACTGCAACCCGCCACGGCGCGCCAGATGCAGGACAGCCCGCTCACGGTCATCAACGCGCAGCTCAACCGCATGCGGCTCGGATTCTTCGAATTCGGTCGCAATGGCCGCCAGATCATCGGCCACGACGGCGAGACGAGGCTCTTTCACAGCGCCCTGCAGCTCTACCCCGATGAGCGTGTCGGACTGTTCGTGTCCTTCAACAGCAATGGCCGGGACGATGCGGCGCGTGACATCCGCAGTGCGCTCACGGCCGCATTCGCCGATCGCTACTTCCCGCCGACGGCCGCGCGACTTCGGGTGGCAGCAGGCGGCGCCCGGGCCCGGGCCGAAGCGCTCGCAGGCCACTACGAGAGCACCTCGCCTCGCGAGGAGCGTGGTCCGCTGTCGCTGTTCGCGCTGGCGATGCAGACGGAGGTCGCGGTGGACGACGAAGGCCGCGTGACGGCCTCCGGCATCGTCGGCCTGGACGGCAGGCCTCGGCGCTTCGAGGAGGTGTCTCCCTGGGTGTGGAAGGAGGTTGGCGGCGAGCACCGGCTGGCTGCCAAGGCGCACGAGGGGCGTGTCCTGATGTGGGGAGAGGACACCGAGTCGCCTGCCTCTGTCTTCCTGCGCGTGCCGGCCTGGCGTGATGCCGCGTGGCTCGTGCCTGCCCTGGCGGCGTCGCTCGCGGTGCTGCTGTCGACCGCGGTGCTCTGGCCCGTCAGCGCGCTGGTGCGCCGCCACCACGGCAGGCCGGTGCCGCTGGCCGGGCACGCTGCGCGCGTTTTGCGATGGGCTCGCTTGGCGGCGGCGGCGGGGAGCCTGCTGATGCTCGCCTGGCTGATGACGATTGCCTGGATGGTGGTGGGTTTCAACTTCAGCTCGGCATCGGACCCGTGGCTTCAGGCGCTCCACCTGCTCAGCATCGCCGTGTTCCCGCTCGCGGCTGTCGCGACCTGCTGGAACGCCTGGGCGACGAGCCGCAGCGCAGCCGCCCGCAGCCTGGCTGCCCGGATCTGGAGTGTCGCGAGTGCCGCCGCCAGTCTTGTGTTGCTGTGGGTCGCGGTCGTGTTCCACCTGATCGGCTTCAGCGTCGCGTACTGAGCGTCGCGCGCTGAGGCTGTGCCCAGGGAACCTGCGCCCCGATGGACGAATGGAACAAGTGATGTCTGAACTCAAGAAGCCGGAAACGACACTGGAAGACAAGTACGCCGCCGCCGAAGGCTGGCTCTACATGACGGGGACCCAGGCGCTGGTGCGCCTGCCGCTGCAGCAGCGGCTGCGCGACGCAGCGGCGGGCTGGAACACGGGCGGATATGTATCGGGCTACCGGGGCTCGCCGATGGGCCGGTACGACATGGAACTGTGGGCCGCGCAGAAGGCGCTTGAAGCTGCCAACATCGTCTTCCGCGCAGGGCTGAACGAGGATCTGGCCGCCACGGCCATCTGGGGCGCCCAATACGTGGGCACGTTCCCCGGCGCAAAGGTCGACGGCGTGTTCGGGATCTGGTACGGCAAGGGCCCAGGTGTGGATCGTTCGGGCGACGTGCTGCGGCACGCCAACCTGGCCGGCACCTCCCCCAGGGGGGGCGTGCTGTGCCTTGCCGGAGACGACCACGGCGCCAAGAGTTCGACCGTGGCGAACTTTTCCGACGGCATCTTCATGGCCGTAGGTATGCCGCTGCTCTATCCGTCGAACACGCAGGAGCTTCTGGACTACGGCCTGCACGGCATCGCCATGAGCCGGTTCTCGGGCTGCTGGGTGGGCATGAAGGTGGTCACCGACGTCGTGGAGGGCGGGGGCTCGGTGCACGTTGCGCCCGACGCACCGCTGATCTCGCTGCCCGAGGCCCCGAGTCGACCACAGGATCCCTTCGGCCAGGGCTATCACGCCCGGGGCTTCGACATGCCGCTGGTGCAGGAGGACCGGCTCTACAACCACAAGCATGCCGCCGTGCTGGCCTACGCACGCGTGAACGGCCTGAACCGCATCACTGGCGCCGCCGTTGGCGCGCGCATCGGCATCGTGTCGGCAGGCAAGTCCTGGCAGGATGTCCAGCAGGCTCTGGGAACGCTCGGGGTCGATGCCTCGCGGCTGGCCGAGCTCGGCGTGCGGCTACTCAAGATCGGCCTGGTCTGGCCATTGGAGCCCGGCATCGTGCGCGAGTTCGCGCGAGGCCTGTCGACCATCGTTGTCGTCGAGGAAAAACGCCCGGTGCTCGAGGACCAGCTGCGCGCGGTGCTCTATGGCCAGCCCGATCAACCGCAGTTGATCGGCAAGCATGTGGGCGGTGGTGTCTTCGATCCCGAGCGAGGTGCCGCGGCCTTCCCCAACGCGGCAGAACTCTCGCCAGTCCTGATCGCCAAGGTGCTGGCGGACGTCCTGCGGCAATCCCATCCGCAGCTCGATGTCTGCCCCGTTGCTGCGCCGGTCCTGAAGCCCGGCCAGCCGGCGGGGCCGATGCGGTTGCCGAGCTTTTGCTCCGGCTGCCCGCATGGCCGCTCGACCCAGGTGCCCGAGGGCAGCCGCGCGCTGGCGGGCATCGGCTGCCACACCATGGCCATGCTGATCAACCCCAGGCAGACCACCACCGTCTCCCACATGGGGGCCGAAGGCGTGATGTGGCTGGGGCAGCAGCCCTTCACCGAGGAAAAGCACGTCTTCGCCAACCTCGGCGACGGCACCTACGCCCACTCGGGTTTCCTGGCCGTGCGCCAGGCCGTCGCCGCCAAGGTTCCGATCACCTACAAGCTGCTCTACAACGGCTTCGTCTCGATGACGGGTGGCCAGGCGGTCGAGACCGGGCAGTCGCCGGCCCAGATCCTTGCAGGCCTCGCGGCCGAGGGCGTGCGCAAGATGGCCGTTGTCACGGACGAGCCCGAGCGCTATGCCCAGGTCGCGCTTCCTCCCGGCGTGCCGGTCCATCACCGCACCCAACTGGATACCATCCAGAAGGAGTTCCGCGAATACCCCGACGTGTCGGTGATCCTGTACGACCAGGCCTGCGCCACCGAGCGGCGCCGGCTGCGCAAGCGCGGCAAATGGAGCGATCCCGACAAGCGGGTCTTCATCAATCCCGCCGTCTGCGAGGGCTGCGGCGACTGCGGCAAGGTGTCGAGCTGCATGTCCATCGAGCCGCTGGAAACCGAGCTGGGGCGCAAGCGCCGCATCAACCAGTCCAGCTGCAACAAGGACTATTCCTGCGTGGAAGGCTTCTGCCCGAGTTTCGTCACGCTGCATGGCGCAAAGCCCAGGAAGTCCGGGGCGCCCGCCCGCGCGGCTGCGCCCGGGCCGCAGTGGAGCCGGGAGCTGCCCGAACCCGCCGTCCCACCCTTGACCCGCCGCCACGCCGTCCTGATTGCCGGGATCGGCGGCACCGGCGTGGTCACCATCGGCCAGACGCTGGCGGTCGCGGCCCATCTCCAGGGCCTGTACAGCTCCAATCTGGACGTCACCGGGCTGGCGCAGAAGTACGGCGCCGTGCACTCCCACGTGCACATTGCGCCGCGGCCCGAGATGCTGCACGCCACGCGGATCGCACCGCAGTCGGCCGATGCGCTGATCGGCTGCGACCTGGTGGTGGCCTCGGGCGATGAATCGCTGTCGCGGCTGCTGGCGGGCACGAGCCGCGCCGTGGTGAGCAGCGATCTGGTCCCGACCGCCGAGTTCGCACGCAACCCGGATTCGCAGCAGGACGGGGAGGGCATGTGCGCACGTCTGCGCGCCGCGCTGGGCGACGGACTTGCCACGCTGGATGCGCAGCGCCTGGCTATGGCACTGATGGGCGACCCCATTGCGGCGAACATGTTCATGCTGGGCGCCGCATGGCAGCTCGGGCTCGTGCCGGTCGCTCTGGCCGCCATCGAGCGGGCCATCGAGCTCAACGGCGTCGCCATCGCCATGAACAAGGAAGCGCTGCTGTGGGGGCGCCGCGCCGCGCACGATCTTCCGGCCGTCGAATCCTTTGCGGCGGCCAGGATGCCGGCACAGGTGATCTCCGTTCGGCTGCGCCAGCATCGCACCGTGGGCGAGATCGTGGAGCATCGGCGTGCCCACCTGCTGGCCCACACTGGCGCGGCGCTCGCTGCGCGCTACGGTGCACTCGTGGACCGCGTGGCCAAGGCGGAGGCAGCGCTAGGCAACGGCGACGGCCTCACGCGTGCCGTGGCGCACAACTACCACCGGTTGCTTGCCGTGAAGGACGAATGGGAGGTGGCGCGCCTGTACAGCGCGCCCGAGTTCAAGGCAGCCATCGAACAGGAATTCGAAGGCGACTTCCGATTGAGCTTCCACGTGGGTGCCTGGCCTTTCGCGAAGACGGATCCGGGCAGCCAAAAGGTCATGAAGGCCGAACTCGGGCCCTGGCTGCTGATTGCATTCAGATGGATGGCCCGGCTCAAGGGGCTCAGAGGCACATGGCTGGATCCGTTTCGCAACAACACGGAGCGTGCGCTTGATCGCCAGCTGCTCGCCCAATACGAAGGCGACATCGAGCTGCTGCTGCAGGCGCTTGCTGCGCACACGCAGCTCCCGGCCATCAAGCTGGCAAGCCTGCCGACCCAGATCCGCGGCTATGGCCATGTGAAGGCCGCACAGGCTGCGTCTGTCGCCGGCGCCCGGGAAAAGCTCCTCGCCGAACTGAGCGCCGGTTCGATGCCTGTCCCGGGCACCCACTCCACCATGGCCTGAGCATTGCGCCGCCGGCAGGCCAGGCCCCGTCTTGCCTGCCTCACCGGCCCGAAGCGGCGCCATGCGCTACCCATCGACCTGCATCCAAGGACTATCCATGAGCCAGGGCACAGCCCCTTCCCTTGTCTACCGCGCCGACTACCAGCAGCCACCCTATTGGATTCGCACGGTCGACCTCAGCTTCGACCTCGATCCCGTCGAGACGCTGGTCACCAGCAAGATGCGGATCGAGCGCAACCGAGCCGTTGCGCATGGCCCGCTGCGCCTCCATGGCGAGGACCTGAACCTGCTGCGCGTGCTCATCGACGGCGCCGGCGCCGCGTTCCGGCTGGAGGAGGGCAGGTTGGTCATCGACAGTGCACCGGACGCGGACTTCACACTCGAGATCCGCAACACCTGCGCACCCGAGAGGAACACCACCCTTTCGGGCCTGTACACCTCGGGGGGGAGCTTCTTCACCCAGTGCGAGGCCGAGGGCTTTCGGCGCATCACCTACTTCCTGGATCGGCCCGACGTGATGGCCATCTACACGGTCACCTTGCGCGCAGACAGGGCCAGGTACCCCGTGCTGCTGTCCAACGGCAATCTCAAGGACAGCGGCGATGTCGACGCGGACCGTCACTTCTCGGTCTGGCACGACCCCTTCCCCAAGCCCAGCTACCTGTTCGCCCTGGTGGCCGGGGATCTGGTCAAGCGGGAGCAGAAGGTGCACAGCGGCGCCGGCAAGGAGCACCTGCTGCAGCTCTTCGTCCGCCGCGGCGACCTGGCCAAGACCGAGCACGCGATGAACAGCCTCGTCGCCTCCATCGAATGGGACGAGAAGCGCTTCGGCCTGCCGCTGGACCTGGAGCGCTTCATGGTGGTCGCCGTATCCGACTTCAACAGCGGCGCCATGGAGAACAAGGGTCTGAACATCTTCAACACGGCTGCGCTGCTTGCCTCGCGGGCCACGGCCACGGATGAGGACTTCGCCCGCGTCGAGTACACGGTGGCTCACGAGTATTTCCACAACTGGACCGGCAACCGCGTGACCTGCCGAGACTGGTTCCAGCTCTCGCTCAAGGAAGGCCTGACGGTTTTTCGCCACCAGGAATTCGCCATGGACCGCGTCGGAACGCCGAGTGCCCGTGCGGTCTGCCGCATCCAGGACGTGCGCCTGCTGCGCAGCCTGCAGTTTCCCGAGGACAGTGGCTCCATGGCCCATCCGGTGCGGCCGGACAGCTACAGCGAGATCAGCAACTTCTACACGCCCACGGTCTACATCAAGGGTGCCGAGCTGGTGCGCATGATCCAGGTCCTGGTCGGGCGCGCCGGCTTCGAGAAGGGCCTCAAGCTCTATTTCGAGCGCCATGACGGCCAGGCGGTTACCTGCGACGACTTTGCCCAGGCGATGGCCGATGCCAATCCCGGTTCGGCACTGGGCACCCGGCTGGAGAGCTTCAAGCGCTGGTACTCGCAAGCCGGAACGCCACGATTGACCGCGCGGGGTGTGCATGACCCCGTCGCTCGCAGCTATACGCTGAGCCTGTCGCAGCACATCCCGGCCACCCATGGACAGGAAGCCAAACTGCCGCTGGTGGTTCCGGTGGCGCTGGGCCTGCTCGACGAGCGGGGTCGGACGCTCCCGCTGCGTCTGCGAGGCGAGTCCGAGGTCGTTGGCGTCGAGCGCGTGCTGGTGCTGGAACGGGCGGAGCAGGTCTTCGTGTTCGAGGACATCGGCAGCCCTCCGGTCCCTTCGCTGCTGCGCGGCTTCTCCGCTCCGGTGGAACTGGACGACGATCTCTCGGACGAGAACCTGCTGGTGCTGCTGCGGCACGACAGCGACGCCTTCAACCGCTGGGACGCCGGCCAGCGCCTGGCACTCAGGCGCATCCTCCGGGCGGCGCGCGCGGGGCAGGCCGTGGAGCTCGATGACGGCTTCGTCGACGCCATGCGGGCCGTTCTCGAACACGGCGAGCTGGATCCTGCATTCAAGGCGCTCGCACTCAGCCTGCCGGACGAGGGCTATATCGCCGAGCAGTTGGATGTCGTGGATCCGCAGGCCATACACGCAGCGACCGTGGCTATGCGGACTCAGCTCGCCAGCAGACTGCATGGCGGCTGGGTCGGCGCCTTCGAGTCGAATCTCCTTGAAGGTGGATACACGCCCGATGCCGTGTCGTCAGGCAAGCGCGCGCTGTGCAATCTGGCTCTGGCCATGCTTGTGCTGGACGCCCAGTCCGACACCGACTCCGTCTGGCCCATCAAGGCCTACGAACGCTTCAGGGATGCAACCAACATGACCGATCGCCTGGGTGCCCTGACGGCCCTGGTGAACGCTCAGGCGCAGCTTGCCGAACTGGCACTGGCGCGTTTTCATGCCATCTTCAAGGACGACGCGCTGGTAGTGGACAAATGGTTCGCCGTACAGGCCGGCGCAACCGAATCCGGCGGCCTCGTGTTTGCCCGAGCCAAGCGGCTGCTGCAGCATGCAGACTTCAGCATCGCCAACCCCAATCGCGCCCGGAGCGTGCTGGGCAGCCTGTGCATGTCGAACCCGGCAGCGTTCCACCAGGCCGATGGGGCCGGCTATGCGCTCTGGGCCGATCAGGTGTTGGCCATCGATGCCGGCAATCCGCAGCTGGCTGGACGCCTTGCCCGCGCTATGGACCACTGGGCTCAGCTTGCCGAGCCCTACCGCAGCGCAGCCCGCGAGGCCGTCGTGCGGGTCGCTGCCCAACCAGGTCTCTCCGGCGGCGTGCGGGAGATCGTCGCGCGCGCGCTGGCTTGCGGTGCCTAGGCAGCGTGGGCAGTGCGCACCGTTGCTGCCCTTGATGTGTGCGACCTGGACGAGCGGCAGGGGCTCATCCTGGGCTCAGGTGCGGCCCTTGATCAAGGCGGCGGCCCGCTCTCCCACCATGATGACGGGCGCATTGAGGTTCCCGGACGTGATCTGGGGAAAGATCGAAGCATCCGCAATGCGCAGGTTGGAGACGCCCCGCACGCGCAGCGAAGGATCGACGACGGCTCTGCTGTCGGATCCCATCCGGCATGTCCCGCAGCTGTGGTGGCAGGTCGCCACCGCTGCACGGGCAAACGCTTCCAGCCCCGCCCGATCGGCACGCTGCAGTGCAGCGGCAGGCCGTACGCGCCGCATGAGGTTGTCCGAGAAAGGCGGGTTCTTGACGATGCCGTCGACCATGCCGATCGCGTCGACGATCAAGGCCAGATCGCGCTCGTCACCAAGGAGGTTGGGCTGGATGCGTGGCGCCACCATGGGGTTGCGTTCGGCAAGCCAGACCCGTCCACGGGAATGTGGGCGACAGATCGACGGCGTGACGCTGTAGACCGACTGCTTGCCGGTGAACGCGCCTTCCACGATCTGCCCGAATGGGCCGGTGAAGAAAAGCAGGTCGGGGTCTTCCAAGCGTCCATGCGAGCTGCCATAGGCAAACACATGCGTGCCGGGGGAGGTTGCCGGACCGCCGCGGCGCAGCAGGAACTGCAGGCCGCTGGCGGGCAGCCGGTACCACCGCCCGGCGTCCGAGTACGTCGGGCGCGACACGGCGTATTCGACGTACAGGTCCGGATGGTCCTGCATGTTCATGCCGACTTCCGGCGAATCCGCCACGGGCGTGATGCCCATGGCGCGCAGCGCGTCGGCCGGGCCGATGCCAGAGCGCATGAGCAGCGACGGGCTTTCGATGGCGCCGGCGCAGACGATGACCTCGCGGTTCGCCGCCACGCGCAGTTCCGAGCCGTCGTTCCGCCGGAGCTCGGCGCCGACGGCGCGGCCGTCGACGAAGAGCAGCCGCTGCGCCGTCGTCCTGTCGACGATGCGCAGGCCGGGCAGGGGGCGGCGCAGATAGGCCGTCTCGGTGCTCTGGCGGATGCCGCCACGCTGGTTCGTCTGCGTGATGGCTGCCGCCGCCGCGCGGGCCTGGTTGATGTCGGCAACGATGGGGAATCCCGCCTTGCCGAAGGACGCCAGCAGCGCGACGGAGAGCGGGTGTGGCGAGCGGAATGTCTCGACCCAGACGGGCCCGACCTGGCCGCGCTCGCTTGTGTCGAAGCCCAGTGCGCGCTCGGCGTGCATGAAATGGGGGCGCACGTCCTCCCATGCCCAGCCCGTGGCGCCCAGGGCGGCCCAGCTGTCGAAGTCTCGCGGCAGCCCGCGCGCCCAGATCAGGCCGTTGATGCTGCTGCTGCCGCCCAGCGATCTGCCGCGCTTCCATGTGTCGACCCGCCCGCCCCGCGAGGGATCGGGCTCGGTCGGATACAGCCAGGCATGCTTTGACCAGTCCTTGATGAAAGTCATCGCCCCGGGAAGCATCAGGAACGGGTTCCTGCCGCTCCCGCCTGCCTCCACGAGGATGACCGTGACGCCTTGCTGTTCGGCCAGGCGGGACGCCACCACCGCGCCAGCTGAGCCGCCACCGATGACGACGTAGTCAGCGCTCAGATCAAAGCTTCTTGCGTCACGTGTCATGGCTGTGCAAGGTCGGCCGTCGTGACGACCACATCCCAGTGGCTGAGGAGCAACTCGAAGCGGCGCTGCTCCTCGCTCCTGAACAGCGCCTGGTCCGCGAACAGCCGCTTGACCAGGGCCGCGCCGTCGTAGTCGTCATGCGCCACGACGGCGTTCTTCCAGGTGATGGTCACCCGCAGGTCCCAGCGACCTTCCTCGGTGAAGTGATAGAAGGGGCTCTCCGCCTTGAGGCTGAGGATGCGCCCCTCCTCCATTTGCCGCTTCAGGATGGGAAGGTGGTTCTTCTTGAAGAGCCGCACGAACTCCGGCGCCGCTCCCCACCTGACCTTGTAGTAGGCCTCGACGACGAACGGTGCGGAGTCTGCGGCTGTCGGTAGCGCCGGCTGGGCGAAGGCGCCAGGCGCGCCCGCGCCCAGCAGCAGGGCGACCGTCCAGCGGGCGAGAAGCCGGCGCGGATGACGACGCTCAGTAGTCATAGCGCAGGGTGACGCCGATGGTGCGCGGCCTGATGGGATAGAACTCCGTGTAGGTGGTGAAGTAGTCCACCGCCGACGACAAGCCCCTGGCATTGGCGGCGTTGTTGACGAAGGCGCCGAGTTCGAGCGAATTCCAGATCAGCGTCGCGCGCAGGTCCACCGTGGAGTAGCCCGGCAAGGAGAGGTTGGAATCGATCTGCGCGTTGCGCTTGCCGGTATAGGCCAGCAATGCCGACAGGCGTCCGCTGCTCTCGAAGGGACCCTCGAAATACGTGGTGGCGTCCAGCGAACCCTGCAGCTTGGCGGTGCCGGGCAGGCGCGTTCCACTCGGGATGGGCGTGCCGCCGATGCTGATGCCCCCCGACGTTGCAGCATCGGTATAGGCCAGCGTGCCCTTCAGGGAGAGCTTGGAGAAGGGCTTCCAGGCAAGGGCTGCCTCCACGCCCTGCGAGCGTGCCTGACCCACGTTGCCGGTGACCAGGAAACTGCGGCTGGTCGCCGGATCGACGTAGAGCTCGGACAGTTGCACGTCCTTCCAGTCAATCCGGAAGACGCTGACGTCGATGGACGCCGTCTTGGTGGGGCTCCAGCGCCAGCCGGCCTCGTAGTTCCACAGCGAGTCGGACTTGTAGGGCAGGCCCTGCGCGCTGCTGCCCAGGTTGGAGATGCCGCCGAAGCGGTAGCCGCGAGATGCCAGCGAGTAGACTGACATCGACTCATCGATCACGTAGCGCAGCGAGGCCTTGGGCGTCGTGCCGCTCTCGTTGGAGGCATACGGCGTGGTGCTGGTGCCGGCGTCGGTGGCGCCCACGATGCGGTCGTAGGACAGCTTGGTCTTGTAGTAGCGCGCGCCGATGTCGGCGATGAGCCGGTCGGTGATCTTGATCTCGGCATCGGCGAAGACCGCGTTCTCGGTCGCCTTGCCGTTGCGCCTGAAGCGCAGGTCGGCCAGGGCTGCGCGCGGCTCGTGGAAGACCAGTTGGTCGCGCTTGACGTCCGCTTCCATCCAGAAGGCACCCAGCAGCCAGTTGATGCGGCCCGGCGTCACCGGCGTCACGCGCAGTTCCTGCGAGGTCGACGTCGACTGGTAGCTGGTGTCGGAGGTCCACTTGTCGTTCAGCGCGGTCGGATCGAAGAAGTCGCGGGTGAAGTCCTCGCGGGCGCTGCGCGACTTGGACTGGCGACCGGTCAGGGACGTGAACCTGAAATCGCCGAGGTTCAGGTTGGCCTGCACCGTTCCCAGGTCGAACGTCGAGTCATAGGCCATGGGGAACGCCGTCTTCACGTCCAGGCTGTCGTAGTTCTTCACGTAGCCCTTGCCGGTCGAATAGTCGAAGGGCGAGATGCCGGGGCCGTCGGCCTGCTTGCTGTGCTGGCGGAGATAGATGGCCGTGAGGTCGAAGTCCGGGCTGGGCGCATAGGTGAACAGCACGCGACCGCCACGAACCCCGACCGTGTTCGCATCTTTCTGAGCGGTGCCGAGGTTGTCGATGAAGCCGGCGTCATCGCGGGCATTGAGGACGACGCGCAGGCCCGCCTTGCCGTCGGCCAGGGGAACGTTCACCATGGCCGACGTCGACCATCCCGTGCCGCCGCCGGCCGTCGAAGAGAAGCCCGCGAGCACCGAGCCTTCGGTGAGGCGCTTGTTCGGTTTCGTCATGATGTAGCGGATCGCACCGCCCAGTGACGACGATCCATAGAGGGCACCTTGCGGTCCGCGCAGCACTTCAACGCGCTCCAGGTCGAACGGGGCGAGGTCGGGTGTCGATACGAAGGCGAACGGATCCGTGAACGGCACGTCCTCGATGTAGATGCCCGTGGGTGACTGCGTGAACCCCTGTGCCGCCCCGTTGGAGTTGGTGCCAACGCCGCGGATCGAGATCAGGGCACCGTCGGTCGTGCCCTTGTTGAACTGGACGCCGGGCGTCAGCTTCAGGAGGTCCTCGATGTCGGCGCTGCCGTGCTTCTCGATGTCGGCGCCGCTCAGGGCCGTGACGGTGCCCGCCACGTCGCTGAGTGTCTGGCGCCGCTTGCTCGACGTGACTTCGACGCGGTCCAGCGTCTGCAGCTCCTTCTCGGCTGGCGCAGTCGCCGACTGCGCCCTGGCGGCGCCGCCTGCCAGAAGACCGATGGCGACCATGGCTGCGGAGGCGGTCGGAACCAGTCCGGACCGGAGGGCGCCCTGTCTTGCGGATGTGCGTGAACGGGTCATGTGGAAGTTCTCCTGGGATGGATTTGGATGGCGATGTGGCCCACAACTGCGGCCAGGAAGGAAGGGGGTATGTCGGCTTGGTCAGGGAGGCAGCGCGGCCAGGCGGGTCGCGTGATAGCGCTCGATCAGCCAGGCGCCGCCCTCTTTCTTGAAGACGGCCGTCTCCAGAAAGCGGAACGGCTTCTCGTTGCCGTCGTTGGCGATCCAGAGTTCATCGTTGCGAACGGTCGTCCAGGCGCAGTCCCGAAGGACCACGGTGCGGAAGTCGTGCAGCAGGGCGCGCTGGCGCCCGTGGCCCGCGCTGGCCTTGACGAGGTCCAGTAGTGCGGCCTTGTCCATGGTCCGGTCGTGTTCGATCATCAGGAAGCCGGGTGTGAGGCCTGCCTCGACTGCGGCCCAGTCGTGGGCTTCCAGCGCGCGGTGCCAGTCGCGCAGCGCCGCTTCGACTGCCAGGACGTCGGACATCGGGGTGTTGGGGGTGGCGAGGGTCATCGCGGGTGCTCAGGCAAGGCGCGGGTCGGGGATGGCACGGCCCAACCTGGCATTGCGCTGCTGGATGACTGCGTGGCGACGCGAGGTGATGGGATAGGCCCAGATGACGATCGCGGCCAGCACGAAGAAGCTGAACGGCAGAGCGAAGGCGGAGAGCTTCAATCCGAGCACGGCCGACGGCGAGTACGGGGCCTGCTTGGCCTCGAAACCGAACTGCGACACGACCAGCAGCGACAGCGATGTGCCGATGCCGAACGTGGCCTTGCGGACAAAAGTCAGCACCGACACGTACTGGGCCGTGCGCTGGACGCCGGACTTCATCAGGTCGAAGTCCGCCAGGTCGCCCACCATCGCCTGGGGAAGCATGTCGATCACGATGTAGAACATCGTGTGGGCGAACGAGCAGACCAGGTAGAAGAACAGCAGGTTGGCAGCGCCGGGGCGCAGCGGCGTAAAGGCGACGTAGCAAAGGGCGCAGCCGATGGCTGACCACGCGAATACGCGGTGCTTCTCGAAGCGCTTGAGCAGGAACTCGGCAACGCCTACGCCGATCGTCGCGGCCACGCCCCACTGGAGCAGGACCATGCCTATGGCCGCGCCCAGCCCCAGGTAGGAATCAAGCAGCAGGAAGCCGACTGCCGCACCTGCGGCGTCACCAAGCCCAGCCAGTGCCGACGCGATGAGGAAGCGGATGAAGGCCTTGTTGGAGCGGATCGCCCTGAACGACGCAATCAGGCTGTGCCGTTTGGTGCGCGCCGCCGCCACGCCGTGGGGCACGAAGATGACGCACAGGACGCTGATCGGCGGCAGCGTCACCGCCACCATCCAGGCCAGCACGCGCAGCGCGTCGAAGTTCATGTCGCTGCTCGGCAGGAACCACAGCAGCGGAATCAGGCCCAGCAGCGCACCGCTGGCCACGTTGAAGTACTGGCGCGCGACGGTGATGCGCGAGCGTTCCCGGTAGTCGGTCGTCAGCTCGACCGACCATGCGCCATAGGGGATCTCGTTGACCGTCCACGCGAAGTAGGCGACGAAGAACCAGATCGCGAAGTACATCGCGTCCGCATCGGCGGGCGGGACGTAGAGCTGGAAGATGCAGGCGACCGTGAGCATCGACCCGGCCAGGAACCAGGACTTCCGTCCGCCCCAGCGGTCCTGCGTCGCGTCGGTCGCCCAGCCTATGCCTACGTCCAGCACGCCATCGAAGACGCGCACCAGCAGCAGGATCAACGACATGGTCCCGAGCGAAATTGCGAAGCGCTCCGAGTACAGCGCTGGCAGGATGCCGAACGCAGGCCCGCGCAGCAGGTACATCGGCAACGTGGGCAGCGCAAACAGCGCCAGCAGCGGCCAGGACAGTCTCTTCGGTGGCTTGGACATCGTCATTGAGGAGGCTTTCAGGCGCAGGCCATGTCGGTTGGCTGTTCAGGGGAGCAGTTCAGGGTGACGGACGTCCGGACGCGGCCCGCACGATCTGCCTGGGCAGTGAGCTCGATGCGGCTGCCACGTGGCGCACGTACGGTCCATTCGGCGATCGCCCTGTCTGCGGTGGGTTCCGGGTCCGGCGACAGCGCCAGCAGCGACTTCCTGGGTGCGTGCCCCCTGAGCTGAGGTCCTTCGAACTTCGGCTTGCCGCCCAGCAGCGTGATGTCCGGGTCGTGCGTTGGCAGGTGGATTTCGAACATGACGCCGCGGACAATCTTGTGTTCCAGCGCGAGCTGGGTCACGTAGGCCGGCAGCCAGCCGCTGTTGAAGACGGCCAGGCGAATCTTCCAGACGCCATCGGCCAGCGACTGCACCTCGGTGCCTAGCAGTTCGAGCCTTGGCAGGCTCAGCGCAATGCTGTCCATCCACGCCGGAAAGCGCGCGACCTCGGCCATGCGCAGCTCGGGCGGGGGATTGCGCCAGTAGTTGATCTGGTCCCAGCCGCCTATCTCCACCGCGCCCAGTTGCGGATGGTCGAACGGTTGCCAGTCGACGTGGGCCTTGCCGGCGCACTGCTCGTCACTCCAGCGCAGCAGCTTGAGGTCGTCCTCGACCGGATGCTCGCGGAACCAGTCGATCCACTTGTAGTCGGTGATGCCTGCCTGTCGGTTGGGGCTCCAGAGTTCGACCACCCAGTACAGCGCCCCCAGCTGCTCGTAGAGCCAGTCCTGCGTACCGCCGACCACTTCCTTCGGGTGGTACTTGAAGTCGTGCCACACGCTCAGGGTCGGGTATCCCGTCAACGCGGACCCGTGCTCGCTGAAGCGCTTGAAGCACCACAGGTCCTCCGGGATCATGTCGTCGTCGCGCATCGTGCCCATCGGCCTCAGGATCACGCCGCTGAACGTGTGATAGCTGATGGCGGCGCCAATGTTCGGGTGTGCCAGGACGAAGTCGACCATGGCCTTGACCTCGGGTTCGCTGGTGGGGTAGTCGCCGGCCCCTTTTTGCGCATGCTCCTGGCGCCAGTAGGAAGGGAAGTTGCGGTTCAGATCGAGCCCCTGCGCAGGCGGCTTGATCTTGATCGTGAAACCGTCGAAGTCCTTGATGGAACCCTCGGGCAGGATCCGGAAGTACTCGCCGCCGAACTCGCCTGGCTGGCGAGGCACCATCAGGCGCGGCTGGTCCGCGTGCTTCTTCCAAGATCCGTTGGGGTCGGGAATCCGCATGGACAGCACGCGGCCGTCACCATCGATGTCTTCGATGGTGAGGCCGTCCATCGCCGATTCGACCTGCGGATAGATGCGGGCGCTCGAGCGGACATGGCGCGGCCTGTCCGCCAACGCGAGTTCCGCGCCGTCAGGGCTCAGGCGCGGGCACAGATAGACCGTGCGGGTGTCCAGCAACTGAGTGATCTGGGGCTCGGCGCCGTAGCCCGTCACGAGGTGGTGGAGGTAGAACAGCACCGCCGTGCAGCCCGTCAGCTCGATCGAATGGATGTTGCCGTCGGCCCAGAACGCTGGCTTGTCCTGGGGTGAGCCCGTCAGCGTGTTGGTGACGGCGGCGACCCAGATGTCCCGCCCTTCATAGCTCTTGCCGATGGACGACACGCTCACAAGGTCGGGATAGGCCGCGGCGTAGTCGTGCAGCCATTGCGTCAGCTCCTCGTGACGCGGGAAGACGTCGAAGCGGGGCTGTGGTGGCGAGGTGGTGGTCATCCGCATGTTGTCAGGCGAGCCTGAAATGGACGCTCTTGGCCCGGGTGTAGGCCAGCAGGCCGGCGGTGCCGCCTTCCACGCCAAAGCCTGAAGCCCTGGCCGGCTCGACAGACGAGCCCGTCACGTAGGAGGGGCCGGGCGAGGCCACGGCATTGACGGTGATCGGCCCGCCGCGTACCTGCCTGGCCAGGCGGTGCGCCAGAGCGAAGTCGCGCGTCCAGAGGGTCGCCGACAGGCCGTACTGGCTGTCGTTGGCGAACTGCAGGGCCTGCTCGGGGTAGTCGAAGGGGAGGATGCCAGCGACAGGTCCGAAGACCTCCTCCTGCATCAGCGCGTGGCTGTGCGGCAGGTCGGCGACCAGGGTAGGGCGGTAGTGGCACAGACCCGTGGCGCCGTCGCGCGTACCACCCGCGACGATCCTGCCGGTGCCGTGCCGGGCGGTGTCAACCAGTGCCTCGACGCGCTGCAGCTGCGCCAGGCTGGCCAGCGGCCCGAGCTGTGTGTCGGGGTGCAGAGGGTCGCCACCTTGCTGCGCCTCGACGAGACCCTCCATGCGCGTGAGCAAAGGCGTGTACAGCTCACGCGCCACCAGGATGCGGGTGCCGGACACGCAGACCTGTCCGCTGTTCCATACAAAGCCCTGGACCAGCGAATCTGCAACGGCGTCCAGGTCATCGAGGTCATCGAACACGATCTGGGGCGACTTGCCACCGCATTCCAGCAGCAGGGCTTTCAGGTTGGACTGCCCGGCGTACTGCATTAGGGCCCGGCCGGTTGCCGTGGAGCCGGTGAAGCTCAGGCAATCGACGTCGGCGTGCAAGGCGAGCAGGCGGCCGGTCTCGCGCCCGACGCCGGGGATGACGTTGAGCACGCCCGCGGGTATGCCGGCCGCCAGGGCCAGGTCGCCCAGGCGCAGACAGGACAGGGAGGCCAGCTCCGAAGGCTTGAGCACCACCGAGTTGCCCATCGCGAGTGCCGGGACGATCTTGCCCAGCGCGACGTACAGGGGGAAGTTCCAGGGCGTGATCGCCGCGACCACCCCATGCGGCACGCGCAGGTTCAGGGCCAGCGTGCCGGCTGAACTGGGCAGCAGTTGCTCGCTGAGCTTGTCCACGCGCTCCGCGCAGCCGCGCACGATGCTCGCTGCCAGGCGGACGTCGGGCAGGGCCGAGGCGATGGGCATGCCCATCTCCAGCGAGTCGAGCAGAGCGAGCTCCTCGCCATGACGCTCGACCTCGTCCGCGAACTTGAGCAGCGTGCGGCTTCGCTGGTGTGGGGAGATCAGCGACCAGCTCCCGCGCTGGAACGCAAGCCGGCCGCTCTGGACCGCCGCGTCCACGTCGATCTGGCCGCACGAGCCAATCGATGCGACAACGCTGCCGTCCTGCGGGTTGATGCTCTGAAAGCGCTCGCCGCCGCGCACCTCGACTCGCTCGCCGTCGATGACGGCCCGGACGTCGGGGCGCAGCTGCCGGGCACGCTCATGCCAGTCGATGTCGTGGCCAGAACTCACGATGTCAGCCCCTCGCCCTTGCGTTGACGTGGATGGATCCAGCGGGCTTTTGCATTGCTTTTCCAGAGAAGGAGTGAGGGCCGGGTTCAATCGACGAGGCATGTCGCTTACCCGATTGGTATGACACGAAAGTTAGGGGTGAACGTCTCTTTCAGCCATACCCCTCCAGGGATACGCCGATTCGTTGCGTTGCGCGCCGTGCTCAGGGCCGACCCTGCTGCGCACCTGCGGTCGCCACGCATCACGCGCAGCTGTGCTGCCCGACGGCAAGCGACGCCGGGTGGTCCTTGCGACCCTCAGGTGCGCAATGGGGATGGGGCGACTGACCCGCCGGCCCGCGTCGACTTGACGGACTGGTAGCTCTGCAGCGGATCGACCTTCATCTCAGGCGTTGCGAACGGAATGCAACGGATGAAGAGCGCGAAGAGCTCGGCCTGTGAGCCGATCTCCAGCTTGCGATGGATGTTCTTGCGATGGATCTTGATCGTGCCCTCGGTCGAGTGCATGCGTGCAGCCGTCAGTGCCGACGAATAGCCGCTGAGCATGTAGAACAAGACCTCGCGCTCGCGCTTGGTCAGCAGCGACGCGCCGAAATTCTCGATCGAGCTTTGCACCTTGCGGTGGGTGAGGTTGTCGTCGCTGTCGGTGCGTGGGGCGACGAGGCCCACCTGCTGATGATGTTTCGCGACAGCCGAGAACACGAGTGGCAGGACCGTATTGAGTGCCGCGATGTCGGTTGTCGTGAAGCCGTCTCCCGACGAGTCGCGCTCGAGGAACACGGACAGGGCAGTGTCCGCGTCGATGCGCCAGAGGATGTCGATGTAGTCCGACAGCCCCAGTTGCGAATAGAACAGTCGATAGAACTCGCTGTTGTTGAATTCATCCGGCTCCACGTCGCGCAGCCAGTACACGCCACTGTCGCATCCGCCGAGAAAGCGCTGGTAGTTGGGGTCGAGGATGTAGGGCCCGGAGAAGTAGTCGGGGGCCTGCACATGCACGGCGCTGGGCCGACTGCGGTACATCAGCAGCTGAGGCCGCTGATGCCGGGAAAAGATCATCGCGCCGCCGGAGTCCATGGCGCAGACGCCGCCAAGGAACGCCAGCAGGCTCTTGAAGAACCCGGGCTGGCCGATGGACAGGATCACCTCGCCGAGTGCCGTCGCAGTGGTCGAGTCCAGCCTCACCGCCGCGTTGGGCGGCGGCTCCAGAGTCGGGCGTTGCAGGCTTTGGGAGGGCATCGAGGATCCTGTCTTCGATGCGAATTGTCGCGCGCCATCGCATACGAGAAACAGGGCTAGGGGTTCGTACGATGGCATCTGCGCAGCGTCTGGATGAAGTTGAGCAAGGTGGTGTCGCGGTCGGGCTCGTCGCTGCCGTAGTACGCCGGCTCCGGATAGACGGCGAGCTGGACCACGGTGATCCGCTCGCGCCGGTTGACGTAGATGCGCTGGCCTGAATGGCCCAGGGCCCACATGCCGCCTTCGTCGTCCAGCCACCAGCTCAAGCCGTAGCCGGAGACCCCCAGCACCTCGACGCCGGCGGTGTTCTCGCACCCGGCCAGCTCGAAGGCCCTCGCGGCGACGGTGTCGATCCAGTGCTCGCCAAGCAGGTTGACGCCGCCGACTCGGCCGCCGTTCATCACGAGCAGGGAGAACCGCGCCATGTCGCGCAGGCTCATGCCCGCGCGGCTGCCGCTGATCTCCTGGCCGTCTTCCGATTCCAGCGTGTAGAAGGCGTCGAACTCCATGCCCGCCGGCTTCCAGATCTTCTCGGACATGTAGTCCGCCAGCCGCTTGCCGGTGGCTGCGCAGATCACGGCGCCCAGCAGGTAGGTGTCGCCGGTGTTGTAGTTCCAGAAGCTGCCCGGCGCGTGGGCACGGGGCACGGAGGCCATCAGGCGCAGCACGCCGCCGGGATTCTTTGCCGCCAGCGAGCGGCTGTAGCGGTTGACGTGGGAGTCCCTATCCGTGTAGTCCTCGATCCAGCGCACGCCGGACGACATCGTCAGCAGGTGTCCCACCGCCACGCCCTCGTAGCCCGTGCCGCACATCGCGGGCAGATGGTCCGCCACCGCATCGTTGATCGAGCCGATCGAACCGTCCGCGATCGCTGCGCCCACGAGGACCGCGGTCATGCTCTTGACGGTGGACATGGTGCTCCACCGTTCGTGCGCCTGCAGGCCCAGGCCATAGCGTTCCAGCACGACCGCGTCATCGACGGTCGCGATGAGGCCGACCACGTTGTTGCGGTTCATCAGGTCGGCGATGGACAGGGTCCTGCCCTCGCTGACAAACGTGCCTTCCCAGGCCTGTCCGCGTGCCAGCTCGCGGGGCGCGGGGCCGCTGTGGATGGTGCGCGTCGCGAACAGCTTGTCCACGTTGCGGAATCCATAGGACTGCAGGCAGGGCGGCCACATCAGGAAGTCTTCGGCGTTGGGCAGGTGATGCGTCGGCAACGCGAGATGGGCTTCATTGGGCGAGATCACGGTCTTCTCCAAGGGGGTGGTTGAGCATTGCCGCGCGGTGCGCCGGGATGCGAACGGTCAGGCCGAGCAGCAGGAAGGCCAGCGACTTGCCGTGGGCGTCGAGGTTCAGCGAGCTGTTGACGCCGCCGTCCAGCGCGTCCTCCAGGACGAAGTTCAGCGCGTGCAACCTGGGCAGCTCGAACCGGCGCACCCGGGAGGGCCGGCGGGCGGCGAACAGCTGGGCGACAACCTCTTCAGTCACCTGCTCAAGGAGCGTCCCGTACCACGCGGGCTCATAGGCGATCAGGCTGATGTTCGAGGTATTGCCCTTGTCGCCGGCCCGCCCGTGGGCAATCCTGCGCAAGGGAACGACCGACAACGTCATGACTTACTCCAGCATTTCAAAAGTCGTGGGCACCGCGCCACGCGGCACGAAGCAGGAGGTCAGTGCCAGCTGCGACCTGACCGATGTCCGGACGCCGCCACCGCCGGCGGGGCCGCAGGTGTAGAGAGCAGTCACCTCCTGCGCCAGGCATTCGCCGGCCGCCTTGCTGGACGTGGCACTCGCCACGCGCAGCCGCACGTCCTCGGCCCCGGTCTGGCGTTGCTCGAGCATGGCGCCGGCGGAGTCGCCCAGCACGCTGACCACGCCGATCAGGTCGACGCGCAGCGAGAGTCTTGGCAGGCGCCGACGCAACACGTCGGCCGCCAGCCGGGCCCGCGATTCGGCGCCAGGGCCGGCGTAGGAAATCTCACCTTCCGCGATCCAGCTGCCCTGGGTGCAGACATTGACTTTGAGGTGTGTTGGTCGCGCCCCGCCGAGAACGCCGCTGAGTTCCACCCTGTTCTCGCCCTCTGCCCGGACTTCCGCCTCGCTGATGGATGCGGTGACGTCGGGGGTGAGGTAGGCGCACGGGTCGTGGACCTCATAGAGCAACTGCTCCTTGACCGTCTGAAGCGTCACCGCGCCGCCGGTGCTATCGGCCTTGGTGACGTGGACGCCGCCTTCATCATCGAGCTCGACGATGGGAAACCCGACAGCGTGCAGGTCCGGTACATCCTTGTAGCCGGGGTCGGCGAAATACCCGCCGCAGACCTGGGCACCACATTCCAGCAGATGCCCGGCCATCGTCGCCCGTGCGATCCGGTCCCAGTCGTCGTCGGACCAGTCGAAGGCCGCCATCGCCGGCCCGACGGTCAGTGAAGGATCCGCCACGCGGCCTGCCACCACGATGTCGGCGCCAGCCCGCAGGGCGGCGGCGATGGACTCGGCGCCGATGTAGGCATTTGCGCTGACGATGGCGCCCGAATCGAAGCCGGGTGGCAGGTGCTGCAGCAGCATCTCGCGATGCCGCGGTGCGCTGAGATCGTCACCGCTGACCACCGCGATGCGCGGCGCCAGGCCCATGGGGGCGGCGATGGAGCGCAGCAGCCGGGCGGCAGCCATGGGGTTGGCGGCGCCGAAGTTGCTGACGATCCTGATCCCGTTCTGCAGGCACAGGGCGAGCACCGGTTCGACCATGGCGCGAAGGTTGGGTTCGTAGCCTGAACCTGCGTCGGCACGGAGCCTGGCCTGGGCGATGGCCAGCGTGCGCTCGGCCAACGTCTCGAAGATCAGGAACGAGGGCAGCCGCTTGCGGATGAGCGTGCGGACAACGGCCTCGGCGGCGTCCAGCCGGTCACCGGCGAACCCAGCGGCGCAGCCGATGGCTATGCGTCTTTGCTTCAACGGAGTCTCCAAGGTCGATCAGCCCCACAGCGCCGCGTCGGGGGCGTGGAGATAGCCGTCGGCATAGGACACCGGGTGCGCCCGGTCATCCTGCATGTGCAGCGGACCGTCCAGGTCCACGAAGTCGCAGAACGATGCGACAAGGAAGGCCGGCGCCATGGCCAGGGAGGTGCCGCAGTTGCAGCCCACCATCAGCTTGAGGCCGAGCCGTGCTGCCTCGCGGCACATCATCAAGCCCTCGGTGAGGCCGCCGCACTTGTCGAGCTTGAGATTCACGTACTGCACGCGGCCGGCCAGCTGCGCGAGGCTTTCCAGCGAGGTGCAACTCTCGTCCGCGGCCACGGGTACGCGCAGGCCCAAGCCCGGCAGCACGTCTTCCTGGCCCGCAGGCAGGGGCTGTTCGATCAGCGCCAGGGGCAGGGCGGAGACCGCCGAGGCAAAGCGCTGCAGCCCTGCCGGCGTCCAGCCTTCGTTGGGGTCCACGGTCAGCAGGCTGCCGGGAGAGGCCTCGGACACCGCATGGAGCCGCTCGATGTCGCGGTCGAGACCGCCCGGCGTGCGGTCGCCGAGCTTGACCTTCAGCACCGGCGCCTGGCCCCAGCGGCGTGCTTGCGCGGCCATCGCCTGTGCGGTGTCCAGCGTCACCGTCAGCATCGTGCGAAACCTCGTGCTGGCGCCGACATCCTGCAGTCCGGCCAGCTCCCAGGCGCGCAGGCCGGACTGCTTGCACTCGAGGTCCCAGAGCATGGCGTCGAGCGCGTTGCGAAGTCCATCGGGTGGCATGCGCTGGCGCAGCTCCGCGCGGTCCGGCATCTGCGCGAGCCAGGCCAGCGTCTCAAGGCCACGCGCCAGCGCATGGATGCTGCGCGTCTGGTCGGATTCGTGCTGCTCGCCTTCGCCGTGCGCCTGGATGTCGCCCGAGGTCGCCTGCGCGTACAAGACGGTCTGGTCTTCCAGCTCGCCGCGGGAGATGCGGATCTTTTGACGGTAGGGCCAGCGCTGAAGAGTCAGCTTGAATTGAGGTTGCTGCAACATGCGCGCATGGTTTGTCATGCCCAACTGCCCCGCAATACCCCCTTGGAGATAGCCGCAGGCCCTGCGAGGCGCACCGGCCCACGCCATGCGCGAATGGCGGCTGCGCGATGCAGGGGCCGCACGGGGCCGCAGTGAGGCCTCGTGCGCTAGTTCGTCAAACCGAGGTCAGCCACCCGGCGTACTTGGGGTTGCGGCCGTTGACGATGTCGAAGAAGGCCGATTGGATCTTCTCGGTTATGGGGCCGCGTGTTCCGGCATATTCGCCGGCGCCGATCTCGATGCGGTCCAGCTCGCGGATGGGCGTCACTTCGGCGGCGGTGCCGGTGAAGAAGGCCTCGTCGCAGATGTAGACCTCGTCGCGGGTGATGCGCTTCTCGACCAGCTTCAGGCCCAGGTCCTGGCAGATCGAGAAGATGGTGTTGCGCGTGATGCCGTTCAGCGCGCCGGCCGACAGGTCGGGCGTGTAGACCACGCCGCCCTTGATGACGAAGAGGTTCTCGCCTGCGCCCTCAGACACGAAGCCCGAGGCGTCCAGCAGCAGCGCCTCGTCGTAGCCGTCGTCGGTGGCTTCCATGTTGGCCAGGATGGAGTTGGTGTAGTTGGACACCGTCTTGGCCTGCGTCATCGTGATGTTGACATGGTGGCGGGTGTAGGAGCTGGTCTTCACGCGGATGCCGCGCTTCAGGCCGTCCTCGCCGAGGTAGGCGCCCCAGCTCCACGCGGCCACCATCAGGTGCACCTGGTTGCCCTTGGGGCTGACGCCCAGCTTCTCGGAGCCGATCCAGATCAGCGGGCGGATGTAGGCGCTCTTCAGGCCGTTGGCCTTGACGACGGCGCGCTGGGCCTCGTTGACCTGTTCCTGCGAGAACGGGATCTTCATGCGCAGGATCTTGCCGCTGTTGAACAGGCGCTGCGTGTGCTCCTGCAGCCGGAAGATGGCCGTGCCGTTGACCGTGTCATAGGCGCGCACGCCTTCGAAGGCGCCGCAGCCGTAGTGCAGGGTGTGGGTCAGCACGTGGATCTTGGCGTCGCGCCAGTCGACGAGTTCGCCGTCCATCCAGATCTTGCCGTCGCGGTCACTGATTGCAGACACTGTTTTCTTCCTTGAGATGGGGAGGGGCGCTTGGTCTGCCTGTCTCCCTGTTGCAGGCGAACGCCGCTGCAGCGCGGCGTGCGAGTCGATGAGGCCGCCTTGGCAGCGTTGCTTGTCGTTCAGGAGCCGGCGCGCAAGGTCCTGGCAATCACCATGCGCTGGATGTCGCTGGTGCCCTCGTAGATCTGGCAGACCCGCACGTCCCGGTAGATGCGCTCCACGGGGAAGTCCGCCAGATAGCCATAACCCCCATGGATCTGGATGGCGTCCGTGCAAACCTGCTCCGCCATCTCCGACGCGAACAGCTTGGCCATGGACGCCGACATCAGGCAGGGATGACCGGCATCCTTGAGCGACGCGGCATGCCACACGAGCTGACGCGCAGCTTCCAGCTGCGTGGCCATGTCGGCGAGCCGGAAGGCGATCGCCTGATGCTCGATGATCGGTTGCCCGAAGGTCTCGCGTTCACGCGCATAACGCAGGGCGGCCTCGAGCGCCGCGCGCGCCATGCCGACACTCTGCGCCGCGATGCCGATGCGCCCACCCTCCAGGTTGGACAGCGCGATGCGGTATCCATCCCCGGGCTGGCCCACCAGGGCTTCCGGGCCGACGCGGCATTCGTGCAAGACGACCTGTGCGGTGTCCGAGGCATGCTGGCCCAACTTCTCCTCCACGCGACTCGCGTCGTAACCCGCCGTGGCCGTCGGAACCAGGAAGCACGACAGCCCCTTCTTGCCGGCGGTCTTGTCGGTCACCGCGATGACGATGGCTACGTCGGCGTGCTTGCCTGTGGTGATGAACTGCTTGACGCCCGAGATCACCCACTTGTCCCCATCACGCACGGCGCTCGTCCTCAACTGCGCCGCGTCCGAGCCCGCCTGCGGCTCGGTCAGGCAGAAGCAGCCCAGCGCTTCCCCGCGGGCCAGGGGCACCAGCCAGCGCCTCTTCTGGCTCTCGTCGCCATAGCGGTTCAGGATGCCGCAGGGCAGTGAGTTCTGCACGCTGACGATGGTGGAGATCGCACCGTCGGCGGCGGCGATCTCCTCCAGTGCAAGGGCCAGGGCGCGGTAGTCCATGCCGGCGCCGCCCCAGTCCTGCGGTACGGTGATGCCCAGCGCGCCCAGTTCGCCGAGCTCCCGCAAGGCCTCCCTGGGGAACCTGTGGTCCCGGTCGCGCGCCGCTGCGTGAGGGGCCAGGCGTTCCTGGGCGAAGCTGCGCATGCTGTCGCGGATCAATTGGTGCTCTTCACTGAACATGGGGTCCTCAACACATTTCGATGGCCACGGCAGTGGCTTCGCCGCCGCCGATGCACAGGGTCGCGACTCCGCGCTTGAGCCGGCGCAACCGTAGCGCACCGATCAGGCTGACCAGGATTCGCGCGCCCGTCGCCCCGATCGGGTGACCCAGGGCACAGGCGCCGCCGTGGACGTTGACGCGGTCGGGCTCGAGCCTGAGTTCCCGCATCGCGGCCATGGTCACGACGGCAAACGCTTCGTTGATCTCCCACAGGTCGACCTCATCGATCTCCCAGCCCACCCGTGACAGCAGCGCGCGCACCGCGCCAGCCGGGGCGGTCGTGAACCAGCCCGGCTCCTGCGCATGCGTGGCATGGCCACGCAGCAGCGCCAGCGGCGCGATGCCCTGGCGGTCTGCGATGGACATGCGTGTGAGCGCGAGGGCCGCGGCACCGTCTGCGATGGAGCTGGCGTTCGCCGCCGTCACCGTGCCCTGCGGACCGAAGGCGGGCCTGAGCGAGGCGATCCTGTTCAGGTCCAGCTTGGGCGGCTGCTCGTCCTCAAGCATGGCCTGCACGCCCGCGCGTGCGGGCACGTCGACGGGCACGAGTTCCCAGTCGAAGTAGCCCGAGCGCTGGGCATCCCGTGCCAGCAGGGTGGAGCGTGCCGCGAACTCGTCCTGCGATTCGCGCGAGATCGCGTGCTGGCGCGCGCAGTCGTCGGCGAAGCTGCCCATCAGCCGGCCCTGGGATTGCTCGCCATAGCGGTCCTCCAGGCCATCGAAGAACATGTGGTCCGTGAGCGCGCCGTGCCCCAGCCGGTAGCCGCCACGGGCCTTGGGCAGCAGATAGGGCGCATTGCTCATCGACTCCATGCCGCCTGCGACCATCACGTCGGCCGAGCCCGCGCGCAGCAGATCACTCGCCAGCATGACGGCCTTCATGCCCGAACCGCAGACCTTGCTCACCGTGGTGCAGCCCGCGGCGACAGGCAGGCCCGCCAGCAGTGACGCCTGGCGCGCCGGTGCCTGGCCAACGCCTGCCGGCAGCACGCAGCCCATCAGGACCTCCTGCACCTGCTCGGCCGCAAGTCCCGAGCGTTCGACCGCCGCCTGGATGGCGACCGCGCCCAGTTGCGGCGCGGTCATGCCGGCCAGTCGTCCCTGAAAACCGCCCAGCGGCGTTCGTGCGGCGGACAGGATGACGACCGGGTCGTCCGGATTGCGGGCAAGGTCGCGTGCTGCGTTCTGCATGGGCTGGGCTCCAGGGGAGGCGTGAAGTTCAGGCTGCCTCGCGCAATGCGCGGGCGACGGGTGCCGAGGGCTGTCCACGCAGGGCCTGCGTCAGGGCGGCGCGTTGGCCGGCATGTGCGGCCATGGCGGCGGCCTTCACGGGGCCGAAGCCGCGTATCTCCTGGGGCAGCTGCGCCAGTGCCACGGCTTGGGGGTGCGTCGCGGCCGACAGGTTTTCGGTCAGCCAGGCGACGTCTGCGAAGAAGTCGCGGATCAGCTGGCGCTCCGCGCGCCGCTCGGCCGTGTAGCCGAACACGTCGGCCGAGGTGCCGCGCAGGCTGCGAAGCCCCGCCAGCCAGCCCATCGCCCGCAGCACCCACGGCCCGAACTTGCGCTTCTTCGGCCGTCCGGTGGCCGGGTCGATGCGGGACAGCAGGGGCGGCGCGAGCCAGACCGATACCCGGCCCCACTCGGAGAACTGCGCGGCGAGCGCCGCCTTGAAGTCCTCGCCCGCGTAGAGGCGGGCCACCTCGTACTCATCCTTGTAGGCCATCAGCCGGTAGGCGCTGACAGCCACGGCTGTCGCGAAGGACTGCTGGCCAGGCATTGCCCGGCGCTCCGCAGCCTGAGCCTGGGTCACCAGATCACGGTAGCGGCGGGCATAGGCGGCGTTCTGATAGGCCGTCAGATCCTGCACGTGGCGCTTCACCAGTTGATCGAGGGTGTCGGGCAAAGCGGGCGAGGCCGGTGCGCCGCCGAGGGCCTCCAGCGCGTCCGGCTTTGTCGCGAGGATGCGGCCCCAGGTGAACGCCCGGCGGTTGAGCTCGACCGCGGCGCCATTGAGTTCGATGGCGCGCTCGATGGACTCGCTCGACAGTGGCACCAGCCCCTGCTGCCAGGCATAGCCGAGCATCAGCGTGTGGGTGGCCACGGTGTCGCCGAACAGCTGGACCGCGGTCGCGCTGGCCTCGAAGGCGTGGAAGTCGTCCACGCGGCAGCGGGACTGGACCCGCTTGCGCATCAGTGGCGTGGGCAGGGTGGCGTCGCGCTGGCGCATGCCTTCGCCTGTCGGGGACTCACCGAGGTTCACCACTGCGGCGGCGCGGTTGGCCGACAGCTTGGCCAGCGTGTCAAGCGTGGCTGAGACGACCAGGTCTGCACCGAGCAACAGGTCCACCGCACCCTGGCCGATGCGCGACGCGTGGATGTCCTGCGGCGAGGCCGCGATGCGCACCTGGCTCACGACGGCCCCGTTCTTCTGCGCCAGCCCGGTGAAGTCCAGCACGGTCGCGCCACGCCCTTCCAGGTGGGCCGCGGCGCCGAGCAGGGCGCCCATGGTCAGCACGCCCGTGCCACCTATGCCCGTGACGATGATGTTGAACGGCCCGTTGATCCCAGGCAGCCGTGGCGGCGCGAGCGCGGCGGCAAGCTCGGCTTCGAGCTGCTTCACGCGCTGGCCGTCGGGCTTGCGCACGCGCGCCCCCTCGATCTCCACGAAGCTGGGGCAGAAGCCTTTCACGCAGGAGAAGTCCTTGTTGCAGGCGCTCTGGTTGACCTGGCGCTTGCGGCCGAAGGGCGTTGCCAGGGGCTCCACCGCGATGCAGTTGGACTGGACGGTGCAGTCCCCGCATCCTTCGCAGACGCGGGGGGTGATGAACAGGCGCCGGTCGGGGTCGGGCATGTCGCCGCGCTTGCGCCGACGGCGCTTCTCGGCGGCACAGGTCTGCTCGTAGACGATGGCGGTCACGCCCGGCACGGCGCGCAGGGTGCGCTGCACGGCGTCCAAGTCGCCGCGGTCGTGGACGGTGACGCCGTCGGCCAGGTCGGTGGCTGCGCGCCAGCGACCGGGGTCGTCGGACACGAGCGCGATGCGGGCCACCCCTTCGGCGTGCAACTGCCGCGTGATGCGGGCCGGGTCGATGACGCCCTCGGCCGCCTGGCCGCCGGTCATGGCCACCGCGTCGTTGTAGAGGATCTTGTAGGTGATGTTGGTCCCCGCCGCCACCGCGGCGCGGATCGCCAGCAGGCCCGAGTGCTGGTAGGTGCCGTCCCCGAGGTTCTGGAAGATGTGCGGGGTCTCGGAGAAAGGCGCTGCGCCTATCCACTGGGCCCCCTCGCCACCCATCTGGGAGAACGTCTGCGTCTTCAGCCAGGGCTGCGACAGCGCCATCACGTGGCAGCCGATGCCGCCGCCGCTGATCGAGCCGGTGGGCGTGTGGGTGGACGTGTTGTGGGGACAGCCCGAGCAGAAGTAGGGCGCGCGTATTGGAATGGCGCCAGCCGGCAGCGGCGGCTGCTCGCGCTGCAGGGCTGCCAGGCGCTCGACGAACTGCCTGGCCTCGATCCCGAGCGCGGCCATCCGGGTCACCAGCGTCTTCGCCAGCAGCGCGGCACTGAACTCGGACACCTCCGGCAGCAAGGTCATGCCACGTTCGTCTGACTTCCCCGTGACGCGCGGTCGGCGTCCCGCGGGTTGATGGAAGAGGGCATCCTTGAGCTGGGCCTCGACGACCGAGCGCTTCTCCTCGACCACGAGGATTTCCTCATGACCGTCGGCGAAGGCCATGGCCCCTTCGGTCTCCAGCGGCCAGCTCATCGCGACCTTGTAGACGGAGACGCCCAGTTGCTGCATCGCCGCGGGCGACAGGCCGAGATCCTCGGCCGCCTGCATGAAGTCCTGGTGGGCCTTGCCGACGGTGATGACGCCCAGGCGCCGGCGCGGCGCATCCACCACGATGCGATCCAGCCGATTGGCCCTGGCCCAGGCACGGGCGGCAGGCAGGCGGTACTGGATCAGGCGCCGCTCCAGTTCGGCGCGCTGCGCCGGCCAGGCGATGTCCGGATCCCAGTTGAGGCCGTGTGGCGGTACCTCGAAGTCCTCGGGCATCACGAAGCTGGGCAGCGGGCCGAGGTCGAAGGATGCTGCCGTCTCGACAACCTCGGCGATCGTCTTCAGGCCGACCCAGAGTCCCGTGAAGCGGGACATCGCCAGCCCGGCCAGGCCCAGTTCGAGGATCTCGCGCACATGGCCAGGCTGGAGCACGGGAATGGAGCTCGACTGCAGGATGCCGTCCGTCTGGTGCGGATACATCGACGATTGGGCGGAGTGGTCGTCACCGGACACCGCGAGCACGCCGCCGAGCCTGGACGTGCCGAGCACATTGGCGGTGCGCAGCGCGTCGGCGCTGCGGTCCACGCCCGGCCCCTTGCCGTACCAGATGCCGAAGACGCCATCCACCCTCGTGGATCCGAAAGCGCGGTGCATCTGCGCGCCCCACAGCGCCGTGGCCGCGAGGTCCTCGTTCAGTCCGGGCTGGAAGACGATGTCATGGGCTGCCAGCTGCTTGGCGGCTTTCCAGAGCTGCTGGTCATAGGCGCCAAGCGGCGACCCGCGATAGCCGGAGACCAGCCCCGCGGTCTTCAGGCCCTGGGCCCTGTCCAGCTGGCGCTGCAGCATCGGCAGGCGCACCAGCGCTTCGATCCCCGTCAGCAGGGTGCGCCCCTCGGTGCGGTTGTACTTGGCGTCGGCGGTGAAGGAAAGGTCTATGGCACCCATCGGTATCTCTGGCGCGCCCGGCATGGGCAATGGCGCAGAAGTTTCGCTTCACGGACAGAGACATTGGCACCAAAATGAGCCTACGAAATCCACACGGAAAGGTCCGTGTGAATCAATGAATGATCAATGGATAGTTCAATTGAACCAAGATGAATGATCTCGATACCTTCGACCTCAAGCTGCTGCGTGAGCTGGCGATCGACGGCCGGCTCAGCGGCCGGGAACTCGCCGACCGCATCGGCCTGTCGCTCACGCCGACGCTGCGCCGCGTGCGCCGCCTGGAGCAGCAGCAGTACATCAAGGGATATGTCGCGCAGTTGGATGAACAGCGCTTGGCCGGCACGATCAGCGTGTTCGTGTCCGTGACGCTGGAGAAGCAGTCCGAGGCGGCGATCACCAAGTTCGAGCGTGCCATTTCCCAGGTGCCGGAGGTGATGAGCTGCTTCCTGATGACTGGCGATGCTGACTACAACCTGCGCGTCGTGGTTCCCAACCTTGACGCGTACCACGAGTTCCTAACGCGTACGCTGACTCGTATTCCCGGTGTCGAGCACATCAAGTCGAGCTTTGCGCTCAAGACGGTGTTGATGCGATCGGCGCCGCTGGTCTAAGGCATGACATGCTGGCGCACAAGTTCATCTTCCCTCCGCAGACCGTACTCCCTCGCCACCCCATTTGACAGGGTCAGGGCGGCGCGTGCAGCGCGACCCAAGTCGACTGAATAGCGCTTGATGGGCACCGGCAGACTGTCAGGTCCAACGCGCATGGGTTTGAGCTCGGCTTCCCCAAGAGAGCGAGTTCTTGGGATGTCAGCTTGATGTAGACGGAATGTCCGTTGATCTGGGGCCGATCGTCAGCGCCGCTGCTCTCGCCAGTGTTTTTCCATTTGGCGATGCGGCCATTCCAACAGCCAGCTCAGGGTTGCACAGGGTGCCGAGAGAAGCCTTCGATTTGGAACGACGCAACGAGTGAAGCCATGCGCTCGGATTGATCCTTCAGCGACATGGCGGCCGCGGCGGACTGTTCGACCAGCGCTGCGTTCTGCTGCGTCATCGCATCCAACTGCGCGACGGACTCGTTCACGCCTCCGATGCCGTTGCTCTGCTCCGACGCTGAAGCCCGAATCTCGCCCATGATGTTGGTCACGCTTTGGACGCTCGCCTCGAGCTCGATCATGGTGCTGCCCGCGGAATGAACGAAGCGCGAACCGGCGTCGACCTTGTCTACGGAGGCGCCGATCAGAGTCTTGATTTCCTTCGCCGCATCCGCCGAACGCTGCGCAAGAGCGCCCTCAGCACCATCCTCTCGCCGCATCCTGCTTTGCCGAAATGTGACTCAAGTCTGGCCTTTACGGCTTGCCTTGACGGTAGACGCCCGGCGCGCTACCCGTCCAATGCTTGAAAGCGCGTTGGAAGGCGGCGCTGTCGGCAAAGCCGAGTTCGTCGGCGAGAGTTGCCAGCGCGACCTTGCTGGTGTTGAGCCGGGTGATCGCGAGATCGCGACGGAGCTCGTCCTTGATGAACTGGAAGGTCGTCCGCTCGGCCGACAAGCGTCGCTGGAGAGTGGAGCTCGACATCGCGAGGTTGCTGGCGACGCTGCCCAGATCACCCCAGTGGGGAAGCATTCGCTGGAGTTGGTTTCGCACCGCCTGAGTCACACCGCCATCGCGACGTGGCACGATGACATTCGCAGGTGAAGCCGCCAGAAATTGACGCAGCGCCTGACCGTCTCGACGCACTGGCTTTGACAGGCTGTCCGCGGCAAACCAGACGGTAGAACGCGAGCTCGCGAAGCGCAGCGGCGCAGGGAAGATCTTCGCGTAGCCGTGGACGTAGTCAGGCTGCTGGAACGGGAACTCGAATGCCGTTGCGGGTAGGCGCTCGTCGACGAGCCAGGCCACCAGGCGCCAACTGACCCGCAGGATCAGCTCATGCAGGAACTCGGGGTGGGGCGCCAGGGGTTCGCGCAAGCGCAGCTCGATGCCCGCCTCGTTGCCTCTGCGGACGAGTTTCAACGTCAGGTCGTCCTGCATCAGTGAGAGGGCGCGTGCCATCCGTTTGATGCCGCTTTCAACGGTCGGCGCCGATATGCCCTCCTGGGCAATCAGCGCGAAGCTGCCCCGACGCATGGGGCGCGACAGAAACGCAAGTGCTTCATCGTTGCGCCGCCTGATCAACGATCGGAAAAGTCCGATGTACTGCTCGGAGGTCACTCGTGCATTGGCGCGATCCATCAGTTCCGGCGCAATGCCCGCGCGGTTCAGATGTTCCTCGACGGGCTCGCCACGCGCACGGATGCCGGACAGCATTCCATGCACAAGCGCAATCTCTATCGTGGCGACCGGGGCGAGCATGGGAATGAACAGGTTGCGGCTTTATGACATCACGCTGCCGCGTTCGGCCATGTCTCCTTCGGATGTCGTTTTTTACTATACGGCCACTGCCTGGGCACATGGCAGACACACAACGACAGAGGCAAGAACATGGACACCCTTCCGACGCGGCGCTCGCCGTCCGCGCATGACGTTGAAGGCGAACGACAGCGGATGGTTCGCATAGGGCGGCACTGCCGATTGCGCAGGCGCCGCGACTGACGCATCGGCCAGCCAGCGCCGTTGTGCACGCAGTGCCCATGAGCCGCCGAGGCTAGCCAAACCCCAAGAAGCCGGCGCAAGCCGCAACCGTCTGCCCGTGGTTTGCCGCGGGCAAGTGGCTCGGTGCGCCCGTCGCACCTGGCGCCCATCCCTACCGAAGAACTCATGCACACCCCAGCCCCCTCACGGTTTGATCGAACCGCCGTCGCCGTTACGACCTCCCTGCTGTGCTCGCTCATGCAGTCGGTGCATGCCCAGAGCGTCGAGCCGGCAGCGACCGCTGCGTCATCGAGAACCCCGGCCGAGACCAATGTGCTCGAAAGGATCGTGGTGACCGCCAACAAGCGGGAACAGGCCGCGATCGACGTCGCGGCTTCCATTTCATCGATCCGTGGGGAGCGCCTCGCCCTGGCCGGCGCCGCGCGACTCGAAGACTTCGCCGCGCAGGTCCCCGGCCTGTCCGTCATCTCGGTCACCCGGGGTCAGTCTGCGGTGGTGTTGCGAGGCATCAGCACCGGCGCGAACCAGTCGACACCCACCACCGCCCAATACATCGACGAGGCGCCGATCGGATCGGTCAATGCGTTCGCGTCGGGCAGCGTGCTGACGCCCGATCTTGATCCGGCTGAACTGCAACGCATCGAAGTGCTGAAGGGCCCACAGGGAACGCTGTATGGCGCCGGCGCAGTGGGCGGATTGGTCCGGTACGTGACTGCACCCGCCAACACGGGTTCCTTCTCAGGCGTCGTCACGCTTGGAATGAACAGCATCGCAGGAGGAAGCTCAGGCTCGAACGAGCGCGTTGCCTTGAACCTGCCGCTGGAGAAGGACGTTCTGGGTCTGCGCTTCAGCGCATTCAATCGAGTCGAAGGGGGGTACATCGACAACCCCGCGAATGGCGCGCAGGATGTGAATCGCGCGACAACGCGCGGCGGGCGGATCGCGATGGATTGGAAGGTCGCTCCTCAATGGCTGGTGCGGGGCTGGGTCCTCTCCCAGAAGTTCAAGGCCAAAGGCTATGGGAACGAGGACGCCGTCGCGCCCGACCTCGTGCCCCTGTCGGGCGACCTGCAGCGATCGACGTGGATAGATGAACCGCAGGAGTCGTCGCTCGACGTTTCAAACGTCACGGTCAAGGGAAGGGTGGGTAATTTCGAGCTGGTCTCGGCGACGACCTGGCAGGACTCCCGAATGCACTTCAAGCAGGACGTGAGCCGCCCGAACACAGCCCTGCTGCAGCTGATCTTCGGCCTGCCTGGCCTCGGGGCCCAAAGCGACGTGGACATCCGTACCCGTCGCATATCCCAGGAACTGCGGGCCCGTTCGAGCGCCTTCGAGGAAAGGCTGGAGTACGACGCGGGCTTGTTCTGGACCGATGAAAAGAGTTCGAACGCCATTGGCGCTGACAGCCCCTTCTTCATGGCCACAGGGCAGGTGCTGCCGACGCCGAAGCTGGCGGACGCGCTCACCAAATCCAAATACCGGGAACTGTCGGCCTTCGGCAATGTGACGCTGGCCGTCACGCCGGATGTGGACTTGATGGCTGGCCTGCGGCTGTCCACGGACCGGCAGCACTATGACCAGAACTACGCGCCGACCATCGCGTCGCCCCTCGCTTCGGTCGTGATCCAGGATGTGGCGCAGCGCCATTCGACTTGGATGCTCGGCGCGCGGTACAAGCCGTTCGTCGACACGGCGCTCTATGCCCGAGCCGCTTCGGCCTACAGACCCGGTGGGCCCAGCACGCTGCCTGCTGGGCTGGTGCCGGACGGCAAGCCATCCTTCGACGCGGACAAGCTGGTCAGCTACGAAGTCGGCTTCAAGTCCTACTTTCTCGGCGGCAAGGCGTCGATCGAAAGCGCACTGTTCTTCACCGACTGGCAGAAGCTGCAGATCCTGACGACCGCGCCGAGTTCGACGATTTCGTACGCGTATTTCGTCAACGGCGGCACGGCACGGAGTCAGGGCGCTGAGTTGTCGCTCATCTACACACCCGCTGCCGGGCTGACGCTGCGGGCCAACGGCGCCTACACCGACGCACGGCTGACGTCCGACGCGCCCGCCGCCGGTGGCGTCAATGGCGACAGCATGCCGTTCACTCCCAAGTGGAGCGGCTCGGTCGGGGGGCAATATGACTTCGTGATCGCTTCGCGCAAGGCGTGGGCCGGGATCTCGGTGAACTACATGGGCACGCGTCGCTCGGACTTCAGCCTCAGAAAGGCGGTGGAAGTGCCCGCCTACACGACCTGGAATTTCAACGCAGGCGTGGACATCGACAGCCTTCGCCTCTCGGCCTACGTGCGCAACTTGTCAAACAAGCGCGGGCTCAACCATGCCGCCCCAGGGGGCGACCAGGTGACCGGGCTGAACCCGTCGGGCAATCCCTTCGTCGCCGGTGTCATTCAGCCGCGCACCGTCGGCATCGACATGGCCTATCGCTTCTGAGCTGCTCACCAACCGCATCCACGCCGCAGCGCTCAAGCTGACAAGCATTCCAAGCACGCCAGGCGCTTCGCCATGGCGCCTGACTGAGACGCACCATCATGTACATCACCCAGGCCTTGCACCGCGCGCTGCAGCAGCATCCGGATCGGATCGCCGTCCGCTTCGGTGAGCGACAACGGACCTTCCGAGAGTTTGCAGATCGCGTCGCCCGTCTCGCCAGCGCACTGCGGTCCCTCGGCATGCAACGCGGCGATCGCGTCGCCATGCTGGCCCTGAATTCGGACCGTTACCTCGAGTACCAGATGGCCGTGCTCTGGGGCGGCGGCGTCCTCAATCCCTGCAACACGCGCTGGTCGGCGAGCGAGATCCTCTATGCGCTGGACGATTCAGGCTCCGCCATCCTGCTGGTCGATGACGCCTTCAAGGCCATGGTGCCGCACTTCCAGCAGGAGCCGGCAACCGCACGGGTGGTCATCCACTGCGGGGACGGCCATCCACCCGCGGGCATGCTGGGCTACGAGGAATTGCTGCGCAAGGCCGAGCCCATGCCTGACGCAGGCCGACGGGGTGACGACCTGGCCGGCATCTTCTACACCGGCGGCACGACCGGCTATCCGAAGGGCGTCATGCTCAGCCATACCAATATGTGCAGCTCCGCGCTGATGGTGTGCTCGGATGACTTCGGCAGCGACGCGGGAACCTATCTGCATGTCGCGCCCATGTTCCATCTGGCGGACATGGGCATTGCGCATGGCCAGTGGCTCAATGCGGTCACGCATTCCGTCCTGCCTTCGTTCGAGCCTCGGCACGTGCTGGACACGCTGGCGCGCGACCGTGTGACGAGCGTGCTGCTGGTCCCGACCATGATCCAGCGCCTCGTCGACGATCCCAGCATCGACGAGCCGAGGGACCTGAGTGCGTTGAAAACCATCGCCTACGGTGCTTCGCCGATCTCGGAGGCGCTCATCGAGCGGGCGATGGCCGTGTTTCCGCAGGCCCGTTTTGTCCAGGCCTATGGCATGACCGAGCTGTCGCCCATCGCGACGCTCAACACCGGCTACTACCACTCGGCCGAGGGCAGGGCGCTGGGAAAGCTCGCTTCGGCTGGCCGCGCGGCGCGATGCACGGAAGTGCGCATCGTCGATGGCGACGGCCGCGAAGTTCCCCGTGGCACGGTCGGCGAGGTCGTTGTCCGCGGGCCCAACGTGATGCTCGGCTACTGGAACCAACCCGAGCTGACGGCCGCGGCCATCCGCGACGGCTGGATGCACACGGGCGACGGCGCCTGGATGGACGGCGACGGGTTCATCTTCATCGTCGACCGCCTCAAGGACATGATCGTCACCGGTGGCGAGAACGTCTATTCGGGCGAAGTTGAGAACGCGCTCGGTCGCCACCCCGGCGTGGCCGCCAGCGCCGTCATCGGCATCCCGGACGAGAACTGGGGTGAGGCTGTGCACGCGGTCGTGGTGGCCAAGGGTGGGGCAGACCTGTCCGTCGAGGAACTCATCGGCCACTGCAAGTCGTTGATCGCGGCCTACAAGTGCCCGCGCACGATCACCTTCGTCGATCAATTGCCACTGTCTGGCGCCGGCAAGGTCCTCAAGTCGACCCTTCGCGAGCCGTTCTGGCGCGGCCGCAAGCGCAACGTCTCTTGAAAGAGATGTCTTCGCAACTTCGTCTTCTCGAGGAAATTCGATGAGCAATGATGTTTACGTCGTGGGGGTCGGCATGATCCCCTTCGTCAAGCCCGGCGCACATGAGCCCTATCCGTTGATGGCGGCCAAGGCGGTTCGCACGGCCCTTGCCGATGCGAGGGTCGGTTATGAGCAGGTCCAGCAGGCCTACGCCGGCTATGTCTATGGCGACTCCACGGCCGGGCAAAGAGCGCTCTACGAAGTCGGCATGACGGGCATTCCGATCATCAACGTCAACAACAACTGCGCCACAGGTTCGACTGCCCTGTACCTTGCCCGCCAGGCCGTGGCCAGCGGCGCCAGCGAATGCGTGCTCGCGCTGGGTTTCGAGCAGATGACGGCGGGACCGATCGCGGGCATCTTTGAGGATCGCCCGAGTCCCTTCCAGCGCTTCAACAGCGCCACGGACGAACTTGTGGAGTCCGAGCTACCGCTGGCGCTGCGCTATTTTGGCGGTGCCGGCGAAGCGCACATGAGGCAGTTCGGCACCCGCGTGGAGACCTTCGCCAAGATTCGCGCCAAGGCGAGCCGCCACGCCGAGCACAACCCCTTGGCCCTCTTTCGCAAGGTCGTCACTGCCGAGGAGGTGATGGCTTCCGCGGTGCTGTGGCCCGGTGTCATGACCCGCCTGATGGCTTGCCCGCCGACCTGTGGTGCCGCGGCCGCGATTCTGTGCTCGGCCGAGTTCGCCGAGCGGCACGGACTGTCGCGCGGCGTCCGGATCAAGGCCCAGTCCATGACGACGGACAGACCCTCCACCTTCGAGGCTGGCGACATGCGGGAGGTTGTCGGCTTCAGCATGGCGCGTGAAGCGGCCTCGCTCGTCTATGAAGCAGCCGGCGTGGATCCGATGGATGTGGACGTCGTTGAACTGCACGACTGCTTCGCGCATAACGAGCTGCTTTCCTACGAGGCGCTCGGCCTTTGCCCGATCGGTGGCGCCGAATCGTTTGTGGAGGGCGGGCAGAACACCTACGGCGGCCAGACGGTCACCAATCCCTCGGGGGGGCTGCTGAGCAAGGGGCATCCGCTCGGCGCGACGGGGCTGGCGCAATGCTTCGAGCTGACCCATCAACTGCGCGGGTCCGCCGGGCGCCGCCAGGTGCCGGATGCAAAGCTGGCGCTGCAGCACAACCTCGGCCTGGGTGGCGCCTGCGTCGTGACGCTGTACGAGCGCGTCGCGGGAGGCCGCGCATGATCGACAGCAAGTGGATAGGGCACGAGACGCCGGCGTCGGTGATGACGATAGAGCGGGGGCGCCTGCGCTTTTTCGCAAAGTCCATCGGTGAAACCAACGCCATGTATACCGACCTTGCCGAGGCCCGGGCTGCGGGCTTTGCGGACTTGCCGGTCCCGCCCACCTTCTTGTTCGGCATCGAACTCGAATCTGGCGCCAACGATCGCCTGCTCGGTGAACTCGGGATCCCATTGACGAATCTGCTGCATGGCGAACAGCGCTTCACCTATCACCGCACCGTCTGCGCGGGTGAGACGGTGACCGTCCAGTCCAAGGTGAGCGACGTGTACCAGAAGAAGGGCGGGGCGCTCGAGTTCGTGGTCAAGTCGTCGCGGGTCACGGACGAGGCCGGCGAGCTCGTGGCGGAGATGCAGGCGGTCCTGGTGTACCGCCACTGAAGGCCATGAAGATGCTTGATATTGCCAACGTTGGCGTCGGCCACCAGTTGCCTGCGCTGCAATTGCCCATCATCGACCGGACCGCCCTGGCGCTGTTCGCAGGTGCGTCCGGCGACCACAACCCGATTCATCTCGACCTGGACTTTGCGCGTCGCGCGGGCATGCCCGATGTCTTCGCCCAGGGGATGCTGGCGATGGCCTGGCTGGGCCGGCTGTTGACGAACTGGACCCCCCAGCAACAGCTGCGTCGGTTCGACGTGCGTTTCCAGGGCATTGCGCATCTTGGCAACGCCCTCCGATGCCATGGCCGCGTGACCGAGCGGTTTGAAGAGGGGGGCGAGACCCGGTTGCGCATCGAGCTGCACTGCGAGAACCAGTACGGCCAGACCAAGATCATCGGCGATGCCATGGTGGCGTTGCCTGGCCCTTCCAACAGAGAAACTCCATGACATCAAAACTTGAAGGCAGGGTGGCCCTGCTCACCGGCGCCGGCCGCGGCATTGGTCGATCCATTGCGCTGAAGCTCGCTGGCGAAGGCGCACGTGTCGTCGTCAACGACCTGGACGACGATCCGGCGCAGGAGACGGTGGCGCAGATCAGAAGCCTCGGCGGTCTTGCCGAGGCCTGCATCGGCAGTGTTGCAGCGCCAGATTTCGCCGACCGGTTCGTCGCCACGGCCATGGACTGCTATGGCGGGCTCGACATCCTCGTCAACAACGCCGGCTACACCTGGGACAACGTCATCCAGAAGATGACGGACGAGCAGTGGTACGCGCTGATCGACGTCCACCTGACCGCCCCGTTCCGGATCCTGCGGGCCGCGCAGCCGGTCATCCGGGCGCTGTCGCGCAAGGAGGCCGAGGCTGGCTCCGTCCGGGTGCGCAAGGTCGTCAACATCTCATCCGTTGCCGGCATGTTCGGCAACGCGGGGCAGAGCAACTACGCCACGGCCAAGGCCGGCGTGATGGGGTTGACGCAGACGCTGGCCAAGGAATGGGGCCGCATGAATGTCACCGTCAACTGCGTGGCCTACGGGCTGATCAAGACGCGGCTGACGACGAATGCCAGCGATGGCGCGATGGCACACATCGACGGCAAGGACATCAAGGTGGGCGTGAACCCCGACTTGATGGCCACGATGGAGCGCAGCATCCCGCTCGGCCGCGCGGGCTCCCCCGAGGACGCGGCAAATGCCGTCTATCTCTTCTGCATTCCGGAGTCCGACTACATCAGCGGCCAGACCCTGATGTGCAGCGGCGGTCTCACGGGGATCTGAACGATGTTTCCACAACTGCTGCGCCATTCTTGGATGGACGAACAGATCGACGCCTTCCGGGATCAGCTCCGGCGCTATATCGACGGCGAACTCGCACCGCGGCTGGATGGCTGGCGACGCCAGGGCTTCATTCCGCGCGAAGTCTGGCGGCCGTTCGCGGCGCTGGGCTTCCTGCTGCCGGAACTCGATGAGGACCACGGCGGATCAGGCGCCACGCTGGCCTACCAGCTGGTGGTCCAGGACGAACTCGCGCGGGCGGAGTTCCCGGTGAATACGGCGGTGCACACCATCGCATCGCATTACATCGTCGACTATGGGACCGAGGCGCAGAAGCGGCGCTGGTTGCCAAGGCTGGCCAGCGGAGAGCTGCTTGCCGGTATCGCGCTGACGGAGCCGGGCTGCGGCTCGGATCTGAAGGCACTGACCACCCGCATGCGGCGGGACGGCGAGCACCTCGTCATCGACGGTGCCAAGACTTTCATCACGAACGGCTTCACCGCCAATCTGCTGGTCGTCGCTGTCCGCAGTGGCGAGGCCGGCTCCCGCGGCGTGTCGCTGGTCGTGGTCGAGACGGAAGGCCTTGACGGTTTTCGCGTCGGCAGGCGGCTGGAGAAGCTGGGCCAGCACGCGTCCGACACGGCCGAGCTGTTCTTCGACAACGTTCGCGTGCCCGCCGACTGCCTGCTGGGCGAGGTTCCGGGGGAGGGGTTTCGGCAGTTGATGAGTCAGCTCCCCTACGAGCGGCTGCTGTTGGCCGTGCCCGCTGCGGCGGTGATCGAGCGCGCAGTGGAGCTCACTGTCGACTACGTGAGCCATCGCAAGGCGTTCGGCCAGGCCATCGGGGACTTTCAGAACACCCGCTTCAAGCTGGCGGAATGCGCGACGCTCGCTCACGTCGTCCGTGCCTTCCTCAATGACTGCACGCAGCGCCTGCTCGACGGCACGCTCGACGATCAGGCGGCCTACATGGCCAAGTGGTGGTGCACGGAGCAGCAGTGCAAGGTCGTGGACGAGTGCTTGCAGTTGTTCGGCGGCTACGGCTACATGGCGGAGTACCCGATCGCGCGGATGTACGTCGATTCGCGCGTGCAGAAGATCTATGGCGGCGCCAACGAGATCATGAAGGATCTGATCGCGCGTGAGCTGTTCCAAGGGCGGGCCTCGTGATGGTCTCAACAGCCGGCGATGGGGGGCCACGGCGATGAAGCTCGAGACCTGGCGTGTTGGCAGCGGGCCGAGAACGGCCGCGCTTGTGCACGGCGCATCCAAGGCCGCTGACGTGTGGCGCGATTTCGCGAGCATCCTGGTTGCCGACTACGGCTTCACGGTGATCCTCCTCGACCTGCGCGGGCACGGGCGCAGCCCTCGAGCCGACGCCTATCGCGTCGAGGATTTTGCGGGCGACCTGGTCGACAGCTTGCCGCTGGGGCTGGACCTGCTCGTTGGGCAATCTCTCGGCGGCGTCGCCGGTGCATGGGCCTGCGAGCGCCTGCGACCCACGCGCTACATCGGGCTTGACCCCGCCTACTCACTCAGCATGTCGACCTCGGTGGCCACGCACCTGTTGAGCCTGCTCGGTCCGCTCAGGCCGCGGCTTGCGGACCTGCTGGTCCGGCTTGCCGGGCGTTCCGTTGCAGCGGAGACCGCCGACGACGTGCCCGAACGTGTGCGGGCGATGTTGAAGGACTGGGATGCATCAATGATGTTGCAGCTCGTGCGCTCGGCCCGGACCCGCCCTTACCCGATTGGTCGGCCCGTCGTTCCCTCGACGCTGCTGCTGGCGCAGGACAGCGCCGTGGTGCCGGCCAGGATGGCCGAGGCGCTGCGGACCGAGGGATGGGACGTGCGCGTCAAGCCGGGCGCCGTGCACGACCTTCATCTGCAGGATCCCCGGGGCGTCATCAGGATGCTGGACGACGTCCTCCAGCTCCGCAACTGACGTTCTTCTCTCCATCTCAGGCCAGCACGGCGCAGCGCCGTGCTGTGGGCTGCTGCCGCCCGAAGTTTGCCGGCGTAGCGCATGCATCTCTTGCGAAACCCTATCTCCCAAGGATCTCCAGATGAGTCTCGTTGTTTCCACTGAATTCGGCCGGGTCGAGGGGGCTGTGGAGTGCGGGCTGAACGTGTTCAGGAACATCCCCTTCGCGGCGCCGCCCTTTGGCGCACAGCGATTCCGGCCGCCGCAGCCGCCGGAAAAGTGGAGCGGCATCCGGCCATGCATCAAACCCGGGCCGGGAGCGCCGCAGCCCGCGCTCGAGGACGGGGACGAAATCGACGCGCTCTACTTCAACGCGCAATCCACCGGTCCCGACTGCCTGACGCTGGAGATCTGGACGCCCGACTGCGGCGCCAATCGGCTGCCAGTGATGGTCTGGATCCATGGCGGCGGCTATTTGATGGGCAGTGGCTCAGCGATGGCCCACAGCGGGCGCTCTTTCGCGCGCGACGGCATCGTGCACGTGTCCATCAACTACCGGCTGGGCGTCGAAGGCTTCGTCTATCTGGGTGAAGGGACGGACAACCTGGGGCTGCGCGACCAGGTTGCTGCGCTGGAGTGGGTGCAGCGAAATATTTCATCCTTTGGCGGCGACCCGTCCAACGTCACTCTCTTCGGGCAGTCTGCCGGAGGCGTGAGCGTCATGAATCTTTTGTGCATGCCGTCTGCCCGCGGCCTGTTTGCGCGCGCCATTGCGCAGAGCGGTTCCCCCGCTGTCTCTGTGTCACCCGAGGAGGCTTCAGGTGTCACGCGGCGGCTTGCCAAGCACCTTGGCATCAAGCCGACGCTTGCGGCCTTCGAGGCGACGACGGTGCCGCAGACGGTGGCGGCGACCCTTCCGTTCGCGCTGAAGTTCGCCAATCCGCTCAGGTCCGGTGCTCAATGCTTCCAGCTGAGTCCCTATCGTGCCGTGCACGCAACGGCCTCCCTGCCCGAACCGCCGATTCGTGCCGCCGCATCGAGAGCGAACGTGCCGCTGATCATGGGCACGACCCGCAACGAGACCATTGGTTTCCTGAAGGTCCTGGGTCGCTCGGATGTCAACCCCATCGTGGGCTGGTACCTCCAGCGTCTGCTCGGCATCAACGCGTCGATCAGGGACGCCTACCGCAGCGGTCCGCGCCGCCTTGACAGCAGATTGGCCCTCATTGAAGCGGCCTGGACCGACAGGGTCTTCCGCATGCCGAGCCTGCGGCTGGCCGACGCCAGGGCCATGGCCAGCCCGTCGGTGCCGACTTGGCTGTACGAGTTCCGGTGGGAGAGCCCGGGCTTGCCGCCGGGACTGGCGTCCAACCATGCGCTCGAGATTCCCTTCGTTCGCGACGACCTCCAGGCGCTGAAGTCGCTGCCAGGCAGCGAGGCCTGGTTGGGCACGCAGCCGCCACAGAGCCTTGCCACCGCCATGCACGCGGCATGGACGCGGTTCGCGCAGACCGGGGATCCCGGCTGGCCTGCCTATGACCTGACACGGCGACAGACCATGATTTTCGATGCACTCACCGAAGTGCTGCCCGATGCGGCCGCGCCGGAGCGCCAAGCCTGGATGGAGTGCTGCCAATGACCACGACGCCAATCCACGACATGTCCCATGCGGCCCGCAACGATTCGGCGACGCCCTTCGGCCGACTGGTCACGGCGCTGATCGCCTCCTACAGCGGCGCGTTCATCACCCAGGTGGTGCCACCGGCGTTGCTGCTGGCACTCCATCTAACGAAGATCTCGGTTCAGGACGCCGCCACGACTTTCAGCTTCGTCATCGGCCTGGGTGGCTTCTTCGCGTTGCTCGCCAACCCTCTTGGAGGCCGGTTCAGCGACCGCACGACGTCCCGCTTCGGGCGCAGGCGCACCTGGATCCTGATCGGAGGCGTGGGCGGCGGCCTGTCGGTCGCGGCGCTCGCGCTCACAACGCAGGTGTGGCAGGTGGCGGTCGTCTGGTGCCTGGTTCAGATATTCATCAACTTCCAGTTCGCTGCAGGAGCGGCTGCGGTGGTCGATCAGATCCCGGCTGAGAAGAGAGGCTCCACCTCGGGCCTGATTGGCTTCATCGCAGCCTGTGCGCCTTTGCTCGGGCTGGGGGCGGTCAGCGCCGCCTCCGGCAACCTTGTCTTGCAATGGTGCATCGTCGGCGGTGCCGCTGCCTTGGGCGCGCTGGTCGGCGCCGCCCTGCTGCGCGATCCCCGACATGTTTCATCCGCTGGAGCGGGGCAAATCTCGGCCATCGAGTTGCTGAAGTCGTTCTGGCTCAACCCTCGGCAGCATCCTGCGTTCGGATGGGCTTGGCTTGTACGGTTTCTCATCACGTGCACCTTTTCCAGCGCGACGTACAACGCATTCCTGCTGATCGACAGATTCAAGTTCGCGGCTGCCGATGTCGGGCCGGTCGTCCTGCAGCTGACGCTGGTGTCGATAGCCCCAGTGGCTTTCGGATGCTTCCTGTTCGGCTATCTGTCCGACCGCCTGAAGCGGCAGAAGCCCTTCGTCATGGGAGGAGGCCTGATTTGCGCGGTGGGGCTTGTGCTGCTGGCGTTCGCGACCACGGTCCCCGCGGTCTT
>NZ_JBWKVK010000003.1:0-1099538 GCF_059421665.1 Roseateles sp. GW821-FHT02E12
TGAAAGTAGGTCATCGTCAGGCTATTATTAAAGCCAACCCCCACTATCGAAAGATAGTGGGGGTTTTGCTTTTGGGGCGACGGAATAGTTGCAACCATATCAGCGAGTTAATCGAGTTCGAGTTAACCGATTGGCTGAACTCAATATAGGCGCAGTCGCTTGCCGCTCGGGCAGTGGACAGCGCGCCCAACTGGCTCTGGCCATTGCGCAACTGCTAAAGCAGATTGAGTTTGTTGCTAACCCGCAGCGTCGATGGCGGCTGATCGACCGGCAATCACTCGCAGTGATAAGGCGATCTTCCGCTTACGACGGGTAGTAGATCATCACGCCGGGCATATCTCGTACCAATGGCGATGCGAGAGATTGGTGTGGCCGGTTGGTTCCAGAACTCGCGGGCGAGTTGTTTTCTAATGCCACTGCGCTCAATGGACACGCGAGTTGCCTCAAGCGAGTTGCCTCAAAGTTGTCTCGTCCATGCGGTCCTCGCTGAACAACAAAAAACCCGCCGAAGCGGGTTCTTGAAGACGTTGACGCGGCCGCAGCTCACACATTGAACAGGAAGTGCAAAACGTCACCATCCTTGACGACGTATTCCTTGCCTTCCGCCCGCATCTTGCCGGCGTCCTTGGCGCCTTGCTCGCCGCGGTACTGAACGAAGTCGTCGTAGGCAATCGTCTGCGCGCGGATATAGCCGCGCTCGAAGTCGGTGTGGATGACGCCTGCGGCCTGCGGGCCGGTGTCGCCGACGTGGATGGTCCAGGCGCGTACTTCCTTCACGCCGGCGGTGAAGTAGGTCTGCAGGCCCAGCAGCTTGAAGGCTGCTCGGATCAAGCGATTCAGGCCGGGCTCATCTTGACCCATCTCGGCCAGGAACAGAGCGCGGTCCTCATCGGCCATGTCGGCCAGCTCCGCTTCCGTCTTCGCGCAAATGGCGACGACGGGCGCGTTCTGGCTAGCGGCGTACTCGCGCAGACGGTCCAGGAAGGGGTTGTTCTCGAAACCGTCCTCGGACACGTTGCCGACGAACATGGCTGGCTTGGCCGTGATCAGGCACAGCGGCTTCAGGATGACCAGTTCTTCCTTGCTGAAGTCGATGGAGCGCACGGGCTTGGCTTCGTTCAGCGCCGCCTCGCATTTCTCCAGCACCTTGACCAGCGCGATTGCCTCCTTGTCACCGGCGCGCGCCACCTTGTTGTAGCGGTGCAGGCTCTTCTCCACCGTACCCATATCGGCCAGGCAGAGCTCGGTCTGTATCACCTCGATGTCGGAGATCGGGTCGATCCGGCCGCTGACGTGGATGACGTTCGGGTCCTCGAAGCAGCGCACGACGTTGACGATGGCGTCGGTCTCGCGGATGTGCGAGAGGAACTTGTTGCCCAGGCCCTCACCCTTGCTGGCGCCCGCCACAAGGCCAGCGATGTCGACAAACTCGACGACAGCCGGCATGACGCGCTCGGGCTTGACGATCTCGGCCAGGGCCGCCAGGCGTGGGTCGGGCAGCTCGACGATGCCGACGTTGGGTTCGATCGTGCAGAAGGGGTAGTTCTCGGCAGCGATGCCGGCTTTGGTCAAGGCATTGAAAAGCGTGGACTTGCCGACGTTGGGCAGGCCCACGATGCCGCATTTGAGGCTCATGGCGTGGCTTTCTGGTGGGGAGGCGATCGGCGCGGGCCGGAGCCGAAGCGGGTGATTTTAGTCGGCCAGCGCCTAGCCCGCCCTGGCCTGTGGTTCGGTCATACCCCCTGCCTACAATCGCCGCATGCAAAGCATGGACGTGTTGGTCAAAGGCCGAGGCGCGGTAGGCAGCAGCCTCGCCCTCAGTCTTGCGGCCCAAGGGTTGACAGTTGGGCTGGCCGGTGCACCGGAAGTGGCGCGCGCGGACGACGTGCGGACCTACGCGCTGAATGCGGCGTCCGTCGCCCTGCTGACCGAACTGAAGATCTGGGACAGCCTGCCGGCCGACGCCATCTGCCCGGTCTACGACATGGTCGTCTGTGGCGACACGGCCGCCGACCAGCCCGGGGGGCGCCTGAGCTTTTCGGCCTGGCAGCAGGGTGTTCGCGAACTGGCCGTCATCGTCGACGCCGCAGCGCTGGACACCCAGTTGGCCACGGCACTGCGCTTCTCGCCCCACGTGCACCACGTCGCTGCGAACACGCCGGCTGCACTGACCGCGCTGTGCGAGGGGCGTGAGTCGGCGGCGCGCGAGGCGCTGGGCGTCGAGTTCACACCCAAGGCCTACGGGCACCGCGCGCTGGCCACCCGCCTCGTCGCTGACCAGGCTCACCAGGGCGTTGCACGCCAATGGTTCAACGCGGGCGGCGAAGTACTGGCGCTGCTGCCGTTTGAAAGGCCCAGCCCGGCGCAGTCCTACGGCTTGGTCTGGTCCTGCGCTCAGGATCGCGCCGAAAGCCTGCTCACCATGACCGAGGTCGATTTCGAACGCGAGCTCAATGCCGTCACCACGGGTGCCGCCGGCACGCTGAAGTTGGCTGGCCCCCGTGCCACCTGGCCACTCGCGCTGGCTCGCGCCGAGGCCGTCACTGGCCCCGGTTGGGCCTTGCTCGGCGATGCGGCCCATCTCGTCCACCCGCTGGCCGGCCAGGGGCTCAATCTGGGCCTCGGCGATGTGGCGGCTCTCTCCCTCGTCATCGCGTCGCGCGAGCCCTGGCGGCCGTTGGGCGACGAGCGCCTGCTGCGCCGCTACGCGCGTGAGCGCCTGGCGCCGACGCTGGTGATGGGTGAACTGACCGACGCGCTGCAACGCCTCTTCGCCCATTCCTCGCCTGCCGCGCGCGGCCTGCGCAACCGCGGCCTGGACGCGCTTAATCAACTCACTCCCGTCAAGCGCTGGTTGACCCAGCGCGCTCTCGGACTCTGACTCCTTCCCTGGACGCCACCGTGCTGTATCGCCCCCTTCTTCTCGCAGCTCTGCTCGCATCGAGCCTGTCCGCCTTCGCCAACGAAGCCGTCATCCGCAAGGCCATCACCGAGCGCATGCCCAACGCGCCCAAGATCGACGAGGTGCGACCGTCGCCCATGCCCGGCCTGTGGGAGATCCGCATCGGCAACGAGATCCGCTACACCGACCCGACGGGCTCCTATCTCATCGAGGGTGAGCTCATCGACCTCAAGGGCAAGAAGAACCTCACCGAGGAGCGTGTCACCCAGCTCAACCGCATCGACTTCGCGACACTGCCTTTCAAGGATGCGTTGATGTGGAAGAACGGCAACGGCAAGCGCCGCATTGCCGTCTTTGCCGACCCCAACTGCGGCTACTGCAAGCGCTTCGAGAAGGGGTTGCAGGAGCTCAAGGACGTCACGGTCTACACCTTCCTCATTCCCATCCTCGGTGGCGACTCGCCCGAGAAGACGCGCGCCATCTGGTGTGCCAAGGACGGCACCAACACCTGGCTGGCCTGGATGCTCAAGGGTGAGCAGCCGCCCAAGGCGCCGGCCAACTGCGATGACGCGGCCATCGAGCGCAACCTCGCGCTGTCGCGCAAGATCCACGTCAACGGCACGCCGGCCATCCTGCTGGAAGACGGCAACCGCATTCCGGGCGCCGTCGGTGCCGTCGAACTTGAAAAGCGCCTGCAAGCCCTCGCTGCCGCGAACGGCAAATCCTGATCAATGACTCTTGAACACCGCCAGCTCGCGCATCGGCTGGGCTACGCCGGCCTCATTCCCTTCGTGCTGGGTTGCGCGCTGATCTGGCTGATCGCCGACCGGGACCTCGACCAGCACGCCTTCGTCAGCCTCGCGATGTCGGCCTATGCAGGTCTCGTCATCGCCTTCCTCGGCGGCATCCATTGGGGGCTGTCGTTTGCGCGCGGGCTGCCGGGGCGCCAGCCGCTGGTCTGGGGCGTCTGCGCGGCGCTGCTGGGCTGGCTGGGCGTACTGATGTCGCCGTATGCTGGCCTGGCCCTGCATGGGGGCGTGCTGATCGCCTGCTACGTGGTTGACCGCCGTGTCTACCCGCAACTCGGCGCGGGCGACTGGCTGACGCTGCGTTTCCGGCTCACGGCCGTCGCCTCGCTGAGCTGCTTCCTCGCCGCAGCGGGCAGTTGATGGCCGCGTCGCCTCGCTACCGCATCGAGCTGGCCGATCTCGCGGCCCATCGCTATCGCGTCACGCTGACGCTGCCGGCCCCGGCCGCCGAGCAGGATTTCAGCCTGCCGGTGTGGATCCCGGGCAGCTATCTCGTGCGCGAGTTCGCCAAGCATCTCAGTGGCTTGTGCGCGCACCAGGGCGGCCGCGAACTGGCCGTCGAACAGCTCGACAAGGCCAGCTGGCGCGTGCGCTGCAGCGGCCGCGCGGCCTTGACGCTGAGCTACGACGTCTATGCCTTCGATGCCTCGGTGCGCACCGCCTGGCTGGACAGCCAGCGCGCCTTCTTCAACGCCAGCAGCCTGTGCCTGCGCGCCCACGGCCGCGAGGCCGGCACGCATCGCATCGAGCTGGCCGGCGTGCCCAAGGGCTGGCAGATCGCGACCGAAATGCGCGAGCGAGCGGGTGGCTACGAGGCCGCCGGTTACGACGAGCTGCTGGACCATCCCTTCGAGATCGGCCCGCACTGGCAGGGCGAGTTCAAGGCCGCCGGCGTGCCGCACCGCGTTGTCGTTGCCGGCGCCTGGCCCAGCTTCGACGGCGAGCGGCTGCTGGCCGACGTGCAGCGCATCTGCGAAGCCCAAATTGCCTTTTGGGGCGGGGCGCCATTCGAGCGCTACAGCTTCCTGCTCTGGGCCGTGGACGATGGCCACGGCGGCCTGGAGCACCGGGCCAGCACGGCGCTGATCAGCGCGCGACGTGAGCTGCCGACAGCGGCCGAGTCCAGCACGCCCAGTGACAACTACGCGCGCCTGCTCGGCCTCTTCAGCCACGAGTATTTCCATGCCTGGAACGTCAAGCGGCTGCGCCCGGCCGAGTTCGCCACCTTCGACTACCAACGCGAGAACTACACCGAGCTGCTGTGGTTCTTCGAGGGCTTCACGAGCTACTACGACGAGCTGATGCTGCTGCGCGCCGGCCTTGTCGACGCACCGCGCTATCTCAAGCTGCTGGTTGCCTCGGTCAATGGCGTGCTCGCCGCCCCGGGGCGCCGGGTCCAGCCGCTGAGCGCGGCCAGCTTCGAGGCCTGGACCAAGTACTACCGGCCCGACGAGAACAGCCCCAACGCGACGAGCAACTACTACGCGCAGGGCGCGTTGGTCGCCCTCTGCCTGGACCTGAGCCTGCGCGCGCACAAGTCCAGCCTCGACGCGCTGATGGCACGGCTGTGGCAGGCCAGCGCCGGTGGCCCGATCAGCGAGGGCGACATCCTCGACGCCGTGCAAGCACTGGGCGGAAAAGACGTCCGCGCAAGCCTGCATGCCTGGGTGCATGGCACCGACGAGCTGCCGCTGCGTGAGCTGCTCGACGCGATGGGTGTCGCCTGGCGCGATGAAGGCCGCCAGACCGTGGCGCAGCGCCTCGGCCTGCGCGTGCGCGAAAGTGCGCTCACCGGCATCACCGTCACGCACGTGCTGAGCGGTGGTGCGGCGCAAGCCGGCGGCCTCAACGCGCGCGACGAAGTCATCGGCTGCAACGGCTGGCGGCTGCGCCGGCTGGACGATGCGCCGGCCCTGCTGGCGCCGGGCGAGACGCAGTTGCGCCTGCTCGTCAGCCGCGACCAGCGCCTCGTCGAGCTGGAGGTCGACCTGCCGGCACCGCAGCCGTCCGCTGTCGCGCTGAGCCTGGCCGACAGCACGCACGCCGCACGCCGGCGCTGGCTAGGCGCCTAGACCCAAGATGAGAGCGGTGCGGCCACCGGTCCTGCTGGTGCTGGCGGTGCTGGCCCTGCATCTGCTGGCGGGCCGCGAGGTGCTGCGCATTCATGACGGCTGGGTCAGTGAAGGCCCGCCGCCCATGCCGGCGCGGATGCATGTCGAGTTCGTCCGCGAGATGGAGCAAAAGACGCCGCCTGCCGCTCGCGCCCTGCCGCAAGCCCGGCCGGCCCCCGTTCCTGCGGCCGTGCATGCTGCGGCGCCCCCGCCGGTGGCCTCAGCGCCCCTGCCTGAAGCGGCCTCTGCTCCCGCCAGCCAACCCGAGGCCGTCGCCGCAGCGGCCTCGGTGCCGGCCGAATCGCCGTCGCCCGGGGTGGTTGCCGATGCGGCAGCGCCGGAAACCGAACCCGGCCCCGAGTGGCCGCTCTCCACCCGGCTGAGCTACGAGCTGACCGGCAACTATCGTGGCCCCGTCAGCGGGCAGGCGCAGGTGGAATGGCTGCGCAAGGGCAGGGACTACCAGATCCACCTGGACGTTGGCATCGGCCCCAGCTTCGCGCCCTTGATCACGCGACGCATGAGCAGCCAGGGGCGGTTGACGCCGGGCGGGATCTCGCCGCAACGCTACGACGAGCAGACCCAGGTCATCTTTGGCGAGCCCCGGCGATTCAACCTCATCTTCCTGGGCGGCGAGTCGCCAGCGAATGACGCGAGCGGGGCGTTCCGGTCTGCCGCCCAGGATTCCGCCAGCCAGTTCGTGCAGCTCACCTGGCTCTTCAAGACAGGTCGCGAGCCGATGGAAGTGGGCCGCATCGTGCGCTTCCCCCTGCGCCTGCCCAGCGGCCCCTATGAGTGGCAATACGAGTCGGTGGGCGAAGAGCAACTCGACACCCCCATGGGGCCGCTGACCGCCTGGCATCTCAAGCCGCTCCTGGCTGCACGTGGCGGCGACATGACCGCCGACGTCTGGCTCGCGCCCACGCTGCAATTCCTGCCGGTGCGCCTGCTCATCCGCCAGAACGCCGACACCTACATCGACCTCATGCTCAAAAGCGTGCCGCTGCAGGCCGCGCCAGAATCAGACAACGGTATCCCCAGGAGACTTTCGCAATGACGTACGAATGCATCATCACCGCCGTGCACGGCGACGGCCCGCGCAAGACCGCGCTGATCACGCTGAACCGCCCCAAGGCGCTGAATGCGCTGAACGACCAGCTGATGGACGAGATGGGCGAGGCCCTGCTCGCCTTTGACGCCGACGACAGCATCGGCTCCATCGTGCTGACCGGCTCGGAGCGCGCCTTTGCGGCCGGCGCCGATATCCCGACCATGCTGCCCCACACCTTCGCGTCGGCCTTCAAGAGCGGGCTCATCTCCAAGAACTGGGAAACCATCCTGCGCGTGCGCAAGCCCGTCATCGCGGCGGTGGCAGGTTTTGCCCTGGGCGGCGGCTGCGAGCTGGCCATGATGTGCGACTTCATCATCGCGGCTGACTCGGCCAAGTTTGGCCAGCCTGAGATCAAGCTCGGTGTCGTGCCCGGCGCCGGCGGCACCCAGCGCCTGCCCCGCGCCGTCGGCAAGAGCAAGGCCATGGACATGCTGCTGACCGCCCGCATGATGGGCGCGGCCGAGGCCGAGAGCGCCGGCCTGGTGTCGCGCGTCGTGCCGGCGGACAAGCTGCTGGAGGAGGCCCTTGCTGCCGCCGAGACCATCAACGGCTTCAGCGCCCCCTCGGTCATGCTCATCAAGGAGCTCGTCAACCTGGCCTACCAAGGCCCGCTGACCGACGGCGTGGCCGTGGAGCGCCGCTACTTCCACGCGCTTTTCGGCAGCCACGACCAGCGCGAGGGCATGGAGGCCTTCCTGGCCAAGCGCGCGCCGAACTTCGAGCATCGTTGATTGAGTGTGGCGAGGTGATGACGATCTAGGGATGACTATTTGCGTTGAGTGAATAGTCAGTTCCCGCCAGCCTAGTATTTCTACTGAGGTCGGCTGCCTACAGTTCAGGCCATGGACACCGCGGTCGCGATGTCCGAAGTGTCCAAAGCAGGACGTTCCTGCCAGTAACTGAAGGAGCCCGTCATGAGCAAGCTTTCCACCATCATCGCCGCCACCCTGCTGATCGCCGCCGGTGCCGCATCCGCCCAAACCGCCACGCCGCTGACCCGCGAAGCGGTCATCGCCGACCTGGTTGCCGCCCGCAACAGCGGTGAACTGGCTGCCATCCAAGGCGAGAAGGGCATCGAAGCCACCGCGCCCGCCGCCACGAAGGCCGCCGCTGTCGCTACCGTCAAGCTGCCCCGCCAGGCGGTGCTGACGATCAAGCCGACCGAAGTGCGCAGCGAAACCACCGCCGCCCTGGCTGCTGACCACGGCGAAAACGCTGCCCGCGAACTGGGTGATTTCCCGGCCCCGATCGTTCGCCGCGCCTCCGCGCTTGCCGCGCGCTGAAACAAAGCGGTTTCAAACCGATGAAAGGCGACCCGAGAGGGTCGCTTTTTTCTTGTCTGCGTTCCTAGAATCCGCGGCCCGCACAGAAGGGCGTTGGAGACAAGATGCGAATGCAGCAAGTGTGGGCAGCGGCAACGCTGGTGATGAGTTCAATGGCCTCGATGACAGCGTTGGCTGCCGGCCCCGTGGTGGGCGTGAGCTGGTCCAACTTCCAGGAAGAGCGCTGGAAGACCGACGAGACCGCGATCAAGGCCGAGCTGGCCCGCCTGGGCGCCAGCTATGTGAGCGCCGATGCCGGCGGCTCGCCCGAGAAGCAGATCGCCGACGTCGAGTCCCTGCTCGCCAAGGGCGCCAAGGTGCTCATCATCCTGGCCATGGACAAGGACGCCATTGCGCCTGCGCTGAACAAGGCCAAGGCCCGCAAGGTGCCGGTGCTGGCCTATGACCGCCTCATCGAGGCGCCCGAGGTCTTCTACCTGACCTTCGACAACCGCGAGGTCGGCCGCCTGCAGGCCAAGGCCGTGCTGGCCGCCAAGCCGCAGGGCCGCTACGTGATGATCAAAGGCTCGCCCAGCGACCCGAACGCCGACTTCCTGCGGGCCGGCCAGCAGGACGCGCTGGCCGAGGCGGTGAAGAAGGGCGACGTGAAGATCGTTGCCGAGGAATACACCGACGGCTGGAAGCCGGAGGTGGCCCAGAAGAACATGGAGCAGATCCTCACCAAGCTTAAGGGTGGGGTCGACGCGGTCGTGGCCAGCAACGACGGCACGGCCGGCGGCGCGATTGCCGCTTTAGGCGGGCGTGGCCTGAAGGGCGTGCCGGTCAGCGGCCAGGATGCCGATCACGCGGCGTTGAACCGCATCGCCCTGGGCACGCAGACCGTATCGGTCTGGAAGGACTCGCGAGCGCTCGGCAAGGAGGCGGCCTCCGCCGCTGTGCAACTGGCCGCAGGCCAGAAGGTCGACGGCGCCGCAGCCTGGGCCGGCGGTGAACGCAAGGTCTCGCTGCAAGCCAAGTTCCTCGCGCCGGTGGCCATCACGCAGGCCAACCTGGACCAGGTCATCAGCGCCGGCTGGGTGTCCAAGGCCGTCGTCTGCAAGGGCGTCGACGCGGCCAAGGCCCCGGCCGCCTGCAAATAGGAGAGGCGATGAGCGCCCAGACCCAGCGGCTCGCCGTCATGGCGGCCGTGCTGGTGGCCATCGCCATCGGCTTTCATGTGCTCACCGGCAGCTTCCTGACGGCGGAGAACCTCTACAACATCGCGCAGCAGACAGCGGTCGTCGGCATCGTCGCCAGCGGCATGGCGCTGATCATCGTCGCGCGCCAGATCGACCTGGCCGTCGGCTCGCTGCTCGGCGCCGTGGGCGTGCTGATGGCCTGGCTGCAGTACACGCACGGGTGGTCGGTCGTCGCGTCGCTGTTCGCCGGCCTCGGCCTTGCGCTGCTCGTGGGGTTGTTCCATGGCTGGCTGTCGGCGGTCGTCGGCATTCCGTCCTTCGTCGTGACGCTCGGCGGCCTCGTGTCGCTGCGCGGCGTCGCCTTCCTGATTGCCGATGGCAAGACGCAGCCGATCAGCGAGCCCTGGCTGCTGGCGCTGGGCGGTGGGCTGGATGGCTCGCTCGGTGAGCGCGGCAGCTGGCTGTTGGGCGTCGTGCTCGTTGCCGCGCTGTGGGGCTGGCAGCTCGTGCAGCGCCGGGCGCAACAGCGCGCCGGCGGTGTGCCGGGCGATATGAAGCATGAGCTGCTGAAGGGTGGCCTTGCGGCGCTGGCCGTGTTCGGGTCGGTCGCCGTCTTCAATGCCTACCGCATCGAAGGCCAGGAGCAGGGCCAGGGCTTGCCGCTGCCCCTCGTCATCTGGGTGGCCGTCGTGCTGCTGCTGGGCTTCGTCGCCAAGCACACGCGTTTCGGCCGCTACGTCTACGCGATTGGCGGCAACCCCGACGCGGCGCGGCTGGCCGGCATCCCGGTGCGGCGCGTGATGATCCAGCTGAACCTGCTGCTGGCCGCGCTGGTGGCATTGGCGGCGGTCGTCGCGATGGCGCGACTGAACGCGGGCACCAACTCGATGGGCACGGGCATGGAGCTGACCGTCATCGCGGCGGCCGTCATCGGGGGCGTATCGCTCGCCGGCGGCAGCGGCAGCGTGGGTGGCACGGTGCTGGGTGCGCTCATCATCCAGAGCATCGACAGCGGCCTGCTGCTGACCGATGTGGGCATTGGCTGGCGCATGGTCGTGCTGGGCCAGGTGCTGGTGGCAGCCGTCGTGTTTGACCGGGTGGTGCAGAAATGAGCGCGTTGCTTGAAGTGCGCGATGCGCGCAAATCGTTCGGCGGCGTGCATGCGGTCGATGGCATCAGCCTGAGCCTGGCGCCCGGCGAGGTGCTGGCTGTGCTGGGCCACAACGGCGCCGGCAAGTCCACGCTGATGCAGATGATCGCGGGGGCGCTGCCCTTCGATGGTGGCGAACTGCTGCTGAACGGCCAGGCGGTGAAGTTCGCGAGCCCCGCCGACTCGCGCGCCGCCGGCATCGAGACCATCCACCAGAAGCTGGCCCTGGCCGACAACCTCGATTCAGTCGCCAACCTCTTCCTCGGCCGCGAGCTGCGCACGCGGTTCGGTTTGCTGGACGACGCGGCCATGCGGGCCGCCGCGGTGCCGCTGTTCGCGCGGTTGAACCCCAACTTCAAGAACATCGCCGACCCGGTGGTGTCGCTGTCCGGCGGCCAGCGCCAGGTCGTCGCCATCGCCCGCGCGCTGCAGTTCAAGGCCCGCGTGCTGATCATGGACGAGCCCTGCGCGGCACTCGGCCCTGCCGAGACGGCCATGGTCCACGACCTGATCCGTCGTCTCAGCGCCGAGGGCGTGGGCATCCTGCTCGTCACCCATGACATGCCTGACGTGTTCGCGCTGTCCCACCGCCTGGCCGTCATGAAAAACGGCCGCCTGGTGGGCGTCTGCCGCACGGCCGACGTCAACGAGGACGAGGTGCTGGCGATGATCATTGCGGGCAAGGCGCCGGCTTCAGTAGCCGCATGATCTTCGCGGTTGAATCCGCTTCAGGGGCCAGGCGCTGGATTTCAGCGCTGCTGGGGGCTCAGGCGGACGCAGTCGAGTTCATCGCCAGTTTGCCGATCGAGCCACGCCGAGTGCATCGCATCATCGACACGGGGCTGACGCACTTCCCCGTCTTCATCCTTGAAGGAGACGGTTTCGAGTTCTGCTCAGCGCCCGCGCTGATCGAGCGACTGCGCGCGCTTGTGCCTGCGGGCGACGCCGAGTACGTTCACATGCATGTGTACGCATCGGCGTCGCCTTTCATGAGCCTCGCGGGACGCGACGAAATGGGGCGATTGCCTCACTGGCATGTCAGCAACCGGGAGCTGTCGGGGCCTCGTCGAGACGAGCTTTTGGAGGCCTTCGCGGGTTTCGGCGCTCGCTGAGGCTTCACGATTCCCGACGCAGCGCCGGGAACAGGATCACGTCGCGGATCGACGGGCTGTCGGTGATCAGCATCATCAGCCGGTCGATGCCGATACCGCAGCCGCCGGTCGGGGGCATGCCGTATTCCAACGCGCGGATGAAGTCGGCGTCGTAGTACATCGCCTCCTCGTCCCCGTCGTCCTTGTTGGCCACCTGGGCCTGGAAGCGGGCAGCCTGGTCTTCGGCGTCGTTCAGCTCTGAGAAGCCGTTGGCGTACTCGCGGCCGGTGATGAAGAGCTCGAAGCGCTCGGTGATCTTCGGGTTGTCATCCGACGCGCGGGCCAGCGGCGACACCTCGACGGGGTAGTCGATGATGAAGGTGGGCTCCCAGAGCTTCTCTTCCACGACCGCCTCGAACAGGCCGAACTGCAGCTCAGCCAGGCTCCAGCGTGCGGGCGCCTCTTCACCGGCGGCGACGATCCTGGCGCGCAGCACCTCGGGCGAATCGGCTTCCTCGCCCGTCAGGCCGGCGAACTGGATCAGCGACTCGCGCACCGACACGCGTGCAAACGGCTTGTCCAGCGCCACCGGCTTGCCGGCATAGGTCAGCGCGGCGCTGCCCGTGGCAACCACCGCTGCATGGCGCAGCACGGCCTCGGTGAAGTCCATGATGTCGTGATGCGTCCAGTAGGCCGCATAGAACTCCATCATCGTGAACTCGGGGTTGTGGCGAACCGAGATGCCTTCGTTGCGGAAGTTGCGGTTGATCTCGAACACGCGCTCGAAGCCACCCACCACCAGCCGCTTCAGGTAGAGCTCCGGCGCAATGCGCAGGAACATCTCCTGATCCAGCGCGTTGTGGTGGGTCTTGAACGGCTTGGCGTTGGCGCCGCCCGGGATGGGGTGGAGCATGGGGGTCTCGACTTCCAGGAAGTCGTGGTCCACCATGAAGCTGCGAATGGCCGACACCGCCTTGGAGCGCGCCTTGAAGCGCTCACGCGCATCCTCGTCGGTGATGAGGTCGACGTAGCGCTGGCGGTACTTCTGCTCCTGGTCGCTCATGCCGTGGAACTTGTCCGGCAGCGGGCGCAGGCTCTTGGTGAGCAGGCGCAGCGTCGTGACCGTGATGGTCAGCTCGCCGGTCTTGGTCTTCATCAGCGTGCCTTCGCCGCCGAGGATGTCGCCCAGGTCCCAGTGCTTGAAGGCGTCGTAGACCTCAGGCCCGACGTTGTCGATGGTCACGCGCAGCTGGATGCGGCCGGTGGCGTCCTGCAGCGTGCAGAAGCTCGCCTTGCCCATCACGCGCTTGAGCATCATGCGGCCGGCCACGCTGACCTTCACGGCCAGGGGCTCCAAGTCCTCGATGCGCACCTCGTCGTACTGGGCGTGCAACGCCAGAGCACGGTGCTGGGGCTTGAAATCGTTGGGGAAGGGGATCGGGTTCGAGGCCCGCAGCGCGGCGAGTTTTTCGCGGCGTTCGGTGATCAGCTGGTTCTCGTCAGCCTGGGCGGCGGGGGCGGGAGTCGGTGTGGCTTGGGTCATTGCGGGCCTTGGTGAATCCGCGATTTTAGAATCGCTCGCCCCCTATGAGCCTGACGCGCGCCACACTCACCTTGCTTGCCGGCAGCGCGCTGGCCCAGGCACTGCCACTTTTGCTGGGGCCGTGGATCGCCCGGCTGTACACGCCGGCCGAGTACGGCCAGTTCTCGCTGGTGTGGACGGTGGCCGCCAATCTGGCCGTGGTGGGCTGTGCACGCTACGAATTTGCGCTGGCGCTGGAAGACGACAACAGCGCGCCCCGGCTGCTGGCCTTGTGCCTGCGGGTGCTGATGGCCGTGACCGCCGCCGCAGTGCTGCTGGGCGTGGCCTGGATGCTGTGGCGCGGGCTGCCGCTGGCAGCGGCGCTGCCGGTGGCAGTGGCGGCGCTGGCGGCCAGCCAGGCGCTGGCCCAGTGGGCGGCGCGTGCTGGCGCGTTTGCTGCCGTGTCGTGGGCAAGGGTCATGCAATGGGGCGGCGGGGCGCTGGCACAGCTGGGGCTGGGCCTGGCGCAGGCCGGCCCCTGGGGCCTGCTGGGCGGGGCCACGCTGGCCACGGCCTGCGCGGCTGCGCTGCAAGCCCGCCCGGCGCCGGCCGGCGGCTGGGCGAGCCTGCTGCGGCGCCAGCCACTGCACGACCTGGCCCGCAAGCACCGCGATTTCCCGCTGCTCAACACGCCGCACGCATTTGCCGGCGCCCTGCAGGACACCCTGACGCTGGCGCTACTCAGTGCCTGGCTGGGCGCAGCCGAGGCCGGCGCCTGGGCCCTGGCGCTGCGCTATCTCAAGGCGCCCGCCAGCCTGGTGGGCGGGGCGCTGTCGCAGACCCTCTACCCCCAACTCACCCGTACCACCGATCCGCAGGCTGCGCTGGCCCTGGTGCGCCGCAGCCTTGCGCTGCTGGCGGCCCTGGCGCTGCCGCTGATGGCGCTGCTGCTGCTGGCTGGGCCCTGGGCGTTCGAGCAGCTGTTCGGTGCGGCGTGGCGGCCAGCGGGCGAGCTGGCGCGGGCGCTGGCACCCTACGTGGCCCTGCATTTCATCGCCTCGCCACTGTCCGTCGTGCCCATGGCCTGGGGCTTGCAGGCCTGGGCGCTGAAACTCGCGCTGGTAGGGCAGCTCGTTTTCCTGGCAGGCCTCGCGCTGGGCCTGACACTGGGCGGCCTGACCGGTGCCGGTTGGGGCGTGTCGGCGGTGACGGCGTGCTACTTTGGCTATTTTTTCTGGGGCCTGCTGCGGCGGGCGCCCTCGATCAAGGAGATGCCGTGAAGGCAAGCCTGGCAAGGCGGGCGTGGCAGCCGGTGAAGCAACTCGTCTCGCGCCTGTGGGGGCCGCGGATGGTGGGCGGCTTCGTGCGCGGTGATGGCGAGTTCCTCCCGCACACCCGGCTGAGCAACAGCACCGTGGTGTTTGCCCGAGACAAGCTGGACGTTGGCGACCATGTCTTCATCGGCCACTTCAGCGTGCTGGACGCCACCTACGGTCTGCGCATCGGCGAGGGCTGCCAGATTGGCTTCTTCACCGGCGTGTTCACCCACTCCAGCCACGCCGCCATCCGCCTCTACGGCCGCGAGTACGTCAACGTGCCAGAGAAAAAGGCCTACTTCACCGCGTCGGTGGAGCTGGGGCCTTACTGCTTCGTCGGCGCGCACGCCACGTTGCTGCCTGGCACCCGGCTGGGCAAGGGCTGCCTGGTGTCGGCCTACAGCCTGGTGCAGGGCGAGTTCCCGGACCATGCCATCCTCGCCGGCCAGCCGGCCCGGATCGTGGGCGACACCCGCAAGAAAGACGCCGAGCTGCTGCGCCAGCACCCCGAGCTGGCGGCTCATTACCAGGCCTGGGCGGGGGCGCTGCCGTGAGCCAGCCAGCCCTGGGCGGGGGGCTCAAACTCGTCCTCATCGGCGACGGCGAAAGCCCCCACCTGTTGAAGTGGGCCCGCGCGCTCAATCCGCGCGTGCAGCTGCATGCGGTGTCGTCGCGCGGCTTCCTGCCCGAGTTCCTGCAGCTGCTGCCCGACGCGCGCCGGCTGGCGCTGAACACCGAACCCGATCACGCCGGCGGCAATGTCGCGCTGATCAAGCAACTGCCCAAGCTCGGCGCCTGGCTGGCCGACACCGACGCCGACTGGCTGCACGCCCACTACCTGACCTCGCACGGGTCGCTCGCCTGGGCCGCCCGGTTGGGCTGGCGGCTGCGCGCCCAGATCGCCGGCTCGGCCTGGGGCAGTGACATCCTCGTCACGCCGCAGCGTGGCGGCGCCTGGCGCTGGATGACGAAGAAGGTGCTGCGCAACTGCGCGCTGACGACGTCCGACTCGGTCTACATGGCCGAGCGCATGCGCGAGCTCGGCGCGGGCGAGGTGATGACTTTCCCGTTTGGCCTCGAAGCCATGCCAAGGCAGAACGTGAAAAAGCAGCCCTGGCTGTGCTTTGCCAACCGCGGGCTGGAGCCGATCTACCGGCCGCATCTCGTCATTGACGCCTTTGCTCGCATCAGCGCGGCGCAGCCCGATGCGCGCCTCGTCGTCGCGAACGATGGCTCTTTGCGCCAGGCGCTGGAGGGCGACGTCGCTGCCCGCGGCCTGGCCGACAAGATCAGCTTCGTCGGCCGCCTCGATGCGCAAGCCCAGGCCGGCCACTACGCCCGTTCGACCTGGTTCCTGAGCCTGCCCGAGAGCGATTCGGTGTCGGTCTCGGTGCTGGAGGCCATGGCCCACGGTTGTGTGCCGCTGCTGTCCGAACTGCCCGCCAACCGCGAGTTGATCGGCGATTCGGCGCGTGGTCTCATCGTCGGCTCGCTGGACGACCTGCCGGCGCGCATGGCAACGCTGGACACCGCCAAGCTCGCCCTCGTCAACCGCGACTGGATGGCGGCCAACGGCCTTTTCGAGCCGCATGTGCAGCGCTTCCTGACCCGACTGAAAGAGCTGACGCCCGCATGAGGATCCTCCTCGTCAACCACTACGCCGGCTCTCCCGCCCACGGCATGGAGTTCCGCCCCTACTACCTCGCCCGCGAGTGGGTCAGGGCGGGGCACGAGGTCACCATCGTGGCGGCCAGCCACTCGCATGTGCGCGCCGTGCAGCCCGAGATGGCAGGCGAGCCGAGAGAAGAGCTCATCGACGGCATCCGCTACCGCTGGCTCCCCACGCCGCAGTACGCCGGCAACGGCGTGGGGCGGCTGCGCAACATCCTGTCCTTCCTGCGCCAGCTGCGCGCCGACGCCTGGCGGCTGACGCGCGAGTTCCGGCCCGACGCCGTCATCGCGTCCAGCACCTACCCGATGGACGTGTGGGTCGCCAGGAAGCTCGCCAAGCTGGCGAAAGCCAAGCTCGTCTACGAGGTGCACGACCTCTGGCCGCTGTCGCTGATCGAGCTGTCGGGCATGTCGCCGCACCACCCGTTCGCACTGATGTGCGGCAAGGCGGAAGCCGATGCCTACCGCGATGCCAACGTCGTCGTGTCCATGCTGCCTTGCGTGCAGGAGCACATGGCCTCCCGGGGCCTGGATCTGAGCAAGCTCCACATCGTTCCCAACGGCTTCGCGCCCGAGGAGTGGCAGGGCGAGAGCGCGCCGCTGGGCGCGACGCTCGCCGCCCACCTGGACGCCGAGCGCGCAGCCGGCCGTGTCATCGTCGGCTACGCCGGCTCCATGGGCCTGCCCAATGCGCTGGATGTGCTGCTCGACGCCGCCAAGCGCGTGCAGGATGCGCCGCTCAGTTTCGTGCTGGTGGGCAGCGGCCACGAGGCCACGCGGCTGGCCGACCGCGCCACAGCCGAGGGCCTGAAGCACGTGCGCTTCTTTGCGCCGATCCCGAAGGCCCAGATCCCGACGCTGCTGGCTGGCTTCGACATCGCCTACATCGGCTGGCAGCGCACGCCCATCTACCGCTTCGGCATCGCGCCCAACAAGCTCATCGACTACCTGATGGCGGGGCGCGCCGTGCTGCATTCGGTCGAGGCCGGCAACGACCCCGTTGCCGAGGCCGGCGCGGGCTTGACCGTTCCGCCAGAGGATGCCGAGGCCGTGGCGCAGGGGCTGTTGAAGCTTGCGGCATTGACGCCCGAGCAGCGCGCCGAGATGGGCCAGCGCGGCCGCGCGTTTGCGATGGCCCACCATGCCTATCCCGTGCTTGCAGCCCGCTTCATCGAGGCCTTGTCATGAGCGAGCTGGAACAGATCGCCGAGCGCTACGCCCGCCGCGATGCAGGCGACCGCTACAGCCTGCTGCGCCCCGAGGTCTGGCAGATGTGGCAGGAGCGCCAGCGCGAGTTGCTGAAGCTGTTGGCCCAACGCCCCGGCCGCCCGGCCGACTGGCGCGCCACGGAGGTGGGCTGTGGCGCCGGTGGCAACCTGCTGGACCTGCTGCGCCTGGGGCTATTGCCGGCTCACCTGACCGGCATCGAGCTGCTGCCCGAACGGCTGGCCGCCGCCCATGCGGCCCTGCCAGAGGGCGTGCGCCTGCTCGCGGGTGACGCAGCCACGGCCGAGGTTGCGCCCGCCAGCCAGGACCTGGTGCTGCAGTCCACCGTCTTCTCGTCCATCCTCGACGACGCGCTGCAGCAGCGCGTGGCCGACGCGATGTGGCGGTGGCTCAAGCCCGGTGGCGCCGTCGTCTGGTACGACTTCACCGTCAACAACCCCCGCAACCCCGATGTGCGTGGCGTACCGCTCAAGCGCGTGCACGAGCTTTTCCTGCACGGCCTCTTCACCGCCCGCCGCGTCACGCTCGCGCCACCGCTGGCCCGGGCCCTCCCGGCCGCCTACGGCCTCTTCAACCTCGTTCCCTGGCTGCGCACGCACCGCCTGGTTCTGATCGAGAAACACTGATCGTCGAAAATCCCGCCCCATGAGTGCCCAGCCCTTCCTTCCCTTTGCTCTGCCCGACCTCGGCGATGACGAGATTGCCGAAGTTGTCGACACGCTGAAATCCGGCTGGATCACCACCGGCCCCAAGGCCAAGCGCTTCGAGCAGGCCTTCGCCGAGTTCCTGGGCGACCCGCAGATCGAGTGCATCGCCGTGAACTCAGCCACCGCCGGCCTGCACCTGGCCCTGGAAGCCATCGGCCTCGGCCCTGGCGACGAGGTCATCACGACGACCCACACCTTCACGGCCACGGCCGAGGTGGTGCGCTACCTCGGCGCTGACGTGAAGCTGGTCGATATCGACCCCGCGACGATGAACATCGACATTGCCGCCATCGAGGCTGCGATCACGCCCAAGACCCGCGCCATCCTGCCCGTGCACTACGCCGGCCTGGCGGTGGACATGCTGGCCATCCTCGACATCGCCCGCCGCCACGGCCTGCGCGTCATCGAGGACGCCGCCCACGCGTTGCCGACAACCCTCGAGAAAGAGCTGATCGGCACGCTGGGCAGCGACGCCACCGTCTTCAGCTTCTACGCCAACAAGACCATGACGACGGGCGAGGGCGGCATGCTGGTGACGCGCAACGCCGAGCTGGCCAAGCGCGCCCGCGTGATGCGCCTGCACGGCATGAGCCGCGACGCCTTCGACCGCTTCACGGCCAAGGTGCCCAGCTGGTACTACGAGATCGTCGCGCCCGGCTTCAAGTACAACCTGACCGACATCGCCGCGGCAATGGGCCTGCACCAGCTCAAGCGCCTGCCGGGCTTCCAGGTGAAGCGCGAGCGGATCGCGATGCGTTATCACGAGGCCCTGGCCGACCTGCCGCTGGTGCTGCCTCCGGATGCGCCCGAGGGCGACAAGCATTCCTGGCATCTTTACGTCGTGCGCCTGGCGGACGACGCCGGCATCACGCGCGACGCCTTCATCGAGGGCATGTACGCTGCCGGCATCGGCTGCAGCGTGCATTACGTGCCCCTGCATCAGCATCCCTACTGGCGCGACCGCTACGGTCTGACACCCGAGCAGTTCCCGCATTCGCAAAAAGCCTACGAGCGCACGGTCAGCCTGCCGCTGTACACGGCGATGAGCGATGCGGACGTCGAGCGCGTCATCGCCGCGGTGCGCGCGTTGCTGGGCTGAGTGCCGGCTTGATCAAGCGGCTCTTCGACGTGATCTGTTCGGCGCTGGGGCTGCTGGTGCTCGCACCCGTGCTGCTGCTGGCCGCCGCCTGGGTCAAGCTCGACTCGCCGGGCCCGGCGCTGTTCCGCCAGACCCGCGTCGGCCGCTTCGGCGTGCCCTTCACCATCCACAAGTTCCGCACGATGCGCGTCGAGCCCGGCGCGGCCATCACGGTGGGCGCCGACCCGCGCATCACCCGCTCGGGCCACCTGCTGCGCCAGACCAAGCTGGACGAGCTGCCCCAGCTCTGGGACGTGCTGCGCGGCGCGATGAGCCTCGTCGGCCCGCGGCCGGAGCTGCCCCGCTATGTCGAGCTGTACCCCGCCGATCTGCGCGAGCGCGTGCTGTCCGTCCGCCCCGGTATCACCGACCCGGCGTCGCTCGCCTTCAGCCACGAGGCCGAGCTGCTGGCCGCGGCCGCCGACCCCGAGCGCGAGTACCGCGAGGTCATCCTGCCCGCCAAGCTGAAGCTGTCGGCCGACTATGCGGCCAGCGCGAGCCTCGCGACCGACCTGCGGCTCATCCTCGCCACGCTGGCGCGTGTGGCCGGTATTCGGCGCGGCTGACAATCCCTCTCCAATGAACTGGCAGTTTCTCGACACCTTGCTCACGCGCCTGCGCCCGCACCGCGAGGCGCTGGCGCTGCTGCTGGATGTCTTCGTTGTCGCCATCGCCTGGCAGGCCACCTACCTCTTTCGCCTCGGCTTCGAGCGCTGGTTCTCGGCCCGGCCCGACTACGACGGCTGGGTGCTGCTGGGACTGCTGGCCATCTACGCGGCCGTGCTGTGGGGGCTGCACGTGCCCAAGGGCATGTGGCGCTTCTCCGGCTTCGGCGAGGTCAAGCGCCTGGCCGTGGCCTGCCTGCTGGCCGGCCTGATCGGCGCGACCGCCGTGCTGATGGCCCACCTGCGCGCCGTGCCCCGCGCGGTGCTGACGCTGCACCCCCTCTTCACGCTGATGCTGCTGGCCATGATGCGCATGGGGTACCGCATGCTCTACGAGCACATGCGCAGCCGCATCAATGGCAATGCGCAGGAGCAGCGGCGCGCGCTGGTGATGGGCGCGGGCCAGGCGGGCCGCCTGTTGCTGGCGGGTATCCAGCACCAGGGGTGGACCGTCGTCGGCTGGCTGGACGACGACCGCCACAAGCAGGGCGCGCGCATCGCCGGCCTGCCCGTTCTCGGGCGCCTGGTAGATGCCATTGCCGTGTGCGAGGCGCAGGGCATCAGCCATCTCATCGTCGCCATGCCGTCGGCCACGGCCGAGCAGCGGCGTCGCGCACTGGAGCTGGCGGGCCACGCGGGGCGGCCGGTGCTGACGGTGCCCAGCCCCATCGAGCTGGAGGCTGGCCGGCGCGTGGAGCAACTGCGCGACATCGAACTCGAAGACCTGCTCGGCCGCGAGCCGGTGCAGCTCGACGAAGCGGGGCTCGGCGAGTTCATTCGCGGCCAGTCCATCTTCGTCACCGGCGCGGGCGGCAGCATCGGCAGCGAACTCTGCCGGCAGATCGCCCGTTACCGCCCCCAGCGCCTGGTGCTGTTCGACCTCAGCGAGGCGGCGCTTTATGCCATCGAGCAGGAGCTGGCCCACAGCCACCCGGCGCTGCAACTGGTGCCGCTGGTGGGCGATGTGAAGGACGAGGTCCGGCTCACGGCACTGCTGCGCCGCTACGCCGCGCGGCTGGTCTTCCACGCCGCGGCCTACAAGCATGTGCCGCTGATGGAGGGCGACAACGCCTGGATGGCCTTGCTCAACAACAGCATCGGCAGCTTCCGGGCGGCCCGGGCCGCCGTTGCCGCGGGCGTGGACCGGTTCGTGCTGATCAGCACCGACAAGGCCGTCAACCCGACCAACGTGATGGGCGCCAGCAAACGCCTGGCCGAACTGGTGGTGTCTGCCTTCGCGGCGGACTCACCCGGTACGCGCTTTGTGACCGTGCGCTTCGGCAATGTGCTGGGTTCCAGTGGCAGCGTGATCCCGAAGTTCAAGGCCCAGATCCTGGCGGGCGGGCCGGTCACCGTCACGCACCCGGACATCATTCGGTATTTCATGACCATCCCCGAGGCCGCGCGGTTGGTGATGCAGGCCGGCCTGATCGGCGACAGCGGCCAGGTGCTGCTGCTGGACATGGGCGAGCCGGTGCGCATCGTCGACCTGGCGCGCGACCTGATCCGCCTCAGCGGCCACACCGAGAAGGAAATTCCCATCGCCTTCACCGGCCTGCGGCCGGGCGAGAAGCTGTTCGAGGAGCTGCTGGCCGACGCCGACACTACGCTGCCGACGGCGTCGCCGCATCTGCGCCTGGCGCGGCTTGCGCCGGGCCCCGGGTTGGCGGCGATCAGCGCCTGGGTGGCCGACGTCGAGGGCCAGGCGGCGTTCGGGGATACTTTTGCCCGTGCCCAGCTCAAGCGCTGGGTGCCCGAATTCGAGGATGGCCGCCATCCTGACCTGAGCCCTTCTCTGTGAGCATGCCCCGACTTTTCCGCCTGACCCTCGCCACGCTGGCCTTCTGTGCGGCTGCCGGTGCGCAAGCCCAGCCCACGCCCGCTCCGAATGCCGCGCTGGAACGTGCCCAGCAGGCCAAGACGACGGCCGAGGTGCTGACGGCGCTGGGCGTCGGCACCCCGGAGCCGGGCAAGCGTGTGCTGCTGGAGGCGCCGGATATCGCCATCGCCGGCCGCCCGTTCAGCATCAAGGTCAGCAGTCAGATGGCGGGGACAGACTGGATCCTGATCCTGTCGGAGCCCGGCCCGACGCCGCTGGTCAAGCTGCAGGAGTTCTCTCCCGGCACGGACCGCTCGCTCAGTGCCAGCCTCAAGCTCACCCAGACCGGCCGTGTGCGGGCCATCGTGCGCACCAGCGGCAAGTACTACCAGGTGACGCGCGAGGTCAAGATCGCCACGCCCGGTGGAGATGCCCGATGAGCGCGGTGCCGCAACAGCCCCAGTTGTCGCTCGGCCAGTTCCTGCTGGAACGCGGCCTCATCAACGCACCGGACCTGGACCGTGCACTGGCGTCGCAGAAGCTGACTGCCACGCGGCTGGGGCGCATGCTCGTGCGCCTGGGTGCGATTTCCGAGGACAACCTGTTGCCGGCGCTGGCCGAGCATCTGGGCCTGCCGCTGCTGGACGAAGCCGAGCTGCACGCCCAGGCGGCCAACATCATCCGCAGCATCGAAACATTGGGCATGCCGCGCAGCTGGTTCGCCGAGCGCGGCCTGGTGGTTTTCGAAGCCGCCGACGGCGTGCTGCATTGCGCGGCGCGCTATCCGCAGGATTCCTTCCTGCAGGAGGTCATGGCGGCTCGGGCCCACGGCCACCAGCTGGTCTGGCACCTCATGCGCAGCCGCGACGAGGAATGGCTGTCCAAGCTGCTGGCGCCTGCCAACGAGGGCGGGCTGGTTGGCGACGAGGCGGCGCATCTGCGTGAGCTGGCCGAGGAAGCGCCCGTCATCGACCTCGTCAACACCGTCTTTGCCCAGGCGGCCGACGAGAACGCATCCGATATCCACATCGAGCCCGAGGAGCACGAGTTCTTCGTGCGCCTGCGCATCGACGGCGTGCTGCAGACCCGCGCCACGCTGCCGAGCGAACGCTTCGCGGCGGTGGCCTCGCGCATCAAACTGATCGCAGGCCTGGACATCGCCGAGCGCCGCCTGCCGCAGGATGGCCGCATCACGCTGCGCGTCAGCGGCGTGGACCTGGACGTGCGCGTGTCGGTCGTGCCCGGCGTGCATGGCGAATCGGTCGTCATGCGGCTGCTGCCCAAGAACCGCGCCGAGTTCCGCCTCGACCGGCTGGGCCTGGAGCCCGACCACCTGAAGCAGTTCCTGCGCTGGGCTCGCGAGCCCAACGGCATCGTGCTGGTGACGGGCCCGACCGGCTCCGGCAAGAGCACCACGCTCTACGCCGCGCTGGCCGAGGTGAACGACCGGGCCAGCAAGATCATCACGGTCGAGGACCCGGTCGAGTACCGCATGCGCGGCGTCACGCAGATCCAGACGCAGGCCGAGATCGGCTACACCTTCGGCCGCGCGCTGCGCGCCATCCTGCGCCAGGACCCGGACATCATCATGATCGGTGAGATCCGTGACCTGGAAACCGCCGAGATCGCCGTGCAGTCGGCGCTGACCGGCCACACGGTCTTCTCCACGCTGCACACGAACGACGCGCTGTCAGCCTTTACCCGCCTGATCGACATGGGCGTGGAGCCTTTCCTCGTCGCGTCCTCCGTGCGCGCCGTGCAGGCGCAGCGCCTGGTGCGCCGGCTTTGTGGCGCCTGCGCCCAACCCACCGAGGCGCCGGCCGGCCTGGGCGAGCTGCTGCAGACCTTGCGCGCCAGTGCACCGGTGCTGTTCGAGCAGCCGGCGCGCTGGCGCACGGCCGTCGGCTGTGCGCAGTGCCAGCACACCGGCTTCAAGGGGCGGCTGGGCATCTACGAGATGGTGGACGTGAGCCCGGCACTGCAGTCGGCCATCATGCAGCGCGTGCCATCCCACGAGATCACCGCGCTGGCGCGCGCCCAGGGTTATCGCAATCTGCGCGAGGACGGCATCGTCAAGGCTTGGCAAGGCCTGACCAGCGTGGACGAGGTGCTGCGCGTGACCGGTGCGGCCGAGGTCGTCATCGAGGACACCTGACGTGGAGTTCCGATACGAAGCGGCCAATGCCGACGGACAGCTGCTGCGCGGCCAGCTCAGCGCGGACAGCGAGCGCGCAATGCTGCAGCTGCTGCGCGACCAGCACCTGACGCCGATCTCCATCGAGCCCGTGCTGGCGGGCGGCGGCCGGGCGCTGTTCGCACGCCGCCAGCGCAGCGTCGGCGTCGAGGAAACCACGCAGGTTGTGCGCGAGCTCGCCACCTTGCTCGGCGCCGGCGTGCCGCTGGCCGAAAGCGTGGACTCCACCGCCCAGGCTCACGCCGCCTCCAGCATCGGGCCGGCCTTCGCCCGCATCTACGCCCAGTTGCGCAGCGGCGCGCCGCTGTCCGATGCGCTGCGTGCCGCCGAACTGAACCTGCCTGAATATCTGTACCAGCTGGTGTCTGCCGGCGAGCTGACCGGCAAGCTGGCACCGGCCCTGCACAGCGCGGCCGACCAGATGGAGTACGAGCAGCGCGTGCGCTCCGAGATGCGCAACGCGCTGATCTACCCCGCCGTGCTGGTGGCTTCGGGCGTGGGCGCGACGCTGCTGATCTTCATCATGGTGGTGCCCAAGTTCGCCAACATGCTGAAGAGTTCGCGAGCCAATCTGCCGGACATCTCCGTGTGGGTGCTGAAGTCCGGGCTGTTCGTGAAGGAGAACCTGCTGTGGTTCGGCCTCGGCGCGGCGGGCCTGGTGTTGGGGGGCGCGCTGCTGTTGTCCATGCCGGCCGTGCGCCAGCGCTTGCGCGAGGCGGCGTCCCGCCTGCCTGTGGTGGGGGACTGGCTGACGAATGCCGAGCTGGGCCGCTGGGCGGCGATGCTGGGCAGCCTGCTGGCCAACAAGGTGCCCATCGTCCGCGCGATGGAGCTGGCGCAGGCCGGCGTGCAGCTGGGCGCCGTATCCTCGCGGCTGCAACTGGCGGTGCGTGACCTGCGCGCCGGCAAGAAGCTGGCCGATTCCCTGGCCCTGCACCGCACCGTCAGCCCCATGGGCATCAACCTTGTGCGGGTGGGCGAGCGCACTGGCGAGCTGCCGGAGATGCTGCGCACGCTCGGCCGGCTTTACGAGACCGCCAGCCGCGACCGCATGAAGCGCTTCCTCATCCTGTTCGAACCGATTGCCATTCTGGTGGTGGGTTCGGTGATTGGCTTCATCATGGTGGCCATCATGCTGGCCATCACCAGTTTCTCGACCTCTACCCTGTGAACATCATGCAAACCCGTTCCCCTCAACAAGGCTTCACGCTGCTGGAGCTGCTGGTGGTGCTGGTCATCATCGGCCTGCTGGGCAGCCTGGTCGGCCCCAAGCTCTTCGGCAAGGCCGACGCCGCCAAGATCCAGACCGCCCAGACCCAGGCCAAGATGTTCAAGGGTGCGCTGGAAACCATGCGCCTGGACATCGGCCGCTTCCCGACGCCCACCGAAGGGCTGGCGCTGCTGAACGAGCAGCCCAAGGACGAGCGCATCGCCCCGCGCTGGAAGGGTCCGTACCTGGACGAGACCCTGCCGGTGGACCCCTGGGGCAATCCGTACCAGTACAGCGTGCCCGGTGCAAACGGGCAGCCGGTGGCGATCTACTCGTTCGGCGCCGACGGCAAGCGCGGCGGCGAAGGCAACGATGCGGACATCGGCATCCTGCCCCCCTGAGCCCTGGCAGCCTGCGCGCGGCTTCACCCTGCTGGAGTTGCTGGTGGTGATGGCCGTGGTTGGCCTGATCGCCGGGCTGGTGGCGCCCAATCTGCAGAAGCTGGTCGGCAGCGTCGACCGCGCCACGCGCCGCGATGGCCTGGTGGCCGACATTGCCGGGCTGAGCTACCGCGCCTATTCGCTGGGACAGGGCTTCGAGCTGAACGAGGCCGGCTTCAGCCAGCTGCTTCGCGACGGCAACCCCGTGCTGGCGGTGCCCAGCGGCTGGCGGGTGGCCGTTGACCCGCCCATCCGCTTCGGCTTCAACGGAGTGTGCAGTGGCGGCCGCCTGACGCTGGTGTCGCCCGACAGCGTCCGCGAGGAGATCCGGCTGCGCGCGCCCGACTGCCGGATCGAGCGCGGATGAAGCTCGGGCGCGGGCAGCGCGGCTTCAGCCTGCTGGAAGCCATGGTTGCGATGGTCATCCTGGCCTCGGCGGGATGGGCGCTGTTCAGCTGGGTGAATGCCAGCATCATTTCGCTGCGCCGCGTCGAAGACGCGAACGCCCGCAGCGCGGCCACGGCCAACGCGCTCGAGTTCCTGCAGGCCGTCAACCCGATGTTGCGGCCGGAAGGCGAAATGGACCTGGGCGACTGCCGCGTCCGGTGGCAGGCCAGCGCCATCACCAACGTGATGGACGGCAGCGACTACCCGCGCGGCGCCAGCTTCTATCAGTTGGCGCTGTATGACACCGTCGTGCGCGCCTATCGCGGCCAGGACGAGTTTTGGTTCGAGTTCAAGATCAAGCAGGTCGGCTTCAAGAAGGTCCGGGCCGTGATCAACCCGTTCCAGGCCGCCCCATGAAACCGTCGCGCGGCTCTGCCGGGTTCACGCTGGTCGAGGTGCTGGTGGTGCTGGTCATCACGGCGCTGGTGTCGACGCTGCTTTTCCAGGCGCTGGCCCAGGTCTACCGGCTGCAAGGGCGCTTCGGCGAGCAGTTGGCGCAGAGCCAGGGCGGTGCGATGCGGGCGGACTGGTATCGCCAGCTCATTCAGGGGCTGCGTACCGACTACGCAGACGGCAAGCAGCGCTTCAGCGGCGATTCCAGGAAACTCGCCGGATTGAGCAGCACGCCGCTGGCGGCTTCGGGTGGGGCGGCTCAATGGATCTCGCTGGAGCTCGCCGACGGTGAGCTGCGCTACCAGGCCGGGGATGAACGTGCCACGCTGATGAGGTGGCCCGCTACCGGGCCGGCCGAGTTCGTGTATCTTGACGAGAACGGCGCCGAGTATGGCCAGTGGCCGCCCGCTATGGGCAAGCCCGGCCCTCAGCTGCCGGCTGCGGTGCTGCTGAAGCTGCCGCGCGACCAGGGGCGCATGGTGCTGGCCGCCGTGCCGAGCGGCACGCGCGAAGCGCGGGTGAGGGCGTTCAGGCTGGGTCTCAATCCATGAGCGAATCCATGAGCACGCGCATGGGCCGGCAGGCGCAGCAGGGCTTCGTGCTGGTGCTGACCCTCTGGATACTTGCCGCCATCGCCATCGCGGCCGCCTATTTCGGCGAGCGGGTGCAGGCCTCGCTGCGCCTGGCTTCGGCCCGCCAGGATCTGGCGGAGGCGCAGATCGCTCTCAACAACGGGCGCGCTGAAGTGCTCTATCGGCTGGCCGTGACGCCGATGAGTGCCTACGGCCTGGGTGACCCGCCCAACACCATGCGCCTGGATGACCGCCCGTATTCAGAGTCCGGTGGCCAGCTGCAGTTGCAGGATCTGGGCGGCCTGGTGGACCTGAACCTGGCATCCGACGGCCAGTGGCAGCGGCTGCTGACCGGGCTGGATGTCCCGAGCGACACCAGCCTCGCTTTGGTCGATGCGCTGCGCGACTATGTCGATGCCGATGACCTGCGCCGGCTCAACGGCGCCGAGTCGGCTCAGTACCGTGCGATGGGGCGAGCCGACCTTCCGCGCAACGACCTGCTTCAGTCGCCACTGGAGCTGCGCGACGTTTACGGCTGGGCCGGACAGTCGGCGCTCTGGCGCGGCGGCAGGTTGCTGGACCTGATCACGACCGATGGCACGCCCCGCGTGAATCCCAACACGGCGCCCTGGCAGGTGCTCGCCACGCTGCCGGGCGTGTCGGCCGAGACGGCGCGCGCCATCATTGACCACCGCGAGATCGAGCCGGTCAGCGCCGCCTGGATGGACCGCATGCTGGGCACGCGCTTCGACACGCTGCCGTCGCCGCTGCAGACCTTCCCGTCCAGGGCTGTGCGCGTTACTCAACGGGTGCCCGGTCTGCCCTGGGGCCTTCGATACAATGTGCAGTTGACTCCCAAAGGGGTTTCGACCCCCTGGAACATCACTTATTTCTACCGGCTGGAGGATCTCCCGCCGGATCCGGGCCCGGACAAGAATTCGGCGGCCCAACCCGCTTCGAATTCACCAGCGCCGGTACATGCATCAGATCCTCCGCGGCTTCCCCCGCGGGCTGCTCAGCCTTCCTCCGCGCCGCGCCTTCTGGCACCTTGAGCGGCTTGAGCCCAGCTCGGGCGGCTTGGGCTCGCCCGAGCTCGTCATCTCGCGCGGCCATTGCCGTTTTGGCCGTTTCGACCTGTCGCGCCTGCCTGCCGCCAAGCGTGCGTCCGCACTGGCGCTGCAGTTGCCGGGCTGGAGCCCGTTCGTTGACAGCGGCCATGCGATTGCCTGGTCGGCCGACGGCCACGCCAACGTGTGGTGCTGGGATGACGCGGCGCTGCGCGCGGCCTGGCCGGCCGCTGCGAGCGGCAAGCTGCCCAAGCTCGTTCCCGAGACACCGCTGCGCGCCGCACCGGCGGCGGGTGAGGGTGTCAGGTTGGTGCGCTGCCTGGACGGCGTCGAAGGCCAGTACTGGCGCGAGGGGCAATTGCACGCCAGCCGTTGGTGGCCCGCGGCTCCTGAAGCCTCCGCGCATCTTGCCTTCCAGCGCGATTGCGGCATGGCACCCGAGGCCTTGAACGCCGAACTCGTGGTGGAGGACCTGCCGCTGCAAGCCAAACCCTGGAGCCCGCTGAGTGCCGTGGGGGGTGCGAGCGGCCAGGTCGCGGCGCCCGAACTGGCCGTGTATGCCGCATTGGCCCTCGCGCTGGGTGTGCCGGCCTTGTCGCTGGCCGTCGACCAGGTCCGCCTGAGCCAGGCCCGGGGTGCTGCGCAGGCTGAACTTGCCAGTGAAACTGAGCGCTCACGCGGCGTGCTCACGGCGCGCAGCGAGGCGCTTGCGGCGGCTGATCAGGCGCGGGCGTTGAGCGAGTTGCAGCCGTATCCGCCGCCACTGGTCCACATGATGGCCATTGCCCGCGCGCTGCCGGAAGCAGGAGGATCGGTGCTGCGCGAATGGGAGATGAACGAGGGCAAGCTGCGCGTGCTGATTTCGTCTCCCGGCGTCGAGATCGCGGGTGCCGAGCATGTGCGCGCGCTGGAACAGACGGGGCTCTTCAAGGACGTGAAGATCCTGACCCAGGCCGATCCGCGCCAGATGGCCTTCGTGATGACGTTCAAACCCCAAGCTGCGCTTGCAGCTGGCGCTGCTTCGGCACCCTGACCATCACCTATGGGATATCTCGAAGAACTTCGTAGCAACTTGCGCCTTCGTGTCGGTTTGGTGGCGATCGTGGCCATCCTGATCGGCTACGGCCTTCTCGAATGGCGTGATCACTTTGCCGCGTCTGCTACCGACTACCGCCGCCTGCTCAATCAGGTGGGCAGGTTGGGCCAGCAGCAGCACCCCGAACAGTGGCAGAGCCGGGCCGCGGAAGCCCGCCAGGCCTTGGGTCAGGCGCGCGCCCAGTTGTGGCGCAACGTCTCGCCCGGGCTCGCGCAGGCGCAGGTGCAGGACTGGCTCAGCGGCGCGCTGCGGCAGACCGATGCCAAGGCCTATTCGGTGCGCGTCTCCGAACCCGAGACGGCGATCGACGGCCAGTCGCTCAAGGCGCGCCTTCCCCAGGAGTTGAACCAGCTGGTGCCATTGCGTGCCCGCGTCGAGTTCAATTCGGATCCCGCCGTGCTGCTGGCCCTGTTGGCCGCGATGAACGAATCCAAGCAGCGCATCGTGGTCGACACCCTCAACATCAAGGCGTTGAAGACGGACATGATGCTCACCTTCTGGTTCGAGATCGCCGCGGAGCCCAAGCGATGAACTGGTTCGAATCGCCCAGGCGCGTGCTGATGAGCGTGGCTGTGCTGTTGCTGGTCGCCCTCATCGTGCTGCTGCTGCTGCCCATGCAATTGCCCACCTCGCAGGGGCTGGCGCGGCCCGATGCTGCCTGGGAACTGCCCGTGCCGGTCAGCGTCGATGCCGACGCTGCGCTCAGCGTGATCAACCAGCGCAGGCTGTTCGGTCAGTCCGCCTCGGTGGGACTGCCGCCGGACGCCGCGATCGATGAGAAGAGCCTGACGCCGCCCAACTGGCGCATTGCCGGTGCTTACACGGAGGGTGCGCGGCATGTGCTGCTGATCGCCACCGAAGGTCAGCCGGCGCCTCAGCAATTGCGTGTCGGCGACGCCTTGCCCGGCGGTGCCAAGATCACTGCCATCACCAACGATCGGGTGACCCTTTCCCTTCACGGCCAGCGCGTCTCCCTGAGTACCTATCCCCAATGAACAAGATTCGTCGTTCCGTGAGCCACCGTCGTGCTTTGCAGCCGTTGGGCTTGGCCGTCGCCGTGTTGGTCGCCGGCTGCGCAACGCCCGAGCAGGGTATGGTGCCGCGCCAACTGCTGGTGGCGCCCGACGCCGCATCGGAGACGCGTTCCCAGAGCCTGGAGGTCCAGGCGCAGGCGGACCGCCGGACCGTCATCAGTACCGTCCCTGCCATTCCCAAGCCCGAGAGCGTCAGCTCCGTCAAGGCAGGCTCCAGCACGCCCAAACCTGGCGAGCGCGCCGATCTGACGCTGGCCTTCGACAGTCTGCCCCTGCCGAGCTTCGTCCAGGTCGTGTTCGGCCAGGTCATGAAGAAGAACTTCAGCCTGGATCCCAGCCTCATCGCTCGCACCGACCTCGTCACGCTGCGCACCGGTCAGCCGCAGACGCCGTCGCAAGTACTGGAGACGACCCGGCTGCTGCTGAAAAGCTATGGCGTTGCCGTGCAGGACATGGGGAGCGACTTCTATCGCATCGTGCCCGACAACAACCAGGCGGGTTACCTCCCGGAGATCCGCCGTGGTCGCGCCCAGCCGGATGTGCCGCTGCCGATGCGCCCGGTCTTCCAACTGGTGGAACTGACGGCCGTCAGGCACTCGGAAGTGAGCGGCTGGCTCAAAGCGATGTTCGGCAGCCGGCTGAATGTGCAGGACGATCCGGGCCGCAACGCGTTGTTGATCAGTGGTCAGGGTCCCGAGGTGGCCGGCGCGCTCGAGGCGATCCAGGTGCTGGACCAACCCTTGATGCGTGGCCGCGGCAGCCGGCTGGTGACCCCGGCCAGCCTGAGTGCAGATGACCTGTCGCGCCGGCTCGTTGAAATCCTCTCGGCCGAAGGCTACGCGGTGGGCCAGGGCGTCAGCCAGGGCTTGCCGATCAGCCTCGTCCCCGTGCCCGCGTCTGGTGCGCTGCTGGTCTTCGCGGCGGACCCCGCCGTGTTGGCGCACGTCATCGAATGGGCCGCGAAACTGGATTCGCTGGACGAAGGCAACCGGCGCGCCGGGGGCGCGTACTTCAGCTACGAGGTCAAGTATGCAGATGCGCAGTCGATGGCCAGGACGCTGCAGGAGCTGATGGGCAACGCCGCCGCCGCTGCCGCGCCGAGCAACGCTCAGATCGTCATCGGTGCGCCGAAACAGCCCGCACGCATCGTCGTCAACGCCGCCACCAACACGCTCATCTTCAGTTCCCAGAACCCCGAGGAACATGCACAGCTGCTGGGCCTCGTGCGCACCTTGGATCGGCCGGTCAAGTCGGCCATGATCGAGGTGACGGTGGCCGAGGTGAGTACCCTCGCCAAGGATCAACTCGGCCTGGAGTGGACCGGCAACAAGGGCGTCGGCGATGGCGCGTATGTCACCGCCGGTACGGTCGGGGGGTTGAACCTCCAGGCGACCGGCCTGACGGCCAGCTACTTCAATCACGCAGGCGCCCTGCGCGCCAAGCTCAATGCGATGGCCAGCAGGAACAAGGCGCGCATTCTGTCCACACCGCGCGTGATGGCTCGCAACGGCGAAACCGCCACCATCCAGGTCGGGTCGGAAGTTCCCATCATCACCAGTCAGCAATCGTTGTCGACGACCTCGACAACCGGGAGCACAGGTGTGCTGCAGACGGTGCAGTACCGCAATACCGGCGTCATTCTCAAAGTCAAACCGGTGATATTCGCGGGCCGGGTGGAACTGGACGTTCAGCAAGAGGTCAGCGACGCCACTTCCACCACCACGGGCGTCAACGTCTCGCCGACGATATCTACTCGCAAGATTGATACAAAGGTCTCTATCAGCGACGGCGCGACCGTCGCGCTGGGTGGGTTGATCAAGCGCACGGAGACCAAGGGCCATGTGGGTGTGCCACTCCTGAAGGACATTCCCGTTCTCGGCCAGTTTTTCCGCACCGATAGCAACGACCTGAATGAAACCGAACTCATCATTCTGATCACGCCCTATGTCGTCGAGAACGACATGGTGGCGGAACAGGTGACGAGGGCGCTGCGCGGCCAGATGGGCCCTTGGGCCCAGACCTCCGACGGTCCCGCACCTTTGGTGAAGGCGCCGCCGGCTTCGCCCGCGGCGACGACAGCGAGACCCGCCTCCAGGTCCATGGAAGTACAGACGATCACTGAGCCCGCGGCAACGGCGCCCGAGTCTGGCAGCCCGGCCGCCAGCCCCCCCGCGCCTCAGCCGTCAGCCCAGCCGACGATCCGCCCGCCGGCTGGCGTCCAGGGTGTTCCCGTCACCGACCCCGCACTCCTTGAGGAATTGCGGCGTGCTTCGGCAAAACCGGGCACCAAGAACAGCAGCAAGCCCGATCCTGCCAGTCCGCCCAAGAAGGATTGAGGGAAGTCCGACGATTCGTAACGGTGCTTCTAAATGGGCAATATTGCCTATCACTGTTGCGTCCAGCCGACGGCACCCTAAGCAGGCCGCCCAAGACCCGTGTTTAGAATGCTTGCGCCGAGGAAGGTTGGGTTCCGCGCTAAATTTGTGGTGGACTACTGGCTTTCACCGACTGTTTTTGTGGTTGCTCGACCGGTCACAGGTGCTAGCATGCGTTTCGGCGGATGCATCTCACCGGTGAGATGGCTGCAAGCTTGAATTGAACTCACTACTTCGAAGGGTGATTGAATGAAGAAACTTAACCTGATCTGCGCATCGATCGCATTGCTCGCGGCCGGCGCAGCCAACGCGGGCACCGCCGTGTCGACGGCAACCAAGATCGCCGTGGAAAACTTCGGCGGCTCTGCTGCTAACCAAGACACGCTTGCTGTCCTGGGCGCGCCGATCAGCTACAGCATGTCCACGATTACCGCTGTCAACAGCGGCTCGACCGTGTACTTCACTGTGCGTCTGACCGGCGGCAAGTTCGCTGCAGCGCCGGGCGCCACGAACTTCACGTTCGGCGGCCAGGCCTGTATCGCTGGCGCCGCGACGACGGCTAACCCGAGTTGCGCCGTGACGGCCTCGACCGACAAGTCGACCATCAAGGTTGCTGTCACGACCGCCGCCAGCTACACGCTGGGCCTGGGTGCTTTCACCTGGACGCCGATCGCTGCTGACATCAACACCGTGAACGCGACCCTGGCTGCTGTTGGCGGCAAGGTCAGCGCTGCCATCGGTCTGGTGACCCTGAACCCGACGGCTATCGAAGCTACCGACACGCAAGCCACCATCGACGCCCCCGTGGCGACGGGTGACCTGGCTGTTGGCGCCAAGGCAGTCAACGGCGTTGTTGCAGCCTCTGCCTACACCGGCAAGATTGACCTGACCGTCTCTCCTGCTGCCAGCGACTTCACCACGCCGAACTACGCCGTGCTGGGTTCGTACAAGTTCACGGACTTGGCTGCTGGTGGCGTGAAGATCCGCAGCGGTGCTAGCGACTACACGCTGGCCAACGGCAGCGCGGCTTCGGCCAATGCTGGCGCGTCGGTTGTGGTCACTCCTGGTGCGACGCAGTCGTTCCCGGTTGGCTCGGTTGTGTCGCTGCACACCAACGTCACGTGCTCGGCAGCTGTTGCCGCCACGACGACCGCTACCGTGACTGCAGGTAACGCTGCAACCGCGAAGACGGTCACGACGACGACTGCTCTGACGACGGGTACCGAGTACTTCGTCTGCATCACGAAGCCGACCGCGACGAATCTGGCCACGCCGATCCAGGCAACCATTGCTGCTACGGTTATCCCTGGTTCGACCAACGACCTGATCGCTTCGGCTTCGGGTCTGGGTTACAACCTGGGCTACAACGGTTCGACCGTTGACGTGCTGACCTACTGGCCTGGTGCTCTGGACGCTTACGCGTACAAGGGCTACCTGCGCATTACCAACACCGGTTCGGTGAAGGCCAATGTGTCGCTGGCTCACGTCAGCCCGGCTGACGGCACCGTCGGTACCGCCAAGGTCATCATCGCCGACCTGATGCCCGGTCAGTCCAAGCTGATCAGCACTGTGGCCATCGACGCTGTCGTTGGCGTCGCCCCCTCGAACCTCGAGTCGGGCCGCGTCAAGGTTACCGCTCCGACGGACGGCCTGCGCGTTCAGTCGCTGCTGCAAACCGGCGCTGACGCTCCGATCGAATACCGCGCCAACAACGGCCTGTAATCGACGAATCGAGGCGGGCACTGTCCGTCTCGAACGTAAGCAAAAAGCCCGCGAAAGCGGGCTTTTTTTTATTGCTGGATCAAGGAAGGCGTTACCCGCAATGGCGGCGACGTTTGAGCGGTTGCTTGGGCGGCCGCTCTGCTGCGACTGCGACCGTGCCCGGCCTTGGACGCGCGCTCAAGCGCCCAAACGTGCGATTACAGCGTCATAGCCGGAAAGTATGTGCTTCCAGCGGAATTGATCCACGCACCGCTGTCTCGCAGCCGTGACGTGCGTGCTGCGTTGCTGCGAGTTGAAGGGAGCTCGATCCATCTCTTGGGCCAGGTCTTCTGCCGAAGTGAAGTACAAGCCTCCGGCATCGCTGAGGACCCATCGGTTGAAAACGTTGTCGTGCGCGGCCACCAGGGCGCCGGCAGCCATGGCCTCGATCAACGAGGGGTTGGTGCCGCCAACCGAGTGCCCGTGCAGGTAGAGCGCTGAGCGCCGGCGCAGGGCGTCGAGCACCTGCACGTTGTAGACACCACCGGCGAAGTGGGCCTCTGGGTGTTTGGCGCGCAGTTGGCGGCCATACGCGTTGGCTTCAAAGTTCCCGAGCACCACGATCGGCAGATGACGGCGACTGCGCGCGTATGCGTCCAAGAGAACGTGAATCTGGTTTTCCGGTTCGGGTCTGGCGACGATCAAGAAATACCCGTTCTCCGGATATTTTTCGAGTAACGGGTGTGCGAGCGGGGTTTCGTCGGGTTTCAAAGCCGAATCATCGATGCCGTAAGCAATCATGCTCGACGAGGTATCTAACTCGCGCTCCAAATAGGCCTGAATTTCTGGGTGGTCGGCAATGAGCAGATTGGCGTGACGAACGGCGGCTCGTTCGTTGTGGCGCAGCCAGGCACGCGCCAGCCGGCCCCACTTGGCACGTTGCCATTCGATGCCGTCCATGTTCACCGCATGCTGGACGCCTAGCTTGCGCAGGCGACGCTGAAAGATGCCGGTGCCGTAGCCGAAGATCAGCGCGATCGCTCCGCGCGGCACCGCACGGAAGGAGCGCCAGTCGTACTCGATGGTTCCCAGGGGGCCGCGGGTGCGCGTTGCGATGTAACGCCGGTGGACGCCTTGCCAGAGGTCGTCTTGGGGCTGTGCCTCACCCGGCTTTATGTCGACCTCACAGAACACGGTGACGCGGTGACCTTGCTGGACGAGATGAGGCGCGAGCACTTCCACGAGGCGCTCGAAGCCACCGTAGCGGTTTGGAATGCCGCGTACGCCGATGAGATGGATGTCTGCCATGGAGCTTGGGTTGGCGGGGCTCAGAAGTAGCGGCCCCGCAGAAAGTCGTTGATGACGCGCAGGCCGCCGGCCAGGCTGCCGAGCGCGAAGCGCATGCAGTTGCTCGCGGTGAGGTGGCGCAGCAGCAGCCGGCGCGCGCGGAATTCACCGGCGCGCATTCGCCAGATGGCGCTGGAAAGCCCACCCGCCGTGCCCGGCGCCCGGAAGACCGTCGCAAGCTCTTCGTCGAGATAACGGACGCGTGTTCCGGGCTGCACGTAGCGCAGCAGGAATGCCCAGTCCTCGCAGTGGCGTAGCGCCGTGAGGCCGAGGCGATGCTCCCGCCGGATGACCAGCGCGGGAGTGACGGCCGGATTCAGAAGCGCGATCCACCAGTGAAAAGGCAGCCAGGGCGAGCAGCGCTGCCACAGGCGCGCCAGGCTTGCATAGCGAGGCATGCCTTGAACGCCGTGGAAGAGCAGGTCGAAGTCCGCGCGCGCGAGTTCCGCGAGCACGCGGTCCAGCTTGCCGGCAATGAAGGCGTCGTCCGAGTCCAAGAATGCGACATGGCTGAAGCGCGCGCGTCGCACGCCCAGGTTGCGTGCCGCCTGCGGGCCGCGGTTGCGCTCAAAGCGATATCCGCGCACCGCAATGCCCGCGGCGTTGTGAGCCGGAAGCCGAGGTCGCAAATCCTCGGCCGAGCCGTCGTCGACGACGATGATCTCGACCCGGTCCGGTTGAGCGCAGGCGACCGAAGCGATCGCACGCTGGACCATGTCCAGGCGGTTGAGCGTAGGAATGACCACGCTCAGCCCGACAGCACGGGCAGAACTCGCCGCCGCGCTCACAGGAACGGAACCTCGCGCATGTAGCTCGATCCGGCGGACCAGGCGAGCAACACCAGCAGGTTCATCACCAGAAGCCACAGCAGTTGCGCCTGGCCGCGGCCTACGGGTGGCCGCCCCGGCAGCAGCGAGGCCGCCAGCGTCAGGAACAGGATGGCGGGGTAGACGCCGTAGATGAAGCGATAGCCGAAGTAGGGCAGTGCCAGGAACGGAATGCACAGCAGGCTCAGCCGCAGTGCGACGGCGTAGTGGCCGTCCCTCAGCGCGGGCCGCAAGGGTGACGCGCTGCGGGCCAGCAGCGGCGCGGCCAAGGCGGCCAGTACGCAGGCGAAGGCGAGCACGCGGATCCACAGCTCGTCGTCCTCGTGCGCCGCGTATTTCTGGATCTCGTAGATGAAATCGGATGCGAGGGGCAAGGCGATCTGGGCATCCAGCGAGTTGACGGTGAGCCAGACCAGCACCGCCGTCGTACCGAGGAATTGCAGCCAGCGCAGCCGGGCCAGCAGATAGGCCGCCAGAAACAGCACGGCACTGCTGTGGAAAAGCACGGCCGCCAGCGCGAAGGGCAGTGCCAGCCAGCGACGCTGCCCGTGCGAGGTGGTCAGCACCGCGATGCCCAGCAGCATGAGACCGACCGACAGGCCCTGACGCAAGGCGTTGGTCGCCAGCTCGATGCCGATGATGGACAGCAGGAACGTCGCCAGGTAGCTCAGCCTCAGCCGCCAGGGTGCTGGCAACACCAGCACGGGCAGCACGATGGCGAGGATCCAGGCGGCAGGCAGCAATGCCGTGCTGCAGGTGCCGAGCATCATGCCGTTGAGAAGCAGGGTCGAAGCCTGGAAGCTGCCCTCGACGTCGGACAGGCGGCCGCCGTTGCAGTAGTGGGTGAACAGGTCTGCGTAGGCGACGGTGTCGACGCCGAAGTTCAGGCTGCGCAGGCAGAGCAGGGCGATGACGACGCCGCTGGCCGCACCAGCGCCAACCAGCACCGGCGTGGGATACAGGTGGGCCACGGCCGCATCCGCACGCCGCCTGAGCACGGCGAAGCCGAGGGCGATCAGCATGGCTGCCGCCACGCTCAGCAGAACGACGTGAGTCAACAGCATCAGCGCGCGTGGCTGGGCAAGTTCAGCCGAACCGGGTGGGCCTGACGATGGCTCTTGAGCGCCTCGAGTGCCTGCTCCGTGTCGGCGACATCCGCGACGACCTGGCCTTGCGGCGCGTTTGTAGCGCCAAAGCGCCGCGCCAGGATGCCGGCCACGCGGCGGGCTTCGCGCGCCAACGCGAGGGTTGCATCAGCAAGGGCCGCACCCCAGCCCGCCTGCCGCGCGTGAGCCTTGAAGCAGCCCCACACCAGCGTCTTGTACTGAGGGTCGGTGATGAGGCATTTGAGATAGAGCCGGGCGAAGTCTGCCTTGCGCAGCCACTCCGGCTTGTCCTCGATCGCCTTGAGCAGCGAGAAGCCCCACACGGTGGGAACGCTGTAGTACTCGGGCACCCGCGCGTCCCAGACGAGGTTCTTGAACGCGCCGATGTGGGCGTTGTCGCGCAGGCCGCCCACATGGCGGCCGCGGGCGCTGTGGCCCGAAGTGCTGCCACCGCTGGCGCCGGGGATGACGATGGGAAAGTCCAGCCGGCAGGCGCGGCGTGCTTCCAGCGAGATCAGCGCGGCGCTGTAGATGTCGGGGCTGACGCCGCCGAAAAGCGCGCCGTGCTTGGCGACGATGCGCTCTACCAGCCCGCGCGACACCATGCCCGCGTAGGCGCGCGGCATGTCGAGCACGCCGGCGCCCAGGTTGCCGAGCGCCTGGGCCAGTTCCGCGCGCGTGTCGAGCTCGCGCACGCTGCCGTCGTAAGGCGCGATCGCCAGCGTCGCGCTGCTCGCCTTCCAGCGCGTGGTGCTGACGAAGTTGGGCCAGTAGTACAGCAGCGGGAAGCTGAAGCCGATGGCCTCCACGCCTTCGCGTTGCGCCCAGGTGGCCACGTCGACGATCTCGGGGCTGACCAGGTCGTCGTCGCCGATGAAGACGAGGAACTCGCCCGAGGCGGCCGCCAGCCCGAGGTTGAAGTTCTCGACGACGCTCAGCGGCCGCGCGGGGCGCAGCAGCTTCAGCCGGGCCGGGCGGTCCGCGGAAAAGGCGGGCGAGATGCCATCGACCTCGCTGGTGTCGCTGACCACGACCTCGATGTCCGGCGACGCGGCCAGCACGGCGCGGATCGACGACACCGCGCAGTCGGGGCGGTTGTGCGTGGGGATGATGACCGACACCAGCGGGCGCACGGTCGTTACGCCAGCCGTCATGCCTGCCCCAGCTCCTCGCGCACGTACGACAGCGTCATCAGCAGATCCTTGATCTGCTGCACCGTGAGGCGCTCGGTGTTGTGGGAGGTGTAGTCGTCCACCTCGTTGGCAGCCGGCTCACCTTCCAGGATGTATTTGTCGTAGTTCAGGTCGCGGTTGTCGGCAGGGATGCGGTAGTAGCGCCCCCGGTCCTCGGCCTTGGCCATTTCCTCGCGCGACACCAGGCTCTCGTAGAGCTTCTCGCCATGGCGCGTGCCGATGATCTTGACTTCGCCGTTGCCGCTGAACATCTGGTTCAGCGCGGTGGCCAGGTCGGCGATGGTGCTGGCCGGCGCCTTCTGCACGAACAGGTCGCCCTGCTGGCCATGCTCGAAGGCATGCAGCACCAGGTCCACCGAGTCCTCCAGCGACATCAGGAAGCGCGTCATGCTGGGGTCGGTGATCGTCAACGGCTGGCCGGCCTTGATCTTCTCGATGAAGAGTGGAATGACCGAGCCGCGCGAGGCCATGACGTTGCCGTAGCGGGTGGCGCACAGCACGGTGCCGCCGGGCGGCTGGGTGCGGGCCTTGGCCACCAGCACCTTCTCGGCCAGCGCCTTGGAGATGCCCATGGCGTTGATCGGGTAGACGGCCTTGTCCGTGCTCAACAGCACCACGCGGCTGACGCCGTTGGCAATGGCGGCGTTCAGGACGTTCTCGGTGCCGATGACGTTGGTGCGCGTTGCCTCCATCGGGAAGAACTCGCAGGACGGCACCTGCTTGAGCGCAGCGGCGTGGAAGACGTAGTCCACGCCCTGCATGGCTTGGGCGACGGAGTTGTAGTCGCGCACATCGCCGATGCAGAACTGCACCTTGGAGTTGCGCAGCGCGACGCGCATGTCTTCCTGTTTCTTCTCGTCGCGGCTGAAGATGACGATGCGGCGGACGTTGGTGTTCAGGAAGCGGTTCAGCACCGTATTGCCGAAGGAGCCGGTGCCGCCGGTGATGAGCAGGGTCTTGTTGTCAAGCATGGGGAGCGGGAGAGCGGTGTTTGATGAACTTCGCCGGCGTGCCGCCGACGATTTCATTGGGGCCGACGTCGCGTGTGACCACTGAGTTGGCCGCGACGATGGCGCCGGTGTGGATTGTCACCCCGGCCGTGATCGTGCAATTGGCGCCGATCCAGACGTCGTCCTCGATGACGATGGGCGCCTCGACCAGCGGCTGGCGCACCATGGGCACGCCGTTCAGCGCGGTGCCGTGGTCGAAGGCGACCAGGCAGCAGTTGGGCGCGATCATCACATCGCGGCCGATGCGGATGCCTGCCGTGGCACCATTGACACAGCAGTTGTTGGAGATGGAAGAGCCTTCGCCGAGCTCGATGCGGCCCAGCAGCAGCACGTGGCGATAGACCAGTGCCCGCTTGGCAATCGCGAAGCCCAGCCAGTTGTAGGCGTGGCGGCGCAGCAGGCAGGACAGGCCGTCGTTCGGCAGCGCCGACAGCAAGGCCATGAAGGCCTCCCGCAGCATCGCCCGGATCAGCAGCAGCAGCTTCATGCCCGGGCCTCCAGCCAACACAGCGGCAGCATCAGTGCAGCGCCGGCGCCTAGCGCCCAGACGGCGCTGCGACGCGCGGCTGCAGCCGTTGGCAACTGGCCGGCCGCCCGCCACCACAACGCAGCGGTGAGCACGGCGTAGTAGGCCAGATAGATCCAGCAGATCCACAGCAGCCTGCCCTCGGCGGCGGCCAGCGCCACGCCACCCAGCGTCAGCACCGTCAACAGCGCGGACAGCCGGGCCTGGAAGCCGAAGTCGCCGAGCGCATTCAGCAGCGCAAGCGGCACGTTGCCGACGGCGCCGATGGCGGCAGCCGGCAGCAGGATGGCCGACATCGCGGCCACATCGGCTGCCAGCGGCGCGTCGTGCAGCCACCAGCCGATCAACGGGCGCCGGGCCAGCCACAAGAGCGCCGTGGGCAGCACCACCATGGCCAGCAGGCCCCAGGTCAGTTGCTTGCTGCGCAGCCACAGCAGGCTGGTGTCACCCTGTGCGTGGGCGCGCACGATGCGCGGCTGCATCAGCTGCGCGACCGGCGCGGCCAGGATGGCAATCGGTGTCATGCAGAACGTGGTGGCGAGGAAATACGGCGCTACGGCGGTGGGGCTGATCAAGGTGCCGATGAGCAGCTTGTCCATCTGCAGCACCGCGGCGCCGGCCAGGCCCACCAGGAACAAGGGCAGGCCGCGGCGCGCCAGCTGCGGCAGCGTCTCGTGCTCGCCTGCGTCCGCGCCGGCCAGATCGCGCTGGCCAACATGCCGGTTCACGGCCAGATGCAGGACGGCGCCCGCCAACTGGCTCAGCACGAAGCTGCGCAGGCTGGTCTCGATGAACATCAGCGCCGCAATGCTGAGCGCGCCGCGCAGCAGCACGCCGGCACCCTGGATGAGCGCGGCGCGCTGCACGTCGCCCCGCGCAACCATGGCAGCCTGGGCGAGGTTCTGCAGCGTCACGGCCCAGAACAGCAGCACGGCGCCGATGACCAGGCCGATGGGCTGGGCCGCCATCAGCGCCACCGGGCCAGCCAGGAGCAGCATCAGCCCGAAATACCGAGTCAGCAGCGCCTCCGCGCGGCGCCAGCGGGCCAGGCCGCGGGCCCCATCGGCGTCGGCGGCGAGGTCGCGTGACGTCAGCGCCGCCATGCCGAGGTCCAGCATGATCATCAGCGCCTGGGCCGACAGCAGCAGGGCCACCAGCCCGAAGTCGTGCTGGCCCAGCAGCCGTGCATACAGCGGGATGAAGAAGAGCGACACGACGACGCCGGCGAGCCGGCTGCCGTAGAGCAGCAGCAGTCCGCTGAATCGCCTCAAGCCGTGGCTCCAAGGGCGCTCGCCAGCGTGCTGGCAACGCGGTCCAGGTCGGCCGGCGTGAGCCAGTGGCCGCAGGGCAGGGCGATCACGCGCTGCATGAAGGCGGTCGTAGCCGGCAGCGCCACCGCGTCGCTGCCAAAGCCGCTGTAGCTGTCGATGTGGTGGTGCAGTTTGGAGGCCATCACGCCGCCGGCCTTCAAGGCCGCCAGCACGGCATCGCGCCGCTCGCACAGCACCAGCAGCCCCCAGTAGACGGGCTCGGTGCCTGCGGCCGGGGCCACCACGCGCAGGCCGGGCAGGCCTTGGAGGCGCTGCGCCAGCGCGCGTGCGTTCGCCTGGGTGGCAGCGAGGCGTTCGGCGAGGCCGGGCAGTTGGGCCAGGCCCAGCGCGGAGTTCAACTGACTGAGCGCCGCGGACCAGCCGATGTCGGCAATGTCGCTGGCCGGGTTGATCTCGCCGATCGCATCCCGGAACCCGCTCTGCGCGATGCCGAACCGCCGCAGCCGCAGCGCCTCGGCTGCCTTGCCGGCATCGCGGAAGGCCACCGCGCCGCCCTCCGCGGCATTGATCTGGCGGTTGGGATAGAAGCTGTAGACCGCGGCATCGCCCCAACTGCCGACGGGTTGGCCGTCAATCGTCGCACCCAGCGCCGTGTTGCAGTCCTCGATCAGTGCGATGCCCTGCTCGCGGCAGATGGCGGCGATCTCGGGGGCCGCCGCCGGGTAGCCGGCCGCGTGATAGACGATGCAGGCACGCGTGGCCGGTGTGATGCGCGCGCGCAGCGCGGCAGGGTCCATCAGCCCGGTGGCCGCATCCACGTCGACCCAGCGCGGCCGCGCGCCGAGGTTGGCGACGGGGGCCGTGCTGGACATGCAGGTGTAGGCCGGGCTCAGCACCTCGTCGCCCGCACGCACGCCCAGCAGGTGCAGGGCCAGCAGCATCGCGCTGGACATATCGCTGGTGGTCACCACATGAGGCTGGCCGGTCCAGGCTGTCAGCGCCTGCTGGAATTCGGCAACCTTGGGGCCGGACGCGATCTGGCCCGAACGCAGCACGGCGAGCGCGGCCGCCTCGGTGGCCGCGTCGCCGTAAGCGTGGAAGAGCGAGATGGGTGAGATGGGTGCCACGTCAGCCCCGGGCCAGCGCTTCGACGATGCGCTCGCGGTCCTCGTCGCTGACCCACCAGCCGCAGGGCAGGTGGGTCAGGCGCCGGTAGTAGTGGTCCAGGCCCGGCATGGGCCGGCGCATCGGCGCGAACACGCTGTGCAGATGGTTGGGGCGGTGCAGCTTGGATGCCGCCACCTGGATGCTCTGCAGCCGCGCTTCCACCGCGGCCGAGTCGTCACTGAAGACGGAGTACAGCCAGTAGGAGGGCTTGGCGGCGGCTTCGAACTGCGTGATCGTCAGGCCCGGGATGCGCGACAGCCGCTCGTCGAAGAAGCGGCCGTTCTCGATGTGGCGGTCGATCAGCCCGCCGATCTGCTCCAACTGCGCCAGGCCGATGACGGCGGACACGTTGTGCATGTTGTACTTGTAGCCGGGCGCCTTGATGTCGACCTCGGTGCGCGGCACGCCCTTGGACAGGCCGAACCAGCGCAGGCGGCGGGCTTCGTCCGCGCGCGACACGTCTCGCATCGTCAGCACGCCGCCGTCGACCGTCGTCATGTGCTTGATGGCCTGCAGCGAGAAGATGCTGAAGTCGCCGATGGTGCCGATGGCCTGATCGCCATAGCCCGCGCCCAGCGCATGGGCGGCGTCCTCGATCAGCGAGATGCCATGTTCATCGGCGATCTGGCGCAGCTCGGCCAGGCGGGCCGGGTAGCCCGCGTAGTGCACCACCAGGATGGCGCGCGTGCGCGGCGTGATCAGACTGCGCACCGAGTCCGGGTCCAGGTTGCCGCTGCCAGGGTCGACGTCGGCAAAGACCGGCACGGCGCCGCACTGAAGGATGACGACATTGGTCGGCTCGGCGGTCATCGCCGTCGAGATGACTTCGTCGCCAGCGCGCACGCCCGACATCAGCAGCGCGATGTGCAGGGCGCCCGTGCCGCTGCTCATGCCGAGTGCGACAGGCAGGCCAAAGTGGGCGGCGAAGCGGCGCTCGAACTCGTAGACCGGTTCGCCCTCGGCGACGAAGCCGCTGTAGAGGATCTGCTCCAGGGCGGGCATCAGGCGCTCGCGCGGCGGCATGGCCACCTTCACCATGGGAACGGGTGCGGGATGAGTGGGCGTCACAGGGGTGTCCTTCGGGTCTTCAAATGCGGTCCAGCAAGCGCAGGCGAGGCAGTTCGGGCAAGGGGGTGCCGGGCCGGGGGCGCCACATCTGCAGCTGCTGCGGCACCACGGCCAGCGCCGCACCGTGGGCCTCCAGCGCTTGGGGCAGGCTGTCGCCCCGCAGCGCATTCAACCGCCAGCGCGCCGGCATCACCGAGGCCAGCAATTCGATCACGTCGGCATCATGGCCTTGCCATTCCGCCACCGAGACACCCAGCGGGTCCAGCAGCATCAGCAGCTCGGCGCTGGGGGTGCCGACGCGTAGGCCGTGGTGGGCGTAGGCCGGCAATCCGCGCCGCCTGCCCGCTGTTTCGGCGCTGTCTGGCCAGCGGTGCGCGGGCGCAGAAGCCGCGCTGGCCGGCCAGTGGCTCACCTGGCATTGCAGGCTGTCGTCGCGCGGGATGAAGCCGTGCGATTGGTAGACCGCCGGCTTGCCAGTCCACAGCGTCGTGCCGGCATGGCCGAGTTGATCGACTTCGCACAGGGTTTCCTCCAGCAACTGGGTCGACAGGCCCTGGCCGCGGTGGCTGGGGTGAACGCAGACGAGGCCGACGGCGGCGGTCTGCGCGCCGCAAGGGCGCACTGTCAGACCGGCCAACAGGGCCCCGCCATCGCTCAGCGTCGCGAAACGGACCCCGTCCTCCGGCTGCTTGATCCAGGGGAAGTGCTCTTCAAGGCTCAGGCCCCGACCGCGCTGGACGAAGAAGACGTCCCAGAGCAGTGCCGCATAGGCAGCAGGTAGGCGGGCGGAGAAATCGAAGCGCAAGCGGGCCATGTCGGAGGGCAGCCGGCGGGCCGCTGCAAAGCTCAGCCGCCGGTCGAACGCACGCGCAGCGCGGTCGCCCGCCAAAGGGGCTGCAGCAGTGTGAAACCGATCGCCAGCAAGGCGGCGGCGAACGCGCCCGCCGCAGCGAAATAGCTGCGCCTCGGCCAGCTCTTCATCTCGGGCGCCGTGGCGACATCCACCACCTGAATCAGCGCACCCTCGCGAGCCTCGTCCAGTCGCGCCAGCTCGAACTGCTTGGACAGCAATTCGAACAGCGTCTCCTGGTACTTGAACTCGCGGTAGATGCCAAGGTAGTTGGCGTCGTCCGTGGTTCCCACGGTGCGCTCCAGCTTCTGCAGTTCACTGTTCAGCGCAGCGACCTGGGCCGACACCATCTGCACCTCGGGCGCCGTGTCGGTCAGCTGCGAACGCAGCGTGCGCAGCTTGACTTGGGCCGCCGTGGCGTCTGCCTTGAGCTTGGCATAGGCCTCCGCGGCCGCCTTGGGCTCGGCTTTGATGGCGCCGGCATTGAAGCCGCTGCCTTGCAGCTTGCCCTGGGCCGCCGTCAGGCTGGCCTGGGTGCGCTTGAGTTCCGTCTCGAAGAAGGCTCGCCGCTGCTGGGTCTCGGTCAGCGAGAGTTCGGTCGACAGGCGGCGCAATTCGGCCACGTGCCGGTTGGCCAGATCCGCCGCACGGGCGGGCTCGGCGTCATCCACCTCGACGGTGATCAGCCCATCCTTCTTGCCCAGGGAGACGCGTACACGCTTCTCCAGCATGCGCCGGGCTTCCGCGCGGCGCTCCAGGCCGTACACCTCCTGAAGCTTGAGCTGATCGATCAGCCGGTCCGCGACATTGAGGCTCTGGAGCAGCGAGACGTACTGGTCGGCCGTGGTCTTCAGGCTGCCCATGCTGCCTGCCAGGCCGGACAACGCGCCGAGCGATGCCAGCGCCGAAGCCGCGGAGCTCTGCTGCTGCTGGGGAGGCACGAAGACCGTGCGGGCGGTGTAGAGCGGTGTGGCCAGGTAGCTCACGCCGATGGCGCAGGCGGCGCCCACCAGCGGCGCGGCCACCAGCAGCCGCCAACGGCCGAACAGCAGGGCGAGCGGATCCAGCAGGGCGTGCCTGTCATCCGCGGGGAGCGAAGCCGAGCCTGGCGAAGTCATCGAAGCTTGATTCACGAGATCAGTTCCGGATCGTCTTCAGGGCTGCGGCACCCAGGCCGAATTGGTAGAGGATCTGAGTCCATTCCTTCGCCTCTTGGGTGAAGTTGGTCTTGCTCAGGTCCTCGGGCACGAAGATGGTGTCGCCCGGCAGGGACTGCAGCGTCGAGAAGCCGCTGCTGACGCTGAGCCAGCCGCTGTTCTGCTGCTTGGCGCTGATGACGCTGCCGTTGGCACGGATGACGAAGGTGCTGTTCGTATCGGCGCCGCGTGTCGGGCCGCCCGCGAGGCGCAACATCTCATCCACGCTGCTGTTCGAGTTGTAGACGAAGCTGCCGCCATTGAACACGCTGCCGAAAACACCCACCGATGTGGGCCGAGCGGGCACCAGCAGACGGTCGCCGTCTTCCACCGCCAGGTCGGGCAGCGTGCCGGCATTCGGGGCCACCTGCAGCACGATGCGGCCGGTGGGCTTGACGGCGCGCAGGCGCTCGATCAGCTTGCTCGAACTGTTGGCGCGGGCCGCCTGGGCACTGGCTTCATCCGCCGTCAGCGCCTTCTGCGTCACCTGGATGCGCGCGAACTCCGTCTCCAGATCGCGCAGCGCGCGCTCATATTGCTGCTGCTGGCTGATGCGCACGCTCTCACGGTTGAACTCGCTGCCGAACAGGAAGGCGCCAGGCGTGAGGCCACCCGCGGCGCGGATCGCGTCGACAAGCGTGCTGTTGGGCGGCAGGATGAAGTCGCCGGGGCGATTGACTTCGCCTTCGATGCGCACGCGCTTGTTCTGGCGGTGCTGGGGCAGCGCCACCTCGAGCGCGCTGAAGGCGCGGAGCAGGTCGCCGCCTTGGAGCGGCTGGCGCATTTGCGCCGGCAGGCTGAGCTCGCTGATGCGAGTGTTGCTGCGCGCGTCGAGGCTTTCGATCGCCAGACGGCTGCGATCCGCCGTCGCGCCGAAGCCGCCCGCCATCGCCAGCAGCTCCTCCACCGCTTCGCCCGGCTTGAGCTCGAAGATTGCCGGGCGGTTCACGCTGCCGATCAGCGCCACTTGCGTACCCACGGGGCCGATGTGCACGACATCCTCGGCCTGGAGCACACGGTCGCCGGCCTTGTCGCCCTTGATGAGCAGGTCGTAGAGGTCGAACTGGCTGACCACCTTGCCGCCACGGCGCAGTTCGATGTTGCGGAAGCTGCCCGAAGCCGAGGGGCCACCGGCCTGCATCAGGGCGTTGACGACGGTCGACAGGCTGCTGACCGAGTAGGCGCCCGGCTTCTGCGTGAAGCCCGTGACGTAGACGCGGATGCTGCGCAGCTTGCCAAGCGTCGTGCTCAGCCGGTAGCCGCGAAAGGATTGCGCCACGCGCTGGTCCACCACGGCATTGAGGTCCGCAAAGCGCAGGCCTGCCACGAGCACACTGCCGACACGCGGAATGGTGATGCGGCCGCTGCGATCCACGATCAGGCGCAGATCGGCCTCGACGGAGCCCCACAGCGTGATGAGCACTTCGTCACCCAGGCTGATGACGTAGTCGGGCGGGATCTGGCTGCTGCCCTCGGGGCTGGCGCCCAGGCGGCTGCGGTCCGTCATCAACTCCGCGCCGAGGCGTCGGATGTCGGCGTCGTCGCCGGCGATGCGCTGGACGTAGCGTTCGAATTCGCTTTGCAATGACGGGATCTTGGCCCGCTCTTGCGGGGTGAGTTCTCGCCGCTGCGTGGCTTGCGTGTCCTGCGACTCCGTCTGCTCGCCGGCCGGGCCGCGCGTCTGCGTCTGCGTGTTCAGCCGGATGGGACCTTCCTGGCTCGTCGTCGCTTGTGAGTCCTGCGTCCCTGCCGCCAGGGTCATCCCCGAGAGGCCCAGCAGCGCGGCAGGAAGTGTCGCCAGCAGAACGTACCGGCAACGACTCCGAAGCCAGCGGAGCGCAAGGGTGGAGTCGTTAGATTGAGGCGCCGTCACGGGCGAGTCCAGGGACTCGTGAAATGTCATGAATTGCCGCTCTTCGAAGAGGAGACCGTGCTGCGAAGGGCAGTCGGTGGACGGCGCGCATTCTAGCGATTGGGGGGCGCCGGTAGAATTTGACGTCTGTCACGATTCCGACGCAGCCTGTTGTCTAGGCGCGCCGGCATTTTTAATGCTGCCCACCCTAGCTTTGAGTTTTGCCGTTGCGGCGGTCATCACTTTGTTGATCATCCGCTCGGCGCATTTCCATGGGGGGCTGTCGGCAGACCACGATTTATCGGGTCCGCAGAAGTTCCACACCCGCCCCGTGCCACGCATTGGCGGCCTGGCGATTTTTTCGGGCTTTGCTGCGGGCGCCCTGTTGCTGGCTTACAAATTCCCTGGCTTCAGCGGCAAGGTAGGTCTGTTGACCGCATGCTGCCTGCCTGCGTTTGCTTCCGGGCTGGTGGAGGACCTGACCAAGCAGGTCAGCCCCTTGCGCCGACTGCTTGCGACGCTGCTGGCCGGCGTCCTCGGCGCCTGGCTGCTCGACGGGCAGATCAAGTACACCAGCATCCCCGGACTGGACTTCATCGCGGGCACCGCGGTGGGCGGCTATGTGCTGGCGCTGTTCGTGGTCAGTGGCGTGGCCAATTCCATCAACATCATCGACGGCATGAACGGGTTGGCTTCGATGTGCTCCGCCATCATGCTGGCGGGCCTGGCCTACGTGGCCTTGCAGGCCGGAGACGTGTTCATCGCTGCGATCGCGATTGCCCTGATCGGCGCCATCCTGGGCTTCTTCATGTGGAACTACCCGTTCGGGCTGATCTTCCTGGGTGACGGTGGCGCGTATTTCCTCGGCTTCGTGCTTGCCGAGCTGTCCATCCTGCTGCTCGTGCGCAACCCCGACGTGTCGCCGATGTTCCCGCTGCTGCTGTGCGCCTACCCGGTCTGGGAGACGGTGTTCTCGATGTACCGCCGCAAAGTCGTGCGCGGGCGCCCGGTCGGCATGCCGGACGGCATCCATCTGCACAGCCTGATCTACCGCCGCCTGATGCGCTGGGCACTGGGCAGCAAGGACGCCGCCGTGCTGACGCGCCGCAACGCGCTGACCGCGCCGTATCTGTGGGTGCTGTGCAGCCTGTCGGTCGTGCCGGCCACCATTTGGTGGGACGACACGGTCATGCTGCAGATCATCCTGGGCCTCTTCGTCGTCTGCTATGTGCTGCTCTATTGGCGCATCGTTCGCTTCCGCACGCCGCGCTGGATGGTGCTGAATTCGCGCAGTGAATCGCAGCCGCCCATAGCCCGGCCGGAGAAGCGCTAGAGGGTTTCCCTGTCCATCCGGGATAATCACCGGATGCAAGAAACCCCTGAGTCCGCAGTCGCGGTGCCCGAAGAGGCGCCCGCGCCTGCCCGTTTTGACACGCTGCCCCTGGACGCCAAGCTGCTTCGCGCGGTCGCCGATTCCGGCTATCTGACGATGACGCCCATCCAGGCCAAGGCGATTCCCATCGTCCTGGAAGGCCGTGACGTCATGGGTGCCGCACAGACTGGCACGGGCAAGACGGCGGCGTTTTCCATCCCACTGCTGCAGCGCATGCTCAAGCACGAGACCGCCAGCGTGTCGCCCGCCCGCCACCCGGTGCGAGCCCTGGTGCTGGCGCCCACCCGCGAGCTGGCCGACCAGGTGGCCGACAACGTCAAGAAGTACGCCAAGCACACCCAGCTGCGTTCGATTGTCGTCTTCGGCGGCGTGGACATGAAGCCGCAGACGGCCGCGCTGAAGGCCGGCGTCGAGGTGCTGATTGCAACGCCGGGTCGTTTGCTGGACCACATCGAAGCCAAGAACTGCGTGCTCAACCAGGTCGAGTACGTCGTGCTCGACGAGGCTGACCGCATGCTGGACATCGGCTTCCTGCCGGACCTGCAGCGCATCCTCAGCTTCCTGCCCAAGGCGCGCCAAACGCTGCTGTTCTCGGCAACCTTCTCGCCCGAGATCAAGCGCTTGGCCCAGAGCTATCTGCAGGACCCCATCCTCGTCGAGACGGCCCGCCCCAACCAGGCGGCCACGACCGTCGAGCAGCGCTTCTACGGTGTGACCGATGACGACAAGCGTGCGGTCGTGAAGCAGATCCTGAAGGAGCGCTCGCTCCGCCAGGCCATCGTCTTCGGTAACTCCAAGTTGGGTGTGGCCCGGCTGGCCCGTTCTTTCGAGCGCGACGGCCTGCGCACGGCCGCCCTGCACGGCGATAAGTCGCAGGACGAGCGCCTTAAGTCGCTCGACGCCTTCAAGCGCGGCGAGGTGGATGTGCTTGTGGCCACCGACGTGGCCGCCCGCGGCCTGGACATTGCCGACCTGCCTGCCGTCTTCAATTTCGACGTGCCGTTCAACGCCGAGGACTATGTCCACCGCATCGGCCGTACCGGCCGCGCGGGTGCTTCGGGTCTGGCGGTCACGCTGGTCACCAAGTCCGATGCGCGCCTCATCGCCGACATCGAGAAGCTGCTCAAGCGCAAGATCGACCTCGACCCCTTCGAGCTGCAGGACAGCCGCCCGCCGCGTTTCGAGCGCCGCCGGCCGGAGGAGAGCGAGGCGCCGGAAGCCGCCCGCCCGGAGGTTCGCCCCGTGGCGGCACGCCCGGCCTATCGTCCGCCAGCACCGCCGAAGGACCCCTTCTTCGACAAGCCCTATGAGGCCAGCTCGGCGGGTGATCCGCCGGCCTGGGAGAAGGCCAAGGCGGCTGCTACGGCAGGCGCCGGCAAGGGCCTGTCCAGCTACATCAAGCCCAAGAAGCAGGTCGCCGCACTGTTCGGCGCCAAGGCCAGCCCAGCGCCGGCCGAGTCCTAAGCCAGGATTGCGAACACCGCAGGGATGCGGTCGGGCAGCTTGGTGCCGTTGGACCGCCAGTCCGCCACCGTGGCGGTCTGCGTCCAGCCGCCGGGCAGCGTCAAGCCGACGCTGATCGAGAGCCGCGTGGTGGGCTTCAGCGCGGCCAGCAGCGCCTGGCGCAAGGGCTCGTTGCGGTAGGGCGTCTCGATCAGCAGCTGCGTCTGCTGGGCCTTGGCCGACAGCGACTCCAGTTCGCGGATGCGCGCCGTGCGCCCGCTGGCGTCCACCGGCAGATAGCCGACGAAGGCAAAGCTCTGGCCGTTCAGGCCGCTGACGGCAAGCGCCAGTAGCAGCGAACTGGGCCCGGACAGCGCGACCACCTCGATGCCCGCCTCGTGCGCCAGTGCCACCAGGCGCGCGCCTGGGTCGGCCACGGCCGGCAGGCCGGCTTCCGAGATCAGGCCGAGGTCGTGCCCGGCATGCGCAGGGTCCAGCAGGGCAAGCCAGGCGGCCACGTCGTCGCCGCCGCCTCGGCCACCTTTGGGCGGGCGCGGCAGCTCGGCGATCTGCATGGCCTGCAGCGGCTGGTTCAACGGCGCGATGGCATCAATGCGCTTGAGCAGCGAGCGCGTCGTCTTCGCGCTCTCGGCGGCCCAGTGCGTCAGCCGCGCAGCCGTCTCGATGACGCGCTGGGGCAGCACCTCGCGCAGGTCCAGCGAATCGTCCACGCCGAAGTCCAGCGTGTTGGGCATCAGGATCAAGCGGCCCGTCTTCATGCCAAGGGCTCCAGGCCAGCGCGGCGCAACAGCGTGCAGGTGCGGATCAGCGGCAAGCCGATCAGCGCGGTCGGGTCGTCGGACTCGACGGCCTCCAGCAGTGCGATTCCCAGGCTTTCGACCTTGGCGCTGCCGGCGCAGTCATAGGGTTGATCGGCGTGCAGATAGGCCTCGATGGCCGCGGCGCTCAATTCGCGGAACCTCACGCGCACCTCGGCGCGCTCGATGGCCGCCAGGCCCGGCGCCACGATGGCCACGGCGGTCTGGAAGACGACGTCGCGCCCACTCATGCGGCCCAGTTGCGCGCGGGCGGCTTCGTGCGTGCCGGGCTTGCCGATGGCTTCTCCGCCCAGGTCGGCGACCTGGTCCGAGCCGATGACGATGGCGCCCGGGTGGCTGGCCGCCACGGCCCGGGCCTTGGCCAGCGCCAGTCGTTCGGCCAGCGCGGCCGGCGGCTCGCCGGGCAAGGCGGTTTCGTCGACTTCGGGCGCCACCGCATCGAAGGGCAGGCGCAGCCGGGTCAACAATTCCTGTCGGTAGCGCGAGGTCGAGGCGAGGATCAACTGAGGCATCGGAGCATTCTCCCCCGCCTAAACTCTCGGCCATGAAAACGCGCGCCTTTGTTCCCGAGAAGCTCGACGTTGCGGCCCTTGCTCATGACGACGCCAGCCTGGCCGGCGAATGGCCAGCGGCCTCGCTGGAGCGCCTGGCCGATTCGGCGGCCCCTGAGGCTCCTGCCAGCACCTGGCCCGCGCTGCAGTGGAGCCTGCACGGCGAAATACGCCAGCCCAAGGGCGGCAAGCCCCAGACCTGGCTGCACCTAACGGCCTCGGGGCAGGTCGCCTTGACCTGCCAGCGCTGCCTGAAGGCGGTGCATGAAGACATCGACATCGACCGCTGGATCCGCTTCGTCGATACCGAAGCTGAGGCCGCCGCGCTGGACGTTGACAGCGACGACGATGTGCTGGCCCTGCCGCGCCACCTTGATGCCCGCGAACTGATCGAGGACGAACTGTTGCTGGCCCTGCCGCTGGTGCCGCGCCATGACGTCTGCCCCGAGCCGCTGGCGCATGTCGAGGAAGAGGCGGAGCCCGAGGCTGAGGAGCGCCCCAACCCCTTTGCCAAGCTCGCTGCATTGAAGCGCAGCGACGGCTGACGCCATGGGCTTTCCCGCCATTCGGTGCCCTCAGTACGGCGCAGCTTGGCGACTTGACGATCCGCTGCTACAATCATGGGCTTTTCTGCGGTCTGGAGTTCGAGCGTTGACCTCACTCCCCGGGGCAGTGCCCCAAAGTCCGCCCCCCAATCCCGCAGAGTCTGGAGAATTTCATGGCTGTTCAGCAAAACAAGAAGTCGCCTTCCAAGCGCGGCATGCACCGTTCGCACAATGCTCTGGTCACCCCGGGCACCGGCATCGAGCCGACGACGGGCGAAGTGCACCTGCGTCACCACATCAGCCCCACCGGTTTCTACCGTGGGCGCAAGGTGCTGAAGAGCAAGGCCGACGCCGCCTGATGGTGCTCGGTGCCGCTTGCTGCGGCGCCAAACTATCGATGAATCTGCCGACCCGGCCTGCGTACCGCGCAGCGCCGGGTTTGGTCTTTGTGGCTCACAAAAACCACTGACATGACCGCAGCACCCCTGCCTGAACCGATCCGCCTGGCTGTCGATTGCATGGGCGGCGACCACGGCCCTTCGGTGACGTTGCCAGCCTGCCGCGCCTTCCTGGACAAGCATCCCGGCGCCGAACTCATCCTCGTTGGCAAGCCCGAGGAACTGACCGCCGCGGCGGCCTGGCCGCGCTGCCGCGTCGTTGCGGCCAGCGAGGTCGTCACGATGGACGACCCGATCGAGATCGCGCTGCGCCGCAAGCGTGACTCGTCGATGCGCGTTGCCATCCAGCAGCTCAAGGCCGACCGCGACGGCAACCCGGCGCTGGCCCATGCCTGCGTGTCCGCGGGCAACACCGGCGCGCTGATGGCCGTGGCCCGCTATCTGCTGAAGACGCTGGACGGCATCGACCGCCCCGCCATCGCGACCGTCATGCCCAACCAGCGCGGCCGCTTCACAACCGTGCTGGATCTTGGCGCCAACGTCGACTGCACGGCCGAGCATCTGCTGCAGTTCGCCGTCATGGGCAGCGCGCTGGTGTCCGCCGTCGAGGGCAACGAAGAACCCAGCGTCGGCCTGCTCAACATCGGCGAGGAGGCCATCAAGGGCAGCGAGACCATCAAGCAGGCCGGCGAGCTGTTGCGCGCGGCCGGTGCGGCGGGTCAGCTCAACTTCTTCGGCAATGTCGAGGGCAACGACATCTTCAAGGGCACGACGGACATCGTCGTCTGCGACGGCTTCGTCGGCAACGTCATGTTGAAGACCTCCGAGGGCCTGGCCACGATGATCGGCGCCTTCATCAAGGAAGAGTTCAGCCGCAACCTGTTGACCAAGCTGGTCGCGCTGCTGGCCCTGCCCATCCTGAAGGCCTTCAAGCACCGCGTCGACCATCGCCGCTTTAATGGCGCGGCGCTGCTGGGCTTGCGTGGTCTCGTCTTCAAGAGCCATGGTTCGGCTGATGCCTTTGCCTTCGAACAGGCTTTGGCCCGCGCTTATGATGCCGCCCGCAACCGGCTGCTTGACCGGGTTCACGACCGCATCGTCGCCACGCTGCAGGCCAAGGCGAGCGATGCTGGAGACAACGCGACAAACGTCGCGCAGGCTGCGTGAGCGCCGCATGGCCGCCTGAAGGCGCTTGCGCCGCAGCGCGCAGCACGGAGGCTACCCATTGATCCCCACTGGAATCCACACCCCCCGCTACTCCCGCATCCTCGGCACCGGCAGCTTCCTGCCCGCTGACCGGGTGACCAACAAGGATCTGGCGGCGCGTCTTGCGGCTGATGGCATCGAGACGTCCGACGATTGGATCGTCGAGCGCACCGGCATCCGCGCCCGCCATTTCGCGGCGCCCGATCAGGCGGCCAGCGATCTGGCCTTCCCGGCGGCGCAGGCGGCGCTCGACGCGGCCGGCATCGTTGCCGAAGAGATCGATCTCATCATCGTCGCGACGTCCACGCCCGACATGGTGTTCCCGTCGACAGCCTGCCTGCTGCAGAAGAAGCTCGGCGTGCACGGCTGCGCGGCTTTCGATGTGCAGGCCGTCTGCTCCGGCTTCGTCTACGCGCTGAGCGTGGCCGACTCGATGATCAAGAGTGGCGCCGCCAACAAGGCCCTCGTCGTCGGCGCGGAAGTGTTCTCGCGCATCCTCGACTTCAAGGACCGCACGACCTGCGTGCTGTTCGGCGACGGCGCCGGCGCCGTCGTGCTGGGTGCGAGCGCCGAGCCTGGCATCCTCGCGACCGAGTTGCATGCCGATTCGCGCCATGTCGACGTTCTCTGCACGCCCGGCACGGTCGCTGGCGGCCAGGTGCTGGGCAGCCCGTTCTTGAAGATGGACGGCCAGGCCGTCTTCAAGCTCGCCGTCGGCGTGCTGGAGAAGGTCGCTCGCTCGGTGCTCGACAAGGCCGGCATGACCGAAGCCGACCTCGACTGGCTGATCCCGCACCAGGCCAATATCCGCATCATGCAGGGCACGGCCAAGAAGCTGAAGCTGGACCTGAACAAGCTCATCGCCACCGTCGACGAGCATGGCAACACCTCGGCCGCGTCTGTGCCGCTGGCGCTGGACGTCGCGGTGCGCAGTGGCCGCATCCAGCGTGGCGACACCGTGATGCTGGAAGGCGTCGGCGGCGGCTTCACCTGGGGCGCTGCCCTGCTGAAGTACTAGCCGGGAAGAGCTGGCGCACCGGCACCTCCGACCGCTACTGATTTGGAACTGATCTCATGACTGCACCTTTCGCCGTTGTCTTTCCTGGCCAAGGCTCGCAGGCCGTCGGCATGCTCGACGCCTGGGGCGATCACCTGGAAGTCCGCCGCACGCTGGAAGAGGCCTCTGCCGCTCTGGGCGAGGACATCGCCGCGCTGATCCATGCCGGCCCCAAGGATCAGCTCGACCTGACGACCAACACCCAGCCCGTCATGCTGACGGCCGGCATTGCCTGCTGGCGTGCCTTCGTTGCCGAGACCGGTGCGGTGCCCGTTGCCGCAGCCGGTCATTCGCTGGGCGAGTACACGGCCCTTGTTGCCGCCGGTGCGCTGAGCCTGGCGGACGCACTGCCGCTGGTGCGTTTCCGCGCCCAGGCCATGCAGGAGGCCGTCCCCGTCGGTGCTGGCGCGATGTACGCCATCCTGGGCCTGGACGGCGATGCCGTCCGCGCCGGCTGCGCCCAGGCCGCGGCCGAGACCGGTGAGGCCGTCGAGGCGGTCAACTTCAACGACCCGAAGCAGACGGTCATCGCCGGCAGCAAGGCCGGCGCCGACAAGGCCGCCGAGATCCTGAAGGCCGCGGGTGCCAAGCGCGCGCTGCCGCTGTCGGTGTCCGCACCTTTTCATTCCAGCCTGATGAAGCCGGCCGCCGAGCGGCTGAAGGAAAAGCTGGCGACGGTGCAGTTCCAGGCCGCCGCCTTCCCCGTCATCAACAACATCGACGTCGCCATCACCGAGAACGACGCGGCGATGCGCGATGCGCTCTACCGCCAGGCCTTTGGCCCGGTGCGCTGGGTCGAGGTCGTGCAGGCGCTCAAAGGCCATGGCATCGGCCACATCATCGAAGCCGGCCCCGGCAAGGTGCTGACCGGCATGGCCAAGCGCATCGATGCTGAGCTGCAGGCCGCCTGCATCTTCGACCCTGCCTCGCTCGCCGAGGCCCGTGCGCTGCTGGGAGGTGGCTGACATGACTGAATCCGCAAACAAGGGCATCGCCCTCGTCACCGGCGCCAGCCGAGGCATTGGCCGTGCGATTGCGCTGGCCCTTGCCAACGAAGGCTGGCGCGTCATCGGCACGGCCACCAGCGAATCCGGCGCCGCCGGCATCACCGAGGCCCTGGCGGCCCACGGCGGCCGCGGCATCGTGCTGAACGTGACGGACGCCGCTGCCAGCCAGGCGGCCGTGGACGACATCGTCGCCAAGGACGGCGGCCTGCACCTGCTCGTCAACAACGCCGGCATCACGCGTGACGGCCTGTCCATGCGCATGAAGGACGACGACTGGGATGCCGTCGTCGATACCAACCTGAAGGCGGTGTTCCGCCTTGCCCGCGCGGCCACCAAGCCGATGATGAAGCAGCGCAGCGGCCGCATCGTCAACATCACGTCGGTCGTCGGCGCTTCCGGCAATGCCGGCCAGGCCAACTACGCGGCGGCCAAGGCCGGCGTGGCCGGCCTGACACGCTCGCTGGCCCGCGAGCTGGGCAGCCGCAACATCACGGTCAACTGCATCGCGCCGGGCTTCATCGCCACCGACATGACCGAGGTGCTGCCCGAGGCCCAGAAGGCTGCGCTGCTGTCGCAGATCCCGCTGGGGCGCCTGGGCGCGCCTGAAGAAATTGCCGCCGCCGTCGTCTTCCTGGCGTCACCGGGAGGTGCTTACATCACCGGGTCCGAGCTGCACGTCAACGGCGGCATGTACATGGGCTGATTTGGCCCGGGCGCCCTGATTTAGGGGCACCCATCTAGAGCCCGTAGAATAATGGGCTGTTTTCAGCAAATCCCTCCTGGAGGATTCATGAGCGATATCGAAGCACGAGTCAAGAAAATCATCGCCGAGCAACTCGGCGTGGCGGAAGCCGACGTTACGAACGAGAAGGCTTTCGTTGCCGACCTGGGCGCCGATTCTCTGGACACCGTGGAACTGGTGATGGCCCTCGAAGACGAGTTCGGCATCGAGATCCCGGACGAAGAGGCCGAGAAGATCACCACCGTGCAGCTGGCGATCGACTACGCCGTCAAGCACCAGAAGGCTTGAGCGCTTCGGCCTCAGTCCTTTTTCTCTCGCAACTCTGATCCGCACTGCATGAGCCGTCGCCGCGTCGTTGTTACCGGTCTTGGCCTGATCAGTCCCGTCGGCAATACCGTTGCCGAAGGCTGGGCCAATATCCTCGCCGGTCGTTCCGGCATCGCCACCGTTACCCGCTTTGACGCCAGCAACCTGGCGTGCCACTTCGCGGGTGAGGTCAAGGGCTTCAACGTCGAGGACTACATCCCAGCGAAAGAAGCCCGGCACATGGATGGTTTCATCCATTACGGGCTGGCGGCGGCCTTCCAGGCAGTGCGTGACTCCGGTATTCCCACCGGCGATCAACTGACCGAAGAACAGGCCGAGCGTATCGGCGTGCTCGTGGGGTCTGGCATCGGCGGCTTGCCGCTGATCGAAGACACCAAGACCGAGCTGATCAACCGCGGCCCGCGCCGCATCTCGCCGTTCTTCATCCCGGCCTCGATCATCAACATGATCTCGGGCCATGTCTCCATCAACTTCGGCTTCCAGGGACCCAACCTGGCGATCGTGACGGCCTGCACCACGGGCCTGCACGCGATCGGCGAAGCCGGCCGCCTCATCGAGTACGGCGACGCCGACGTGATGATTGCGGGCGGCGCCGAAGGTGCGGTGTCGCCGCTGGGCATCGGCGGTTTCGCCGCTGCCCGGGCGCTCTCCACCCGCAACGACGACCCCGCGACCGCGTCCCGCCCCTGGGACAAGGACCGCGACGGTTTCGTGCTGGGTGAGGGCGCCGGCGTGCTGGTGCTCGAAGAGTACGAGCACGCCAAGAAGCGCGGCGCCAAGATCTATTGCGAACTGGCCGGTTTCGGCATGGGTGCGGACGCGTACCACATGACCGCGCCCAACGTTGACGGCCCCAAGCGCTCCATGCGCGCGGCGCTGCGCAACGCGGGCATGAACCCCGACCAGGTCCAGTACATGAATGCCCATGGCACCTCCACGCCGCTGGGGGACGTGAACGAGACCAACGCGATCAAGCTGGCCTTCGGCGATCACGCCAAGAGCATGGTCATCAGCTCGACCAAGTCCATGACCGGCCACCTGCTGGGCGGCGCGGGCGGCATCGAGTCGGTGTTCACGGCCCTGGCCATCCGCGACCAGGTGGCGCCGCCGACGATCAACATCTTCAACCAGGATCCCGAGTGCGACCTGGACTACTGCGCCAACGAGGCGCGGCCCATGAAGATCGACATCGCCGCCAAGAACAACTTCGGCTTCGGCGGCACCAACGGCACGCTGATCTTCAAGCGCGTCTAGGCACAGCCGGCGATGCGCCGCACGCCGCCGGTCGTCGTGCAACTCCAGCCCCAGCCGGCCGTACAGGCTGCTGTAGCGCTTGTCGGCCTGCTCGCAGCGGGCGGTTTGGCCGCGTGGGCGCTCAGCCATCAGTCTCAAGCCTGGCCACTGCTGCTGGCCGTTCCCGTTGTCGGGTTTTGGGCGTGGCGGGCTGCGGCCGTGAAGCCGCGCCGGCTGCGCTGGGATGGCGAAGCCTGGTGGCTGGCCGAGCTCGACCGCGATGACGAAGCCCGCGTGCAACTCGCCGTGCTGATCGACCTCGACGCCTGGCTGCTGCTGCACGCCAGCCCTGGCCCGTGCTGGCTGCCGCTGTCGCGCCGCCAGCAGGTTGCGCATTGGGGTGCACTGCGCGCGACGCTGTTCGCCGCGCCGGGCGGGGCCGTGCAGCGATGAGCGCCGACGCGGACGCTGACGCGCTGCTGGTGCGCGAAGCTCAGGGCGGCAGCCGCGCCGCCTTCGACATGCTGGTGCTGAAGTACCAGCGCCGCGTCGAGCGCTTGCTGTCGCGCAGCGTGCGCGATCCTGCTGACGTGGCCGACCTTTGCCAGGAGACCTTCCTGGCCGCCTTCCGCGCGCTGCCGGCCTTCCGCGGCGAGAGCGCCTTCTACACCTGGATCTACCGCATCGCGATCAACGCGGCCAAGCGTCACCGCGCGCGCCAGCGGCCTGTCGAATCGCTGGATGACGACGAGGGAACTTTCGGCAGTGACGCGTCTCCAAGCGACGATGCAACCCCCGAGGCCTTGCTTGCCAGCCGCCAGTTGGCGCGCGAGCTGGACGAGGCGATCGAGGCCCTGGCCGAGGATCAGCGCCGGGCGCTGTTGCTGCGAGAGGTGGATGGCTTGAGCTACGACGAGATCGGCGATTTGATGGGCTGCCCGCCGGGCACCGTGCGCTCGCGCATCTTCCGAGCCCGCGAGGCCGTCGCCGCGCGCCTGCGGCCGCTGCTGGGCGGCAGAGGAGGGCGGCGATGGTGAGCGCCACTGACGACACGCTGAACGAGGCCTTGTCCGCAGTCATGGACGGCCGCGCGACGCCGGCCGATTGGGCGCGCGTGAATGCCGCCTGGGCGAGCGACCCGGGCCTGCGCGAGCGCTGGGCGTTGTGGCATGCCGCGGCCGATGGCGTGCGTGCCGCGGAGCTGCCCGAATTGCGTCGCGATCCCGAGGCCTTGCTCGCAGCCCTGCATGCCCAACTGCCGGCCGAGGTGGCCGAGCTCCCGCGCCGGCGCGACTGGTTCGCGCCCGTCGCAGTCGCAGCCGGCTTCGTGGTGGTGGCCATCGGCATCGGCACGCTGCGGCCCCCGCCGGCGGCCGACGCCGACACTGTCGCCACCGCTGCACCAATCACAACACCACGCGTGCAGGGGCTTAGCGGCCTGAGCTTTGCTCAGACGGCTGCAGGCCGTACGCTGCCGGGCGACGCGCCGCCCGAGGTCATCGATTGGGGACTGGCTCTGCCAGAGTCGTCGGCTTCGTCGTCGCATCCTTGAAGTGCAGCTGCCTCGCCCCATTTGTTCCGTCCGTCACCGCTCCTGCTGAATTCCTGGAAATTCCACATGCACGCTGAGAACCGCCTCCACCCCGCGCGCACGCGCTTTCTGTTGTCGAGCACGGCGCTGGCGTTGGCGCTGACCCTGGGCCAGGCCCCCGCCACGGCTCAACCGCGCGAGCTGCCGGACTTCACCGAGCTGGTGGAGCGCGTGGGCCCCGCGGTCGTCAACATCCGCACCGCCGAGAAGGTCAAGGTGGCCGAAGGCCAGGCGGAGATGAACGAGCAGATGCAGGAGTTCTTCCGGCGCTTCGGCATCCCCGTGCCCAACCAGCGCCGCGGTGCACCGCGCGGCGGCGGCACGCCCGACGACGACGGCCCGACGCGCCGTGGTGTCGGCTCCGGTTTCATCCTCAGCGCTGACGGCTATGTGCTGACCAATGCCCACGTCGTGCAAGGCGCCGACGAGGTCATCGTCACGCTGACCGACAAGCGTGAACTCAAGGCCAAGATCATCGGCGCCGACCAACGCTCCGACGTGGCCATCGTGAAAGTCGAGGCGACGGGCCTGCCGGTCGTCAAGGTTGGCGACAGCAACAAGTCTCGTGTCGGCGAATGGGTCATGGCCATCGGCTCGCCCTTCGGCCTGGAGAACACCGTGACGGCCGGCATCATCAGCGCCAAGCAGCGCGACACCGGTGAGCTGCTGCCGCTGATCCAGACCGACGTGGCCATCAACCCCGGCAACTCCGGCGGCCCGCTCGTCAACATGCGCGGCGAGGTCATCGGCATCAACTCGCAGATCTACAGCCAGAACGGTGGCTACATGGGCATCTCCTTCGCGATCCCCATCGCCGATGCCATCCGCGTGGCCGACGAGCTGCGCGCCGGCGGCCGCGTCGTGCGCGGCTATCTTGGCGTGCTGCCGGACGACATCACCAAGGAAATCGCCGAGGCCATTGGCCTGGGCAAGCCGCAGGGCGCCGTGATCCGCTCGGTCATCGCCGGTAGCCCGGCCGAGAAGGCCGGCGTTGAAGGTGGCGACGTGGTCACCAAGGTCGACGGCAAGATCGTCGACAAGGCCGCCGACCTGCGTCGCCTGGTCGCCAACGTGAAACCCGGCGCCAAGACGACGCTGACCGTGTTCCGCCGCGGCACGACCAAGGACATCGTCGTCACCATCGGCGAAGACGAGCGCAGCAAGAAGCCGGGCACCAGCAGCGAGAGCAGCAGCGAGCCCGCGCCCGCAGCCACCGCTCCGAGCGCGGCTCTCGGCCTGAAGGTGTCTGAGCTGACCGATGCCCAGCGCAAGGAGATGAAGCTCAAGTCAGGCGTGAAGGTGGAGGGCGCCACGGGTGCCGCTGCGCGCGCCGGCCTGCGCGAAGGCGACCTCATCCTGTCGGTGGACAACGTCGAGGTGTCCTCGGTCAAGAGCTTCCAGGCCCAGATCGCCAAGGCGGACAAGGCCAAGGTGATCAACCTGGTGGTGCGTCGCGAGGATGTGGTCAGCTTCGTGCTGCTCAAGCCGGCGAACTGATCCGGTACAAACCTAGGCAGTCAGCTCGGGCTTTCCGCGATGCGGCAAGCCCGACCGGTTGGGTGGCTGAGGTTGTCCACCGATTTTAGAAGTTGGCGCCGGCTAACTTATCGAGAAAGATTGGGATTGTTCGCGCGGACCGCTAAAATCGTGTCCAGACACGCCCGGAAATGGGCGTCTCAAGGTGGAATCGACGTTCACCGGCAACACCCTGATTTGATCCACAGGGGATCCACAGGAACTTGTGGATAACCTGTGGTTAAAAATCCTTGTTGGCAGCCTGCAACGGCCGGAAAACCAATGCTGGTGCGGCTTCCCGGCCGGGCCTTTTGGCTACAATGAAGGCCCAACAAGCAGTTGCCATACCTTTTGTTGGAAGGCACGTCGCCTCTTCGACGTGCCTTTTTTTTATGTTCGGCACGGCGCTTTCAGCGCCTTCACATCGCTGCGCGATATGAGCCTTCCATGCAACGGCTCGCGCCGTTGAGCTTCCGGCCCCGCGCGCTGCAGACTCCATGAATCACATCCGCAATTTCTCCATCATTGCCCACATCGACCACGGCAAGAGCACGTTGGCCGACCGCATCATTCAACGCTGTGGCGGGCTCAGTGATCGGGAGATGGAAGCGCAAGTGCTGGACTCGATGGACATCGAGCGCGAGCGCGGCATCACGATCAAGGCGCAGACCGCTGCGCTTCAGTACAAGGCCAAGGACGGCCAGATATACAACCTCAACCTGATCGACACGCCGGGGCATGTGGACTTCTCTTATGAAGTCAGCCGCTCGCTGTCGGCCTGCGAAGGTGCGCTGCTCGTCGTCGATGCGTCGCAAGGTGTGGAAGCGCAGACGGTCGCCAACTGCTACACGGCGCTGGACCTCGGCGTGACGGTGGTGCCGGTGCTCAACAAGATGGACCTGCCGAACGCAGATCCGGAGAACGCACGCGCCGAGATCGAGGATGTGATCGGCATCGACGCCGAAGACGCCATCCCCTGCAGCGCCAAGACCGGCATGGGCATCGACGAGATCATCGAAGCGGTGATCGCGCGCATGCCGCCGCCCAATGGCGTGGTCGATGCGCCGCTGCGCGCGATGATCATCGACAGCTGGTTCGACAACTACGTCGGCGTGGTGATGTTGGTGCGTGTGGTCGACGGCACGCTCAAAAAGGGCGAGCGCATCCGCATGATGGCCTCCAACGCCGTCTACCCGGCCGACAACCTGGGTGTGTTCTCGCCCAAGTCGGAACCGCGCCAGGAACTCAATGCCGGCGAGGTGGGTTTCATCATCGCGGGCATCAAGGAGTTGCAGGCCGCCAAGGTCGGCGACACCATCACGCTGGAAAAGAAGCTGCCCAACAACCTGGGCCCCGCCGAAGAGGCGCTGCCGGGCTTCAAGGAGATTCAGCCGCAGGTGTTTGCCGGCCTCTACCCGACCGAGGCCAGCGAGTACGACCAACTGCGCGATGCACTCGAGAAGCTCAAGCTCAACGACTCCTCGCTGCGCTACGAGCCCGAGGTGTCGCAGGCGTTGGGCTTCGGCTTCCGCTGCGGCTTCCTGGGCCTGCTGCACATGGAGATCGTGCAGGAGCGCCTGGAGCGTGAGTTCGACCAGGACCTGATCACCACCGCGCCGAGCGTGGTGTACGAAGTGGTGCAGGGTGATGGCACGGTGATCCTGGTCGAGAACCCGAGCAAGATGCCCGAGGTGGGCCAGATCCAGGAGATCCGCGAGCCCATCGTCACCGTGCACCTGTACATGCCGCAGGACTACGTCGGCCCGGTCATGACCCTGGCCAACCAGAAGCGTGGCAACCAACTGAACATGGCCTACCACGGCAAGCAGGTCATGCTGACCTACGAGATGCCGCTGGCCGAGATCGTGCTGGACTTCTTCGACAAGCTCAAGAGCGTGTCGCGCGGCTATGCCTCGATGGACTACGAGTTCAAGGAGTACCGCGCATCCGACGTGGTGAAGGTCGACATCCTGATCAACGGCGACCGGGTCGACGCGCTGTCCATCATCGTGCACCGCGTGCAGAGCCAGTTCCGTGGCCGTGGTGTGGCGGCCAAGATGCGCGAACACATTCCGCGCCAGATGTACGACGTGGCCATCCAGGCGGCGATCGGCGGCAACATCATCGCGCGCGAGAACATCAAGGCGCTGCGCAAGAACGTGCTGGCAAAATGCTACGGCGGCGACATCAGCCGCAAGCGCAAGCTGCTGGAAAAGCAAAAGGCCGGCAAGAAGCGCATGAAGCAAATCGGCTCGGTCGAGGTGCCGCAAGAAGCCTTCCTCGCCATCCTGCAAGTCGACGACTGACCCCCCAATCCAGCCTTGAAAACCTCCTTGATGAGCGCTCTGACCGGTGTTTTGTACGCGGCCCTGGTGGCCTACCTGGGCGGCTGGTACGCCGGTCGGTGGAACGGCAACTTCGCGCTGCTGCTTTTCGTCCTGACCGCGGTGACGCTGTTTTACTGGCTGGCCGAGCGTTTCCATTTCGCACCGGCCCGCCGTGCTGCTGCCGATGCGCTGGCGGCCAACGACGCCAAGCGCCGCGAGACCCTGGCCGCCCAGGGCATCTCCCGTGTGGATGGCGACATCGAGCCGGCCCGCCAGCAGATCCTGCAACAGCCCTGGTGGCTGGACTGGACCGCCGGCCTGTTCCCGGTGATCCTCGTCGTCTTCCTGCTGCGCAGCTTCCTGTTCGAGCCCTTCAAGATCCCGTCGGGCTCCATGGTGCCAACGCTGCTCGTCGGCGACCTCATCCTCGTCAACAAGTTCCACTACGGCGTTCGCTTGCCGGTGTTGAACAAGAAGATCATCTCCAATAACGACGTCAAGCGTGGCGACGTGATGGTCTTCCGCTACCCCGAAGACCCGAGCACCGACTTCATCAAGCGCGTCGTCGGCATCCCCGGCGACGAGGTGAGCTATGTCAACCAGAAGCTCTACGTCAACGGCCAGCTCGCGGTGACGCAGCCGGTGGACAACTTCTATGACGACAGTGGCTCGCCACGCGTCTACCGGCCGCGCTTCACGGAAAAGCTCGGCGACAAGGCACACCAGATCCTCGTGCAGCCCGACGCCCCGCGCTTCTTCCGGCCCGATCGCGCCGACGGCCCCTTCCCGTTCCAGGAAAACTGCCGCTACACCCTCGAAGGCGTGACCTGCAAGGTGCCGGCCGGCCACTACTTCATGATGGGCGACAACCGCGACAACTCGCGCGACTCCCGCTTCTGGGGTTTCGTGCCGGACGAGAACATCGTCGGCAGGGCCTTCTTGGTCTGGATGAATTTCGGTAACCTCAAGCGCGTCGGTACTTTCTTCGATTGATGCCCAGATGAGCCCTCGTCGCCGTCCTTCGTCGTTTCCCCACCGCCAGCGCGGCCTCACGCTGATCGGCCTGCTGTTCTGGGGCGGAATCACTGCGGTCACCGCCGTCGTCGGCATGAAGGTCTTCCCGACCGTGCTCGAGTACTACACGGTGCAGCGCGTCGTCGACCGCATCGCGGCAGGCAACCCGGCCACGGTGCCCCAGGTGCGCCAGGAATTCGACAAGTCCATCCAGGTCGAATACTCCATCCAGAGCATCAAGGGCAGTGACCTCGTCGTCACCAAGGACGGCAACGACAAGGTCGTCATCGAGTTCGCCTGGGACAAAGAGGTCGACCTCTTCGGGCCGGTCTACCTGATGATCAAGTACCGGGGCAAGTCGCGTTGACGCCTGCCTTGCGTCAATGAGCGCCTCACTGGACGACCTGCAACGCCGCCTCGGCCACCGCTTCCAGCGGTCCGATCTCCTGGCTCGCGCGCTGACTCACCGCAGCTACGGCGCCGACCACAACGAACGCCTGGAATTCCTCGGCGACGCCGTGTTGAGCCTGGCCGTGTCCAGCCTGCTCTACGAACGCTATGCCGGCTCCGACGAAGGCGACCTGACGCGCGTGCGTGCCCATCTCGTGCGCGAGGACAGCCTGCACAAACTGGCCCTGACGCTGGGCCTGCCGGCCGTACTGAAGATGTCCGATGGCGAGGCCCGTGGCGGCGGCGCTCAGCGGCCCTCCATCCTGGCCGACGCCGTCGAGGCCCTGCTTGGCGCCGCCTACATCGATGCCGGCTATGAAGCAGCGCTGGGCATCGTGCGCCGCTTGCTCAGCGAAACCATCGCAAGTGCGTCCAGCGCCGGGGACTTCGCCAAGGATGCCAAGACCGCATTGCAAGAGTGGCTGCAGGCCCGCCGCATTGCCGTGCCCAGTTACCGTATCGTCGCGACACGTGGCCAGGCGCATGCTCAGACCTTCGAGGTCGAATGCGCCGTTCCCGCACTCGATGTCGCCGAGCTGGGCGTTGGCCGCTCTCGCCGCACCGCCGAACAGGAGGCCGCTCGCCGCCTGCTGGACAGATTGAACGCCGAACGAGGCAAACCATGACCGAGACCACTGTGCCCGCATCCGAAGTACCGCAGCCGTCCGCTCAACGTTGTGGCCTCATCGCCATCGTCGGCCGCCCCAACGTGGGCAAGTCCACGCTGCTCAACGCCCTCGTCGGCCAGAAGGTCAGCATCACCTCCGACAAGGCGCAGACGACGCGCCACCGCATCACCGGTGTGCGCACGGTGGACGAAGCCCAGTTCGTCTTCGTCGACACGCCCGGCTTCCAGACCAAGCACAACGCCGCGCTCAACCGCACGCTCAACCGCACCGTGCACGGTGTGCTGGCCGACGTGGACCTGGTGCTCTTCGTCGTCGAGGCCGGCCGCTTTGGCCTGGACGACGCCAAGGTGCTGGGCCTGCTGCCCGAGGACAAGCCGGTCGTGCTGGTCGCCAACAAGCTCGACGCCGTGCACCGCCGCGCCGAGCTGGCGCCCTGGCTCAAGGGCATGGCCGAGCGGCGCAATTTCACGGAATTCGTGCCGCTGTCGGCCAAGAAGGAGGCCGACGTCACGCGCCTCTTCAAGATCCTCAAGCCCTACCTGCCCGAGCAGGGCTGGTTCTACGCCGAGGATGCGCTGACCGACCGCAGCGAGAAGTTCCTCGCCAGCGAAATCATCCGCGAGAAGCTGTTCCGCCTGACGGGCGACGAGCTGCCCTACACCTCCACCGTCATCATCGACAAGTGGGAAGAAGAGGGCGAGCTGCGCCGCATCAGCGCCAGCATCGTCGTCGAACGCGACGCCCACAAGGGCATGATCATCGGCCAGGGCGGCGAGCGCCTGAAGCGCATCGGCTCCGAGTCTCGCCAGGAGCTGGAGCACCTGATGGACGGTCGTGTCTTCCTGGAGCTGTGGGTCAAGGTGCGCTCCGGTTGGGCCGACACAGAGGAACATCTGCGTAGCTACGGCTACGAATGACTCGATGCGGCTGACGCGCCCGCCGGCGGCCCAGCCCGCCTACGTGCTGCACCAGCACGACTGGAGCGAGTCCAGCCTCATCCTGGACTTGTTCACCCGCGAGTCCGGCCGCCTGGCCGTCGCGGCCAAGGGCGCCAAGCGGCCGTACTCGCAGCTGCGCGCCGTACTGCTGCCGCTGCAACGCATCAGCGTGAGTCTGTCCAAGCCAGCCAAGGCCGAAGGCGGTGACGTGCAGACGCTGCGCAGCGCCGAGTGGGGCGGCGGCGCGACGCTTCCGGCCGGTGCGGCGCTGTTCTCGGGCTACTACCTCAACGAGCTGCTGATGAAGCTGCTGGCCCGCCACGACCCGCACCCCCGGCTCTTCGACGCCTATGCCGACACGCTGGCCCATCTGGCCGAAGGCGACACCGCGCTGCGAGCCTTCGAGATCAAGCTGCTGTCCGAGCTGGGCCTGCTGCCCGACCTCAGCGTCGTCACGCCGACACAAAGTCCGATCGACCCCGCGCGCCGCTACCAGCTCTCGCCCGAGTCCGGCGTCATTCCGCCCAACAGCGATGCCAGCCTGCCCGGCACGCTGCTGATCCAGCTGCAAGCCGCGCTGCTGCACGGCAGCACGGCCGCGCTGCGCCAGGCCTGCGCGGCCGAGCCGCAAGGCCTGAAGACCACGCTGCGCGGTCTGCTCCACTACCATTTGGGCCACCAACCACTGCGCACTCGCGCGCTGATGGTCGACGTGCAACAACTGCTCGATCCCTGACCTCATGAACCCCTTCGCCCACGCCGGCGCCCGCTGCGCCCTGTCGGTCAACGTCAACAAGGTTGCGCTGCTGCGCAACACGCGCCACCTCGGCATCCCCAGCGTGCTGCGCGCCGCCGAGCAGTGCCTGGCCGCCGGTGCCCAGGGCATCACCGTGCATCCGCGGCCCGATGCGCGCCACATCCGCGCGGGCGATGTCGACGACCTCGCCGCTTTCCTGAAGGACTGGCCCCAGGCCGAGTTCAACATCGAAGGCAACCCGACGCAGAACCTGATGGACTTCGTGCGCCGCTACCGCCCGCACCAGGTCACCTTCGTGCCCGACTCGGAAGACCAGTTCACGTCCGACCACGGCTGGACGCTGCCGCAGGACACCGAGCGGCTGGCGCCGCTGATCGAGGAAGCCAAGAGCCTGGGCGTGCGCGTCAGCCTCTTCATGGACCCCAACCCTGCCGCGATGGCCGCCGTGGCCGAGCTGGGCGCAGACCGCATCGAGCTCTACACCGAGACCTTCGCCAGCGCCTTTGGCACCGAGCGCCAGGACGCCGTGCTGGCCGGCTTCACGGCCACGGCTGCGGCCGCGCTCAAGGTGGGCCTGGGCATCAACGCTGGGCACGACCTGAGTCGCGACAACCTCAGCGTCTTCCTGCGCCATGTGCCGGGTGTGCAGGAGGTCTCCATCGGCCACGCTCTCGTTGCTGACGCGCTGGAGCTGGGCTACACCGAGACCGTGCGCGCCTATCTGCGTGTCATCGCGACGGCCTACGCATGATGCGGGCCACCGTGCCGGGCCGCCCCAAGCAAGGCCCGACCCTCTCGGAGGGTCGACCGCCGTACCCGGCGGGCGGGGAGCCGACATGATCTACGGCATCGGTACCGACATCTGCGACATTCGCCGCATCGAGGCCACGCTGGCCCGGCGCGGCGAGCGCTTCGCCGAGAAGGTGCTGGGCGCCGACGAGCTGCGCGTCTTCCGCGCCCGCCGTGCGCGCTCCGAGACGCGCGGCATCCGCTATCTCGCGACGCGCTTCTCGGCCAAGGAAGCCTTCAGCAAGGCCATCGGCCTCGGGCTGCACCTGCCCATGCGCCTGCCCGACTGCCAGATCCTCAACGAAGCCAGCGGCAAGCCGGTGCTCAAGCTCTCCGGCCCGCTGGCGGACTGGTTTGCCGAGCGGGCTTTGAGCGGCTTGGTGACGCTGAGCGACGAGAGCGACTACGCAGTCAGTTTCGTCGTCGTCGAGAAAACCGCCACCTGACGTCGCCGGCCGCGGCAGGCTCAGCGGCCGTGGAACAGCAGCCGCTCGGCCAGCTCGCGGCGCGCGGGAGGCTGGGCCTGCAGGCGATCCAGCATCGCGATGACCGGCTCGCAAGGTGCGCCCGGCGCAGCCGAGGCGGTATCCGGCGTGTCGGCCCACAGGCGCGACAGCATGCCCATCGCGGCAGAGCCGACGGAGCGGTCGAGCACCTCGATCTCGATGGCACTCGGTGGCTTGGGCAGCCAGCGCGGCGGCGTGCCGTTGGCCGCGTCCAGCAGCCATGCCGTCTCGCGCACCTGCAGCTCCAGCGGCAACTGCTGGCGTGCGCTCAGGTGGCCGTCCAGCAGGTCGCGGCAGGCGGGCCGGGCGCCGGCTTTGGGCGGCGTGCGCAGCGCCTTCAGCTGGTCGGTCACGATCTGCACGTAGCGCCGGCGCAGCACGCCGTCGGTGCCGTTGACCAAGCCAGGCATCTGGCCCGCCAGCGGCGCCAGCGCGGTGGCCTGCACGTCTTCGTCGGCGGCGCCGGCCGCGCGTGCCGCAAACATGCGCTTGGCGACGCCGTTGATGATGCCGGCATTGCGCTTGTCCAGCGCCTCCCAGACCGGATGGATGCGCAGTGCGTCGTCGAAGTCGGCCAGCGGGGCGTTTGCCGCGGGCAGGGGGATGGCCATCGTGCGCGGCGAGGGCGCGATCAGTGAATACGCCTGCAATTCCTCGCGCGGCACGAACCACATGCCGCGCGACGGCGTGCGCAGCGTCTTGTCGATCATGATCTGCGGCAGGCCCAGTTCGCGGTAGGTCTTGGCGAGCTGCTGGTTGGCCAGCTCCTCGAACACCGGGTTGTAGGTGCCGGTCGATGCGCGGTGGAAGCCCAGCTGCCCTTCCGGCGCCAGATGGCGCGGGTTGCCGGCCAGGAACACCAGCGTGCAGGCACTCGCACAGGTGCCCACGGCGCGCGCTTCCTGGCGGTGCTCCTTCAGTGCACTGGCCATGCGCTCGGCCTCGCGCACGCGGCCGCCGGGAGACGAGAGCTCCACACGCTTGAGGCCGCGAGCCGCCTCGCTGCCCAGCAGCGCGCGCAGCCGCTCGCCGTCGCCCATGCCGATGACGCCGTCCAGGCGCAGGCTGCGGCCGTCGTCCGAGAGGCTGAACTTGGCCTGCCCGATGGGGTCGATGCCGCGCGCCATCTGCCAGTACTCACCCAGGCTGGGCAGGAAGCCGAACAGCACCGAGGCCGCCAGCTGCAGCGTGCCCAGCACCAGGCTGATGCGGGCCAGCCAGCCCCACAGCAGCGAGCCGTATTCGCGCAGGTAGGTGGTGGCCGAGCGCCACGCGCCGACGAGGCACCAGACGTTCAGCGCCAGCAGCAACGGGAAGCCCAGCAGCACGACGATGGCGCTGACCTGCAGCGAGTCGCCCTTGACGCTGATCCAGCTCATCAAGCCGGTCAGCAGCATGGCCAGCGGCGTGGCGACAAGGAAGTTGTTCAGCCAGTAGCTGCGCGGCAGGCTTTGTTCGCCGCGCCAGTGGGCGGCGAAATAACCCGTCTTCGGGGCCTCTGGCGCAACGCGTGGCGGGCGGCCCGGCGTGGGGCGCGTGCGCGGGTGATGCGAAGCCTGCTGCCAGGCGGCCGGAGCCTCCTTGGGAGGGGGCGGGCCGGCGGCGTCCGCCGCCGCAGACGTCGGGTCGATGTAGGGGCGCTGTGTCATCAGGGACCGGCGAAAAAGTAATGCCGCCCGGGGGCAGTCGGGCGGCATCGTAGAGCGCGGCGGGCGCTCAGTGCATCAGGCGGCGCGGGTAATTTCACCCATGCCGCCTCAGTCGTGACATCAGCCGCGGTAGTTGTTCAGCATCGGGTAGCGCCTGGCCACCAGCGCGAACAGCGCCGCGGCCACCAGCGCGAAGCCGGCGAAGAAGAACATCAGGCAGGCTGTCTCGCTGTAGCCGCTGGACTTGATCGCCGTCAGCGCCGAGGGGCTCTTGATGCTGACGTTGGACAGCAGCACCCAGAGGTTGCCCACCGTCACCGACAGGTTCCAGAAGCTCATGATCGTGCCCTTCATGGACAGCGGCGCCTGGCTGTACGCGAACTCCAGGCCGGTGGCCGACACCAGCACCTCGCCCAGCGTCAGCAGCGCGTAGGGCAGCATCTGCCAGACGATGCTGACCGTCGAACCTTCGTCCAGCCACAGCTGCAGCACGCCGGCGACGATCCAGGCCGCACCCGCCAGCGCAATGCCCGTACCCATGCGGCGAAGCGCCGTCACCTGCAGGCCCATACGCCGCAGCGTCGGGTACAGCACGAGGTTGTTGAGGGGGATGAGGATCATCACCAGCAACGGGTTCAGCGCCTGCATCATGGACGACTGGAACCAGGCTGGCTTGCTCATCTGGTCGGCCTGCAGGACCCAGGTCGAGGCCTTCTGATCGAACAGCGACCAGAACGGCGTGACCAGCGCAAACAGCACCAGCACGCGCAGCACGGCGCGCACACCGTCCACGGCTTCATCGGGATGCACGCCGCGGGCGCGGTCCAGCTGCAGCGAAGCGCCGACGCCGCCAAAGCCCATCACCAGCACCAGTGCCAGGCAGACGGCTGCGACGAAGCCCAGGCTCGCGATCTGGCTCAGGCTGTAGGCCGCCAGCAGCAGGCCCAGCGCCGCCACTGCCAGCCCCAAGCCGCCGGCCTTCAGCGCCGTCCACACCACCTTCAGGAAGCTGTGCGGGTTGGCACCGCGCGCCGGCTGGTGCACATATTTCTTGCGGCCGCTCCACAGGATGATCGTGGCCAGCAGCATCAGCACGCCCGGCAGGCCGAAGGCGACGCTGGCGCCGTAGTTCTTCAGCACGAGGGGCATCAGCAGCGACGCGAAGAAGCTGCCGAAGTTGATGATCCAGTAGAAGGCGTCATAGACCTTCTGCGCCAGGGACCGGTTGCTCTTGTCGAACTGGTCGCCCACGAAGCTGGTGACCAGTGGCTTGATGCCGCCCGAACCCAGCGAGATCAGGAAGAGCCCGAAGTAGAAGCCCTTCAGGTTGTTCTCGAAGATCGACAGGCAGGCGTGGCCGGCGCAGTAGATGACGCTGAACCAGAAGATCGTCGGGTACTTGCCGAAGAAGCGGTCGGCCAGCCAGCCGCCCAGCAGCGGGAAGAAATAGACGCCGATGACGAAGGTGTGGAACACCTCCTTGGCCTCGGCCTTGCGCATGTCCTCGGGGATGGCCAGCAGCAGGCTGGTCATCATGAAGACCGTCAGGATGTTGCGCATGCCGTAGAAGCTGAAGCGCTCGCATCCCTCGTTGCCGATGATGTAGGGGATCTGCGGCGGCATCTTGGCCGCGTGGCTTGCCGCGATGGCGGCGTCTGCTGGGGCGGTGGTCGTCATGGGTGGCCTCGTGTTCAGGCTATGAGAAACGCCGCTCGGCTTGTGGCCGGCGGCGTTCGGGGAGGGGCACTACGGGGCGATCAAGCCTCTATCAGGCTTCGAACGGCAGCTTCACCTGGCTCAGGTCCTTGCGGGTCTCGACGAGCACCAGCGGGCCCTCGTCGATGACCACGACTGCTGCCGGCTCGCGGCCCAGCGGGGCGGGCGCGGGTTCGGCGGCGATGGCGGCCTGCACGGCTGCGATCTTGTCGGCGTCCGAGTTGACCCACTGCAAGCCGGCGCCTTCGGCGATGGCGTTCAAGTCACCGAGCGGCAGCTTGAAGGCTTCGACAACCGGTGCCGGAGCAGGCACAGGCGCTGCGACCGGAACCGGTGCAGCGGCCACGGGTGCCGGGGCCTGGACAGGCGCACGGGCCACCGGGATGGCGTTGGCCATCGCGTCTTCGATCAGCGAGCTTTGCAGCGGCGCGGCGGAGGGGGCTTCTTCGCCAGCAGCGGCTTCCTGACCTTCGGCGCCTTCCTCACGGCGGTTGCGGTTGCGATTGCGACCGCCGCGACGGCGGCTTTCGCGGCCATGGCCTTCGCCGGCGTCGTCGCCTTCGGCCGGTGCGGTGGCTTCGGCGGCGGTGTCGGCAGCGGCTTCGGCCGGTGCTTCCGAGTTGGCCTCGGCCGTGCCTTCGGTGCCGGTGCCGGCTTGGTCGTCACGGTCACGGCCACCACGGCGGCGGCGGCGGCCGCGGCCTTGGCGCTCTTCACCGGCCGGCGTGTCGCCGGTCGGGGGCAGGGCGGCTTCGGCCTGGCTGTCGACAAAGGCGGGCGGCGCGTCGTGGACGGCGGCCAGGTCCTCGGTCAGCGACGCGGCAACCGGCAATGCGGCCACCGTTTCGGCCGGCGCGCGGTCCTGGCGTTCCTGGCGGTCGCCACGCGGGCGGCGCTCGCCGCGTTCCGGGCGGTCACCACGCTCACCGCCGCGCTCAGCGCGCTCACCACGTTCGGCACGATCACCGCGTTCGGTGCGCTCCGGGCGCTGCTGCTGTTCGGGCTTGTCGCTGGCACCTTCGGCGCGCTTGTTGCGGTCACCGCGCTCACCGCGGGCTTCGCTCGGCTTGCCGTCACGGCGGCCGCCTTGGCCACCACGCGCCTCGTTGCGTTCACCGCGCTCGCCACGCTCACCGCGTTCGCCACGGCGGCCACCGTCGCGGCGGCCATCACGACCACCTTCGCGCTTCGGCTTGTCGGTTGCGGCCGGAGCGGCTGCAGGCGCCTGGACGGCCGGCACGGGTGCCGGGGCCGGCGCACCGCCGCCGAAGAAGCTGAACAGGCGGCTGAAGAAGCCCTTGGATTCGGGCGCCGGCGGGGGCGGCGCGACAACCGTTGCCGGCGTAGGTGCGACGACAGGTGCCGGGGCCGGTGCCGCCGGAGCGGGCATGGGCGCGGGCTGCTCGGGCAGGATGCCCTTGATGACCGGCTCTTGACGGTTCTTCTTCTCGACGTCGCCACGGCGCGTGATGCCCACCTCGTCGGTCGGCTCCTCGATCATCGTGTAGCTGGCCTGCAGGTTTTCCAGACGCGGGTCGTCGTGGCGCAGGCGCTCGAGCTTGTAGTTCGGCGTCTCGAGGTGCTTGTTGGGCACCAGCAGCACGGTGACGCGCTGCTTGAGTTCGATCTTGGTGATCTCGGTGCGCTTCTCGTTCAGCAGGAAGGAAGTCACTTCCACCGGCACCTGCACGTGCACGGCGGCGGTGTTGTCCTTCATCGCCTCTTCCTGGACCATGCGCAGGATCTGCAGCGCCGAGGACTCGGTGTCGCGGATGTGGCCGGTGCCGTTGCAGCGCGGGCAGGTGATGTGGTTGCCTTCGCTCAGCGCGGGGCGCAGGCGCTGGCGGCTCATCTCGAGCAGGCCGAACTTGCTGATGGAGGCGAACTGCACGCGGGCGCGGTCGTTGCGCAGCGCATCGCGCAGGCGCTGTTCCACGTCACGGCGGTTCTTGCTCTCCTCCATGTCGATGAAGTCGACAACGATCAGGCCGCCCAGGTCGCGCAGGCGCATCTGACGGGCGATTTCGTCGGCCGCTTCGAGGTTGGTGCGAGTGGCCGTTTCCTCGATGTCACCGCCGCGCGTGGCGCGGGCCGAGTTGACGTCGACCGACACGAGCGCTTCGGTGTGGTCGATGACGATGGCGCCGCCCGAGGGCAGGTTCACCGTGCGGCTGTGGGCCGTTTCGATCTGGTGCTCGATCTGGAAGCGGCTGAACAGCGGCGCGTCGTCGCGGTAGCGCTTCACGCGATGACCCTGGTCGGGCATCACGTGGTTCATGAACTGGTGGGCCTGCTCGAACAGGTCGTCCGTGTCGATCAGGATCTCGCCGATGTCGGACGTGAAGTAGTCGCGGATCGCGCGGATGACGAGCGACGACTCCTGGTAGATCAGGTAGGCGCCCTTGCCGCCCTTGGCCGCGTCATCGATCGCGGTCCAGAGCTTGAGCATGTAGTTCAAGTCCCACTGCAGCTCGGGCGCCGTGCGGCCGATGCCGGCGGTGCGCGCGATCAGGGACATGCCCTTGGGGTACTCGAGCTGGTCGAGGTTTTCCTTGAGTTCCTCGCGGTCCTCGCCCTCGATGCGGCGCGAAACGCCACCGCCGCGCGGGTTGTTGGGCATCAGCACGAGGTAACGGCCGGCCAGCGACACGAAGGTCGTCAGCGCTGCGCCCTTGTTGCCGCGCTCTTCCTTCTCGACCTGGACCAGCAGTTCCTGGCCTTCCTTGATCGCGTCCTTGATGGTCGCGTTCTTGACGTCGGTGCCTTCACGGAAGAACTGGCGCGAGATTTCCTTGAACGGCAGGAAGCCGTGGCGGTCCTCGCCGTAGTCGACGAAGCAGGCTTCGAGCGACGGCTCGACGCGCGTCACTACGGCCTTGTAGATGTTGCCCTTGCGCTGCTCGCGGCCTTCGATTTCGGTCTCGAAGTCCAGCAGCTTCTGGCCATCAACGATCGCGAGGCGCCGCTCTTCCGGCTGCGTCGCATTGATCAGCATGCGTTTCATGTCATCACTCCTCGCGCGCCGGGCAGTCAAAACCGCCGCAAACGCGCACGTTCATCACGCCGCTCGAAAGCGGCATCCAGATGCACGGGCGATGGCTGAGAACCGAGGAAGGAATCGCCCTGGACCGAAAGCGTGGCCGACCGTGAGGTCAGCGTGCAGTCGGCGTTGGCGCGTGCGTCGCAGCAGCTGGCAAGCGAGCCGAGCTGCCGGCTCCCGCGCGCACCCGCCCGGCCAATGGCCGGAACAGGGCGGCCACACCGGGATCTAGCCGGGGCCGCAGGGGTGCGTGTGGGGGGAGGGGCATGCTCATCTGCGTGGGCTGCTGGACGCTGGTGACAGCTCGCATCGGCCTGGGCCTCAGCGTTCTGTCGCCATGGAAACCTTGTTGTCTGCGGGCGCCGGGTGTCTTGAAAACGATCAAGGGCAGCGGGGCTCGCGGGTTCTTGTGTCATCGCTCTGCCGCGTCGGGCGGCGGGCCGTTCACTCACTCGGGGAGGAAACCTGCCGGCCATCTTTCGCGTTGCATCGCCTTGTGGCCGCCAGGGCTGCGCCCCGTCGGCCCCGCGTTGTCGCCGCTAAAATCAAGCAAATCAAATACTTACGGCAGCAACGTGGTGAAAAGGATTATAGGGGCAGGCCAAGTGCCGCCCGACACCACGCAAACCCCGCCCAAGGCGGCCACCGCGGCGCCTGCGGTCCGGCGGGTGACGGTGGATGAAGGTTCCGCCGGGCAAAGGCTGGACAACTTCCTGCTGCGCGAGCTCAAGGGCGTCCCCAAGACCCATGTCTACCGCGTCATCCGGGCCGGTGAAGTGCGGGTCAACAAGGGCCGTGCGCAGGCCGACACCCGCCTGGAAATTGGTGACGAGGTGCGTATCCCGCCGGTGCGCCTGCCCGAGCGCGCCGCCCAGCCCGAGGCGCCGGCGCGCGAGTTCCCGGTGGTGTTCGAGGACGAACACCTGCTCGTCATCGACAAGCCGGCCGGCGTGGCGGTGCACGGCGGCTCGGGGGTCAGCTACGGCGTCATCGAGGCGCTGCGCCGCTCCCGGCCGACGGCCAAGTTCCTGGAGCTGGTGCACCGCCTGGACAAGGAAACCTCGGGCCTCTTGATGATCGCCAAGAAGCGCAGCGCGCTGGTGGCGCTGCAGGACCAGTTGCGCGAGCGCGAGACCGGCAAGACCTATGCGGCGTTGGTCTGGGGCGATTGGCCGGCCAAGCTCAAGGTCATCGACGTGCCGCTAGTGAAGTTCGTCGGCAGCGACGGCGAGCGCTGGGTCAGGCCGGGCAAGCTGGAGGAGGAAGACGCCAAGCGGTCGATCAGCCTGGTGAAGGTGATGCAGAGGACGCCGCAGTTCAGCCTGCTCGACGTGACGATCAAGACCGGCCGCACCCACCAGATCCGCGTCCACCTGCAACAAGCCGGCCACTCAATAGTGGGCGACCCCAAGTACGGCGACTTCGAGCGCAACCGCGAGCTGGCGCGTGGCCCGAAGAAGTTTGATCGGATGTTCCTGCATGCGCGGCGGCTGCAGTTCCAGCATCCGGCGACGGGGGAGGCGGTGACCTGCGAGGCGCCTCTGCCTGAAGCCTGTCTTGTGCTCCTGAAAGTGGGAAGCTGATGCGCCGCCTCGTTGCAGCACTCGCGCTGCTGCTGAGCATGGCGCCTGCCGAGGCGCTGACCCTGGCGGAACCCGATCCCATCGCCATCGGCTTCGAAGCAGAGGGTAGCCGCCTCACCCGTGATGGCGTGGTGGCTGTGGACAGCCTGGCACTGCGCGTGGCCGAGTGTTCAGCCGACAAGATCAGCATCCAGCTGCGGCACGACGCCGCGCTGCCTGCAGAACTGGCCACCGCGCGGCTGGACAGCGTGCGTCGCCGCCTCTGGCAGCTAGGCCTGCAGCCCACCTACGTGCTCGCGCCGTCCAAGCGGGCAGCGCACAACCGAGAGTTTGTGCTGGCAACCGTGGGTTCCGACCAGGGCGTCTGGTGCAGTGGCAACAAGCGTCGCCACCTGGCGGTCTGGGCCGACAGCATGGGCCGCTACGTCGAAAAGCCCTCGCTGGGCGCACCCGCTTTCTGGCGACGCATGACACTCGAAGGCCGGCGAGACCTGGCGCTGCCCCTGGCCATGAATGCCTACTGCCTGCAAGGCGAAGCATGCGCCCGTGGCCGCGCGACTTTCCTTTGGCTGGTGGCCCAAATCGCGCTGCGCGAGCCACCCGCGCGTCGGCGCAAATGGCTGCGGACGATCTGGCAAATCGGCGCGGACGAGGACGTGGCACGCGTGGAACAAGGCCTGGGTGTGACGGCGCTGACTGTCGACGAGCGTGCCGATGCCGCTGACGTGCTGATCGCGAGCCCTCTCCCCTGGGCCCTGATCGAGCGACGCTTGCTCGAGCCGCAGTTGATGAAGGCCTATGGTGATCTGGCGCCGTCCGTCGGCGCCAGCCCGCAGCCGCAATGGCTCGTCGGTGAGGCCGCGGAGCGTGGTGAACTGGACTCCTTCGCCCAGCTCATCGACACCGCCGGGCCCGCCAAGGCCTGCCTCGTGGACGGTGCCTTCAGGTACATCGGGGCCACCGAAGAGAGGTTCATGGCCTGGCAGCCCCATGTTGCGAACTGGGTGCGCGGCATCGACCCGAGCTACAAGCCACCCAGGGGCCTCGCCGCATGCGATCCCTTTGCCACGGTGCTCGTGAGCGCCTACTGCGAGAACTGGCCGAAAGAGGAAGCCGCGCGCTTCGAAGTCCTCTGGCAGTTGCTGAGGGGATCGGGCGCTATGCCGCAGTCACCGGGCGTGAAGGCCATGACGACGCCAGGCGCTCCCTTGAGCGGCTGGCAATGCCGGCTTGAAAGCGTGCCGGGCGACCCCTCCCGCTTCAGGCCGGTCCCGCAGCGCTGAAAATCCACCCATGACCACTCGCCCCCAACGTTTCGACCTGATCGCCTTCGACTGGGACGGCACCCTGTTCGACTCCACGGCGCTGATCGCCCGCTGCATCCAGCGCGCCGCCGTCGACATCGGCCTGCCAGAACCCGACTTCGACAACTGCCGCTACGTCATCGGCCTGGGTTTGCGCGACGCGCTCGAGCATGCCGTGCCCGGCCTGGCCGAGGAGCGCTACCCCGAGCTGGGCCTGCGCTACCGCCACCACTATCTGGCGTCCGAGCATGAACTGTCGCTGTTCGAAGGCACGCTGGCGATGCTGGAAGCCTTGAAGGCCCGCCACCACTGGCTGGCCGTGGCCACCGGCAAGAACCGTGTGGGCCTGGACCGCGTGCTGGCGTCCAGCGCGCTGGGGCATCTGTTCGACGGCACACGCACCGCCGACGAGACGCGCTCCAAGCCGCATCCGCAGATGCTGCTGGAGCTGATGCGCGAGTTCGGCGCCGAGCCCGAGCGCACGCTGATGATCGGCGACACGACGCATGACCTGCAGTTGGCGGCCAATGCAGGTGTGCCCTGCGTCGCGGTCAGCTTCGGCGCGCACGACCACGAGACCTTCGCCGAGTTCAAGCCGCTCTTCGTCGCGCATTCGACGCGCGAGCTGCATGACTGGCTGCTCGCCCATGCCTGAGCCCGAAGTCGCCCCGCTGCAGCGCCTGTGCGCATCCGCCGAGCTGCCAGAGCGCGGCAAGGCGGTCAGCTTCGACGTCATCCAGTGGCGCGAGCCGGTGCGCGCCTTCGCGCTGCGCTTCGACGGCAAGGCCGTCGCCTACCTGAACCGCTGCGCCCATGTGCCTACCGAGATGGACTGGCAGGAGGGCGAGTTCCTCGACAACGACAAGCGCTTCATCATGTGCAGCATCCACGGCGCCGTCTACGACCCGCTGACCGGCCAATGCCTGATGGGCCCCTGCAACCGCGGTCGGCTGACCAAGATCGAGCTGACCGAGCACGACGGCGAGGTCTACTGGCACCCCACGCGCGACACCAAACCCGCTTTCCAAGATTGATATGAGCACCCCTGACGACACCTTGCCGCCCCCCATGCCCGAGCCCGTCGGCGTGCCGCCCGTGGTGGCGCCCGGGCATGAGCCGCTGCTGGCCCAGCTGGCGCGCGACTTCCTGCGCGAGCGCCGGCTGGAGCGGCGCTGGCGCACGGTATTCCGGCTGTTCTGGTTGACGCTCGCAGCGCTGCTGGTCTACACGATGTGGCTGCCGGGTCGGCATGTGACGCCGTCGTCCACGCCGCACACGGCCCTCGTCGAGGTGCGTGGCGAGATCGCCGCCGACACCGAGGCCAGCGCCGAACTGCTGCTGGCAGCGCTCAAGGACGCCTTCAAGGACGCGGGCGCCCAGGCCGTGGTGCTGCGCATCAACTCGCCCGGTGGCAGCCCGGTTCAGGCAGGCATCGTGTACGACGAGATCAAGCGGCTGAAGAAGCAGTACGACAAGCCGGTCTACGCGGTCGTCGAGGAGATGTGCGCCTCGGGCGCCTACTACATCGCCGCCGCGGCCGATGAGATCTATGTCGACAAGGCCTCGGTGGTCGGCTCCATCGGCGTGCTGATGGACGGCTTCGGCTTCACCGGGCTGATGGACAAGCTCGGTGTCGAGCGCCGCCTGCTGACCGCCGGCGAGAACAAGGGCATGCTGGACCCGTTCAGCCCGCTCAGCCCCAAGCAGCGAGCCTTTGCCCAGGCCATGCTGGACCAGATCCACCAGCAGTTCATCGCCGTCGTGCGCGAGGGCCGCGGCAAGCGGCTCAAGGAAACGCCGGAGACCTTCTCGGGCCTGTTCTGGAACGGCGAGCAGGCCGTCAAGCTCGGTCTTGCCGACCACTTCGGCAATCTCGATTACGTCGCGCGCGAGGTCGTCAAGGCCGAGGACGTCATCGACTACACGCCCAAGGACAACGTGGCCGAACGCCTGGCCAAGCGCTTCGGCGCGGCCATGGGCGCGGGCGCCGTGAAGGCGCTGCGAGAGCTCGCGCCGATCCGCTGACGCGCGGCGCAACAGAAGACGAGAACAAAAAAAGGCCGCAGCCTTTGCGGGCTGCGGCCTTGCGCGGAGCGCTGAGGCGCTTACTGCGTCTTGGTTTCGGTCTTGGCGGTCGCGGCGGCCTTGGCTTCAGCGTGCTTCTTCGCATGCTTGTGGCCATGCTTGGCAGGCGCGCTGGCCGGGGCGGCGGGCATGGCAGCGACGGCGGGCGTGGCCGGAGTGGCGGCAGCCGGTGTCGTCGTTGCGGCGGCCACCTTGACGGCTGGCGTGGCAGGCGTTGCAGCCTGGGCAACGGTCGCCACGGCCGGCGTGGTCACGGCGGCGTTGGTCTTCACGGCGGCCGGTGCAGCAGGGGTTGCCGGGGTCGGGCTTTGCGCCAGGGCCACGCCAGAGGCGAGCGTGATGAGGGCGGTGGCGATGGTGGTCTTCAGCGTGTTCATCTTGAGGGCTCCAGGGTGGTTTAGGTTTCGTTGCGGGCTTCGCGAAAGCTTGTGGAGACAACGACGGCTTCGTGCCGCTCGTTGACCCGGTTGCAAAGCCTTACACCGGCAGAATGGGGCGCATGAATACCGCAACCCGCTTCGACTGGAAGGCCGGCTACCCGAGCCGGCGCAGCCCCCTGTTCGCGCGCAACATCGTCTCGACCTCGCATCCGCTCGCGGCCCAGGCCGGGCTGCGCATGCTGCAGGCGGGTGGCAATGCGGTTGACGCGGCAATAGCCACCGCGGCCTGCATGACGCTGGTGGAGCCCTGCAGCAATGGCCTCGGCTCCGACGCCTTCTGCATCCTGTGGGACGGCCAGCAACTGCACGGCCTGAACGCCTCGGGGCCGGCTCCCGCCGCCTGGACGCCGGAGTTCTTCAAGGGTCAGGTCATGCCAAAGCGTGGCTGGGGCTCGGTCACCGTGCCTGGCGCGGTTGGCGGCTGGGCGGCCTTGAGTGAGCGCTTCGGCAAGCTGCTGTTCGCGGACCTGATGCAGCCTGCCATCGAGATTGCGGAGCGCGGCTACGCGGTGCCGCCCATCGTGCAGGGCAAGTGGGCGATGGCCGCGGCGTTGACCGAGCTCACGTCGCAACCAGGCTTTGCCCAGGCCTTCCTGCCGCATGGACGCGCGCCCGAGGTGGGCGAGCTGTTCCGCTTCGCCGACGCTGCCCGCAGCCTGAAGCTGATTGCAGAGTCCAAGGGCGAGGCTTTCTACCGCGGCGAGATCGCGCAGGCGCTGGCGCGCTTTTCCAGTGAGACCGGCGGTGCGTTGACCGAGGCCGACCTGGCCGCCTACCAGCCCGAATGGGTCACGCCGCTGGCCAAGGATTTCGCGGGCCACACGCTGCACGAGATCCCGCCCAACGGCCAGGGCATCGCGGCGCAGATGGCGTTGGGCCTACTCGAACACTGCAACGTGGCGGCGCACGAGGTCGACAGTCCCGAGGCCCAGCATCTGATGATCGAGGCGATGAAGCTGGCTTTTGCCGACGTCTACCGCTACGTGGCGGAGCCCGGCGCGATGACGGTCAGCGCGGCGCAGCTGCTGGACCCCGGCTACCTCGCCGAGCGCGCCAAGCTGATTGATCCACAACGCGCCCAGGTCTTCGGCGCCGGCAATCCCGTCAAGGGCGGCACCATCTACCTGACCGCCGCCGACGAGTCGGGAATGATGGTCAGCTTCATCCAGAGCAACTACATGGGCTTCGGCTCCGGCCTCGTGCTGCCGGGCTATGGCATCAGCCTGCAGAACCGCGGCCACTGCTTCACGCTGGAAGCCGGCCACCCCAACCAGGTTGCGCCAGGCAAGCGGCCTTTCCACACCATCATTCCCGCCTTCCTGACCAAGGACGGCGCGCCGGTCATGAGCTTCGGCGTGATGGGCGGCAACATGCAGCCGCAGGGCCATATGCAGACGCTGGTGCGCATGCTCTGCTACGGCCAGAACCCGCAGGCCGCCTGTGACGCGCCGCGCTGGCGCTTCAACGAGGGGCTGTCGATCAACGTCGAGCCGCACATGCCGGCGGCCACCATCGAGGCCCTGCGCGCGCGCGGCCACGAGATCGGCGACATCCACGACAGCTACCAGGACTTCGGCGCCGGCCAGTTCATCTGGCGCTTGGGCGAGCCGGGCGTCGAGGGCTATGTGGCCGCCAGCGACCCGCGCCGCGACGGCGCCGCCGTGGGCTGGTGACGATGGAGGCGCTCCGGCTGAACCCCGGCGACGACCTGCGCGACGCGCTGCAGGCGGACAGGCGCACCGGCTTTGTCGTCGCGGGCATCGGCAGCCTGGCGCATGCGGAGTTGCGTTTTGCCGGCGAGCCGGGGCCGACGTGCATCGATGGACCGCTCGAAATCCTGACCCTCAGCGGCACGCTGACGCCGGACGGCGCCCACCTGCATGCCAGCGTGTCCGACGCCTCGGGCCGTGTGTTTGGCGGCCACGTCTGCGCCGGCTGCGAGGTGCGCACGACGGCCGAACTGCTGATCGCCGCCTTGCCACCCAGCTCGCTGGCGCGCGAGTTCGACGCGGCGACGAGCTACACCGAGCTTGTCGTGCGCACGCCATGACCGCCGGCACGCGACACCGCACGGCCGCGCTGCTAGCATGCATCGCATGACCAAGCTGCTCGACCTCGACTGACGCCCCAGCGCGTCGTTTCATCCCGGCGGGCCTGACCCCGCCCGTCGAGTTCTGTCGGAGTCTCAAGCGTCATGTTCTCCAAGTTCTTCACCCTCGCGCCCGGCGATCTGCTGCGCGACGTGGTTTATCGGCGGCTGTGGTCGTCGATCCTGATTTCCTCCCTCGGTGGCCAGATCACCATGCTGGCCCTGCCGTTGACGGCGGCCGTGCTGCTCAATGCCAGCCCCACGCAGATGGGCTTGCTGCAGGCGATGGAAATCCTGCCGTTCGTGCTGTTCTCGCTGCCCGCCGGCGTGCTGCTGGACCGCGTGCGCAAGCTGCCGGTCTACGTCGTCGGCGAAAGCCTGCTCGCGGTCGCGGTGGCTACCGTGCCGGTCGCGGCCTGGCTGGGTGTCCTGAGCATGAGCTGGCTCTACGTCGTCGGCTTTGTGCTCGGCTGCGTCTACACGGTGGCCGGCAGCGCCGCGCAGATCGTGCTGACCCAGGTGGTGCCGCGCGAGCGCCTGGTGGAAGCGCATGCGAAGAACGCGCTGGCGTCGTCAGGCGCCGAGGTGGCCGGGCCCGGCCTGGCCGGCGCCTTGATCAAGATGCTGGGCGCGCCGCTGGCCCTGGCCGTGGACGCCGCGCTGCTGCTGCTCTCGGCCGCCATCCTGCGGGGCATCCAGGTCAAGGAAGCGCTGCTGCCCAAGCAGGGCCAGGCCTTCTGGCCCGAGTTGAAGGCCGGGCTGCGCTTCGTGCGCGAGCGGCCGTTGCTGGTGAGCCTGGCCACGGCCACCGGCAGCTGGCAGCTCTTCCACAACGCAGCGCTGGTCGTGCAGATCCTGTTCGCCACGCGTGAGCTGCAGCTGAGCCCGCAGACGGTGGGCCTGTCGTACATCGCGCTGGGTGCCGGCACCGTGCTGGCCAGCGTCTTCGGCCACCGCATCAGCCGCCGCATTGGCCCCGGGCCTTGCCTGGTGCTGGGTTATGCGGCCTGCGGCGTGGGCTGGCTGCAACTGGCGCTGATGCCCGCGGGCACTGCCGGCGTTGCCAGCTTCTGGGTGATGCTGTTCGCCTTCGGCGTGGGCGCCGTGCTGATCTTCATCAACTTTCTGTCGCTGCGCCAGGCCGTCACGCCGGCGCCCATGCTGGGCCGCATGACGAGCACGATGCGCTGGCTCATCCTGTTGCCGGCGGGGCCGGGTGCGCTGATCGGCGGCTGGCTGGGTGAGCACATGGGCCTGCGCTCGGCGCTGGCCTTCTCGGGTGTGGGCGCCTGCCTGCTGGCGGCGCTGGCCTGGCGCCACCCAGTCATTCGCGGCGTGCGTGAGCTGCCCAAGCCGGTTGAGGTGGTGACGGCATGAGCGCCGAGCGCTGGGCCGCTCCCGAGCCGGCGCGCGTCAGCTCGGGGGACCGGTCGCCGTACCCGGCGGGCGAGGGGCTCCCATGACCGATCCCTTGCTGATCGACATCCCGGAGCGGCTGGACGGCGAGCGCACCCTGCTGCTGACACCGCGCACCGGCAGCGGCGCCGAGATGGCAGTCGTCATCACGCAGGCCATCTCGCATCTGCGGCCCTGGATGCCCTGGGCCCAGCATGCACCGACGGCGGAGAGTTCGGAGCTGGTTGTGCGCCGCATGCAGGCGGACTTCATCGCTCGCCGAGACCTGTGCTTCCACATCTACGCCCGCCGTTCCGACGGCAGCCCGGGCCGGCTGCTCGGCGGCACTGGCCTGCACCGCATGGATTGGGCGGTGCGCAAGTTCGAGATCGGCTACTGGATTCGCCCCGAGGCGGCGGGCCAGGGCCATGTCAGCGAGGCCGTGAGGCTGCTGACGGGCCTGGCTTTCGACCTGCTGGCCGCACGCCGCGTCGAGATCCGCTGCGACCCTCGCAACGTCAAAAGCCGCGCGGTCGCCGAGCGCTGCGGCTTCGAGCTGGAGGGCACTCTCCGGAACGAGGCGCTAGGTGTCGACGGCCACCCGCGCGACACCTGCGTCTACTCCCGCATCGCATAGGGAGACGCTGAACAAATCCCTCGCGCGCAGCGCATCCCTGCTTTGGGCGGTCTGCTGCGTTGCAAATGCTCGCCATAGCAAAGGCTATGGCTGTGCTTTGCGCCTTGCAGCCCATCCCAAACCAGGGCGCGCTGCATCGCGGGGACTTATTCAACCTCTCCTAGAACAACGCGACCTTCAGGCCCAGCTTGTAGGTGCGGCCGTACTGTTCGTACTGGTAGTTCAGCGAGGGCATGCCAACGTAGGTGTAGTAGTGCTCGTTGTTGAGGTTCACACCCTCGAACGTGAGCTGCACCGACGGCGTGATCTTGTAGCTGACCGACAGGTCCAGCTGGCGCTGGCCGGCCACGACCTGGTCCTGCGCCGGGTTGGTCACGTCGCTGCCGAACTGCAGCAGGTACTTGGACTTGTGGTTGACCGCCAGGCGCGTGCTCAGCGGACCGGCCTCGTAGCCCAGCATCAGGTTGATCGTCGTGTCGGACTGGCCGGGCAGGCGGGTGCTGCGCTGCAGAGCCGTCTTGCTGGCGACATCAAAGCGGCCGACGTCGGCGCTCGAATGCGTGAAGGCCGCATTGGCGCCGACGATGAAGCCGTTCATCCAGCCCGGCAGCATGCGCAGCTGCTGTTGGTACGAGAGCTCCACACCCTGCACCTTGGCGCTGGGGCCGTTGGCATAGCCCGTCACGCTGGTGTAGGCCGCCCATTGGCCGGTGCCCGCGAGATTGGTGGCGTAGGTGAAGTCCTTGATGTCCTTGTGGAACAGATAGGCCGACACCGCGCCATCGCTGCCCAGCATGTGCTCCACGCCGAGATCCAGGTTGTGGGCGCGCATGGGGCTGAGCAGCGGGTTGCCGACCGTGGCCTCCGTGGCGCTCGCCAGCGTGATGGAGGGCGAGAGCTGGTCGAAGTTGGGCCGCACGACCGTGTTCGTCCAGGCGCCGCGCAGGCTGGTGTCGCGGTCCAGCTTGTAGCGGGTGTGCAGGCCCGGCAGCCAGTTGCTGTAGCCCTTGGCGTATTGCGTGGGCGTGATGACGCCGGTCACCGAGCTGGCGAAGCCGCTGGCGTCGAAGCGCGTGCGCTCCAGGCGCAGGCCGGCCAGCACATTCCAGGCCGACGTCAGGTCCATCGAGGCCTGCGCATAGGCGGCGTCGATGTTCTCGTTCAGGCGGTAGTCGGCCAGGGCCGACGCGCCGGCCACCTTGGCCGGATCGCGCGGCAGCGTGGCCAGGCGTGCCCAGATGGCGTCAGCGTCGATGGCCGAGCCGATGGCGCCGGTGCCGAAGTCCAGCTGCTCGCCCTTGACGAAGGCCGACAGCGAGGTCGAGCCCGCGCCCCAGTAGTTCGGGCTGGTGGCTGAAGCGCTGGTGTAGGTCCACTGGTCGGTGTCGTTGCGCTTCTCGCGGCGGCTGAGCTTGGCGCCGAACTTCAGGTCCAGCTTGCCACCGTCGCTCAAGGTGAAGGCGCGTGTCAGGTCCACGCGGCCGTTGTGCTCGTCGTCGTCGCTGCGGCGCTTCTGGATCGTCAGCGCGTTCAGCGTGTACTTGCTGGCGTCGTACAGCGCGGCCGGGCCGGTCACCAGGGGCTTGACCGTATCCGTGAAGGACACGCCGGCCACATTGTTCTGGCGGAAGCGCGCATCGTTGATCTGCTCCGGCGTGCGCTCGTTGCCCTTGCCCAGGCCGACGCTGGCCTGCAGCAGCCAGTCCTGCCATTCCTGCTCGGTGCCGAGCACGAGCGACGCGATGGAGCGGGTGTATTTGCGGTCGCGGAGGCGCCGCTCGGCGCGCACGGTGGCGGTGGCGCCTTCTGCGACCGAGCCGCCAGTGATGTTGCTGATCGTCAGGCGATCGCGTTCCTCGTCGTCGCTGAAGCGGGCCAGGATGCCGTGCAGATAGAAGCTGCTGCCGGCGGCCGGCTTGTAATCGACGTTGGCGGCGAAGGCGGCGCGGTCGCGGTTGGGGCGGTAGTGGCGCAGTTCCACGCCCGTCAGCTTGCCCGCGCTCCAGGCGCCGTCGGTCTCGACGTCCTCGGAGCCGAACTTGCGCTGGTCGACGTTCAGCGCCGCCGCAACGCCCAGCGTGCCGCTCATCAGACGCGTGGCGCCCAGCAGGCTGGCGGCGGGGCTGTTCTGGCGCGTCAGCTGGTCGCGGCTCACGGTCACGCCGGCGCTCAGCAGGCTGGCCGGCAGGTCGAAGGCCGACAGCGTCTTCACGTCGACGGTGCCACCCAGGGAGTTGGCGTCCATGTCGGGCGTCAGCGACTTGATGACTTCCAGCGAGCGGATCAGGCCCGAGGGCAGCACGTCCATGCTGACACCGCGGCGGCTGGCCTCGGGCGAAGGCACCAGGGAGCCGTTGATGGTGATGGTGTTCATGTCGGGGCCGAGGCCCCGCACCACGACGTAGCGGCCCTCGCCCTGGTCGCGCTGCACGGACACGCCTGGCAGACGCGCCAGCGCCTCGGCCGCGTTCACGTCGGGCAGGGCGCCGATATCGTCGGCGACGATGGCGCTGACGATGTTGTCGGCGTCGGCCTGCATCTTCAGGGCCTTGCGCAGGCTGGACGCCTGGCCGGTCACGACAACGGTCTCGACCTTCTCGGGCGCGGTCTGGGCCTGGGCTGTTGACGCCAGCAGCGCGGCGATGGCGGCGCCCAGGGCGGTCAACGGTGTCGAGTTCTTGTCACGGAAGATGTTTAGGCTCATGGCAATGCAGAAGAAAACCGCGCAGCCTAGAAAGCCAATGCGAATCGGCGATGACATCGGCCGGCTGTTGTTGTGGGTCGGCCCTGTGCTGGGTTGTCTGCTGGCTTGTCACACGGCTGAAGCAAGCGAGCACCTCGGCTCGAAGACGCCGTACGCGCCGCGCCAGGACGCCGCCCGCTACGAGGCCGCGCCGGCGGGCTACGTGCCCGTGGCCGTGCAACTCGTGGCCCGCCATGGCAGCCGCGGGCTGACCAAGGCGGGCAGCGACGAGGCGGCGCTCAAGCTGTGGCGGGAGGCTGAAGCCGGGGGCGCGTTGACGCCGCTTGGCAAACAGTTCGGCGCGGACCTGCAGAGGTTCATGGAGGCGCAGCAGCGCATCGGCTACGGCAATCTGAGCGCGCTGGGTGTCGTCGAGCACGAGCAACTGGCGCGGCGGCTCGCGGCGAGGCTACCGGTGTTCTTCGAGGGCGGGCCGGGCGTGGAGGTGCTGACTTCGGGCGTGGACCGCGCCGTGGACAGCTCGCGCAGCTTTGTCGAATCGCTGCAGCGCGCGGCGCCCAAGGCGCGCGTGCCGGCGAGTTGGGGCTCGGACCGCTTCCTGCTGTATTTCCACCGCCTCAGCGAATCGCGCGACACGGCGGACACGCCGGCCCGCCAAGCCACGTTGAAGCGCAGCCTTGTCTACCAGGCCTGGCTGCGCGGGCCCGAGTTGGCCGAGCAGCAACGACGCATCGACGCCGACCCGCGCCTGGCCGTTGCGGCTCAGCACCTGCTTGCCGGTCTGTACGGCGCCGAGTTCGCTGCGCGCCTGCCAAAGCCAATCGACGCCGCCCAGCATGTCATCGACCTGCGTGGCGCGGCGGCCGATCTGAAGCTGGAACTGGCGCGCGATTTCTCGGCCTACGTGCCGGCCTCAGCCGCGGCCGCGTTCGCCGAGCATGACGACGCCGAGGACTTCTATCGCAAGGGGCCGGGCCTCGTCGAAACCGGCCCGGCGGCCTACGACGTCGCCACGCAGCTGCTGGACGACATGCTGGATCGCCTTGCGACCGGCGAAGGCGCCGTGCTGCGCTTTGCCCACGCCGAGATCGTTGCACCGCTGGTATCCGCCATCGGCGTTGCCGGTGTGCATCAGCCGCTGCCCCGCGAGCGGCCCTATAGCTATGCCGCCAGCGCCTGGCGCACCGAGAACGTCATCCCGATGGCGGCCAATGTGCAGTGGGAGGTCTGGCGTGGCAAGGGTGGCGAGCGCCTGGTGCGCATGCTGCTGAACGAGGGCGAAGCCGACTTCAAGCCGGCCTGCGATGGCGCAAGGCTGCGGCCCGGCAGCCACTTCTATCGGGTAGGCGCGCTGGTCAGCTGCTACCGGGACCGAGGCGATCCACGGCGTCCGTGATGATCCCGTCGATGCCGTCGGCAATCAGCCGCTCGGCAATCGCCGCATCGTTGACCGTGTAGACCAGCGCCCGCCAACCCTTGGCGTGCAGGCGCTCGATGAGGGCGCGGTCCATCAGCCGGTAGTTGGTGATGACGGCGACGACGCCCAGCCCCTCGGCGGTTTCGAGCCAGCCGTCCCACAGCTTGTCGAGCAGCAGCGCTCGAGGCAAGGCAGGTTCGGCGTCGCGGGCGGCCGCGATGGCTTCGGGCTTGAAGCTGCTCAGCAGCGGCGGCAGGGCACCGGCCCAAAGCCGTGCCGCTTCGCGGGCGACGGCCGCGCCGGTGCGGGCCTCCTCGCCGGGGCAGGGCTTGATCTCGATGTTCAGTGCACAGCCATTGGCCTGGCAGAAGGCGGCGATCTGCTCGAAGCGCGGCAGGGGTTCGGCGGCGAAGGGCGGGCTGTGCCAGCTGCCGGCGTCGAGCTTTGTCAGCTCGGCCCAGTCCTGCCCGGCCGGCGAACCCTGGCCGCTGGTCGTGCGGTCCAGCGTGTCGTCGTGCAGCAGGAAGGCCTCGCCGTCCTGGCTGAGCTTGACGTCGCACTCGAACGCGCGGAAGCCAAAGCCTGCGCCCATGCGGAAGGCCGCCAGCGTGTTCTCCGGCGCCAGCTTGCCGGCGCCGCGATGGGCGAGCCACAGGGGGTAGAGCCAGGGCGTGTTCACAGCCGCTTCCCGGTCTTGGCGTCGAAGCGGTGCAGGTACTCGGGGCTGAAGGCCAGATGCAGCCAGTCGCCGGGCTGGGGCGACGGCAGCGTGGCGTCCAGGCGCAGCGTGAAGGGGGTGGCGCTGCCCAGCTTGCCGTAGACCAGGCGCTCGGCGCCCAGCATCTCGATCATCTCCACGCGCAGCGGCCAGCCCCGGTCGGCCAGTTGCGCATGCTCGGGGCGCAGGCCCAGTGTGAGGTCGCCTTCAACACCCGGCGGTACGTCCAACGCCGCGCCGTCGATGTGGAACTGCCCGCCGTGCTGGCGGCCCGGCAGCAGGTTCATGGCGGGAGAGCCGATGAAGCTGGCGACGAAGGTGGACGCCGGCTTGCCGTAGACCTCTTCGGGCGTGCCCATCTGCTCGATGCGGCCGCCGTTCATGACGATGATGCGCTGGGCCAGCGTCATGGCCTCGACCTGGTCGTGCGTGACGAAGAGGGAGGTGACGCCCAGCTCGCGGTGCAGCTTCTGGATCTCCAGCCGGGTCTGCACGCGCAGCTTGGCGTCGAGGTTGGACAGCGGCTCGTCGAACAGGAAGACCTGCGGGTCGCGCACGATGGCGCGGCCCATGGCGACGCGCTGGCGCTGTCCGCCTGACAGTTCGCGCGGCTTGCGGGCAAGCAGTTGGCCCAGCTCAAGGATCTTGGCGGCACGCTGCACGCGCTCGTCGATCTGCGCCTGGGGCATCTTGCGCAGCTTGAGGCCGTAGGCCATGTTCTCGCCCACGCTCATGTGCGGGTAGAGGGCGTAGTTCTGGAACACCATGGCGATGTCGCGGTCCGCCGGTTCGACGTCGTTGACGACGCGCGAGCCGATGGCGATCTCGCCCTCGCTGACTTCTTCCAGTCCGGCCACCATGCGCAGCAGCGTGGACTTGCCGCAGCCCGAGGGGCCAACGATGACGACGAACTCGCCATCCTTGACCTCGGCGTCGACGCCATGAATCACCTGCACGGCTTTCGCGCCGTGGCCGTAGCGTTTGAAGAGCTTTCGGATCGAGATGGCAGCCATTATTTTTCGGTGTCCACGAGACCTTTGACGAACCAGCGCTGCATCAGGATCACCACCAGCGCGGGCGGGATCATGGCGAGCAGCGCGGTGGCCATGACGAGGTTCCAGTCATTGGCGGCCTCGCCGCCGCTGATCATGCGTTTGATGCCGATGACGACGGGATACATGGATTCGTCGGTGGTGACCAGCAGCGGCCAGAGGTACTGGTTCCAGCCGTAGATGAACTGGATGACGAACAGGGCGGCGATGCTTGTGGTGGACAGCGGCAGCAGCACGTCCTTGAAGAAGCGCAGCGGCGAGGCGCCGTCGATGCGCGAGGCTTCCACCAACTCATCCGGCACCGTCAGGAAGAACTGGCGGAACAAGAAGGTGGCCGTGGCGGACGCGATCAGCGGCACGGTCAGGCCGGCATAGCTGTTGAGCATGTGCAGGTCGGCCACCACCTGGTAGGTGGGCCCGATGCGTACCTCCACCGGCAGCATCAGCGTCACGAAGATAGCCCAGAAGAACAGCTGCCGCAGCGGGAAGCGGAAGTAGACGATGGCAAAGGCCGACAGCAGCGAGATGGCGATCTTGCCGACGGCGATCACCATGGCCGTCACGAAGCTCACCCACATCATGCGGGCCACCGGCGCGCTGGAGCCAGAGGCCGTGCCGCCGCCCAGCGCCGTGGCCATGTTGTCGAGCAGATGGCTGCCCGGCAGCAGCGGCATGGGCGCGTGGATGATGGCCTCGGCCGTGTGCGTGGCGGCGACGAAGGTGATGTAGAGCGGAAAGGCCACCACCGCCACGCCGACAGCCAGGATGGCGTGGGCCAGCCAGTCCAGCCAGGGCTTTCTCTCGACCATCAGTACTGCACCTTTTTCTCGACGAAGCGGAACTGCAGCACCGTCAGGCTGACCACGATCACCATCAGCACCACGCTCTGCGCCGCCGAGCCGCCCAGGTCCAGGGCCTTGAAACCGTCGTGATAGACCTTGTAGACCAGGATGGCCGTCTCCTTGCCCGGGCCGCCTTGCGTGGCGGCGTCGACGATGCCGAAGGTGTCGAAGAAGGCGTAGACGATGTTGATGACCAGCAGGAAGAAGCTGGTGGGCGACAGCAGCGGGAAGGTCACGTCCCAGAAGCGCCGCCAGGGGCTGGCGCCGTCGATGGCTGCGGCTTCGATGAGGGAGCGCGGGATGGACTGCAGCCCGGCCAGGAAGAACAGGAAGTTGTAGGAGATCTGCTTCCACACCGCGGCCATGACGATGAGCGTCATGGCGTGATCGGAGTTGAGCAGGTGGTTCCAGTCGTAGCCCAGTGCGCGCAACCCATAGGCCACGATGCCAATGGACGGCGCGAACATGAAGAGCCACAAGATGCCGGCGATGGCCGGTGCCACGGCATAGGGCCAGATCAGCAGCGTCTTGTAGATGCCGGCGCCGCGCACCACGCGGTTGGCCATGACGGCCAGCAGCAGTGAGATCGACAGACCCAGGATCGCCACCAGCAAGGAGAAAACCGCCGTGGTCTTGAACGAGCCCAGATAGCTCGCATCAGCCCAGAGCGCCTTGAAGTTGTCCAGGCCGACCCATTCGGTCGACAGGCCGAAGGCGTCCTGCTGCTGCAGCGACTGCAGCAGCGCCTGCGCCGCCGGCCAGAAGAAGAACACGCCGATGACCACGGCCTGCGGCGCCAGCAGCAGCCAGGGCAGCCAGCGGGAGCGGAAGACGACGCGCTTCTCTTGCGCCATGTCAGGTCAGCGCCTCAGAGCTTTGCCGTACGAGCGAACTTTTCGAGCTGCTCGTTGCCGCGCTGGATGGCGGCATCGATGCCTTCCTTGGCGGTCTTCTTGCCGGCCCAGATCAGCTCGAACTCTTCGTCCACGATGGTGCGGATCTGCGGGTGGTTGCCCAGTCGCACGCCCCGCGACTTGTCGGTGGTCTTGCGGATCATCTGGTTGACGGCCACGTCGCTGCCCGGGTTGGCCTTGTAGAAGCCGCCGGCCTCGGTGGTGATGAAGGCCGCCTTGGTGGCCGGCAGGTAGCCGGTGCGCTTGTGGCTTTCCGACGCGACATCGGCCCGCGCCAGGTACTCGAAGAACTTGGCCACGCCCTTGTACTCGGCCGGCTTCTTGCCCGCCATCGCCCACAGGCTCGCGCCGCCGATGACGGTGTTCTGCGGCGCGCCGGGCACGTCGGGGTAGTAGGGCAGGGCGGTGATGCCGAAAGCGAACTTGGCACTCTTCTTGACGTCGCCATAGATGCTCGACGATGCCGTGGTCATCGCGCATTCACCTGAGATGAAGGTGGCGTCCGGCGAATTGCCGCGGCCCTTGTAGACGAACAGGCCCTGCTTGGACATGTTGGCCAGGTTCTCGATGTGACGCAGGTGCAGGGGCGTGTTGAAGGCCAGGCGTGCATCCAGGCCACCGAAGCCGTTGTTCTTGGTGGCGAACTCGACGTTGTGCCAGGCCGAGAAGCTCTCCAGCTGCGTCCAGCTCATCCAGGACGTGGTGAGGGGGCATTTGCTGCCATTGGCCTTGAGCTTGGCGGCGGCCGAAGCCACTTCGGGCCAGCTGGTGGGCGGCTTGTCGACGCCGGCGGCCTTCAGCGCGTCCTTGTTGTAGAAGAAGACCGTGGTCGAGCTGTTGAAGGGGAAGCTCAGCATCTGGCCGTTGGGCGCGGTGTAGTAGCTGGCCACCGCGGGCACGTAGGCGCCGGGCTCGAAGGGAATGCCCGACTCCTTCATGATGTCCGCCACGGGCTTGATGGCGGCCTTGCTGGCCATCATGGTGGCCGTGCCGACCTCGAACACCTGCAGGATGTGGGGCGCCTGGCCGGCCCGGAAGGCGGCAATGGCCGCGGGCATGGATTCTTCGTAGGTGCCCTTGAAGGTGGGGATGACCTTGTAGTCCTTCTGGCTGGCGTTGAAGTCCTTGGCCAGGTCGTTGATCCATTCGCCCCGCGCCCCGCCCATGGCATGCCACCACTGGATCTCGACCTGGGCCTGGGCTGAGGTGGCCAGGGCCAACGTTGCTGTTAACGTCGCAAGAAGGGCGAACGGCTTCATCCAGTGTCTCCGTGCAGTGTTTTATTTGAAGGTCAGCATAGCGCCGCTTGATGAGCCACGAATGGCGGACAAACACGGTGGCCCCCTGGGGGCAAGACCCCTCGGTTAGCATTCCAGCCCCTGCCGCAAGGGGCTGTGGCCACAAGCCGGGCGTCCTTGCCCGCCATGCTGCCGACCCGAGCCGCAGCCCGTCCGATCCAGCCTGCCAAGGCCTCTTTTTCCGGTCACGCCGGTTGCCATGAACGCTCCGCATCCCTTGATGCCCACCGCTGATGCCTCGAATTCGGCGGACGAGAGCGCAGCCCCCCGGTTGCGCGAGATTCCCTACAACTACACGTCGTTCTCCGACCGCGAGATCGTCATCCGCCTGCTGGGCTCCCGGGCCTGGGAGCTGCTGGACCAGTTGCGGCTGGAGCGCCGCACGGGCCGGTCCGCGCGCATGTTGTACGAGGTGCTGGGCGACATCTGGGTGGTGCAGCGCAACCCCTACCTGCAGGACGACCTGCTGGACAACCCCAAGCGGCGCGGCCTGCTGATCGAAGCCCTGCACCACCGGCTGACCGAGGTGCAAAAGCGCCGCGACCCGGCCAGTGACCCGCAGCGCGACGCCGCCGTGGGCGAGCTGCTGGAGGCCGCCCGCCGCGCGGTGGCCGATTTCGCCAAGATGTTCGACAGTGTGGCGAGCCTGCGCAAGCGCGCCGCCAAGACCCTGGCCCGCCACACGGCCAAGGACAACATCAAGTTCGACGGCCTGTCGCGCGTGTCCCATGTGACGGACGCGACCGACTGGCGCGTGGAGTACCCCTTCGTCGTGCTGACGCCCGACACCGAGGCCGAGATGGCTGGCCTCGTGGGCGCCTGCTTCGAGCTGGGGCTGACCGTCATCCCGCGTGGCGGCGGCACGGGCTACACCGGCGGAGCCATTCCGCTGGTGTGGAACAGCGCCGTCATCAACACCGAAAAGCTCGAAGCGCTGCGTGGCGTGGAGATGCTGCAGCTGCCGGGCCTGGACCGCGAGGTGCCGACCATCTTCAGCGAAGCTGGTGTCGTCACGCAGCGCGTGGCGGACCTGGCCGAGGCGAACGGCTTCGTGTTCGCCGTGGATCCGACCAGCGCCGAGGCGAGCTGCATCGGCGGCAACGTGGCCATGAATGCCGGCGGCAAGAAGGCCGTGCTGTGGGGCACGGCGCTGGACAACCTCGCCAGCTGGAAGATGGTGACGCCCGAGGCCAAGTGGCTGGAGGTGATCCGCCTCAACCACAACCTCGGCAAGATCCACGACGCGGAGCTGGCGAGCTTCGAGCTCCGCTACTTCGACGCGTCGGGCACCAAGCTGGAGAAGACCGAGAGACTGGACATCCCCGGCCGCGTCTTCCGCAAGGAGGGTCTGGGCAAGGACGTGACGGACAAGTTCCTCGCCGGCCTGCCGGGCATCCAGAAGGAAGGCTGCGACGGCCTCATCACGTCAGCGCGCTGGATCGTGCACAAGATGCCGGCCCACGTGCGCACGGTGTGCCTGGAGTTCTTCGGCAACCCCAAGGACTGCGTGCCCAGCATCGTCGACATCAAGGACTACATGTTCTCGATCGCCGACACGGGCGTGCTGCTGGCGGGCCTGGAGCATCTGGACGACCGCTACCTGAAGGCCGTGGGCTACGCCACCAAGAGCAAGCGCGGCGGCCTGCCCAAGATGGTGCTGGTGGGCGACATCGTCGGCGACGACGCCGATGCCGTGGCGCGCGCGGCGAGTGAAGTCGTGCGCTTGGCCAATGGCCGCTCGGGCGAGGGTTTCACCGCCGTCAGCGCCGACGCGCGCAAGAAGTTCTGGCTCGACCGCAAGCGCACCGCGGCCATCAGCAAGCACACGAACGCGTTCAAGGTGAACGAGGACGTGGTGATCCCGCTGCACCGCATGGGCGAGTACACGCTGGGCATCGAGCGCATCAACATCGAGCTGAGCCTGCGCAACAAGCTGGCGCTGGTGACGGCGCTGCAAGCCTTGTTCATGACGGGCAAGCTGCCGCTGGGCAAGAGCGACGACGCCGGCGAGATCCCGAGCGCGGAGTTGCTGGAAGACCGCGTGCAGCAGGCGCTGACGCTGCTGCGCGAAGTGGGCGAGCTGTGGCAGCAGTGGCTGGACGGACTGGACAGTGGCTTCTTCGAAGGCCTGCAGACGCACGAGCTGCGCGCTTCGTGGAAGACGCAGATCCTCAAGCCCCTGCAGGCCATCTTCAGCGGCGCGGCCTTCGAGCCGCTGCTGGCGGAGTGCAAGCGCATCCACAAGGAAGTGCTGCGTGGCCGCGTCTGGGTGGCCCTGCACATGCATGCCGGCGACGGCAATGTGCACACCAACATCCCCGTCAACAGCGACAACTACGAGATGCTGCAGACGGCCCACGCGGCCGTGGCGCGCATCATGACGCTGGCTCGTTCGCTGGACGGTGTCATCTCGGGCGAGCATGGCATCGGCATCACGAAGATCGAGTTCCTGACCGACGACGAACTCGCCAACTTCACGGCGTACAAGCGAAAAGTCGACCCCGAAGGCCGATTCAACAAGGGCAAGCTGCTCAAGGATGCGGCCCTGCCGGCCGACCTGCGCAATGCCTACACGCCGTCCTTCGGCCTGATGGGGCACGAGTCGCTGATCATGCAGCAGAGCGACATCGGCGAGATTGCCAACTCGATCAAGGACTGCCTGCGCTGCGGCAAGTGCAAGCCGGTCTGCGCCACGCATGTGCCGCGCGCCAACTTGCTCTACAGCCCGCGCAACAAGATCCTCGCCACCTCGCTGCTGGTCGAGGCCTTCCTGTATGAGGAGCAGACGCGCCGCGGCGTGTCGATCAAGCACTGGCAGGAGTTCGAGGATGTGGCCGACCACTGCACGGTCTGCCATAAATGCCTGTCGCCTTGCCCGGTCAAGATCGACTTCGGCGACGTGACGATGAACATGCGCAACCTGTTGCGCAAGATGGGCCAGAAGACCTGGCGCCCCGGCAACGCGGCGGCCATGTTCATGCTGAACGCGACCAACCCCGAGACCATCAAGCTGGCGCGCACGGCGATGGTGGGCATCGGCTTCAAGGCGCAGCGCCTGGCGGTCGACCTGTTCAAGCTCGCGGGGCGCAAGCAGACGAGTGCGCCGCGCGCCACCGTCGGCGCCGCGCCGATCAAGGAACAGGTCATCCACTTCATCAACAAGAAGTTGCCGGGTGGCCTGCCCAAGAAGACGGCGCGCGCGCTGCTGGACATCGAGGACAAGGACTACGTGCCCATCATTCGCCCGCCGTCGATGGCGAGCGAGACCGAGGCCGTGTTCTATTTCCCCGGCTGCGGCTCGGAGCGCCTGTTCAGCCAGGTGGGCCTGGCCACGCAGGCCATGCTCTGGCATGCCGGCGTGCAGACGGTGCTGCCGCCCGGCTACCTCTGCTGCGGCTACCCACAGCGCGGCTCGGGCCAGTTCGACAAGGCCGAGAAGATGATCACCGACAACCGGGTGCTCTTCCACCGCGTCGCCAACACGCTGAACTACCTGGACATCAAGACCGTGGTGGTCAGTTGCGGGACCTGCTACGACCAGCTGCAGGGCTACAAGTTCGAGGACATCTTCCCGGGCTGCCGAATCATCGACATTCACGAGTACCTGCTGGAGAAGGGCATCACGCTCGGCTCCAAGACCAGCTACCTGTATCACGACCCCTGCCATTCGCCGATGAAGCTGCAGGAGCCGATGAAGACGGTGAAGGCGCTGGTGGGCGAGAACGTCATCAAGAACGAGCGCTGCTGCGGCGAGAGCGGCACGTTGGGCGTGACACGCCCCGACATCTCGACGCAGGTGCGCTTCCGCAAGGAAGAAGAGCTGCGCAAGACCGAGACGCAATTGCGCGAAAGCGGCAAGGTCGGCCCGGACGAGAACCTGAAGATCCTGACGTCCTGCCCCAGCTGCCTGCAAGGCCTCACGCGCTATGGCGACGACCTGCAGAACGGATTGCTGGAGGCGGACTACATCGTCGTGGAGATGGCGCGCCAGATCCTCGGCCCGAACTGGATGCCGGAGTACGTGGCGAAGGCCAACAACGGCGGCATCGAGCGGGTGCTGGTTTGAGCGGTGTGCTGTGTCCGCTGTGTGCCGGCGACGGCGGCCTTGTCGTCGCGCGCACGCCGAAGTTCCGCGTCGTGCGCGTTGTCGAAGGTGATGAGGCGCGGCGGTTCCCGGCCTTCTATCGCCTCATCTGGGCCGAGCATGTCGCCGAGTTCAGCGACCTCTCGGTCACCGATCGTCACGCCTGCATGGACGCTGTCACCGAGATCGAGCGCGTTCTAAGGTCTTTGCTGGCGCCGACCAAGGTCAACATCGCCAGCCTGGGCAATGTCGTGCCGCATCTGCACTGGCATGTCATCGCGCGCTTCGACTGGGACAGCCATTTCCCGGCGCCCGTCTGGGCCGCCGCGCAGCGTGAGCTGACGACCGAAGCAGCAGCCCGATTGCTGCTGCCGCTTCAGCGTGTCGACGAAGCCGTGGCTCAGTCGTTGAGCAGCGCAAGCCGGTAGCCCGCGCGCGTGGCACCGGCCATGCGTTGGCGGCGGTCATCGGGGTCGATGAAGTCGACGCGGAAGCGGTAGATCTGCGTGCCGGCAGCAACCTGCTGGCCGCATTGCAGGCTGTTCACGGCATTGCGCACGGAGCGCTCGACGCTGTTCGAGATGCCATCAGCGCGAACCGCGGTGATGTCGCCGCCGTCCATGACGATCTGCACCTTCACCTGGCCCACACGGCGCTCGCGCTCCCAGGTGGTTTGCAGTGCGTCCTGCAGTTGTGTGTCGATGGTGGCGCAGCCGGCGCGCAGGTCGTAGCGCACAGGCGCTTCGACGACTCGGCCGCTGACTTCGACGCGCTCCAGGTCGCCGGGCGCAGCCAGCGCAGGGCCTGCGGTCAGGATCAGCGTGGTGGCGCAAGCGATGCCCGCGAACAGGCTGTTGATCAGGGGTGTGCGCTGGGCAATCGAATTGCTGGTGGACATGACGAGCTCCTGTGGGGGTCGGGTTTCAGGCTGACAAGTGACGCGAATTGCGTCGACCTGTGTTCAGGCTAGGCGCCCGACTGAGCGGCCCCAAGCTGCAAGCGATGAGTTGCCGGTGGCATGCGACGACCCGCGGAAAACCGCGGCTGAATTGCAGGTGGGCCAAATCGCTTGTTGGAGGGTGTGCATGCCATTCGTCACGGGTGCTGTCATCCGTGATTCCCCGCTCGGGTTACTTCCGTCACTGCGGCCGGTGACAAGGCTGCCTTCGTGCCGCGGACACACTGCGCCCCGCTTCGGATTGCGCCAGGCCGGTGGTGGGACGTTGAAGTTGTTTGGGATGACGAGTCCAACCGGCAAGCTGAAAGAAACGGCGGCGCTTCGCGTGGAGATCCCATGGGCCGAGCCGGCACGCCGTCCGCCACGGCGACTTTCTGGAACTACCAAAAATGAGTTTTTCTTCTGCCAACAAGCGGACCCTGCTCGCACTGGCCTGCGGCCTGCTGATCGCAGGCGGGGCCCAGGCCGGCGTGTCGAACGCGCTGGTCGATAGCGGTCTTGTCAGCGTGGCGCCGCGTGCCGCCAGCACCGACCGCCTCATCGTCGGCTACCGCGATGCCTCCGAGGCCGATACCCAGGACGCCGGCGTGCTGCGCGCCCGCAGCATTGCTACCCCCACGATGGACGCCCGTCTGGGCGCCGTCAACTCGGCCCTCGCCGTGCGCGGCGCCAAGGCCCGCCTGCTGCGCCAGACCGGTACCGGTGCGCACGTGTTCAAGCTCGACAAGGCCTTGTCGAACAGCGACCTGCAGCGCCTGGCCAACGAGCTCAAGGCCTCCGACGCCAACATCGCCTACGCGGAACCCGACCGCAAGATGTACCCGCTGATGACGCCCAATGATTCGAGCTACAGCTCGCAGTGGGATCTCTACGAAACCACGGGCGGCATCCGCGCACCGGCGGCCTGGGACTTGGCCACGGGCTCGGGCATCGTCGTCGCCGTCATCGACACCGGCATCCGCCCGCACGCCGACCTGTCCGGCCAGACCGTGGCCGGCTACGACATGATCAACGACGCCACCGTCGCCAACGACGGCGGCACGCGCGACAGCGACCCGAGCGACCCCGGCGACTGGGTCGCCGCGAACGAGTGCGGCAGCGGTGAGGCGGCCAGCAACTCCAGCTGGCACGGCACGCACGTGGCCGGCACCATCGCCGCCAAGACCAACAACTCGTCGGGTGTCGCCGGCATCGCCTTCAACGCCAAGATCCAGCCGGTGCGCGTGCTCGGCAAATGCGGTGGCTACACCTCGGACATCGCCGACGGCATGATCTGGGCGTCGGGCGGCACGGTGTCGGGCCTGCCCGCCAACGCCACGCCGTCGCGCGTCATCAACATGTCCCTGGGTGGCGGCGGCGCTTGCGACACGACCTCGCAGAACGCGATAAACAGCGCCCGCTCGCGCGGCACGGTGGTGGTCGTCGCGGCCGGCAACGAGAACCAGAACGCCAGCAACTCCAACCCCGCCAACTGCTCCGGCGTCATCGCCGTCGCCGCGACCGACCGCAACGGTGCCCGCGCCTACTACTCGAACTACGGTTCGATCGTGACGCTGGCCGCCCCCGGGGGTGATGTGCGTTCGAGCAGCAGCAACGGCATCCTCAGCACGCTGAACGCCGGCACCAAGGCGCCCGGTGCCGACAGCTACGCCTACTACCAGGGCACGTCGATGGCGACACCCCACGTGGCCGGCGTCGTTGCGCTGATGCTGAGCGCCAAGCCGACGGCCACGCCGGACCAGGTCAAGGCGGCCCTGCAGAGCAGCGCGCGTGCCTTCCCCGGCACCTGCTCGCAATGCGGCTCGGGCATCCTGGACGCGGCAGCTGCGGTGGCGGCGATCAGCGGCACGGGTGGCCTGCCGACGGTCAACGAGACGGAGTCCAACGGCACGATTGCCACGGCCAACACCGTGTCGGCACCGGCCAACGTGGCCGGCACCGTCAGCTCGACCAGCGACACCGACTACTTCAAGGTGACGTTGCCAGCCGGCAAGACGCTGACCGCAACGCTGACGGCGGCCAGCAGCAGCAACGACTTCGACCTCTACGTGAAGAACAGCTCGGGCTCGACGCTGGCCAGCAGCGAGAAGGCGGCCGGCCAGGCGGACAGCACGACCTACGCCAACGGCGGGTCCAGCGCGGTCACGTTGTATGTGCAGGTGCTGCGCTACAGCGGTACCGGCGCCTACACGCTGAAGCTGCAGTGGTAAGCGGTTGACCGCTGCGCCATGACAAACGGGGCCCTCGGGCCCCGTTTTTTCGTCCTGCGTTGGCTTACCAGACCATCAGCGGGTCCGCGGCCACCATCGCGCTGCCCGCCTTGCACGAGAAGGCCTGCGCGAAATAGGGCGTGTTGCTCATCGGCGTCAGCACGCGGTACTTGGCCGGTGAGTGGCTGTCCGTGCGGATCTGGTTGATCAGGAACTCCATGCGCACCTTGTTGCGCCACACCAATGCATTGCTGAGGAAGAAGCGCTGCGCCGGCGTGTAGCCGTCGATCTTCTTGTCGGCGCCGCCACTGCGCTTGAGCGCGCGCTGCAGGCCCTCGTAGGCGATGGGCAGGCCCGACACGTCGGAGATGTTCTCGCCCAGCGTCAGGCGGCCGTTGATGTTGTAGCCGGGCAGCGGCGAGATCGCGCCGTAACGCTCGGCCACCTTGTCGGCGCGGGCCTTGTAGCCTGCGGCGTCCGCGGGCGTCCACCAATCGGTCAACGAGCCACCGGCGTCGAAGTTGCGGCCGCTGTCGTCGAAGTGGTGGGTGATCTCATGGCCGATGACCATGCCGATGCCGCCGTAGTTGCTGGCGTCGTCGGCCGATGCCGAGAAGAAGGGCGGCTGCAGGATGCCGGCCGGGAAGATGATCTGGTTCAGCCCACCCGCGAAGGCGTTGACGATGTGCGGGCTGGTGCGCCAACGGCCGCGCTCCACCGGCGCGTCCAGGTCCTTCATCTGGCGGTCGCTGTTCCACAGCGCCACCTTCAGCCAGTTGCCGGCGTAGTCGGTGCTGCTCAGCTGCAGGCCCTCGTACTGCGGCCACTTCTCGGGCGCACCGATCATGGGCTGCATCTTGGCCAGCTTCTCCAGCGCCTTGGCCTTCGTCGGGGGCGTCATCCACTCCAGCTTCTCGATGCGCTCCTTCATGGCCGCGCGCACGTCCTCCACCAGCAGCAGCGAGCGCTTCTGCGCCTCGGGCGAGAAGGCGCGGGCGACAAAGAGTTCACCCAGCGCCAGCGCAACCGGCTCGCCGCCGGTGCGGCCGCCGATCTGCACGATGACGTCTTCGGTGCGCGGCGCGGGCGCCTGCAGGCCGGTGATGGCCTTGCCGCGGTACTCGAACGAGGCCATCGCAAAGGCTTTGGGCAAGCGCGGAGCGGCGGCGTCCAGCACGCGCATGGCCAGGTAGCTGCGCCACACCTCCAGCGGCGTCTCGGCGGCCAGCTTGGCCACGCGCGTGGCGAACTCCGGTTGGGCGACGATCAAGCGCTGCGGCAGCTTGGCGCCGGCCGTCAGCACGGCCAGGTAGGCGGGCCAGTCCAGCCCCGGCGCAGCGGCCGCCAGCTCGGCTGGGCTCATCGGGTTGTAGTTGGCATTGGGGTCGCGCAGCTTGGCGCGTTCGCGCGAGGCGTCGGCCAGCTGGGTCTCGAAGGCCATCAGCGCATCCAGTTCGGCGTCGCCCGCCGGGCGGCCCGAAGCTGTCAGCACCGCCTTGGCGAACGTGCGATAAGCCGTGCTCAGCGTGCGCGTGCGCTCGTCGCTGCGGAAGTAGTCGTCGCGGTCCGGCAGGCCCAGGCCCGACTGGCCCAGACCCAGCACGTTGCGCCTTGTGTCCTTGCGGTCCGGCTGAACGCCGTAGCCCAGCGGTGCGGCCACGCCGCTGCGCGCCAGCAGGGCGAGCAGGGCGGGCAGGTCCTCGCGGCGCTGCAGGGCGTCGATGCGGTTCAGCAGCGGCGTGATCGACGTGAGGCCGCGGGCCTCGATGGCAGCCTCGTCCATGCCGGCGGCGTAGTAGCTGGCAATGAGCTTCAGCCCGGGCGTGTTTTGCAGCGCCGGCTGGTCGGCCAGCTCCCGGAGTGCCTTGTTCAGCAATTCGTCATTGGCCTGGCGCAGCTGTTCGAAGCTGCCGATGCGGGCGCGGCTGGCGGGCAGCTCGGTTGCGTTCTCCCAGTTGGCGTTGACGAAGCTGTAGAAGTCGTCGCAGGGTTGGACGTCCTTGGACAGGCCGTTCAGGTCGAGGGCCTGGGTGGTCGCAGCCAGGCTGAGCAGGGTCGCTGCGGCAGCCAGGCGATGGCGGGCAAAACGGGGCATGGCGGAGGGGGTATTGAGCCGTGGGAACGGGAGATTAGATGCCCCACCCGACCATCTCGCCGGAAGACACAGGGCATGATTGCGGGTTTTCACCAAGACCTCCGTCCCTGGCATGTCCGTTCTTCCGCGCCTGACCCTGGCCCTTTGCTCGTCCCTGTTGTTGACCGCCGCCGCCCTGGCCGAACCCGTGCAAGGGCAGGGCGCCACCTTTCCGTCCAAGGTCTACGACACCTGGGCACGCGCCTTCCAGAAGGCGGGTGGTGGCACCGTTGGCTACAAGGGCACGGGCTCGGGCGATGGCATCAAGCAGGCCACGGCCCGAAAAGTCGACTTCGGCGGCACCGACGCGCCGCTGCCGCCGGCCGAACTGGCCAAGCAGCATCTGGTGCAGATCCCGATGCTGGTCGGTGGCGTCGTGCCGGTCGTCAACCTGCCGGGCGGCGGCGCCCTGCAGCTCGACGGCGAACTGCTCGCCGAAATCTTCCTGGGCCGGGTCAAGCTCTGGAGCGATGCCCGCATCGCCGCGCTCAATCCTGGTGTCGCCCTGCCGGGTTTGCCGATCAAGCGCGTCGTGCGTGCCGAGAAGTCCGGCACCAGCGACGGCTTCAGCCGCTACCTGGCCGGGGCGTCGAGCACCTTCAAGAGTGAAGTCGGCGCCAGCCAGGCGCCGGCATGGCCGGGCGAGCCGCTGAAGGCCGAAGGCAACGACGGCATGGTGCAGACGCTGCGCGCCACGCCGGGCGCCATCGCCTACGTGTCCTACGACCGCGTGCTGCGCGACAAGCTGGCGGCCGTGAAGCTGCGCAATGCGGCCGGCCGCTTCGTCGCGCCCTCCGAGCGAGGCTTCAGCGCGGCCGTGCTGGAGAGCGACATGCACCGCCAGGGCGACGACCTGGCAACCCTGCTGGACCGTCCGGGCGTCGAGGCCTGGCCGATCACTCTGACCAGCTTCGTGCTGGTGGATGCCGAACCCGCCACCGCCACCAAGGCCCAGGGCGCGCTGAAGTTCCTCTACTGGTGCTTCATGCATGGTGACGACCTGACCCGCGGCTCGGGCTTTGCGCCGCTGCCCATCAGCGTGCAGTCCCGCCTGGCGGTGCGCTTTACCCAGGTGCGCCCCAAGGATGGCCAGTTGCCTGCCTACCAATCGTTCTGAGCGAAACTCAGCGGATGCCCGCTCCCACCGAGATCACCGTCCACCAGCAGTCCCGCGTGCTGGAGATCGCCTTCGACGACGGCGCGCATTTTCGCATCCCGTTCGAGCTGATGCGCGTCTACAGCCCGTCGGCCGAGGTCATGGGCCACGGCCCGGGCCAGGAGACGCTGCAGACCGGCAAGCGCGACGTCCTCATCACCGGGCTGGAACCGGTCGGCCATTACGCCGTGCGGCCCGAGTTCTCGGACGGCCACGCCAGCGGCCTGTTCGCCTGGGACTATCTTTACAAGCTCGGCAGCCAGGAGGCCGCGCTGTGGGCCGACTACGAGGCTCGCCTCGCCGCGGCCGGCAAGAGCCGCGACGACGCCATGCCCGTCAAGGGCGGCGGCAGCTGCCACACCCACTGAATCCCATGAGTCAAACGCATTTCGGTTTCAGCACCGTCGACGAGAACGAGAAGGCCACCAAGGTCCGCGGCGTCTTCGACTCGGTCGCGTCCAAGTACGACCTGATGAACGACGTGATGTCGGCCGGCCTGCACCGGGCCTGGAAGGCCTACACCGTGCAGGTCGCCAACCTCAAGCCCGGCGAGCGGGCGCTGGACATCGCCGGCGGCACCGGTGACCTGTCGCGCGCCTTCGCCCGCAAGGTGGGCGAGACCGGGCTGGTCGTGCACACCGACATCAACGAGGCCATGCTGCGTCAGGGCCGCGACCGCCTGCTGGACGAAGGCCTGATCCTGCCCACCAGCCTGGCCGACGCCGAGAAGCTGCCCTTCAAGAGCGAGAGCTTCGACCTCGTCAGCGTCGCCTTCGGCCTGCGCAACATGACGCACAAGGACCTGGCCCTGGCCGAGATGTGCCGCGTGCTCAAGCCGGGTGGCCGGCTGCTCGTGCTGGAGTTTTCCCGCATCGCCGAGCCGCTGCGCAAACCCTACGACTGGTACTCCTTCAACATCCTGCCCAAGCTCGGCTCGCTGTTCGCGGGCGACGCCGACAGCTACCGCTACCTGGCCGAGTCCATCCGCATGCACCCCGACCAGGCCACGCTCAAGGCCATGATGAAGACGGCCGGCTTCGGCCATGTGGACGTGCACAACCTCAGCGCCGGCCTCGTCGCTCTGCACGCCGGCATCAAGTGCTAACGCCTGCTGGCTGGCTGCTTTAGGGTTAACAAGCGCTTTCCCGCGCTGCGAACCGCGCGCGGACGGCGCTATCCTTGAACGCGTAGCGCTGCCCCCCAAGAACGTGGGGGCGATGGAACTTCTCGCTTGATTTCGCTCTAACCCGGGGCCGCTCACGAAGCCAGTAATGGGTTCGTGCATGCCCTAGAAGCGACATATCCCACCGCTACACTCGTCCGCACATTGGGGCGGGGATCCCTTCCTCTGCATAAAAAGGACCTTCAAAAGATGGCAACGCGACTCATCAATCACCGGGCCTCCCTGCTGCTGACCGTCATCGCGGCCGCGGCGCTGCTGACGGCCTGTGGTGGCGACAAGGGTGACAAGGCGTCCCAGACGGCAGCCAAGGTCAACAAGGAAGAGATCACCGTCCATCAGATCAACTTCGTGCTGCAGCGCCAGCCCGGCCTCAAGCCCGAGCAGGCCGAGGCCGCGAGCCGCCAGGTGCTGGAGCGCTTGATCGATCAAGAGCTTGCGGTGCAGAAGGCCCAGGAGCAAAAGCTCGACCGTGACCCCCGCGTCGTGCAGCAGATCGAGGCCGCCAAGCGCGAAATCATTGCCCGTTCCTACGCCGAGCGCGTTGGCGAGAGCGTTGCCAAGCCCACCGCCGAAGAGATCGCCAAGTACTACAACGACAAGCCGGCCCTTTTCAAGGAACGCCGCATCTACAGCCTGCAAGAGCTGCAGATCGAAGCCAAGCCCGAGCAGTTCGAGGCCATCCGCGCCAAGTTGTCCGCGGCCAAGAACCTCAACGAGTTCGCTGAATACCTGAAGTCCGCCGAACTGCGCTTCAACGGCAACCAGGCCGTGCGCGCCGCCGAGCAACTGCCGCTGACCAGCCTGGACGCCATCTCCAAGATGAAGGACGGCGACTCCATGCTCAGTCCCAACCCCGCCGGGTTGACGGTGCTCTTCCTCGTGGGCTCGCGCAGCCAGGCCGTTGACGAGGTGCGTGCACGCCCCGCCATCGAAGCCTTCCTGCTGAACCAGCGCAAGGGTGAGGCCGTGCAGAAGGACGTCAAGGCACTGCGCGACGGCTCCAAGATCGAATACGTGGGCAAGTTCGCCCAACCGGCTCCTGCCGGTGCGCCAGCGGCACCTGCGCTGCCCGCCGCGTCCGAGGCTCCGCCGACCGCCGCACCTGCCGCCAGCGGCCTCGACTCTGCTTCCATCTCCAAGGGCATGGGTTTGAAATGATGCGCATCAAAGAACTGCTTCTCGCTGCCGCTCTGGGCCTCGGTGCCCTGGGTGCGCAGGCTCAGGCCGGTGCCCCCGCCGCCGCGGCTACTGCACCGGCGGAATACCGCCTGGGTGCGGGCGACATCGTCCGCGTCGTCGTCTACCAGAACCCCGACCTGACGCTGGAGACGCGGGTTTCCGAGACCGGCGTCATCAGCTACCCGCTGCTGGGCAACGTGCGCATCGGTGGCCTGGGCGTCAGCGCCGCAGAGAAGGTCATTGCCGACGGCTTGAAGAGCGGCAGCTTCGTCAAGTCGCCCCAGGTCACGCTGATCCTCATGCAGGTCAAGGGCAACCAGGCCAGCGTGCTCGGCCAGGTCAATCGCCCGGGCCGTTATCCCATCGAAACCGCCGACATGCGCATGACCGACCTGCTGGCCAACGCCGGCGGCGTGGCCAGCACGGGCGGCGACATCCTCGTGCTCAGCGGCACGCGCGGCGGCAAGCCCTTCCGCATGGAAATCGACCTGCCCAGCGTCTTCGGCCCCAGCGCCGAGAACGGCCGTGCCAACGACGTGCTGATCCAGAACGGCGACGTGCTCTGGGTCGACCGTGCACCACTGGCTTATATCTATGGCGAAGTGCAGCGCCCCGGCCCGATGCGGCTTGAGCGCGGCATGACGGTGATGCAGGCGCTTGCCTCCGGCGGCGGCTTGAACCAGCGCGGCACCGAGCGCGGTATCCGCGTGCACCGCAAGGCGGCCGACGGCAAGGTGCAGGTCGTGCAACCGGGCATGGACGACAGCCTCAAGGACGGTGACGTGGTCTACGTCAAAGAGAGCCTGTTCTGATTTTGGGGATCCAGCAATGAACTTTGTCCAATTCCTGGCCATCCTGCGCGCGCGCTACAAGATGGCCCTCGGCGTGTTCGCCGGCATTGTCGTGATCGCCCTGGTGCTCAGCCTGGTCTGGCCCAAGAGCTACACGGCGGCGGCTTCGGTCGTCATCGATTCGACCAAGCCTGATCCCTTGGCCGCCGTGCTCTATCCGGGCGGTATCAATCCCAGTCTCATCGCAACGCAGATCGACGTGATCCAGAGTGATCGCGTGGCCTTCAAGGTCGTGCGCAACCTCAAGCTCACCGAGAACCCGCAGATCCGCGAGCAATGGCAGAGCGCGACCAAAGGCGAGGGCTCGATCGAGCAGTGGCTGGGTACGGTGTTCCAGAAGTCGCTCGACGTGAAGCCTTCGCGCGAGTCCAACGTGGTCACCGTCACCTACAAGGCCGCTGATCCGAAGTTCGCCGCGGCCCTGGCCAATGCCTTCGTGCAGGCCTATCTCGAAACCAACATCGAGATGCGCGTCGAGCCGGCGCGTCTGTACTCGTCCTTCTTCGATCAACGCGGCAAGGAAGCCCGCGACGCGCTCGAGAAGGCGCAAACCAGGGTGTCCGAGTTCCAGAGGGAGAAGGGCATCATCGCGACCGACGAGCGCCTGGATGTCGAGAACTCCCGCCTGAGCGAACTGTCCTCGCAGTACGTCGGCCTGCAGTCCCTGGCGTCCGATTCGGGCAGCCGTCAGACCGCCGCTCGCGGCGCCAGCGCAGACCGCATGCAGGAAGTGCTGAACAACCCGCTGATCGCCGGCCTCAAGGCCGATCAGGCGCGGCTGGACGCGAGACTGCAGGAGCTCACCTCCAAGCTCGGTGACAAGAACCCGCAGGTCATCGAGACGCGTGCCAACCTGGCCGAGCTCAAGAGCCGCATCGACAGCGAGACGACCAAGGTTGGCAGCTCGCTGGGCATCGCCAACAACATCAACCAGCAGCGTGCCGGCGAGATCAAGGCCGCGCTTGAGTCTCAGCGCGCCAAGGTGCTGCAGATGAAGGCAGTGCGCGACGATGGCGCCGTGCTCGTGCGCGACGTCGAGAACGCGCAGCGTACCTACGACCAGATCATGGCTCGCCTGAATCAGGCCACGATGGAAAGCATGGCCACGCAGAGTAATGTGTCCGTGCTGTCGCAGGCAGTCGCTCCGGTGGAGGCCGCGTCGCCCCGGCTCATCCTGAACATGGCCGTGGCCGTGTTCGCCGGCATCCTGCTGGCCGTGGCCCTGGTCGTCGCGATGGAGATGATGGACCGCCGAGTGCGTAGCGCCGACGACGTCGCCCAAGCCGTGGCGCTGCCCATTCTTGGTGTGCTGCCGTCGCCCACTGCCCGCCGTCTGTTTGGCAAGGCCACTGCCGCCAACCTGATGCAGCAACGCCTGCTCGGCCACGCGCCAGGCAAGAGCGCCTGAGCCGATGAACGCCGCAACTTCTGGAGCTTCCGTGAACGCCCCCGCAGACCTGCATGACCGCCCCATCGGCGACCTGATTCGCGACGCGCGCAACCTCAGCGCCGCCGAAGTCGAAAAGGTCCTGAGCTACCAGCGCGAACATGGCGTGCGTTTCGGCGAAGCCGCCGTCACGCTGGGCTTGGCCAGCCCCGACGACGTGCTCAACGCGCTCGCCCAGCAATTCCACTACCCGCTCGCCAACGCAGAGCGGCGCCTGGCCAGCCCGGAGCTGGTCACGCTGCTGCAGCCTTTCTCCGTGCAGGCTGAAGCCATCCGTGCGGTGCGCAGCCAGGTCACGATGCGGCTCAGCAAGCCTGACGCGGTCCGCCAGGCCATGGCCGTCATCAGCCCCGCCAGCGGCGACGGCAAGACCTACTTCGCCGCCAATCTGGCGGTGGCGCTGGCGCAGCTGGGCGGCCGCACGCTCATCGTCGACGCCGACCTGCGCGGCCCGCGTCAGCACGAGGTGTTCAAGGTCAGCAACGCAGCGGGACTGTCCTCGCTGCTGTCCGGCCGTTCCGAAAGCCAGGTCATCCAGCCGGTCGACGGCGTGCCGGGTCTGTTCGTGCTGCCTTGCGGCCCGATCCCGCCCAACCCGCTCGAGCTCATCGAGCGCCCGGCCTTCGGCCTGCTGGTGCGTGAGCTGACCTCCAAGTTCGATCATGTCGTCATCGACACCGCCGCGGCCTCGCTGGGGTCCGATGCCTGTGTCGTCGCGGCCAAGTGCGGCGCCGCCCTGGTGCTGACCCGCAAGCACGAGAACAAGGTTGCCGCGTTGCAGGACCTGGTGGCCAGCCTGGCGGGCAGCTCAGTGCAACTGCTGGGCGCCGTCCTCAACGAGTTCTGATTGCGAGTGTTTCCGTGATGTCTGCGACCGCACCTCAGGCCGGCCGTCAGCCCCTTCTTCCCCCCCGCGTCGACCTGCCAGCTCTGCTGCTGGTGTTGGTGGGGCTGTTGGTGGTTTACATCCCGGAATATGTAGAGCTCAGCCAGACGATCTGGCGCAGCGACGAACAGGGCCACGGCCCGATCATCTTCGCGGTCAGCCTCTGGCTGCTCTACGGCCTGCGGCATGCGCTGGCCGAGTTGCCTTCGCGGCCCGCAACGGTCAGCGGCGCACTCGTTCTGGGCTTCGGCGCGCTGCTTTACGCCTTCGGCCGCTCGCAGGACATCTGGATCTTCTCGATCGGCTCGCAGATCTGGGTGCTGGCTGGCCTGGCCTTGCTGTTCAAGGGCTGGCCGGGCCTGCGGATGATCTGGTTCCCGCTGTTCTTCATGCTCTTCATGGTGCCTCTGCCCGAGGCATTGGTCGCCGTCGTCACGGCACCGCTGAAGTCGGCCGTGTCCCTCGTTGCCAGCAACCTGCTCTACGTGCTGGGCTACCCGGTCGGGCGGTCGGGTGTCATGCTGACCGTGGGGCAGTACCAGCTCATGGTGGCCGATGCCTGCGCGGGCCTGAACTCCATGTTCACGCTCGAAGCGCTGGGCATGCTCTACATGAACCTGATGCGCTACACCTCGGTGGCTCGCAACGTGACGCTGGCCGTCATGCTGGTGCCCATCGCCTTCTGCGCCAACATCGGCCGCGTGATGATCCTCGTGCTCGTCACCTACTACTTCGGTGACGCGGCTGGCCAGGGCTTCGTGCATGGCTTCGCCGGCATGGTGCTCTTCATGATCGCGCTGATGCTGATGCTGCTGGGTGACAAGCTGCTCAACGTCTTCTTCAGGCCCGAGCGGGGTGCAGCATGAGCGGCGCGCTGACGCCCGTGAGGCTGCGTGCGCTGTTCGCGGCGCTGCTGTTGGTCTCGGCCTCTGGCTTGGCGCATGTGACGCGGCCCACCGTGCATCTGGCCGACCAGCAGGCCAAGGTCGACCTGGAAACCCTCTTCCCCAAGACCTTCGGCAGTTGGCGCCTCGACCCCAATCTGCCGGTCAGCATCGTGTCGCCCGATGTTGAGGCGATGCTGAAGTCGCTCTACGCGCAAACGCTCAGCCGCACCTACATCGGCCCCAAGGGCGAACGCATCATGCTGTCCATCGCCTATGGCGGCGACCAGTCCGATGCCACGCGCGCCCACCGCCCGGACGTCTGCTACCCGGCCCAGGGCTTCGATATCGTTTCGAGCAGCTACACCAGCGTCGACGTTGCCGGCGCGCAGCTGCCCGTGCGCCACATGTTCGCCAAGCTGGGGCAACGCTACGAGCCCGTGACCTTCTGGTTCGTCATCGGTGAGCGCATTGCCGTGTCGGGCCAGCAGCAGAAGCTGGCGCAGCTCAGCTATGGGCTGCGCGGCCTCATCCCTGACGGCATGCTGGTGCGTGTCTCCAGCATCGACCCCGACGCCGACGCGGGCTACCGCGTACAGGCCCGCTTCATCGCCGACATGCGCACCGCCATGCCCCAGCCCGCGCGGCTGAAGGTCTTCGGCCGCGCGCTTGCCGGCTAGCCTTCCCCTTTTCCATCATGAGCAGTTCCAACAAAGTCGCGCTGATCACCGGCGTGACCGGTCAAGACGGCGCCTACCTGGCAGAACTTCTGCTGTCCAAGGGCTACGAAGTGCACGGCATCAAGCGCCGTGCCTCGTCGTTCAACACCGACCGCATCGACCACCTCTACCAGGACCCGCACGTCGACAACCGGCGCTTCAAGCTGCACTACGGCGACCTGACCGACTCCACCAACCTGATCCGCATCATTCAGGAAGTGCAGCCCGACGAGATCTACAACCTCGCCGCCATGAGCCATGTGGCCGTTTCCTTCGAGATGCCCGAGTACACGGCCAACGCCGACGGCATCGGCACGCTGCGCATCCTCGAAGCCATCCGCATCCTCGGCCTCGAGAAGAAGACCCGCTTCTACCAAGCCTCCACCTCCGAGCTTTACGGCCTGGTGCAGGAGATCCCGCAGAAGGAAACCACACCCTTCTACCCGCGCAGCCCCTACGCGGTGGCCAAGCTCTACGCCTACTGGATCACGGTCAATTACCGCGAGGCCTATGGCCTGTACGCCTGCAACGGCGTGCTCTTCAACCATGAGAGCCCGCTGCGCGGCGAGACCTTCGTCACCCGCAAGATCACGCGCGCCATCGCCCGCATCGCACTCGGCCTGCAGGACTGCCTCTACCTCGGCAACATGAGTGCGCTGCGCGACTGGGGCCACGCCAAGGACTACGTCGAGATGCAGTGGCTGATGCTGCAGCAGGACAAGCCTGAAGACTTCGTCATCGCCACCGGCGTGCAGTACAGCGTGCGCCAGTTCGTCGAGTTCGCTGCGGCCGAGCTGGGCATCAGCGTTGCCTTCGAAGGCGAGGGCGAGCAGGAAGTTGCCCGCGTCGCCAAGGTTGAAGGCAACAAGGCCAAGTGCAAGGTCGGCGACGTCATCGTCAAGGTCGACCCGCGCTACTTCCGCCCCACCGAGGTCGAAACCCTGCTGGGCGACCCGACCAAGGCCAAGGAAAAGCTCGGCTGGACACCCAAGACCACGCTGAAGGAGCTCGTTGCCGAGATGGTGCAGGCCGACTACACCGCTGCCAAGCGCGACAGCCTCGTCAAGCTCGCCGGCTTCCAGGCCTACGACCACCATGAGTGAGGTTGCGGCGGCGCCCTTGCCGAAGAGCGCGCGCATCTTCGTCGCGGGCCACCGCGGCATGGTTGGCTCCGCCCTCGTGCGCCGCCTGCAAGCCGGTGGCTACGCCAACGTGCTCACCGCTGGCCGCCAGGAGCTCGACCTGCTCGATCAGCGCGCCGTGCACGCCTGGCTGCAAGAGCACAAGCCCGACTACCTCTTCATCGCCGCGGCCAAGGTCGGCGGTATCCAGGCCAACAACGTCTACCGCGCCGAGTTCTTGTACCAGAACCTGATGATCGAGGCCAACTTGATCCACGGGGCGCATCTGGCCGGCGTGCAGCGGCTGATGTTCCTCGGCTCGTCGTGCATCTACCCCAAGCTCGCGCCGCAGCCGCTGCGCGAGGACAGCCTGCTCACCGGCCCGCTGGAGCCCACCAACGAGCCCTATGCCATCGCCAAGATCGCCGGCATCAAGCTCTGCGAAAGCTACAACCGTCAGTACGGCCGGCAGTACGTCAGCGCGATGCCGACCAACCTCTACGGCCCCAACGACAATTACGACCTGCAGAACAGCCATGTGCTGCCCGCGCTGATCCGCAAGGCCCACGAGGCCAAGCAGCGCGGCGACACGGAACTCGTCGTCTGGGGCACCGGCACACCGCTGCGCGAATTCCTCTACGTCGACGACCTGGCCGATGCCTGCGTGCACCTGATGGAGACCGGCGCCGAAGACGTGCTCGTCAACGTTGGTGTCGGCGAGGACGTCACCATCCGCGAACTGGCCACCCTCGTCTGCGAGGTCGTTGGCTTCCGTGGCGAACTCGTCTTCGACACCGGCAAGCCCGACGGCACGCCGCGCAAGCTGATGGACGTGAGCCTGCTGGCCAGCCGCGGCTGGTGCGCACGCACCGCTCTACGCGACGGAATCGCTTTCGCATATTCCGATTTCCAGAAGCGCTTCGATCGAGTCGCGGCCGGGAGCGCTTGATGTCGGGCCCGGGGCTGGCCGCACGGTCGATCTCGGCTGTCTTCTGGGGCGCGGGCGGCACAGTTGTGCGCATGATGCTTCAGATTGGCTCTCAGGTCGTGCTGGCGCGTTTGCTTGGCCCGACTGAATACGGCGTCTTCGCCATTGGCACGCTGGTCATCACGTTCAGCCTCTTTTTTGCCGATGTCGGGCTGGCTTATGGCCTGATCCAAAAGCCCACGGTGAACGAGCGCGACATACGCTTCGTCTTCACTTGGCAGATCCTGCTTGGCGGCAGTGTCGCCGCGTTGGTGGCGCTGGCAGCCGGCCCGATCGCGGCCTTCTTCGGTGAGCCGCGTGCTGTGGGAGTCGTGCGTGCGCTATCGCTGCTGTGCCTCGTCAACGCGCTTGCTGCGCCGGCCATGAACCTGCTCAAGCGTGAGTTGAACTACCGCGCTCTGCAAATGGGCCAGATCCTCAGCTACTTCATCGGTTTCGTGCTGGTCGGCATTCCACTGGCGGTGGGTGGACATGCGGTGTGGTCGCTCGTGGCCGCCTGGAGCGTTCAGGCCGTACTGGCTGGAATCATTGCTTACGCTCAGGTTCGACACCCACTCAAGCCGCTGCTGTGGTACGAAGACGCACGAGGGCAGGGCGCCTACGGGGGTGTCGTGTTCATCACCAACATGCTGAACTGGTTCATCGCCAACATCGACCGTACTGTCGTGGGCCGCTTGTTGCCTTCGCGTGATATGGGCCTGTACAGCCAGACCTACAACCTGCTGTATAGCCCCAGTGCCAGCCTTCTAGGCGTTGTGCAGCCAGTGTTCTTCTCGGCCGCTTCACGTGCTGCGGAGCGTGATGGCCAAGCAGAGACACGCCGTGCCTTCCTGGGGCTGATGGGCGCCGTGGCACTGTTCGTCATGCCGATTTTTGCCTCGACTGCCGTGCTATCCGAGCCTTTCGTGCTGACTCTCTACGGTGCTAAGTGGCGTGATGCGGCGGATGTGTGTGCACCGCTGGCGCTGGCGATGCCGCTCTTCATGATGTTCGGTCTTTGCACGCCTTTGCTGTGGACGGCCGGCCGGCCATCAGACGAACTGCGTAGCCAGTGGCCAATGGCCATCATCTGGGCTCTGGTCTGCATTTGGGCCGCCCAGTATGGCGTCGTTGCTGTCGCTTGGGCCGCGTTGGCTTTCTTCGCATTGCGCTTGGTCGTCGTGCTGCGCATCACTGCACAGCGCACCGCGTTGCGTTTGGTGGAACTCTGGCGTGCGCTGCGTGGCGGCGTGGCTTTGTCGCTGGCATGCGCATTGACGCTGGCTGCGCTGGATCATGTTTTGCTAGGGCTCAGCGCACCTCAACGCCTTGGCGCTGGCGTGGCCGCGGGGCTGCCGCTAGCCTTTGCTTTGTTGTACCTTTGCCCGCCTCTGATCAGTGCTGAGTTGCGCGTGCTGTTCGGACGCGTCCTGCATCGGCTGCCCGGTGGCGCCGCTAGGCTTCTGGCCTTTCTTGGGCCGCGTGAGAGTGAGACAAGATGAACAACGCTGAACTGATCGGAACGCTGTACTACAGCGGTATCGCTCTGGTCTTTGCGCTCAGCCTCGTGCTAGTGCAGGGAATGTTCCTGTCCCTGGAAAATCGCTTCTCGCGCTGGACGCTTCCCGCTATACCGGTGGCGCTCTGCCTGGGCATTGCCGTGAGCAGTTTGTTGTCAGGGCGCAATCTGAAGTACGCGTCCATGGACATCCGAACCATCGGCAGCTTGGAGGGCGCAGGCGGGGGCGGCATCATGCGAGCTGTGACTGCGGTCGTGCTGGCGCTGTGCTTCGCGAAGATCGTCGCAAAGCTGATGGGCCGCCGGATGGATCGGAGTGCGCCTGTCGGTGGCCAAGCGTTGCTGGTGACTCTGCTGCTGTTCAGTCTTTCGACTCACGTTCTTTCTGCGGCCTTTGGCGCTCACCCCGCTTTCATTCATAACAGCTACTACCCAATTCTGGTGTTCGTCGCCGTTTTTCTGGCGCGTGCGGAGGGCACTGAGCACTCGCTCGATGCGCTCAAAGTTGCGCTCACACTGATGATGGTTGGCAGTTTGATCACGGCTGCTGTGCTGCCGTCGCTTGCTGTACAGACCGATTACCCCAGTTGGATTCCCGGTTTCAAGATTCGCCTCTGGGGCCTTGGCTCCAATGCCAACAGCATCGGACCACTAGCTTTGCTGTCGGCGCTACTGCTGTACTACCGGCCCTACGCACGAACATGGGTCAGCGTGCTGGCTTGGCTGTCCTTGTTGTTTGTCTTCGTGCTGTCGCAGTCAAAGACAGTCTGGGCTGCAGGCTTTGTTTGCGTGCTCGTCCTTATGCTCTACGGGCGAGGGCGCGATGAGCGGGGCCATGTCAAACCTGCGTTTGTATTGGCCATGCTGCTGCTTGCCCTGGCTGTCGTTGTCGGCCTGGCGCTTCTCGACCTTGGCCGCATCGTCGACAGGATCGCCGCCACCAAAGCGGGCAATGAGCTGTCGACGCTGACGGGGCGCGCGACGATCTGGGGCGAAGCGTGGCGCACCTGGTTGGCCAACCTCTGGTTCGGCTATGGTCCCGACGTGTGGGGGCCGCTGCATCGTGCACGTGTCGGTCTGCCGTTCGCCTTCCACGCCCACAATCAACTGCTGCAAAGCCTATCGGGTGCCGGGCTGTTCGGGGGCGTCACGATGCTGGCCTACGTCGTGTGCATGCTCGCTGCGTCCTTGCGTGCAGCACGGTACACGCGCGGCGTATCGATTGCGCTTGCCGTTGTGATGATGTCCCGCTGGATGACCGAGGCACCGCTGGAGCTTGAGGGTCTGTTCGTTGGAGAGACCGTCATCCATTTGGCTTGGTTCATGTTCGTCCTCGTACCGTTCTCGCGGTCAGCTACTGTGGCCATACCGCAAATCGGGGCCCCCCAGGCTGCCACGCCGAATGGTGCTGGGGTTGTTCCGTTGACCTCATGAGTGCACCTAGCTTTAGCGTCATCATTCCGCTGTACAACAAGCGCGAGTTCGTTGCAGAGGCCGTAGCCTCCGCGGCGGCTCAACAGCCTCAGCCGCTAGAGATTGTCGTCATTGACGATGGATCCACTGACGGTGGTGCCGATCAGGTGTTGAATCTCGGGCTACCCGCCGTCCGATTGCTGCGCCAATCTAATGCCGGCGTGTCCGCTGCGCGCAATGCCGGTATTCAGGCCGCACGCGGCGACTGGCTTGCTTTTCTGGATGCCGATGACCGCTTTGCGCCCGGGCACTTGAAGGTGCTCCAAGATCTTGCGGAACGGTTTCCTGATGCTGGCATGCTGGCCACGGGCTATTGCCTGTTGCGCGCCGACGGGCAACGAAAACCTGTCGCACTGGACTTCGGGCCGGCTTTGCTTGATGACTTCTATGGGCGTTGGAGTCGGCTCACATTCACATGCGCCAACGCGATTGCCTTGCGCCGTAATGTGATGGATGCGTGTCGCATTGCATTCCAGACTGGGGAGCGTCTCGGTGAGGATCAGGACGTCTGGTTCCAGATGGCCGAAGCGGCGCCGGTGGCCTATGTCGGCACAACGTTAGTCGACTATCGCCTGGAGGTTCCCGGCAGCGCGACCGCGACGGCGCCGCGCCCTGCGGAACTGCTGCCCTGCTATCGGCGGCTCAGACAACGCCTCGAGTCCGGTGTGACGCCACCGCCCCTGCGAGGCGGTGCACGCCGCCTCCTTGGCTCACATTGGCTCAATGTCGCGCGAACCCGCTATTCGCTTGGCGAACGGTCGGCCGCGTGGGCCCTCTGGCGCGAGCCCCCTTCGCGTGGCAACCCGCTCTATTGGATGCGTACAGGTTTGCAGTGGCTGGTCGCTTCTGCATGGCCGGGTGCGCGCCGGCAAGCTGCGTGAGGCTATGCGTCCCCCCTGCTTCAGCCTCATCCTTGCCACTTATGGCCGTGTCGACGAGATCGGCAGGCTTCTGGCTTCCTTGGAGGTTCAGACCTGCCAAGATTTTGAGCTGATCGTTGCTGATCAGAATCCCGACGATCGCGTTCTGCCGTTCGTGGAACGCGCGCGACGGTTTGGTTGGAGCGTGCAGCATCTGCGGCTGCCACAGCCAAACTTGTCCGCGGCACGCAATGCAGGGATGCAAATCGCTAGGGGTGAGTGGCTCGTCATCCCTGACGACGATTGCTGGTATGAGCCGGATACATTGGCCGCGGTTCAAAACCGCGTGAACCAAGCGCCACTAGTCGACGGGATCGCGATTCGCTGGGTGGAGCAGATCCATCGCGTGACGCCCGAATCCGATACGCCGCTCAGGCTTGACACTTGGCGCCGATTCAAGGGAAGTGACGCGAGTTCAATCACGCTGTTTCTCCGAGCGAGACTGGCGCGTAGCGTTGGAGGCTTCGACGAGCGAATGGGTGTCGGGCAGTGGTACGGCGCCGGTGAAGAGACCGACATCCTTTTGCGTCTACTTGATCGGAACGCACACATCGAAAGGATGCCTGAGGCTCGAGTGCACCATGCTTTTGGGCAGCGGTCCTCACTGGGCTTGAAAGCCGAATACCGCGCGTCCCGCAATCGCGCCCGTGGCTGGGGCGCGTTGTGCGCCAAGCATCGGCTGCCGATTGCTACAGTCTTGCGAGGACTGATCGGCCCCCTTGTATGGCCCTTGGTGCGCTCCAGCGGGTGGGCGGGCCTCGCCCGCGCCGCAGGCGTGCTCATCGGGCGTTGGCAGGGTTATTTCGCGTGGCGTGAACACGCCTAGGGGTATGCCCGCCACTTGAACGTGGTGGCGGACATGTTCCTGTCAGGTCGCTACCCCCTAATTTGCTGTTCAATGCAAAGCATTGCGAAGCAAACGTAACTTTTGGTGAAAGCGTCGGCCATGCGTGGTGGATGCGCCCTAGGGGTAGAGGCAGTATGTGTGGCATCAGTGGGGTCGTTGACCCTCGGGACCAAGACGTCGTCGAGCTAAAGCGCTTGGTGGTGCGCATGACGACGGCGATTGCCCACCGGGGGCCCGATGGTGAGGGCCACTACGCGGATGCCCATGCGGCATTGGGACATCGTCGTCTGGCTATCCTGGATCTCAGCGATGCCGCTGCTCAGCCGATGCTGAGTAGCGACGGCGCTCTGGTGCTGGTGTTTAACGGCGAGATCTACAACTTCGTCGAGCTGCGGCAAGAACTCCTGGCACTGGGACATGAGTTCACGTCCAGCGGTGATACCGAGGTGCTGCTCAGGGCCTATCAGCAATGGGGCGCCGACTGCGTGTCGCGCTTCAACGGCATGTGGGCGTTCGCCATCTGGGATCGGCGTTCGCGATCGCTTTTTCTTTCGCGAGACCGTCTCGGCGTCAAGCCGTTGTACTACTGCGAGCAGGGCGGTCGGTTGCATTTCGCAAGCGAGATTGGAGCCTTGCGAGCCGTGTTGGACTTGAGGGACGCGAACCCCGCCAAACTGCACGACTACCTGGCCTACGGCTATCGCACGAATGATGGCGATACCTTCTTTGCTGGCATCCGCGAGCTGCCGCCTGGGTGCAATCTCGAATGGCGCACGGGCAAGGCGCTTCAGAGCACCTACTGGGCGCTGCCCGAGGAGCCGCTGTCCATGTCCCACGGGCAGGCCACCGAGTACCTCCATCATTTGCTGACTGACGCAGTGCGTCTGCGCTTTCGCTCCGATGTTCCCGTGGCCTTGCTGCAAAGCGGCGGTATCGATTCGTCCATCTTGGCCACTCTCGTCAACGACGCCATCGAAAGCGGTGGCCTGCCGCGCACCGATGTAACGGCTTACAGCGCCGTGTTCCCGGGCCATGCCGTCGACGAATCGGAAGCCATCCGCCTACTGCTTGCTACTTGCCCGCACATCAAGGGCATCATGCTGACGCCGAACGCAGGCCATCTGGCTGACGACTTCGGCGCGTATTGCGCTGCCATGCAGGAACCCATGGGCAGCGCTAGCTCTTATGTGCACTGGAAGCTGATGCAACAGGTGAGCGCGGCCGGCACCAAAGTAGTCATCAACGGTCAAGGCGCCGACGAGGCCTGGGCCGGTTACGGGTTCTACATCCGTGGTTACCGCCTTCTAGACCTCGCATTGACCCAACCATCCCGCGCCCTCGGTGAGCTATCAGCGATTCGCCGCGAGATGGGCTTGGGCGTTGGAGGCACGCTGGCTCAGACCGCCAAGGCGATGCTGGGCCGGCGCGCGGCGTCCCGGTGGCGTGCGCGATTCAAGGAGAAAACGGCAGAAGTGCTGGCCCCCGCGTTCCGCACCAGCCACCGGCACCATCTGCCCGACCTCGGCATGGTCTGGGGCGGCGGCAATCTCGATCGTCATCTGCGCGGCCAGGTGACGGACTACGGCTTCAACCAGATCCTGCACTACGAGGATCAGTCATCCATGAGCCAGGGCGTGGAGATCCGCTCGCCGTTCATCGACTACCGCCTGATGGAACTGGCCTTCAGCCTGCCCGACGACCTCAAGTTCAGCTCAGGCCAGACCAAGCGGTTGCTGCGGGACACCTACGCCCATCGTGTGCCGCGGCAGATCATCCAATCGGGTCGAAAGATCGGCTTCAGCACACCGATCGCGTCATGGATGGCCGATGCACCGATGCAGAAGATGGTGTCTGACCTCGTCGGCGGCGCCGACTTCCGCCAGCGGTCGCTGTGGCGATCGGACCGGCTATCGCCCAAGCTGACGGACGCCCGCCATGCCGAAGCGGGTTTCCCGGTCTGGCGTTATCTGATGACAGCAGTCTGGCTGCAGCAGAACGGCATCCGCAACATCTGAGCTTGCGGCGCCGCACGGCCTACTGGGCCGTGATGCTGCTCTCGAACACCGCGCTGGCGCCACTCACTTCGTAGTAGATGCTATTGCGGGTGGACGGCATCGGCGTGTTGGGCGCCTTGCCGATGTAGAGCCGCTGTGCACCGGGGCCCCACACCTGCAGCACATAGTTCTTGCTATTCGGGCACTTAAGCGTGAGCTTCCAGCTGGAAGTTGTCGTGTAGGTGGCCGTGTTCGTCCAGTAGCCGAAGGCCGTCACTGCGGGTAGGGCGGGTTGGCCGGAGGCCACCGTGACACCCGTGCCTGGCACGATGTCGCAGGTGCTGCTGAAGGTCATGCCAAGGCGCTTGGTCTTGCCACTGGGTACCTTGAGCACCGACTGCTCGACCAGACCGCTGCTCGTGAGCCGGAATGTGCGGCCAACCGAGGCGTCGGCCTGGAACAGCGGCTGCTCGGCCGACACCGTGGCGCTCGCGAGGTCAAAGCTGGTCAGCGTGCCCGGCGCCCACTTGGACTGGTTGTCACCATCGACCAGCGGGACATTGCCCGCGGGGCCGCGCTGGAAATAGCCCGAGTGCTGGGGGGAGCCGTAGGTAATCGTGCCGGGATCGACTGCAATCGCTGTTGCACCGTGACGCAGTTCGAAATTAAAAGACTCATCAGACCAATGATTACCTTGCATACCTCCATAGCGCACGAAGGCTTGCCAGCTACCCGCGCGCAGAGTGGTCCAGCGCAGCGATTCGAAGTTCTTGGTGGTGGCGGTGGGGATGAGTGGCGCCGTGGAGGACTTGTTGGCTGCCGGCGGGTCCGTAAGCATCTCCCAAGTCTTCCAACCTGACGCGACTGACACGCCCCAGTAAGTCGGCATCGTGCGGAACAGATACCAATGCGATAGGTTGTTGATGACGGTTTGCGCGCTCGTACTGTCGCCCGGGTTTGGCAGGCTGCCGTCGTCGAAGCGGTACTCCATCGGTGCCAACAGCATGCGCAGGGCGGCATCGGCCTGTGCCGTGAACCGGTCGGGATAGCCTTCCAAGCCAGCTGCGACGAGAAGTTTGGACAGGCACTCGATGACATACGTGTTGTATGCAAAGCTGCCTTCGATCCACAGGTTGTCAGCCGTCAAGCCGGCGGCCATGTTTGCTTGAATACCGGCTGGATCGTTGATCGCGTAGTCCAACAGCGTCGCGTCCTTGTAGCGCATCGCGATAGCGGCAATGGCCGACGCATGCCAGAGTTGGATGTTGCTCTTGGGCGCGCTGGTGCTCTTCAGATTGGTGGCCATCGGCATGAAGAGCTGGTTTCGCCAAGAAGCCGCGCGAGTGGTGCCGGCATAGCTGTCCAGCAGGCGTGCCGTGTCGATCATGGAGAACAGGTCGACTGCCTCGTCCAGACCTTGCATGTACATCGTGCTGCGCCCCTCATAGGTGCTGACAGGCCACTTTGTGTATTGCTGCGCGTAGAAGTCGAGCTGTTTGGCAGCCCATTCTGCGTACTTGGTCAGACCGGTCGCTCGATAGATTCGCGCAGCAGTTTGCATCTGCGCGATGTTGTAGGTGCGACCTTGGGCGACCCAGGCCGCCTTAAAACGTTTTGTGGGATCCGTCGTGCCGTTGGCCGGCTCTGGATCATCCGGCGTCCACTTCAACAGCAGGCCAGTCTTGGCGTCGGTGTAGTAGTTGACCCAGCCGCCGAGGAGATCGGCGCGCTCGAAGTTCTTGGCCATCCAAGGATCTACACGAGCCTGCTCGGTTTTCACCCAGTTGGCGATGATGGTGTCGCTCTTGTATTTCGAAGCCAGTGCGGTCCAATCCTCTTTGGCTGTTCGTGCGCCATTGAAGATGCCCGTAGAGACGGAGGTCAGCAGGGCCATCCCAGTCAATGCACTGGCCTTTGCGAGCGACTCGTCGACGGCCAGCGTCCACAGTGGTGAGTAGCGCGTGGGCGCCGCCGCGGCGGCCTTTGGCGCGGCCACGGGGGTGCTGCCCGTCGGCGCACTGATGGCTGTTGCCACCGCGCTCGGGGTGGCGACCGTCGTGGCGGCCGCCTTGACGGTGGCGCCGGCGTTCGTCCCGGTGCTGGTGGTCGGGCTGCCCGTGGCGGAGGAGTTGGTTGCGGTGGCAGTCGCGGTGCCTGTTTTCGCGGTCGTGGCGATGGTCTTGGTGCCGTCGGCGGCGGCCGTGGCGGCTGCGATCTTGACGGTGGCGGTCGGCTCGCTTGCGGCGGCCGACGCGGCGCTGGCGGGCTCGCTGGCGGCTTCGGCGGCAGCGACCGTAACGGCCGCGCTTGCCGCCTCGGTCACCGGGCTAACCTGCGCGGACGCCGTGGCCTGCTTGTCGCCTGCCGATCCGCCTCCGCAGCCGGCCAAGGCCAGGCTGGTGAGGACGCCCAGGGTGCAGGGCAGGGCAGAGGGCGGCAATTTCATGGAGATCCTTGAGCGGGCAGGTACAGCAGCTCGCATTGTTGCCATGAGGCCTGTGGCTGTCGATGCATGCACGATAACCCCGCGTGAAGCCTGGCACGGGGACACGAGTTGATGGGCGTAACGGAGTGTCGCTACGGTGACGGCCTACACTTTCGCAGCCCCTGCCCAGTCATCCATGCCCATCGCATCCGCCGCGCCACGACAGGTGCTCGTCGTCCAGCGACGCCTCACCCACTACCGAGTTCCTTTCTTCGAGATCCTGCGGGCCGAACTGCGTGCCGCGGGCCTGGATTTGCGCTTGGCCTACGGCGAGCCGACAGTGGAAGAGGCCTCCAAGCGCGACGGCGGCGAGCTGAGCTGGGCAACGCGGTTGCCCACGCGCTATTGGCTGGGCGGCCGGGTTTGCTGGCAGCCGTTCGGGCGGCTGGCGAAGGACGCGGCCGTGACCGTTATTACTGCCGAGAACAAGCTGGTGTGCAATCTGGCCGAGCAATTCGGCGCGCCGGAGCGGCGGGTCGTGCTGTGGGGCCACGGCGGCAACTTGCAAGGCGACCGCGGCAGCATGCGTGAGCGGTTCAAGGCCAAGTTGGCTCTGCGCGCCGATTGGTGGCTGGGCTATACGGCCCTGAGCAGCGACATGGTGCAAGGCCTGGGTTTCCCGGCCGAACGCATCACGGTGCTGGAGAACGCCGTGGACACCACGGAGCTTCGTGGCCAGCTCGACGCCGTGACCCCGCAGGCTCAGGCTGCGCTGCGGGCGCAACTGGGGCTGGGTGATGGGCCGCTGGGGATCTATGTGGGCTCGCTTTATGCGGAGAAGCGCATCGACTTCCTGCTCGATGCCGCCCGTGCGATGCGGGCGCAGCTGCCAGGTTTCGAGCTGATCGTTGTCGGTGGCGGCCCGCAGCAGGCGTTGGTGGCCGAGGCCGCGGCGCGCGAGCCGTGGGTCAAGTTCCTGGGCGTGCGGCGCGGTGCGGACAAGGCGCTGGCGCTGTCGCTGGCGCAGATCTACCTGCACCCCGGCGCCGTGGGCCTGGCGGTTCAGGATGCCTTTGTGGCCGGCCTGCCCTTGGTGACGACGGAGCTGCCGACGCATGGGCCCGAGATCGCCTATCTGGAGGCTGGCCGCAACAGCCTGGTCACGCAGGACAGCCTCGCGGCGTTCGTGCAGGAAAGCGTGGCGTTGCTGCGCGACCCTCAACGCCACGCAGCTCTGCGCAACCGGTGCCTGGAGGATGGGCGGCGCTACACGCTGGAAAACATGTCGCGGCGCTTCACCGAAGGCGTCCTGGGGGCACTTGCGGCACCGATCCGGCGGGGGCAGCCATGAGGGTGCTTGTGGCCCACAACGCCTACCAGCAGAGGGGTGGCGAGGACAGCGTCGTGGACGATGAGGTGGCGCTGCTGCGTGCCCATGGCGCAGACGTTGAGCTCATGCAGGTGCACAACGACGATATCGCCGGCATGGGGCGAATCGAGCTCGTCGGGCGCACGCTCTGGTCGCGGCCCGCCGCGCGGCAGATGACCGAGCGCTGCCAGAGTTTCAGGCCCGATGTGGTTCACGTGCACAACAGCTTTCCGCTGATGTCGCCCGCCATCCACTGGGCGGCGCAGGACGCCGGTGTGCCCGTGGTGCAAACGCTGCATAACTTCCGCCTGTTTTGCCCCCAGGCGATGCTGTTGCGCGAAGGCCGAGTGTGCGAGGACTGTGTCGGGCGCCTGCCCTGGCGCGGGGCTGTGCGCGGTTGCTACCGCGGCTCCGTGGCGCAGAGCACGGTGCTGGCCGGCATGCTGATACTGCACCGTGGCCTGGGCACCTGGCAGCGGCGGGTGAATCGCTTCATCGCACTGACGGAGTTTGCGCGCGGCAAGTTCGTCGAGGGCGGTGTGCCGGCCTCACGTCTGCGGGTGAAGCCCAACTTTGCTGATCTGCCGGCTGCCGAGGCATCGGTCAGGCGCGGGCTGCTGTTTGTCGGGCGCTTGTCGGCGGAGAAAGGCGTGGAGACCTTGGCGGCCGCCGCGCATGGATTGTCGGAGCGGGTTCGCGTCATTGGTGACGGCCCGTTGGCGGACGTCGTGGCAGGTGCGGCCGGGCTGCACGGCCTTGGCGCACAGCCGCTGACCGTCGTTGCGGCGACCATGCGTGAGGCCAGCGCGCTCGTCCTGCCGAGCATCTGCTACGAAAATTTTCCCCGCACGCTTGTCGAGGCGTTTGCCTGCGGCCTGCCGGTCATTGCCAGCCGGTTGGGCGCAATGGCGGAATTGGTGCAAGAGGGCGTCACGGGCCTGCTCTTCGAGCCCGGCAATGCGACAGCCCTGAACGAGCGCCTGAGCTGGGCCATCGCGCACCCAGACGAGATGGCGGCAATGGGGCGTCGGGCGCGCCTGCACTACGAGACGAACTACACCGCAGAGCGCAACTACGCGCAGCTGATGGCGATCTACCAGGAAGCGATTGATGAAGGCCCCCGACATGACTGAGCGCCGCCGCATCCCCGTGCTCGGCCAGTTGCTGGACGCGTTGACCTGGGACGAGGCGCTCGGCCGCATCGGCGCCTGGGCCGCAGGCCGCGAGAGCCGCTATGTGTGCATCACCAACGCGCATTCCGTGGTGACTGGCAGCCAGGATCCAGCCTTTGGCCAGGTGCTGCGCGAGGCCGACCTCGTCACGCCCGATGGCGCGCCGGTGGCCTGGATGATGCGGCGCCAGGGTGTTGAAGGCCAGCAACGCATCAATGGGCCGGACCTGATGTGGCGCTACTGCGAGCAGGCCGGCCGGCGCGGCGAGGCCATCTACCTGTACGGCGGCACCGACGAGACGCTGGTGCTGCTGCAGCAGCGGCTGCGCGAGGCATTCCCGGGGTTGGTGATCGCTGGTGCCGTGTCGCCGCCGTTTCGCAAGGCAACGCCGGAGGAACTGGCGCGTGACGTCGAGGCCATCAACGCCTCCGGTGCGGGCACGGTGTGGGTGTCACTGGGCTGCCCCAAGCAGGAGCAGTGGATGGCGGCCCAACGTGGCCAGGTGAGGGCGGTGATGGTGGGCGTGGGTGCCGCCTTCGACTACCACGCCGGCACCATCCAGCGTGCGCCGCTGTGGATGCAGCGCGCCGGCCTGGAGTGGCTGCATCGCCTGGTGAGCGAGCCGCGGCGGCTGTGGCGGCGGTATCTGGTCACGAACAGCCTCTTCATCTGGGGGGCCGCCAAGCAATTGCTGCGCGGCTGAAGCGGCGACAATCCCGCGCTGTTCTTCGGAGGTTCTCGCGTGAAAGTTCTCGTCACCGGCGCGGCCGGCTTCATCGGCATGCATGTCAGCCAGATCCTGCTGGCACGCGGAGACCAGGTCGTCGGCCTGGACAACCTGAACGACTACTACAGCCCGCAGCTCAAGCACGACCGCCTGGCGCGGTTGACGTCCAAGCCCGGCTTCAGCTTCGTGAAGATGGACGTGGCCGACCGCGAAGGCATGGCCAAGCTGTTCGCTGAACAGCGCTTCGACCGTGTCGTGCATCTGGCCGCCCAGGCCGGTGTGCGCTACTCGATCGAGAACCCGCACGCCTACATCGACAGCAACATCGTCGGCTTCACGAACATCCTCGAAGGCTGCCGCCACAGCGGCGTGCAGCACCTGGCCTACGCGTCCAGCTCCAGCGTTTACGGCGGCAACACGCAGATGCCGTTCTCGGAGCACCACAGCGTCGACCACCCCATCAGCCTCTACGCCGCCACGAAGAAGGCCAACGAGCTGATGGCCCACACGTATTCGCATCTGTTCGGCCTGCCGACGACGGGCCTGCGCTTCTTCACGGTCTACGGGCCCTGGGGACGGCCGGACATGGCCCTCTTTCTGTTCACCAAGGCCATCATCGAAGGCCGGCCCATCAACGTGTTCAACCACGGCAAGATGATCCGCGACTTCACCTACGTGGATGACATCGCCGAAGGCGTCGTGCGCGTGCTGGACCGCACGGCCACCTCCGACCCCGACTACGACCCCGCCAAGGCCGATCCGGCACGCTCGAGCGCGCCCTACCGGGTCTTCAACATCGGCAACCACGCGCCCATCCAGCTGATGAGCTTCATCGAGGCTATCGAGCAGGCCGTGGGCCAGGAGGCGGTGAAGAACTACATGCCACTGCAGGACGGCGATGTGCCGGCCACGCATGCCGACGTCGAGGAACTGGCGGCCTGGACGGACTTCCGCCCGGCGATGCCCGTTCCGGACGGCATCAAGCGATTCGTCGCGTGGTACCGGGACTACTACAAGGTCTGACCGGAGCTCCCGCAGTGCAAGCCGCCCACGGGCGGCTTTTTTGTGTCCGTTTTTTGAAGCCACCTGAGGGCACTGGCTTCCACAAGCCTGTCACGTTCGGTCATTACAACGCCGTTACCGCACTGAACGAGACACGGCATGAAAGTCACCGCCATCGGAACTGGTTACGTGGGCCTGGTCACCGGCGCCTGCCTGGCCGAGATGGGCAATCACGTCGTCTGCCTGGACGTGAACCCGGAGAAGATTCGCATCCTCAACGCGGGCGAGATCCCCATCCACGAGCCGGGCCTGAAGGAAGTGGTGCGCCGCAACGTCGCGGCCGGCCGCCTGCAGTTCACGACGGACGTGGACCACGCCGTGCATCACGGCACGCTGCTGTTCGTCGGCGTGGGTACGCCGCCGGATGAAGATGGCTCTGCCGACCTGCAGTACGTCGTTGCCGCCGCGCGTTCCATCGGGCAGCGCATGACGGACTACAAGGTCGTCGTGGACAAGAGCACGGTGCCGGTTGGCACTGCCGACAAGGTTCGTGCAGCGATCCAGGAAGAGCTGGAAAAGCGAGGCCGCGGCGACATGGCCTACGCCGTCGTTTCCAACCCCGAGTTCCTGAAGGAAGGCGCGGCGGTCGAGGACTTCATGAAGCCCGACCGCATCATCGTGGGCTCCGATGACGAGCAGGCTACGCTGCTGATGCGCGCCATCTACTCGCCGTTCAACCGCACGCAGGACCGCATGCTGATCATGGACGTGCGCAGCGCTGAATTCACGAAGTACGCCGCCAACGCGATGCTGGCCACGCGCATCAGCTTCATGAACGAGCTGGCCTTGCTGGCCGAGAAGGTGGGTGCCGACATCGAGTTGGTGCGCCGTGGCATCGGCTCCGACCCGCGCATCGGCTACCAGTTCCTCTACGCGGGGGCTGGCTACGGGGGCTCGTGCTTCCCCAAGGATGTGAAGGCTCTCGTGAAGACGGCCGCCGACCTGGGGCTCCCGCTGCAGGTCCTGACGGCCGTGGAAGAGGCCAACGAGCGCCAGAAGCGTGTGCTGGTGGACAAGGTCGTCGAGCGCTTCGGTGACGACCTGGCAGGTCGCCGCTTCGCCGTGTGGGGCCTGGCCTTCAAGCCCGACACCGACGACATGCGCGAGGCGCCGGCACTCGTTGTCATCGACGAGCTGACAAAGCGCGGTGCGACGGTGCAGGCCTATGACCCGGTGGCCATGGTGGAGGCGTCGCGCGTGCTGGGCCCACGTGACGACGTCAGGCTGGTGAAGCGCGCCGAGGATGCGCTCCAGAACGCCGACGCGCTGCTCATCGTCACGGAGTGGAAGGAGTTCCGCACGCCGGACTTCGACGCGATCAAGGCGCTGTTGAAGGCGCCTGTCGTCTTCGACGGCCGCAACCTGTACGACCCCAAGCTGATGAAGACGCTGGGTATCGACTACCGGGGCATCGGCAGAGGCTGAGCCTTCAGTCGAAGGTCTTCGCGGCGCCCAGCAGTGGCGCCGCGATGTCCTTGGCGGACAACTGCGGCGTGATGCCATCCAAAGGCCAGGCGACGCCCACCGTCGGGTCGTCCCAGCGCACGGCGCCTTCGCATTCCGGCGCGTAGCGGCCGCTGGTCTTGTAGAGGAAGTCGGCCGTTTCGCTCAAGACCACGAAGCCGTGTGCGAAGCCCGGTGGGATCCACATCTGGCGCTGGTTCTCGGCCGAGAGCTCAGAGCCCACCCAGCGGCCGAAATTGGGGCTGGAGCGGCGCAGATCGACGGCCACGTCGAACACGACGCCGCTCACGCAGCGCACCAGCTTGCCTTGGGCATGGGGGTTGAGCTGGTAGTGCAGGCCGCGCAGCACGCCGCGCGAGGAGCGAGAGTGGTTGTCCTGCACGAAGTGAACGTCGTAGCCCAGGGCCTTGTTGAAGCGCTCCTCGTTCCAGCTTTCCACGAAGAAGCCGCGCGCGTCGCCGAAGACCTTGGGCTCGATGAGCAGGACCTCGGGCAGGGCGGTGGGGATCAAATTCATGTCAGAAGGCGCGGTCGGTCAACAGTTTCAGCAGGTATTGGCCGTAGCCATTCTTGGCGAGTGGCTTGGCCAGGGCCTCCACTTGAGCAGCGTCGATCCAGCCGGCGCGGTAGGCGATCTCTTCCGGGCAAGCCACCTTCAGGCCCTGGCGCTTTTCCAGCGTGGCGATGAACTGGCCGGCTTCGAGCAGGCTGTCGTGGGTGCCGGTATCCAGCCAGGCATAGCCACGGCCCATGATCTCGACATTGAGCTGGCCCTGGCGCAGGTACTGGGCGTTGACGTCGGTGATTTCGAGCTCGCCTCGGGCGCTGGGCTTGATGGCGGCGGCGATGTCGCAGACCTGCTCGTCGTAAAAGTACAGGCCCGTCACGGCGTAGTTGCTCTTCGGGCTTTTCGGCTTTTCTTCGATGGACAGCGCACGTTGCTGGGCATCGAAGTCGACCACGCCGTAGCGCTCGGGGTCGGTCACGTGATAGGCGAAGACGCTGGCGCCCTCGGCGCGTGTCGTGGCATTGCCCAGCAGCCCGGCGAAGTCGTGGCCGTAGAAGATGTTGTCGCCCAGCACGAGGGCGCTCGGGGCACCGCCGACGAAATCGCGGCCGAGGATGAAGGCCTGGGCCAACCCGTCGGGGCTGGGCTGGACGCAGTAGCTGATGTTCAGGCCCCAGCGCGAGCCGTCGCCGAGCAGGGCTTCGAAGCGAGGGGTGTCCTGCGGGGTGCTGATCAGCAGGATGTCGCGGATGCCCGCGAGCATCAGCGTGCTCAGCGGGTAATAGACCATGGGCTTGTCGTAGACCGGCAGCAACTGCTTGCTGACGGCCAGCGTAGCCGGGTGCAGGCGGGTGCCGGAGCCGCCGGCGAGGATGATGCCTTTGCGGGTCTTGTTGTGTGTGCTCATGCTTGGGCCTCCGGCAGGATTTCGTTCAACATGCGCTCGACCCCCTGTTGCCAGGACGGCAGGTGCAGGCCGAAGCGCTGCTGCAGCTTGCCCGTGGCCAGGCGCGAGTTCAGCGGGCGCTTGGCGGGCGTCGGGTAATCGCTCGTCGGGATGGCGAGGATCTGGTCGGGCGTGACCCGGATGTTGACGCCACGGGCACGGGCGAATTCGATGACAAAACAGGCGTACTCATGCCAACTCGTCGCACCGCCGGCCACCGCGTGATAGGTGCCGACGAGGGCTGGGTTCACGCGGGCGGCACGCATCATGGGCACGGTCAGGTCGGCCAGCAGTTCGGCGCCGGTGGGCGCCCCGATCTGGTCAGCGATGACCTTGAGCTGATCGCGTTCGCCAGCCAGGCGCAGCATGGTCTTGGCGAAGTTGCCGCCCCGGGCCGCGTAGACCCAGCTCGTGCGCAGGATGAGGTGCTGGCAGCCGCTGGCCCGGATGGCGTCCTCGGCCTCGGCCTTGGTGGCGCCGTAGACGCTCAGCGGGCCGGTGGGCGCGTCTTCGTCGCGGGCATGGCTGCCGCTGCCGTCGAAGACGTAGTCCGTCGAGTAGTGCACCAGCAGCGCGCCGGTGCGCCTGGCCTCGATGGCCAGCAGGGCGGGCGTCTTCGCGTTGATCTGGCGTGCGAGTTCGGGCTCGCTTTCGGCCTTGTCGACGGCGGTGTGGGCCGCGGCATTGACGATGACCTGGGGCGCGATGGCCTGGACCTTGGCGAGCAAGGCGTCGGGTTGTGCGAAGTCGGCACCGTCGGCAAAGTCCAGCGCCACGACCTCGCCAGCCACGGCCAGCGAGCGTTGCAGCTCCCAGCCGACCTGGCCGCCCTTGCCAAGGAGAAGGATCTTCATATCAGCTGTCCGTTCCCCATTTGCGGTACGAGTAGTTTGCGGGCCGAGCGCCGGGCCGCTCCCTAGCCGGCCTGCGCTGGCGATGTGCTTGCGGCTCAATGGCGCAAGCATCGCCGTCCCCTCGGGGGACCGGCCAAGGTATTCCTTGGACGAGGGGCTTCATTTCATCAGTCGTATTGCTTGGTGACCCAGTCCTTGTAGGCGCCGCTTTGCACGCGGGCGACCCAGTCCGGATGGTCGAGATACCACTGCACGGTCTTGCGGATGCCGGTCTCGAAGGTCTCGGCCGGGCGCCAGCCCAGTTCGCGCTCGATCTTGCGCGCGTCGATGGCGTAGCGGCGGTCGTGGCCGGGGCGGTCCTTCACGTAGGTGATGAGGCGCGCGTAGGGGCCGTCGGCGGAGGGGCGGAGTTCGTCGAGCAGCGCGCAGACGATCTTGACGATGTCGATGTTGGCCTGCTCGTTCCAGCCGCCGATGTTGTAGGTCTCGCCCAGCTTGCCGCCCGCCAGCACGGCGCGGATGCCGCTGCAGTGGTCGGTGACGTAAAGCCAGTCGCGGATCTGCTGGCCGTCGCCGTAGACGGGCAGCGGCTTGCCCGCGAGGGCGTTGACGATCATCAGCGGGATCAGCTTCTCGGGGAAGTGATAGGGCCCGTAGTTGTTGGAGCAGTTGGTCGTGACTACGGGCAGACCGTAGGTGTGGTGCCAGGCGCGTACGAGGTGGTCGCTGGCGGCCTTGCTGGCTGAATAAGGGCTGTTGGGCTCGTAGGCGTTGTCTTCGGCGAAGGGTGGATCGCTGGGCTTGAGCGAGCCGTAGACCTCGTCGGTCGAGACGTGATGGAAGCGGAAGGCAGCCTTGGCGGTGTCGTCGAGCTGCGACCAGAAGGCGCGTGTGGCCTCCAGCAGCGTGAACGTGCCGTCGACGTTCGTCTTCATGAACGCGCCAGGGCCGTGGATGGAGCGGTCCACATGGCTCTCGGCCGCGAAATGGACGAGGGCGCGCGGGCGGTGCGTGGCGAGCAGGGTGTCGACCAGCGTGCGGTCGCAGATGTCGCCTTTGACGAAGACGTGGCGCGAGTCGCCCGCCAGCGAGGCCAGGTTCTCGGGGTTGCCGGCGTAGGTCAGCACGTCAAGGTTGACGACCGGTTCATCGGACTGCCGCAGCCAGTCCAGCACGAAGTTGCTGCCGATGAAGCCGGCGCCGCCGGTGACCAGAATTGTCATAAGGTTGTCGCTGTACGTGATGCCAATGGCGCAAGCGTAGCGCCATGCGCTACAGCCAGGGGTTCAGGTCCTGCCGTAGGTATCTTCGAAGCGAACGATGTCGTCCTCACCCAGGTAGGAGCCCGACTGCACCTCGATGATTTCCAGCGGCACCTTGCCCGGGTTGGCCAGGCGGTGTGTCTGGCCCAGCGGGATGTAGGTCGACTGGTTTTCGGTCAGCAGGATGGTCTTGTCGCCGTTGACGATCTCGGCCGTGCCGCTGACGACGATCCAGTGCTCCGCGCGGTGGTGGTGCATCTGCAGGCTGAGCGATGCGCCCGGCTTGACCATGATGCGCTTGACCTGGTGGCGCGGGCCGTTGTCGATGCTGTCGTACCAGCCCCAGGGGCGGTGCACCTTGCGATGCAGGGCGTGCTCGCCGCGCTGCTCGGCGCCGAGGCGGTTGACGATCTGCTTGACCTCCTGGCTTCGGGAGCGGTCGCTGACCAGCACGGCATCGGCCGTCTCGACGACGATGATGTCCGTCAGGCCGACGACGCCCACCAGGCGGCTGGTGGCGTGCACGAGGGTGTTCTTGCTGTCGGCGATCAGCGCGTCGCCGACGAAGGCATTGCCGTCGGCGTCCTTCTCGGCCACCTGCCAGACAGCCTCCCAGGCACCCAGGTCGTTCCAGCCTGCGTCCAGCGCCACCATGCGCAGCGGGATGTCCGTGCCGGGGCAGCGCTCCATGACGGCGTAGTCGACCGACTCGCTGGGCACTACAGCGAATTCGGCCTTGCCGGGGCGCACGAACTTGGCGTCGGTCTTGCGCGCGTCCCAGGCGGCGCGGGTGGCGGTGGCGATGTCGGGGCGGAAGCGCTCCAGCGCCTTCATCCAGACGCTGGCGCGCAGCACGAACATGCCGCTGTTCCAGTAGTAGTCGCCTTCGGCCAGATAGCGCTGGGCGGTTTCCAGATCGGGCTTCTCGACGAACTGCGCAACCGCGAGGCCGGCGGAATCGCCCGTCGTGCGGATGTAGCCGTAGCCGGTTTCGGGGCGGTCGGGCGTGATGCCGAGGATGGCGATAGCGCCTTCGGCTGCGATGCGCACCGCGTCCTGCAGCGCCGCGGTGAAGGCGGCGGGATGGGTGACGGTCTGGTCGGCCGGCGTGACGACGAGCACGGGGTCGTTGCCACCTTCCAGCGCGGCCAGCGCGGCCAATGTCAGCGCGGGCGCGGTGTTGCGGCCGCAGGGTTCCAGCAGCACGCTGCTCGGCTCCAGGCGGGTCTCGCGCAGCTGATCCAGCACGAGGAAACGGTGCTCCTCGTTGCCGACGATGCATGGTGCGGCCAGTTCCAGGTCAGGCGAGGCCAGCGCGGCCAGGCGGCGCGCGGCGAGCTGGAACAGGCTCTCGTTGCCCGACAGCACGAGGAATTGCTTGGGGTAGCCGGCGCGGGACAGCGGCCAGAGCCGGGTGCCGGAGCCGCCGGCCATGATGACGGGTTGGACCTGGATCATTGTTGTGTTGCCTGTGTCAGGCAGGTTTGAATCCGTGGGGATTGTCGTGTTGCCAGCGCCAGCTGTCCTCGCACATGCGGGCGAGGTCGAGTTTGGCTTCCCAGCCAAGGGTGTCGCGGGCCAGCGTCGGGTCGGCCCAGCAGGCTGCGATGTCGCCAGGGCGGCGGGCGACGATTTCATAGGGCACGCTGCGGCCGCTGGCGGCTTCGTACGCCCGCACCAGGTCGAGCACGCTATAGCCCTGGCCGGTGCCGAGGTTGACTGTCAGCGAGCCGGTGTTTGCCAGCAGCCAGCGCAGTGCGGCGACGTGGCCCTCGGCCAGGTCGCTCACGTGGATGTAGTCACGCACGCCGGTGCCGTCAGGCGTCGGGTAGTCGTTGCCGAAGACCGCGAGCTTGGCGCGCCGGCCCACGGCGACCTGGGCGACGTAGGGCATCAGGTTGTTGGGCGTGCCGCGCGGGTCTTCGCCGATGCGGCCGCTTTCGTGGGCGCCGACCGGGTTGAAGTAGCGCAGGCAGGCGGTCTGCCAGGCGGGGTCGGCCACGCCCACATCGTGCAGGATCTGCTCGCCCATCAGCTTGGTGGCGCCGTAGGGGTTGGTCGACGAGGTGGGCGCGTCCTCGCGCAGCGGCAATTGGTCGGGCGCACCGTAGACCGTGGCGCTGGAGCTGAAGACGATGCGCGTGCAGCCGTGGCGCTTCATCACCTCGCAGGTGTTGATCAGGCCGCCGAGGTTGTTGCGGTAGTAGGCCAGCGGCTGGCTGACCGACTCGCCCACGGCCTTGTAGGCGGCGAAGTGGACGACGGCGGCCGGCCGGTAGCTGCCGAAGATCTCGTCCATGGCGGCCGCGTCGCTGACGTCCGCGCGCTCGAATTCAATCGGCGCGCTGGCCAACTCGGCCAGGCGCTCCAGCACGACGGGCGAGCTGTTGACGAAGTTGTCGACGCCGACGACCCGGTAGCCGGCTTGCTGCAACGCCAGCCAGGTGTGCGACGCGATGTAGCCGGCCGCACCTGTGAGCAGGATGGTAGGCATCAGTAGACGATGGCTTGGCCCGTGCAGCCGTAGCTGTTGGCGCTGTAGACGTATTGCGCCACGCTGCTGTCGCGGCTGGCGTGGTTGTACTGGCAGGAGAGGCTGAGGCCGCGAGAGAAGGCCCAGCTCAGGCCCAGGCCGTAGGCCTTGTCGTTGTCGAACGCATCCGCCAGCTGCGCACCCGAATCGTTGGCGCGATGGCTGCGATTGCGGTTGGCGCTGGCGTTCAGCGTGAGCTTGCCCGTCAGCAAATAGCTGCCGTTGAGCCGCCAACTGGTGTAGAGCCGGTTCACGTCGGTCGCGCCGGCCGCTGTTTCCTGGCCGGTGTCCCGCGAATACTGCATGCCCAACTGGATCTTTGCAGTCGGCCGCCAGTTCCAACCAATCGCGCCGGTCGTGCCGCTGAAATCGCGCAGTGCGCTGAGGGTGTTTTTCACGCGGCTGCGGCTCAGGCGCGTGTTCAGCGTGCTGCTGCCACCGGTGTTCCAGTTGGTCGTGAAGTCGATGTCGTCGCGCGTGTAGTCGTCGACTTCGCTGCGAATTTCCAACCGCAAAGTGTCCGGATTGAATACGAGGCCGGTGGGGTAGCGCGGGTACTGGCCCTTGGCGTGGCGACCCACCAGGCCGAGCCTCACGTTGCCACCCGGCATGGCGTAGATACCGAGCAGGCCGGTGTTCTGGTGAAAGACAAACCGGTCGTACTCGGCGGCGCTGAAGTCGCGCCGCTTGTAGGTCCAGCCGCCTTCGAGCGAATAGCGCGTTGCCACGCCGAGCCTGACCAGTGCGGCGTACTCGTCGTTGCGTTCGGTGTTTTTCTCGAAGATCGGGTTCACGCCACCACCGATGTTGAAGTCGGCGAGCGAACGGCTGGATGTGGCGCTGAGCGTGCCCGACAGGTTGCCCACCGTCTGCCAGGCCAGCGCGCTGCGCAGCGTGTACGACTGGTTGTTCAGCGCGCTGTTGGTGGAGTAACGGTTGTTCTGCAGCGATCCGTCCACCGTCACGTGCTGGCGGCCAAAGCGCTGGTCCAGGCCGGCGAGCAGCCCGGTGCTGATGACGGTGTCGCTGTTGTTGGTGCTCGCCTGCCGGAAGACATTCGAGACGTGCGAGACGCCCAGCGAGCCGCCGACATAGAACGGCGTCGTGTCGTCCGTCTGGGCTTGGGCTGATGGGGCCAGGGCAGTGGCCGAGACCAGCGCTGCAAGCGTGGTCCAGCGGTAGGGGAAACGGGTGGGCTTAATAGGCATGTCGATCAAACACCACCAGCCTCACGGTACGCAGGATGATCTGCAAATCCAGGGCCAGCGACCAGTTGCGCAGGTATTCCAGATCGTATTCGACGCGCGCCTTCATCTTGTCGATGGTGTCGGTCTCGCCACGCATGCCGTTGACCTGGGCCCAGCCAGTGATGCCGGGCTTGACCTTGTGCCGCACCATGTAGGCCTTGATGAGCTTGCGGTATTCCTCGTTGTGCGCGACCGCATGCGGGCGTGGGCCGACGATGCTCATGCGGCCCTGCAGCACGTTGATGAACTGGGGAAGCTCATCCAGCGAGGTGCGGCGGATGAAGGCGCCGAAGGGCGTGATGCGCGGGTCGTCCTTGGTGGCCTGCTTGACGACGGTACCGTTGTCCAGCGCGCGCATCGAGCGGAACTTGTAGACGACGATCTCCTCGCCATCCAGGCCATTGCGGCGCTGGCTGAAGATGATGGGCCCCGGCGAGCTGAGCTTGACGCCAATCGCCACCATCAGCAGCACGGGCGAGATCAGGATGAGGATGAGGGTGGCCAGCACGATGTCGCTGAGCCGCTTGACGAGCTGGTTTGTGCCGGTGAAAGGGGTTTCACAGATGCCGACGACGGGCACGCCGTTCATGTCCTGCAAGCGGCCCTGGATGATGCTGATGCCGAACACGTCGGGCACGAAGAAAAGCGACGCCGTCGTGCCCTGCACCTGCTCCAGCAGCTCGACGATGCGCGGCTGCGAGCCCAGCGGCAGTGTGATGTAGACCTCGCGCACGCTCTTGTCGCGCACGAAGTCGCTGAGCTGGGCCAGCGTGCCCAGGATGGATGTCCCGGCCTCGGGGTGCAGGCGATCGGGGCTGCGGTCGTCGAAATAACCGAGGCAGATGACGCCCTGGGTCTCGCGCAGCGCGCGGGTCACCTTGTGGCCCAGCGGCCCTGCGCCGACGATGACGGCCGTGCGCCGGGCACTGGGGTCGCTGGCCCGCCATTGCTGGATGCGCCGGCCGGTCTCGATGGCCGCCATCTGGGCAACGGGCGTGATGACGGCCCACCAGAGCAGCACCTGATTCTCGAAGTAGTGCAGGCTGTTCGTGGCGTAGCCGCACAGCACCAGGATGCCCAGCAGCACCAGCCAGGACGACAGCACGTCGACGATGGCGCTGGCGGGGTGGTCGTTGAAACGATTGCGCCCCGGGAAGGTGAGGGCGAACACCAGCAGGCACAGCGTCAGGGTCGGACGCAGCACCGGCTCGTCGAAATGGCCGTTCACGAACAGGAAGGTCAGAACGATGATGCCGGGCTCGAGGAAGGCGGCAATCAGGGACTCGACCGACTGCGGTGCGCTGTAGAACGTCCTCTTGTAGCTGCGGTCCTCAAACATCGTGGCGGGTTTGGTGATATCTCGGGCGCGGGGCCGGCGGTGGGGGCTGGAAAACTCCGGGGATTCTCTACCAACAATTTTGACAACCTAACCGTGCGCGTCCCTTGTTCAAGGTCCGCTGCCTACAATCTTGTCCATGTCCTCTCCCTGGCCCATGCCGCCCCTGCCTTCGCTCGCGCCGTTGCTGATGCCGGCCCTGCAGGATCGCCTCCTGTTGCTGATCAACCATGTCGTGTCGCGGGAGCCCATCGCGGCGCAGCGTCTGCAGCCGTTGGCCGGGCGTGCGCTGGTGGTGCATCTGGCGCGTTGGCCGGCTCTTTTGCCTGCCGCGCCTGATTTGATACTGGGCGTGACGCCTGCGGGGCTGTTCGAGCGCCTTGATGCGGCACCTGCCGGACAGGGCGGCCTGCGCATCGAGATCGACGCGTCCAACCCGGCCAAACTGGCCCTGGGGGCGCTCACCGGCGAGGCGCCGACGGTCAGCGTGCAGGGCGACGCAGCTTTTGCCGGTGAGATGCGCTGGCTGATGGATAACCTGCGCTGGGACGTCGAGGACGACCTGGCCGGCATCGTCGGGCCGCTGGCGGCCCGCCAACTGGCCCAGTTCGGCCGCACGCTGCGGCGCTCCCTGTCGGGCATGGCCGCGCGTTTCGCGACCACGACGGCCGGTAGCGGCGCATGAGGTTTGTCTCGCGTCTGCTGGTCATCCTGTGGACGGTCTGGCGCTTCGGTCTCGATGAGCTGGCCCTGTCGGGCCTGCGCCGCCGTCGGTTCCAGGTCCTGAGGCGAGTCACCCGGCTGGGCCGGCGCTGGCAGGAGCCGCGCGGCGTGCGCCTGCGCCTGGCCCTGGAGCGGCTCGGGCCCATCTTCGTCAAGTTCGGCCAGGTGCTGTCGACGCGGCGCGACCTGCTGCCTCACGACGTGGCGCAGGAGCTGGCCAAGCTGCAGGACCGCGTGCCCTCGTTTCCGGCGGCGGTGTCGCGCGAGATGGTGGAGCGTGCCTTCGGGCGGCCCCTGGAAGCGCTGTTCGCCAGCTTCGACGCCGAACCCGTGGCCAGCGCCAGCATCGCCCAGGTCCATTTCGCAACGCTGAATGATGGCCGCGAGGTGGCCGTCAAGGTGCTGCGCCCCGGCATGCTGGACGTCATCGACGACGACCTGGCGCTGATGCGCAAGCTCGCCGTCTGGATCGAACGCTTCTCGGCCGACGGCCGGCGCCTGAAGCCGCGCGAAGTCGTCGCCGAGTTCGACATGTATCTGCACGACGAGCTCGATCTCGTCCGCGAGGCGGCCAACGCCGCCCAGCTGCGTCGCAACATGGACGGCCTGGACCTGGTGCTGGTGCCCGAGATGCACTGGGACCTGTGCAGCTCCGAGGTCATCGTGATGGAGCGCATGAAGGGCGTGCCCATCTCCCAGCTGCAGACGCTGCTGGACGCCGGCATCGACATCAAGAAGCTGGCCCGGGACGGCGTGACCATCTTCTTCACGCAGGTGTTCCGCGACGGTTTCTTCCACGCCGACATGCACCCGGGGAACATCCAGGTGAGCCTGGCGCCCGAGACCTTCGGTCGCTACGTGGCGCTGGACTTCGGCATCATCGGCACGCTGACCGAGGTGGACAAGGACTACCTCGCGCAGAACTTCATCGCTTTCTTCCAGCGCGACTACAAGCGCGTGGCCGAGCTGCACATCGCCTCGGGCTGGGTACCGCCCGAGACCCGCGTCGACGCGCTGGAAAGCGCGGTGCGGGCCGTTTGCGAGCCTCATTTCGACCGCCCGTTGAAGGACATTTCGCTGGGCCAGGTGCTGATGCGCCTGTTCCAGACCTCGCGCCGCTTCAACGTCGAGATCCAGCCCCAGCTCGTGCTGCTGCAGAAGACGCTGCTCAACGTTGAGGGCCTGGGCCGCCAGCTCGACCCCGAACTGGACCTCTGGGCCACGGCCAAGCCCTTCCTGGAGCGCTGGATGAACGAACAGGTCGGCTGGCCGGCGTTCAACAAGCAGCTGATGAAGGAGGCGCCGCGCTTCGCCCAGCTGATCCCCGAATTGCCTCGCCTGCTGCACGATGCGCTGAAGGTGCAGGCCCTGCGCGGTGAAGATGCGGAGATGCGCGCCCTGGTGCGCGAGCTGCGCAGCACGAACCGGCTGCTGTCCGGCCTGCTGTGGGGGGCGTCCGGTTTTGCGCTGGGCATCACTCTTGCGTGGCTGGCACTGCGCTTTCTCGACCTCGGCCTCTAGGTCGTGCGGCTTGAGCCGCCTTCATAATCCGCGCCACTTTTTCGGCCCAACCCCGTTCCTACGCCCATGAACACCACGCTGATCGTTTTCGTCGTGCTCTATCTGCTCGGTACGCTGGGCATCGGCGTCTGGGCCGGCACGCGCATCAAGAACACGGCGGATTTCGCCATCGCCGGCCGCAGCCTTCCGCTGATCATGGTCGTCACGACGACCTTCGCGACCTGGTTTGGTGCCGAGACGGTCATGGGCCTGCCGGCCAAGTTCGTGCAGGGAGGCCTGGGTGCCGTGGTGGAAGACCCCTTCGGCGCCGGCTTCTGCCTGGTGCTGGTGGGCGCCTTCTTCGCGGCCCGGCTGTACCGGATGAACCTGCTGACCATTGGCGACTTCTATCGCCAGCGCTTCGGCAAGGGCGTCGAGGTGTTCTGCTCGCTGGCCATCATCCTGAGCTACCTGGGCTGGGTGGCCGCCCAGGTCACGGCCCTGGGCCTGGTGTTCAACATCCTGACCGACGGCGCCATGAGCCCGCAGACCGGCATGGTCGTCGGCTTGCTGGCGGTGCTGGTGTACGTTGTCATCGGCGGCTTCCTGGCCGTCGCCTGGACCGACTTCATCCAGATGATCGTGCTGGTCATCGGCATGAGCGTCATCGCGGTGTTCGCCTCGGACCTGGCCGGCGGCGCCGGCAAGGTGCTGGACCTGGCCAAGAGCCGCGACCTCGGCCGCTTCCTGCCCAACCCGACCTTCACCGAGATGGCCATGTTCCTCGGCTCCGGCCTGACCATGATGCTCGGCTCCATCCCGCAGCAGGACGTGTTCCAGCGCGTCATGTCCGCCAAGGACGCCAAGACGGCACAGCGCGGCGCCATGATCGGCGGCTTCAGCTACATCGCCTTCGCCTTCGTGCCCATGTTCATCGTGCTGGCCGCCGTGGCCGTCATGGGCGACAAGGCGCTGGAACTGGCCCAGAACGACTACCAGCGCGTGCTGCCCAGCTTCGTCATGGGCCACATGCCGCTGTTCATGCAGATCCTGTTCTTCGGCGCGCTGCTGTCGGCCATCAAGAGCACCTCGTCGGCCACGCTGCTGGCGCCGACGACCAGCTTCGTCGAGAACATCCTCAAGCAGATCCGCCCCGGCATGAGCGACAAGCAGTCGCTGGTGGCCATGCGCGTGACGCTGGTCATCTTCGCGTTCGCCGTGCTGGCCTACGCCATCGCGCTGCAGGGCACGTCCATCTATGACCTCGTCAGCTCCGCCTACCAGGTGACCCTGGTGGCGGCGTTCGTGCCCCTGGTTTTCGGGCTGTACTGGAGCCGTGCGACGACCCAGGGCGCCGTGTTCTCCATCTTTGCCGGCATCGCCGTCTGGGTGGCCTTCTTCCCGCAGGTGAGCACCTGGGGCGAGGTCTTTCCGGCCCAGCTCGCCGGCTTGCTGGCGGCCCTGGTTGGCATGGTGGCCGGGTCGCTCGCGCCGCAGTGGCTGACCAACCGGCACGAGCACGTCAGCCACCACCTGCCGCCCCACGGCTGAGCTGGCGGCGGCGCCCCGCTAAAATGTCGGGCTTTTCGCCCCTCACCGACCCGCCATGCCAATCTACGCCTACCGCTGCAGCGCCTGCGGCCACGCCAAGGACGTGCTGCAAAAGCTGTCCGACGCGCCGCTGACCATCTGCCCCGCCTGCGCGGCGGAGAGTTTTTCCAAGCAGGTCACCGCGGCGGGCTTCCAGCTCAAGGGTTCGGGCTGGTACGCGACCGATTTCAAGGGTGGCTCGTCCGCCCCTGCGGCCCCGGCTGCTGAAGCGGCCAAGCCCGATGCGGCCAAGGCCGAAGCCTCGGCATCGCCGGCTTCCTCGTCCTCCACCCCTTGCGGCGGCTCCTGCGCCTGCCACTGACCGGAAGCTTCGTGGGCGCGTCATTTAGAAAATACCTGGTTGCCGGCCTGCTGGTCTGGCTGCCGCTGGCCATCACGATCTGGGTGCTCGCCCAGGTGCTGGACGTCGTCAACGGCGTCTTCGGCTCGCTGCTGGCGGCGCTGGCCCTGGTCATGCCTGGCGCCTGGCGTGCCGGCATCCTGGGGCTGCAGCATGTGCCCGGGCTCGGCATCGTCATCCTGGCCGGCGGGCTGCTGGCCACTGGCGTGTTCGTGGCGAACATCTTCGGCCAATGGCTGCTGACGCAGTGGGACCGGCTGATGTCCCACATCCCCATCGTCAAGAGCATCTACAGCTCGGTCAAGCAGGTGTCGGACACGCTGTTCTCCAGCAGCGGCAACGCCTTCCGCGAAGCCGTGCTCGTGCAATACCCGCGTGAAGGCTCCTGGACGATTGCGTTCGTGACCGGCACGCCCAGCGGCGAGGTCGCCTGCCACCTGGAGCAGGAGCACGTCAGCCTCTACGTGCCGACGACGCCCAACCCGACGTCAGGCTTCTTCCTCATCGTGCCGCGCGCCGACATCAAGCCGCTGCAGATGTCGGTGGACGAGGCGCTCAAGTACATCATCTCGATGGGCACCGTGTCACCGATGCCGCATGCCGGCGACCCCGTCGCAGCTGCCGCGGACGCCGCGCGAAATCAGCCGGGTTGAACGCCCCGGCAGGCGTTCAATCCTGAGGACCACCGAGTCCGTCAGCGCCCACCAGACACCCCTGCAAAGAATTCGGAGAAGAACACCATGCGTACCTGCTATGCCGGCCAAGTCAGCGAAAAGCTGCTCGACCAGACCGTGACCCTGATGGGCTGGGCCCATCGCCGCCGCGACCACGGCGGCGTCATCTTCATCGACCTGCGCGACCGTGAAGGCCTCGTGCAGATCGTCTGCGACCCCGACCGCGCCGACAGCTTCAAGATCGCCGAAGACGTCCGCAGCGAGTTCTGCCTCAAGATCGTCGGCAAGGTGCGTGCGCGCCCGGCCGGCACCGAGAACGCCAACCTCGTCAGCGGCAAGATCGAAGTGCTGTGCCACGAGATCGAGGTGCTGAACCCGTCGGTGCCCATCCCCTTCCAGATCGACGAGGACAACCTCAGCGAGACGACCCGCCTCACGCACCGCGTGCTGGACCTGCGCCGCCCGTACATGCAGAACAACCTGATGCTGCGCTACCGCGTCGCGATGGAAGTGCGCAAGTTCCTGGACGAGCACGGCTTCGTCGACATCGAGACGCCGATGCTGACCAAGAGCACGCCGGAAGGCGCGCGCGACTACCTTGTGCCCAGCCGCGTGCATGACGGCCACTTCTTCGCGCTGCCGCAGTCGCCCCAGCTGTTCAAGCAACTGCTGATGGTGTCGGGCTTCGACCGCTACTACCAGATCACCAAGTGCTTCCGCGACGAGGACCTGCGCGCCGACCGCCAGCCCGAGTTCACGCAGATCGATATCGAGACCTCGTTCCTGACCGAGGAAGAGATCCGCTCGATGTTCGAGGGCATGATCCGCCACGTCTTCCGCAAGGCGCTGAACGTGGAGCTGGGCGACTACCCGGTGATGAAGTACTCGGAAGCCATGCACCGCTTCGGCTCCGACAAGCCCGACCTGCGCGTCAAGCTCGAGTTCACCGAACTGACCGACGCGATGACGACGGTGGACTTCAAGGTCTTCTCCGGCCCGGCCACCACGCCGGGCGGCCGTGTCGTTGCGCTGCGCGTGCCCAAGGGCGCGACCATGAGCCGCGGCGAGATCGACGCCTACACCGAGTTCGTCAAGATCTACGGCGCCAAGGGCCTGGCCTGGGTCAAGGTCAACGAAGTGGCCAAGGGCCGCGAGGGCCTGCAGTCGCCCATCGTCAAGAACCTGCACGACGAAGCCGTTGCCGAGATCCTCAAGCGCACCGGCGCGCAGGACGGCGACCTGCTGTTCTTCGGCGCTGACAAGGCCAAGGTCGTCAACGACGCTATCGGCGCGCTGCGCCTGAAGGTCGGCCACAGCGAGTTCGGCAAGGCCAACGACCTGTTCAACGACGTCTGGGCACCGCTGTGGGTGGTCGACTTCCCGATGTTCGAGCACGACGAAGAGAACAACCGCTGGGCGGCCGTTCACCACCCGTTCACGGCACCGAAGGACGGCCATGAGGACCTGATGACGTCGGACCCGGGCAAGTGCATTGCCAAGGCCTACGACATGGTGCTCAACGGCTGGGAGCTGGGCGGCGGCTCGGTGCGTATCCACCGCGCCGAGGTGCAGGCCAAGGTCTTCGAGGCGCTGAACATCAGCGCGGAAGACCAGCGCATCAAGTTCGGCTTCCTGCTGGACGCGCTGCAGTACGGTGCCCCCCCGCACGGCGGCCTGGCCTTCGGCCTGGACCGCATCGTCACGATGATGACCAAGGCCGATTCCATCCGCGACGTCATCGCCTTCCCCAAGACCCAGCGCGCCCAGTGCCTGCTGACCGGCGCACCGTCGCTGGTGGACGAGAAGCAGCTGCGCGAGCTGCACATCCGCCTGCGCAACTCCGCTGCTGCAGCGCAGTAAGCCTTACCGGTTCGGCCCGAAAGCCTCGCCCTCGCGAGGCTTTTTTCTTGGGTGCTGGCACCGGCAGACCCCGGGGGCGAGGGGCTGATCGTCCCGCGTTCCTGGGACGGATCGACTTCAGCGGCGAGGCAGACTCCCAGCGATGAACACCCGCCCTCTGCTCGTTCTTCCCCTTGTCGCTCTGCTGCTGGCCGGCTGCGGCAAGTCTTCCACCTCGCTGGGTGAAGGCGGCTCGGTGATCAGTGGCTCCGCCGGCCCGTCCGGTGCCCACAAGGCCAGCCGCGAACTCGTCAAATGCGATGCACCGGTCGCGACGCTGGCCCTCGTCGAGAACCCCAACGGCTACGCCTACTCCAGCAGCTACCAACTGCCCTCCAGCCCTGTGCCCCTGGTGCGGCTGCTGGCCCAGCAGAGCGGCTGCTTCCGCGTTGTCGACCGTGCGGCGGGTTTGAAGGCGACCGTGCGCGAGCAGGAACTCAAGGACGCCGGCATCCTGCGCCAGCAGGGCAGCACCGTGCACAAGGGCAAGGGCTACGAGGCCCAGTACAGCCTGACGCCCAGCCTCACCTTCAGCGAGCAGGACGCCGGTCGCCAGATCGGCGGCATCCTGCAGGCCATTCCCTATCTGAACAAGCTGGTCGGGGCGGCCGAGCAGGTCAAGCTCAAGCAGGCGCAGGCCGCGCTCCTGCTGACCGACAACGAGACGACGGAGCAGATCGCCGCAGCCACCGGCTCGGTCGAGGTGGCGGACCTGGGCGTCGGCGGCGCGGTGCTGGGCAAGCTCGGCGGGGCGGCCGGTGCGGGCTGGAGCAATTCCAACGAAGGCAAGGTCATCGCCGCGGCCTTCCTGGACGCCCACAACCAGCTCGTTGCCCAAGTGCGCGAGCTGCAGGCCAAGGAGCTGCCGCCCGAGGTGGCCACCAAGCGCAAGCAGCAAGGCGGGTGATCTGGCTTCACGGCGGCGACATGCGCCGCCGCGACAGTCGCGGCCTTCCTCACCCCCCGTCTGGATTGCCGCATGAAAAAGACCCTTCCCGTGCTGATCTCGCTGCTGGCCCTGGCCGCCGCAGCCCACGCCGACAACTTCCCTCGCCTGGACGAGGCGCTGCCGCGCACCATCGATATCCGCAGCACCTACCCGGTGTTCGACTTCGACGGTGACGGCTGCCTGCCAAGCGCCGGTGTCGCCCGCGATGGCCGCCAGAACGCCGGCCTCAACCCCAGCGGCAGCATCACCGGCGGCTGCCGTGCGAGCAACTTCCTGGATCTGTCCAACACACTCCACCGCCACGCCTGCCTGCGCAGCGGTGTCGACACCTACTGCGGCCACTTCTACGCGCTGTACTTCCTGAAGGACCAGGCCACCGTCTTCGGCGGCGGCCACCGCCACGACTGGGAGCATGCGGCCGTCTGGACCAAGAACGGCGTCGTCACCCACGCCGGCTACAGCGCCCACGGCAAGCTCTACAACGTTGCGGCGGCCCAATTGCCGATGCAGTATGGCCACGTCAAGATCGTTTATCACAAGGACGGCGTGACGACCCATGCCATGCGCATGGCTGGCGCCACCGAGGCTGCCGAAAACGGCTACGGCCAGTTCGTCACGCCCACCATCGTCAGCTGGTACGAGGTGCATGGCGACAGCGTGACGAACGAGCAGATGCGCAACAAGCTGAATGCCTATGACTACGGCTCGGCCACCATCCCGCTGCGCGACAACAATTTCCTGACCAACCTGAACACCTTCCGGCCCTCGGGGTACCCGGAGTTCACGCAGGCCAGCATCGAAGCCTCCAAGCCCTGACGGGCCATTCCGGGCCGGCAGGTGCGCGGCTATGCTGTTCGCATGCCCCCTGCCGTGCCCTACAAGATCCCCGAATCGGTCCTTGTCGTCATCCACACGCCCGATCTGCAGGTGCTGCTGATCGAGCGTGCCGACCACCCCGGTTACTGGCAGAGCGTCACCGGCTCCAAGGATGCACTCGACGAGGCACCGGCAGAGACCGCGCGCCGTGAGGTGCTGGAGGAAACCGGCTTCGACATTGCCACCGTCGGCGGCGAGCTGCGCGACTGGAACCTCGCCAACGTCTACGACATCTACCCCCACTGGCGCCATCGCTACGCGCCGGGCGTCACGCGCAACACCGAACACGTCTTCGGCCTACAACTGCCGTCGGCATTGACGCCCACGCTGTCGCCGCGCGAGCATTTATCTTGGGTCTGGTTGCCCTGGCATGAAGCGGCCGATCGCTGCTTCTCGCCCTCCAATGCCGAGGCAGTGTTGCAGCTGCCGCGCTTCAGTGCCATGACCACGCCATGAGATCAGTCGCCCGCCCCACCCCCCATGCGCCCGGCGCCGTACTGCGTGTGGCGACCTACAACATCCACAAGGGTGTGCGCGGCCTGGGGCCGGCCAAGCGGCTGGAGATCCACAACCTGCAGATGGGCGTCGAGGCGCTGGACGCTGACCTCGTCTGCCTGCAGGAGGTGCGCCTCTTCCACCACCGTGAGGCGGCCTTCTTCGACCGCACCTGGTTCGGCTGGCCCGAGAAAGGCCAGGCGGAGTTCCTCGCGCCCGACGGTTACGAGGTGGCCTACCGCACCAATGCGACGACCAAGTTCGGCGAGCACGGCAATGCGCTGTTGTCCCGCTGGCCCCTGGGGGACATCGGCCACCACGACGTGTCGGATCACTCCTTCGAGCAGCGCGGCCTGCTGCACGTGCCCGTGCACTGGCAGGGCGCCGTCGTGCATGTCGTCGTCGCGCATTTCGGGTTGATCCATTCCAGCCGCATGCGCCAGGTCGACCGCCTTGCCGCTTTCGTGCGCGAGCACGTGCCGGCGGGTGCGCCCGTTCTCGTCGCCGGTGACTTCAACGACTGGGGCGAGCGCCTGGACGTGCCGATGCGGGCCCATGGCCTGCGCCGCGCGGCACCGCCGCATGGCCGGGCACGGGCCCCCACTTTTCCTTCGCGGCTGCCGGTGTTCGCGCTCGACCGCATCTACATGAGCGGCCTGCGCTGCACCGGCGTGCAGGTGCCCCGCGGCCCGAGCTGGGCACGCATGTCCGACCACCTGCCGCTGCTGGTGGAGCTGGCGCTCGAATGAGCCCCGCGCGGCCGCCCGGAGGGGCTCAGCCCCCGCTTGGCGGGGCAGCGCGAAGCGCGTGGGGTGCCATGGACGCCGCACGGCCGTCCGAAGGGGCTCAGCCCCCGCTTGGCTGGGCAGCGCGAAGCGCGAGGGGTGCCTAAGTGAGACAGCTCGGGTCGAAGCGGCGCCGTCGGCATCATGCCGCCGACCCCGGCTTCGTCGGTGGCAACGAGGTCGAGTTGCTGCGCGGCGGCGACCAGCTCTTCCCGCGCATGCACGAGGCCATCCGGCACGCGCGCAGCGAAATCTGGCTGGCCACCTACATCTTTCACCACGACGAGACCTCGCTGGCCCTGGCCGACGCGCTGCTGGCGGCGGACCGGCGCGGCGTGCGTGTGCGTGTCGTCGTCGACGGCTTCGGCAGCAACGCCAGCATCAAGGCGCTGCGCGAGCGCTTTGCCGGCAGCGGTGTGGCGTTGGCGGTGTTCAGGCCCATGAACCGCTGGTGGCACTGGTTCCAGCCGGGCCAGTTGCGCCGGCTGCACCAGAAGCTCTGCGTCGTCGACGGCGAGCAGGCCTTCGTCGGCGGCATCAACGTCATCGATGACCGCCTGGACATGCACCACGGCGTGACCGAGCTGCCGCGGCTGGACTTCGCCGTGCAGCTGCGCGGCGGCCTCGTCGGCCTCGTCGACCAGAGCGTGCGCTCGATCTGGTCGCGTGCCTGGTTGGGGCGGGATTTCGACGACGCCCTGCTCGACTACGTACCGCTGCGCCGCCGCCTCGGCCTGTGGCTGACCCAGCTTTGGCGCGGCCCGCAGCGCCTGGCCGAGCCACCGTCGCGGCTGCAACCCATCAGCGCGGCCTTCGTGCTGCGCGACAACCTGCGCCGGCGCCGCACCATCGAGCATGCCTACGCGGACGCCATCCGTGAGGCGCGCAGCAGCGTCGACCTGGTCTGCCCGTATTTCTATCCCGGCCAGCGCATCCGCCAGGCATTGCGCCATGCGGCCGACCGCGGCGTACGCGTGCGCCTGCTGCTGCAGGGCAAGCTGGACTATCGGCTGGCCGGCTGGGCCGCCGAGGCGCTCTACGCCGAACTGCTGGGCCATGGCGTCGAGATCTACGAGTACACGCCGGCCTTCCTGCATGCCAAGGTCGCCGTCGTCGACGGGCAATGGGCCACGGTGGGCAGCTCCAACATCGACCCGCTGTCGCTGCTGGTGAACCTGGAAGCCAATGTCATCGTGCGCGACGCTGGCTTCTCCGCACGGCTGGCCGAGGAGATCGAGACCGCCATCGTCGCGTCCAAGCGCGTTGGCGAGCGCGGCGGCACCGGCCTGCGCGCCTGGGTGCACCGGGCCGTCGTGGCGTGGTTTGCCTACGTCTTCCTGCGCGTGGCCGGGGCGGCCGGGCGCTACTGACGCCTCACCGAACGTCTGACGGGAAGTATCAAGGCGCCGGTCTGGCCCGGATGGCCGCATCGAAGCGCGCCACCCACTCGGCCGGCACACGCAGGCTGCAGGCCAGGTGGCGTAGCGGCGGTGGCGGCATGCCGGGCAGCAGCACGGCCTCGATGTTCTGCGCGTCGGGCTCGCCGCGGCGGCGCAGTTCCTGCAACTCGGACGCGACGGAGATCGTGAAATCGGCATGGCCGCGTACCAGCATGGGTGCAAGCTTGGCGGTGCTCGCGCCCACCTTCAGTGGCGGCGGGCTGCGCTGTGCGATCCAGCCGTCCAGCGGGCCGCCGTAGGCCACACCGTCGTAGACCAGCAGCTTGAAGCGCTTGTCCTGCAGCGCAGCCCGCGCGCTGGGCAGCCGGCTCAGCGTGTCGGCCGTGCGGCTGGCCGCCAGGAAGACCTGCTGCTCCTCGCGGTGGATGGGCCGCGAGAAGCGCGCGAAGCGGTGGCGCTCGGCAGTGTCGAAGACGCCCAGCACGCAGAAGGGCTCACGGTTGCGCTGCAGCTCGTGCAGGCTGCGCTTGAAGGGCACGGCTTGCCAGCGCAGCACCAGGCCGGCCTGGTGCGCCCAGATGGCCGTGCGCCCGGCCATGGGCAGGTTGGGCACGCCATCGGGGCCGTCGCCTGGCAGCGGGATGTGGTGGATGAGCATGGCGCCGCCGCCATCGGCCGCCGCCGCCCGGCCCGGCGCGCCGACGAGCAGGGCTGCGAGGATGGCGGGTGCAGCGAGCGCAGCAAGAGGCGGCATGGCGGCAGTGCGAGAAGCCTGCCCCATTCTGCGCCGCACGGCGCCTGCTGGCGCGTCAGCGGGCGAAGCCCGGCGCGCTCGGCGCCGCCAGCACACCGGCCTGCACCAGCGCCGCCGCGCGCTCGATGTCCGGCGCGAGGTAGTGGTCGGCCGGCATGCTCGCGCAGTCCGCGCGCAGCCGCGTGTGCAGGGCCTCCACCGGCGCCGAGCTCTGCAGCGGGCGCAGGAAGTCGATGCCCTGGGCCGCGGCCAGCAGCTCGATGGCGACGATGTGGGCCGTGTTGTCCAGCATCGCGTGCAGGCGGCGCGCGGCGAAGGTGGCCATGCTCACGTGGTCTTCCTGGTTGGCGCTGGTGGGCAGGCTGTCCACGCTGGCCGGGTGGGCCAGGCTCTTGTTCTCGCTGGCCAGGGCCGCGGCCGTCACGTGGGCAATCATGAAGCCGCTGTGCAGGCCGGCGTCGGCCGTCAGGAAGGGCGGCAGGCGCGAGATGCCCGGGTCGATCAGCATGGCGATGCGGCGCTCGGCAATGGCGCCGACCTCGGCGATGGCCAGGGCCAGGTTGTCGGCCGCGAAGGCGACGGGTTCGGCGTGGAAGTTGCCGCCCGACAGCATGACGTCCTCGAACACCAGCGGGTTGTCGGTCACCGCATTGGCCTCGCACACCAGCACCTTGGCGGCGTGGCGGGCCTGGTCCAGGCAGGCACCCATGACCTGGGGCTGGCAGCGCAGGCAGTACGGGTCCTGCACGCGCTCGTCGCCCTCGCGGTGGCTGGCGCGGATGGCGCTGCCCGCCAGCAGCTCGCGGTAGATGCCGGCCACCTCGATCTGGCCTGGCTGTCCACGCACCTGGTGGATGCGATCGTCGAAGGGGCCGTCGCTGCCGCGTGCGGCGTCCAGCGTCATCGCGCCGCTGGCGAGAGCCGTGCCGAACAAGCCCTCGAAGCGCAGCAGCGCGTGCAGGGCCAGCGCCGTGCTGGCCTGGGTGCCGTTGATGAGGGCCAGGCCTTCCTTGGCGGCCAGCGTCAGCGGCTGCAGTTCCAGGCGGGCCAGCTCGTCGCGGGCCGACACGCGCTGGCCTTTCACCAGCGCCTCGCCTTCGCCCATCAGCGCCAGCGTCAGGTGGGCCAGCGGCGCCAGGTCGCCACTCGCGCCGACCGAGCCCTGGCAGGGCACGTAGGGCACGAAGCCGGCGTTGAAGGCATCCAGCAGCGCGTTGATGACCTCGCGGCGCACACCCGAGAAGCCGCGCGCCAGGCTGCCGGCCTTGGTGGCCAGCATCAGCCGCACCACCTCGGGCGACATCGGCGCGCCAACGCCTACCGCATGGCTGCGGATCAAGTTGAGTTGCAGGGCCGCGAGCTGGTCCTTGGCGATGCGCGTGCTGGCCAGCTTGCCGAAGCCGGTGTTGACGCCGTAGACCGGTGCGTCGCCCGCGGCTGCGGCTGCCACGAGGGCTGCGCTCTTGTCCACGGGCGCCCAGTCGTCGAGCTGAAGCGCGGCGCGGCCTGCGGCGATGTCGGCGAGTTGGGCCAGCGTCAGTTGTCCGGGAATGAGTTTCATAGAAGACTTCACAAGGAAGGCAGGTTCAGTTCGTTCTTGTTGGCGCAGGCGACGGCAGTCTCGTAGCCTGCATCGGCGTGGCGCATGACGCCGGTGCCGGGGTCGTTCCACAGCACGCGGGACAGGCGCTGCGCGGCTGCCTCGGTGCCGTCGGCCACGATGACGACGCCCGAGTGCTGCGAGTAGCCCATGCCCACGCCGCCGCCGTGGTGCAACGATACCCAGGTGGCGCCGCCGGCGGTGTTCAGCAGCGCGTTCAGCAGCGGCCAGTCGGAGACTGCATCCGAGCCGTCCTTCATGCCTTCGGTCTCGCGATTCGGGCTGGCAACGGAGCCGCTGTCCAGGTGGTCGCGGCCGATGACGATGGGCGCCTTCAGCTCGCCGCTCTTCACCATCTCGTTGAAGGCCAGGCCGGCGATTTGGCGCTCGCCCAGGCCCAGCCAGCAGATGCGCGCGGGCAGGCCCTGGAAGGCGATGCGCTCGGCGGCCATGTCCAGCCAGCGGTGCAGCGCCGCGTGTTGCGGGAACAGCTCCTTCAGCTTGGCGTCGGTCTTGCGGATGTCTTCCGGGTCGCCCGACAGGGCCACCCAGCGGAAGGGGCCCTTGCCTTCGCAGAAGAGCGGGCGCACATAGGCGGGGACGAAGCCGGGGAAGTCGAAGGCATTGGCCACGCCCTGGTCCTTGGCGACCTGGCGGATGTTGTTGCCGTAATCCACCGTGGGGATGCCCATCTGCTGGAAGGCCAGCATGCCCTTCACGTGGTCGGCGCAGCTCTTGGCGGCGGCGGCCTTCAGTTCGGCGTGCTGGGCCGGGTCGGCCGCTGCAGCCTTCCACTGCTCCACGCTCCAGCCGGCCGGCAGATAACCGTGGATGAGGTCGTGCGCCGAGGTCTGGTCGGTCACAAAGTCGGGCTTGATGGCCGTGCCCAGCTTGCAGCGCTCGGCCAGGGCCGGGATCAATCGCGCCGCGTTGCCCAGCAGCGCGATGGACTTGGCTTCGCCGGCAGCGGTGTACTTGGCGATGCGGTCCAGCGCGTCGTCCAGATCGAACGCCTGCTCGTCCACATAGCGGGTCTTGAGGCGGAAGTCGATGCGCGACTGCTGGCACTCGATGTTCAGCGAGCAAAAGCCCGCGAAGGTGGCCGCCAGCGGCTGGGCGCCACCCATGCCGCCCAGGCCCGCGGTCAGCACCCATTTGCCCTTGGCCACGCCGCCGTAATGCTGGCGGGCCGCTTCGGCAAAGGTCTCGTAGGTGCCCTGCACGATGCCCTGGCTGCCGATGTAGATCCAGCTGCCGGCCGTCATCTGGCCGTACATCATCAGACCCTTGCGGTCCAGCTCGTGGAAGTGCTCCCAGGTGGCCCAGGCCGGCACGAGGTTGGAGTTGGCCAGCAGCACGCGCGGCGCGTCCGGGTGGGTGCGGAACACGCCCACCGGCTTGCCCGACTGGATCAGCAGCGTCTCGTCGTCGTTCAGCTCGCGCAGGGACTTGCAGATCGCGTCGAACGCGTCCCAGTTGCGCGCGGCCTTGCCGATGCCGCCGTAGACGACCAGCGCGTCCGGGTTCTCGGCCACGGCGGGGTCGAGGTTGTTCTGCAGCATGCGGTAGGCGGCCTCGGTCAGCCAGCTCTTGCAGCTGAGTTGGGTGCCGGTGGGCGCCTTCACTGGGCGGGGAGCGGAACGGGGCAAAGCGGACATCGGGTACTCCTGAAAGTGCCGCGAACTCTAGTTGTCTATACAAGTCAAGTCAACTAGGATGGCGCCATGCCCAGAAGCCCCCGAACGTCAGCTACAGGCCCCGAACCCCAGTACCTCAAGGTCAAGAACCATCTGCGCGAAGGCATCGCCAGCAGCCACTGGGTGGCCGGCGACCTGCTGCCCAGCGAAGGCGCGCTGGTCGGCCAGTTCGAGGTCAGCCGCATGACGGTGAACCGGGCGCTGCGCGAGCTGGTGCAGGAGGGGTTGATCGAGCGCGTTCAGGGCGTGGGCAGCTTCGTCGCCCAGCTGCACCGCATTTCGTCAACGCTGAACGTGCGCGACGTGCATGAGGAAATCGTCGAGCGCGGCGGCACGCACGAGGCACGCGTGCACGCCCTGACCAAAGGCAAGGCCACGCCGCAGCAGGCGGCCGAGCTGGGGCTCAAGCGGGGGGCGCCCATCTACCTGAGCTTGATTACGCATCTTGAGAACGGGGTCGCCATCCAGTGCGAGGAGCGGGCCGTCAACCCGGCGTGCGCGCCGGACTATCTGGTGCAGGATTTCACGCGCATCACGCCCACGCACTACCTGCTCGAAGTGGCGCCGCTGTCCGAGGCGCGCTACATGATCGAGGCGGCGCTGCCCGGCGAGGTCGAAGCCAAGCTGCTCGGCATCAACCGCCGCGACCCCTGCCTGGTCGTCAAACGCATCACCTACAGCCGCGGTGCCGCCGTAACCAGCGTGAAACTCACCCACCCTGGTGTACGTTACCAATTGCAAGGGAGCTTCTCGGCATGAGCCGGGCCGCACAGAGCTGCGGAAAATGCGCGGTTGGCCGTACGGCCAGAAGCGCAAGGACAAGAACATGAGTTGGAGCAAGGTCAGCGCGGCCGACTTGGAGCCGCAGGCCTGGAAGAACAAGGGCGGAACGACGCGTGAGCTGCTCGCCTGGCCGCATGCCCATGACTGGGCATTGCGCATCAGCGTTGCTCGCGTCGAGCGAGACGGGCCGTTCTCGGCCTTCCCCGGCGTGCACCGTTGGCTGGCCGTCATCGGCGGTGCCGGGCTGCGCCTGTTCGACTGGCCACAGAGCATCGGCGACGAGCCGCTGCGTTTCGAGGGCGGCCTGGCGCCGGAGGCCGAGCTCATCAAGGGCCCGACCGAGGTCCTCAACGTGATGGAGCGGCGCGGCAACCTGGAGCTCGAATCGGCCCACCACGTGCTGCTGCCCAAGACGCCCTGGGTGGGCCTGTTCACCGTCAACGGCGGCCTGCTGGAGCACGGCCACCGCGCCATGCCGATGGCGCCGCTGACGCTGGCCTGGTGCGAGCAGCCGGTAACGCAGAGCTGCGTCTTCACCGGCGAGGGCAATGCCTGGTGGCTGACCTGGAGCGACGAGGGATGAAGCTCTGGCGCGGTGGGGTCCTCGCCACGCTGGCGGGCGACAGCGGCTGGGGCCTGATCGACGACGGGGCTTTGCTTGTCGACGACAGCGGCCTGCTGCGCTGGGTCGGCCCGACCGCGAGCGCGCCGCCGGCCGACGAGGTCGTCGAGCTGAATGGAGCACTCGTCACGCCCGGCTTCGTCGATTGCCACACCCACCTCGTCTACGGCGGCAACCGCGCGGGCGAGTTCGAGCAGCGCCTGCATGGCGCCAGCTACGCAGACATCGCCAAGGCCGGCGGCGGCATCAAGTCAACAGTGGCCGCAACGCGCGACGCCACTGAAGCCCAGTTGCTGGCCTGGGCCACCAAGCGTGCCCTGGCGTTGATCGCCGAGGGCGTGACGACGGTGGAGGTCAAGTCCGGTTACGGCCTGGACGCCGCCACTGAGGCCCGCATGCTGCGCGTTGCGCGCCAGCTCGGCCCTCTGGGCCTGGACGTGCGCACGACCTATCTCGCCGCCCACGCGCTGCCGCCCGAGTTTGCCGACGCCGACGACTACATCGCCGCCGTCTGCCGGTGGCTGCCCGATCTGCACGAGGCGGGCCTCGTCGATGCGGTGGACGCCTTCTGCGAGCACATCGCCTTCAGCCCGGCCCAGGTTGCGCGTGTCTTTGATGCCGCCAAGCGCCTCAACCTTCCCGTGAAGCTGCATGCCGAGCAGCTGAGCGACCAGGGGGGCGCCCAGCTCGCCGCCGGCTACCGGGCGCTGAGCTGCGATCACCTCGAATACCTGAGCGACGCCGGCATCCAGGCCATGGCCGAGGCCGGCACGGTGGCGGTGCTGCTGCCGGGCGCCTTCTACGCCCTGCGCGAAACCAGGCTGCCACCTATTCAACAGCTGCGCCAGGCCGGTGTCCCCATCGCCATCGCGACCGACCACAACCCGGGCAGCTCGCCAACGCTGTCGCCCCTGTTGATGATGAACATGGCTTGTGTGCTGTTCCGCCTGACGCCCGAGGAAGCGCTGCGCGGCCTGACGGTCAACGGTGCGCGCGCCCTTGGGCTGAAGGATCGGGGCCAGCTCGTGGCGGGGCAGCGTGCCGATTTCTGTGTCTGGGATAGCGGACATCCGCGAGAGCTGGCAGCATGCTTTGGACATAACCCGCTGATAGAACGGGTGCATCACGCAAACCAGGGAGAAGCATGAGCGTCTTTCGTCTGCAGCAGGGCCGTGTGCCGCTGCTGATCAGCCTGCCGCACGTCGGCATAGAAATCCCGCCTGAGCTGGCCGATCAGCTCGTACCCCGTGCCCTGGCCAGCGAGGACAGCGACTGGCACCTGGAGCGGCTCTACGGCCCGCTGGCCGACGAGCTCGGTGCCAGCCTCATCGTGCCGCGCTACAGCCGCTACGTCATCGACCTGAACCGGCCGCCGGACGACCAGCCGCTCTATCCTGGCGCTGCCGGCGGCACCGGCCTGGTGCCCACGCGCTTCTTCTCCGACGACCCGCTCTACGCCGATGGCGCCGGGCCCAATGCGGCCGGTATCGCCGCGCGCCGCGAGGCCTACTGGCAGCCCTATCACTCGGCGTTGGCGGCGGAGCTGGCGCGCCTGCGCGAGCAGCATGGCCATGCGCTGCTCTTCGACGGCCACAGCATCCGCTCCGAGCTGCCCTGGCTGTTCGAAGGCGAGCTGCCGGCCCTGAACCTCGGCACTGCCGACGGCGCGGCCTGTGCGCCGGCCGTCACCGAGCGCCTGGGCGCGCTGCTGGCCAGCCAGACGCGTTTCAGCCAGGTCGTCAACGGCCGCTTCAAGGGCGGCTACATCACGCGCCACTATGGCCAGCCCGGCCAGGGCGTGCACGCCGTGCAGCTGGAGATGTGCCAGCGCTGCTACATGGACGAGGCCGTCGACCCGGCGGGCGCCTTCGATGAGGTGCTGGCTGCCCAGGTCGCGCCGCTCATCAAGCAATTGCTGCAGGAGCTGCTCGCATGCCCGGTCTGAAGCGACTCCACGCCCCCCTGGCCTGGGTGGATGGCCGCTGGCAGCGCGACGTGCTGCTGAGCGTCGACGCGAGCGGCCACTGGTCCGAGATCACCGTCAACGTGCCGGCGCCGCCCGATGCCGAGGCGCTGGCCGGCCCCGTCATCCCCAGCCTGGTCAATGCGCACAGCCATGCCTTCCAGCGCGCCTTCGTCGGCCTGGCTGAGCGCCGCGAGGCCGGCCAGGACGATTTCTGGAGCTGGCGCGACCGCATGTACGCGCTGGCCCTGCGCATCTCGCCCCAGCAGCTGCGGGCGGTGGCCAGCCAGCTCTATGCCGAGATGCTGCGCGGCGGCTACACCCAGGTCTGCGAGTTCCACTACCTGCACCATCCCGCCGAAGGCCAGCACTTCGACGACGAACTCGACATGGCCTGGGCGCTGGCTTCAGCCGCCGAGGACACCGGCATCGGCCTGACCTTGCTGCCCGTGGTCTACACGCGCAGCGGCTTTGGCTTGAACGGATCGAACACGGCGCTGAGGCCCGACCAGCACCGCTTTGCCGCCGACGCCGACTGGGCCTGGCGTGCCAGCCAGCGCGTCATGGCCGCCGGCCTGCCGCGCGTGAACGCCGGTGTGGCCCTGCACTCGCTGCGCGGTGCCTCGCCGCAGGACATCGCCCGCCTGACCAGCCTTGTCGGCGCGGCAGACCTGCCCATCCACATCCACGTCGCCGAGCAGACGGCCGAGGTGGCCGACTGCCTCCAGGCGACGGGCAAGCGCCCGATCCAATGGCTGGCCGACGAGGGTCATCTGGACCCGCGCTGGCAGCTCGTGCACGCCACGCATGCCGAAAGCCCCGAGATCGAGGCCGTGGCCCGCAGCGGCGCGGGCATCGTCATCTGCCCGGGTACCGAAGCCAACCTCGGCGACGGCCTGGCCGACCTGCCGAGCTGGCTGTCCAACGGCGTGCCGCTGACGGTGGGCTCGGACAGCCAGGTCACGCGCGGCTGGGTGGAGGAGCTGCGCTGGCTGGAGTACGGCCAGCGTCTGGCGCTGCGCCAGCGCAACGTTGCGTCGGCACCGGGCAGCCAGCCGTCCAGCGCGGCGCGGCTGTTCGACGCTGCCGTGGCCGGTGGCGCCCGTGCGGCCGGCTTCACGGCCTGGGGCCTCACGCCGGGGGCGCGCGCCGACGCGCTGGTGCTGAACCGCGAGGCCGACGCCCTGCGTGGCTTGCCCGACGAGGCCCTGCTCGACGCTGTCGTCTTCGGCAGCAACGGCTCACCCTGGCAATCCGTCTGGGTGGCCGGCCGGGCGCGGCCCTGGCGGGCGCCACAGCGCGTGGGTGATGCCTTCGAGGCGGCGATGCGCGAGCTGTGGTCGCCTGACCCCAACCCAGGCGCCTGAGGCTTGGCGGCGGCCCGGCAAAGGACTAGTCTCGCGCCACGACCTCTAATAAATCACGCCGCTGTGATCACTCCTGGGTCGACAGGCTGCGGCAGCGAGGGACGACGGCTGCCGCCCGTTGCGGTTTGGCTCGTGATGAGGAGTGGTGATGAAGCTCAGCGATTTCACGATCAAGGCGCGGCTGCTCGCGCTCGCAGCACTCGCGGTTTTGGCGATGCTCGTCGTCGGCCTTCAGGGCTTGCGCAGCCTGGCGCAGTCCAAGGCCGAATTCGTGCACTACGTGGACAACGACGTCGAGTCGCTGACCCAGTTGGCCGGCGTGCGTGCCGGCGTCGGCAACCTGCGCCGCTACGAGAAGGACCTGCTCATCAACCTGGCTGACGCCAAGGCCGTCGAGCGCTACCGCAAGGAGTGGAACGAGACCTTCGAGAAGGTCTCCACCAGCCTTGGCAACATCGCCAAGCTCGATGTGCCCGCCGACGTGAAGCGCATGCCAGAGGAGTTGCAGAAGGCGCTGCAAGATTACCGAGGCGGCTTCAGCGGCATCCTCGAGCGGGTGCTCAAGGGCGAGTTCGCCGATACGGCGGCGGCCAATCAGGCGATGGAACCCGTCAAGGGCCCCGTGCGAGCGCTGGACAAGGCGCTGGCTGAGATGACGGAGAGGGTGGACAAGCATTCGGCGCAGCAAGTGGCGCTGCTGGACGAGCATGAGCAGGACATCCGACGCAACCTGATGGGGGTCGTCATCGCCGCGGTGCTGCTGTTGGCGTGCTACACGGCGCTCAACATCCGCTCCATCCTGGCGCCGCTGGCCTATGCCGTGAAGACGGCGGAACGCATCGCCGGCCAGGACCTCAGCGAGCCCGTGCGTGTGGAGGGGCGTGACGAAACCTCCGCCCTGATGCGCGGCGTGCAGGGCATGCAGGACTCGCTGGCCAAGGTCGTCACCGGCGTGCGCCACAGCACCGACAGCATCGCCACCGCCTCACGCGAGGTGGCCACCGGCAGCCAGGACCTGAGCAACCGCACGGAGCAGGCCGCGTCCAACCTGCAGGAAACGGCCTCGGCGATGGAGGAGCTGACCGCCAGCGTCACCCACAACGCCGAGTCGGCCCGCCAGGCCAACCAGCTGGCCAGCGATGCCGCCGAGGTGGCGCGCCGGGGCGGCGCGGTGGTGGACGAGGTCGTGCAGACCATGGGCCGCATCAGCGCCTCGTCCAACAAGATCGGCGACATCATTTCCGTCATCGACGGCATCGCCTTCCAGACCAATATCCTGGCGCTGAACGCGGCCGTGGAGGCTGCACGGGCCGGCGAGCAGGGCCGTGGATTTGCGGTGGTGGCCGGCGAAGTGCGCACCCTGGCCCAGCGCTCGGCGGAAGCCGCCAAGGAGATCAAGTCGCTGATCATGAGCAGCGGCGAGAGCGTGGAGAGCGGCACCGCCCTGGTGGCCAAGGCCGGCCAGACCATGCACGAGATCATCGACGCCATTGCGCGAGTCAGTTCGATCGTGTCCGAGATCAGCCACGCCACCGGCGAGCAGAGCACCGGCATCGGCCAGATCGGCCAGGCCATCGCCAACCTCGACCAGATGACGCAGCAGAATGCCGCCCTCGTCGAGGAGTCCGCCGCTGCTGCTCACAGCCTGCAGCAGCAGGCCGATGAGCTGTCGCAGTCGGTGGCGGTGTTCAAGCTGAGCTGATCTGCTCCTGTGCGGGCCGGCGGCGCAGCCGCCCGGCGCGCTCGATCATGTCGTCGACGATCTCGTAGAGCACCGGGATCACCAGCAGGCTCAGGAAGGTGCTGGTGATCAGCCCGCCGATGACGACGATGGCCATCGGGGCGCGGAAGCTCGGGTCGGTGCCGAAGCCCAGGGCAATCGGCAGCATGCCGGCGCCCATCGCGAGCGTCGTCATGACGATGGGCCGCGCACGCTTGTGGCAGGCGTCCAGCAGCGCTTCCAGCCGCGTCAGGCCCTGCTCGCGCTGGGCGACGATGGCGTATTCCACCAGCAGGATGGAGTTCTTCGTCGCGATGCCCATCAGCATGATCATGCCGATCATGGCCGGCATGGACAGGTCCGTGCCGGTGACGAACAGCGCCAGGATGGCGCCCGGGATCGACAGGATCAGCGCGCCCAGGATCGTGACCGGCTGCACCCAGGCGTGGAAGAGCAGCACCAGCACGATGTAGATGCAGGCGACACCCGTGCCCATGGCCAGCGCGAAGCCCTGGCCGAGTTCGGCAAAGGCCTCGGCATCGCCGATTTCGGCCTTGCTGACGCCCGGCGGCAGCGTGGCGATGCTGGGCAGGGCGGCCGCGGCGGCCTGCACCTCGCTGAGCGGCTGGCCGTTCAGCTCGATCTCGAAGTTGACGTTGCGCAGCCGGTCGTAGCGGTCGATCTGGGCCGGGCCGCTGGTCACCTGCAGATCGGCCACCTGTTGCAGCGGCACCGGGCCACGCGTGCCGGGTACGGTGAGCTGGCCCAGCAGGGCCAGGTCGGCGCGCGCGGCATCGGGCAGGCGCACGACGATGGGCACCTGGCGCTGGCTCAGGTTGAGCTTGGGCAGCAGTTGGTCGTAGTCACCCGCGGTCGCGATGCGCAGCGTGTCGGCAATCGCTGCGGTGGACACGCCCAGGTCCGCCGCACGCGCGGCGTCCGGCCGCACGATGAGCTCGGGGCGCTGCAGGCTGGAGCTGCTCGTTACCTGGCCGATGCCGGGCAGGGCGCGCAGTTCCTTCTCCACCTTGGCGGCGTGCGCGGCGAGCTGCTCGCCGTCCTCGCCGGCCAGCACGAGCTGGTACTTCTCGTTGGAGCCGCCGAAAGTCACCTTCAGCCGCGCGCCGGCGATGTTCTCCAGCCGCTCGCGCAGCTCGCGTTCGATCTGCTGCTTGCTGATGCCGGAGCGCTCGTGGCGTGGGGTCAGGTTCAGCGTCAGCGTGGCCTTGCGGGCCTCGGCCGCGCCGCTCATCGCGAACGGGTCGCCGCCGGCACTGCCGCCACCAACAGCGGTGTAAACCAGTTTCACGTGCGCATGCGCGGCGGCCGCGGCGCGGGCTTGCTCGGCGATGGCCGCTGTCTGCTCGTAGGTGCTGCCGGGCGGCAGCTCGATGCTGATCTGCGTCTGGCTCAGGTCGTCCGGCGGCATGAAGGCGCCGGGAATCGCGCCCATGAACAGCGGCGTGCAGGCCGCCACGCCGAAGGCGGCCGTGATGGCCATCGTCTTGCCCTTGTGCGTGAACGCCCAGCGCGCGGCGCGCAGGTAGCGCGCCATCCAGAACGGTTCCTTGTGCGCGCGCTTCGGGGCCTTGAGGATGTAGGCCGCCATCATGGGCGTCAGCATGCGAGCGACGACCAGCGAGAAGAACACCGCGATGGAGGCCGTCCAGCCGAACTGCACGAAGAACTTGCCGACCACGCCGCTCATGAAGGCCGTGGGCAGGAAGACGGCGATCAGCGTGAAGGTGGTGGCGATGACGGCCAGGCCGATCTCGTCGGCCGCCTCGCGTGCGGCCTCCAACGGCGTCTTGCCCATCACCAGGTGGCGCATGATGTTCTCGATCTCGACGATGGCGTCGTCCACCAGCACGCCGATGACGAGGGACAGCGACAGCAGCGTCACGACGTTGAGCGTGAAGCCCATCCAGTACATGACGAGGAAGGTCGGAATCGCTGACAGCGGCAGTGCGACGGCGCTGACGAAGGTAGCGCGCCAGTCGCGCAGGAAGAACCACACCACCAGCACGGCCAGCAGCGCGCCTTCGAGCAGCAGCGTCAGGCTGCCGTTGTAGTTCTCGATGACGGGGTCGACGAAGTTGAAGGCCTCGGTGACGGTGATGTCGGGGTGGGCAGCCTTCAGCTCCTCCAGCGCGGCACGCAGGCGCTCGGCCACATCCACCTCACCGGCGCCCTTGGCGCGCACGATCTCGAAGCCGACGACTTGCTTCCCGTTCAGGAAGGCGCCGCTGCGGCGCTCGGCCAGCGTGTCGTTGACCGTGGCGACCTGGTCCAGTCGCACGTGGCGGCCGTCTGGCAGCGGGATGCTCAGCGCCGCCAGCTCGGCCGCGCTTTGCACGGTGGCGATGGTGCGCAGCGATTGCTCGGCGCCGCCGAGCGTCGCGCGGCCACCGGGCGCCTCCTGCTGCACCTGCTTGAGCTGGCGCGACACATCGGCCGCGCTGACGCGCAGCGCCAGCAGCCGGGCCGGGTCGATCTCCACGCGCAGCTCGCGGCTGACGCCGCCCACGCGTGCCACCGAGCCCACGCCGCGCACGGCCAGCAGCCGCTTGGCCACCTGGTTGTCGACGAACCAGGACAGCGCCTCGTCGTCCATGCGGGTGCTGGAGACCGTGTAGGTCAGGATGGGCATGCCCGACAGGTTCATCTTGGTGATGACCGGGTCGCGCAGGTCGGCCGGCAGGTCGGCGCGGATGCGCGCGACGGCGTCGCGGGTGTCGTCCAGCGCCTCTTGCAGCGGCTTCTCCAGCCGGAACTCGGCCGTCACGGTGGCGATGCCGTCCTGCACCTTGGTGTAGAGGTGCTTGAGGCCTTGCACGGCCGCCAGCGAGTTCTCGATCTTGCGTGCGACCTCGGTTTCCATCTGCGCCGGCGCGGCGCCGGGCAGCGAGGCGCTGACGACGATGGTGGGCAGTTCGATGTCGGGGAACTGCTGGATCTTCATCTGCTTGAAGCCGTAGAGCCCGGCTGCCGTCAGCATGATGAAAAGCATGATGGCCGGCACCGGGTTGGCGATGGACCAGCGGGAGACGTTGAACATGGTGGCGTCTTTCCTTACTGGGCCACGCGAACGGTGTCGCCGTCCGCCAGGAAGCCGACGCCCGACTCGACAACGGCAGCACCGGCTGTCAGCCCGGAGCGCACTTCGACACGCGCGCCCTCACGCCGGCCGATCTGCACCTTCTGCTCGCGCACCTTGCTGCCATCAATGCGGAAGACATAGCTGAAGCCATCGCGGAGCAGCACGGCGCTCTGCGGCAGCGTCAGCGCGGCGCTGTCGCCGAGCACGAAGTCGCCGCGCGCGAACAGGCCGGCGCGCAGTGGTTCTGCAGCTTTCAGGTCCACGTAGACGAGGCCGTTGCGCGTCTGCGGGTCGATCTGCGGCGCGACCCGGCGGATGCGGCCTTCCACGGCTGGCGCCCCGCTGGGCTGCACGCGCACGAGCTGGCCGGCTTTGAGCTGTGCCAGCTCGGCGCCCGGCACCTCGGCGCGCCACTCCAGGCGGCCTTGGCGCTGCAGGCGAAAGAGTTCCTGCCCCGGCTGTACCAGCGCGCCGGGTGTGGCCAGGCGGGCGTTAATGATGCCGTCGTCCGGTGCGGTGATCTGCGTGTACGACAGGCGCAGCTGGTCGGCCTGCACGCGCGCTCGTGCCGCAGCCACGCGGGCTTGCGCGGCGGCGTCTGCAGCGAGCGCCTGGTCGATGGCTTGTGGCGACAGCGCCTCGCTGCCTTGCAGCGTCTTCACGCGCTCGGCCGTCTGGTGGGCCTCGCGGGCGGAGGCTTCGGCCTCCAGCAGCGCGGCGCGGCCGGCAGCGAGGTCGGCCTCCAGCGTGCCGGGGCTCAGCCTGGCGAGCAGCTGGCCCTTCTTCACACGGTCGCCCACGTCGACATTCAATGCAGCCAGGCGCTGGCCGCCGATCTCGGCGCCGATGACGACCTCTTGCCACGCGGCGATGGAGCCGGTGCCGGACAGCGTCTGCGGCCAGGTGCCGGCCTGGGCCAGCACGCGCTTGACGGTCAGCGCTGGCTTGGGCGCCGCGCTCGCTGCAGTCTCGGCAAAGGCGGGACCGCTGGACAGGGCGACGACAAAGGCCACAGCCAGCGCAACGGTCAGCGCGGTGGTCAGCAGGGGAGTGGAAATTTTCAGGGGCTTCATGGCGTTCAGCGCAGGGATGCGGTGTTCGTGTTCGTGAGGGTGTCGGCGTTCCAGCCGCCACCCAGGCTGCGGTACAGGCGAATCCAGGCCAGCGCGTGTTCGGCGCGCACGCTGAGCACGGCGTCGTAGGCGGCCAGGGCGTTGCGGAAAGTGGTGTTGCGCTGGGCGCCGCTTTGCAGGCCGGCCTGGGCCTGGGCGCCGGAGCGGCGAGCAATGCCCTCCCACTCGCGCTTCACGGCGTCCACCTCGCGCTCGCGCTCGGCGCCGGCGGCCACGCGTTGCAGCGCTTCCTCCACCTCGGCCACGGCGGTCTGCCAGCGTTGCTGCAGCGCGGCTGCGGCTTCGTCGGCCGCGGCCTCGGCGCCCTGCACGCGGGCGCGGCGCAGGCCACCGTCGAAGATGGGCAGCGTCAGGCTGGGGCCAAACGCCCACATCGAGCCGTTGCTGCTCGCGCCGCCCGCGCGCAGTCGTGTCTCACCGGCCAACGCCGTCAGGCTGAGCTGCGGATAACGCTGGGCCTCGGCACTGCGCTGCTGCTGCACGGCGGCCAGCCAGCGCTGGTGTGCGGCGGCGAGGTCGGGGCGCTGGGCCAGCAGCTGGGCGGGCAGGGCGCTCACGTCGAAACCGGGCACCTTGGGCTGGTCGCGTCGCAGCTCGAAGCCCTCGGTGGCGATCGCGGGCGGCGCCAGTTCGGCGGCCAGGCCATCGGCGCGCTCGCCGCACAGCAGGGCCAGCGTCTGCAGGGCGATCTGCGCCTCGGCACGCCACTGGCTTCGCGAGGCCACGGCTACGGCGCGCTCGGTGTTCAGCAGCGCGGCGTCGCTGGCGCTGAAGAGCCCGGCCTTCTGCTGCTGGCGAGCCCAGCCGGCAATCTGATCGGCAAAGCGCGCGTCCAGCTCGGCGGATTCCTCGCGCGCCTGGGCCAGGCGCAGCTGGATGTAGGCCTGGGCCACGTCGGCGGCCAGGCTGACGCGGGCGGCATGCCAGTCGGCCGTTGCGGCCGTGGCCTGGGCGCTTTCAGCGGCCGCGGCGGCGCGATGGCCGCCAAAGAGGTCCAGCTCCCAGCTGGCGTTGAACTGGCCGCTGGCCTGGGTGCTGTCGCCGGGAATGCCGTTCAGCGCGCGACCCCGCTGCGCCTGGGCGCTGGCGTTGAGCTGGGGCAGCAGCCCGGCACGGGCCTGGGCGGCACCGGCTTCGGCCTGGCGGCGGCGTGCGGCGGCCTGGGCCAGCGTGGGGCTCTGGCCTTGTGCGCGCTCGATGAGGCGGGCCAGCTGCGGGTCGCTGAAGGCCTGCCACCAGGTGTTCAGCGCCGCGGTGCTGCCGCCGTGGGGCAGGGGCGAGCGCCAGGCTGGCGGAATGGCCGCGGCGGCGGGTGGCGCGGCGGGCGGGGCCGTCGTGCAGGCGGCGAGAAGCGCCAGCAGAGGTGCGGCGAGGAGGAGGCGTCGATTCATTGGGGCTTGGCGTGTTGGGCGCGCTCGTACTCGACAAGGGCGCAGCCCCAGTCGGCCAGGCGCGCGCAGGTGCGTTCGAGCTGGGGGTCGTCGGCCAGCAGTTCGGGGTGGAAGGCGTCCAGCATCGGCCGCGTCATGGAGTAGTCGTGCGCCATCGCCTGCAGGCCCATCGCGAGCTGGTGGATGGCGGCCGTGGGCTCGGCCAGGCCGGCGTGGCGGGCCAGCAGGCCGGCGAAGCGATCAAAGATGGGGCCGACTTCCTGCGCGACGGTCTGCATGAAGATGGGGCTGGGCGCCTGCATCTCGCGGAAGAAGAGCTGCGCGCTGCAGGCGCCGTCGTCGAACAGGAAGGGGCGCAGGAAGCGGCAGATCGCTTCGTGCAGGCTCAAACCCGCGTCGTCGAAACCGGCCAGCTGCTGCTGCAGCTCGCGCACCGGCAGGCGCAGCACCTCGGTGTAAAGGCCGTCCTTGTCACCGAAGTGGTAGTGGATGGCGCCGGGGTTCACACCGGCCGCGGCGCAGATCTCGCGGGTGGGCACGGCATCCACGCCACGCTCGCCGAACAGGCGCATGGCCTCCTGCAACAGGCGGTCACGGGGCGGCAGTGCGGCAGGGGTAGGCGGCTTGGCAGCAGGCATGGAGCCGCACTGTAAAGCCAATCAAGCGCTTGCTTGGTCTCGTTTTGTATCGTTTCTTGTCGTGGCGCGATGGTTTCAGCCCGATGGCTTCAGTGCGGGGCGAGCGCGCGGGTGAGCGCCTCCGCCGGGCGCAGCGAGCCAACGTCCGTGCCGCGCCAGTTGCGCAGTTGCAGGTGGCTGTAGCTGGCCAGCAGTTCGCCTTCATCTTTCAGCAGTGCCGCAGCGACGGCGGCAAATGCAGCTTCGGCCGCGCGAACGGCGCCGTCGTCGATCTTCAGCGCCACGCCCAGGCCCAGCTCGGGCAGCGCCGCGCAGTACACGCCCTCGGCGCCGATCTTGCAGAAGAGCTGCTCGCCGAAGGCCTGCATGACGCGGGTGTCGAAGCGGTCGGTGCCGCCCACCATGAAGGGCGCCACCGCCACGGCCTGGCGCAGCCGACGCGCGGCGCGGGCGTTACCGTCGGACAGGCCCTGGCCCGTGCCGCAGCGGGCGAAGGCCTGGGCCAGCGAGCGCAGGGGCAGGGCGAAGGTCGGGATCGAGCAGCCGTCGATGCCGCGCGGCGCCTGCTCGACGTCCACGCCCGTCGCTGCCGACAGCGCGGCCGACACCTCGCGCATGACTTGGTGCTCCGCCGCGACATAGCCGCGCACGAACTCGGCCGGCTCGGCACCCGCGTTGCGCGCCATCAGGCAGGCCACGCAGACGAAGCCGCTGTGCTTGCCCGAGCAGTTGTTATGCAGCGGCGTGGCCAGCTCGCCGCGCGCCACCATGCCGCGCAGCACCGGCTCGCGGCTGGGCCACTGCGTGCCGCATTCCAGCGCGTCGGCCGTCAGGCCCAGCTTGGCCAGCACGCCGGCGGCGGTGGCCACATGCTCGGGCTCGCCGCTGTGCGAGGCGCAGGCCAGTGAGAGTTCTGCGTCGGTCAGCCCAAACGCCTCGGCCGCGCCGCTGGCCACCAGCGGCAGGGCCTGCAGCAGCTTGACGGCCGAGCGCGGGAAGATGGGCCGGTCGATGTCGCCCAGGGCCGTGTGCGCGGTGCCCGAGGCGTCGACGATGGCGAGCGCACCGGCGTGGCGGGACTCGACGGCGCTGCCGCGCAGGACTTCGATGAGGACGGGGTTCATGGGGGCAGTCTAGGCGCCCGGGGCTTGCGCTCAACGGGTCATCGGAGACCGGTGAGGGCGGGTGCCCATGACAGCCTCAACGGTACTGCGCCGGGTTTTTCAATGCCGCCAGGATCATGTCTGCCATTTCCTTCGGCGTGCCGGCAGGCATCGCCTGGATGTGGTTGGTCACCAGTGGAAGCGTGATCGATTCGTCGCGCAGGATTTGCAGAATGGTGAAGCCCTTGTCCTTCACATGCCGCGCCGCCGCCTTGTTCAGCTCGAAGTTGCAGAAGTCCTTGCGCAGGTACTCCGGGCTGTACACGGCGACAAAGCAGCGGCTGGCCTGTATGGAGACGGCCAGCTTGTAGTACCACTGCACACCGACGCGAATCGAGCTCTCGTCGAAGAACACGCGCAGTGGACGGTCGTCCATCTTCATCTTGGTGAGCGGCGCGACCAGGTTCTCTCTCACCCAGGCCGCGTTTTCCTTGGGTGTGCGCGAGTAGCTGATGAAGACGTCGATGGCCTCCTCGGGCTCTGGCGCGGCGGCGCTGCCCGATACGTCTTCCTGGATGGCACGTGTGCGCAGCTGCATGTGTTTGCGGTGCGCGGCCAGGCTGACCGCGTACAGCATGGTCAGGGCCACCATCGTCACCTGGGGATAGACGGCATTCAGCGCATATCTCAGGCCGAGCACCGTGAGTGCCAGCAACAGCAGCATGAGCACCAGTGCCGCCCCCCATGCCGCAGGGATGTTCAGGCGAAGCGCCGGCACCTTGCGATTCAACGTGGAGAAGGCCCACACGGCCAGGGCCGAGAACACGACCACGGAGCCTTCGAGCCAGCCCGGCTGCACCAGCAGCTTCAGCGGCCGTTGGTCGGTTGTTGCCAATTGGCCGGCCAGCGCCCATCCCAGCACTTCAGGGCCGGGCCGGTTGCCGATGATGCCAATGCGGTCGTGCTTCAGGTTCCCGACGATCACCACCCCATTGCGGAAAGCGGCTTGCGCGCTGCTTGCCTTGCCGGCCACGGGCTCGGCCGGTACGAACCTTCCGCTTTCGGCGTCCCGTCGCCAGATGTGGCCGGCGACGCTCGACGGCGGGCCGATGCTGACGACGACAGGCTGCGAGTCGCGTTGCTTCTGGCCGTCCACGCGCTGGTCCTCGGCCACGCTGAGCGGCAAAGACGGTATGCACATGCCTTCGGCAGCCGTGCCGGCAGTGCCCGGCTCGCAGGGGCGGTACCAGACGGTGTCACGCACGACATGCAGCTCGGTGTGCCCGTAGCCCGTCAGCTGGTTGTACACGGCCTGCTCGGCATGGAACTGGATGTAGTCGGGTTTGACCTCGCCACTCAGGGGGTCCAGCACGTCGACTGCCGCGTAGATCTGGGTGCCGGCGTCTTTCAAGGCCTTGATGTCGGCTGCCAGTTCGTCCAGTACCAGTGGCAGTGAACTGATCGAGAAATCGATCACCACGCGCGCTGGCCTGGTGTCGGCCAGTGCGCGCAGGGTGCGCCCCAGCTCAAGCCTGAACTCCTTGGTGGTGGCAGGGTTGCCGTTCCATTCCACGTCGACGAGGTGGAAGTCGTCCGGCCAGACGGCTCGCTGAGTGTGCAGAGCCTTGAAGACCCGCCAGTCCAGCCCCGCCAGTGCCTGCTGCAGTGCAGCCGTCAGCGCCAGCAGCAGCACGAAGAACAGCAGGTAGTGGCGCACCCTCATGCCGGACATTCGGACTCGCCAGCCTGCACGCGGCGCTCGATATCCTGTGCCGTCGCCCGCGCGGCGGCAGCGTCGGCGGCGTGACCACCCCAGCGGGTGTAGGCAGTCGCCAGGTCGGTGTAGAGATCGATGAAGACCGGATGCACCTGGTTGGCGATCTTCTCCCGAAGCAAGTCCTTCGCCTTCAGCAGGCTGGCTACTGCCGCCGCCGGCCGGTTTGCCGAGATCTGGGTCTCGCCGATGTAGACATGCGCAGACCCAAGCCTGAGCACGTCACGCGGTGCCGACTCCAGCAGGGCCAGCGCCCGTTGATGTTCAGCGAGCGCCTCGACATGGCGGCCGCGGCCGGCCAAGACCAACGCCAGGCCGTGGAGCGCATCAGCCTGCATCGCATGCGGACCCGTGAAGAGGGTCTTGGCGATCTTCAACGCCTGCTGGTGAGTCTCCTGCGCAGGCTCCAGGCGCCGAAGCGCCGACAAGTCTCGGCCCAGCGCATTCAGGGCTTCGACCACGTCCTCGTGGTACGTGAGGCCGTCGGCGCGCCGAGCGGCGAAGCGCAGGCGCAGCTGAATGTCCAGCGCGGCCTGGTGGGCAACCGCGGCCTGCTCGTAGGTTGCCAAACCGTAGGCGGCGCTGCCCATCACGCCCTGCAACTGGGCGAAAGCCGGGTGGTTGCGGCCCGCATACTGGGACGACAGTTGCGCGAGAACCTTCTCGCTGAAACGTCGGGCACAGCGGTACTTCCCTGCTGCCAGCACGGCCGCTGCCAGGTTGGAAGCCTGCTCCGCGACCGTGAACTCCCCCTCGCGCGGTGCCTGCTGCGCGTGCAGGGCCATGCTTTTCTCGAAGTAGCCGATGGCCTCGCCGAAGTTGCCCAGCCTCTGGTGGGCGCCACCCAGCCGTCCCAGCAGTACCGCCTGCCAATAGCCTTCGGACGTGCTTCGCATCAGGTCCAGTGCCTCCGTGTAGGGCGGCAAGGCCTTCTCGGCTTCGCCCAGCAGGCTGTAGACGTCGCCGAGTGCGATCAGCATGTCGACCATCGCGTCGCTGTCGTGAGCCTGCCTGGCCTCGGCGAGCCGTTGCGCGAAATACGTGACGGCTTCGCCGTAGTTGCCGAACGTCAGCAGGTAGCTCTCGGGTGTGAATGCGAAGGTCTTGGCCGGAGAGCCGGCCGCCATCGTCTCGTTGGCCAGCACCAGCGCGTCGACGTTGGTGCCAATGCGCGCGAGCTTCGGATAGCGGATCTGGATGCTGCCTTGCAGCACTTCGTAGCGCGCGCCGCCGGCCGCTTCGTCGACACCCGCTGAAAAAGTCGTCCCGCGAGTTTGCGCCGATACAGAGCGCACCTGGACGTTGAAGAAATCCAGCTTCCTTCGGACTTGGAAGAGCCAGTTGCCCGACTGCACGTCGTAGGACTCGCCACGCGCGCTGACGGTGCTCAGCTTGATGGCACTGCCGACGTCGTGACTGCTGATGAGCTGCCCGTTCGGGCTTTCGAGCTGAATGCGGATGCCCTGCGGCACCCATAGGGTGGTGCCGACTGGCAGCGAGTGCTGGCGCCGCACCGTGACCGTGCCGGCGGCGGAGGCGCCGGGCCCGCGGATCTGCAGGTCGGCGGTGTCAGCTGAGGCGCCGTTGCGGACGATGTCGTTCACCAACCATTCCGTGGCCGACATCGCCTCGAAAGGAAAGAGCATCGCCATCGAGGCGAGCGCTGCGGCCAGCCAGAGCCTCGGCATGCGCCGCAAGGCATTCGTCACGGCCATGCAATCCTCCCCAGATTGATCGAACAGGTCCGAATGCGGTCATTTTCTGTCGAGGCCAATCGGTGAGGCCGGCCGCCAACGACAACCGATACACAGCTTTGATGACGCCAAGACGGAAGACTCAGACGGGCGGCATTACAACCCACCGAGGCTCACATCCAGGCAGCGCCAACCAGAAGGGCTGGGCGCTGGGCCGATAAGACGGGCCGGAGTGCTGACATCTTGAAGCTGCGCTTCAGGATGCGCGGTTGCCTAGTCGACGTGCACCCGGTTTCGCCCACCCCGCTTGGCCGCGTACAGCGCCTGGTCGGCCCGATTCAGCAGGTTGTCGCCCTGCTGCTGGGGCGCGCCGCCGGCGATGCCGATGCTGACACGCACCAGCAGGCCTGGCGTGATGGCCGCCCAGTCGTGCTCCACCACCGCCAGGCGCAGGCGCTCGCAGATCTCGGCGGCCTGCTGGGGGGCGATGCCCACCAGCACGGCCAGGAACTCCTCGCCGCCGATGCGGGCCAGCAGGTCGGCGCTGCGCAGGCGGTGGCGCAGCAACTGGGCGAGCTGCTGCAGCACGGCGTCGCCCACCGCGTGGCCGTGGGTGTCGTTGATCTTCTTGAAGTGATCCACATCAAGCGTCGCGACGCTGATGACCTGATTGGCCATGCGTGCGCCCTCGACGAGCAGCGGCAGCGCGAACTCGGCGTGGCGGCGGTTGTGCAGGCCGGTCAGCACGTCTTCGTGGGCGGCGCGGTCAAGCGCCATGGCGTGCTCGCGCAGGCGTTGCTGCTCGGTCTCCAGGTGGGTGGCGCGGGCGCGCTCGCGGCGGGCGTCGGCCACGGCGCTCTCGGCGCGGGCCTGGGCCTGCTCGACCTGGTCGCGGATGAGGATGACCTCGGTCTGCAGCATCAGGTTGTCGCGGCTGATCTGGCGGTCCAGGCCGACGAGTTCCTCCAACCAGCCCAGGGCGTCGCGGTACTGGCCGCAGGCCTTGTGCGTCTGGTAAAGCGAGCGGATCAGCAGCCGGCGCAGCTTGGGCGGCGGCTCGGTGGCGGCGTGCAGCAGCGCCTCCAGGATGCGCGCGGACTGCAGCGGCTCGCCCTTCAGGCGCAGGAAGACGGCGCGCTGCACGTCGGCCTCGATGGCCAGCGTGCGGTAGCCATGGTCATGGGCGATGTGGCCGAAATCGTTGAGCAGCGGCAGGGCTTCGTCGAGCAGGCCGCCGGCCAGCAGCGCGTTGACGAGGTTGGACACGGCGACGGCCACCTGGAAGGGGCTGCCCGAGAGCCGCGCCAGATCGGTGGCCTGCTCGGCTGTGCGGCGGGCGCTGGCGAGGGCCTCGGCCAGCACGGCGGCCTCGCCGCCCAGGGCCTGGGCTTCCTCGACGCGGCGCAGCCAGAAATAGGCCAGGTTGTTGTGGCAGGAGAACAGCACCTCGGGCACGCCGGTGTGCATGGCGATCTCCAGGGCCTGCTCGGTCGACGCGCAGGCCTGGGTCGGGTTGTCCAGGCTGGAATAGGCCACGCCAACGCGGTTGAGCGCCCAGGCCTCGCGCACCGGGTCGCCCGCGCGGCGCGCGGCGGCGAGGGCCTTCATGCCGGCTTCCAGGGCCTCGCGGGCCATCAGCAGCTGGCCGTAGACATAGCACTGGCTGGTCAGCGCGTCGGCCAGCAGGCCGTCGTTGCCGAGGCGCTCGGCCAGGGCCAGCGCCTCGGTGGCGCAGCGCGCGCTCGATGTCAGCCGGCCCAGGCGAGGGTATTGGTGGGCCAGCAGCGCCACGGTTTCGCAACGCCGGCGCAGCTCGGTTGTCGGGCAGATCAGCAGCAACTGCTCCAGCGCCTCGCAGGAGGTCTGGTAGGCCCCCGCGGCCGCATGCTGGCGCGCGGCGGCAAAGCCGGCATCGAACGCAATGGCGTCGAAACCAACGCTGTTGGCGGGCAGGGTGGGGAGGTCTAGCAGAGCTGGCATGGAAGGGGCCGATTCTGCCTAGGCCCAGAATGCCGCCCATGACTGACAACGTTGTTTTCGGGGTCGACTTCACGAGTGCGCCCCGGGCGGCCAAGCCCATCCGGGTGGCGAGTGGCCAGCGCCACGGGGCCGTCGTCCGCCTGGCCGGCCTGGCGGCGCTGCACAGCCTGGACGAGTTTTCCACCTGGCTGGCCCGGCCGGGGCCCTGGGTGGCGGGCCTGGACCTGCCTTTTGGCCTGCCGCGCGAACTGGTTGAACACCTGGGCTGGCCGACGGACTATGCCGAGCTGATGGCCCACTACGCGAGCCTGAGCCGCGAGGACATCCGCGCGCGCTTTGCCGCCTTCTGCGATGCGCGGCCGGTCGGGTCGAAGTTCGCCCACCGGGCCTGCGACGGCCCGGCCGGCGCCAGCCCGAGCATGAAATGGGTCAACCCACCGGTGGCCTGGATGCTGCATGCCGGCGTGCCGCGGCTGATCGCGGCGGGCGTGCACCTGCCGGGCCACCTGGCCGGCGACGAGAGCCGCGTGGCGCTGGAGGCCTACCCCGGGCTGCTGGCACGCGAGCTGATCGCGCGGCGTTCCTACAAGAGCGACAGCAAGGCCTCGCAGACGCCGGAGCGGCTGATTGCGCGCAAGGACATCGTTGAAGGGCTTGAGCAAGGGCGCACACGCCTGGGCCTGCGGCTCAAGCTCAGCCATGCCCAGCGCGACGAGCTGGTGGCCGATGCGAGTGGCGACAGCCTGGACGCGGTGCTGGCGATGCTGCAGGCGGCGTGGGGCGTGCAGCAGCCGGGCTACGGTTGGCCGCCGGGCGTGGATGCGCTGGAGGGGTGGATCGTCAGCGCTTGACGGGGCCGGAACGTGAGTCGGGTTCGTCGCTCAGAATGCAGCTCTTGCCCTTCTCGGGCACCAAGGACGCATCGATGCAACCCTTAGACCATGCCGCATTGGGCGCTTACCTGAAGCATCGGCGTGGTGCCATCTTGCTGGCATGGCGCACCGCCGTGACGTCCGACCCGACGTTGACGAGTGGCGCCGCGCTGCCCCGGGCTCAGCTCCACGACCACATCCCCGCGCTGCTGGTCGACTTCGAGCGCAGGCTGATCGGCGGCAGCGTGGCTGCGGACTCAGACGATCAGGAGCCCCATCAGGGCGACGCTGCGGCGCATGGCCTGCACCGCTGGCAGCAGGGGTTCGACCTTGCCGAGGTGACGCGGGAACTCGGGCGCCTGAACGAGTGCGTGGTGGCGGAACTGGAGGCGTATGCCGCCGGCCATCCCGAGTTCGAGCCCGCGGGCATGGCCGAGGCCCGCAGGATCTGGGCGCAGCAATGCGGCGACGCCATCAGCGCCAGCGTGTCGCAGTACTTCCAACTGCAGCAGCTCGAGGCCAGCAGCCATATCCGCGACCTCGAGCAGGCCCTGCAGTCCTTGCGCGAGCTGGAGCAGGAGCGCGCCGGCCTGTGGCAACAGGCAGCGCATGACCTGCGCGGCGGCCTCGGCGTGGTGGCCACCGTGACGGCAGGGCTCGCGTCGCCGCAGGCTTCCGAGCGGCTGCGCGACCAGTTCCTGCGCCTGCTCGATCGCAACGTGGGCTCGCTCACCCATCTGCTGAACGACGTGACGAGCCTGGCCCGGCTACAGGGCGGCCTGGAGCATCGGAGCCTGGCGCCCCTCGACGCCGCCGCCTTGCTCAGCACGCTGTGCGAGGACTTGCAGCCGCAGGCGCAGGCGCGCGGCCTGTATTTGAACTTCGCCGGGGTTGCTGCGCTGCCCGTGGAGGGTGACGCGGTCAAGACCCGGCGCATCGCCCAGAACCTCGTCATCAATGCGATCAAGTACACGCGCAGTGGCGGCGTGACGGTCAGCTGCGGCGCCTGCGCGCCGGGTGACCGCGACCGCTGGTTTCTGGAGGTGCGGGATACCGGGCCGGGCTTTCATGCCGGGCCGGGCTCGCAACTGGCCGGCGCGCTCGAGGAGGCGACCGACCAGTCAAAGCAGGTTGCGGCCGACCATGCCAGCGGCGCCGTCACGCACGTCAACGTGGAACTGGCCGAGGCGGAGCCCTCACAAGAGGACCCGCGCCCGGTCCGGCAACAGGCCGGCGAAGGCATCGGCCTGTCGATCGTCAAGCGCCTGTGCGACCTGCTGGACGCGACCACGGAGCTGCAGTCCGAGATCGGTGTCGGCACGACATTCCGCATCCTGCTGCCGCGGCGCTACGACGAGAGCCCGGCGGCGTAGCCCGTCACCGCAGCCCCACCTGGCCCTTCCACGAATTGAGGATCTTGGTGCGGTCCCAGGCGCGGCCGGCCTTCATCGTCCAGGCGACGTTGGGCAGTGCCGGCTTGGTGGCATCCAGCGGGGCCTCGAAAGCGATCAGGTCGGCACGCAGCCCAACCGCAACGCGGCCGACGTCGGCCTCGCGGTTCAGATACTTTGCGCCGTTGGCAGTCATGACCTTCACGGTCGTTGCGCCATCAAAGCCGGCCTCGCGCAGCAGCTCGAACTGGCGCAGCGACGAGTAGCCCGGGATGACGCCGCCGTAGCCCGTGGGGTCGGTGCCGGCGACGAGCAGGCCGCCGGCGTCGTGGAACTGCTTCTCCCAGGCCATGTCCTTGGGGAACACGCGGCCATAGGCGTTCGGGCCGCCACGCTGGATGGCCGTGTAGCGAGCCACGTACTGCTCGCGCAGCTGCGGCATCAGCAAGTCCAGCGCGCCAGCCGGGGCCATGGGGCGGCCGAAGGAGAAGGTCTCGAAGATGGTCAGCGTGGAGGTCAGCGCCACCTTGGCGGTGATGAGCTGGCGCTGCAGCGCGGCCATGCGCGGGTCGTCCTGGGCCAGGGCGTCTAGCGAGCGCGGCACGGCGTCGCCGTTCGGGCAGGCGTCCGGCGCCTTGCCGTCGACGAAGTCGCTGGACGCGAAGAAGCCGTGCTCCAGGTTGTCGATGCCCATGCCGGCAGCCTCGGCGTAGGTCACCGCGCAGAGGTGGGCCGTCACCTTGGCCTTGCGCTCGTGGGCGGCTTTGACGATGGCATCCAACTGCTCGCGCGTCAGGTGCATATAGCCCTTGTACGAGTTGGCGCCCACGTCGGCCCAGTAGCCGACCTGGCGCACGGCGTCCTCGGCGTTGACGAGGCGCGGCACCTGGGCGACGAAGGCCTGGATGCCGTTGAGGAAGGGCGCCGTCACGTCCAGATCCGGCCCCGGCGCGGTGCCCGCCTTGATGTCCTTCCAGGTGTTCAGGTCAGCATAGGGGCTCATGCTGCCGGCCGTGCGCATCGTCGTCACGCCGCCGGCCAGGTACAGCAGCGGGAAACTCTGGAAGAACGCGCCGTAGCTGCCGCGCTCGGTCGGGTAGAACAGGTGCTCGTGCAGCAGCACGAAGCCCGGCATCAGCGCGCCGCCGGCGAGGTCTTTCACCAGCGCACCGGCAGGAGCCTTGAGCTCGGCGTCGGGGGCCACAGAGGCAATGCGGCCGTCGCGGATCAGCACGCTCATGTGCTCGCGCGGCGCGCTGCCCGTACCGTCGTAGAGCTGGGCGTTGCGCAGCAGCGTGACGGGGGCGTGGAAGAGGGTGTAGCGATCGGTGTCGTTGGCCGGTTGTGCCGACACGGGCAACACCGCCATGGCGGCGGTCAGCGCCAAGGCGCGAAGGAGAGGTGCGGTGATGGGCATGCAGGCATCCTCGCAGGCAGCCGGCGCACGATGGCATGGCGTTTGCACCCATGCGGGGCATGCCTGCCCTGCCTGCCGCTTCTGACACCCCTTTGGCGCCCCTGGATGCCACCCGCCGCCTGGCCCTGCTGCTGGAGAGCACCGGCGAGGGCATCTTCGGCGTGGACATGGCCGGCGCATGCACCTTTGTGAATCGCGCCGCCTGCGACATGCTGGGGTGGCGCACCGAAGAGGTGCTGGGCCGCAACATGCATGCGCTGATCCACCACTCGCACGCCGACGGCCGGCACTACCCGGAGTGCGACTGCCCCATCTTCAACGCCTTTCGCCGCGGCATGCCCTGCCGCATCGATGGGGAGGTGATCTGGCGGGCCGACGGCAGTGCGTTTCCGGCCGAGTATTCCAGCCACCCCCTCATCGAGGGCGGGGTGGTGCAGGGCGCGGTGGCCACCTTCGTCGACATCTCGGTGCGCAAACGCGCCGAGGCTTTGCAGCGGGCCAGCCACGACGAGCTGGAACAGCGCGTGGCCGAGCGCACCGCCGAGCTGCGCGAGCTGGCCCACCACCTGGAGGCCGTGCGCGAGACCGAGCGCAAGCGCATCGCCCGCGAGATCCACGACGAGCTGGGCTCGCTGCTCGTCGCGTTGAAGATGGATGTGGACTGGCTGGCCCGGCGCGTTGGCGAGCCGGCGCTGCGCCAGCCCATGGTGGACAAATGCCAGCGCATGGGCGGCCTGGTGGACACGGCGGTGGACGCCGTCGGCCGCATCATCACGGACCTTCGCCCCAGCATCCTCGACCACCAGGGCCTGTGGGCCGCGCTGGAATGGCAGGCGCAGGAGTTCCAGCTCGCCGGCAGCGACGAGCGCGAGGTGGACTTCAAGATGCATGTCGCTGCCGACGTGGCGCCGCCGGAAGGAGGCCTCGCCATCGCGGTGTTCCGCATCTTCCAGGAGGTGCTGTCCAACGTGGCCCGGCATGCGCGGGCCCGGCACGTGGCCATTCGCATCGACGTGGACGCGCCGCCGGCGCCGGTGCTCTACCTGCAGGTGCGCGACGACGGCGTGGGCGCGGCGCCCGAGGCGTTGAACGATGCACGCAGCTACGGCGTGCTGGGCATGCGCGAGCGGGCGGGGCACTTCGGCGGGCGGCTGGGCATCGAGAGTGCGCCGGGGCGAGGCACGACGGTGCGGTTGGTGATGCCGCTGGAGGCCCAATGATTCGAGTGTTGATCTGCGACGACCATTTGATCGTCCGCCAGGGCATCAAGCAGGTGCTGGCCGAGGCCGAGGATGTGCGCGTTGTCGGCGAGGCGGCCAATGGGCCGGATGCCATCCAGCAGGTGCGCGCTGGCCAGGTCGACGTGGTGCTGCTGGACATCGCCATGCCCCAGCGCGACGGGCTGGACATCCTGAAGGCGCTGAAGTCCGAGTTCCCGCGCCTGCCGGTGCTGATGCTGTCCACCTACCCGGACCGCCAGTACGCCGTGCGCAGCCTCAAGCTCGGCGCGGCCGGCTACCTGAACAAGAGCGCGCACAGCGAGCAGATGATCGACGCCGTGCGCAGCGTCGCCCGCGGCAAGCTCTTCATCACGCCCAGCGTGGCCGAACAGCTGGCCGGTGCCATCGGCGCCGGTGGCCGGCAGGCCGACGACGAGCAGCCGCTGCACGAGAAGCTGTCACACCGCGAGCACCAGGTCTTCCAGCTGCTGGCCGCCGGCCGCAGCGTGGGCGAGATCGCCGAGCAGCTGGTGCTGTCGCCCAACACCGTGTCCACCTACCGCACCCGCGTGCTGGAGAAGATCGGCGTGCGCAACGACGTGGAGCTGGCGCTGTTCGCGGTGCGCATGGAGCAGGTGGGATAGGGCCACTTCCTGAAAAGTAAAACCCTGTTTCGTTTTTGCGCGTTACATTGCCGGCCGCATGCATGACCGCGCCGGCCGGCGCACAGAAAGAATTCCATGAGCGCCACCCAGCAAATCGCCGAAGCCTTCATCACCGCCCGCGCCGCCGGCCGCGCTATCGAGGCCTACCCCGGCACGCCCCCTGCCACGCTGGCCGAGGCCTATGCGATCCAGGCCGCGGCCATCACCCGCTGGCCCGATGCGGTCAAGGGCTGGAAGGTCGCCCGCGTGAACCCGGCGTTCGCGGCGCAGTTCCCTGAAGAGCGCCTGATCGGCCCTGCCTTCGCCGCCAACGTCCACCACGTGGCGCAGGGCGCTGCCGCGCAATGCCCGGTCTTCGAAGGCGGCTTCGCGGCTGTCGAGGCGGAGGTTGTCATCGTCGTCGCGGCCGATTCGCCCGCGGGCAAGGCCGACTGGACGGCCGACACCGTCGCGCCGCTGGTGAAGTCCATGCACATAGGCGTCGAAGTCGCGAGCAGCCCGCTCGCGACGCTGAACGACATCGGCCCCGGCGCCGTCATCTCCGATTTCGGCAACAACTGGGGTGTCGTCGTCGGCGCCGAGATCGCCAACTGGCGCGAGCTCGAAACCATCGATGTCGAAACCTTCATCGACGGCCAATCAGTCGGCACCGGCAAGGTCACCATCAAGCCCGGCCCGCTGGGCGCGCTGGCTTTCACCTTGAACAAGCGAGCCCAGCAGGGCGAGATCCTGCGGGCCGGCGATGTCATCTCCACCGGCATGATCACCGGCGTGCACGACATCCGCATCGGCCAGCAGTCGCGGCATGTGTTTGCGGGCGTCGGCGAGGTGCAGGTGCAGATCACGCGCGCCGCTGCCGTCGCGGCTTAAAGGGCGTCTCAGCGCCCGGGGGCGCACCCTCAGCGCAGCAGCTTGGCCGCTGACACCTCGCCGACCTTGGTGCCCAGCGCGCGGCCGACTTCACCCGAATTGCGGTAGTGCACGCCGTCATAGATCCGTGCGTTGATCACCTCTTGCGTGAAGGCATCGACGCTGGCCCAGGAGCGGGTGACGCCGGGCAGGGTCGGGCTGGTGCTGGACAGGCGCGGCGTCACCCCGCTGCCGATCTCGGCTTTCAGCACGGCGCCCATCGCCGCGGCAATCGTGCAGTGGGCGCAGGGGTACTCGGGATGCATGGGCGTCTCGATCAGAGGCAGCCAGCCGGCCTCGCGGTCGGTGGCGTCGTTGCCGTCCTGGTCGCCGTTGCGGATCGCCGTGAACGGGCGCCAGAAGTGGTAGTGGTACTTGGCGTCGAAGACCGCGTCGATGGCGTCGACCATCGCTTGCCCGCTGGCGGCCAGCAGGCGCGCGTTCTGCGTGACCTCGCGCCCGGGCTGGTTCGCCACCGAACGCGCGATCGGGTAGTAGATCGTCGGCGTCGTCGCGGTCCAGAAGCGGGCGATCTCGGTTTGTTCCGCGGTGCGCTGGCTGCCGGTGCGCGCGCCCAACGCCTTGACCTCGTTGTAGTCGCGAGCCCAGACCGCGCTCTTCAGGTCGGGCGGCGGCCCGGGGCGGAACTGGTCGACGCGGTCCAGCACCCAGCAACGCGCCGGTGGCAGGTCGGCCATCGCCGGTACCACCGTCGGCACGTAGCTTCCGGGTGCGGTGACGGGCCGGTAGAAGACGGGCGGCGCGCCCGTGGGGGCCCGCAGCGCCAGGATGCCGGCGACGGCTTTCTCGCCCAGCGCGATGCCGTCCGCCTTGGCCGGCCCTTCGGGAATGGCGGCCAGCGCAGCCTGGTAGGCCGCCTCGACCGCTGCGGTCTGCGTCGTGGCCATGCGGGTCAGCACGGCGCGATTGGCCGCGGCCACCGCCGCGTCGATGGAGGTGCCCGCCGGCGCCTCCAGCTTCAGGTAGCCGGCCTGCGGATAGCGCCGCGTGATGGCGTTGACGGACTCGAACACCGCAGCCTGGATCAGCGCCATCGGCGCCTGGCCCCATGGCCCGGCCTGGTGGGCGGCGGCAATCTCGCCGGCCTTCTGGTTCCAGTCGGTGACCACGTCGGCCTGCGCGGCCGCTGCAAGCAGCACCGGTATGGCGAAGGCACTCAGACGCTTCATGCTCAATGTGTTCATGGTGGCTCCTTGGTTGCGGGGCGGCGCCGATCATGGGACGCCAGCCCCCGGGGCGCAATGCCCCCTAGATCATTGAATTGGCTTCGAGGCCTGCGCTTTCTTCGGGCAGACCCGGTCAGCCGCTGACGCTCTTGGTGTGGCGGAAGAAGTTCTCCGGGTCGTAGACATGCTTGAGCGTCGCGAGCCGGTCCAGCGTGGCCCGGCCATAGGCCGCCTCGACCCGATCCCGGCCTTCTTCCTCGGTGAGGAAGTTGATGTAGGTGCCGCCAGTCGAGAACGACCGCGTGGCTTCAAAGCAATCGCGCGCCCATTGCATGTTGACGGCGTCGTCCTCGGGCTTCTCCCAGGCGCCGGCGATGTTCAGCACGTAGGCCGCATCGCGATTGCCGGCCGGTGAATGCCCGGCGGGCAGGTCGCCTAAAGCGCCCTGGACCTGGAACATCAGGATGGCCGAGTGCGGCGATGCGATGCGGGCCGCGTGCGCCACCGCCACGTCGATGAATTGCCGGTCGATGCCGGGCAGGTAGTGCGACTTCCAGTAATAGCGCCTGCCCTTGGGTTGCGTGGCATCGAGCAGGCTCTGCATCTGCACGTAGGGGCGGCGCGTCACGATGTCGGCAACCGGCCGGCCGAGCGCACGCAGCGGTGCCAGCAAGGCTTCGCCGTCTTCGATCCGGCCCGAATGGCAGACGAAGATGGCGACGATAGGCTGGCCGTGAACCTCCTTCGGGAGCCAGGGCGCCGGCGGGGCGATGCGCAGCACGGCCACGCTGGTCAGCTCGCGCGGCGCCGTGGCACTGAACGTGCGATAGGCCTCCAGGACTTGCGCGGCGTCCTCGCCATGCCAGGCGATGGCGCCACCCAGGATCTCTGGGCCGACGGGGAAGAGCCGGTACTCGAAGGACGTGACGATGCCGAAGTTGCCGCTGCCGCCGCGCAGGGCCCAGAACAGGTCGGCGTTCTCGTCGGCCGACGCGCGCAAGACCTGGCCGTCGGCGCTCACCACCTCCATGGCCAGCAAGTTGTCGCAGGTCCAGCCATGGCGGCGCGTCAGGTAGCCGAAGCCGCCGCCGACGGTCAGGCCCGCGATGCCGGTCTGGGACACGAAGCCCAGCACCGCCGCGAGCCCGTGCAATTGCGTCTCGCGGTCCACGTCGCCCAAGGTGCAGCCGGCCTGGGCCAGCGCGGTGCGGCGCACCGGATCGACCCACACGCCCCGCAGCAGCGACATGTCGATCATCAGGCCGCCCTCGCAAACCGCCAGGCCGGCGATGTTGTGGCCGCCGCCGCGCACGGAGCAGAGCAGCCCGTGTTGGCGCGCGAAGCGCACGGCCTGCACGACATCGACCGTGCCCGTGCAGCGCGCGATCAGGCCGGGGCGCCGGTCGATCATCGCGTTCCAGACCTTGCGCGTCTCCTCGTACGCGGCGTCTTCAGGGGTCAGCACCTGACCCTTGAACGCGGCCTTGAACGATTGCAACGCTTCCGGCGGAAGCTCCATGCTCCCGCCATCCATTCGTGTGAGCTTGATTGCCATCGTTGGCCTCCCTGGCCGGTGAAGAAGTTCGGGTGGTGCCGGCGGTCGCGAAGCGATCACCGACATGCACAGCATGCGCATGACATCGCGCTGAGGCCAGTCCAGAATCTGAAGCGTTTGCGCTTGGGAGGCGAGACCATGGAAAACACCTACGGTCAGTTCTGCACCGTCGCCAGAGCGGCCGAAGTGCTGTGCGAGCGCTGGACACCGCTGGTGGTGCGCGAACTGCTTTGCGGCAGCAAGCGCTTCAACGACTTGCGCCGCGGCGTGCCACGCATGTCCACCAGCCTGCTGGCGCAGCGGCTCCAGCGCCTCGAGGAGTTCGGCATCGTGCGTCGCGAGGCCGCCGGCAAGGTCTGGGAGTACAGCCTCACGGCGGCCGGCGAGGAGCTGCGGCCCATCGTCATGGCGCTGGGCCATTGGGGCGCACGCTGGATAGGCAGCCGCCTGCGCGACGACCAGTTGGACGCCGGCCTGCTGATGTGGGATGTGCGGCGTTTTGCCCGCATCGCGGAATTCCCGCCGCGTCCCGTCGTCGTCAACTTCCTGTTCCGGGATGCACGGGTAGGCGAGGGGAGTTGGTGGCTGGTGGTGGAGGAAGGCGTGGCCGACCTCTGTCGCACCGACCCCGGGCGCGAGCTGACGCTGGTTGTGAATGCAAGCGTGCGGGCGCTGACCGAGATCTGGGCGGGGGACCTCACACCGCAGCAGGCCCTGCAGTCGGGCGAGGTTCGTGTGGATGGCGCGAAGCGCGATGCGAACGATCTGTGGCGGTGGCTGGGCACCAGCGTGTTTGCGCCGTCACGCCGCCCAAGTGAGGCCCTCGCGGCACAGGGCTGAAGTCACGCGCGAGCCCCAGGGAGTGGGTGCGGATCGCGCGCGACCGCCACCGGCCCCAGCCCGCTCGCGACCTTGAACGATATCGGCCCTGGCGCAGTCATCTCCGGCTTCGGCAACAACTGGGATGTCGTCGTCAGCGCCGAGATCGCGAACTGGCCGGGCTTGATCACCGGCGTGCACGACATCCGCATCGGCCAGCAGTCGCGGCATGTGTTTGTGGGCGTTGGCGAGGTGCAGGTGCGGATCGCGCAAGCGACTGCCGCCGGCGAGTAACGAGTAGACGGTCTGGGGCAGGCGGCTTACGGAGCGTGCGGTTCCGACTCGTCGCTGCTAGCTATCGTTCAACGCTCAAATTTGCGGCGGGCGAAGCCCGGCCGCTTGAATTCCTTGTTCGGCCTAAGCATCGTCTGGCGGTGCGCGAAAGAAATGTTGCTGTTCCTCAGCTGAAAGTAGACGACGAGCAAATAGCGCAGCAATGAAAATGCCGCCACCAGAAAACAGCAAGGCAGACAGGCCATATACCCAACGCGCCACATTGCCGGAGTTGACCAACAGCGACCAGACCGCGATGCCGAGAAGACCGCCTACAAAAACGACAGCCCAGGCCAGAATTAAGCGACTACGGCGAATAGCCATAAGCGTCTTTTACGGCCCAACGTTGGAGTTAGGCGTCACGTTCCGTGCAGAAGGTGAATTCTCGATGGATATCCCAAACGAGCTGCGCCATGCGGTTCCGCTTTGTGTAATGTGATCGTTCAATGCTTGCCAAAACTTTGCCACCAAGAGCATGCGGAGATGCGGGATCGAATCGAGTTACAAGGCCACGCAGCTCAGCTACTGACGCTCTGATACTCCCGTAATCTGGATAGTCGTTGGCTTCGAGTGAAAAGTATTCTGGGTCTATCTGAGAAAGACGTTCGCGCAAGTTGCCGGAAGAGCAGCAGAGGGTATGCAGCGCCTCGATTGATTGGGTATGGGCTCTGCTGTACCGCAAATCTCCAAGTGATGAAGTCGTTTTCATTTCAGATCTTAGGCAGGCCAGACTGACACTGGGACTGCTTCATCAGCCAATCCTTTTTCTGAAGGAGCCTGGCATCCAGGCTCAAGCCTTTCATCTTTTCCAGTTCATCAAGGGGTACTTCGGGCTTGGCCCACCATTTCATGGCAGTGATTGAGAACTGACCACTCTTTGTTTTGCCCAGCCACATATTCAGCTCAGGCTCACCTATTTTTCTGAGATCGTACCGTGCGGTGAGAGTTTGACGAAGATGGTCTATCTGAAGCTCTGAAATCTTCGGCAATTGAATCTTGACGTGCATCAACCGGTAGCGTGACGTGGGCTCGCCTTTTGTGGAAACGAGCGCGAAGCTAACTTTGAACGCTCGACCGTCTTTCGCAACGAAGTCACCAAACGCGATATTTCCTAAGTCGGAGCAAGTCAGCTTGCCGTCTGGCAAGCCGAACTCAGAAAAAGACAGCTTTCCCTTCTTTGAAATTTCGTCGACGGTTTCGCCTAGGCAGACTTCTGCAATGCAATAGTCTTTGAGTTCGTTTGTCGCGGTCGCGTATGGCAACTCATCGGCCGCCAGCATTTGATTGGCAATAAGGCCAACAAACGCAATCGCGAATTTCAGACTCAGCGATACAGTCGAAGGACTGGTAGCCATGTTTCGTGTTCCATGAGGTCGGATGAGCTGCGACGTAATTTTGTGACGCCCAACGTTGAAGTTAGGCCGCAGCAAATTTCTCGGCGAAGGCAGGCCAATGAGTTTTCAGTACTTGCATCGTAAATTGGTACGAAAGGCGATCAAGGACATCGTGGACTTCCTCCAAATAATCTGGATCAGTGGGGACCATTGAAGCCCCCTCTTTTGCGTTACTGGGTATCCCCGCCTCAGCCAGCTTCCTTAAGTAGGTAGCATTACAGCTCCAGCCGTTGTGGACACCCAAATCGCGGCGAGCCTTAATCTCAACAAAGCTCAGCCAGTCCTTCATTAGAGGCTCGCGATCGACTGACAAGAACGAGCAAATGTCTGCTAAGTATTCAATTGGCTTCCTGTACATGAGCTTGTTTAGCATCTGATCGATTGCCCGTCGAACAAGCTCCTCTTTGTTTCCAGCTTCCAGTACATCGGCGAGTCGAAATTGGATATCCCCAATCTTCATTGGGTGCTTCATCAACACATCTGCCAGCACACCTTGAAGGAATAGCTCAAACGCGGCTACTTGGCTAATGAAGAGGCGCGAGGTGATGTACCGGGTTGGACTCTCATACGCGCCTTCAATTCTCTTCATCAAGACTGCATGTGCGTCCGATAGCTCACTTCCGGGCGATCTGCCAGCCGCCATCTCCGCGGTAAGTAGATAGATGACTGTCCGATGGAAGGCAGCAGTCTCTTTCAAGAAATCAATGTAGTGGCGGCCCGGATTGCTTTTTGACATGGTGCAGATTGGAAATTTGAGCCTAACGTGGAGGTGTACGGCGCGCCCCAGCGGGGCACCCGACGGAGCACGGCGGCCCGCGGCGCGTCCGGACCACTGCCAGGTTAGGCATCACTGCAGCCACTCGACGCGACTCCGAGCCTCGGATGCGGCAGTCGCTGCATTCGGTGCAAAACATTCAGAGAAACGGCCGAATGGCACCCAGCATCTCTCGGTGGGTTCCGCGCTCCAACGAAGAGCAGCGAAGCCATACGTGCCGTTGTCTCGGCGAAAGATTTCGACCTTGTGCTTTCCGTCTGATGCCATTAGCTCGAGCTCAACTTGGCGGATAGTCATTTGGTGATGCCTAACGTTTGACTTAAGCGGCCTGCCGTAGGCGGGTCCGCTTGAAGGAAGGGTTAGGCGGCATTCGCGAAACAGCAAAGAGGGGCCTCACGATCTCCAGGTTCCAGTTGTCGCGTGCAGAACCCGGAGCGACTCAGGGTGAAGAAAGAAGTCGAAAGTTTTGCCGCCACCGCTCAAAGACTGCGGTTGTTTATCGGAAGTCCAAAAGGAAACGAAGACGAACTGCTCCAGCTCCGCGAGAGACTCCTTAATCAAGGCTTTTGACTCTTGTGGAATCCGAAATCCGTCGACCCAGGTACTTGACTCCAACATCACCACAGGTTCGCAGAATGGAAAGGTCTTCGCCTCAATGCAGAGCGGGTGCGCCGCTACAGCGGATATCGCGCGCCCTTGAAGCTTCAGATCAGGCCCGGTGCAGCCTGCTCGATGAGCACCGTGGTCTTTGGGAGGAGAGGTCATTTGATGCCGCCTAACGTGTTCTGTGGAGACAGGCGGCGCCGCCTAGGCAGACGCACTGCGCCCTAGATCGGCGCCTTGCATTGCAGGCAAGTGCTTGAATCGACACGGAAAGTCTCCCGTTCCGCTGCATTCCATACAGCATTAAATTTCCGGCAAAAGCGGCACGCACTTACAGGTTCTCTGCCGTGCGTTTCACTTGTCGTTGACGGCTGATGATGCCAGCGGCGCCGGGTCTCCCCCGTTTGAAGCCAACCGCGGCCACTCCAGGTTTTCCCTGGTAGTTCCAGCCCTACAAGAAGTCGCCGCCCACCACGATTCCGCGACGGCGTGCCCGTTCCTAGAGTCGCTCCCATCCCCAGGAGCACTCGATGACCCACGATCCCTACGACGCCGACCGGCCCTTGCTGATGCACTGCGCCTGCGGCCAGCACGCCAGTGCTGCCGATCACGCCGCCGCTGAACTTCGGACCCGCAGCGAGACGGCCGACTTCGAAGCCGAGTCGGCCAGCTTCGTCGAGGCTGCACTGGTGAAGGCGCTGTTCCCGCAGGACGCGCTGCGTCGCCGCTTCCTGAAGGCCGTGGGCCGCCGCACGGCGATGGCCGCCATCGGCAGCGTGCTGCCCATCGCATCGCTGCAGGCCATGGCCCAGGACAAGGGCGCGCTGGAGAAGAAGGACCTGAAGATCGGCTTCATCCCCATCACCTGCGCCACGCCGCTGATCATGGCGCACCCGCTGGGCTTCTATGCCAAGCAGGGGCTGAACGTAGAGGTCGTCAAGACGGCGGGCTGGGCGCTGATCCGCGACAAGATGCTGAACAAGGAGTACGACGCGACGCATTTCCTGTCGCCGATGCCGCTGGCCATCAGCCTCGGCCTGGGCGCGCCGGCCACGCCGATGAACGTGGCCACCATCCAGAACACCAACGGCCAGGCCATCACGCTCAGCGTGAAGCACAAGGACAAGCGTGATCCGGCGAGCTGGAAGGGCTTCAAGTTCGCAGTGCCCTTCGAGTACTCGATGCACAACTTCCTGCTGCGCTACTACGTGGCGGAAGCGGGGCTGGACCCGGATCGCGACATCCAGATCCGCGTGGTGCCGCCGCCCGAGATGGTGGCCAACCTGCGCGCCGGCAACATCGATGGCTTCCTCGGCCCCGACCCGTTCAACCAGCGCGCGGTGTACGAGGAAGTGGGCTTCATCCACCTGCTCACCAAGGAGCTGTGGAATGGCCACCCCTGCTGCGCCTTTGGCACGAGCAGCGAGTTCATCGCCAAGAACCCCAACACCTTCATCGCGCTGTACCGCGCGGTGCTGACGGCCGCCGCCATGGCCCGCGAGGCACGCAACCGCGAGTTGATCGCCAAGGTCATCGCGCCGCAGGCCTACCTGAACCAGCCCGAGACCGTCATCGCCCAGGTGCTGACGGGCAAGTTCGCCGATGGCCTGGGCAACGTCAAGGTTGTGCCCGACCGCGCCGACTTCGACCCCATGCCCTGGCAGAGCATGGCCGTGTGGATCCTGACGCAGATGAAGCGCTGGGGCTACCTGAAGGGCGATGTGAACTACCAGCAGATCGCCGAGAAGGTCTTCCTGCTGACGGACGCGAAGAAGCAGATGAAGGCGCTGGACATCGCCGTGCCGGAAGACAAGGCCGGCGGCTATCCGAAGTTCAAGGTCATGGGCAAGGAGTTCGACCCGACCAAACCCGACGCCTACGTCAGCAGCTTCGCGATCAAACGCACATGAAGCCCACGCTCGCCTTCCGCGCCGGCCTGCTGTCGCTGCTGCTGCTCGGCTGCCTGCTCGGCGTGTGGCACCTCGCCACGCTCGGCACGGCGCCCGCTGCCAAGCCGGCCGCGGCGATGACGCCCGAGCAGATCGAGTACGCCAAGCTGATGGGCAAGCCCGTCGACGCGACGCCGACGGTTGCGAAGAGTGGCTTCCCGACGCTGGCGCAGATGGGCACCGTCGTGATGCACCACCTGGCCGAGCCCTTCTACGACCGCGGCCCCAACGACAAGGGCATCGCCCTGCAGCTGGCCTATTCGTTGGGCCGCGTCGGGCTGGGTTATCTGCTGGCAGCGCTGGTCGCCATCCCACTCGGCTTCGTCATCGGCATGAGCCCGCTCATCCACCGCGCGCTCGATCCCTTCATCCAGGTCCTGAAGCCCATCTCGCCGCTCGCCTGGATGCCGCTGGCGCTCTACACGATCAAGGATTCGGCGGCGAGCGGCATCTTCGTCATCTTCATCTGCAGCCTGTGGCCGATGTTGATCAACACCGCCTTCGGCGTGGCCGGCGTGCGGCGCGAGTGGCTGAACGTGGCGCTCACGCTGGAGGTGAGCCCGCTGCGCCGCGCCTTCGAGGTGATCCTGCCCGCCGCGGCGCCCACCATCCTGACGGGCATGCGCATCAGCATGGGCATCGCGTGGCTGGTCATCGTGGCGGCCGAGATGCTGGTGGGCGGCACGGGCATTGGCTACTTTGTCTGGAACGAGTGGAACAACCTCAGCCTGCCCAACGTCATCTTCGCCATCCTCGTCATCGGCCTCGTGGGCATGACGCTGGACCTGCTGTTCGCCCGCGCCCAGAAGGCGGTGACCTATGCCGACTGAACTGGTTCAAGTGCAGGGCCTGGCCAAGCGCTATGGCGACGCGACCGTCTTCGACGGCGTCAACTTCACGCTGACCGAGGGCGAATTCGTCTGCATCATCGGCCACAGCGGCTGCGGCAAGACGACCATCCTCAATGTGCTGGCCGGCCTGGAGCAGGCCAGCAGCGGCCATGTCTTCATGGCCCAGCGCGAGGTGAACGCACCGGGCCTGGAGCGCGGCGTCGTCTTCCAGGGCCATGCGCTGATGCCGTGGCTCACCGTGCGCCAGAACATCGCGTTCGCGGTGCGCAGCAAGTGGCCGGTCTGGAGCCGCGTCGAGGTGGACGCACAGGTGCAGAAGTACGTCGCCCTCGTGGGCCTCACGCCCGCGCTGGACAAGAAGCCCAGCCAGCTCTCCGGCGGCATGAAGCAGCGGGTGGGCATCGCGCGCGCCTTTGCCATCGAGCCACGCATGCTGCTGCTGGACGAGCCCTTCGGCGCGCTGGATGCGCTGACGCGCGGCACCATCCAGGACGAGCTGCTGAAGATCTGCGCCGCCACGCACCAGACCGTCTTCATGATCACGCACGACGTGGACGAAGCCATCCTGCTGGCGGACCGCATCCTGCTGATGGCCAACGGCCCGCAGGCCCGCGTGGCGGAGATCGTCGTCAACACGATGAGCCGTGACCGGCAGCGCGCGTCGCTGCACCACGACCCGCAGTTCTATCGAATCCGCAACCACCTCGTCGACTTCCTCGTCGAGCGCAGCGCCACGCTGTCCCACGGCCGCGCGCCCGAGCAGCCGCCCGAGGTGCGACCGGGTTTGCAGTCCGCCGAAGTCATCCCTCTCGAACCCTCACTCACCACCCTCAGGAGCACCGCATGAGCCGCCTCGACGTCACCGAAAAGATCATCGCCACCAAGGTGGCCAAAGGCATCAAGTGGGCCGACGTGGCCACCGAGATCGGCCTCAGCAAGGAATGGGTCACGGCCGGCTGCCTCGGCCAGATGACCTTCACCGACGCGCAGGCTGCGACGCTGGCCAAGGTCTTCGACCTGACCGAAGCCGAGGCGCAGTGGCTCAAGGTCGTGCCCTACAAGGGCAGCCTGCCGACCAGTGTGCCGACCGACCCGCTGATCTACCGCTTCTACGAGCTGATCAGCGTCTACGGCACCACCTTCAAGGAGCTGATCCACGAAGAGTTCGGCGACGGCATCATGAGCGCCATCGACTTCAAGATGGACTTGCAGCGCGAGCCCAACGCGGCCGGCGACCGCGTCAGCATCGTCATGAGCGGCAAGTTCCTGCCCTACAAGACCTACTGATGACTATCAAACCACCGCTGCCGCCGTTCACGCACGAGACGGCCATTCAGAAGGTTCGCCTGGCCGAGGACGCCTGGAACAGCCGCGACCCGGATCGCGTCGTGGGCGTCTACACGGACGACACGGTCTGGCGCAACCGCGCGGAGTTCCCGGTCGGCCGGGAGCAGGTGCATGGTCTTCTCGTGCGCAAATGGGCGCGCGAGCTGGACTACCGGCTCATCAAGGAGCTGTGGGCGCACGACGGCCACCGCATCGCCGTACGCTTTGCCTACGAATGGCACGACGACTCGGGCCATTGGTACCGCAGCTACGGCAACGAGAACTGGGAGTTCACGGCCGAGGGGCTGATGCAGCGGCGCTTTGCCAGCATCAACGACCTGCCCATCGCCGAATCGGCGCGGTTGTTCTTCTGGCCGTTGGGCCGGCGGCCGGACGATCACCCCAGCCTCAGCGAGCTGGGGCTGTAGACCTCACTTGCGCATCAGCGTGGACTTGCCAAACAGCGATTCGATCAAGTCCACCGCAACGATGGCGGTGCGGTTCTTCTCGTCCAGCGCCGGGTTCAGCTCCATCAGGTCCATGGACGCCATGCGGCCGGTGTCGGCAATCATCTCCATGCACAGGTGGGCCTCACGGTAGGTCGGGCCGCCGCCGACCGTCGTGCCGACGCCGGGCGCCATCACGGGGTCGAGGAAGTCGACGTCGAAGCTGACGTGCAGGTGGGTGTTGTCGTCCAGCGTTGCGAGTGCCAGCTCCATCGTGTGGCGCATGCCCATCTCGTCGATGAAGCGCATGTCGAACACTTCCAGGTCGTGCTCGTGCACGAAGGCGCGTTCGCCCTCGTCAACGCTGCGGATGCCGATCTGGCGCACCCACTTGGGCGAGATGGCCGGCACATGGCCGCCGATCTCGATGAGTTCCTTGGGGCCGAAGCCGCACAGGCAGGCCACGGGCATGCCGTGGATGTTGCCGCTGGGCGTGAGCTCGCTGGTGTTGAAGTCGGCATGCGCGTCCAGCCACAGCACGCGCAGCTTCTTGCCGGTGTCGCGGCAGTGGCGGGCCACGGCGCTGATGGAGCCCAGGCCCAGGCAGTGGTCGCCGCCCAGCAGGATGGGCATGCGGCCGGTCTTCAGCTCGTTGTAGACGGCGTCGTGCACGGTCTGGTTCCAGGCGACGACTTCGTTCAGGTGGCGGTAGCCGTCGGTCGGCGGCAGCCAGGGGTTGGACGGGCCGTTCAGGTTGCCGCGGTCGACGACGTCCACGCCGCGGGCGCGCAGCGCCTCGGCCAGGCCCGCCACGCGCATGGCTTCGGGGCCCATGCTGGCACCGCGGGCGCCGGCGCCGATGTCGGTGGGGGCGCCGATGAGGGAGACATTGCGAAGTTTGGTCATGACTTGGCGGGGCTTGAAAGTTCGGGTTCGGCTTGCAAGACGGCCCAGGCTTCTTCGGCGGTCTCGACGTAGTGGAAGAGCTGCGCATCGCCGGGATTGATCATCCCGGTCTCGATCAGCAGCTCGATGTTGATGAGCTTGGTCCAGAACTCGCGCCCGAACAGCAGGATGGGGCGGCGGCGGCTCTTGCCGGTCTGCATCAGCGTCAGCGTCTCAAACAGTTCGTCCAGCGTGCCGAAGCCGCCGGGGAAGCACACCAGCGCGATGGAGCGCATCAGGAAGTGCATCTTGCGCAGGCCGAAGTAGTGGAAGCGAAAGCACAGCTCCGGCGTGATGTAGGGGTTGGGGTACTGCTCATGCGGCAGCACGATGTTCAGGCCGACGCTTTTGCCGCCCACCTCGTAGGCGCCGCGGTTGCCGGCTTCCATGATGCCGGGGCCGCCGCCCGTGGCGACGACGACGTGGTTGCCGCGCTCGGCGCAGGCGGTGGTCGCGATCTGCGCGAAGCGGCGTGCCTCTTCGTAATAGTGGCTCATCGACAGCTGGCGGCGTGCCTTCGCCGCGCCAGCCTCGTCGCCGCGGTCCTCGGCCACCGTCAGCAGCGCCTGGGCGGCCTCGGCAGGCAGGATGCGGGCACTGCCGAAGATGACGATGGTGGCCTTGATGCCCTGCTCGTTCTGCACGAGCTCAGGCTTCATCAGCTCCAGCTGCATGCGCACGGGGCGCATGTCCTGGCGCAGCAGGAAGGACTCGTCCTTGAAGGCCAGTTCATAGGCGCTGCCCGGGCCGTCGTAATCGGGGTGGGGCTGCAGCGTGCGGCACTCTTCCTTGGCAGTCGGGAAGTTGCGCGTCGGGACGTCGTCGAGCTTCATGGGCGAGGGCATTGTGGGCAGATCGGGACCGAATTTTCCGCCCCATTCAGAGGCGTTTGCGGGATTTCATCCACCGCCGCAGACCGAGCACTCCGGGTCGCGCTGCATGGCGATCTCGCTCCACTGCATGCGCCGCCCGTCCAGCATCAGCAGGCGCCCGGCCAGCGGCTCGCCGATGCCGGCCAGCAGCTTGAGCGCTTCGGCCGCCTGCATGCTGCCGACGATGCCCACCAGCGGCGCGAATACGCCCATGGTTGAGCAGGCGACGTCTTCGAAGCCGGACTCGGGCGGAAACAGGCAGGCGTAGCAGGGCAGCTCTCGCGAGCGGCTGTCATAGACGCTGATCTGGCCGTCGAAGCCGATGGCTGCGCCGGAAACCAGCGGTTTGCCGTGCCGCACGCAAGCCGCGTTGACGAGATGGCGCGTGGCGAAGTTGTCGGTGCAGTCGATGACGACGTCTGCCCCGGGCACCTCGGCATCCAGCAACGCGGCGTCGGCTTTCTCGGCCAGCGCGCGCACCGTCACGCCAGGGTTGAGTGCGGTCATGCGCGTGGCGGCGGACTCGACCTTGAGCCGGTCCAGGCTGCCCATGTCGTGGGCGATCTGGCGTTGCAGGTTGGTCAGCGACACGGTGTCGTGGTCGACGAGCGTGATGCGGCCGACGCCGGCCGAGGCCAGGTACAGCGCCACCGGCGAACCCAGGCCGCCGGCACCGATGACCAGGGCGCTGGCGTCCAGCAGGCGCTGCTGGCCCTCGATGCCGATCTCGTCGAGCATCAGGTGGCGGGAGTAGCGCAGCAGATCGTCGTCGTTCATGGGTGGAGATTAGATATCCGGCCAGAGTGGTTCACTCATGCTGCGCCGCATCGCCTCGATGAAATAGCGCAGCCGCGCAGTGGGCGCCGGCGGGTTGGGGTAGAGCAGGTGAACGGGCAGCGGCACGCCGCGCCAGCGCGGCAGCAGGCGCACGAGCCGGCCTTCGGCGATGTCCTTCTGCACGGCCCAGCCCGACTGCAGCGCTGCACCCAGGCCCAGCCGCGTGGCCTCGCGCGTGGCGTACAGGCTGTCCGTCGCCAGCACAGGGCGGATGGCCAGGCGCTGGCGCACGCCGTCGTCGCGCTCGAGCTGCACCTCCTGGCGGTAGAAGGTGGAGATCGCGATCCAGGGCAGGTCGGCAATGTCGTCGGGCTCCTGCGGGTCGCGCCCGGCCAGCAGCGATGGTGCGGCCACCAGCACGCGCGGCACGCGGGCCAGCGGGATGGCCACCACCGCGCCCTCGGCCGTGCCGCCAACGCGGATCGCGCAGTCCAGCCCCTGCTCGATGAAATTGGGCGTCGCGTCGTTCAGCAGCCAGTCCACGCGCAGCTTGGGCGCGTCCTTCAGCGCCCGCACCAGCGGCGCGATCAGGTGCTCCTGGCCGAAGGCATGCGGCACCTGCACGCGCAGCAGCCCCTCGGGCCGGGCTGGCTCCACGCGCAGCGAATGCTCGAAGTCCTCCCAGTCCGCGGCCAGGGCCTTGGCGCGCTCCAGCACCCGCTCGCCCGTCTCGGTCAGGCGTAGCGCGTGGGTGGAGCGCTGGATGAGCGGCTGGCCGAACTGCTGCTCCAGCGCCTGCAGCCGCCGGCTGACCGTGGGCTGGGTGGTGCCGAGCTGGCGCGCCGCGGCCGAGAGGCTGCCGGCCTCGACGATGCGGATGAAGGTCTGCATCAGCAACAGGCGGTCGGCGGAAGTGCTCATGCGTCTAGCGTATGGCAGTCAGACGCCGTTCGCGTCTACCCAGTTGCCATACCCCTACGCACACTCCCGAACATTGACGATTCTGGAAATACGCGTGTCTTCCTCACTGGCTTCTCCCGACGCGGCCTCCGGGCCTGCGCCGGCGCTCGGCACCGCGCTGACGCTGCTGCTGGCCACGGCCACCGGCCTGGCGGTCGCATCCATCTATTACGTGCAGCCGCTGCTGGGTCTGCTGTCGGAGCAGTTCGGCGTCGGCAGTGCCGGCATCGGCCTGCTGCCGACGCTGACCCAGCTGGGCTACGCCGCCGCCATCCTGCTGCTGTCGCCGCTGGGGGACCGGTTCGACAGGCGCCGCATCATCCTTGTGAAGTCGGCGGCCCTGGTCGCGGCGCTGGCGTTTGCTGCGCTGGCGCCCAGCTTCGCCGCGCTGGCGCTGGCGAGCGTCATCATCGGCGTCACCGCGACGCTGGCCCAGGACTTGGTGCCCGCCGCCGCCACGCTGGCGCCCGAGGCCGAGCGCGGCAAGCGGGTGGGCCAGGTGATGACGGGGCTGTTGCTGGGCATCCTGCTGTCGCGCGTGGCCAGCGGCTCCATCGCCGCGCTGGCCGGCTGGCGCGCGGTGTACGGCATCGCCGCAGCGGCCGTGCTCGTGGCCATGCCGCTGCTGTGGCGTGGGCTGCCGCGCTTCGTGCCGGCGACCTCCGCCGGCTACGGCAGCCTGTTGGCCTCGATGCTGGTGCTCTGGCGTAGCCATGCAGCGCTGCGCCGCGCGGCGTGGGCGCAAGGGCTGCTGAGCGTGGCCTTCAGTTCGTTCTGGTCCACGCTGGCGCTGGTGCTGGCCACGGCGGATTTCAACCAGGGCAGTGCGGTGGCGGGCGCGTTCGGCCTGGCGGGTGCGGCCGGAGCACTGGCCGCGCCGCTGGCGGGTGGTATTGCCGACAAGCGCGGGCCGCAGGCGGTCATCCGCGTCGCGGCGCTGCTGGTGTTCCTGGCCTTCGCGGTGCAGGCGCTGGCGCCGGCATCGCTGTGGCTGCTGGTGGGCGTGGCCGTGGTTTTCGACCTGGGCGTGCAGGCGGCGCTGGTCTCGCACCAGAGCGTCATCTACAGCCTGGATCCGGCCTCGCGCAGCCGGCTTAACGCAGTGCTGGTGAGCAGCATGTTCGTGGGCATGGCCAGCGGCGCGGCGCTGGGCTCGGCGCTGCTGGCGGCCTTTGGGTGGCGTGCGGTGCCGGCGCTGGGTGCCGTCGCGGCGCTGGGTGCCCTGGCCGTCACGCGTTCGCGTTGAGCAAACGGGCGGGCAAAGCAGGCCGGCAAAAAAAGAGGGCCTCTTGCGAGGCCCTTGTGCTTGAAGTCAGGAGCTACGGCTATTCGGTCGTCTTCGCTTCAGCCTTGCGTTCCAGTGCCGTCTTTGACGCAATGACCGGCTGACCCTTGAGCTGGTTCAGTGCCTGAGCCAGCGGGAAATCTTCGGTAGAGCCGAATTCTGGCAGAGGCTTGGGCGGCTCGGCGCGCTTGGCAAACTCGGCTTCCAGCTTGGTGCGAGCTTCCTCGCGGGCCTTCTGGCGTGCTTCGTTGTCCTCGGGGCCGTTGTTCAGGTGCTTCTCGAGGTCGGCCTCGCGCATGCGCAGCGCGGCGAACACGTTGCCATCGGCAGTTTCGTCCAGCATGACGTCGGGCACGATGCCCTTGGCCTGGATGGAGCGGCCGCTCGGCGTGTAGTAGCGCGCCGTCGTGATCTTCAGCGCCGTTTCCGGGCCGAGTTGGCGAACGGTCTGCACCGAGCCCTTGCCGAAGGTCTGGGCGCCCATGACGGTGGCGCGGTGGTGGTCTTGCAGGGCGCCGGCGACGATTTCGCTGGCGCTGGCCGAGCCTTCGTTGACCAGCACCACCAGCGGCACGTTCTTCAACGCGGCGGGCAGGCGCTTGATCGGGTCGTCGCTGCTGCGGCGGCGGTAGTCGTCGGGACTGGCCTTGTAGCTGGCCTTGGACTCGGCGATCTGGCCGTTGGTCGACACGACCTCAACGTCCTTGGGCAGGAAGGCTGCCGAGATGGCGATGGCGCCGTCGAGCAGGCCACCCGGGTCGTTGCGCAGGTCGAGCACCAGACCCTTCAGGTGAGGCTCCTGCTTGTAGATCTCTTCGAGCTTCTTGGCGAAGTCGTCGACGGTGCGGTCCTGGAACTGGCTGACGCGGATCCAGGCATAGCCGGGTTCGACCACCTTGGCGCGCACGCTCTGGACCTTGATCTCTTCACGCGTGATGGTCACGGGGAAGGTGCGGTTCTCGGCCTTGCGGTAGATGGTGAGGCTGACCTTGGTGGACGGGTCGCCGCGCATCTTCTTGACGGCCTGGTCGATGGTCAGGCCGCGCACTGCCGTGTCGTCGATGCGGCTGATCAGGTCGCCGCTCTTCAGGCCGGCGCGGAAGGCGGGCGAGCCTTCGATGGGGGAGACAACCTTGACCAGGCCGTCTTCCATGCCGATCTCGATGCCCACGCCGACGAACTTGCCGGTCGTGCCTTCACGGAATTCCTTGAAGGTCTTCTTGTCGAAGAACTGGGAGTGCGGATCCAGCCCGGACACCATGCCGGCGATGGCGTCGTTGATCAGTTTCTTCTCGTCGACCTGCTCGACATAGTCGCTCTTGACGAGGCCGAAGACCGCGGCGAGCTGCTGCATTTCGTCCAGCGGCAGGGGAGACAGGCTGCTGCGAGCATTGGCCTGGAGTTGCATCGTGGTGAGTGCACCTGCGACGGCACCGAGGGCAACCCAACCGGCGACTTTCAATTTGGAGCTCATGAGGCCGAGTCCTGTGATCAACGAGGGCCTGTCAAAAACAGCTTGACAGGAGCCCCGAGTGTAGCGGCCGGGTCTTGGGCGGATAGCCGATTTACCCTGCGGAAACCCTTCAAATCGGGCATGCAGTGACGAAATGCGCGTGGGTCCTACGTGCCATAAGTCAGTTGTCGGTCAGTGGTTACCAGGCGTGCCCGCTGGCAACCGCTCAGCAGCTCAGTTTCTGGCCCGCGAGGCTGCAGGCCCCCAGGGGCTGGCCGAGCGAGTTGAAGGCCTGCAGCTGCCAGCCCTGGGGCGTGGCCGTCAGCAGCGTCAGGCCGAACTCGGTGTGGCTCTGGAAGGTCTCCACCCGCACGCCGTGCAGTGGCTCGGCCCGCAGCGCCGCCGCGGCGTTGATGCGCCCCGACGCGGCCGAGCCGCCGTTGCCGATGATGAGGGAGGCGGGCTGGTTGCTGGCAAAACCCAGCACCTGGTGGATGTGCAGATGGCCGTGGACGGTGGCCTGCACGCCGGGTGGGAAGAGGCGGCCGGGCACCGCATCCTGCAGCAGCGGCGTCAGGCCCGAGCGGGCCTGGCCGGGCGCGCCACTGACGCTGGGGCTGAAAGCCAGGCTCGGGTGGTGGCTCAGGAAGAGGCTTTGCGCCCGCTCCCCGGACAGCTCGGCCACGCGGTCGAGCTGCTGGCGCCAGCGCGCCCAGGCCGGCGAGTCCCGGGGCGGCGTGCGGCCGCCGATCTCTGCGGAGTCGAAGACGATGAGCTGGCTGCGCGGCGACAACGGCACGGCGAAGGGCGCCGTGAAATCGCCTTCGTTGACCCGGCCCGCGGCGGCCACCTCGGCCTCGCAGGCGCGCGCAGCACCGGTTTCGGCGTCCAGATAGCGCAGCCAGCCCTGGCCGGCACGGTTGCAGGCCTCGTGGTTGCCGCGCACGAACACCCAGGGCGCGGCGGCCAGCAAGGCGCGGGCGGGCTGGAAGAAGTCGGCCTGCCAGGTGTCGTCGCCATAGCCCCAGGGGCTGTTGGCGCAGCCGGTCATGCCGGCGGGGCAGGGGCTTTCGCGGTAGTGGTAGTCGCCGACATGGATGACGAGGTCGGGCTTGAGGCTCAGCGCCCGCGCCAGCACGCGCGGGAAGGGCCAGCCGTAGGCGTCGTTGCAGGGCTGGAAGTCCTTGTCCGAGGCCTTGAGCCGGCAGCCCGTGTCGCCGATGACGACGATGCGCAGCAGCTCGGCGGCCGGCGCGTTCAGCGCGACGGTGCCGACCTGCACGCGGCGCACGCCGGCCGGCCATGCGGCCTCGCAGGCGAGCAGCGCGAAGTGCGTGGGCTTGCGCTCGGGCTGGGTGTTGCCGGGCGGCGGGGGCTCGTCGCCCGGGGCGCTGCGGGGCAGCATCGCGGCGCTGCCGCCGTCCCAGCGCAGCGCGGGGCACTCGGCCTCGCCGGTCAAGGCGCGCACGGCCCAGGCGGGGCCGGCCACGGCCTGCACCCAGGCCTGCTGCAGGCCTGTTCGCGCGGGTGGGGGAACGGTAGGCGGGGGCGGGGCAGCACAGCCGGCCAAGGTCAGCAGGGCGGCGAGCCAGGGGAAACGCGCACGATGAGTCATGTGTCGATCAACTGTGTGAGCGGCGGGAGATTAGCGCCGCCGCGGCCGTCGCGTGCCAGTAGATTGCGGGCAACCCCCACTTCGCTGCCCGTCATGCCCGCTGTAACCAGCCGTCTTCTGCCACTTGTGTTGGCCTTTGCTTTGCCGGCTTTTGCGGCGCAGATCGGCGTGATCCCGCCGGCCCAGGCGTTGACGGCCGAGCGTGTCGCAGCCCTGCCCGCCACCGAGCGCGCGGCCTGGGCGGACTACCTGGCCCGTTCGGATGCCCAGCGCGCCGCCGACCGCGCAGCCCTGGCGGCCGAGCGCAAGGGGCTGGCGTCCTGGCCGGCGCCGCCCGAGGGCGGCCACAGCGAGAGCAGCATGCCGCTGGACAAGCCGGCCGCCTGGTACGGCAGCGAGGCGGCGCTGGGGGTGGCGCGCAACATCCTGAGCTTCCAGACGCCGGCCGGTGGCTGGGGCAAGAACCAGCCGCGCGACAAGCCGCCGCGCCTGGCCGGCCAGGCTTTCGTTGCCGACAACAACAACAAGCGAGCAACGCCGGGCGACTTCGACACGGCCCAGGACGCCCAGTGGAGCTACGTGGGCACCATCGACAACGACGCGACGATCACCGAGATCCGCTTTCTGGCCCGGGTCGCGGCGGCGCGGCTGGGCGAGGCCGGCGAGGTGTATCGGCAAGCCGCCGAGCGGGGCCTGCGCTATCTGCTGGCCGCGCAGTTCCCCAACGGCGGCTGGCCGCAGGTGTGGCCGCTGCAGGGCGGCTATCACGACGCCATCACGCTGAACGACAACGCGCTGGTCGAGGTGGCCGAGCTGATGGGCCTCGTGGCGCGCGGCGAGGTCGACCTTGCTTTCCTGCCAGCGCCGCTGAAGGCCAGCGCAGCGGCGGCGGAGGCGCGTGCGGTGCAGTTGCTGCTGGCCACGCAGATCCGCGTCGACGGCAAGCCCACGCTGTGGGCCCAGCAGCACGACGCGCTGACGCTGGCGCCGGCCTCGGCGCGCAACTACGAGCCGCCGGCGCTGAGCAGCGGTGAGAGCGCCAAGGCGCTGGACTTCCTGATGAGCCTGCCCAAGCCGTCGCCGGCCGTCGTGGCGGCCGTGCATGCGGGCATCGAAACACTGCGCGCCATCGCCGTGCGCGACCGGGCCTTCGTCAAGGTGGACGACGCACGCCGGCTGGTGGTGCAGCCGGGTGCCGGCCCGCTGTGGGCGCGCTACTACGACGCGAAGACGCTCAAGCCCGTCTTCGGTGACCGCGACAAGAGCCTGCACGACGACGTCAACGACATCAGCGCCGAGCGCCGCAACGGCTATGCCTGGTGGGGCGCCTGGCCAGTGAAGACGCTCCAAGCCTATGAGGCCTGGGCAGTCAAACACCCTTCCTGAGCTCGAAGCGCTTGATGTCGCCGACGACGAACAGGTAGCAGCACACGGCCACCAGCGCGTTCGCCGCGACGAACACGAGGGCCGCGTTGAACGAGCCCGTGCCCTTGATCAGGTAGCCGATGACGATGGGTGTCGTGATGCCGGCGGTGTTGCCGAAGGTGTTGAACAGCGCACCCGACAGGCCCGAGATTTCCTTGGGCGAGGTGTCCGACACGACGGCCCAACCCAGCGCCCCGAGGCCCTTGCCGAAGAAGGCCAGCGACATGATGGCGACGACGACGGTCGAGCTGTCGACGTAGTTGCACAGGATCATGCTGGTGGACAACAGCATGCCGACGACGATGGGCGTCTTGCGGGCGAAGGTCAGGCTCTTGCCGCGACGCAGCAGGTTGTCCGAGATCAGCCCGCCCAGCACGCCGCCGGCAAAGCCGCAGATGGCCGGCAGCGCCGCGACGAAGCCGGCGCTGAGGATGGACATGCCGCGCTCCTTGACGAGGTAGACGGGGAACCAGGTCAGGAAGAAGTACGTCAGCGTGGTGATGCAGTACTGGCCCACGTAGACGCCCATCAGCATGCGGTTGGAGAGCAGCTGCTTGATGTAGTTGAGCTTGGGCGACTCGGGCGCGAAGCTGCGGCTTTGCGTGCCGGGCTGGTCCATGTTCACCAGCGCGCCGCCCGCGGCGATGTAGTCCAGTTCGGCCTGGTTGATGCTCGGGTGGGTCTTGGGCGTGTAGACGGTCTTGAGCCACACGGCGCTGATGACGATGCCGATCAGGCCCATGACGACGAACACCGCCGGCCAGCCGTAGCTGTGCGTGATCCAGCCCATCAGCGGCGCGAACAGCACGGTGGCGAAGTACTGGGCCGAGTTGAAGATGGCCGAGGCCGTGCCGCGCTCGTTGGCCGGGAACCAGGACGCGACGATGCGGCCGTTGGCCGGGAAGGACGGCGCTTCGGCCGCGCCGACGAGGAAGCGCAGCGCGAACAGCACGACGACGGCGGTGGTGGCCGTGGCGGTCAGGAAGCTGATGCCGCCCTGCAGCAGCGTGAACACGGACCAGATGAAGATGCTGGCCGCGTAGACCTTCTTGGAGCCGTAGCGGTCCAGCAGCCAGCCGCCGGGCAGCTGGGCGATGACGTAGGACCAGCCGAAGGCCGAGAAGATGAAGCCCATGGTCACCGAGTCGATGCCCAATTCCTTGGACAAGGCCGGGCCGGCGATGGACAGCGTGGCGCGGTCGGCGTAGTTGATCGTCGTGACGATGAAGAGCATGGCCAGGATGGCGAAGCGCTTCTTGGTGCGGGTGGCGGCGCTGTCGGCCGCACGGGCCGGCATGCTGCCAGCGGTGGTGGTGTTCATCGGGTGTCTCCGGGCAATGCAGCGGCTCCGCCTCTTGCCGGGCGGTGGTGCCAAATGAGTGGGATCAGGCCTGGGTGTAAGCCGTCTTGACCGTCGTGTAGAACTCGGCGGCGTGGCGGCCCTGTTCGCGCGGGCCGTAGCTGCTGCCCTTGCGGCCGCCGAAGGGCACGTGATAGTCCACGCCCGCCGTCGGCAGGTTGACCATCACCATGCCGGCCTGCGAGTGGCGCTTGAAGTGCGTGGCGTACTTCAGCGAGGTCGTCGCGATGCCGGCGGCCAGGCCGAACGGCGTGTCGTTGGACAGTGCCAGCGCATGCTCGTAGTCGCGGGCGCGCAGCACGCTGACCACCGGGCCGAACACCTCTTCGCGGTTGATGCGCATGTCGGGCGTCGTGTCGGTGATGAGGGCCGGCGTCAGGTAGAAGCCCGGCGCGCCGTCGGCATTGCGCTCGATGCGCTCGCCGCCCTGCGCCAGCTTGCCGCCGTCGGCCTTGGCGATGCCGAGGTAGTCGACGTCCTGGCCCAGCTGGCTGGCGTCCACCACGGGGCCGATGTCGGTGCCGGCCTTGCGCGCGTCATCGATCTTCAGCGTCTTCATCTTCTCGACCATGGCGGCGATGAAGCGGTCATGGATGCCTTCGGTGACGATGAGGCGCGACGACGCCGTGCAGCGCTGGCCGGTGGAGAAGAAGCCGCTGTTGACGGCCGCGTTCACGGCGACGTTCAGGTCGGCGTCGTCCAGCACGATCATGGGGTTCTTGCCGCCCATCTCGAGCTGGAACTTGGCCATGCGGGCCACGCAGGCGGCGGCCACCTTCTGGCCCGTGCCGACCGAGCCGGTGAAGCTGATGGCCGCCACGCGCGGGTCGTTCAGCAGCTTCTCGCCGACGACCGAGCCGCGGCCCATGACGAGGTTGAACACGCCCGCCGGCAGGCCGCTGCGCGACAGGATCTCGGCCAGTGCCCAGGCCGACCCGGGCACCAGGTCGGCCGGCTTGAAGACGACGCAATTGCCCCAGGCCAGGGCCGGCGCGATCTTCCAGGCGGGGATGGCGATGGGGAAGTTCCACGGCGTGATCAAGCCGACGACGCCGATGGCTTCGCGCGTCACTTCCACACCCACGCCGGGGCGCACGGACGGCAGGCTTTCGCCACCGGGGCGCAGCGCCTCGCCGGCGAAGAACTTGAAGATGTTGCCGGCGCGGGCGACTTCACCGATGGCCTCGGGCAGCGTCTTACCTTCCTCGCGGGCCAGCAGGTCGCCCAGCTCCGCGCGTCGGGCCAGGATCTCGGTGCCGACGGCGTCGAGGATGTCGAAGCGCTGCTGCGGCGTGGACAGGCTCCAGCTCGGGAAGGCCGCGGTTGCGGCGGTGATGGCCAGCTCCGTCTGGGCGGCGTCGGCCTGCGTGTACTCGCCGATGACGTCGCGGGTGTCGGACGGGTTGATGTTGCGGGAGGCGCTGTGGCCGTCCAGCCATTCGCCGGCGATGAGGTTCTTGAACATGTCGTGACTACCGATCCAGCGCGGGGCGCTTGGGGTTGAAGTTCCAGCCAGGGATCAGGTACTGCATCGCGATCGCGTCGTCGCGTGCACCCAGGCCGTGCTGTTTGTAGAGGTTATGCGCCTTCTCGACCTCGGCCATGTCGAGCTCGACACCGAGACCGGGCTTGGGCGGCACCTTCACGTGGCCGCCAACGATCTGCAGCGGCTCCTTGGTGAGGCGCTGGCCGTCCTGCCAGATCCAGTGCGTGTCGATGGCCGTGACCTTGCCGGGCGCTGCGGCGCCGACGTGGGTGAACATGGCCAGCGAGATGTCGAAGTGGTTGTTGGAGTGCGAACCCCAGGTCAGGCCCCAGTCGCGGCAGGTCTGCGCCACGCGCACCGAGCCGGCCATGGTCCAGAAGTGCGGGTCGGCCAGCGGGATATCCACGCTCTGCAGCGACAGCGCGTGGCTCAACTGGCGCCAGTCGGTGGCGACCATGTTGGTGGCCGTGGGCAGGCCGGTAGCGCGGCGGAACTCGGCCATCACCTCGCGGCCGGAGAAGCCGTCTTCGGCGCCGCAGGGGTCTTCGGCGTAGGCTAGAACGCCCTTCATGTCGCGCATCAGGCGGATCGCGTCCTTCAGCAGCCAGCCGCCGTTCGGGTCCAGCGTCACACGCGCATCGGGGAAGCGTTCGTGCAACGCATGGATTGCTTCCACTTCCTCGTCGCCGCGCAGCACGCCGCCCTTGAGCTTGAAGTCGTTGAAGCCGTAGCGCTCGCGGGCGGCTTCGGCGAGCTTCACCACCGCTTCAGGCGTCAGCGCAACCTCGTGGCGCAGGCGGCTCCAGGCGTTGTCGGCATCGGGCTCGGCGTTGTAGGGCAGGTCGGTCTTGGCCTTGTCGCCCACGTAGAACAGGTAGCCCAGCATCTCCACCGCGTCGCGCTGCTGGCCTTCGCCGAGCAGGGCCGCAACCGGCACACCGAGGTGCTGGCCCAGCAGGTCCAGGAAGGCTGACTCGATGGCCGTGGCCGCGTGGATGGTGGTGCGCAGGTCGAAGGTCTGCAGGCCGCGGCCGCCGCTGTCGCGGTCGGCGAAGCTCTTGCTGACCTTCTGCAGCACGGCTTGGTGCGAACCGATGGGCTGGCCGACGACCAGGCTGCGTGCGTCTTCCAGCGTCTGGCGGATCTTCTCGCCGCCGGGCACTTCGCCCACGCCGGTGTTGCCGGCGCTGTCGGTCAGGATCAGCAGGTTGCGGGTGAAGAAGGGCGCGTGCGCGCCACTGAGGTTGAGCAGCATGCCGTCACGCCCGGCAACCGGGATGACGCGCAGCTCTTTGATGACGGGGGTGGAACTGCTCATGGAGAAACTCAGTCTGCGGTGATCTTGCGCTCGGTGATGACCTTCTTCCAGCGCTCGAACTCGGCGGCCTGGAAGGCGGTGAACTGTTCGGGCGTGTTGGCGACGATCTCGAAGCCCTGCTCCAGCAGCTTCGGTTTCACGTCGGGCGCATTCAGCGCGGCGACGACGGCGCCATGCAGCTTGGCCTTGATGTCGGCGGGAATGCCCTTGGGTGCCGCCACGGCCTGCCAGGAATAGACCTGCACGCCCTTGATGCCCAGTTCGTCCAGCGTCGGCACATCGGGTTGCACCGGCGAGCGCTTGGCACTCGTGATGCCTAAAGCGCGCAGCTTGCCGGCCTTGATCTGCGGCAGCGCGGTGTTGATGTTCATGAAGCTGGAATCCACCTGGTTGCCCAGCAGGTCGGTCATGACCGGGCCGCCGCCCTTGTAGGGAATGTGCAGGCCGCTGGTGCCGGTTTGCTGCCAGAAGAGTTCAGCGGTGATGTGGTCGCTGCTGCCGTTGCCGGAGGTGCCGAAGCTCATCTTGTCGGGGTTCGCCTTCATGAAGGCCAGCACGTCGGCCATGGTCTTGTGCGCCGACGCGGCCGGCACGACCAGCACGTTGGGTGCCTGCACGGCGACGCTGATGAAGTCCAGGTCCTTGGTCGGGTCGTAGCCAATGTTCTTCATCAGGTGCGGGCCGATGACCAGCGGGCCCAGGGACGTGACGAGGACGGTGTAGCCGTCCGGCGCCGCGCGCTTGACGGCCACTGTGCCGATGGTGCCGCCCGCACCCCCGCGGTTGTCGACGACGAAGCTGCCGCCGAGCTTCTCCTGCAGCTTCACGCTCAGCATCCGCGCGATTGCATCGGTGGAGCCGCCTGGCGGGAAGGGCACCAGCAGGGTCACGGGCTTGGCGGGCCAGGGCTGGGCCATCGCCAGGGTGGCGGCGGTGGCGAGCAGCACGGCGGTCAGCAGTTTCTTCGTCATCGTTTGTCTCCGGTGTTGTTTTGCGAGAGGCTTATTGCGGGCCGAGCTTGGAGATCAGTGCACCGAGAGCGTCGACCTCCGCCGGCAGCATGTCCGACAGCGGCGGGCGCACCGGGCCGGCCGTGTGGCCCACGAGCGTGGCGCCGGCCTTCACGATGGACACGGCATAGCCCTCGCCCTTGTTGCGCAGCGCAACGTAGGGGATGAAGAAGTCGCGGATCAGGCGGTCCGTCGTTGCGGTGTCGTTGGCGGCGTGCGCGTTGTAGAACTCCATCGCCGTCTTGGGGATGAAGTTGAAAACGGCCGACGAGTACACCGGGCAGCCCATCGCCTTGTAGGCGCCGGCAAACAGCTCGGCCGTGGGCAGGCCGCCCAGGTAGGCGAAGCGGTCGCCCAGCGTCTGGCGAATGGAGACGAACTTCTCGATGTCGCCCAGGCCGTCCTTGAAGCCGATGAGGTTGGGGCAGCGGTCGGCCAGCACCAGCAGGCTCTGCGGCGTCAGCTTGCACGCGCCGCGGTTGTAGACGACGACGCCGAAACTGACGCTCTTGCAGACGGCCTCGACGTGGGCGATCAGGCCTTCCTGGCTGGCTTCGGTCAGGTAGTGGGGCAGCAGCAGCACGCCTTGCGCGCCCAGGCGCTCGGCCTCCTGCGCGTACTGGATGGCGACGCGGGTGCCGCCGCCGGCGCCGGCCAGGATGGGCGTGCGGCCGCGGCAGGTGTCCAGCGCCACCTTGATGATGTCGGTGTATTCGCCCGGCTCCAGCGAGAAGAACTCACCCGTGCCGCCGGCCGCGAACAGCGCGGACGCGCCGTAGGGTTGCAACCATTCCAGCCGCTCGGCGTAGGGCTTGGCTGCGAAGCTCAGCTGCGCGTCGAAGTCGGTCAGTGGGAAGGACAGCAGGCCGGCTTCGAGGACGGCTTTGAGTTCTTGGGGCGACATGGGCGGGTCTCCGTGGGTGTTGAGTGGACTGGGGCTCGACGGCCGGGCGGCGTCGAATGCTGAAGTTGTAGGTCATCGTACAACTTCATTCAAATCCGAGAATCTTGGTGAAAACCCGTAGGCGGGGTTTCTTTACGCGCCGCCGAAGCCGTTCAGGCTGCTTCGGCCTGGGCGCGGCGGCGGCGTTCGCGGCTGTTGCTCAGGTGGGTGCGCATGGCGGCGCGGGCCGATTCGGCATCCTGGCTGGTAATGGCGTCCAAGATGCTCTCGTGCTCGGCATTCACACGCCGCATGTAGGCCAGCCGCTCGGCACTCATGTCCGCCACCGGCTCCAGCCGGGCACGGGGAATGATCTGCGCGCCCAGCGTGCTCATCAGCTCGGCGAAGTGGCCGTTCTGCGTCGCACGGGCAATCTCCAGGTGGAACTGGAAGTCCGCGGCGACCGAGTCCTGGCCGGCCTCCACGGCTGCGATCACCGCGTCCAGCGCCTTGCGCAGGGCGGTGAGGTTGTCCGCCGTGCGGCGCTGAGCGGCCAGGCCCGCGGCCTCCGTCTCCAGGCCGATGCGCAGCTCCAGCACCGCGATGACGTCCTGCAGCGTGCTGACCTGTTCCGGCGTGATCTTGAACGACGGCCCGTCGCCTGGCCCGAGAACAAACGTGCCGATGCCGTGCCGCGTTTCGACCAAGCCGGCCGCCTGCAACTTGGAAATGGCCTCGCGCACGACGGTGCGGCTGACCTCGAACTCTTCCATGATGGCCGCCTCGGTGGGCAGCTTGTCGCCCGTCTGCAGCTGGCCGGCGCGGATGCGGTCTCCGAGCGAATCGACCAGTTCAAGGGCCAGCGTGCGGGGCCGGCGGCGGGTGATGGGGGCGTGCATTCGCGGGTTTTCCCGAGGGTTTGAAGCGGGCAGGGCGTCTAAAGTGATGCTAGTTGTACGACAACTAGACGACGTACAACAAGACCTGTTCACACTTTAGCCACTCTGCCGCCGGATATGAATGCCGTTTCCCCCCGCCCCCCGCTGACCATCCGCATGCGCGACGAGGACAACGTCGCCATCGTCGCCAACGACGGCGGCTTGGCCGAGGGCACCACGCTGCCTGCCGGCGTGCCCGGCGCCGGCCTGGTGTTGCGAGACAAGGTGCCCCAGGGTCACAAGGTCGCGCTGCGCGACATCGCCGAGGGCGAGGTGGTGCTGCGTTACGCCGTGCCTATCGGCTATGCGCTCAAGCCCATCCCCGCCGGCAGCTGGGTCCACGAGCGGCTGCTGCAGATGCCGTCGGCGCGTGCGCTGGAGGGCTTGCCCATCGCCACGGTCAAGCCACCTGAACTGCCGCCGCTGGAGGGCTACACCTTCGAGGGCTACCGCAACCGCGACGGGTCGGTCGGCACGCGCAACATCCTCGCCATCACGACGACGGTGCAGTGCGTCGCCGGCGTCGTCGCGCAGGCCGTGGCGCGCATCAAGGCCGAGCTGCTGCCGCGCTACCCGAACGTGGACGACGTCATCGGCCTGGAGCACAGCTACGGTTGCGGCGTTGCCATCGACGCGCCGGACGCCGTCATCCCCATCCGCACGCTGAAGAACATCTCGCTGAACCCCAACTTCGGCGGCGAGGTGATGGTGGTCAGCCTGGGCTGCGAGAAGCTGCAGCCCGCGCGCCTGCTGCCGCCGGGCTCGTTTCCGATCACGGACGAACGCGACCCCGCGAGCGGCCCCGAGACCATCTGCCTGCAGGACGACGTGCACGTGGGCTTCATGTCCATGCTTGACGACATCGTGCAGAGCGCGAAGCCGCATCTGGAGCGCCTGAACGCCCGCAAGCGCGAGACCGTGCCGGCGAGCGAGCTGGTCGTCGGCGTGCAGTGCGGCGGCAGCGACGCCTTCTCCGGCGTGACGGCCAACCCGGCCGTGGGCTTCTGCGCCGACCTGCTGGTGCGCGCCGGCGCCACCATCATGTTCAGCGAGAACACCGAGGTGCGCGACGCCGTCGAGCAACTCACCAGCCGCGCGGCGGGCCCGGAAGTCGCCGACGCCATCATTCGCGAGCTCGGCTGGTACGACCGCTACCTGGACCGCGGCCGCGCCGACCGCTCCGCCAACACCACGCCCGGCAACAAGGCCGGTGGCCTGTCCAACATCGCCGAGAAGGCGATGGGCTCCATCATCAAGAGCGGCAGCTCGGCCATCTCGCACGTGCTGTCTCCGGGCGAGAAGCTGCGGCAAGACCAGCGCGGCCTCGTCTACGCCGCCACGCCGGCCAGCGACTTCATCTGCGGCACGCTGCAGCTCGCTGCCGGCATGAACCTGCACATCTTCACCACCGGCCGCGGCACGCCCTATGGCCTGGCCGAATGCCCGGTCGTCAAGGTCGCCACCCGCACGGATCTCGCCCGCCGCTGGCACGACCTGATGGACATCAACGCCGGCCGCATCGCCGACGGCGAGGCCACCATCGAGGAGACGGGCTGGGCCATGTTCAAGCTGCTGCTGGAGGTGGCCAGCGGCCGCAAGAAGACCTGGGCCGAGCACTGGAAGCTGCACAACAGCCTGGTGCTTTTCAACCCGGCACCTGTCACCTGACCCCTCTATGCTTGGGTGCCATGAGTACCCAGCCGAACCCAACCGAACCCGGGACCGCGCTCGACGGCGTCTCGCGAGTCATCGCCGAGCCGCTGCGCTTCAAGGCCAAGCTGGCCATTGGCGAGAACGCCTATGCCTCGCTGCGCATGATCAACCGCACGCGCGAGGTCTGGGACGTCGTGGGCGCGGCCGGCGCGGGGGCGGCCATCGCGAAGTCCAGCGTCGTGGCGTCTACCTTTTTTGCACCGTCGGGCGTGTTGGGAGCCATTGGCATCGGCGCCGCCACCACGCCCATTGGCTGGGTGGCGCTTGCCGCGCTGGCCTCGGGCGGCGCTTGCTACGGCCTGTACCGGTGGCTGGGCGACACCAAGGGCTCGCGCATCATCGAGATCCCCAAGTTCCTGAACACGCCGCTGGACACGCTGGGCCTGGCCCTGTTCGACCTCATCGCGCCGCTGGCGCTGCGGCTGGCCGCGGTGGATGGCGGCATCGAGCCCGCCGAGCGGGCTGCGCTGGTGCAGCACTTGGTGGACGACTGGGGCCTGGACGCCACCTTCGTCACGCAGGCCATCGTGCAGATCGAGCCGGGCGTGATGCAGGGCTCGGTCGAGGAGATGGCGGCCGAGCTGTCGGCCTTTCTGCATGCCAACCCCGACTGCAACCACAAGGCCATCGCGACCGATCTCGGCCAGTTCCTGCGCCGGCTGCTGGAGGCCGGTGGGCCGCTGTCCGAGGCCGAGGAGGCCGCGCTGGCAGCCAGCCTGACGCTGTTGCTGCAAGAGCCTGACGGCGCGCTCACCAAGGCCTGGGCCACAGCGAGGTCGGGGGCGGGCAAGGCGGCCGAGCAGTTGGGCAACTCGGCCAAGGAAGCGGCTGGCTGGACGCGCGAGCGTCTGCCGTCGCCGGATGAACTGCAGGCCGCGGCGGGTACCGTGGCGAGCAAGGCCTGGCACAGCGCCAGGTCGGGTGCCGAGCAGCTGGGCACGTCGGCCAAGGAAGCCGCCGACTGGACGCGCGAGCACCTGCCTTCGCCCGAGCAGTTGCAGGCTGCGACGAGCACGGCGGCGACGCAGGTCCAGCAGACGGTGCAGAAGGCTGCTTCCTGGGCGCAGGACAAGCTGCCAGCCGCAGCCCAAGTTCAGGATGCGGCCAACCGATCGGTGAGTTTTGCCAAGACCGGCATCGAGCGGATCAAGAAGCGGTCGGGCCGCTGAGACGCCGCGCGGCCATGGATTTCTGCTGTAGGCCGGGGCCTGCAAGCTTGTGTACCGATGTCCGGCACCGTGTTTGTGCCATGCTGGGCAGCATGGGCGCATCGCCAAAACGGGAGCTCTCCAAACGATGAGTGCTGAACGCCACCCCCTCGCCGGCCAGCCCGCGCCGCCCGACGTCCTCATCGACGTCGAGGCCCTGCATGAGGCCTACTTCTCGCGGCAGCCCGATCCGAGCTGCGCTGAGCAGCAGGTCAGCTTCGGCACCTCAGGGCACCGTGGCTCGGCGCTGGATGGCTCGTTCAACGAATGGCATGTGCTGGCCATCACGCAGGCCATCTGCGACCACCGCAAGGCGAGCGACATTGCCGGCCCGCTCTTCCTCGGTGCCGACACGCATGCGCTTTCGGAACCCGCCGTGGTCAGTGCGCTGGAGGTGCTCGTCGCCAACGGCGTGGACGTGATGCTGGCGCCCGCGGGGCAGTTCACACCCACGCCCGCCGTGTCGCTGGCCATCCTGGAATACAACCGCGGCCGCGAAGGCTGGCAGCGCGCCGACGGCATCGTCGTGACGCCCTCGCACAACCCGCCGCGCGATGGCGGCTTCAAATACAACCCACCGCATGGCGGGCCGGCGGACGGTGGCATCACGGGTGCCATCCAGGCCGCCGCCAATGCGTATCTGGCGCAGTCTCTCAAGGGCGTGCTGCGCCGGGATGCCGAGCAGGCGCTCTCCGCGCACGCCTGCCACGAGTACGACTTCCTCGGCAGCTACGTTGCGGCGCTGGGCCAGGTCATCGACTTCGACCTGATCCGCGCGGCCGGCCTGCAGCTCGGCGTGGACCCGCTCGGCGGCGCAGGCGTGGACTACTGGCCGGCCATCGCCGAGCACTACCGCCTGCCGCTGACCGTCGTCAGCAGCGAGGTGGACCCGCGCTTCGCCTTCATGTCGCTGGACTGGGACGGCAAGATCCGCATGGACCCGTCATCGCCCTGGGCGATGCAGCGGCTGACCCATCTGTGCGACCGCTTCGACGTGGCCTTCGCCTGCGACACCGACCACGACCGCCACGGCATCGTCACGCGCAGCGCGGGGCTGATGCCCCCCAATCACTTCCTCAGCGTGGCGGCGGACTATCTGTTGCGCCACCGTCCGGGTTGGCAGGCGGATGCGGCCATCGGCAAGACCGTCGTCACGACGGCGCTGATCGATCGCATCGCGCGCCGCCTGGGCTGCCCGCTGTTCGACGCACCGGTCGGCTTCAAGTGGTTTGCGCCGGGTCTGCTGGACGGCAGCCTGGGCTTCGCCTGCGAGGAGAGCGCGGGCGCCTCTCTGCTGCGCCGCGACGGCCGCGTGTGGACGACGGACAAGGACGGCATGGCGGCCGCGCTGCTGGCCGCCGAGATCACGGCCCGCACCGGCAGCGACCCCGGCGTGTACTACCAGGGGCTCACGGCCGCCCTGGGCATGCCGCACGCCGACCGCGTGGAAGGCCCGGCCACGCGCGAGCAGAAAGCCCGCCTGGCCGCGCTGACGGCCGCGGACGTGAAGGCCGCGACGCTGGCCGGCGAACCCGTCACCGCCGTGTTGAGCCAGGCGCCGGGCAATGGCGCGGCGATCGGCGGCATCAAGGTCAGCACGGCCAGCGGCTGGTTTGCCGCGCGGCCTTCGGGCACCGAGGACATCTACAAGGTCTACGCGGAGAGCTTCCGCGACGAGGCCCATCTGCAGCTGCTGCTGCAGGAAGCGCGCAGCGTGGTGGACGAGGCGCTGTCGGTGGCCTGAATCAGGCTGCGGCCAGCTGAGCCAGCCCTTCGCTGACGAACACGGTCTCGCCGTCCTCGAACACGCGCACCTCGCCGGCCGCGAACGGCTGCCAGTCTTCGCCGTGAGTCAGCGGCTCGGTGGAGACGAGGGCCATGCGGTCGGCCGGGTTGTTCACCGTGGCGAGGTCCACGCTCAGGTCGCCATCGCGCAGGCTGACGTGGCCGAAAGGCGGGCTGCGTTGCAGCCAATGCAGCTTGGTGGACGCGTGGGCCAGCATGGCGCGGCCGTCGGTCAGCAGAAAGTTGAAGCGGCCGTGCTCGGCCACTTCGTGGATCCAGGGCGTCAGCGTGGCGGCGAGTTCAGGCCAGGCAGGCAGGCGGTCACCAAAGTGCTGCTGCAGCCGCTGCATCAGCCAGCAGAAGGCGCGCTCGCTGTCGGTCTGGCCGGCGGGCGTGAAGCTGCCGTCCAGCGCCGGGTGGAAGTCCTTCAGGTCGCCGTTATGGGCGAACACCCAGGTGCGGCCCGCCCAGTCGCGGCGAAAGGGGTGGCAGTTCTCCAAGGTGCGGGCACCCTGGGTGGCCTTGCGGATGTGGGCCAGGATGTTGCGGGCGCGCACCGGATGGTGGCCCAGATGACGCGCCAGCTCGGACTCGGCGGCCGGGCTGTCCTCGACGGTGACCTCGCAGCGCTCGCCGTCATGGAAAGCCACGCCCCAGCCGTCGACATGGTCTGCGGTCCGCCCGCCGCGGGCGGCAAAGCCGCTCAGGGAGAACGTGGCGGCGGCCGGCTGGCGGCTGTTGAGGGCGAAAAGCTCACACATCGGTGGGTGGCGGAAGCTGTCTGTGCATGTTGCAACGCCGCAAGTCTGCCGACGGATGACGGAAAGACCAACAAAGCTTTCGTCATGAGCTCATGCCTGTCGTGCGTGGGTCACGGTTTCGCGGTAAGGAAGGGTGTCAACCAGCGCATTTGCGGCTTGTCTTGCCCGTCGGTGTGGGGTTCAAGCGACAGGAAGTAGTCGCCCCAGGTCGGGCCGCCGGCCCACCACAGCCAGCCGGCCCAGACGTCGGCGTTGGCTTCCAGATGCTTGAGGGCGCCAGTCACGGCCTGCTCGCAGACGGCGTTGGCGCCGCCGCCCAGCTCGCCCAGGATGGCGCGGCGCTTGTTGGCCTTGAGCCAGGCCGTGAAGCGCTTTAGCCGCTCGGCGCCGATCTCGGGGCTGACGCAATCGGTGCTGGTGCCCGAGCCGTCCTTGTCGAAGTACTGGTGCACCTCGAACAGCGTGCGGTCCAGCGGATCGCGAACCTTGCCCATGACCTCGGCGTTGGGCGTGCCGTACCAGGTGCTCTCGAACCAGCTCCAGGCACCGGTGTAGCCGTTGCCGGGCAGCGTGATGAGGTTGGTGGCGCCGGTGGCGCGGATGGCGTCGATGGCGGCCTGGGCGGCCTGGCCCCAGGTTTCGGTCGGCATGTTGCGCGGCTCGTTGACGAGGCCGAACTGGACCTTGGGGTTGTCCTTGAACTGCAGCGACAGGCGGCGCCAGAAGTCGGCGAAGGCGGCGATGGGCACCTCGGGCTTGCCGACGTGCACCTCCTGGTAGGCGGCGTAGTTGTGCGGGTCCAGCAGCACATGCAGGCCGCGCGCGGTCGTGCCGTCGACGAACTCGCGCAGGCGGGCCAGCTCGGCAGCGTCGAACTCACCGTTCAGCGTGGGCTGCAGGCGCTCCCAGCGGAAGGCGATGCGCATGAGGTTCATGCCCTTGGCCTGGTAGTAGGCCGTGCTGGCGACGCTGGGGTAGACGAAGTCCTTGCCGTAGACACCGGGGAAGGGCAGCTTCTCGCCCCATTCGGCGCTGGACAGGCTGATGCCGCGCCAGGGCAGCAGCTCGGCCGCGCTGGCGCTCTGCATGACGGTCGCCAGCAGGCAGGCGGTGGCGAGGTGTCGCATCTTCATGGGGTCAGTCTCCTCATCAGGGCGTGGGGCCGTACAGCGCCTGGACCAGATCGGTTCGCCAGGCATGGGCTTGGGGGTCGTACAGGCCGAATCCCGAGGCCAGCTCCCAGTACATCCAGGGCAGCTGCCGGGTGGCCATCTCGGTGCGCATCGCCTTCAAGTAGCGCACGCGTGCCGCCTGCACCGCACGGCTGTAGGCGCCGAACTCGCCGACCACCACCGGGTAGCCCAGCCGCCTGGCCTCGTTGGCGGCCAGGTCCAGGCCTTCGCGGATCTTGGCCAGCTGGGTCGCGTCGCAGCAGTCCACACCCAGCGGCGGCACGGGGCTCACCCACTCCGCGCCTTGGTGCGTGAAGGAGAAGGGCTCGTAGTGGTGGACGGTGAGCAGCAGGTTCGCGTCGGCCGGCAGCTGCAGCTTGGACAGCGCCCACGGGCTGTTCCACTGCACCGGGCCGATCATCACGACCCGGCTCGGGTTGCTGGAGCGCACCACGCGCAAGGCGCGCGAAGCCAGCGTGTTCCAGTCGGCCTCGAGCTTGTTGTGCGGCTCGTTGTAGAGCTCGAACACCAGGCCCGGCCCCGCGGCTGCGAAGCGCTCGGCGATCTGGCGCCACATGGCCAGAAAGCGCAGCTGCACCGCGTCGGCCGCGGCGCTGGCCTCGCCCGCCTCGGGGGCGTCGCCGTCGAGCTGGTGGTAGTGGTGCATGTTCAGCACCACGGTGACGTTGCGCGCGAGCAGGCGGCTGACGATGCTTTCGACCCGGCTCATGAAGACGGCGTCGATGGTGGCCGCGGCGTCCAGGCTGGCGTGGTTGCTCCAGCGCACTGGCAGGCGCACCGCCTGGCTGTAGCCAGCACCCTGGCCGAAGAGCTGGATGAACTCGTCCTCGGCCTTCAGCCCCCAGGCGCCTTCGGTCGGTGCCTCCAGCATGTTGCCGAAGTTGATGCCGCCACCCAGTGCCGCGGCGGCGGCGCGCGCTTGTGCCGAGGCGCCAGGCAGCGTCCCGGTGGGCGTTGTGGGATAGGCGGCCCAGGGGTCGACGGGCGCGGGCGGCGCCGGTTCGGCGGCGGCACCGCCGCCCCCGCCACCGCAGGCGGCCAGCAGAGCGATCAGCAGGGCAGTAGCGAGTCGGCCCATGGCTTCAGGCCCCGGCAGGCGGCTGCACGCCGAGCGCGGCAAGCACGTCCTGGCAGGCACCCATGGTGTGGTAATCGGTCTTGCCGGCAGGGCTCTTCTCGTCGGTGACCTTGCTGTTGTCGGGCGCCAGGATGCGGTACCAGGCGCCGTGCTCGTGGTCGACGAAGTGCGTCCAGGCATAGGCCCAGAGGCGGTCGTACCACTGCCAGTAGGTCTCATCGTTGGAGCGCACCGCGAGCCAGGCGGCGGCGGCGAGGCTTTCGGCCTGCACCCAGAAATACTTGTCGCCGTCGCAGACCTCGCCGCCTGGCGCGAAGCCGTAGACCAGGCCACCGTGGTCCGTGTCCCAGCCGTGGCGCATGGCGGTGTCGAAGAAGTGGCGGGCGGTCGGGTAGAGCCAGGCCGGCGCGGCGTCACCGAGCCGGCGCTCCAGCATCAGCAGCAGCTTGGCCCACTCGGTCAGGTGGCCGGTCTGGAAGCCCCAGGGCCGGAAGATGTTGGTCTTGTCGTTGCGGTTGTAGTCCCAGTCGGGCGTCCAGTCGGTCTGGTAGTGCTCCCAGACGAGGCCGTCGGCCAGCGCGGCCTGGCGTTGCGCGATGGAGGTGGCCAGCGTCAGTGCACGGTCGAGGTAGCGGGCCTCGCCGGTGGCGGCATGTGCGGCCAGCATGGCTTCGCAGGCGTGCATGTTGGCGTTCTGGCCGCGGTAGGAACCCACTTGCCAGTCGGGCGTCGCCTCGTCGGCATAGAGGCCGTGGGCGGGTTCCCAGAAGCGCTGCTCCATCAAATCGAAGGTGGCGGCAATGCCTTCGCGTGCGCCCGGCACGCCGGCCTCGGTGGCATGGGAGTTGGCCAGCAGCACGAAGGCCAGGCCGTAGCAGTGGTTGGTGCCATCCGTGACGGCCGCTTTGCCGTCCTGCCAGTCCAGCACCCAGGCGTAGCCGCCTGGACCAGATCCAGGCTGGCCATGCGCTTGGTTCACGAAGGCCAGCGCGTGCGACACATCGGCCACCGGACCGCCGAACCAGCGCCAGGCCAGCGCGTGGTTGAAGACGAAGCGCGTGCTGCTGACGAGGTGGCGCGTGCGGCGGTCGTACACCGTGCCGTCGTCCTTGAAGAACTGGAAGCAGCCGCCGGTCTCGTCCTTCACACGCGGGGCGTAGAAGGCCAGCGTGTGGCGCATGTGGGCCCACAGCGCTTCGGGTTTGCGCAGGTCGGGGATGTTCACTTCAGCACCTCGTCTTTCAGGAAGCGGGTCAGCTCGTCGGCCATCAGCGAGTGGATGTCGATACGCGGGTGGGCATAGGCAAAGGCCTGGAAGGTGTAGGTCCAGACCTGGGCGTCACCCTCGGCGCGCAGCGTGGCGACGGCCTGGTTCAGCGCGCGCGGGATGGCGGGCTGCTCCTTCCACGCCGTCATGCCGCCGGCCAGCAGCACCAGCTTGGCCTGCGGGTAGCGGGCGCGCAGACTGCGCACGAAGGCGAGGTAGCGCGGGCCGAAGTCGGCGGCTATTGCCAAGCCTTTGGACGCCGGGAAGCCGTGGTCGTTCTGGCCGAGGTTGAGCAGCACGACGTCGGGCGCGCGTGGGTCGGGCGGGGCGACGGCGGCGTCCAGGCGCGGGGCGTAGCGGTTCCAGACCTGCGGCATCAGCAGCTGATCCCAGGTGGCCGTGATGCCGATGCCGCTGATGGCGATGCCAACGTAGTCCGCGCCCAGCTTGGCGGCCGTCACCGCGCCGTAGGCCCGCGTGCCGTCGTGTGTGGACAGGTCGGCGTACTGGTCGTCGGCGATGTCGCCGTTGCAGGCGCCGGCGGTGATGGAGTCGCCGTAGAACTCCAGCTTCAGCGGGCGGGCTGGCGGTGGGTCGAGCAGCTTGCCGCCTTCAGCCAGGCGCAGGCCGAGGAACACGGCCTCGGCTTGCGAGGCCTCGGTGCGCTTGAGCAGGCGCAGCTCGTGTTCGCCCTGCTGGGTGCCAGGCAGGGTGAGGCGCCAATCGGCCGGCCCGTCGCCGCGCAAGGCCAGCGCATGGCGGCGGCCGTCGACTTCGACAGTGAAATGGTTGATGCCGCCGCGCGAGGGTGCCAGGCGCAGCGTGAGCTGGTTGCCGGTGAAGCGGGCGCGCAGTTCACTCCCGCTCCACGCCAGGAGCTTGCCGCCGGGTGCGGGGCCGATGCGGCCGATCCAGCGCAGCTTGGGGTCGTCCCCGCCGATCAGGCCATGTGCGTTGGACGCTTTCGACGTTACGTCGCGCACGAAGTCGCTCGGATGCAGCTCGAGCGGGAAGATGCCGGCCGACATGACGGCCAGCAGGCTCGCCGGGCGACCGCTGCCTTCCCACTCGTCGCGCCGCACGCGCACGTGCAGCAGATGGGCGCCGGGTTCCAGGTCGCGGCCGACGACGGCGTAATGCCAACCGAGATAGCCCTTGCGCTCGGCCACCTGGCCGCGCAGCAAAACGACGGGGCCGTCGTCCACCCAGGCTTCGAGGTTGCGGTAGAGCGCGCTTTCGGCGTGGAAGACGGCAACCTCGCTGCCCCAGACGAGGAAGTCGGCCTGCGCGTCGTCGGCCTTGGCTGTCCAGCCGGGTTGCTGGCCGCCCCACTCGGGGTGCACCTCGCCGCCGCGCTCGAAGTTCCGCTGTTGGTAGGGCTTGAGCGTGTCGCCGGTCAGCAGCCGTGTGAACTCATGGGCGCGGCCGTGGAGCGGTTCGGGCAGCGCTGAGGCGGCTTGGCCGTTCGCAGGGGTGCGCAGCGTCTCGGCCAGCGCAAGCGCGATGCGCTGGTGACCCGTGGCATTGGGATGAATGGGCTCGTCGTAGAGCGCCGCCCAGCGGTCCTGGCCGGCATCGACGCGGGCCTGCATCCAGCGGCCGAAGTCCAGCGAGGTGAGGCCATAGCGAGCCGCCAGCTTCAATTGGATATCGACCGCGTCGCGGGCCTGGTTGCCCTGCTGGGTCAGGCCCAGCACGACAACGGCGGGCGGCTTCTTGGCGGTGAGCAGGCGGCGCAGGATGGCCTCATAGCTGCCGCCGCGCACGGCCGGGTCCAGCCATTGGTCGTTGACGCCGAACTCGACGATGACGAGGTCTGGCTGTGCATCCAGCACCTGGCTTTGCAGCCGTTGCACGCCGGCCGCCGAGTCCGTGCCGCTGACGCCGGCGTTGACCAGCTTGACCTTGGGCCCGAGCGACTTGGCCAGCAGCGCGGCCCAGCCACGTTCACGCGGTGGTTGCGCGGCGTAGCCCGTGGTGATGGAGCCGCCGATGGTGGCGAGCGTGATGGGCTCGCCGGCATCCAGCCGCTTCATGACGGCCTGCAGCCGCTGGTCTGCCTGCCCGATCGTCGGCAGCATCAAGGACAAAGACAACGCAAATCCTTTCAACCAATTCATATCAACCTTTGGTCGCGCCGGCCTGCAGCCCGGCAACAAACTGCTTCTGGAACAGCAGGAAGAGAACGACGGCCGGCACCGACGCGAGCAGCGAGCCGGCCATCAGCACGGCGGCCGATTGCGGGTTGAAGCTCAGGTCGCCGGCCATCTTGCCGAGCTGCAGCGGTAGGGTCAGCGTGGCCGCGTCGTTGACGACGAGCAGCGGCCACAGGAAGTTGTTCCACTCGCCCACTGCCACGGGGATGGCGATGGCCGCCAGCGCCGGCCGCAGCATGGGCAGCACGACGCTCCACCAGATGCGCAGCGTGCCGGCGCCGTCCAGCGTGGCGGCGTTCACCAGCTCGTCGGGCACGCTGAGCATGGCCTGGCGGAAGTAGAAGACGACGAAGGCCTTGGCCAGCCCGGGCACCAGCAGCGCGGCGTAGGAGTTGATCCAGCCGAGCTGCGCCACCGTCACGAAGTTGGGGACGATGGTGACCTCCCAAGGCAGCATCATCGAGACGAGCAGCGCGCGGAACAGCCAGCGGCTGCCCGGGAAGGGCCGCTTGGTCAGCACGAAGGCGACCAGGGATGCGGCCAGCAGGCTGACGACCGTGACGACGATGGTGACGAGCAGGCTGTTGGCATAGAAGCGCAGGAAGCCGTGGCCTTCGACCTGTACCTGCAGGATGCCGGCGAGTTTGTCCGGGTCGGCCGTGGTGCCGGCCCAGTCGGGGTTGAAGAAGTTGCGCGACGTGGGCACCAGCGGCAGCAGCGTGGGTGGCTGGCGCAGCAGCTCGGCCACGCTCTTGAAGGCGCCGATGGCCATCCAGTAGTAGGGCAGCAGCATGGCGGGTACCAGCAGCCACAGCGGCACGCGCAGGAGCCTGATGAGCCACTTCATCGCCGGCCCTCCTTGCCGATGAGCTTGAGGTTCAGCCAGGTCAGGCCGAACAGCAGCGTCGTCAGCACCCAGGCGGCGGCAGAAGCCAGGCCCAGGTCGAGCTGGCGGAAACCCCGGTCGAAGAGATAGGTGACCAGCATCAGCGCCGAGTCCAGCGGGCCGCCCAGCGTCTCGACGGCGCCGTAGAGCAGGTAGGGCTCGTAGAAGACCTGGAAGCTGGCGATCATGCCGGTCACGGTCACGTAGACCAGCGTGGGCCGCAGGTTGGGCAGCGTGATGTGCAGCAGCTGTTGCCAGGGCGAGGCGCCGTCCAGCCGCGCGGCCTGGTACAGCTCTTCGGGAATGGCCCGCAGGCCGGCGACGAAGATGACCAGGTTGTAGCCCAGCACCGACCACACGCCGACCAGCACCAGCACGGGCAGCGTCCACTGCGGGTCGCCCAGGAAGCGCGCCGGCTCCATACCCAATGCAGCGCGCATGCTGTTGAAGAGCCCATAGGCCTCGGAGTTGGCCAACCACTTCCAGGCCGAGATGGCGCCGACACCGCCGGCCACCGCGGGCAGGAAGAAGGCCACGCGCACCCATTGGTGCAGGCGGGAGTTGCTGCCGAAGTTCAGCGCCAGCATCAGGCCCAGCAGCACGGCGATGACGGACACCGAGGCCATGTAGGCGGCGGTGTTGCCCAGCGCCGTCCAGAAGCGTTCGTCGGCAAAGAGCTCGGCGTAGTTGCGCAGGCCGACCCAGTGGGGATCGTCGGTGGCGTGGTAGTCCGTGAAGCTCAGCCACGCCGAGCGCAGCACGGGCCAGACGCCGAACAGGCCGAAGAGGGCGAAGAAGGGGGCGACGAGCAGCATGTCGCGGCCGTGGCGGCGCCAGAGCTGGATCATGGCTGTGCCCCCAACGCGGACAGCGCGCGGTTCATCACGGCGGCGGCGCGGCTCAGCTCGGTCTGCGCGTCGCCACCGGCCAGCACCACGCGCTGCACGGCGCGGGTCAGGATGTAGTCCTGCCGCATCCAGGCGGGGCAGGGGGGCGGGCCTTCGGCGTCGGCGAGCTGAATGAGCAGCGCGTCGCGGTTGGGCAGCGGCAAGCTCGCGATCTGGTCCTGCCGCCCTGAGGGCAGCCACATGCCGCCGTAGGCCAGCGCCGCTTCGGCCATGCGGCGTGTGACGTCGGGCTGGTAGACGGTGCGCATGAAGTCCAGCGCCAGCGCGCGGTTGGGCGAGAAACGCGTGATGGCCAACACCGTGCCGCCCAGCACCGCCGTGCGCTTGCCCGTCGGGCCGGTGGGCAGCGGCGCGGCGGCCCATTTGCCCACCAGCCCCTTGTGGACCATGTCCATGCGCGACAGCAGCCAGGTGCCGGACTGCATCAGCCCGTAGGCGCCGCTCTCCAGGCCGCCGTCGGCATCGGGCCAGCCGTCGGTGGGCGCCTGCAGCTCGCGGTACAGGCGTGCGTAATAGGTCAGCGCGCGCACGGCCTCGGCGCTGTCGATGACGGCCTTGCCGCAGCTGGCGTCGTAGACGGCGCCGCCGGCCTGGCGCAGATAGGGATAGAAGCCCAGCCAGCTCGTGTTGCCCCACTGCTGCGCAAAGCCGTGGCCTTGGCCGCGCAGCGTGCGGGCGGTGGTGATGAAGCCTTCCCAATCAGAAGGAGGCTCGCGGAGCAGATCGCTGCGGTAGTACTGCAGCTGCACGTGCATGTCGAAGGGCGCGCCGAAGAGCCGGCCGTCCGGGCGGCGGATGGCGCGCAGCGCACCGGGGTTGGCGTGCTGCGCCAGCTCGGCAGCGAGGTCGGGCGCGGCCTGGTTCAGGTCGACGAGCGCACCCTTGGCGCCCAGCGCGATCGCGTAGGACGTGCTGCCGGTGATGAGGTCGGGCCCGCGCTTGCTGGCCAGCGCGGCGGAGTACTTGGTCATCGCGTCGGCCCAGGGCACGTCGCGCACCTCGACGGCGACGTCGGGGTGGCGCGCGCGAAAGGCATCGACGGCCGGCCGCATCACTTGGGGCGTCTTGTCGTCGCCCACCATCCAGATGACCAGGCGGGCGGCGTTTGCGGGCAGGGCGCCGGCCGCGAGGCTGAAGGCCAGCGCCGCCCGTGCGAACAGGGCATTCATGGCAAGGGGAAGCGCATGGCCGGGAGGCCACGTTGTCTCGTTATTGTTTACTAAACGAATGGGATTATGTTCGGGAGTTGCGTGGCCGTGTTGACTGTCTCATCCAGAAAACATCAGGAAATTCCCCGAGTGCTAGCGCTGTCGTAGAGAAACAGAATGCGCAACAAAACAATGTTTAGCTTTGCTTGTGGCGAAGCAGGAGACAAACCGCAGCCAGCGTGATGGTGCGGTGCAGGAGCTGACGGTGCGTGACACCGGACAGCTTGGGGTCTCCCGCCGCGGGCAGATGTGCAACGCAACTGCAACGACTCCGACACGTGAGCTCTGAACGACTGATCGATCTGCATGACGGCTGGCAGCTGGCCGAGGCGCCCGAGGGCCTGGACGCGCCCGCGCTGCTGGCCCTGCCTGCCGATGCCTGGCTGCCGGCCACCGTGCCCGGCACGGCTTACGGTGCGCTGCTGGCCGCCGGCCGCATCCCCGACCCTTTCTACGGCCGCAACGAGGCCGACGTGCGCTGGGTGGGCGAGCGCCGCTGGGTCTGGCGGCTGGGCTTCGACGTCGGTGGCGAACTCGCGGCGCACGAGGAGCTGGTCTTCGAGGGCCTGGACACCTATTGCACGGTCTGGTTGAACGGCGTGCGGCTGCTTGAGTCCGACAACATGTTCGTGCCACGCCGCGTGGACGTGCGCGAGCTGCTGAAGCCCGGCCGCAACGAGCTTTTGCTGTGCTTCGAGCCGGCGCTGGCCAGCGCCCGTGCGGCCGAGGCCGTGCATGGCAAGCGCCAGCTGTGGAACGGCGACAGTGCCCGCCTGCATGCCCGCAAGGCGCAGTACCACTTCGGTTGGGACTGGGGCCCTGAACTGATCGTCAGCGGCCCGTGGCGCGCGGTGCGCCGGCACAGCTGGTCGGCGCGCATCGCCGAGCTGCAGTGCCGCAGCGAGGTGGATGTGCCCGGCCGGCGGGCGACGCTTCAGGTCTCGGCGCAATCGGCTGGCGCCGCTGGCCTGCGCTGCGCCTTCGAGCTGCTGGACCCGCAGGGCCACAGCGTGGCCGAGCAGACCGTGCCTGCCGAAGCGGCGCATGCGACGCTTAATGTGGCCGAGGCCCATCTGTGGTGGCCTCTTGGCCTCGGGGAGCAGCCGCTCTACACGCTGGTCGCGCGGCTGCTGGACGGCGAGCGCGTGCTGGCCGAAGACAGCCGCCGCATTGGCTTGCGCACGCTGCGCCTCGTGCAGGCACCCATTGAAGGCGAGGCAGGCAGCAGTTTCCACTTCGAGGTCAACGGCCAGGGCCTTTTCGCCGGTGGCGCGAACTGGATTCCCGACGACAACCTGCTGGAGCGCATCACGCCGGCGCGTTACCGCGAGCGCGTGGCCCAAGCCGCAGCCGCCAATATGAACATGCTGCGCGTCTGGGGCGGCGGCATCTACGAACACGAGGCCTTCTACGAAGCGTGCGACGAGATGGGCCTGCTGGTGTGGCAGGACTTCATGTTCGCCTGCGGCATCTACCCGGCCAATGAAGGCTTCCTCGCCAGCGTGCGCGCCGAAGCCGAAGCCGCGGTGAAGCGCCTGCGCCACCACGCGTGCATAGCGCTCTGGTGCGGCAACAACGAGGACTACATGATTGCGGAGTCGGTCGGCCTGGCCGGCCCCGGCGTGCCGGCCGAGCGCTTCGAGGCGCGCGCGATCTACGAGGGCTTGCTGCCCGAGGTCTGCGCGGCGCTGGACCCCGACTGCACCTACTGGCCGGGCAGCCCCTTCACGCCGGGCGATGGGGCCAAGTCCTCCGACGCGACCATCGGCGACCGCCACAGCTGGGAGGTCTGGCACCAGCAGATGCTGCCCTACCAGCGCTACGGCGACGTGCAGGCGCGCTTCGTCAGCGAGTTCGGCATGCAGTCGCATCCGTCGCTGGCGCTGCTCGAGTCGGTGCTGCCCGAGGCCGAGCGCTTTCCCGAGAGCCGCACCGTGCAGTGGCACAACAAGGCCGGCTCGGCTGCTGGGCCGGACGGGCACCGGCGCCTGTCGGTCTACCTGGCCGACAACCTGCGCGTGGGCGGCACGCTGGCCGAGCACGTCTACGCGACGCAGTTCGTGCAGGCCGAGGCCATGCGCGTGGCCTACCAGGACTTCCGCCGCCGCTGGCAGAAGCCGGGCGCGCGGGCCGTGGGCGGTGCGCTGGTCTGGCAGCTGAACGACTGCTGGCCGGTGACGAGCTGGGCGCTGATCGATTCGTCCGGCACGGTCAAGCCGGCTTGGCATGCGGTGCGCCGCGCGCTGGCGCCGTTGGCCGTCGCCGTGCGGCTGGAGGCGGGGCAGGCTCGGCTGGCCGTCATGAACGGCGGCGCGGCCAAGGCTGTGGTGAGTCTGCAACTGCGCGTGTTCGCGATGGACGGGCGTTTGCTGGCCGAGGCCGGTGTGGCGCAGGAGGCGCCTGCTTCATCCACGGTAGAGACGACGCAGGCGCTGCCGAATTTCGACGAGCCCGTTGTCGCCGAGCTTTGCGCGCTGGACCCGCAGGACGGCCGCGAACTGGCGCGCGATTGCGCCTGGACCGAACCCTTCAAGTTCTACCGGCTGGCCGGTGCGCGCCTCTCCATCGAGGCGGATGGCCAGGCGCTGCGCCTGAGTTGCGACCGGCCGGTCAAGGGGCTGTGGCTCCAGCACGAGGGCTTGGCGCTGGCCGACAACTTCATCGACCTGGTGCCGGGTATCGAGCGTCGGGTCGAATCTTGGATAGCGCTACCAATCGCTCTAAATATGGTCGCTCTGGAGCTTCCGGCCCAGCAGGTCTCTTTGAGAAGTCGAGGAGGTTGATGCCAACGTGAATGCGTATATCCCCTATCCCTGATTGTCCCGATGTTGGACAAGACGATTGTTGGTAGCGTTACCAAATACCTGCGGCACTAAAGCCAGCAGGACCGACACGAAGCCCGCAAAAGGGCTGGATGTTTCCCACCAAAGAGGAGCAATAGGATGAGACATTTCAAGCGGACAACGCTGTCGCTGGCGGCGGTTCAGGCCTTGGTCTGGGCAGCGACGCCAGCGCTGGCGCAGAACACACCAGCGCCCGCCGCGGCAGCAGCGCCGGCGGCAAATGGGCCACAGGCCCTCGAAACGGTTGTCGTTTCCGGGCGCCGCGCAGCGCTCGCATCGGCACAGAAACTCAAACAGGACTCAGACGAGATCGTCGACTCGGTCGTGGCCGACGAGATCGGCAAACTGCCCGATCGCTCGGTGTCCGAGGTGCTGCAGCGCATCGTCGGCGCGACCATGTCGCGCGTGTCGTCCTCCAACGACCCGGTGCACTTCTCGGTCGAAGGTTCGGGCATCAACATCCGTGGCCTGACCTACGTCAGCTCGACGCTGAATGGCCGCGAGACCTTCAGCGCCAACCAGGGCCGCACCCTGGGCTTCGAGGACGTGCCGCCCGAGCTGATGGCAGGCGTGGATGTCTACAAGAACCCTTCCGCCGAGCAGATCGAGGGCGCCATCGGTGGCCTCGTGAACCTGCGCACGGCCATGCCGTTCGACTTCCCCGGCTTCAAGGGCTCGATCTCGCTCGACGTCTCGCGCAACAGCCTGGCCAAGAAGAACAAGCCCAGCATCTCGGGCCTGCTGAGCAACACCTGGAACACCGACGCGGGCAAGTTCGGCGCCCTGATCGACGTGGCGCATTCGCTGAGCTCCAACCGCACCGACGGCCTGGTGCTGGACCCCTTCTACAAGGCCACGCCGACCGAGACGCACTGGTACTCGCGCGACATGTCGTGGAAGCAGCAGTTCTACGACCGCACGCGTGACGGCATCTACGGCGCACTGCAGTGGAAGAAGGACGACATCGAGTCGTCGCTGACCTTCTTCCGCTCCAAGTTCAAGTTCAACTGGAACGAGAACAACGTCAGCGCCCAGGTCGACCCCTACAACGTCGTCGTGCTGGACGGCGTCTACGACAGCAATGGCGTGATGACCAAGGGTGTGCTGACCGGCAAGAAGGACGCCAACGGCAACTACACGGGCCTGGAGGTCGAGAACCAGACGCGCTACTCCAAGCGCAACTCGCAGACCGATGAGCTGGCCTGGAAGATTGCCGGCAAGGTCAACGATCAGCTCACGCTGACGTCGGACTTCCAGTACATCCGCTCCAAGACCAACAACTTCGACTCGACGGTGGGCACCGCCGTGTCGCTGCCCAAGGAGACGGTGGACTACACCGGCTCCATGCCGCGCCTGGTGTTCGACGCCAGCGACATGGCCATCCTCAACGACCCCAGCAAGTACTACTGGGCCATGATGATGGACCACCTGGACAAGGGCAAAGGTACGCAGAAGTCCTGGAAGGGCGATGCGCGCTGGGTCTTCCGCGACAACAAGATCCTCAACGACCTGCGCGTGGGCGTGCGTATCGCCAAGCGTGATGCCGAGACCGTCAACAGCAACCCGAGCTACAACTGGGCGACCATCACCCACGCCTGGCAGGTGGGTTGGAACATCGGTGACCTGGCCTACATCACCAAGGCTCCTGACATCCCCACCTACAAGAACACCTACGGTGACTTCATGGGCGGTGGCAAGGCCAACCTCCCGTCGCTGTATTTCCCGGCGGCTTCGGTGGCGTTCGACTGGCCCAACAGCTACAACAAGCTGCACCAGCTCTACCTGAACGAGTGCCAGGCCTTCAAGCCGGGCTGGGATGGCGCGGGCTGCCCGCAGCAGGCCAACAGCATCCAGGGCGGCGGCGCCTGGCACCCCACCTCCTTCGGTACCGACCCGGCCGGCCGCAACACGCAAGCCGAGACCACCACGGCCGGCTATGCGCAGCTGCGCTTCTCCTTCGATGAGGTGGGTTTGCCCGTTGATGGCAATGTCGGGCTGCGCGCGGTGCACACCAAGAACCAGGCCGACGGCTACACCATCCTGACGACGCAGGCCGCTCCGGCCGGCGCGGTCGGCTTGGCCGTGCCGCCGCTGACGCCGTTCGCCAAGGAACAGAACTTCAACCAGAGCTTCACGGACTACCTGCCCAGCCTGAACCTGAAGTGGAAGGCCACGGCTGACGGTGCGCTGCAGTTCCGCTTTGCTGCGTCAAAGGCCCTGGCCCGCCCGCAGTTCAGCCAGATGCAGGGCTTCCTGCAGATGAACCAGACCATCGAGGTGGATGCGACCAGCGTGCCGCCCAACGTCAAGAAGGTCAACCTGACCGGCACGGCCAGCGGCAACCCCACGCTGAAGCCGATCCGATCGGACCAGGAGGACGTGACGGCCGAGTGGTACTTCGCGAAGAACGGCTCGGCGACGATGGCGCTCTTCAACAAGAACCTGAAGGACATCATCGTCAACCAGGCCTTCAACCGCACGGTCAACGACGCCAACGGCAAGCCGGTCAACTTCGTGTTGAACGGCCCGGTCAACGGTGCCAAGGGTTATGCGCGCGGCATGGAGTTCGCCTACCAGCAGTACTTCGAAGGCCTGCCTTCGCTGCTGCAGGGCATCGGCCTGCAGGCGAACTACACCTACGTGGACAGCAAGGTGAAGCGCTACAACGCCGTCTACACGGGCTATTGCTCGCCGGGTGCAGGCCAGGACAACCTGAACCTGTACATCAACGGCTGCGACACCGATGGCCGCTCCTTCGGGGACATGCCGCTGGACAACCTGTCGAAGAACACCTTCAACATCGCGCTGCTCTACGACCGTGGGCCGATCTCCGCGCGCATCGCCTACAACTACCGCGGCAAGTACCTCTACGGCGTGGCGCTGAACTCCGACAACACCGGCCCTAACCAGACCAATGCGCTGGACACCAACCCGGCGAGCGCCACCTACGGTCAGCATAACCTGCCCGTGGGCCTGCCGCTGTGGGCTGACGGCTATGGGCAGGTGGACGCGGGCCTGCACGTGAAGGTCGGCAACGACCTGTCGCTGGGTTTCGATGCCACCAACCTGACGAACAAGACGTACAAGCAGATCATGCAGCAGCACATCGGCATGATCGGCCACAACTACTTCACGTCAGGCCGCGGCTATCGGGTCAGCATGCAGTACAGCTTCTGATGAAGCCATGAGGCTGGGGTGACCTGGTCTCAACAAGAAGAAGGGCACCGCTTGCGGTGCCCTTTTGCCATCTGGACCTCAAGGAGAGGCAACCGCTGAGGCGCGGAGATTCGCGGTCGTCATGCCGCAAACGTCTCCTGCACATCCTGCATGGCTGCGCGCAAGGCGGCGACTAAACGTGCATCGCCGGCCAGCTCGCCCCACAGAGCTTCGACGGCGGCAAATGCCGACACCGGGTCGGCGGCGTCGCACAGGGCGTAGGCGGCGTGCGTGTCCATGCCCCGGTCCTCGTAGGGCTCATCGAGCTGGCCGCGGTGCCAGCGTTGCAGCACAGCCAGCATCAGCATCGGCAACAGGGCGCCGCTGGCAATGTCGGCGCCGGCCGCAAGGCGCTCGCGCAATGTCGGCACGATGAAGCCGGGCAGCTTGGCCCAGCTGTCGGCGATGACGCGGCGGCAGGTGTCCCCCAGCGCCGCGTTGCCGAACCGGGCCAGCACGCTGTCGCGGTAGGCGCCCAGATCCAGCGGGCTGCCCGCGGCGCTGGCGGCATGAAGGCAGGGGATCACCTGCTCCGTGATGTAGTCGTGAGCGATGCGCCGGATGCGCGGGTCGAGCGCGGCCTCGTGGATGAAGCGGTGGCCGCGCAGCGTGCCGGCCCAGGCGATGGCACTGTGGCCGGCGTTGAGGATGCGGATCTTGGCTTCCTCATGCGGGCCGACGTCGCCGACCATTTCCACGCCCACCTGCTCCCAGGCCGGGCGGCCGTTGCAGAAGTCCTCCTCGATCACCCATTGCAGCCAGCTCTCGGCCGTGACCGGTGCGGCGTCGTCATGGCCGGTGGCGGCGAGCACGCGCGCCCGCAGGGCCGGCGGCGTGCGTGGGGTGATGCGGTCGACCATGCTGCTCGGCCAGCTCGTGTTGTGCAGTACCCAGTCGCGCAGCGCCGCATCGTCGGCGAGAAAGGCCAGCAGGCCGGCACGCGCGACCCGGCCGTTGTGCCTCAGGTTGTCGCAGCACAGCAGGGTCAGCTTGCCTGCATCCAGGCGGCGGCGCTCGCGCAGGATGGCAGTCAGTGCCGGGTAGAGCGCGTTGCCGGGGCCACGCTCATAGCCGGCCTCCGTGACGGTGAAGGACACGATGCGCGTGTCCGGGCTCGCACCAAGCTCGATCAGGCGCGCGAGGCCGGGTTGGTAGGGCAGGACGGTGCGGATGGACTGCACGCGCTGGTACTGCGCCAGGCCGTCGGGCGCGATGCTTTCGACGGTGTAGCCGCCGGCCTGCGCGAGCAGCGCCGCCTCGACGGCTTCCTGCCCCGGGCAGATATTGCCGGCAGCGATATGCCAGCGCGTGTCCCCGCCGTCGATCAGGCGCTGCAGGAAGACGGCCTGGTGGGCGCGGTGGAAGGCGCCCAGGCCGAGGTGGAGGATTCGCATCAGCCGAGCTTGCGGATGCGGCGGCTCAGCAGCCAGAAGAACAGCACCGTCAGCCAGTTGACCATGGCCACCGACGTCATGGCCCAGCGCAGCCCCTCGGCGCCGGGCTTGCCGGCGGAGATCAGGTCGCTGATCGCGCCCACCACCAGCGGACCCAGGCCCTGGCCGAAGACCACGCCGGCCACGCTGACGATGGCCACGGCCGTGGCGCGGGCATCCGGCTTGACCAGGTCCTGCACGGTGGCGAACACCGGGCCGAGGATGGCGCCGGCCATGAGGAAGACGACGAAGAGCATCGCGAAGGCGACCAGCGGGTGGGGCGCGTGGAAGCTGCCCATGTAGAAGGGCATCACCGCGACCTGGATGCAGGCCGCAAAGCCCGCGCCCCAGGCCCGCGACCTGGCGCCGTACTTGACCGACAGCTGGCCGCCGGTGATGGAGCCGATGGCCGTGGCCACGCCCAGGCACAGGCCCAGGCCGCCGCCGACCTGCATGGGCGTCAGCGCAAAGGCCCGCTCGAAATAGCTGGGCAGCCAGGTCATCACCGCGGCGCCGGCCAGCGAGGTGGTGGCGAAGGCGCCGACCAGCAGCAGGAAGGCCTGCGGGTCGCCCAGTCGCTTGAGCACGCTCTCGCCCGCGACCTGCGGCGCCACGTCCACGCGGGCCGGTTCGCGCACGGTGAGGTGGAAGACAACCGAGAGCACCAGGCCCAGCACGCCCAGCACGATGAAGCCCGTGCGCCAGCCCACCGTCTGCACGAGGATGCCGCCACCCAGCAAGCCGCCCAGCATGCCGAGGTAGGTGAAGGCGCTGTGGATGCCGATGGCGCGGCCGCGCACTTCGCGGGGGTAGTAGTCGCCGATCATGGAGTGCGTTGCGGGAATGCAGCCCGCCTCGCCCACGCCGACGCCGATGCGCGCGGCGAGGATCTGCATGAAGTTCATGGCCATGCCGGAGGCCGCCGTCATCAGCGTCCAGGCCAGGAAGCTGATGCTGATGATCCACTTGCGGCTGCCGCGGTCGGCCCAGCGCGCCAGCGGCACGGAGGCGATGCCGCCGAGCAGCGCAAAGGCCAGGCCGGTGAGCAGGCCCAGCTCGGTGTCGGTGAGGCCGAACTCCTTCTTGATCGGCTCCATGAACATGGAGATGACGACCTTGTCCACGGCGCACATGAAGCCGACGACGGACAGCGCCGCCAGCACATAGGCGCGGTAGCGCGGGCTGACCTGTTCTGGGGCCAGGGCTTGCTCTTCAGCGGCGGCCGGGGTGGCGGTCAGGGTTTGCATCTTGATGTCCTTGCTCATTGGAAGAGCCAGCGCAGCGTGTCGAGCAGCAGGGCGCCGCCGTGCGCGAGGGAGTGGCCGCCGTCGCCGATGACGAGGCGGTGGGGAATGCCGCGGTAGGCCAGCGCGGCGGCCATGTCGCGGTTGGCGCTGGGCCAGTGGCCGAAGACGATGTCGAGATCGTGCTTGCCGGTCTGCAGGAAGACCTTCTTCAGCGTGCGCGTTGTGTCGCGGCGGACGCGGCTGGAGAGTTCATGGCCGCCGCGGATGTTGACGAAGCTGCCGCAGTGGCTGGCGACGCGATTGAAGAAGTCGGGGCGCTCCCAGGCCGCGTTGAGCGCGCAGTGGCCGCCGCTGGACAGGCCCACCAGCGCCCGGTCGGGGCCGAGCGTGAGGCCTTCGAGGGCATGGGGAATCAGCTCCTCGATCAGGAAGCGCGCGTAGTCCCCGCCGGGGCTGTCGTACTCGATGCTGCGATTGCCGGGGCCGCCGTAGATCGGCAGGCCGGGGCCGTCGGCGCCGGGCTCGACGAAGAGGGCGACGCAGGGCATGCCCAGCTGGTCGAGCACAGTGACCGCATTGGCCTCGGGGCCGAGGTAGCGCCCACCATCCAGGAAGACGATGAGAGCTTGTTCGCCTTGCGTGCCGGCAGATTGGTAGCGCTGGTAGCTGTGCGGCACGCCGGGATAGACCTTGCCGGGCGGGCAGACGCCGGCGGTGAGGGTGCCGCGCGGCACGTCGTCGCGCGGCTGCAGTGCCGTGTAGGGGCCGGGCGTAACGAGGCTGGCGGCGAAGCGCTCGGCATCCTGGGCCGACATGCCGGGCAGTTGCTGGAGGAGCTGGTCGGCGACTGTGTTGCTCATGGTGCCGTCACCTGCGCGGCGAACTCGTTGACCATCTCGGCAAACTGCTTGGGCGCGCGGATGCTGACGCCGTGGTCGGTGTGCTCGAAGTGGCGGATCTGCGGCGCGCGCGGCAGGCCGGCGACGAAGGCCGTCTCCTTGGCGATGGCGCGGACGTCGTCGCTGCCATTGACGATGAGGACGGGCTGGGTGATGGCGGCCAGGCGGCTCTTGAAGTCCTCGCCCATCAGCGAACGCACGGCCACGGGCACGATGCGGATGCTGCCGCCGGCGTCCAGCACCGGTTTCGTGTCTCCCGGCGCGAAGCCGAACTTGCCCATGGCCTTGGCCAGCACCGCCTGCTCGTCCGCGAAGGCCAGCAGCGTCTTTACCATGACGACGCTGCCGAAGTAGTTGAAGATTTCCGAGGGCTCGAAGTTGCCGCTGGAGCCACCGAGGACGAGGCCGCGCAATTGCGCTTGAGGGATGGCCGAGGCGGCGGCCATGGCGGTGTAGCCGCCCAGGGAATCGCCGACGAGGATGACCGGTGCGGGTGCGACGGCCTGGGCGGCCTGCTTGACGGCGGCAGTGGCGGCTTCCAGCGTGTAGGGCTCCGACAGGCGCGCGCCGTGGCCGGGCAGGTCCAGCGCGATGACGCGCCAGCGCGGGTCGAGCTCGCGGCGCACGGCGTCCCACATGCGGCCGTTGAGGCCGGCGCCGTGCAGCAGGATCAGCACCGGGCCGTCGCCGGCGGGTGCGGTGGCCAGCGGTGGATTCGCCATCGGCTTGCGGTGCTGCCATTGCCATTCGGCCGTGGCCACCATGGCGATGGCGGCAAGCAGCAGCAGGCCCACGAGGGCAAGCAGGACTTTGAACAGCTTCTTCAACATCAGCTTTCCATGAAGGTGCGCAGCGCGTCGGCCCAGAGATGGGCGTCGGCACCTGAGGCGAAGTGGCCCTTGTCGCTGTCGATGGGGAAGGCTTGCAAGCGCACCCCCGCAGCGGTGAGCGCGGGCGCGACTTGGGTGGCGATCTCGGGCGGGAAGACGGCGTCCGTGCGCGAATTGGCGATCAGCACGCGGGCCCTGATGTCCTTGAAGCTGGGGCGCGCGTCGAAGCTTTCGGCGGCCTGCATCAGCGTCACCAGCGACTCGGGCTCGAAGCCAAGCGCCCAGTCCTCGGCCATGCGCTGGATCTCGGCCGCGCGGGCCGCGGCGTCGGGCATGCGGGAGCTGAGTTCGGCGTCGACGCCGTAGCGGGTCAGCGTGGCCACGCGCATGGGGACGAGACCGGGCCGCATCTGCTCGCGCACGGCCTCGACATTGCCGGCGCCGGCGGGATGAAAGGGCGCGCTGACGGCGGCGGCGATGCGCTCGACGAACGCCGGGTATTGCACGGCCCATTGCCAGGCCTGGTAGCCGCCGAAGGAAGGCCCGATGGCCGCAGCCAGGCGCTTCACGCCGAGCGCGTCGAGCAGCTTCTTCTGCAGCGCGACGATGTCCTCGAGGGTGATGCGCGGGAAGCCCTCGCCATAGGCCAGTCCCGTGGCCGGGTCGACGCTGCCCGGGCCGGTCGAGCCATAGCAGGAGCCCAGCATGTTGGGCGCGACGATGAAATAGCGCCCGCTGTCGACGGGCTTGCCCGGCCCCACGAGTTCGCTCCACGAGCCTTCGGCCACGCTGGCGCCAGCGTCGAGCATGCTCGGGCCGGTCGTGTAGCCGTGCAGCACGAGCACGGCGTTCGTGCCCTCGGCATTGAGGGTGCCGAGCGTGCGGTAGGCCGTGACGGCCTCGCGCAGCACGGCACCGCTCGTGAGCGCGAAGTCGCTGACGCGATGGAGCTTCACGAGATCAGAACCGGTAGGAGGCCTCGACGCCGGTCGTGCGCGGCTGGATAACGCCCGCACCGTACGGGGCGGTGGGCGTGAACGGCGGCAGGCCGCGGTCGCCCAGCACGATGATGCCGTTGGCATCGGTCGCGTTCTTCACATAGGCGGAGAAGCGCCAGCTGGCGTTCTCCACGGCGGCGCTGAGGTTCAGCGTCGTGTAGGCCGGCAGGTCGATGTTGGGCTTGCCGCTGAAGTCGCTGCGACGCTTGCCGGTGTGGGCGACAGCGGCGCCCAGCGAGGCGGCCCAGTCGGCGGTCAGCGCGAACTTGTAGTCGGCCGCCAGCGAGGCGGTCACCTTGGGCACGAAAGGCATGGCGTCGCCGGTCCGGCCCAGCGGTGTGGTGGCGTTGACCATGACCTTGGTGGTGTCCTCGGTCAGGTGGGCATCGGTGTAGCCCACGGTGGCGCGCAGGCCCAGGCCGGCCAGCGGGTAGACAGCCAGCGTCGCCTCGGCGCCGCGGCTCACGGCCTTGCCGCCGTTGATCAGGAAGTTGGAGCCCGAGCGGTTGGTCTGGATCTGCACATCCTTCCAGTCGGTGTTGAAGACCGCCGCTTCGAAGGAGGCCTTGCCGCCTGCGAAGACGGTCTTCCAGCCCAGTTCGGCGCTGGTCAGCGAGTCGGCGCCGACTATTGGGGAGGCGCCGGTCACCGGCGTGGCGGCGCTGGGGCCGCCGGGGCGGTAGCCAGTGGCCAGGCGGGCGTAGATGGAGTTGCTGCTGTCGAGCTTGTAGCGGCCGGTCAGCAAATAGGTGGTCTTGCTGTTCTTGCTGTCCTGCAGCAGCGCCACGGGCGGGGTGAAGAGCAGGCCCGTGTAGAGCTGGTCGTAGTGCTGGCGATCCTGGCCCCAGCGCACGCCGGCTTGCACGTCGAACTGCTGCGTCACCGCATAGGTGGCGTTGGCGAAGACGGAGACTTCCTTGTAGTTGGTGTCGATGCGGGCCTTGGCCATGCCGTCCGGGTAGGGCACGGTGGTGCCGGGGATGACCACGGGCTTCACGGCGCCGGTGGCGGCGTCGAAGGTGTTCATGCCGGGCAGGCGGTTGGTGTTGTCTTCCTTGGTGAAGTACAGGCCCGCCTCGTAGTCGAGCTTGCCGGCCAGTGCGGTCGACTGGGCACGCAGCTCCTGCGCGAAGCGGCGCGTGTGGGTGCGCTGGTCGAACTGCACGTTCAGGCCGGGCTGAGCGGCGAGCAGGGCCAGCAGCGTGCCGTAGCTCAGCGACACGTCGCTGGTGGCCTGGGCGTCCAGGGTCTGCAAGGTGGTGGAGGAAACAAGCACCACGTCGCCGATCTGGCCGTTGACCGTCACGTTGCCGAGGTTGAGCTTGCGCTCGCCGAGCACGGGCACGCGGTTGTTGACCTTGTACTCGCCGCTGGTCGGCACCAGCGTCGTGCCGTTGACGTCCACCGAGTTGGTGCCGTCGGCTTCGAGGCGCTGGGTCAGGGCCTGGGCCTTGAGCTTCCAGTCGGGCGACAGCTTCCAGGCGAAGGCCAGGCGGGCGCCGCGGGTGCGCACCTCGTTGCTGTCCTCCTTGGGCGCCAGCGCGTTGACGTTGTCGATATAGCCGGGCTCCTTGCGCGAGAAGGCGGAGAAGCGCAGGCCCATGTCGCCGTTGCCCAGCGGCAGGTTGGCCATGGCGCGGGCGACGTAGCCGTTGCCCCCGTGGGCCACCGAGCCGACGCCCAGCGTGAGGCCACCGCCGGCACGCGTGAAGTCGGGATCGGCCGTCACATAGCGCAGCATGCCGCCAACGGCGCCGGAGCCGTAGAGCGTGCCTTGCGGGCCTTTCAGCACCTCGATGCGGCGCAGCTCGGCGGGGTCGATGTCGGGCACGAGGTTGGCGCCGCCGGTGTAGGCGTTGACCGAGCCGATGGGCGCTTCGTCGATGTAGATGGCCGTGGTGGCCGAGGACTGCGCCGCGCCGGTGGAGATGCCGCGCAGCGTGACCTGCATGTTGGCGCCATTGCTGGTGATGGACATGCCGGGCACCTGGGCCACGTAGTCCTCGAGCTTGGACAGGCCGCCCTTGGAGAGGCGCTCGGCGCTGACGGCGGTGACGGAGGCGGGCACATCAAGCGCCGCCTGCTCGCGCTTTTGCGCGGTGACGACGACCTTGTCGAGGGTTTCGTTCCGGTTGGCTTCCTCCGCGGCCTGGGCAGAGGCGGCGCAAGCGAGTGCGGCAGCGAAGGCGAGCGGGGTAAGAGGGCGGTTCATGGTTTGTCTCCGTTGTCTGGTGCTTGGTGGGTGGAGGGCCATGCGTCTGGGCGCACTGTCGTCGGCCCGGACGTTCTAGAAAATCTTGCCGGGGTTGAGGATTCCCTTGGGGTCCCAGGCGACCTTGATCGAGCGCATCAGGCCCACGACTTCGGGCCCGTACTGCGCGAGTAGCTTGGTCTTCTTGCCCATGCCGATGCCGTGCTCGCCGGTGCAGGTGCCGCCGGCGGCGAGCGCCCGCTCGACCATGGCGGCATAGACGCGGTCGACGGCGGTCTGCTCGGCCGGCTGGTCGGGCATGGGCATGAAGAGCACATGGAAATTGCCGTCGCCGACGTGGCCGAGGATGGGCGCGACCAGGCCCTCGGCATCGATGTGCTCGCGCGCGGCCTGGACCTGCTCTGCCAGGGCCGACATGGGCACGCAGACGTCGGCCACCACGCTGATGCAGCCGGGCTTGAGCGCCAGCGCGGCGAAGTAGGACTGATGGCGCGCCTTCCACAGCTGCGTGCGGTCCTCGGGCCGCGTGGCCCACTTGAACTCGATGCCGCCGTGGCTGGCCGCCACTTGTTGGGCCTGCTCAGCCTGTTCCTTGACCCCGGTCTCGCTGCCGTGGAATTCGAGGAAGAGCGTGGGCAGCTCGGTCAGGCCCAGCTTCGAATATTGGTTGCAGGCGCGTACCTGGTGCTCGTCGAGGAACTCGATGCGAGCGAAGGGCACGCCGCTCATGGACATCTCGGTCACGGCGTCCACCGCAGCGGCCAGCGTCGGGAACGCGCAGGCCGCCGCAGCCACCTCGACCGGCAGGGGATGCAGGCGCAGCGTGATCTCGGTGACGACGCCCAGCACGCCTTCGCTGCCGACCATCAGGTGCACGAGATCGAAGCCAGCCGAACTCTTGCGGGCCCGGGTGCCCAGGCGCACGAGGCGGCCGTCGGCGAGCGCCACTTCGAGCGACATGACGTTGTGGACCATGGAGCCGTAGCGCATGGTGGTCGTGCCCGAGGCGCGGGTGGAGACCATGCCGCCGATGGTGGCGTTGGCGCCGGGGTCGACCGGAAAGAAAAAGCCCGTGCCCTTGAGCTGCGCATTCAGCTCTTCGCGGGTGATGCCGGGCTGGACGACGCAATCGCCGTCTTCCAGGTGCACGTCCAGCAGCGCGTTCATGCGGCTCATGTCCACGCAGATGCCGCCGTGCGGCGCGCTCACATGGCCTTCGAGCGAGCTGCCAGCGCCGAAGGCGATGACGGGGACCGTGAGTTCGTGGCAGAGCGCGAGGATCTCGCAGACCTCGGCCTTGTTTTCGGGCCAGACCACGGCATCCGGCGCGAGGCTGGTAGCCAGGCCTTCGCCGCGGGCATGCTGCTCGCGCACCGGGCGAGAGACGCTGAGCCGGTCACCGAACAGGTTCCGCAGGCGTGAGACGGCCTGCTCGACGGCCTCTGGAGCCGTCAAGAAATCGGGGTGAAGCATGGGGTGCCCTGCTAGGTGCTGTTGTCCGGCCGCTGGCGCTGTACTTGCACCATGGCGAGATCGAAGTGGTACGACATGGCCGACTGCGCGCCCATGGGGTCGCCGGCGCAGATGCGCTCGACGACGGCTTCGTGCGCGTCGATGACGCGCTGGAGTTCGGATTCGCTGCGGGTCTCAGCCAGGTGCATGCGCGCAGAGGCTTCGACGGGCGTGCCCAGGGCGCCGAGCAGCAGGCTGTTGAGCGGGTTGCCGCTGGCGGCGGCAATCAGGTGATGGATGGCGGAGTCGCACTGCGCGCGGCGAACCGGGTCACGAATCGCGTCGCGCATCTGCGCGGCCAGGTCGCGCAGGCGCTGGCGCTGTTCGTCAGTGGCGTAGCGAGCGGCCAACTGGGCCGTCTGCAACTCGATCGCGCGGCGCGTTTCCAGCACATGGGCCAGGCTGACCTGGGCGGTGTTCAGCGCGTAGTCGAAGACCTGGGCCAGCACGCTCGCATCGACCAGGCGCAGCCGCGGCTTGCGCCCGCCCTCGATCTCCAGAATGCCCAGGGCCGCCAGCGTCCGGTAGGCCTCGCGCACGCTGCCGCGGCTGACCTGCAGGTCCAGGCCGATCTTGACCTCGCTTGGCACGGTGTCTCCGGGGCGCAGCTGCGCACTGTTGATCAGCGCGAGCAGGTGCCGGGCCACCTGGGCCGAAAGGGTCGGGCGCTCGATGGAGGACAGGGGAGACTGGGCGGAAATCATGGTCGGTTTTCCGGTGCGTGGGATGAAGCGTAGTCTCTCTTATCAAACATGTCCAACAGGTTTGATGAAATTCAGTGGAAACACTGAGAAAATACCAAGGCAGCCCCATGGTGATCGAACGGGCTTCACGACATTAGTTCATACATGTAGGATAGGTTTATCCCACTGAGAAGTCGCCGTATGAGCCCCGACCCAACCGCGCCGCCGGTGTTGCTCCTGATCCACGGGGCCACGATGAATGGTCAGATGTGGGCCCCCGTGCGCCGCCACCTCAACCCCGGCTTGCGCGTGCTTGCGCCAGACCTGCCCGGGCATGGCATGCGCCGGGGCGAGCGCTTCACTTTGGAGGGGGCGGTGGCGACGGTGGTGGAGGCGGCGCGTTCGGTGGCCGACTCACCCGTGGTGCTGGCCGGCGACTCGCTGGGCGGCTACACGGTGCTGGCCGCAGCTTCGGCCCTGCCGCGCTGGCAGCTGCGCGAACTGCTTGTCGGTGGCTGCACGGGGAATATCGAGGGCTTCGCGATGATGAGCCACTTCATCCCCAAGACCTGGCTGTTCAAGACGCTGCTTGCGCTGTTGGGCGAGGACAAGCTGGTCGCCAGCCTCTCGGGCAAGGTGCGCGCGATGCTGGCTGAGGCCGGCGTGGCGGCGGAGGATGCCGATGCCATCGTCAAGGCGGGGCTCTCGGCGAGCGTCTTCGAGCAGGCGGTGGCGGCTTTGCGCGGCGTGGACTTCAAAGCCAAGCTCGCCGCCATCGAACAGCCGGTGCTGCTGCTCAATGGCGACCAGGACAAGGTGATGGTTCGCCAGGAGGCGGCCTTCCTTGCCGTGGCGCGCAAGGGCGCGGTGCAGCGCTGGAACTGCCAGCACGGTGTGAGCCTCTTGCGCAGCCGCGAGTTCGCGACGCTGCTGGAGGCGGCGGCGGCGCGGGCCTCTTGAGCGGCAATCGTGATGGCAACGAGGTGCCGCCGCCGCCGTCGAGACAGTGGCCTCTCCCGCACTGAATCAGATGCCCACTTGCAGCCGAAGCACGCAACATTGGGGCCTTCGCACGCCAGGCGCGCTGCGTGATCAGACCGGCGCTGCCGGGCAGTAGCGCCGCACGAACTCTGCGTGGTCGGGCATCACGGCCACGCACTGCGCGATGGTGTCGGACACGCCCTTGAAGTAGGCCGCCGTCTCCTCCACGCCCTGCAGCTCGGCCAGCGCCAGCCAGCCCTTGGGGCGCAGGTTCTGGCCTTCCATCACCTCGAGCCAGCTGGGCTCGCGGAACAGGTCACCGCTCACGTCGGCGAGGCGCCCGCTGGAGGCATAGAGGGTCATGCGCCGGCGCAGGTTCTCGGGAATGGCCATGTTCGCGCAGGCCTGCCAGAACTCACTGTCGTCGCGCTGGTTCAGGTGGTAGTGCAGCACGATGAAGTCGCGCACGTATTCGTAGCGTTCGCGGCTCTGGCGGTTGTACTCGGCGATCTCGATGGCATCGAAGCCGCTGTGCGGGAAGGCCTCGATCAGCTTGGCCACGCCCATCTGGATCAGGTGCAGGGCCGTGGACTCCAGCGGCTCGACGAAGCCGGCCGACATGCCGATGGCGACGACGTTGCGCCGCCAGGCCTCCTGGCGCATGCCGGTACGGAACTTGATGATGCGCGGGTCGGCGAGCGGCTTGCCGTCGATGTTCTTGAGCAGCACGCCGGCAGCTTCGTCGTCGCTGACATGGCTGCTTGAATAGACATGGCCGTTGCCCACGCGGTGTTGCAGCGGGATGCGCCATTGCCAGCCCGCGCGGTGCGCGGTTGCCCGCGTGTAGGGCAGCAGCGGTGCGGTGCTTTCGCTGGGCACCGCCACGGCGCGGTCGCAGGGCAGCCAGTGGCTCCAGTCCTCGAAGCCGGTGCCCAGAGCCTTGTCGATCAGCAGGCCGAAGAAGCCCGAGCAGTCGAGGAAGAGATCGCCCTCCACCAGCTCGCCGCTTTCCATCTGCACGGCGCGCACATGGCCTGCGGTCGGCCCGGGCTCCTCGTTGAGTAGCACGCGCACCACCTTGCCTTCGGTGCGCCGCACGCCGCGCTGCTCGCTTAAGCGCCGCAGGTGCTTGGCGTACAGCGAGGCGTCGAAGTGATAGGCGTAGCCGAGTGCCGCCATCGGCGAGTTCTGCATCTCCGGCCGCGGCAGCATGAAGCGATTCGCCTTGGCCGCCATGTTGGAGATGACGTAGGCGTCCAGCGGCAGCGCGCGGCCCGCAGCACGCAGGCGCAGCCAGTACTGCGAGAAGTCCACCGGCCACAGCGCCTCGCGGCCCACGCCGCCGAAGCCGTGGAAATAGCGCTCACCCTGCCGGCCCCAGTTGACGAACTCGATGCCGAGCTTGAAGGTGCCTTGCGTGGCCTTCAGGAACTCGGCCTCGTCGATCTTGGCCAGGCCGTTGAACATGCGGATCGGCGGGATGGTGGCCTCGCCGACGCCGATGATGCCGATCTCGTCGGACTCGACGAGGCGGATCTCATAGGGTGGCTTCAGGACGGCGCTCAAGGCCGCAGCCGACATCCAGCCGGCGGCACCGCCGCCGACGATCACCACCCGCCGCAGCGGCTTGGCCCAGTTCTCCATCATGTCCCCGTCTTTGTTGCGTGCGAGTCTAGGGACGCGCACGCTTGTTCGGCATGGTCGCTATCCCGCAGCGCCACTCACCCGGGCGCGCAGATAGCTGTCGTGATCGGGCATGCGCGCCGCCAGCGCCGCGATGGCCTGGTGGCGCTCGGCCAGATAGCGGACCGCCAGCTCGGCCGGCATCTCGTCCGGCCAGGGGCTGCGCCGCCGCGGCCAGTCGCCCATGCCGGCGTGGATGGCCAGCCAGCTCGACGTGTCGAAGGCTTCGTTGTCGTAGGCGTGCAGGGTGCCGGTCTCGCGCCAGGCATGCAGCTTGTAGTCCAACGACTCGGGCAGCGGCATGCTCGTCAGCGTGCGCCAGAACTCGCTGTCGCGGCGCTCGCTCAAGGCGTAGTGCAGGATGATGAAGTCGCGGATGCGCTGGTACTGGCGCAGCTGCTGCACGTTGAAGCCGACAGCGGCCTCGGCGTGGTCGGCCTCGCCGAGCAGCGGGATGAGCCGGCCCAGCGCGTTGTGCACCATGAAGATGGCGGTGGACTCCAGCGGCTCCAGGAAGCCCGCGGCCAGGCCGATGGCGACGACGTTCTTGACCCAGAAGCGCTCGCGGTGGCCGGTGCGAAAGCGCAGCAGCCGTGGCTCGGCCAGTGGTGGCGCGTCGAGCTGGGCCAGCAGTTGCTCGCGGGCGCGGCTTTCGTCGATGAAGCGGCTGCTGAAGACATGGCCGTTGCCGGTGCGGTCTTGCAGCGGGATGCGCCAGGCCCAGCCGGCCTCCAGCGCCGTCGAGCGCGTGAACGGCGTCAGCTCAGCCGAAGTGCGTGCCGTGGGCACGGCCCAGGCGCGGTCGACCGGCAGCCAGTGGCCGTAGTCGACGAAGCGCTGCTCCAGCGTCTGGCCGATCAGCAGGGAGGCCAGGCCCGAGCAGTCGATGAAGAGATCGCCTTCGACCTCGCCTCCGTCGGCCAGGCGCAGTGCGCGCACGCGGCCGTCCTCGTGGCGGTCCGCGCCGACGACGCGGCCTTCGGTGCGCCGCGCGCCGCGGCCCTCGGCCAGGCGGCGCAGGAAGGCGGCGTAGAGCGTCGCGTCGAAGTGATAGGCATAGGTGTAGCGCGAGGCCAGGCCTTGGTCACCTTCGGCCGGCCGGCAGAAGCGGCCCTGGCTGGCCATGACGGTCGGCAGGCAGAACTCGCCGAGCGGCGTGCCGGGGGCGGCCTGCAGGCGGCGCAACTGGCCCCACAGCGCCATCGGCCCGTCGAGGTGGCCGAAGTCGCCGAAGGTGTGGAAGTAGTGCTCGCCGCGCTGCTTCCAGTCGCAGAACTGGATGCCCAGCTTGTAGCTGCCGCGTGTTGCAGCGAGGAAGTCGGCCTCGTCGATGCCGAGGATGTCGTTGAACTGGCGGATCGACGGGAAGGTGGCTTCACCCACGCCGATGATGCCGATCTCTTCGGACTCCACCAGCTCGACGGCGACACCGCGCAGTCCCGTCGTCAGCGCGGCCGCCGCCATCCAGCCGGCGGAGCCGCCGCCGAGGATGACAATGCGCCGAACCGCAGCCATGGCTTCAGCCCGCCGCAGCGCGTTCGCGCAGGAAGTCCGCGTAGGCTAGCGCGCTGCGCTTGAGCGTGCGCTGCTGGGTTTCGAAATCGACATGCACGAGGCCGAAGCGGCGCTCGTAGCCGAAGGCCCATTCGAAGTTGTCCATCAGCGACCAGATGAAGTAGCCGCGCACGTCCACGCCGTTGTCCATGGCCCGTGAGCATGCCGCGAAATGCTGCTTGATGTAGGCCTGGCGTTGCAGATCATCGATCTCGCCGGCGCTGACTTTGTCGTCGCTGGACATGCCGTTCTCGGTGACGTAGAGCGGCGGCAGGTTGGGGTAGTCGCGCTTGAAGGCCTCGAAGAGATCCTGCATGCCCTGCGGGCAGACCTCCCAGTCCATCGTCGTGCGCTCGACCTCGGGGTGGCGCACCCAGTCGATGGTGTCCGGGCCTTTGGAGCGCAGCACGGCACGGCTGTAGTAATTGATGCCGAGGTAATCGATGGGGCGGCTGATGATGTCCATGTCCCCAGGCAGCACCAAGGGCTCGCAGCCCTTCCAGTAGCGCCACAGGTCGGCCGGGTACTCGCCCTTGAGCAGCGGGTCCAGCACCCAGCGGTTCTGGTAGGTCTCGAAGAGGTGGGCGGCGTCGCGGTCCTCGGCCGTGTCGGCGTCGGCATAGCCCGGCGCGCAGTTGGCGACGATGCCCTGCAGGGCCTGCGGCGCGTTGGCGCGCAGCGCTGGCAGCGCCAGGCCGTGGCCCAGCAGCAGGTGATGCATGGCCTGGGCCGCCCAGCGCGGGTTCGCCAGGCCAGGGGCGTGGTGGCCGTCGCCGTAGCCGAGATAGGCGGAGCACCAGGGTTCGTTGTGCGTGGTCCAGGCGGCCACGTCACCATGGCCGGCCAACTCGCGGCTCATCAGGTCGGCGTAGTCGGCGAAGCGGTAGGCCGTCTCGCGGTTCAGCCAGCCACCCTTGTCTTCGAGGTGCTGGGGCAGGTCCCAGTGGTACAGCGTCACGAAGGCGCGGATGCCACGCTCGCCCAGGCCATCGAGCAGGCGTTTGTAGAAGTCGATGCCCTTCGCATTGGGGCGGCCAGCTTCGTCCATGACGCGTGGCCAGGCGAGGGAGAAGCGGTAGGCATCGACACCCAGGCGTTGCAGGATGTCCAGGTCTTGCTGCAGCAGGTGATAGTGGTCGCAGGCCACGGCGCCGTTCTCGCCGCGCAGCACCTTGCCGGGCGTGGCGCAGAAGCGGTCCCAGATCGATTCGAGCCGGCCATCCTCGTTGGCGGCGCCTTCGATCTGGTACGACGAAGTGCCCGCGCCGAAGATGAAACCGGGGCGGTGCATGGCCGAGCCTGCGGGCGGCGCGACGAGGTCGGCCAGGGAGGTGGGAGGCGGAGTCAGGTCCATGTCGGGCAGTTCAGGAGGAGAGAGGGAGCGCATGCAGGGCGGTGCGCCAGGGTTGCAGGGCCAGCGGGTCGGCCGGCAGGGGCCCGCGCACGCCACAGATGAAGGAGGCGTAGCGGTTGGCGAGGGACAGCGTGGCGGGCAGGTCGCGGCGCAGGGACAGGCCTGCGAGCAGCAGCGCCGTGAAGGCGTCGCCCGCGCCGACGGTGTCGATCACCTGCGGCTGGATGACGCCCGCGCCCTGGGCAAGCAGCACGCCGCCGGGTGCGTAGAAGCGCCAGCCACTGGCGCCGCAGGTCAGCACCAGCCGCTGCAGCGCGAAGCGCGCCATCACCGCGGAGGCACGGCCTGCGTCGTCGGCCGCGGCAGCGTCGAACCAGCCGGCCAGTTGAGCAAGCTCCTCGTCGTTGATCTTGACCCAGTCGGCCAGCATCAGCGACTCGGCGGCCAGCAGGCGGGCGTCGGTGCCGGGGCGCAGGTTCAGGTCCAGGAAGCGCGTGCCGGCGAAGGGTTTGACGAGGGCGCGCAGCGCCGTGCGCGCCACCGGGTGGCGCTGGGCCAGGCTGCCGAAATAGATCAACCCTGCATCCACGCCGGCCAGGTGCTGGCGGGCGGCGTTGGCGTCGAGGTGGTCCCAGGCGGCGTCGCCGTGGATCTCGAAGCGGTGGCCGCCGGCCTCCTCGTGCACGCTGACGCGGCCCGTCGCGTGCTGGGCGTCGCGCTGCAGGCCGGCGTCATCCAGGCCGTAGCGACGGGCGCTGTCGAGAACGAGGCGGCCGTTGTCGTCGTCTGCGCCGATGCGGCTGACGAAGAGGGCCGCCGCGCCGAGGCCAGCGATGGAGCGGGCCACGTTGAAGGGCGCGCCGCCCGCGACCGCGCCGTCATGGAATTCGTCGACGAGGGCTTCGCCAAGCACGGCGACAGAGGAGTGAGGCATGAGAAATATTCTATGCAACAAGAAATGTTTAGTGAACAATTGCCGACCTAGGTTTTGCCCCGGGGTCGGGACTTGGCCTTTCGCCCCAGGGAGGGCGGGACGGCGATGACACAATCGCCGCCGATGCGGGGTGCTAAACAACAGCTGGAGCTCGGGCAATGGCCGACAAAGGAGTGACGATTCGCGAGCTGGCCGAGGCCGCTGGTGTATCCATCGGGACGGTGTCGCGGGCGCTCAAGGGCCAGCCCGGCTTGTCGGAGCAGACCCGCGCCCAGGTGCTCAGCGTGGCCCAGCAGATGGGCTACGACGTGGGCAAGCTGCGCACCGGCAAGCCGCGCCGCATGCTGTTCCTGTACAGCCGCAGCATCGGCTCGCTGGCCAACAACCCCTTCTATTCCTACGTGCTGCACGGCGCCGAGATCGCCTGCCGCGAGGCCGGCGTGCCGCTGAGCATCATGTCCGTGCTGGCGGGTGACGACGTGGCCGGCCAGGTGCGCCGCCACGAGGCCGAAGCGCTGCTGGGCGCCGGTTATTTCGACCCGGAGGCCATGGAGGCCATCCGCCGCTGCGAGCTGCCGCTGGTGCTGGTGGATCACTTCTACCCGGGCGTGCGCTGCGTCAACGACGACAACCTGCAGGGCGCCTGGCTGGCAACGCGCCACCTGCTGGATGGCAATTCCCAGCGCATCGCCGCCATCTTCGGGCCGCTGGCGCATTACTCCACTTCGCTGCGCGCCAAGGGCTTCCGGCGTGCGCTGTTCGAGGCCGGCCGCCTGTTCGACCCGGACTACGAAGTCACGCTGGACCCGGCGCTGGAATACCGCGACGCCGGCCGCGACGCGATGCGCCGCCTGCTGGACCTGCCCGAGCCGCCCGACGCCGTCTTCGCCTACAACGACTCGACGGCCATCTTCGCCATCGAGCTCTGCCATGAGCGCGGCCTGCGCGTGCCCGAGGACATCCGCTTCATCGGCTACGACGACATCGAGGAAGCCGCGCGCAACAAGCCGCCGCTGTCCACCGTGAAGATGGACAAGGAGGCGCTGGGCAACGTGGCCGCCCGGGCCCTCATCGAAGGCGATATCGCGCCCAACGACGCTTCGCTGCCGGTGGAACTCGTCGTGCGCGAGAGCTCGCGTGTCGAGTCGGCAGTCGTCGCTGCGCCTGCCGTACGCAAGGGCAAGCGCCAGCCTGCCTAGGTGTTTCACCGCCTTTTGTTCGGGCGGCAGTCGAACAAAAATCACGCTGTTTACTAAAACGTGTCGCTTCAAGCGACCAAGGAGACAGACGTGCTTGCCGATCCCGATGGGGCCGCCGCGCCTTTGACGCCTCGCCCCTCCGCGGTGCCTGCGCCGGTTGCGGGCGACCGTGTGCCGATGCCGCAGAAGGTTGGCTATGGCCTGGGTTCCTTCCTCGACATGTGGGGCCACTGGCTCTACCAGTCGCTGGCCTTCCACGTCTTCAACGTCTTCCTGGGCGTGGCGCCGGGCCTGATCTCGACGGCCCTGGGCATCAAGATCTTTGTCGATGCCGTGTCCGACGCGATGTTCGGCTGGCTCTCGGACAACACGCGCTCGCGCTGGGGGCGCCGCCGGCCCTTCATCCTCGTCGGCGGCGTGCTGTCGGGCATCGGCCTGCCGCTGATGTTCGCGGTGGGCCGTGGCTGGACGGACAACGAGTACTTCGTCTTCATGCTCATCTCCACCTGCCTTTACGTGCCGGTGATGAGCTGCTTCAACATGCCCTGGAACAGCCTGGGTGCGGAGATGACGCCCGACTATCATGAGCGCACGCGCGTGATGTCGGTGAAGAACGCGATCCAGAAGATCCCCGAGCTGGCGATGTTCGTCGCCGCCCAGTTCACGACGCTGGCCTTCTTCTACGACGCCAACGGCAAGCCCGACATCCTGCTGGGCGCCCAGGTCTACACCAGCATCCTGGGCTGCATCATGATCGTCGTGTCGGTGGCGATCTTCCTGCTGACGCGCGAGCGCTATTACGAGAAGGTCGTTGCCCGCAGCACCCAGCGCGTGCCCTTCAAGGACACCCTCTACCGCACGCTGAAGAACCGCCCCTTCCGCCAGATGCTGGGCACCATGCTGGCCTACAACATGGCCACCGCCATGGTGGGGCTGCTGGGCTATTACGCGACGGTCTACTACGTGTGCGGCGGCAACGTCGTCGAGGCCACCAAGTGGAACTCCATGATGGGCGTGGCCGGCATGGGCTGCGGCCTGGTCGGCATCGCCTTCGCGGGCTGGGTGGCCAAGGCCTACGGCAAGCGCAACGCGCTGATGACCGTGCTGGTGCTGGGCATCTTCGCCTTCATCGGCGACTGGTTCTTCTACAACCCCAGCCTGCCTTGGCTGCAGCTCTTCGCCAGCGGCGGCGTGGCCTTCATCGGCGCGGGCTTCTGGACGATCTATGGCTCGGCCATGGCCGACGTCGTCGACCACGACGAGCTCGGCAGCCACCAGCGCCGCGAGGGTTCGTTCGCGGCCTGCGGCTCCTGGATCTCCAAGGTCGGCCTGGCGCTGGGCAACATGACATCGGGCTGGGTGCTGCAGTTCACGGGCTTCGATTCCAAGCTGCCGGTGCAGGGCGAGGACGCGATTTTCCTGATCCGCATCTTCCTGTCGGGCATCCCCATCTGCGGCCTGCTCGTCGCCCTCTTCATCGTGTCGCGCTACTTCCTGACGGAGCAACGCATGCACGAGATCCGCGCCGAGCTGGAAGCCCGCCGCGGCACCGTCTAACCCATCCTTCGGAGTTCGCCATGACCGCAACCTGGCTGGGCCGCGCGCTGCTGGCCCTGTCGAGCTGTCTTTGCCTGGCCGCTCAGGCCGCGCCGCACGAGACGCTCAAGCTCGACGCCCCCAAGCCCAACCTCGCGCCCACGCCGCCGATGGGTTGGAACTCCTGGAACAAGTTCGCCTGCAACGTCAGCGAGACGCTGATCCGCCAGCAGGCCGACGCGATGGTGGCCTCGGGCATGAAGGCCGCTGGCTACACCTACATCGTCATCGACGACTGCTGGCAGAAGAGCCGCGACGCAGACGGCAACATCCAGCCCGACCCCGAGCGCTTTCCGTCGGGCATGAAGGCGCTGGCCGACTACGTGCACTCCAAGGGCCTGAAGTTCGGCCTCTACTCCGACGCGGGCGCGCTGACCTGCGGCGGCCGCCCCGGCAGTGCCGGCCACGAGTTCCAGGACGCGCGCCAGTACGCGAAGTGGGGTGTGGACTGGCTGAAGTACGACTGGTGCTACACCGGCCCGCGCAACCCCGAGGCGGCCTACACCATCATGGCCAAGGCGCTGCGCGAATCGGGCCGCGACATCGTGCTGTCCATCTGCGAGTGGGGCAGCAGCCAGCCCGGCCGCTGGGCCGCGCCCATCGGCCATCTGTGGCGCACCACCGGCGACATCTGGGATGCCTGGAAGGGCAAGAAGGAGTGGTCGCACGGCCTGCTGGACATCATCGACATGAATGCCGATCTGTGGACCGACGCGGCGCCCAACGGCTGGAACGACCCCGACATGCTGGAGGTCGGCAACGGCGGCATGACGACGACGGAGTACGAGAGCCACTTCTCGATCTGGGCCATGCTGGCCGCGCCGCTGGTGGCCGGCAACGACATGGCGAAGATGGACGAGGCGACCAAGCGCATCCTGACCAATGCCGAGGTCATCAAGGTCGACCAGGACCCGCTGGGCCGCCAGGGCCGGCGCATCTGGCGCCAGGGCCATCTGGAGGTCTGGGCTCGCACGCTGCAGGGCGGCGACCGCGCCGTCGTGCTGTTCAACCGCGGCGAGACGGCGGCCGACATCAAGGTGGGCTGGGACCAGCTGGACTGGCCCGCGAAGCTCAAGGTCGAGGTGCACGACCTGTGGTCAGGCAAGAAGACGCGCGGCGTTTCGGGCGAATTCGGTGGGCGCGTCGCGCCTCATGGCGTGCTGATGGTGCGCATCACCCCTTCGCCCTGAGCGTCTGCACCAGCATGCGCTGCAGGCTGTCCACCGCTTTGTTGCCCTTCGAGGCCTGGCTGCGGTACGCAGCCACCTCCATCGGCTCCAGCGGCCCCAGGCCCTGCTCGGCGCCCAGCAGTTGCAGATGGGCCGGCGCGCTGCACTGCGTCAGCACGGCCACTGCCAGCCCGCTTTCGACGGCGGCGATCTGCCCCGCGAGATTGGAGCTGTTGTAGACGACCTTGTACGGCCGCCCCTGCAGGGCCAGCGAGTTGATGGCGCTGCGCCGGCCGAGGCTGGCTTCCTCGTAGACGGCGATGGGCAGCGGGCTGCGGCGCCACACGTCGAACTGTGGTGAACCCACCCACACCATGGGCTCGTGGAAGAGCAGGGTGCCGCGCCGGGCATGGTCGCGTGAGACCAGGGCCAGGTCGAGGTCGCCGCGTGCCACGCGCGGGATCAGCGAGGTGGACTGCTCGCAGTCCAGCTGGATCTCGACACCGCCATGGCGCGGCGCAAACCGCTTGAGCACGGGCGTCAGGTATTTGCTCGCGTAGTCATCCGGCACGCCCAACCTCACGAGGCCGGATACATCGTCTTCCCGCAGCGCCGCGAGGGCCTCGGCCTGCAGGTCGAGCATGCGCCGGGCGTAGCCGAGCAGGGTCTGGCCCTCGTGCGTCAGTTCCAACTGGCGCGCGCCGCGGTTCAGCACCCTGTGCCCCAGCGCGGATTCCAGCTTCTTGAGCTGCATGCTGACGGCGGACTGCGAGCGATGGATCTCGGCGGCCGCGCTGGACAGCGAACCCGCATCCACCGTTGCAACGAAGCACTTCAGCCAATCGATCTGCAGGTCGCGCATGCTTTCGAAAAACGGATGGGAGGTCGGCGAATTATGTGCTTTTCGGCATCATGAACGCCCGGCAGAGTGGCGGCATGAAGTACGTCACCAGTCCGTCCACCGCCTTCCCGGCCGCCGCGCGTGGCCTTCCTCGCACCGTCACGGCCGGCCCGCTCGATGCCCGCGCCAGCGGCCTGATGCTGCTGCTGTGTTTCATCTGGGGGCTGCAGCAGGTGTCGCTGAAGGCCGTGGCCGAACAGGCCAGCCCGATGCTGATGGTGGCGCTGCGCTCGTTGATCGCGCTGGTGCTGCTGGCGGCGCTGATGCGCTGGCGCGGCGAGGCGCCCGAGCGCAGGCGCTGGAAGGCCGGGGCATTGGCGGGCAGTCTCTTCGGCCTGGAGTACCTGCTGGTGTCCGAGGCGCTGCAGCTGACGCATGCCTCGCACGTCGTCATCTTTCTCTACACGGCGCCGTTGTTCGCGGCCCTCGGCCTGCACTGGCGGTTGCCGGCGGAGCGGCTGGGCGTGCGGCAGTGGAGCGGTATCGCGTTGGCCTTCGGTGGCATCGCGCTGGCCTTCTTGTTTGGAGGCTCTGAAGAGGCTGCGGCGTCGGCGCCGCTGGGCGATCTGCTGGCGCTGATGGCCGGCATGGCCTGGGGCGCGACGACGGTGACCATCCGCTGCTCGACGCTCGCCGCCGCACCGGCAACCGAGACCTTGCTCTACCAGTTGCTGGGCGCCGTCGGCTTGCTGCTGCCCGGTGCCTGGCTGGCCGGCCAGTGGCGCTTCGAGCCTTCGGCCGTGGTCTGGGCCCATCTGGGCTTCCAGAGCCTGGTGGTGTCGTTCGCGAGCTTTCTGACCTGGTGCTGGCTGCTGCGCCGGTATCTCGCCTCGCGGCTGGGTGTGTTCGCCTTCCTGACGCCGTTGTTCGGCGTCATGCTGGGCGTGTGGTTGCTGGGCGAGGCGCTGGAGACGTCGTTCATCGCCGGCAGCGGCCTGGTACTGGCGGGCATCGCCCTCGTCAGCAGCGCCAGAGCGGGTGGTTCAAAGGCATGAAAAAAGCCGCTCGGCGCGAACCGAGCGGCTTTGGCTTGCGTGCTGATCAGGTGATCAGAACGAGTAGGTGCCGCGCACGTAGTAGGTGCGGCCCGCTGCGTTGGCGTAGCGCGAATCCCAGCCACCGGACTGGAACAGGTCGCCCTGGTTGGTGAACGGCGGATCGCGATCGAACAGATTGCGAACGCCGAGCACCAGCGACGTGCCCTTCATCGGGGTCCAGCTGCCGTACAGGTCGGTCGTCGTGAAAGCGGAAACACGGTTGGTCGGGGTGAAGTCCAGGTAGCCCGACTTGTAGTGCACTGCGGTACCCAGCGCGAACGTGCTGTAGGCCCAGTTGACCGTCAGGTTGTGCTGCCACTTGAAGACCGGACCGGCACCCGAGTAGACGCCAACGTTCTGGTTCCAGGGACCCGACGGGTAGTCCTGGTACTCGTACTTGTTGACGAAGGTGCTGTTCAACGAGAAGTCGAACTGGCCGACGTTGGAACGCAGGCGGTACTGGGCGCTCAGGTCGATACCGTTGGTGTTGGTGCCACCCAGGTTCTGGTTGAGCTGTTCCACGTAGCCGCACTTCGGGCCGGGGCAGTTGCTGGTGATGGACAGCAGGTTGCCAGGCTGGGCGAAGTGGAAGTACTGCTGGAACTGCTGGTAGTTCGAGAACAGCGTGGACTGCGGCAGCACCGCGATCGCGTTCTTGATCTTGATGGCCCAGAGGTCGATGCCGAAGTTGACGTCGGCCATCGGCTCGAACACCGCGCCCAGCGTGAAGTTCTTGGCCTTCTCAGGCTTCAGCCCGTTGAAGCCGCCGTTGAGCACCTGGAACTGGCCATTGCAGTTGGCCTGCGATGCGCCGGGGATGGCGGTGCCGCCCGGGCAGTTGATCGGGTTGTTGAAGTTGCCGGCCGTGTTGGTGAACGCCGTGGAGCTGTAGAGCTCGAACAGCGTCGGTGCGCGGAAGCCCGTCGACGCCGAGCCGCGGAACAGCATTTCCTTGCTGGGCTGGAAGCGGAAGGAAATCTTGGGGTTGGTGCTGTCGCCGAAGTCGCTGTACTTGTCGTAGCGCAGCGAGCCGGTCAGCTCCAGGGCCTTGTTCACCGGCACGTTGACTTCGGTGTACAGGGCCGAGACGTTGCGCGTGCCCTTGGCGGTGGCGTCGGGGTCAACGCCGGTGGAAGCCGAGACGAGCTGGGCGAAATCCTTGATCGGGTGCGAGTCGAAGTCTTCGCGGCGGCGCTCGACGCCCACGGCGATCTGCGCCGGGCGGCCAGCGCCCAGCCAGTCAGCCAGTTCGCGGCTGGCCGTGATCTTGAAGATGTTGACCTTGCCAGTTGCCGTCTGCAGCTTGCCGTTCAGGGCAGCCTTCTCCAGCAGGGCGGTGCCTGCGGCGCTCTGGGCGCCGAAGGGGTTGATGACGCCTTCCAGCAGGCCTTCACCGATCATGTCGCCGTCGCCGTAACCGCCCGTCAGGTTCTGGTCCACGGTGTTCTTGTTCGACGAGAACTTGACCGAGTAGTCCCAGTTGGCCGCGTTGCCGTCGGCCGACAGCACGATGCGGCTTTGCTTGTTCTCGTTCATCTGGGCGCGCGAGCCGTTCGGGAAGTCGCGCCACAGGACGTAGACGAAGCCCGGCTGCACGGCCACCGGGTTGGCGAAGGCGGCAGAAGGGCTGAAGGGTTTCGTGCCGGCCGAGCCGTCGTCGAAGGTCGGGTCGACGTGGGCGGTGGGGAAGTACGGGTTCTTCTGACCATTGGGCATGGTCGGGTTCATGTAGTAGCCGCCGTAGGGCACGGGGGCGATGCGCGTCGTGACCCGGTTGCGGGTCATGAAGGCCTCGGCGCCCAGTTCCAGCGCGTCGTTGACGCGCAGCGTGCCCTTGAGCATGGCGGACGCGGTGTCCGACTTGGGTGCGAAGTCGACGAAGTTGGGCGTGACGATCTTGCACTGCGTGCCGCCAGCGATCGGGATCAGCGCGGTGCCGACGCAGGTCGGGGCTGCGGGGTTGTACAGCGTGCCGAAGTCCTGGGTGTAGTTGGCCGGGTCGGTGCTGTTGGACAGGCCGCCGACGATGCGCTTGTTGAAGTTGCGCTGGTCACCGGCAATGGCGTCTTCCTTCTTGACGCTGAAGAAGCCGAGCACGTTGAAGCCCTGGCTTGCGAGGTCGCCGAAACCGACGCCGATGTTGCCGCTCTTGGCGCGGCCGCCGGCATGCTTGGGCGAGTCATAGCCCAGCGTGATGGTGGCGCCGCTGTAGCTCTTCTTCGTGATGAAGTTGATCACGCCGCCGATGGCGTCGGTGCCGTACAGGGCCGACGCGCCGTCGCGCAGCACTTCGATGCGGTCGATCGCAGCGAAGGGAATCATGTTCAGGTCGGGGGCCGAGCCGTCGACCGCGTTGTTGGCGATGCGCTCGCCATTCAGCAGCACGAGGGTCTTGTCGGCACCGATGCCGCGCAGGTCGGCGAAGGATGCGCCGCCGCTGCCGGAGCCGATGGACTGAGCCGCATTGGTCGACTGCTGCACGGCCGTCAAGTTGGCCATGATCTGCTCGACCGAGGTCACGCCCGAATTGCGCAGATCAGCCATCTTGATGACGGTGACCGGCACGGCCGATTCGGCGTCGATGCGCTTGATCGCGGAACCGGTGACGGTCACGCGCTCGATCTGTTGCGGCTCGGCTTGTTGGGCCCAAGCGCTGAAACCACCGACGGTCAGTAGGACCGCGGCGGCGATTTTGGTTTGCTTATGCATCACTGCTCCAGAAAAGAATGGCAAGCGGGTGTGTTGCCAAACGGCTCAGCCAAAAAACGACCCGCCCGGTCGGGCGGTGGCTGAGGCAAATTTTCGGAGCGCGTGAAATTGGGGCTGACTTGGGAAAACCCCTAGGCCCCCCTCAAAGCTGGACGGGAGACCGCTCTAATCGACCCCAAGTGCTTGATCGCTATGGGGTTTGTCCAAATGGCCCAGCTTGGGCAGGTGTGGCTTGGATGCTGCAGTTTCCCCGCAGCAATCCATCTTCACCTTCCGTCAACTGTACAGACGCATAAAAGGGACTTTGCCGGCAACTTATTGCCGATTCAGTCATATATGACTTTTGTCTATATGTATTGAATCAAATATTGGCAATTTGGGTTGCGAATATTGGAATTGGTGTTCCAAATTTGCAAAATTAGTTTGCGCGGGTTTTCGAAAAACTTGCTGTCGCGAGCCTGTCGGCCGGCTTTGCCCGATGTCAGCAACCCAGCCGACGCGACAAAAGGGCCGCGGCTTCGCGCAGCGGCGCGACGACCGGGCCGTCCAACGCGGTGTCGAAGCTTGCGCTGGGCCCGATGGCGGTCAGGGCCAGCACCAGCCGCCCCGAAGCCTCGAAGACCGGTGCCGCCGCGGCGCTGACGCCGGCGACGACCCCGTCCCGCGACGTGGCCAGCCCGTCATGGCGCACGGCTGCCGTCACGGTGGCGTCGGGCAGAGGTTCGCCCAGGCCTGCGGCTTCTTGCCCGCGCCAGGTGGCGAACAACCGCCCCGATGCCGTGCCCGCCAGGCTCATCACCGTGCCATGGCGCATGCTGATGTGCACCGGCGCCGGCCCCTCGGCCACGCGCACGATGGTGGGCCCGCGCGTGCCCCACACGGCGATGGCCACCGTGTGGCCTAGCCGCAGGGCGAGGTCCTCGATGACGGGCGTGGCCAGGCGCACCGGGTCGTACTGCTGCAGGCTGATGAGCCCGAGCTGCAGGGCCAACGGCCCGAGGCCATACGGCCCGCTGCCGCCCTCCTGCTCGACGAGGCCCAGCTTGATGAAGCTGACCAGATAGGGGTGGGCCTTCGCCGGCGTCATGCCGGCTTCGCGGGCAAGATCCTTCAGCGCCATCGGCCGGCCCTGGTGGGCGAGCGCCAGCAGCAGCTGGCCGCCAACTTCGATGCTTTGGATGCCTCGCGGGGCCTTGGGTTCAACCATGCTGAAAATTCTATATTGGTGAATTGATTCGGAATAGGCTAAATTTCGGCTTCGATGTTGGAGACCCGCATGACGACCAAAGCCTTTGCCTCGCAAGCCGACCTGGAAGAGAAGCAGGTCACCTTTGAACGCCTGTCCGAGCACGCCTGGGCCTACACGGCCGAGGGCGATCCCAACACCGGCATCGTCATCGGCCGCGACGCGGCGATGGTGATCGACACCCAGGCAACGCCCGTCATGGCGGCCGACGTGATCCGTCGCATCCGCGAAGTCAGCGCGGTGCCAATCAAGTACGTGCTGCTCAGCCACTATCACGCGGTGCGGGTGCTGGGCGCGTCGGCCTTCAAGGCCGAAGGCCTGGAGCAGGTCATTGCCAGCGACGCGACGCTGGCCCTCATCAAGGAGCGCGGCGAGCAGGACAAGGCCAGCGAGATCGGCCGCTTCCCGCGCCTGTTCCGCAATGTCGAGTCCGTGCCCGCCGGGCTGACCTGGCCGACGCTGACTTTCTCTGGCCGCCTCACGCTGGACCTGGGCGGCGTCAAGGTCGAGATGTTCTCGCCCGGCCGCGGCCACACGGCAGGCGACACGGTGGCCTGGTTGCCGGAGGAGCGCGTGCTGTTCAGCGGCGACCTCGTCGAGTTCGACGCAACGCCCTACTGCGGCGACGCTCACTTCGCCGACTGGCCGGCCACGCTGGATGCGGTCGCCTCGCTGAACGCCAGCGCCCTCGTGCCCGGCCGGGGCCCGGCGCTGAAGGGCGCCGAGCAGGTGGCCGCAGGCCTGAGCGGCACGCGCGCCTTCGTGAGCGAGCTCTACGCGGCCGTGCAGGCCGGCGTGAAGGCTAGTGAGGAACTGAAGTCGGTCTACCAGCGCACGATGGCCGCGCTGCGCCCGAAGTACGGCCACTGGGTCATCTTCGACCACTGCATGCCCTTCGACGTGACCCGTGCCTACGACGAAGCCGGCGGCACCAGCCACCCGCGCATCTGGACCGCAGAGCGTGATGTCGACATGTGGAAGGCCCTCGAAGGCGCTTGAGGTCGGCATGAATCTGCCGCAGTACCCGTACCACCAGAGCCTGGAGCAGCGCTCCGGCCAGCCGCAGCGCCGGCCCGTCGTCATCGTCGGAGCCGGCCCAGTGGGCCTGACGCTGGCGCTGGACCTGGCCCGGCGCGACGTGCCTGTCGTCGTCATCGACGACAACGACCGCATCGGCAGCGGTTCACGCGCCGTCTGCTGGGCCAAGAAGACGCTGGAAGTCTTCGACCGTCTCGGCATTGGCGAGGCCGTGGCGCGCGAGGGCGTGCGCTGGCAGCGCGGGCGCGTCTTCCACGGCGAGCGCGAGGCCTACAGCTTCGACCTGCTGCCCGAGGCGGGCCACAAGATGCCGGCCATGGTCAACCTGCAGCAGGACCAGGTCGAAGCCCGCCTCGTGCGCGCGGCGCAGCTGGATGGCCGCATCGAGATCCGCGGCCACCACGAGCTGATCGGGCTGGAGCAAGACGAGGGTGGCGTCACGCTGAACGTGCGCACACCCGATGGCCTGTTCGACATGCAGGCCGACTGGGTCGTCGCCTGCGACGGCGCGCGCAGCCCCACGCGCACGCTGCTGGGCCTGGGCTTCACTGGCCAGGTCTTCGAGGACCGCTTCCTCATCGCCGACGTCACCCTCGCGCCCGGAGCCCGGCCGCGCGGCCTGGACCCGGCCAAGCCCGAGCGTTGGTTCTGGTTCGACCCGCCCTTCCACCGCGGGCAGTCCGTGCTGTTGCACGCGCAGGCCGACGGCCTCTGGCGCATCGACTTCCAGCTCGGCCGCGATGCCGATGTCGAGGCTGAAAAGCAGCCCGAGCGCATCAAGGCTCGCGTGGGCGCGATGCTGGACGGCGCGCCCTTCGAGCTGGCCTGGTCGTCCATCTACCAGTTCGCCTGCCGGCGCGCGGAGCGCTTGCGCGTCGGGCGCGTGCTGCTGGCCGGCGACGCAGCCCACCAGGTCTCGCCCTTCGGCGCGCGCGGTGCGAACAGCGGCGTGCAGGATGCCGAGAACCTCGGCTGGAAGCTGGCCGCCGTGCTGAGAGGCGAGGGCGGTGACGTGCTGCTCGATTCCTACGAGTTCGAGCGCATCGAGGCCGCCGACGACAACATCGGCCACTCGACACGCGCGACCGACTTCATCAGCCCCAAGAGCGCCCTGAGCCGCAGGTTCCGCCGCGCCGCGCTGGACCTGGCTGCGCGCACGGACTTCGCAAAGGCGCTGGTCAACAGCGGCCGGCTTTCCCTGCCGACCGAGCACGTGGACTCGCCGCTGAGCACGCCCGAAGAAGAGGCCTGGCAAGCCGGCCCCGGCCCAGGCTGCCCTGCACCCGATGCGCCGCTGGATGGCGGTGGCTGGCTCAGCGAAGCGCTGGCCGGCGGCTTCGCGCTGCTGGCCTTCGGTTGGCCGGTGCAGGCCGAGGGTCTGCGCGTCATCACGCTGCCGGCCGAAGGCCTGGCCGCCACGCGCTACGGCGCCCGCCCCGGCAGCGTCCATCTGATCCGGCCCGATGCCGTCGTCGCCGCACGCTGGCACCGCTTCGATGCCGACGCGGTGCGCGCCGCGCTGGCCCGCGCCCACGGGAGGCCCGATGAATAAGTTGAACCTGACCCCGAATTTGGCCGGCGAGGCCGATGCCTTCTACGCTGAGCTGATCGCCGCCCAGGCCGATCTTTCCGATGACGCTGCAGCCGACTGGCTCGCGCGGCTGACCCTGATCCTGTGCAACCACATCGGCGACCGCGAAGTGCTGCGTGAAGCCTTCGCGCTGGCGCGCGAATCCCGATCCAGCGATGGACCCTCAAGCCCATGACTGAACTGACCTCCATCAAATACATCACCGGCTTCGGCAACCAGCACAGCAGCGAAGCCGTGCCGGGCGCACTGCCCATCGGCCGCAACAGCCCCCAGCGCGCGCCGCATGGGCTGTACGCCGAGCTGCTGTCCGGCAGCGCCTTCACCGCGCCGCGGGCCGACAACCAGCGGACCTGGCTCTACCGCCGCCGGCCCTCGGTCGTCTGCGGTGGCTACGAGGCGCTGCCGCATCCACTGTGGAAGAGCGGCGCCGCGCATGGCGAGTGCGCGCCGCCCGACCCGCTGCGCTGGGGCCCGACACCCCTGCATGGCGATGGTGACTTCGTCGACGGCCTGCGCAGCTACGCCGTCAGCGGCGAGGCCGGCATCGGCGGCATGGCCGCGCTGGCCTATGTGGCGACGCGGTCCATGGGCCGTCGCGCCCTCGTGAATGCCGACGCCGAGATGCTGCTCGTGCCTCAACAAGGCCGCTTGCTCGTGACGACAGAGTTGGGCCGGCTCGAAGTCGCGCCCGGCTTCATCGCCCTGTTGCCGCGCGGCATGGCCTTCAAGGTCGACCCGCTGGACGTGCCGGCGCGCGGCTATGTCTGCGAGAACCATGGCGCCGCCTTCCGCCTGCCCGAGCTCGGCCCCATCGGCTCCAACGGCCTGGCCAGTGCGCGCGACTTCGAGGCGCCGGTTGCATGGCATGAGCTGGAGGAGGGCGACTATGAGATCGTCAAGCGCCACGGCGGCCAGCTCTGGCGTGCGCGCCAAGGCCACAGCCCCTTCAACGTCGTCGCCTGGCACGGCAACCTCGCGCCCTACCGCTGGGACACCTCGCGCTTCATGACGATCAACACCGTCAGCTTCGACCACCCCGACCCCAGCATCTTCACGGTGCTCACCAGCCCCAGCGACACGCCGGGCTGGGCCAACGTCGACTTCGTCATCTTCCCGCCGCGCTGGACGGTGGCCGAGGACACCTTCCGCCCGCCCTGGTACCACCGCAACGTGATGAGTGAGTTCATGGGCCTGGTGCTGGGCCAGTACGACGCCAAGCCTGAAGGCTTCAAGCCCGGGGGCGCCAGCCTGCACAACAGCTATGTGCCGCACGGCCCCGACACCGAGGCCTTCGACAAGGCCAGCAACGCCGACTTGAAGCCGCACAAGCTGGACCAGACACTCGCCTTCATGTTCGAGACGCGCTGGCCGCTGAAGCCCACGAGCTGGGCGCTGAACGACGCACCGCTGGAGACGACCTACGCCAACTGCTGGCAAGGCCTGAAAGAAGAGTTCAACCCATGATCGACCACACCCACGACGCCGCAGCCCTCTCCTGGGTCGCCTCGGCCAACTCACCCGAAACCGACTTCCCGCTGCAGAACCTGCCCTTCTGCAGCTTCCGCCGCAGCGGCACGCTGGAGCCCTGGCGCGTGGGCGTCGGCATTGGCGACCAGATCCTGGACCTGAGCGCCTGGGGCATCGCCGACCTGAACGCGTTGATGGCTCGCCCGAGCAGCGAGCGCCGCGCGCTTCGCCATCGCCTGTTCGACACCTTGAAGGCCGGTTCGCCTGAACTCGAACTCGTGCCCCAGGCCGAGGCCGAGTACACGCTGCCCTGCCGCATCGGCGACTACACCGACTTCTACACCGGCATCCACCACGCCCGTGCCATCGGCAAGCTGTTCCGCCCCGACAACCCGTTGCTGCCCAACTACCAATGGGTGCCCATCGGCTACCACGGCCGCAGTTCTTCCATCGTCGTCAGTGGCACGCCGCTGCGTCGCCCCAAGGGCCAGGTCAAGCCGCCAGATGCCGAGGCGCCCGTCTTCAAGCCCAGTGCCCGCGTGGACTGCGAGCTGGAGTTGGGCCTCTTCGTCGGCCCCGGCAACGCGCTGGGCGAGCCCTTCGGCATCGACGAGGCGGACGAGCACGCCTTCGGTCTCACGCTGCTGAACGACTGGTCGGCCCGCGACATCCAGCCCTGGGAGTACCAGCCCCTCGGCCCCTTCCTGGCCAAGAACTTCGGCACCACCATCTCGCCGTGGATCGTCACGATGGAGGCGCTGGAGCCCTTCCGCATCCCGTTCACGCGGCCGGAAGGCGACCCGCAGCCGCTGCCCTATCTCGACTCGCCGGCCCACCGTGCGAATGCGAGCTTCGACATCGAACTGGAAGTCTGGTTCAAGACGCCGACGATGGCCGAGCCCACGCGGCTGTCGCGTTCCAACCTGTGCCACGCCTACTGGTCGCTGGCACAGATGCTGACCCACCACGCCAGCAATGGCTGCAACCTGCAACCAGGCGACCTGCTGGGCACCGGCACCATCAGCGGCCCGCAGCCCGAAGAGGCGGGCTCGCTGCTGGAGCTGACCGGCGGCGGCAAGCAAGCCATCACGCTGCCCAACGGCGAGACGCGCACCTTCGTGCTCGACGGCGACACCCTCGGCCTGCGCGCCTTTGCGGAGAAACCCGGATTCCGACGCATCGGTTTCGGGGCCTGCGACGGGCAAATCATGCCCGCGACCTGACCCAGCCTTGCGCCAACGTAACGTCGGCGCAATGAAGTCCAACAAAGCGCAACGCCGTGCGCCGGGCGGGAGCCCCGCCGCTAGATTGCGGGCACTGGCCAGGGTCTGACGACAAGAGACAACGCAACTCTGGCCTTCTGAGTTGAGCCCCACCCGTTGGCACACCCGCCACGGGCGAGGCCCCTTGTTGTCCAACAGAACTCGTTGCCCAGGAGCACCTACGTGGCCAAGCCTCATTTCAAGCAGAACCTTTTGCCCCATCTCATCGGTCTGGCGCTGGGGGGCGCGGCGCTCACGCCGGCCTTGGCGCAGGACGCGAACCAGCAGCTCGAGACCGTCGAGATCCGCGGTGTGCGGGCGACGCTGAAGAAGAACCTGTCCGAGAAGCGCGAGTCGCAGAACATCGTCGACAGCATCAGCGCCGAGGACGTGGGCAAGTTCCCCGACAAGAACGTGGCCGACTCGCTGCAACGCGTGCCCGGCATCTCGGTGGACCGCATCTGGGGCGAGGGCAAGGCCATCTTCGTGCGCGGCACGGACAAGAACCTCAACATGACGCAGCTCAACGGCCAGTCCGTCGCGTCGTCCGAGTGGTGGCTGAACGAGCCGCAGACGCGCAGCTTCAACTACGACGTGCTGCCCTCCGAGATCGTCGGCAGCCTGGACGTGTTCAAGAGCCCGTCGGCCGATTTGGATGAAGGCAGCATCGGTGGCCTCGTCATCGTCAAGACCCGCAAGCCCCTGGCCTTCAAGGACCAGCTGACGCTGCAGGCCTCGGCCGAGGCCATGTACAGCAAGCTGCCCGGCAAGACCGACCCGCAGGTGTCGGGCCTGCTGAACTGGAAGAGCGACGACAAGACCTTCGGCGTGCTGCTGGCCATCAGCAGCCAGAAGCGTCACATGCGCCGCGACGGCCTGGAGCAGTTCTCCGACGGCAAGTACGACGTGAAGGACCAGAACGGCAACGTCACCAACGCCTACGCCTCCTGGGGCGGTGGCTCGGCCATCTTCCGCCAGGAGCGTGAGCGCACGACGACCAACCTCGCGCTGCAGTTCCAGCCCAACCCGGCCACCGATCTCGTGCTGAATCTGATGGATTCGGACATGAAGATGAACAACAACAACCAAAACTACCTCTGGCAGGCCGGCGGCCTGGCGGTGGGCGGCGTCATCAGCGCCGTCGACCCGAAGTTCATCACGGTGAGCGACGGCAGCAAGGCCCTGGTGGGTGGCACCTTCGGCCCCAAGACCGGCGTGTCCTTCGAGCCCATCTACCGCGAGAGCTACATCAAGAGTCGCGTGGCAGACCTGGACGGCAACTACCAGGGCGGCAACTGGACGCTGCACGGCCAAGTGGGCACCACCAACAGCTCGGGCGGCAGCTCGCATGACCGCCACTTCTGGATGGAAGGCGACACGCGCACGACGATCTCCCTCGGCCCCGATCACTACGGCGTGAAGTACCTCGACATCAGCCCGCTGGACCCCAAGGCGCTGACGCTGAAGGCCGGTGACGACCGCATCCGCCGCATGGAAGCCAAGGAGAACTATGCCCAGGGCGATGTGACCTTCGACCTCGACAGCGGCGTCATCAAGTCGGTGAAGCTCGGCCTCAAGCTGCGCGACAACACGCTGAAGAACTCCCGCATCCAGGGCACGGCTGGCCCGACATCGCCGGGCTGGCAGTCCTTCAGCCTGTCTGACCTGTCCACCGGCCCCTCGCCGCTGCTGAGCCAGCAGGCCGCAACGAGCGACGCGTTGACGCAGTACGCCTGGTATGACGACGCACTCGTCGCCAGCAAGGGCATCCCCATGTTCGACAAGGCCATGACCTACAAGGATGTGCTCAACGAGAACTACAAGATCCACGAGAAGATCACGGCGCTGTATGCCAAGGCCGACTACTCGATGGGTCAGCTGCGTGGCGACTTCGGCCTGCGCTTCGTGCGCACGCAGCAGACGTCGGACGGCTACCTGGGCAACGCCAGCGGCGGCTTCTCGCCCACCAGCGTCGGCAACAACTACACCGACGCGCTGCCAAGCCTGAACGTCGTCTACGACCTCAGCAAGCAGGTGATCCTGCGCGGCTCGGTCTCGCGCGCCATGGCCCGCCAGACCTTCGACCTGCTCAGCCCCGGCCTGCGCCGCGACGGCACCGTGCTGTCCAAGGGCTATGCCGGCAACCCGCTGCTCAAGCCCGTGCACGCCAACCAGGCAGAGATCGGTGCGGAGTGGTACTACGCCGATGCGGCGCTGATCTCGGGCACCTTCTTCATCAAGAAGCTCGACACCTTCACCTACAAGGCTTCCAAGTCCGAGCAGGTGGGCAGCGAGACGTTGACGGTGGAGCGGCCCTACAACGCCGACAACGGCGCCGACATCAAGGGCTTCGAGCTGCAGTGGCAGCAGCCCTTCGGCAACACCGGCTTCGGCACCGTCGTGAACTACACCTTCACCGACGCCAAGGCCGGCGCCGTGGCCGGCCAGCCGCGCCTGAAGGTGCTGGGCAACTCGCGTGACCAGTTCAACTTCAGCGGCTACTACGAGCAGGGTCCCCTTACGCTGCGCGTCTCGTACAACTACCGCTCCAAGAGCTATGGCAATGTGGAGATGGGCGGCCAGGTCGTCAACAGCGCCTACGGCCAGTGGGACGCGTCTGCCAGCTGGGACGTGACACCCAAGATCGCCGTCTACGCCAGCGCGGTGAACCTCAACAACGAGGTCATCAAGTCCAACACCGTGGACGGCATCCCGGTCGGCGTCTATGAAAACGGCGCCCGCTACAGCGTCGGCGTCCGAGCCAAGTTCTAAGGTTCGACCTCTGTTGCGGTTCGTGGCGGCGGTGTACACACACCGCTGCCAGCCCTTGCCTGACGCTCTCCTCCATGCACACCAAAACCCTCACACCCACGGCAGGCCAGGGCGTGCTGCTGCCCATGCTCTTCATCGGGCTGATGTTCTTCATCCTCGGCTTCGTCACCTGGCTGAACGGCTCGCTGATTCCCTTCCTGAAGATCGTCTGCGAGCTGAACAACTTCCAGGCGCTGTGGGTGGCGTTTGCCTTCTACATCGCCTACACGGTGATGGCGCTGCCGAGCGCCGCCATCCTCGCGCGCATCGGCTATAAGAAGGGCATGACGGCCGCCTTGGGCGTCATGGCCATCGGCGCATTGGCCTTCATCCCGGCGGCCAAGTCGGGGCAGTACGCCATCTTCCTGCTGGCTCTCTTCACATTGGCCAGCGGCATGACGCTGATGCAGACGGCCATCAACCCCTACATCGTCTGCATCGGCTCGCGAGAGAGTGCCGCCATGCGCATCTCGATCATGGGCCTGTTCAACAAGGGCGCCGGCATCGTGGTGCCACTGGTGTTCTCGGCGTTGATCCTGTCGGGCATGGAGCGTTTCTCCGAATCGGCGCTGGCAGCGCTGGATGCGGCCGGCCGTGAGGCGCTGCGCAACGAGCTGTCGCAGCGCCTGGTCTTTCCGTACGCGGTGATGGCCGTGGGCCTGCTGGCCTTCATGGCCTTGATCCACTTTTCTTCGCTGCGCGAGCCCGAGCTGGAGGCGGCCGACGCGCCTTCGGGTACGGTCAAGCGCTGGGGCGTGTTCCAGCATCCGCAAGTCGTGCTCGGCGCCATCGGGCTGTTCGGCTACGTGGGTGTGGAAGTCATCGCCGGCGACACCATCGGCCTTTATGGCCGCCAGCTCGGCGTGGCCCACTACGGCGTGCTGACGTCCTACACGATGGGCTTCATGGTGCTGGGCTATCTGTTCGGCGTGGCGCTGATACCGCGCTGGATGTCGCAGCGCACGGCTCTCGTCTTCTCAGCGGTCAGCGGCATCGCGTTTGTGCTGGGTGTGGCGCTGTCATCGCCGACCGAGTCGGGCATCTCTCAGGCCCTGCTGGGCTGGGCGGGCGTGCCGGCGGTCCCGAACACGGTGCTCTTCCTGGCGATGCTGGGCCTGTCCAACGCACTCGTGTGGCCGTCCATCTGGCCGTTGGCGCTCGAGGGTTTGGGCAAGTACACGGCCGCCGGCTCGGCCTTGCTCATCATGGGCATCGCCGGTGGCGCGCTGATCCCCATGCTCTACGGCCACTTCGCCGACGTGTGGACACCGCAGCGCGGCTACTGGGTGATGCTGCCCTGGTACGGGCTGATCCTTTTCTATGCTCTGTTGGGCAGCCGTCTCAGGCGTTGGTGAGGCGTTTGTCGGACCGAGCCTATTGGTCCGATGAACCCTTGGCCAGCAGTGCCTTGACCATCACTGGACGGGTGGCCGAAGCGCTCGCAGTCATTTGGGACTTGCCCTCTTTCAACGCCACGCTGTCGGACAGGATGTTGACGGCCTCGTTCAGGAGGACGTCGTTGGCGGCTTCCCTGGTCTTTTGCGCGGCGAGATCCTTGCCGAGCTTGCGTTCGTTGAACTGCAGGCCATCGTCGGTCAAAGCGTTTTCCGTGCCTGGCGCCGCGCCCGTTTCGCCACCGCCCAGCATGGCGGTCAGGCGCTTTTCCGAAGCGGCGCGTTCCTTGCGCCGAACCGCTTCGTTGAGCGAAATGACATTGTTCTTGCGCAGGTCCTGCGCCTTTGCAACGTCCTCCAGCAGACCCTGGTAGTCACGGTCGCGCCGAACGCGGCTCTCGTGCCACGACAGCAGGCGTGGCAGCTGCGTTGTCATGTCACCCACAGCCACGTAATCGACCGCCTTGATGTGGGTCCACGGCAGGGCGTTCCCGTAGCTCGATTCACCGAACTGGGTGTCGTCGCCGCTTGCCGGGTAGCGGATGTCCGGCGTCACGCCCCGCAGCTGCGTCGTGCCGCCGTTCACCCGGAAAAACTGCGCGATGGTCAGCTTCAGGTCGCCAAACACCGGCGTGGCGTTCCTGGCGATTCTGTCGAGGCTGGCGACGGTCTGGACCGTGCCCTTGCCGAAGCTGGGCTCGCCGATGACCAGGCCGCGACCGTAGTCTTGAATCGCCGCCGCGAAAATTTCCGACGCTGAAGCCGACCCCCTGTTGATCAGCACACCCAGCGGTCCGTTCCAAGCCAGGCCGGTATCGGTGTTGGTCGCCACGGTGATATCGCCTTTGGCATCGCGTGTTTGAACCACGGGCACCTTGCCAACGAACAAGCCCGTCAGCTCCACCGCTTCGCGCAGCGAGCCTCCGCCGTTGCTGCGCAGGTCCATCAACACGCCTTCCACTTTCTGGGCTTTCAAGTCCAGCAGCAGCCTGGCCACGTCGCGCGCCGCGCTGCGGTAATCCTTGTCGCCCTTTTGCATTGCAGCGACATCCTCGTAGAACGAGGGCAGGGTGATCACGCCGACCAGGCGTTTGCCCTCGCCGGTCGTCACCGAATAGACCTTGGCCTTGGCCGCGCTGTCCTGCATCGTGATGGTGTTGCGGACCAGCGCCACGGTCTTGATGGGCGCGTCGGCCCCGCTGTCGGCCGGCAGGATGTCCAGCCGCACTGTCGAAGCCGTCGTGCCGCGAATCAAGGCCACCGCATCGTCCAGGCGCCAGCCGACGACATCCTCCATCGAGCCCACCGCGCCTTGCCCGACGCCCACGATACGGTCGCCCACCTTCAGTTGCCCCGACACGCTCGCGGGCCCGCCTGCCACCAGTTCCCGGATGGTGATGTAGCCGTCGATCTCAGTCAGAACTGCGCCGATACCCACCAGCGACAACCGCATCGCGATGCCGAAATTCTCTGCGGCGCGTGGCCCCAGGTAGTTGGTATGGGGCTCTATCGCCGTCGTGTAGGCATTCATGAACGCCTGGAAGGCATCGGCGCTGGAGATCTTGCCGATGCGCTTGGCGGTGCTGTCGTAGCGCTTGTCGAGCACCTTCCTGATGGCTGCGTCGTCCTGGCCCGCCAGTTTGAGCCGCAACCAGTCGTTCTTGACGCGCTTGCGCCAGAGGTCGAGCGACTCGGCTTCAGTCGCGGGCCAGGGCTGGTCCTTGCGGTCGATCATCAGCGTCTCGCTGCGCTCGAAGTCGAACCCCTTGGCCAGCAGACCGCGGGCAAAAGCCATCCTCTCGACCGCCCGGCGCTCGTACAGGTTGAAGATCGCGAACGGCGCGCGCAAGTCCTCGGTCAGGATCGCATCGTCAAGCCGGGTGCGGTCGATAGCCAGACGGTCGACGTCGGACTGCAGGAAATACAGCTTCTCCGGATCGAGCGACTTCAGATACTGGTCGAACACCTTGCCCGACAAGGCGTCGTCGAGCGGGACGGCCTTGTAGTGGTAGCGCGACAGCAGGTCCGCTGCCAGGCGAGCCGCCTTGGCCTCCTGCACTGCCGGCTTCAGCAGCGGCGGGTAGGCAAGCTCCGCGTCCGCCTTGGCAACCTGCATTGTGGCCGCCACGGCCAGCACGAACCCAATCAGCTTGTGTCCCAATCTCACTCCACCACGGTTGAACGGCCCATGAACATGGGCAGGCCTGGATGGTGCCATGTCACGCGCGAGTGCCGTTGTAGGCCGATCACCCCCCTGTCGCGGCGAAACGATCGCGCAGCGGGTCGAGCAGCGGGCCGTAGCGCTGCCCCGGCGTCGACGCGGCGCGCATCGGCTGGCGCACCTGCAGCGCGCTCGGCGTGCGGATCGCGCGCGCCGTCTCGTGGAAGCGCAGGCAGGCCGGCTCGAAGTCGAGGCCGCAGGCGGCGAGCAGCGCGTGGATGCCGGCGTTCGGGTCGGCGACAAGATCTTCGTACCGTTGCACGACGAAGCGGCCCGGGTACCGCTCGGCCCAGAAGCGGGCAAGCGATTCGTAGGCGCGCCAGTACGCCGCGAGCCCGTCGAAGCTGTACGTGAAGTGCACCATGCCCGGCCCGAAGAGCTGCTTGTAGCAGGACCACGCGGTCTCCACCGGGTCGCGGCGGCAGTCGATGATGCGAGCTCCGGGCAGCATGCGCATCACGGCGCCGGCATAGAGCCAGTTCTCGGGCAGCTTGTCGGTGGCGATCGGCTTGGCTGCACGCCAGCGCGCGCTCGCCCGCAGGTAGGCGTCGCCGAGCCGCCGCCAGTCAGCGTCGCTGGCATCGGTGACCCAGTGCGGGAACGGCTTGCCGCGCCGGCGGGATTCGGCGTCGAGCAGCTGCGGCAGGTAAGGCAGCTCGCTCGCGCCTTCGACCTGCGAGTGGCTCGCGAGGATCTGCTCGACCAGCGTCGTCCCCGACCGCGGCAGTCCGACGAGGAAGATGACCTCGCGCCCCGGCCCGTCCTGCGGTGGTGGCGGTGCGCCGGCGAACGCGGCGCGGATCGCGTCGACGTGGCGCGCGAACGCCGCGGTGTCCCACGGCCGCGACGCGCGCGCCGCATCGTTCGCCGCGCACAGGACCCGGAACGCGTCGGTGTGCCGGCCCGCGCTCTCAAGCCCGGCGCCGAGGGCGAAGCGCAGGAACAGCCGTTCCTCCGCCGGCATCGTCGCCGGCGGCGCGGCGGCCTTCGCCTCCAACTGCGCCAGCTCGTCGGCGGTCATCGGCACGACCTTCAGGTCGGCCAGCATCCACCACGCGTGCGCAACGAACTCGCCGCGCGCGATCAGGTGCCGGCAATCCGCGGCCGCGACATCGCCATGGCCAAGCGCCGTGGCGCAGCGTGCGCGTTGCAGCCGGGCGAGCGGCGCCGCCGGGTCAAGCGCGACGGCGCGCTGCACGGCGCCGTACGCCGCCGCCGGCTCGCCGGCGTTGTCATGCTCGAACGACAGCCCCAGCCAGTCGGCCGATGTCGTCGCGTGCGCCTCGCCTTCGCGCAGCGTCGCGACCACCGCAGCGTGGTCGTGCGCATGCTCCTGCGCGGCCGCGAGCTGCGCGCGCAGGTCGAAGTCTGCGGGCCGCTGGGCGAGCGCGCGCGCGAGGTCCTGCGTTGCGCCTGCCCAGTCGTCGTCGCCGGCGCGGCAGACCGCGCGCAGGCGCAAGACCTCCGGGTGATCCGGCGCGCTGCGCGCCAGATCGAGCAGCAGCCGCGCCGCGCCAGTGCGGTCGCCTGCCTGCAGCGCCTGCGTGGCGCGGGCCAGCTGCTGCACGTCGGCAGGCTTCAGTCCGTGCAGCGGGCTGGACACGGGGTAATTCATGCCAGCCTCGCGATGAGACGCGCCGCCGCCTGCTCGGCCGGCTCGTCGACCGTGCGCACGATGAATTCGGGGTCCGTCGGCGGCTCGTAAGGGCCATCGACGCCCGTCAGGCCCGCAAGCGCGCCGCTGCGCGCAAGCCGGTAGAGGCCCTTCGGGTCGCGCGCCTCCGCCACCGCGAGCGGCGTGTCGACGAAGACCTCGACGAAGCGCCCCGGCTCGAACCGCGCGCGGGCCTGGTCGCGGTCGGCCCGGAACGGCGAGATCAGCGCGACCACGACGGTGATGCCGGCGTCGGCCATCAGGCGCGCGACCTCGGCGGCGCGGCGCACGTTCTCGGCGCGATCGCTGTCGGAGAAGCCGAGGTCGCTCGACAGGCCGCGGCGCAGATCGTCGCCATCGACGACGACCGCCGCCTGCCCTGCGGCGCGCAGTTGGCGGCACACCGCCTGTGCGATCGTGGACTTGCCGGCGCCGGGCAGGCCGGTCAGCCAGAGCACTGAGGCGCGTGGCGACGGTTCGCCGCCGCGTTCATCGGGAAGGGGTCGTGACGTCATGCGGCAGATTGTGGCGCCGCGCGCGGCGGGCTCGGCGGCTGTCGCCGCGATGCGCCGGCCTCCTGCGGCCACTGCCCGAGCGTGAATCACCCTGTCAGATGACGGCGGTGTGAGCCGAATGCCCGCGCCATCTGGCTCAGTCGCTGTTGGGCCTGGGCTGCGGTGATGGCCTGCGGTGCCGCACGCAGCTCGGCCGGGAAGCGGCCCATGCCCGCGAACAGGCAGTACCAGGAGGGGCGCAGATACATCAGCCCGGCGCCATGGCGCTCCAGCTCGGCCTCGAAGTCGCCGCCGCGGTCCCACACGTCGAGCAGGCTGGCGAGCCGGTCCGAGATGTTCCTGTTCGCACGGTTGGCCCGCCAGTAGTCGGTGTCGCGGCGCGTGTTGAGCTGGTAGTGGGCAACGACATAGTCGCGCACGCCTTCGAACATCTCGCTGACGCGGCGGTTGAACGCGTCCTGCCCCGTGCGACCGAAGTGGTCAGCCTCCTGGGCGGCGATGAACTGCTCCACGCTGAGCTGGATCAGCATCAGCGCTGTCGCCTCCAGCGGTTCGATGAAACCTTGCGCGAGACCGATGGCGACGCAGTTCTGCCGCCAGTGTTGTTTCACGCTGCCCACGCGCATGCGCAGCCGGCGTGCCGTCGCGCCTTCAGCCGCGGGGCCGAGGTGCTCGCGCAACTCGCGCTCGGCCTCGTCGTCGCTGACGAAGTCCGAGCTGTAGACATAGCCGTTGCCGTAGCGGCTTGTCAGCGGGATCTGCCAGGCCCAGCCGTGGCGCAGCGCGGTCGACACGGTTTCGGACGGGATGTCCTCGCCTTCGACCAGCGGCGTCGGGATCGCGATGGCGCGATCGTTGAAGAGGTTGTCGCGATAGGCGTGGAAGGGCTCGCCGAGCGCCTCGGTGATGAGCAGACCCTTGAAGCCGCTGCAGTCGACGAAGAGGTCGGCTTCGATGCGTGCGCCGCTGGACAACTGCAGCGCGGCGATATCGCCGTTCTCGTGCTGCTCCACGCGGGCGACCGTGTCGACGACATGGCGCACGCCCAGCCCGACCGCATGCTCGCGCAGGAAGACGCCCAATCGCCCGGCATCGAAGTGATAGGCGTAGTCGGTGCCGAAATCTGAGTCGTCCGAGTAATGCGGTGCCCGGCGCTGGCGGGCCAGCTCGGCGGCGAGGAAGAAATCCTGCGGATTCGCATCCGCCGCCTGGCCACGCCGGCGCAGGCAGGCGTTGGTGAAGAACTGGTTGCCGAGCTCGCGGTCCGCCTCATTGAAGAAGGGGTGGACATAGCTCTCGTACCCCGCTACCGAACTCCAGCCGGGGAAGCGGATGCCGCACTTGAACGTTGCATCGCACGCCGGCATCCAGTCACGCTCGGCAATGCCCAGCGCCCGGAAGAAGTGGCGCAAGAAAGGCGTCGATCCCTCGCCGACGCCGATGGTGCCGATGTCGGCCGACTCGATCAGCGTGACTTCGACACCGAGCCTGGCCCAGCGGTGCCGCAGCAGATTGGCCGTCATCCAGCCGGCCGTGCCGCCGCCGACGATGGTGATGTGTTTCGGTGCGGTCATGCAGCAGGCAAAGCCAGGCGAACTTCAAAGCCGCCATTGGGGTGATTTCGGAAGCGCACGCTGCCGCCATGGTCGGCGACGATCTCGCGCACGATGGACAGGCCCAGACCCAGGCCCTCCTTGCGCAGCGCGGCGCCATGGTCCAGCCGCGTGTAGGGCTGGCCCAGGCGCGCCAAGGCGCTGTCCGGCACGCCAGGACCGTGGTCGCGAACGGTCACCAGCACCAAGCCTTCCTCGTCGCTGCCCACGCTCACTTCCACCGGCTGCTCGGCATCGCCGTAGAACATCGCGTTGTCCAGCAGATTGCCGATGGCGCGCTTCAGTGCCAGCGGCTTGCCGAACACGGTCAGCGGCTCGTTCTGCAGTTCGATCTTGTGCCCGCCCATGCGCGCGTCCCGCACCATCTTCTGCAGCACCAGGTCGATGCGCAGCGGCGCGCGGTTCTCGTGGATGTCGGTGTCCTTCACGATCTGAAGCGCGGTCTTCACCATCATGTCCAGTTCGTCCAGGTCCTCATGGAACTCGTCCTGCACGGCGGTGTCGTCCAGCAATTCGCTGCGCAGCCTCAGCCGCGTGATGGGCGTTCTCAGGTCATGCGAGATGGACGCGAACAGGCGCTCGCGGTCGCCGATGTAGCGGCGGATGCGCTCCTGCATGTCGTTGAAGGCCTCGATGGCCTGGCGCACCTCCTGCGTGCCGCTGACGCGCAAGGGCTTGGGCGCCACGCGCCGGCCCACGCGCGCGGCCGCCTGGCTCAAGCCGGCGAGTGGCCGCGTGATGGCGCGCACGGCGATCAGCGTCAGCAGCACGGCCAGGCCGAGTGCCAGCAGTTGCGGCGTCAGGCGTTGCCAGGTGAAGAACTCCAGCTGCTCCAGGAAGTAGGGGTCGGGCAGGGTGCTGCTGAGGTAGAGCCATACGCCCGGCTCCGTCTCGGCCTGGATGACGAGGAAGGGTGCGGGCCGCTCGGCGGCGATGAGGGACGGTTCGACCCAACTCTCCGGCAGGTCGCTCAGCAGCGCGCCGCTGGGGGACACGGCCAGGCCGAGGGGCGAGGCCAGCACCACGCTCACCGGCGTTCCCTTGGGCAACTGGGCCGTCAACTCCTGCGTGACCTGCTGCTCCAGCATGCGTGCCATGGGCTGGGCGGGCAGCGGGGCCACCGTTACGGCGGCGCTGTTGAAGAAGACGAGAAAGCGCGTGCCGCCCATCGTGCGCAGCTGCTCGATAAGCAGTGGCCGGTAGGCTGCAGGCAGCTCGCGCAGCGCACGCACCGCGCCGATGGCGCCGCTGGCGACGTGGTGCGCCGCCAGCTCCGTCTGCCGCCGCACACGTTGCTCCACCTGGCTGTACCAGACAAGGTTGACCGCGAGCTGCACAAGGGCCAAGCCCCCCAGCATGGCCAGCACGAAGCGGCCCTGCAAGCTGTCGAAGAGAAAGCTGCTGGCGCGCTGCGGCCAGCGCCGCAAGGGTGCTGGCGGCCCCGCGTCCTCAACCTCAGAGGGCATGCCTTGGCGTCACGGTCGTTGAGAACACATAGCCTGAGCCGCGCACCGTCTTGATCAGGGCGGGCTGCTTGCCATCGTCCTGCAGGCGCTGGCGCAAACGGCTGACCTGCACATCCAGCGACCGATCCAGCGGCCCCAGGTCGCGGCCGCGTGTGACCTCGGCGAGGCGGCTGCGGTCCAGCACTTCGCCAGGGTGCTCCACGAGCAACTTCAGCAGCTGGAAGTCCATGCCCGACAACGCCGTGGCCGTGCCATCGGGGTCAATGAGGCTGCGCTCCAGCAAATCCAGCGTGAAGCCGTTGAAGGCGTAGTAGCGCGGCTCCTTGGTCTTCTCCTGGCCGGTGCGGCGCGTGATGGCCTTGATGCGGGCCAGCAGCTCGCGCGGGTTGAAGGGCTTGCCGAGGTAGTCGTCGGCGCCCAGTTCCAGGCCAACGATGCGGTCGGTTTCGTCGGCGCTGGCCGTCAGCATGATGACCGGCACTTCGGAGCGGCGGCGCACCGACTGGCACAGCGTGAAGCCCTCGGTGTCGGGCAGCATCACGTCGAGGATGCAAAGGCTGATCTCGTCGCGGTGGCGTTCGAACTCGGCCATGAAGCTGGCGCCGTCGTGGGCCAGCAGTACCTCGTACTGGTTCTTCTCGAGATAGGTCTTCAGCAGGCTGCGGATTTTCTGGTCGTCATCGACGATCAGGATCTTGCGGGGGGTCATGGAACAGCTTTCGTCTTGGGGGCGAGCGCGCGCAGCAGGCCCTGCAGCTTGCGCTGGGCGGCGGCGGGCGTCTGGCTCGGGTCCAGCGCAAAGCGGTGGACGGTTTCGATGATGGCGTTCTTGCCGATCTCGCCAAAGGCCATGCGGTGCACGAGGCTGGGCACGCGCGGCGTGTTGGGGTTGGCGAAGAGGTGGAAGGACGCTTGCGCGCACGGGTCCAGCTCGTCCACCGGCACGTCGCGGCGCACGGGGATGGAGCCCTTGATGCGGTTGTAGCCCAGCTGCAGCGTGGCGCTGCCGAGCAACTCGGCCATCTTTTCCTGGTCCGCCTGGCTGCCGCCATTGCCGGCCAGCATGGCCAGCGTGTCGATGCTGTAGAGATGGGCCTGGGCGGTGCCCGGCACGGCACGGCACGAAAAGTCGCGCTCGCCTTCCAGCCCCATGGCGCCGAGCTCGCCGCGGGCCCAGTCGCCCATGATCATCATGGCGGCGCGCTCGTTGGCGAAGTCCGCCACAACGTCGGTCCAGGGCCGTTCGCCGGGCGCCACGCCACTGGCTGGCAGGGCGAGGTTGCGCCAGTTGCGCAGGCGCTTGAGCGCTCGCTCCAGCGCCGGGTCGTCGAAGGCACTGAGGTCGCGCTGCTCCAGCATGCGGCGGTAAAGCGCCGGACCGGCTTCGCTGAGCAGCATGGCCTCGAAGATGGTGGCCACCTGCCAGGGCTCGTCGCTGAAGGCCACCGGCGTGATGCCGGCTGCGCGCAGCTTGACGGCGGCACGCTCCAGGCCGTCCCAATCATTGGGCGGCTCGATGCCATGGCGCTTCAGCAGCGCCTTGTTCAGATAGAGGTTGTTGATGCGCTGGATGCCCAGCGGCGCCGCCACGATGTGGCCGCGTACCGTCACCTGGGCCATCACCTGCGGGAACATGACCTTGGCCCAGTTGCGCTTGGCCGCCACGCCGTCCAGCTCCAGCAGCAGGCCCATGTCGGCCCATTCGTTCATGGACGCGCCGTTGAGCTGCGCCACCTTGGGCGCCATGCGGCGCAGGATGCGCTCGTTCAGCACCTTGATGGCGGGGCCGCCACCGCCGCCGGCCACGGCGCCATCAACCCACTTGAGGCCGTTCTCGGCCATGCGCGCAGCGACGTGGTTGGCCGCGGCGCGCTCGCTGGCGGATGTCCACCAGTGCAGCACATTCAGCTCACCGCTGCCCTCGGCCGCGGGTGTGGTCGCGGGCATGGTCGCAGTGGGGCCGGCCGCCATGGCCGCGCAACTCCAGGGCAACACCGCCAACGCCAACATGCGCCGCATCTTGCGGGTCGCCCGGCAGCGCCAACCTTGCGTTTCGTACGACTTCTGTAATGTTGTGTGACTCAAGGACGCCGCCGACTGCCGGGAGGCGTGGATTGTCTTGAGAAGTGCTTCAAATAGCGATTGGGGCTTACCGTGACTCAGCCATATGCAAGGGCTTGTGCAGCGGGAATTCGCAGCGCACGGCGTGCGGGCAGGGCACAGGCGACAAGCGAGATCAACGCCATCAATCCAAGCCATCCGAAGGCCACGCCAGCGCTCGGCACCAGCCGCCACGGCACGCTGAACATGATGCGGCCGAAGGCCACTTCGAGCAGCGCGCTGAGGGGCAGGGCCAAGGGCAGTGAAATGAACCAGGCGAGCACGACGAGGGTCAACCCCTCGACCTGGACCATCGCGAGGATGGCGCCATCACGTGCGCCGATGGCGCGCAGCACGCCGATCTCGCGCTGGCGCTCCAGCACGGCCAGGCCCATCGTCGAGGCCAGGCCCATCGCGCCGACGGCGATCATCACCAGGCCCATCGCGCCGAGGAAGTCGACCACCATCAGCAGATGGTCCTCGACGACGCGGCGGCTCTCGGCCTGGGACTGGCTCCCGGCGATGGAGGTGCCGGCCTCGGCGAAGGCCTCGCGCAATTGCTGCACGGCGTCCAGCAAGGCGATCGGTGACTCGGGGCGTTCCAGTCGCAGTACGAGGCTGGTGGCGAGGTCGTTGCCGGCCAGCGCATCGAGCGTGGCGCGCGAGGTGTAGGCGATGGCCTGCGGGCCGCTGTCGACGAGGCCGACAATGGTCCAGTCGCGATCGGCGATGCGGTGTTGGCTGCCGACGGTGAGCGCAGGCTGCTGCCGCTGCAGCAGGCGGCTGACGACGAGTTCGTGCGCCGCGCCATGGCCCAGCCAGCGGCCTTCGATCAAACGTGGCTGCAGCAGCTCGCCCGCGGCGGGCACACCCAGCAGCGTCAGTGGCTCGCTGCCCAGGGCCGTGCGCAGGCCGCGCCAGGCCTCGGCGCCGGCGATGCCGGGCACGTCACGGGCCAACGCCTCCAGTTTGGCCGCGGGGGACGGCGCACCGACGCGGATCTGCAGCTGATAGCGCTGCGCGCTGAAGAGATCGTCCACCGAGCCGCGCACGGCGCTGCGCAGATTGGCAGCACCCAGGTAGACCGCACCGCCGATGGCCAGGGCCAGCACGGTCAGCAGCATGCGTTGGCGGCGGCGGAAGGCATTGCCGATCGACAGCAGCAGCGGCCGCGCCCAGCCGCCCAGCAAGGGCACGAGGCGAGCGGCAAGGGCACCGCGCTGCAGGCTCAGTGCCTGGCCTTCGCGGGTGATGCCGATGTCGCGCAGGGCCTCGCCCACCGGCCGGCGCAGGGCCGCTCGCACGGGCAGCGCGGCGGCAGCCAAGGGCAGTGCCAGGCCCACGACGAGCTGCAAGGCGACAGCCCATGCCGGCGTGGCAACGCCGTCGAGCGGGAAGTTCAACAGCTCGGCCTTCAGCCCGCCGTAGACGCGACCCAGCCACAGCGCCGCCGGCAGGGCGATCAAGGATGCGAGCAGACCGAGAGCGCCAGCCTGCGCCAGCACCATCGCGCCAATCTGTGTCGGCGATCCGCCCAGTACCTTCATGACCGCGATCTCGCGCGTCTGGCCGGCCAGCATGGCGCTGACCAGGTTGACGACCAGGAAGCCGCAAGCGAGCAGCGCCAGCAGGCCGAAGGCGCCTTGCGTCATCAGCAGCGAATCCATCTGCGCGGCATGGATGTGTTGGCCGGGTTCGGGCACGTCGACGTTCTTGACGGTGTAGCCAGCCGCTGCGAGCTTGCTCTTCAAGCCTTCGACGCTGCGGCGCACCTCGGCGCGCGTCGGGTGCTCATCGCGCATGCGGACCTGCAGCTCATTGAAGCCCAGCGGCGCGCCCAGCTTCGTCAGCGCAGCCTCACTGCCATACAGGTAGACGAGGTTCTCCATCCAGCCCGGCGCCTGGCTGACGTCACGCACCAGGCCGCGGATGTCGACCGACCGTGTCTCGGCGCCGGCCAACTTGAGGGAGATGGGCTCGCCGACGTTGGCGCCGGAGAAGTCCAGCGACGAGCGTTCGATCCACAGGCCATCTTCAGTGGGCGGCCATGCGGTGGATTCGTTGCGCAACCGCGCGATGTCGGGGCGTTGGAAGTCATCCAGCGACACGACGACGGCATTGCGCCCGCGGCCATTGGCCTGCACGGCGGCCATCACGCTGCGCCGCAGCCGCGCGGCAGCGATGTCGGGTTGGGCCTTGGCGATGGCCAGGGCCTGGGCGTCGGTACGGTCCAGCACCAGCGTCGCTGACACCGGCAGGCTGGTGCGATAGCCTAGGTCGGTGGCGCGCTCGACCAGAGCCCAGGCGTTCAGCACGACGCCAGCGGCCATCAGCCCCAAGGCTACCGCCAGCACGACGAGCAGGCTGCGCGCGCGGTGCTTCCAGAGGTCGCGCCAGCTTTTCAATGCTCTAAGCATGGCGGCGATCCTCGACAAGGCGGCCGTCGCGCAGGCGCAGACTGCGCTGCACCTGGCCCAGGGCCGCGGCTTCGTGCGTGACCATGACGATGGTGACGCCCTGTTCGCGCGCCAGCTCGGCCAGCAGCGCGAGCAGCGCCTTGGCATTGGTCGAATCGAGGTTGCCCGTCGGCTCGTCGGCGAGCACCAGGGCCGGCGCATTGGCCAGCGCCCGCGCCAAGGCCACGCGCTGCTGCTGGCCACCCGACAGTGCGGCCGGGAATTTGTCGGCCTGGTCGGCGACGCCCAGGCGTTCCAGCAGGGCCCGTGCTCGCTCGGGCCGCTCTGCTGCAGGCCACTGGTCGCAGAAGTCCATGGGCAGCATGACGTTCTCCAGCGCTGTCAGCGTGGGCAGCAGCTGGAAGAACTGGAAGACCACGCCGACGGCCTTGCCGCGCCAGCGCGACAAGGCCCGCTCGGAGATGGCGCGCAGGTCCTGGCCGGCGACGCTGAGCTCGCCGCTGCCGGCGCGGTCGATGCCGGCGAGCAGGTTGAGCAGCGTCGACTTGCCGCTGCCCGAGGGGCCGACGACGGCGACGAACTCGCCGGCGGGGATGTCGAGGTCGAGATCGGTCAGCGCATGGAATTCGCCGCCCGCGAGGGGGTAGCTCTTGCCGACGCCGCGCAGGCGGATGAGGGAAGTTTTGGTGTCCATGGCGGCCAATGTAGGAAGCCACGGGGTCGACCGCGCACCGTTCGACGGCGCCGTTCTGCCACTCGGCGAATCGGGCTCGCCAGGCGCCGCGCGCATCGCGATGCTGGCGGCATCCCTTGTTTTGGAGACGCCATGAAAGCCCTTGTCCTGTCTTTTGCTCTCGCCTTCGCTGGCCTCGCCCACGCGCAGCATGGTGGTGCCGCGCCCGCCGGCGCGACCGCCGTGCCGGCCGAGGCCGCCCAGTTCGACTTCCTCGTCGGCCAGTGGGAGCTGGAGGTGGCGCCCAAGGTCAGCGGCCTGGCCGCAATGATCCACGGCGCGCCCAAGCTCGTCGGCAGCTGGAAGGCCTGGAAAGCCTTCGACGGCTATGGCCTGGACGACGAGTTGCGCATCATCGACGCGTCGGGCAACCCGCTGTCGCTGAATCACAGCCAGCGCATCTTCGACGCCAAGACCAAGCGCTGGCTCATCAGCGGTCTGGATGTCTACCGTGCCCGCTTCACCAGCGCCAGCGGTGTGTGGCAGGACGGTGAGATGCGACTGGAAGGCAGTGGCCAGAACTCCGAAGGCAAGCCGATGCTGACGCGCACACGCTTCATCGAGATCACGGCCGACCGCTTCAAGATGCGTCAGGACCGCTCCTATGACAATGGTGCGAGCTGGGAGGAGGGGACGCTGACGGTGGTGGCCAAGCGCGTTTCGCGCAAGGCGGCTCGATAGGCGGAGCAAGGATGGGGCGAACCTGGATCTGGGCGCAATGGCTGATCGGCTGGCTGCCGGTGGCCGCGCTGTTTGCGGTGCTGATGATGACGGTGCATGGCGCCGGCTTCGCGTCGGCCCTGCATTACTCGCTGCGGCTGATGGCGACGGCGGCGGTGCTCGGGCTGGCGGTGCACCGCTTCACCGCGCGCCTGCCCTGGCCGCACCCGCTGAAGTTCAGCTTCGTTGCCAAGCACGCGCTCGGCGCGGCCCTGTACGCGGTGGCCTGGGTGGCGGCGAACAGCGTCGTCGAGAGCCTGGTGGTGGGCCGCGTCGTCGTGGTGGTCGGGCCGGGGCTGCCGGCCTATCTCGTCACCGGCGTGTGGTTCTACGTGATGATCGCCGGCGTGGCCTACGCCCAGCGCGCCGCCGCCCGCAATGCACAGCTGGAGGCGCTGCAGGCGCGCAGCCAGTTGGCGGCGCTGCGGGCCCAGCTGCATCCGCACTTCCTGTTCAACGCGCTGCACACGGTGGTGCAGCTGATCCCGCTGGACCCCGAGCGCGCTACGCGCGCGGCCGAGCAGCTGGCGGCCCTGCTGCGGGCGAGTTTCGACAACCCACGCGAACTGGTCACGCTGCGCGAGGAGTGGGCGGTCGTCCAGCTGTATCTGGATATCGAGGCCATCCGCTTCGGCGAGCGCCTGGTTGTCGATGCCGAGTTCACACCCGAGGCGCAGGCCGCGCCGGTGCCCAGCTTTGCGCTGCAGACCTTGGTGGAGAACGCCGTGCGCCACGGCGCCGCGCCGCGCGTGGAGGCGACCACGGTTCGCGTGAGGGGGCGAGTCGAAGGTGAGACCTTGATCGTCACCGTCAATGACGACGGCATGGGCGCCGAGCCCGCCGCGCTGGAAGCCGGAGGCACCGGCCTGCGCCGACTGCGTGAGCGCCTGGGCTGGCTCTACGGCGGCAGCGCATCGCTGTTGTTGCAGACCTCAACCGGCCAGGGCCTGCGCGCCGAGCTTCGTCTGCCCTTGAAGCCTCTCGAAGAGGAAGAATGACCGCCGTTACCGCGCTGATTGCCGACGACGAGCCCATTGCCCGCGCCGGCCTGCGCCATCTGCTGCGCGGCCTGCCCTGGTTGCACTGCGTGGGCGAGGCAGCGGATGGCCCGGCAGCGCTGGCCGAGATCCAGCGCCTGCGGCCCGAGCTGGTCTTCCTGGATATCCAGATGCCTGGGCTGCTGGGCACCGAGGTGCTGCGGCGCCTCGTCGAGGCCGGCACGCCGGCGCCGCCCCTGATCATCTTCACGACGGCTCATGCCGAGCACGCCATCACCGCCTTCGAGCTGGGCGCGCTGGACTATCTGCTCAAGCCCTTTGGCGCCGAGCGCTTGAACGCGACGCTGGAGCGCGTGCGCGCGGCACTGGGCGAACCCTGCCCGCCAGCGCTGGAGCGCCTGGCCGAGCTGCTCGGCCGTGGGCCGCTGACGCGCCTGTTCGTGCGCAGTGGCGCGGCCATCGTGCCGGTGGCCGTGAATGACGTCAGCCACTTCGAGGCGGTGGGCGACTACGTGGGCGTGCACGCGGGGGGGGCCGAGCACCTGCTGCACCTGGCGCTGGCGCGGCTGGAGGAGAGGCTGGACCCGCAGCGCTTCGTGCGCATCCACCGCGGCTGCATCGTCAACCTCGACGCGGTGCAGCGCTTTCGCCGCCAGGCCAACGGCCAGCTCAGCGCCGAGCTGAAGGACGGGCGCGCACTGCCAGTCAGCCGTAGCCGGTCCCAGGCCTTGCGAGACCTGGCTACTTGATCGCCGGAAGGATGTAGTTGTCCAGCACGGCGAACGGCTGGTTCTGCGCATTCGAGTTGTAGTTCTCCCCGGTGAACACCACGACCAGGTCGAGCGTCGGGACCACGAAGATGTATTGGCCGCCGTTGCCGTTGGCGTAGAACATGCTGGCGGTCTTGCCGTCGTAGCCTTCCACGCTGCGCCACCACAGGTAGCCATAGCCGTTACGCGAATCGCCCCCGGGGAAGGCGGTGTGCTGGCCGGTCGATTGGGCAATCCAGGCGCTCGACACCAGCTGCACGCCGCCCCACATGCCTTTTTGCAAAGCCAGTTGGCCGATCTTGGCCATGTCGCGCGGCCGCATCTTGATATGCCCGCCGGTGTCGGTCTGCTGGCCGCCGTTGTAGCTGGCCCACTGCGCGGTCTTGATGCCCATGGCGTTGAACAGATAGGTGTCGGCCAGCGCAGGGATGGACTTCTTGCTGGCTTCTCCGAGCACCCGGCCCAGGGTCACCGGGTTGCCGGTGCAGTATTGAGTGACAACGCCCGGTGTCGTGGACTGTGGCAGGTTCAGGTAGAACTGAACCCAGTCGGCCTGCTCGTACATCCTGGACTCGTTGCCCGGCGAGCTGTTGTCCCAGTCGTTGCAGGCCAGGCCGCTGCGCATGGTCAGCAGGTTTTCGAGCGTGATGCCACGCTGCAAAGCCGGCGCGCCGGGATAGGCGGCGCCGAGGTAGTTGGCGATCGGATCGTTGACGCTGCCGATGACGTGCTGGTCGATGGCGACGCCGATCAGCAGCGAGGTGATGCTCTTGGTTGCCGAGCGAAGGTCGTGCAGCGTGTCCTTGTCGTACCCGTTCCAGTACTGCTCCACCACCGGCTTGCCGTGGCGCTGGATCAGCAGGCTGGACAAGCCGTGGCCTGCGGGCAGCGTGGACACGGCGCGGCTCAGCAGGCCGGCGTCCATGCCCACGTCAGCGGCTGCGGACAGGGTCCATTGCTCCGTCGTGTCAGCGGGGACGGCTGTCGGGCCGGAATCGCTAGAACCACCGCCGCCGCAACTGCTGAGGCCGAGGCAGGCGATGCTGCAGATGATCAGCCTGAGCTTTGGGGTCATGCGCTGGGGCCGCTGAGGGCTGGGATGGTTGACGGGAGTTGGTGCGAGGAGGGCATGGGTCGTGCACCCCCGCGGTGCTGCTCCCGGCCGCCAGCATAGGGGCGGCTTCGCCCTGGCCCCGGGAGCGCGAATCCCTGATCCAGGGCATGTCGCCCCGGGGTGGGCGAGGGGGCGCGCCAGGTCTTGCGCGGCTTGGCTGGCGAGCACGAACCGGGCGCGTGCGGTCCGCCTTGGTGCAGTGATTCATGCTGCAGTACACCAACGGTGCCAGTTGCACCATAACGGTGGCATCGGGCGTGTCCATCGTGGGGTGTGACGAAGTTCACGGGCTGGCACGGGCCTTGCGGACGGTGCCATCGGCTACCGAACTTCATCCCCAACCCCTCTGGAGGACACCCCGATGCTTCGCCGTTCTGCCCTGGCCCTGGCCGCTTCTGCCGCCGCCGCTCTCCTCACCCCCACCGCCTACGCCGCCGACACCATCAAGGTCGGCGTGCTGCACTCGCTGTCGGGCACCATGGCCATTTCCGAAACGGTGTTGAAGGACACCGTGCTGATGGCCATCGACGAGATCAACGCCAAGGGCGGCCTGCTCGGCAAGAAGCTGGAACCGGTGGTGGTCGACCCGGCCTCCAACTGGCCGCTGTTCGCCGAAAAGGCCAAGCAACTCATCTCGCAGGACAAGGTCGCCGTCGTGTTCGGCTGCTGGACCTCGGTGAGCCGCAAGTCGGTGCTGCCGGTGTTCGAGCAGACCAACGCACTGCTGTTCTACCCGGTGCAGTACGAGGGTGAAGAGCTGAGCAAGAACGTGTTTTACACGGGTGCCGCGCCCAACCAGCAGGCCATTCCCGCTGTCGAATACCTGATGAGCAAGGACGGTGGCGGCGCCAAGCGTTTCGTGCTGCTGGGCACCGACTACGTGTACCCGCGCACGACGAACAAGATCCTGCGCGCCTTCCTGAAGTCCAAGGGCATCCCCGAGACGGACATCATGGAGGACTACACCCCCTTCGGCCACGCGGACTACCAAAGCATCATTGCCAAGATCAAGAAGTTCGCCGCCGAGGGCAAGAAGACGGCGGTCATCTCCACGATCAACGGCGACTCCAACGTGCCCTTCTACAAGGAACTGGGCAACCAGGGCCTGAAGGCGACCGACGTGCCGGTGGTGGCCTTCTCGGTGGGTGAGGAAGAGCTGCGCGGCGTGGACACCAAGCCGCTGCAGGGCCACCTGGCCGCGTGGAACTACTTCATGTCCATCAAGGCCCCGGCCAACGATGCCTTCATCAAGAAGTGGAGCGACTACGCCAAGGCCAAGGGCATTGCTGGCCACAAGGACAAGCCGCTGACCAACGACCCGATGGAAGCCACCTACATCGGCATCAACATGTGGGCGCAGGCCGTCACCAAGGCCAAGAGCACCGACACCGACAAGGTCATCGCCGCCATGGCCGGCCAGACCTTCACGGCACCGTCGGGCATCACGTCCAAGATGGACGAGAAGAACCACCACCTGCACAAGTCGGTCTTCATCGGCGAAGTGAAGGGTGACGGCCAGTTCAACGTGGTGTGGAAGACGCCCGGCCCCGTCAAGGCCCAGCCGTGGAGCCCGTACATCCCCGAGAACAAGGGCAAGAAGGACGAGCCGACGAAATAAGACCCCCCCGAGGCGCCAAGGCGCCTCCCCCCGGGGGGCGCCGCCAGTGGCCTGGCAAAGCCAGTTCCACGGCGGCTGCTGGAGGGACGTGCGCGCTTCGCGCGGCACTTCTGTGTTCGCTTGGATCTTCATGATCAAACGACTCTTTTTAGGTTGGCTGCTGGCGCTGCTCGGCTGCTCGGCTTGGGCGCTGTCGCCCGAGCTGCTCGCGCGCATCGCGGCTGGTGAGGGCGACGAGCGCGTCGCCGCCCTGAACGAAGCCGTGGCGCAGGCCGACCCGGCGCTGGCGGACTACCTGCATGCACTGCTCGACGGCCGGGTGCGGCTGCGCGAGGGCAAGGTGGTCGTGGCCGCGGAGGGTGCTGCGCCGCCCGATGGCGAAGAGCCGATGCTGAACAACCGCCTGCGCCGGGAGATCGACTCGGCGTTGGCCGGGCTGGCCCTGCTGTCCAAGGACCGCGGCACGCGGGCCAAGGCGCTGGCGACGCTGCGTGAAGACGCCAGCGCGGTCAAGCTGCCGCTGTACGAACGTGCGCTGGCGGCGGAGACCGACGTTGACCTGCGCGGCCAATTGGGTGCACTGGTGGCCGGTGCCAAGTTGTCGTCCACCGATGCCGCACAGCGCAAGGCCGCTGCCATCGAGCTGGCTGGCAGCGCCGACCCGACGACGCGCGCCTTGCTGCTGGAGCGCATGAGCGGCGAGACCGATGCCGCCACCAAGGCCGCGATGAAGAGCGCCATCGACGCCATCGGCGACCGCCTCGCCTGGGGCGAGCGCGCCCAACTGTTGTTCTCGGGCCTGAGCCTGGGCTCAGTGCTGCTGCTGGTGGCCTTGGGCCTGGCCATCACCTACGGCCTGATGGGCGTCATCAACATGGCGCACGGCGAGCTGTTGATGGTGGGCGCCTACGCCACCTACTGCGTGCAGCAGGGCTTTCGCGCCTGGTTGCCCGCGGCCTTCGACTACTACCTGTGGATCGCGCTGCCGGCGAGCTTCGTCGCGGCAGCCCTTGTTGGCGCGGCCATGGAGCGCACCGTGATTCGCTGGCTCTACGGCCGGCCGCTGGAAACGCTGCTGGCCACCTGGGGCATCTCGCTCGTGCTGATGCAGGCCGTGCGCACGCTGTTCGGCGCGCAGAACGTCGCCGTGGAGAACCCCACCTGGCTGTCCGGTGGCTGGGCGCTGCTGCCCAACCTGACGCTGCCCTACAACCGCCTGGCCATCCTCGGCTTCGCGGCGCTGGTGCTGGGCGGCATGGCGCTGCTGCTGGCCAAGACCCGCCTCGGCCTGATGGTGCGCGGCGTCACGCAGAACCGCCGCATGGCCGCTTGCGTGGGCGTCAACACCGCGAAGGTCGACACGATGGCGTTTGCGCTCGGCTCTGGCATCGCTGGGCTTGCCGGCTGCGCGCTGAGCCAGATCGGCAACGTCGGGCCCGACCTGGGCCAGAGCTACATCGTCGACGCCTTCATGGTGGTCGTACTCGGCGGCGTGGGCCAGCTGGCCGGCACCGTCTATGCGGGCCTGGGGCTGGGCGTGCTGTCCAAGCTGCTGGAAGGCTGGCAGGGCGCAGTGCTCGCCAAGATCGCGCTGCTGATGCTGCTCGTGCTCGTCATCCAGAAAAAGCCGCAAGGTCTGTTCGCACTGAAGGGCAGGTCGGTCGAATGAAGAAGACGCTGCTCATCGTGGTGGCCCTCGTGCTGCTGCTCGTGCCCTTGCTGCACCTCGCCTTCCCGCCCGGCCACGCGCTGCACCTCAGCGAGTTCTACGTCGGCCTGCTCGGCAAGTTTCTTTGCTTTGCCATTTGTGCCCTGGCCTTGGACCTCATCTGGGGTTTCGGCGGCATCCTGTCGCTGGGCCATGGGCTTTTCTTTGCCCTGGGCGGCTATGGCATGGGCATGTACCTGATGCGCCAGATCGGCCGAGAAGGCCAGTACCAGTCGGACCTGCCGGACTTCATGGTCTTCCTGAACTGGAAGGAGCTGCCCTGGCACTGGGCGCTCAGCGACTCGCTGGTGGGGCAGATCTTCCTGGCGCTCGCGGTGCCCGGCCTGCTGGCCGCGGTGTTCGGCTACTTCGCCTTCCGCTCGCGCATCCAGGGCGTGTACTTCTCCATCATCACGCAGGCGCTGACAGTGGCCGCCATGCTGCTGTTCTTCCGCAACGAGACGGGCTTTGGCGGCAACAACGGCTTCACCGACTTCAAGCGCCTTGCCGGGATGCCGCTGAACACGCCGGGCATGAAGGTGGGGCTGTGCGTGGCCAGTGGTGTCGCGCTGATCGCCTGCTACCTGATCGCTCGGGCGCTGACGAAAAGCCGCTGGGGCCGCATCCTGCAGGCCATCCGCGACGCCGAAGGCCGCGTGCGCTTCCTGGGCTATGACCCGGTCGCCTTCAAGCTCAGCGCCTACGTCATCTCCGCGCTGATGTGCGCGCTGGCCGGCATCCTCTACGTGCCGCAGGTGGGCATCATCAACCCCGGTGAAATGAGTCCGGCGGCCAGCATCGAGATGGCCATCTGGGCAGCGGTGGGCGGCCGTGGCACGCTGATTGGCCCCGTCCTCGGCGCCTTCTTCGTCAACGGCACCAAGTCCGTCTTCACGGCCTGGTGGCCGGAGGGCTGGCTCTACATCCTGGGTGGGCTGTTCATCGCGGTGACGCTGTTCCTGCCGCAAGGCTTGATGGGCTTGGCGCGGAGGTTCAAGAAATGACGCCAGAGCTTCTTGAAGCCGGGTCAGAAGCACGGTCGCGGGCGCTGACCCGCATCGCCACGGCGGGCGAACCCATCTTCAACCAGGGCGTGGCCCTGTACGTCGAAGACTTGAAGGTTGCCTTCGATGGCTTCCAGGCGCTGGGCGGGTTGTCGTTCACGGTCGGTGTCGGTGAACTTCGCTGCGTCATCGGCCCCAACGGTGCCGGCAAGACGACGACGATGGACTGTCTGACCGGCAAGACGCGGCCCGACAGCGGGCGCATCTTCTTCGGCAGCAACCTCAACCTGCGCCTGATGAGCGAGCAGCAGATCGCGCGCGCGGGCATCGGCCGCAAGTTCCAGAAGCCGACGGTGTTCGAGGCGCTGACCGTCGCCGAGAACCTGGAGCTGGCCCTGGCCGGCGACCGCGGCGCGCGCTTCGCGATGCGGGCCAAGCTCAGCGGCGAGCAACGCGACCGGCTGGACCAACTGCTGACCACCGTGCACCTCGCCCCCGAGCGCGAACGCGTCGCCGGCCTGCTGAGCCACGGCCAGAAGCAGTGGCTGGAGATCGGCATGCTGCTGGCGCAAGACCCCAAGCTGCTGCTGCTGGACGAGCCCGTGGCCGGCATGACCGACGAAGAGACCGAGCGCACGGCAGAGCTGTTCCTGAGCCTGGAGGGCAAGCACTCCCTCGTCGTCGTCGAGCACGACATGAATTTCGTCGCGACGCTGGCTGGGGCTCATCGCACGGTCACCGTCTTGCACGAAGGGCAGACGCTGGCCGAAGGCACGATGGCGACCGTTCAATCGGACGAAAAGGTGATCGAGGTGTACCTTGGCCGATGACATCCTGAAGGTCGCAGACCTGCATCAACACTACGGCGGCTCCAACATCCTGCGTGGCCTGAGCTTCGACCTCAAGCCCGGTGAGATCACCGTCGTGCTGGGCCGCAATGGCGTCGGCAAGACGACGCTGCTGAAGAGCCTGATGGGTGTCGTGCCCGTCACGTCCGGCAGCATCACGCTGGCCGGCGAACCCATCAACAAGCTGAAGACTCACCAACGCGTGCGCGCCGGCCTCGGCTACGTGCCCCAGGGCCGTGAGATCTTCGGGCGGCTGTCGGTCATCGAGAACCTGCAGATGGGCCTCAGCAGCCAGCCCGCCGGCACGCCGCTGCCGGTGGAGCTGTTCGAACTCTTCCCCGTGCTCGCCAAGATGCGCTCACGCCGTGGCGGCGACCTGTCCGGCGGCCAGCAACAGCAGCTCGCCATCGCCCGCGCGCTCGCGCCCGGACCGAAGGTGCTGCTGCTGGACGAACCGACCGAAGGCATCCAGCCCAACGTCATCCAGGACATCGGCCGCGTCATCAAGCACCTGGCCCACGACAAGGGGCTGTCGGTCGTGCTCGTCGAGCAGTTCTATGACTTTGCCGAAGAGCTGGCCGACCAGTATTTGCTGATGCAGCGCGGCGAGATCGTCATGCGCGGGCGGGGCAAGGACATGGCGGCGGATGGGGTGCGGGAGCGGTTGGCGATCTAGCGCATCCCGGCTGTCGGTATCGGGCCTGAGGCGCATCGGCCAACACCGTGCTACACATCGGGCGTCATGCAAATCACCGCCGCCGCCCCATCCGACCTCGAGCGCGCTGTGGGCCCCCTGGCCGCGGCGTTCGCAGAAGATCCGATCACGGGATTCCTGCTCGAAACCGGTCCGAGTTACCGAGTGCGAGTGACGCAGTTTTTCTCGCTGCTGATGGGCGCCCGCATCGCGCTCGACATGCCGGTGCTGCTGGCGCGAGACACGGCCGGCATTCGTGGGGCCGCGATGGGCTACACCACGGCGCCGCCTCCGTGGCCAACAAGCTTTGCGCAAGACTGGGATCGCTTCGAGAAAGCCATTCCCGGCTTGACCGATCGCATGGCGCTTTATGACGAGATTGCCGAGAAGGGCAAGCCGCCCGTTCCGCATTACTACCTCGGCGTGATCGGTGTGGATCCAGCGTTGCATGGCCTCGGCATGGGGGCACAGCTGCTGAAGGCGTTCTGTGAGCTGTCGGCTGCCGACCCGTTGTCCGGCGGGGTCTACCTCGAGACGGCGAACCCGTCGAACGTGCGGTTCTACGAGCGGGCCGGCTTTGTAGAGACAGGGCGGGGCAGCCTGGGCAGCGCAACGCTGTGGTGCATGTTCCTGCGCCACGGCGCTTGACTTCCAAAGGCCGATTCGCCGTGCCCTAGCTGCCGCTGGGCCCGGCCTCCAGCCAGAGCACCGCAAACCACCCGTTCTCATCCGTCCACACCTTGCCCGGCTTGAAACCCGCGCGCTCGGCCAGCGCCTGGAAGCCGGAGACCGTGTACTTGTGCGAATGCTCCGTGTGCAGCGTCTCACCCTCGTTGAACACATAGGTCTCGCCGCCCAGCTGCAGCTCCAGCGGCCGGTTCGCGCGCAGATGCATCTCGATGCGGCAGTAGGCCGGGTTGTAGAAGGCCAGGTGCTCGAAGCCGTCCGGCGGAAATTCGGCGCCCAGGTCCCGGCGTGCGCGGTGCAGCAGGTTGAGGTTGAAGGCCGCCGTCACACCGGCGTCGTCGTTGTAGGCCGCGTGCAGCGTGTCGTGATCCTTCACGAGGTCGATGCCGATCAGCAGCCCGCCGCCAGTCAGCTCGGCCGCGGCCAGGCGCAGGAAGGCGTCCGCCTCGCTGGGCGTGAAGTTGCCGATGCTGGAGCCGGGGAAGAAGCCCACGCGGCGGCTGCCTGGGGGGCAGGGCGGCAGCGTGTGCGGGCGGGTGAAGTCGGCCACCAGCGGTTGGATGGCAAGGCCCGGGTAGTCAGCCGCCAGGCCGTCGCAGGCCGCCAGCAGGTGCGGGCCGGAGATGTCCACCGGCACGAACTGCACGCTGTCGCGCGGGATGGCGTCCAGCAGCAGCCTCACCTTGCGCAGCGCGCCGGCGCCGTACTCAACGAGTTGCACCTGGCCCCCCATCTGCGCGGCCATGTCGGGGGCGTGGTTCGCAAGCAGTGCAAGCTCGGTGCGCGTCGGGTAGTACTCGGGCAGGTCGCAGATCTGCTCGAACAGGCACGAGCCGGCCTCGTCGTAGAAGTATTTGGGCGAGATGGCCTTGGGCATGCGGCTCAGGGCGGCATGCAGGTCAGCCGCGAATTGCTCGTTCTCTGCCGAAGCGCGGGGCTGGCGCCATTCGATTCCTGGTTTCATCTTGCAAGCCTCAATCCACTGAACTGCCAGCGCGCGGCTGGGGGGAAGAAATTGCGATAACTGGGCCGCGTGTGCCCGGGCGGTGTTGCGAGGCTGCCGCCGCGCAGCACCTGCTGGCCGACCATGAATTTGCCGTTGTATTCACCGACCGCGCCCGCCGCCGGCCGGAAGCCGGGGTAGGGCGCGTAGCTGGAGCGCGTCCATTGCCAAGCTCCCCAGGCTTGGTCGGCGGCCTGCTCGAAACCTTGCAGGGCCGACGCGGCCTCCCACTCGAACTCGGTGGGCAACCGCGCGCCGGCCCATTCGGCAAAGGCGCAGGCCTCGTAGAAGCTGAGCTGCTGGACGGGCGCGTGCGGGTCCAGCGGCTGCACGCCATGCAAGCCGAAGACGCTGCCGTCCTCTTGCCAGTAGGCCGGCCGCTGCCAGCCCTGGGCCTGCACGGTGGCCCAGCCGTCGGACAGCCACAGCAGCGGCTCCCGGTAGCCGCCGGCGTCGACAAAGTCGGCGTACTCGCCGCAGGTGACGAGGCGATTGCTGATCTCGAACGGCGTGACCAGCGCCTGGTGCCGCGGGCCTTCGTTGTCGAAGGCGAAGCCGCTGCCACCGTGGCCGACGTCGACGATGCCGCCCGCATGCTTCAGCCACGCCTGCTCGGGTGCCGTGGCCTGCTGGGGCGCCGTCGCGTCATAGGCTGGCAGCAGCGGGTTGCAGGAGAAGGCGTGCAGGATGTCGGTCAGCAGCAACTCCTGGTGCTGCTGCTCGTGATGGCAGCCTAGCTCGATCAGCTTGAGCGCATCTGGCGGCGCATGGGGCAGCAGGTCAGCCAGCGCGGTGTCCACGTGTGCACGGTAGGCCTTGACCTCGGCGAGCGCAGGCCGGCTCAGCAGCCCGCGCTGCGGGCGTGCATGGCGAGGCCCGAGGCTCTCGTAGTAGGAATTGAAGAGGCGCGGCCAGCGTTCGTCGAAGAGCTGGTAGCCGTTCAAGTGCGGTGCGAGCACCAGCGTTTCGAAGAACCAGGTCGTGTGCGCCAGATGCCATTTGGCGGGGCTGGCGTCGGGCATGGACTGCAGCTGGGCGTCCTCATCCGACAGGGGCGCAGCCAGGGCCAGCGTGTGGGCACGCGTGGCTCGGAGGAGGTCGGTCAACATGGAAGCTACCGTAGCGCAAGCTGCTGCCAACGGTATGTCAGTGCAGGGGCTTTGGCTGTAGGACGATGCCGGCGCCCCCCACGTTTGGCCTAGGGTGGCTGCGGGGGGCTTGGGGTCTTCACTTCCCCTAGGATGAAGGCACACAACGAGGAGACAGGCATGAAAGCAATCGGTTTCATCGCCGCCCTGCTGGCCGCAACCGCGGTGCAGGCCCAGGAGCCCATCACGCTCAAGGTCCATCATTTCTGGCCTCCAGGCGCCATGCCGCCCACGCAGATCCTTGCGCCCTGGTGCGACAAGATCGCGGCCGACTCCGGCAACCGCCTGAAGTGCCAGGTCTACCCGGCCATGCAGCTCGGCGGCACGCCGGCCCAGCTGATCGACCAGGTCAAGGACGGCGTCGTCGACATCGCCTTCACGCTGCCGGGCTACACGGCCGGGCGCTTCCCCATCATGGAGGTCTTCGAGCTGCCCTTCATGACGAACTCGGCCGAAGCCGCCTCGCGCGCCGCCTGGGATTTCTACGGCAAGTACGCCGGCAAGGAGTTCCCTGGCATCAAGCCGCTGATGTTCGCCACGCACGACGAGGGCTACCTCCACACGCGCGAGCGGCAGATCAAGTCGCTGGCCGACTTCAAGGGCCTGAAGCTGCGTGCGCCCACGCGGCAAACGAACAAGCTGCTGGCGTCTCTCGGCGCCTCCCCCGTGGGCATGCCGCTGCCGGCCGTGGCCGACGCCGTCAGCAAGGGCACCATCGACGGCTTTGCGCTGCCGTGGGAGGTCATCCCGTCGGTCAAGCTGCATGAGATGGTGAAGTTCCACACGGAGACCGACCCTGCCCGGCCGGCGCTGTACAGCGCCGTCTTCGTGTTGGCGATGAACCAGGCCCGCTTCGACAGCCTGCCGGCCGACCTGAAGGCCGTCATCGAGAAGAACTCCGGTGCTGCGCTGTCGCAGGCTGCCGGCCGCACCTGGGACGCGAGCCAGGCGTCTGCACGCAAGCATGCCGTGGACCGTGGCAACGTCTTCTACACGGTGCCCGCCGCCGAGGTGGACAACTGGATCAAGGCCAGCCATCCGCTCTACGACGACTGGGCGGCCGACATGGACAAGCGCGGCCTGCCCGGCAAGCAGATGCTGGCCGAGGCGCAGGCGCTGCTGGCCAAGTACAAGAAGTGAGGCTGCTGGAGAAGCTGGCGGCGGCGTTTGCGCTGCTGGGCGGCGCCTGCGCGCTGCTCGTGGCGGGCATGACGCTGTGGAGCGTCATCGGCCGCAACCTGTTTGCGGCGCCGGTTCGTGGCGACATCGAGCTGAGCCAGATCGGCATCGCCTTGTCCATCGCGCTGTGCCTGCCCTGGTGCCAGCTGCGGCGCGGCAACATCATCGTGGACTTCTTTACCCAGGCAGCACCTGCTCGGGTGAACGGCGCGTTGGATCGGTTCGGCGCGCTGCTGCTGGCGGTGATGCTGGCGCTGCTGGCCTGGCGCAGCGGCGTGGGCGCGATGGCCGTCGATGAAGCCGGCGAGCAGACCATGATCCTCGGGCTGCCGGCGTGGTGGGCCTACGCCATCCTCGCGCCGGGGTTGGCGCTGACCGCCGTCATCGCCGTGGTGCAGGCGGTCAGGCGATGAGCTCTGGCCTGACCATCTTTGGCTTGATGCTCGCGCTGATGGCGCTGCGCGTGCCCATCGCGGCCGCCATGTTCATCCCCGGCGCCCTCGGCTACGCCTGGATGAGCAGCGATGCGGCGCTGCTGAACCTCATCAAGGGCTCGGCCGTCGCGCGGCTGACGGTCTACGAGCTGTCGGTCATCCCGCTGTTCCTGTTGATGGGCCAATTCGCGACCCAGGGCGGCCTGTCCAAGGCGCTGTTCCGGGCCGCCGCAGCCTGGGTTGGCCACTGGCGCGGTGGCCTCGCGTTCGCGGCCATCCTGGCGGCCGCGGCCTTCGGCTCGGTCTGCGGTTCGTCGGTGGCCACCTGCGCCACCATCACCCAGGTGGCCTATGGCGAGATGAAGGCGGCGGGCTATCACGGCCGCCTGTCCACCGCGGTGCTCGCCACCGGCGGAACGCTGGGCATCCTGATCCCGCCGTCCGTGCCGCTGATCGTCTACGCCATCCTGACCGAGCAGAACATCGCCAAGCTGTTCGCCGCCGCCTTCATCCCCGGGCTGATCGCCACGGCGGGCTATCTGGCCGTCATCGCCATCACCTGCCGGCTGCGGCCCGCCCTGGCTGTGCCGGGCCCGCGCCACGGCTGGGGCGAGCGCTGGCGCGCGCTGCTCGGCGTGTGGCCGCTGCTGGCCATCTTCGTCGTCGTGTTCGGCGGCATCTACGGCGGCCTGTTCAGCCCGACCGAGGGCGCGTCCATCGGCGCGCTGGCCACGTTGACCAGCGGCCTGCTGTCCGGCGAGCTGCGGGGCGAAGGCCTGAAGCGCGCCCTGCTCGGCACGGCCGAGACGACGGCCATGGTCTTCATGATCTTCCTCGGTGCCGACATGATGAATTCGGCGCTGGCCCTCACGCAGATGCCCACGCATCTGGCGCAGTGGGTGGGCGGCCTGGCCGTGCCGCCGCTGGCCATCGTGGCGGGCGTGCTGGCTTTCTACATCGTGCTGGGCTGCGTGATGGACGAGCTGTCCATGCTGCTGCTGACCATCCCCGTCATCTTTCCGACCATCATGGGCCTGGACCTGTGGGGCCTGGCGGCCGAGCCCAAGGCGATCTGGTTCGGCATCCTCGTGCTGATGACGGTGGGCATCGGCATGCTGGCGCCGCCGGTGGGGCTGAACGTCTACGTCGTCAACGGCATGGCGCGCGAGGTGCCGATGAACGAGACCTACAAGGGCGTCATGCCCTTCCTGGCCAGCGATGTGCTGAGGCTGCTGCTGCTGCTCTTCGTCCCCACCGTCAGCGTTGGCGTGCTGCGATGGTTGTGACAGGCCACGCGATCAGCAGCCCAATGCCGATGCCCACGCTGTCGGCCAGCAGGTCGAACCAGTCGCCGCTGCGTGGTGGCAGAAAGCTCTGGGCGATCTCGATGGTGCCGCCGTAGGCCAGCAGGGCCGCGACGAGCAGCAGCCACTGCCGCGGCCGCGGCCACATCGCCCACACGCACGTGAAGCCCAGCGCCGCAAAGGCGAGCGCGTGGTTGGACTTGTCCCAGCCGGTGCTGATGCCCTTGGGCGGGGCGGGCACCAGGGCCAGGTAGGTGATGGCAACGAGAAGGACGGCGAGCAGGGCGCGCCAGAGGCGGCGCTGCTCGGGGGCGGTGGCGAAGTTAATCAGGTTGAGCATGGCGGGCGGCATTGTGGCCGCGCCGCATGTCTGTGCCGCACGGCCGCCCGAAGGCCCTGACGCACCCCTCAGGGCACGCCGCCCCCAAAACATGTCACTTCATTTGCAGCATCCAGCCCTTGGCCTGGCGCAGGTGTGCGTTCAGCTGAGCCTGGGCCGGGCCGAATGCGGGATCGGTGATGGGCAGCTTTTCCAGCAGGGCCGCATCGATCTGCGCGCGCGAGGCCGAGTTCAGCATCCAGTTCATCGACGGCGGGCGCTCGCCCTTGATCGCCGGCAGGCGCAGCTCCGCCACCTGGCCGCAGCCGCCGATGCGCTTGATGAGCTCGACGGCCGAGTCCCGCCCGCGGCTGCTGTTGCTGTTCAGGATGCCCTGCACCGGCGCGACGACCTCGTTCAGCCCCATGTGCGTTGCCCGGTAGCGGCGGCCGTCCAGCGGCTGGGCGTCGGCGGCCGTGGGCGCGTCGCGGCACAGCCAGTCGTCCACCTGGGACGGCGTGTTGGCGAGCAGCAGCAGCCGCAGCCGCGAGCGGTCCAGGATGCCTTGCGCGGCGCAGTCATCCTCGGGCTTGCAGGTCTTGAGCCGACCGGCAGCCTCCAGGTCGCGCAGCAGGTCGGACAGCGTCAGCGTGGCACTCGCTTCCACATAACCGCCGTCGCCGAGGCGGTCCCACACGCGGCCCACGTCGCCGGCCTCCTCGTCCTTGTGGGGCTCCTTGAAGACGGCAGCCGCAGCCGGGCTGATGTAGGGGAAGCGCGCGCTGTTGTGCACGGCCTGGGCCAGCGTCATGCGGTCGACGTCCAGGCCGAGGGCGGGGTCGAGCAGGTCGATGCCGTCGCCGCCGGCCAGCAGGAAGTCGGCCTGGTAGACACGCTGGCCGCGCGACAGGGCCGAGGTGTTGAGTGCCAGCAGCGGCAGCCACTCGGCCTCGGTGGCGCGGGCGTGCAACGAGGTCAGCGGTTCGCCCCAGGGGTTGCGGTTGGCGTTCGCGCGCAGCGGGCATTGGCTGGCCAGGGCCTTGGGCCAGTCGCGGATCCAGACCTGTTCCAGCCCCAGCGAGCGGTCGGCGCCGGCCATGGCCACGGGCAGGAAGCGCTGGGCCAGGTCGGGGTAGAGCATGTAGCCGACCGGCGTGGCGAGGTGGTCGCGGCCGGTGAAGTCGCGCACCAGCTTCCAGGGCGTGCAGGCGGCGGCGTCGAGGGACTGGCGGCGCGCATCGACGGCGGCAACGAAGCTGGTCGCCCCCAGGGCGCCGCCCGAGGTGCCGCTGATGGCGAAGACGGAGTCGGCGAAGTTGACGCCCTGCTGCTCACCCAGATCCTGCAGGCGCGCCAGCGACGCGCTGCCCCAGTACGCCGCGCGCGACGCGCCGCCCGCCACGGCGACGATGACCAGCGGGCGCTTGCCGTCGGCGCCGACGGTGCGCAGCCAGGTCTGCACCCACGCGTCGGCCGGCTGGCGGTTGCCGATGGAGCTGCCCGCGCTGCGCTCGGGCAAGGCCACGCGGTGGTTGTCGTTCAGCGGTGCGAAGGCCACGAAGAGCAGCAGCGGCAGGGCGGTGAGCGGGATGCGGATCAGCGCCTTGGGCACGTAGGTCAACAGGATGCCGCCGAAGACGATCCAGCTGCCCATGGCCAGCAGCACCAGGGCCGGCGAGCCGATGGCGCGCGCCGTGGCCTCGGGCCAGGCCAGCAGCGAGCCGAAGATGGCCCATTGCAGCAGCAGCACGAGCACGACGAGCACGCGCGACGGCGTGCTCATGCGGTCTTCCCGCTCCATCAGCGCGATGGCCTCGCGCCGGCCGTCCAGGCATAGCCAGCGTGCCAGGCGTGAGTCGCTGCCAATCTTGAGCAGCCAGGCGCGCCGCTTCCAGACGAAGAGGTACAGGCCCGCGGTGACCGCCAGCAGGCCGACGCCGATGAGCCGCTCGCGGGTCTGCAGCAGGAAGAAGCCGGCGATAGGCAGGCCGCCGCCGAGGATCAGCCCGCGCGGCAGCCAACGCCGCAGCGCGCTCGCGAAGCGCGGGTTCATGCACTCGCCCAGCGTGTCAGGCTTGAAGCGGCGGTCCAGCAGCAGGCGGCTGGTGTACCAGGCCAGCATCAGCCACAGGCCGAAGGCGACCACGAGCATGGCTGTCTGGGCGCTGCCCACTTCCAGCGACAGCAGCGTCTCCTGCGCCTGGTCCAGCCCCAGCAGCACGATGACGCCGGCAATGACGATGCCGACCGGAAAGGCGCACAGGCCCAGCACGCGCAGCAGATAGAGCATCCAGGGCACGTCGCCCTCGGGCTGGAGCGGGGCCGGCGGCTCGGAAGGGGGTTCCGGTGGGCCAGGCGGGCTGGGCTCTTCGGACTTGGGTGGCGGCGGCGGGGAAAACTGCGGCGGCGGGGCGGGCTCGCGAGGTGGGTAAACGACCGGAATCAGCATGGCCCGCACTCTAGCTGTGGGCCGCCGCGCATCCAAGGGCGCGCGGCCGTTTGACAGGCATGGCGACTCATGGGTAAACCCTGGCCGGGCGAACACGGCGCAGCGGCGCTCGTACATTTGCAAGCGACGACGATGTCGGGGAGGACATATGGACAACGGTCAACTGCTGCCTGTGCTGGGCAGCTTTGTGCTCGGGGGCCTGCTGGCGGCGGCAGCCGTGTTCGGCTGGCTGTCGCGCCAGGTCAAGCGCGAGCGGCAACGGGTGCACAACGTGGAGCAGGCGCGCCAGCTGTCTGCCCAGCAACTGACGCAAACGCGCAAGCAGATCGAGCAGCTGCAGCGTGAGAACCATGAGCTGCGCCTGGCGGTGAGGCCCACACCGCGCGCTGCGTCCGCGCCTGAGGCGCCGACGGATGCCGCGGAGGCCGCCCGCCGCTATGCCGAATCCAAGCTGCAGCCACCGGAAGACCCGGAGACGTCCAAGGGCTTCAAGGACACCGTGATCCTGCGCCGCGATCCGGGCTGAGAGCTGGCCGCACGCTCCTTGTCACTGCCGGGACAAGACTGCGCGGCGGGCGCTGCCTAGAATCGAACGGTCGTTCTATTTCTGGGCCGGCTGCAGCAGACGCAGTAGGCCCGCCAACCGAGGTCGTGCCCATGACAGCCCATTACGAAGTTCGCGGCAGCGTTGCCGTGATCACGCTCGACAACCCGCCGGTCAACGGTCTGGGTTTTGCCACCCGTGCCGCCGTTGCCGCTGGCGTGGAGCGCGCTGAGGCCGATCCGGCCATCACCAGCCTGGTCATCACGGGCGCCGGCAAGGCCTTCTCGGGCGGTGCCGACATCAAGGAATTCGGCAGCCCCAAGGCGCTGGCCGAGCCGAACCTGTTGAGCCTGATCTCGGTGGTCGAGAACAGCAGCAAGCCGGTCGTCGCCGCCATCCACAGTGTGTGCATGGGCGGTGGGCTGGAGCTGGCCCTGGGTTGCCACTACCGCGTCGCGCAGACCGGCACCAAGGTTGCCCTGCCCGAAGTGAAGCTGGGCCTGCTGCCCGGCGCCGGCGGCACGCAGCGCCTGCCGCGCGCGCTGGGCGTGGAGCCCGCGCTGAACATGATCGTCAGCGGCGAGCCGGTGGAAGCCCAGATGCTGGCCATGGTTCCGGGCCAGAAGCTGTTCGACAAGATCGTCGATGCCGACGTGGTGGACGCCGCGGTCAAGTTCGCCGAAGAGATCTCCGAGAAGCGCCCGCTGCCCAAGGTGCGTGAGCTGAAGGCCCGCCACCCGAACGCCGAGGCCTACTTCCAGTTCGCCCGCAACATGGTGGGCGGCATGAGCAAGAACTTCCCGGCGCCGCTGCGCTGCCTGGAAGCCGTGGCCGGTGCCGTGAACCTGAAGTTCGACGACGGCATGCGCGCTGAGCGCGAAGGCTTTGCGGCCCTGATGCTGACGCCGGAATCGAAGGCACTGCGCCATCTGTTCTTCGCCGAGCGTGTGGCATCCAAGATTTCCGACGTGCCCGAGGACACGCCGCTGCGCACCATCGCCAAGGTCGGTGTCATCGGCGCCGGCACCATGGGTGGCGGCATCTCGATGAACTTCCTGAACGCCGGAATCCCGGTCACCATCCTGGAGACCAAGCAGGAAGCCCTGGACCGCGGTGTCGCGACCATCAAGAAGAACTACGAGTCCCAGGTCAAGAAGGGCAAGCTCAAGGAAGACAAGTACGCCCAGCGCATGGCCTTGCTGAGCACCACGCTGAGCTACGCCGACCTGGGAGACGCCGACCTCATCATCGAAGCGGTGTTCGAGGAGATCGGCGTCAAGGAAGCCGTCTTCAAGCAACTGGATGAAGTCGCCAAGCCCGGCGCCATCCTGGCCTCCAACACCTCGACGCTGGACGTCGACAAGATCGCGTCCTTCACCAAGCGCCCGCAGGACGTGGTGGGCATGCACTTCTTCAGCCCGGCCAATGTGATGAAGCTGCTGGAAGTGGTGCGCGGCAAGGAAACCGCCAAGGACGTGCTGGCCACGGTCATGGCCATCGGCAAGAAGATCAAGAAGACGGCCGTCGTGTCCGGCGTCTGCGACGGCTTCATCGGCAATCGCATGATCGAGCAGTACAGCCGCCAGGCCGGCTTCCTGCTCGATGAAGGCTGCACGCCCCAGCAGGTGGACAAGGCCGTCGAGAAGTTCGGCTTCGCGATGGGCCCCTTCCGCATGGGCGACCTGGCCGGCAACGACATCGGCTGGGCCATCCGCAAGCGCCGCTCGGTTGAGCGCGCGACGATGAAGTATTCGGCCAGCGCCGACCGCCTGTGCGAACTGGGTCGCTTCGGCCAGAAGACCGGTGCCGGCTGGTACGACTACCTGCCCGGCAAGCGCGACGCCATACCGTCGGCTGTCGTCGAGGAGATGCTGGCCAAGCACCGCGAAGCCATCGGCGCGAAGAAGCGCGACATCAGCGACGAGGAGATCGTGCACCGCCTGGTGTTCGCCCTCGTCAACGAGGCTGCGCATCTGTTGGAAGAAGGCATCGCCCAGCGCGCGTCCGACGTCGACATGGTCTACCTGACCGGCTACGGCTTCCCCATCTTCCGCGGTGGCCCGATGTGCTACGCCGACACCCTCGGCCTCTTTAACGTCGTGCAGGCGATGAACCGCTTTGCCAAGAACCCGATGGACGACGGCGCGTTCTGGACGCCCGCGCCGCTCCTGGATCGCTTGGTGGCTGAAGGCAAGTCCTTCACCTAAGCCCTCGGTCCACCGAACAAGGATTCAAAACATGAGCAACGCACTGATCGTCTCCACCGCCCGCACGCCGCTCGCCAAGAGCTGGAAGGGCGCGTTCAACATGACCCATGGCGCCACGCTGGGTGGCCATGCCGTCAAGGCGGCCGTCGAGCGCGCCGGCATCGATGGCGGCGCCATCGAGGACGTGCTGATGGGCTGCGCCACGCCCGAAGGCGCCACCGGCTCCAACATCGCGCGTCAGATCGCGCTGAAGGCCGGCCTGCCCATCACGGTGAGCGGCGTCACCATCAACCGCTTCTGCTCCAGCGGCCTGCAGACCATTGCGATGGCCGCGCAGCGCATCATTGCCGGCGAGGGGGATGTCTACATCGCCGGCGGCGTCGAGAGCATTTCCTGCGTGCAGCAAGAGGCCAACAAGCACATGCTGGTCGACCCGGCGCTGATGAAGCTCAAGCCCGAGATCTACTGGAACATGCTGCAGACCGCCGAGAACGTGGCCAAGCGCTACAGCATCTCGCGCGAGCGCATGGACCAGTACGGCGCCGGCAGCCAGCAGAAGGCCTGCGCCGCCCAGGCCGCCGGCAAGTTTGCCGACGAACTGATCTCGGTCACCACGACCATGGGCGTGGCCGACAAGGTCATGGGCCTGATGAGCAAGGAAGTCACCATCAGCGCCGATGAAGGCTTGCGCGAAGGCACGACCTATGACGCCATCAAGGACCTGCGCTCCGCCATGCCCGGCGGCCTGATCTCGGCCGGCAATGCCAGCCAGTTCAGCGATGGCGCGGGTGCCTGCGCCCTGGTCAGCGAGCAATACGCGTCCACGCACAACCTCAAGCCCATCGGCCGCTTCCTCGGCTTTGCGGTGGCCGGTTGCGAGCCCGATGAAATGGGCATCGGCCCCGTGTTCGCTGTGCCGAAGGTGCTGAAGAAGCTGGGCCTGACGGTCGCCGACATCGACCTGTGGGAGCTGAACGAAGCCTTCGCCGTGCAGGTGCTGTACTGCGCCGACACGCTGGGCATCCCGATGGACCGCCTCAACGTGAACGGTGGCGCGATTGCCGTCGGCCACCCCTACGGCGTGTCGGGCCAGCGCCTGACGGGCCACGCCCTCATCGAAGGCAAGCGCCGTGGCGCCAAGCGCGTCTGCGTGACGATGTGCATCGGCGGCGGCATGGGCGCGGCTGGCATCTTCGAAGTGCTCTGATGAGCGTCACGCCAGAAGTGTTTCTGGCGATGGGCCGCGAGGTCCTGGCCAAGCAGCCGTTCAGCGTGCTGCTGGGTTCGGAGCTCGTGGCGCTGTCGCCGGGCAAGGTCGATCTGCAGCTGGCGCTCAAGCCCGAGCATCTGCAGCAGAACGGCTTTGCGCACGGCGGCATCGTCAGCTACCTGGCCGACAACGCGCTGACCTATGCAGGCGGCACGGCCATGCAGGTGCCCGTGCTGACCTCGGAGTTCAAGATCAATTACGTGCGCCCAGCTGTCGGCGAACGCTTGATCGCCCGCGCCAGTGCCGACGCGGTCAGCAAGACGCAGGCGGTGTGCCGCTGCGAAGTGTTCGCCGTCAAGGACGGTGCCGAGAAGCTCTGCGCGCTGGCCCAGGGCACCATCGTCCGCAGTTCGGGCGACTGATTCCATGCAGGTCGACCTCGACACGCTGCGCGGTTTTTTCCGCTCGGCGCCCTTCATGGTCGACCTGGGCGTGGAGCCGACGGCTGTTGAGCCGGGACGCGTCAGCACCCAGCTCGTCATTGCCAGGCGGCATTGCCAGCACACCGGTGTCGTCCATGCCGGCGTGGTCGCCGCTCTGGCAGACCATTCAATGGGCGCCGCAGCGCAGACTTGTGCCCTCGAGGGCCACTGGGTGCTGACGGCCGAATTCAAGACCAGCCTGCTGCGCGGCGCGAGCGGTGAGCGGCTGGAATGCGAGGCCTGGGTCATCAAGCCCGGCCGACAGGTTTCATTCACCGAGGCCGAGGTGTACGCGGTGGCGGGCGGCGAGCGCAGGCTCGTGGCCAAGGCCAGCGGCACCATGGCCGTGACCAAGGCGAAGGCGGATTAGCCGTGATGCGTGACACCCTGGAATTCCTTCTGTTCGACTGGCTGCGTGCCGGTGACCTCACCGCGCGTGAGCGCTTTGCCGACCATTCGCGCGAGACCTTCAGCGCCGTGCTCGACACCTGCGAGCGCATCGCCCGCGAGAAGTTCGCACCCCACTACCGGCTGATGGACATCGAGGAGCCGCGCTTCGATGGCGAGCGCGTGCATCTGCCCGCGGCGACGCTGGAGGCGGTCAACGCCCTGGTCGACTCCGGCATGATGGCCGCGGCGCATGACTACGAGCTGGGCGGCATGCAGCTGCCCTGCCTCGTCGAGACGGCGGCCAATGCCTTCGTCAGCGCGGCCAACGTCCACGCCGGCTCGTACGCGGTGCTGACGACCTGCAATGCCAACCTGCTGATGGAGCATGGCAGCGAGCGCCAGCGTGAGGTCTTCGCCAAGACGCTGCTGGCCGGCCAGTGGTTCGGCACCATGTGCCTGTCGGAGCCGCAGGCCGGCTCGTCGCTGTCGGACGTGGTCACACGCGCCGAACTCGAAGACGAGGCCGATGCCCTCGGCGCCCGCTACCGCCTGCGCGGCAACAAGATGTGGATCTCGGGTGGCGAGCATGAGCTGCGCGAGAACATCGTCCATCTGGTGTTGGCCAAGATCCCCGGCCCGGACGGCAAGCTGATCCCCGGCACCAAGGGCATCTCCCTCTTCATCGTGCCCAAGCAGATGGTGGGCCAGGACGGCCGACTGACCGGAGAGCGCAACGACATCGCGTTGGCGGGCTTGAACCACAAGCTCGGCCATCGCGGCACGACGAACTGCCTGCTGAACTTCGGCGAGGGCCGCCACCAGCCGGGCGGCAAGGTGGGCGCGGTCGGCTATCTCGTCGGCAAGCCCGGCGAGGGCCTGCGCTGCATGTTCTTCATGATGAACGAGATGCGCATCGGCGTGGGTCTCGGCGCCGTCATGCTGGGCTACGCCGGCTATGAGGCCAGCCTGGAATACGCCAAGCAGCGCCCGCAGGGCCGGCCGATGACCGCCACCGGCAAGGACGCGGCCAGCCCGCAGCGGCCCATCATCGAGCACGCCGATGTGCGCCGCATGCTGCTGGCGCAGAAGAGTTATGTCGAAGGTGGCCTGGCGCTGGAGCTGTATTGCGCCCGCCTCGTCGACGAGCTGAACACCGGCGACGCCAAGGTGGAGGCGCAGGCTCTGCTGGACGTGCTGATCCCGATTGCCAAGAGCTGGCCCAGCGAGTGGTGTCTGGAGTCCAACTCCCTGGCCATCCAGGTGCTGGGCGGCTATGGCTACACGCGTGACTTCCCGGTCGAGCAGTACTGGCGCGACCAGCGCCTGAACATGATCCACGAGGGCACGCATGGCATCCAGGCCTTGGACCTGCTGGGCCGCAAAGTCGTGCAGCAGGGCGGGGCGTCGCTGGCTGCACTGGCTGCGCGAGTGCAAGCCACCATCGAGCGCGCGATGCAAACCGACTGGGCGCCTCAGGCCAACCAATTGGCCGCTGCTTTGGCGCAGGTGGGTGGCGCAACCAAGAAGGCCTGGAGCACCGGCGAGCCCGAGGAGGCTCTGGCCAATGCAACGCCGTACATGCAGGCCTTCGGCCACACGGTGCTGGCCTGGATCTGGTTGGATGTGATGCTGACCGCTGAAATGTCGATACAGGGCGACAGCGACTTCGCCCACGGCAAGCGCGCCGCGGCCCGTTACTTCTACGCTTACGAGCTGCCCAAGATCGGCGCCTGGCTCGACGTCGTCGCACGCCGCGAGCCGCTGTGCCGCGAAATGAAACCCGAATACTTTTGAACCGGAGACACACCCATGAGCACCAAAGTCCAAGACCTCTTCGACCTGACCGGCCAGGTGGCCCTCGTGACCGGCGGCTCGCGCGGCCTGGGCCTGCAGATCGCCGAAGCGCTGGGTGATGCCGGCGCCAAGATCATGCTGACCTCGCGCAAGGCGTCCGACCTGGAAGAGTCCGCCGCCCACCTGCAGGCCCGCGGCATCGATGCACGCTGGGTCGCGGCCGATGCATCGGTGGCCGAGGACGCCCAGCGCGTCGTCGCCGAAACGATGGAGCGCTACGGCCAGATCGACATCCTCGTCAACAACGCCGGCGCCAGCTGGGGTGCACCGGCCGAGGACCATCCGCTCGAGGCCTGGGACAAGGTCATGAACCTGAATATCCGCAGCCTCTTCATCTTTGCCCAGGCGGCGGCCAAGGCCAGCATGATCCCGCGCAAGTCGGGCCGCATCATCAACGTGGCCTCCATTGCGGGCCTGGGCGGCAACTCGGCCGTCATGAAGACCATCGCCTACAACACCAGCAAGGGCGCGGCCGTGAACTTCACGCGGGCGCTGGCTGGCGAGTGGGGCCAATACGGCATCACCGTCAACGCATTGGCGCCGGGCTTCTTCCCGAGCAAGATGACCAAGGGTCTGCTTGCGGCCGTCGGCGAAGAGAAGATGGCATCGCATGCGCCGCTGAACCGCATTGGTGACGACGACGACCTCAAGGGCGCGGCCCTGCTGTTCGCGTCCAAGGCCGGCAAGCACATCACCGGCCAGATCCTGGCGGTTGACGGCGGCGTCAGCGCCATTCACGGCGGATGACCTGACTCATGGAGTTCCCGGTCCACATCCCCTTCGTCCAGCAACTCGGCTTCACGCTGCACTCGGTCGGCGACGGCGAGGCCGAGCTACGGCTGACGATCAGCGAGCAGCACCTGAACTCCTGGCGCGTGGCGCATGGCGGCGTCGTGATGACGCTGCTGGACGTGGCCATGGCGCACGCCGCGCGCAGCGTGAATCGCCACCTGCCCGACCTCGGGCCGGGTGTGGTGACGGTGGAGATGAAGACCAGCTTCATGCGCCCGGGCGAGGGCGAGCTGCGCGCGGTGGGCAAGCTGCTGCACCGCTCCACGACGATGGCTTTCTGCGAGGGTTCGGTCTTTGCCGCGGACGGCAAGCTCTGCGCGCATGCCACCGGCACCTTCAAGTACCTGCGCGCCTTGCCGGCCGGCCGTCAATTGAAGCCGCTTGGCGGCGAGGGCGACTGAGAAACCAGCAACCCCGCTTCGCTCTCGGGTTTGAGTCGATTTATTGAAACGACGTTCCAATAACGGGCACAATCGCGCCTGCGCCAGCACCTGACCCAGGTGCGCGGTTGGCCAGGTTGCTCAAGCGGGACCATGCAGTCCTGCCCTTTCGGGGATGACGCCTGGCATGACGGCCCGCGCTCAAGGCCCCTCTGGCCTGAGCCGCAGCGGCCCATGCACCGGGGTGGTCCTTAGGCCGCCTCAGCCCTCATTCCGCTACCGAAAGCCACCGCCATGAAGATCGCCCTCATCATCGAGAACAGCCAGGCCGCCAAGTCCGAGATCGTCCACAACGCCCTCAAGACCGTCGCCGAGCCGCTGGGCCACAGCGTCCACCACTACGGCATGTACACGCCCGAGGACAAGGCCTCGCTGACCTATGTGATGAACGGCCTGCTCGCCGGCATCCTGCTGAACTCCAAGGCCGCCGACTTCGTCGTCACCGGCTGCGGCACCGGCATGGGCTCCATGCTGGCCTGCAATTCCATGCCCGGCGTGTTCTGCGGCCTGGTCATCGACCCGACCGACGCCTTCCTGTTCGGCCAGATCAACGACGGCAACTGCATGTCCATGCCCTACGCCAAGGGCTTCGGCTGGGCCGCTGAGCTGAACCTGCAGGACTGCTACCGCAAGCTGCTCGAGAACGAGCGCGGCGCCGGCTACCCCAAGGAGCGCGCGGCCATCATGGCCAAGAACCGCGGCATCCTGAAGGACCTGAAGGCCGCGTCGTGCAAGGACATGCTGACCACGCTGAAGGCCGTCGACCAGGACCTGCTGAAGGCCGCCGTGTCGGGCGAGAAGTTCCAGGAACTGTTCTTCACGAACTGCCAGGACGACGCCATCGCCGCCCACATCCAGGGCGTGCTGAAGTCCTGAGTTCGGTCGCGAAGGTCTCGCGGGCTGCGAGACTGTCGCGATGCCCGTTTCTCGCCCCCACCTCACGCTGCGCACGTTGACGCGCGGCGATGGCCTGCTGGGCCTGCGCCCACGCGGCCCCCTCGGGCCACGCGGCGAGCAGGTGACGGTGGCGATGCTGGCTTCGGCTGATTCACAAGCCGAGCAGGCGCTGCTGACGCGGGGCCTCATCCCGCTGGACCCCGGCCTGCTGCAATGGCGTGGTGACCCGTTGCAGCTGGGCTCGCTGTGGACGCTGGTGCAGGAAGAGTTCTTCGGCGACTTCCACGTCGACAAGGTGCCCGAGCTGCTGGCGGCGGGGTGGCAGGTCACCACGGAGCCCGGCTTTGCCCACCACAGCCGTGCCGTCAGCGGCTGGCAGCTCGGGCTGGCCGAAGCCGTCGAAGAGGCCCCCAAGCCCGCTCGCCGTGTCGAAGGCCTGGGCCTGGCGCGACGGCAGGGCGCCTGGCTGGTCAGCCTCGGCATGGAAGTGGACGGCGAGCGCATCGACCTCGCACCGCTGATCGCCAACCTGCTGCGCCGTGACAAGCGCTGGCTGGACGCCGTGGCGATTGGCGCCATCGAAGATGAAGCCGTCATCTCGCTGCGTGCGCCCGGAGGGCGGCGATTCCATGCCCAGGCCGCGCCGCTCAAGGCGATCATGCTGGCGCTGCTGGACCTGCTGAAGCCGGCACAGCTGGAGAAAGGCGAGCCGCTGCGGCTCAACGAGTGGGACGCCGACCGCATCAGGTGCGTCGAGGAAGAGTCGCGCGGCCGCTGGAAAATCCATGGTGACGCCGGCCTGAAGGCGCTCGGCCGGCGCCTGCTGGCGGCGGGCGTGCCGTCAGCGCTGGCGCAGCCACCGGGTCTTGGCCTGCAGCTACGGCCCTACCAACTTCACGGCCTGGCCTGGCTGCAATACCTGCGCGAACAAGGCTTGGCGGGCATCCTGGCCGACGACATGGGTCTGGGCAAGACGGCGCAGGCGCTGGCCCACATCTGGGCCGAAAAGCAGGCCGGCCGGCTGGACCGCCCGGCCCTTGTCATCGTGCCGACCTCGCTGCTCTTCAACTGGCAGCAGGAGGCGGCCCGCATTGCGCCGGGATTGAAGCTGCTGACCTGGCATGGCGCCGACCGCGCGGCCGGTGCGCGCATGGCCGATGCTGACCTCGTGCTGACCACCTACGCCCTCGTCTGGCGCGACCTGCGTGCTTTGTCGGCCCAACCCTGGCACCTGCTGATCCTGGATGAAGCCCAGGCCGTCAAGAACGCCCAGGCCCGCGCTGCTCGGGCGTTGCGGCGCCTGGACGCCCGTCATCACTTCGCGCTCACCGGCACGCCGCTGGAAAACCATTTGGGCGAGTTGTGGTCGCTCTTCGACCTGCTGATGCCCGGCTTCCTCGGCGACTCGCGCACCTTTGCGCGCCACTGGCGCAAGCCCATCGAGATCAACCGTGATGGCCCCCGTGCGCGCCTGCTGGCAGCCCGCGTCCGGCCTTTCATCCTGCGGCGCATGAAGACCGAGGTGGCCACCGAGCTGCCGCCGCTGACGGAACTGGTCAGGCGCGTCACGCTGGTCGGCCAGCAAAAGCAGTTGTACGAAAGCGTGCGCGTCGCGGCCGACCACATGATCCGCCGCATCCTGGCGCGCGACGGCTTCACGCCGACCAGCCTCATCAGCGTGCTGGATGCGATGCTCAAGCTGCGGCAGGTCTGCTGCGACCCACTGCTGATCAAGGGCGTGGAGATCCCGGCTCATGTCGAGCGCGCCAAGCTGGAATGGCTGCGCGAGCACCTGCCCGATTTCATCGCCCAGGGCCGGCGGCTGTTGGTGTTCTCGCAGTTCACGGAGATGCTGGACCTGATTGCCGCGGTGCTGGACGAACTGCGTCTGCCCCACCTGCGCCTGACCGGCAAGACCGCAGCCACCCAGCGAGGCGACATCGTGCAGCGCTTCCAGGCCCGCGAGGTTCCCATCCTGCTGGCCAGCCTCAAGGCCGGCGGCGTGGGCCTGAACCTGACGGCGGCCGACACGGTGATCCATGTCGACCCCTGGTGGAACCCGGCGGTGCAGGCGCAAGCCAGTGCCCGCGCCCACCGCATCGGCCAGGACCAGCCGGTGTTCGTCTACCAGTTGGTGGCGCAGGGCAGCATCGAGGAGCGCATGCTCGAGCTGCAGGAGCGCAAGCGGGCCTTGGCTGACGGCCTACTGGGGCAGGACGACGGCGGGGCCTTGAGCAAGTTCGGAGCGCCGGAGCTCGAGTTGCTGCTGGCGCCGCTGGAGGACGAGGGCGCGCCATTCCACAGCCCTTGACGCGAGAATCTTCCAGCTGCTGCGCTCCTGGCGCGTGGGCCAAGCCTTTGGCTGGTGGGTCCGTCAGCGGGCCAATGGCGTAAATTGAGCGCACAAAGGAAAACGGCCTAGCTGCCGAAGCTGCTAAGCCGTTGATTCTCTTCTTATTTTTGGTCGGGACGGCGGGATTCGAACTCGCGACCCCTTGCACCCCATGCAAGTGCGCTACCAGGCTGCGCTACGCCCCGACTGAGCCAATCAGTATACCCGATGAATTTGGGCTTTAGGCAGTTCAACCGCGTTTGCGGCCTATTTCAGCCCAGAAGACTGGCTCGAATCGCGAGCAGTTCGGCGCGCACCTGCTCCAACGACGTGAGCGGATTGACGGCCAAGATGGGAAGCGTCAGCGAGGCCTCGGCGGCTTTCAGCGGCTGAGCGTGCATATGCGAGAGCGTCGCGCGCGTTGCCGGCAGACGGACCTGTTCGGAGGTCACATCGAGATCGTCGTCCTCACCCGGGGAATCCATCGCCTCAAGCGCCTGCGCGGCTTCGGCTTCATCGCGGAAGTTCTGGGCTGCAGCGGGCGGGAGGCCTTCGCTGAGCTGGTTGCGCGCGCCGCTGATCGTGAAGCCCTGGTCGTAGAGCAGATCGCGGATGCGGCGGATCAGCAGCACCTCGTGGTGTTGGTAATAGCGCCGGTTGCCGCGCCGCTTCATGGGCTTGAGTTGGGTGAACTCCTGCTCCCAATAGCGCAGAACGTAGGGCTTCACACCGCAAAGATCGCTGACCTCACCGATGGTGAAGTAGCGTTTAGCGGGGATGGCGGGAAGCGCCTTTTCCATTGCAAATCAACAAGTTCGCGAGGGGAGGGGAGACTCTACTCGAAGTCTTCCCCGGCCGGCGCATCACCTTGCACCTGCCCCTTGAGTTTGTGGCTGGCGTGAAAAGTCACGACGTTGCGTGCCTTGATGGGGATGGACTCACCGGTGCGCGGGTTACGGCCCGGGCGCGGCGCCTTACGGCGGATATTGAAGTTGCCGAAGCCCGAGAGCTTCACGTCCTGGCCCTTCACGAGGCTGTCGTGCAGGATGTCGAAGAAGGCCTCCACCATGTCCTTGGACTCGCGCTTGTTCAGGCCCAGCTTGTCGAACAGCAGTTCGGCCAGCTCGGCCTTGGTGAGCGTGGGCGTTTCCAGGCTGCCGATGACGACCGCAGCGGCTTCGGATTTCTTGGCGTCGTTCGCGTCCATTCTTGTTCCTGTTCCTGGGGTCAGCCGCGCAGGCGGGCGCCGAGTTGGCTGCTCGCTGCCGTGACGATGGCCGCCACGGCCGCATCGATGCGTTCATCGGTCAGCGTGGCTTCGTCGTCGAGCAGTTCCAGCCTCACGGCCAGGGAGCGCTCGTCGGCCTGCAGATCGGTGCCGGCACCGGCCGCCGGCTTGAAGACGTCGAACAGCCTGGCCGAGCGGAGCAACGCGCCACCGGCGGTTGTGATGGCAGCCATCAGCACGTTGTGCGGCGTGCTGTCCTTGACGACCAGCGCCAGATCGCGTTGCACGGCTTGCTGACGCGGCAGCGGCTGGCCTTGCGGCAGCGTGCGCAGCAGCGCAGCGTCGAGGTTCAGCTCGAAGACGATGGGCGCGCTGCCGCTGATCTCGTAGCCCTGGCGCCAGCGCGGGTGCAGTTCGCCGACGACGCCGATGACGGCGCCATTCAGCTTCACGCGGGCGCTGCGGCCCGGGTGTAGGGCCGGATGCTCAGCGGCTTCGAAGCTCAGCGTCTGCGGCGCGAACAGCGCTTCCAGGTCGCCCTTGACGTCGAAGAAGTCGACGGCACGGTCGCGCTGGCTCCACTGCTGTTGATCGGCCGGGCCCCAGGCGAGGCCGCCCAGGCGCAGCGGCTGTTCGATGCCAGCGACGGACAGCGGGCCATAGGCCACGCCAGCGTCACGCTTGAACACGCGGCCCAGTTCGAACACGCGCACACGCGTCGCGCGGCGGGACTGGTTGTGGCGCAGCACCTGCACGAGGCTGCCGATGAGGCTGGTGCGCATCACCGACAGCGGTGCGGCGATGGGATTCAGCAGCTTGATCGGGTCGGTAACACCGGCCAGCTCACGCTCCCAGCGCTCTTCGACGAAGCTGAAGTTGATGGTCTCGAAGTAGTCGCGCGCGGCCACGGAACGGCGCAGTGCATGCGTCGCCTGGCGTGACTCCGAGCCCGTGCGGCCCACGATGGGTGCCAGCGGCGCGGTGGACGGCAGCGTGGGGTAGCCCAGTACGCGGATGACTTCCTCGATGAGGTCTTCCTCGATGAGGATGTCGAAGCGCCAGCTCGGCGGGGTCACCGTGATCACGCCGTCAGCGCTCGTGAAGGGCAGGCCCAGGCGCGTGAACACGCCTTCGCATTGCGCTTGCGTCAGCGGCATGCCGATGACTTTGGCGGCGCGAGCGACGCGCAAAGCGACGGGCTTGCGTACCGGCACATTGGGCGACTGGTCATCCATCGGGCCGACCTTGGTGTCGGCCGTGCCACAGATGTCGATGATGAGCTGGGTGATGCGCTCGATGTGCTCGACGGTCTGCGACGCATCGACGCCGCGCTCGAAGCGGTGACCAGCGTCGGTGGAGAAGTTGTAGCGACGGCCGCGGCCCATGACGGCTTCGGGCCACCAGAACGCAGCTTCGACGTAGACGTTGCGCGTGTCGTCGGACACAGCGGTGTGGTCGCCGCCCATGATGCCCGCGAGGGACTCAACCTCGCGTGCATCCGAGATGACACCGACCTTGTCGTCGACGGTGATGGTGTTGCCGTTCAGCAGCTTGAGCTGTTCGCCGGCCTTGCCCCAGCGCACGACCAGCTCGCCGCTGATCTTGTCCAGGTCGAAGATGTGCGACGGGCGGCCGTACTCGAACATCACGTAGTTGGAGATGTCGACGAGGGCCGTCACCGAACGCTGGCCGCAGCGCTCCAGGCGCTGGACCATCCAGGCCGGCGTCTTCGCCTTGGTGTCGATGCTCTTGACGATGCGGCCCGAGAAGCGGCCGCACAGGTCGGCGGCTTCGATGCGGATGGGCAGCTTGTCGTCCAGCGTCGGCTTCACCGGCGGGAACTCGGCCATCAGCAGCGGTGCGCCGGTCAGTGCGGAGACTTCGCGTGCGACACCGAAGACGCTCAGGCCATGGCCCAGGTTGGGCGTCAGCTTGAGCGTGAACAGCGTGTCGTCGAGGTTCAGATGCTTGCGGATGTCTTCGCCGATGACGGCGTCCGCAGGCAGCTCCAGCAGGCCGCCATGGTCTTCGCTCAACTTGAGTTCGCGGGCGGAACACAGCATGCCGAAGCTCTCAACGCCGCGCAGCTTGCCGACGCCGATCTTGAAGGGCTTGGCGGCGTCATCGGTAGGCAGCTCGGCACCGACCGTGGCCAGCGGCACCTTGATGCCGACGCGGGCATTGGGTGCGCCGCAGACGATCTGCAGCGGCTCCGCGCCGCCAGCGTTGACCTTGCACACGCGCAGCTTGTCGGCGTTGGGATGCTGCTCGGCTTCGAGGATCTCGGCGACGACGATGCCGTGGAAGGGCGGCGCGACGGGGCGCAGCTCTTCGACTTCCATGCCGGACATGGTCAGCAGTTCGGCCAGTTTTTCAGTGGACAGCGGCGGATTGCAGAACTCGCGCAGCCAGGACTCGGGGAATTGCATATCGGTCGTCGAATTACTTGAACTGAGCGAGGAAGCGGAGGTCGCCGTCGAAGAAGGCGCGCAGGTCGTTGACGCCGTAGCGCAGCATCGCCAGGCGGTCGATGCCGGAGCCGAAGGCGAAGCCGATGTAGCGCTCGGGGTCCAGGCCCATGTTGCGGATCACCTGCGGGTGCACCTGGCCGGAGCCAGATACCTCCAGCCAGCGGCCCTTCAGCGGTCCGCTTTCGAACATGATGTCGATCTCGGCGCTGGGCTCGGTGAAGGGGAAGTAGCTGGGGCGAAAGCGCAGCTGCAGCTGGTCGGTCTCGAAGAAGGCGGTGATGAAGTTGAGATAGACCGCCTTCAGGTCCTTGAACGAGATGTTCTCGCCCACCCAGAGGCCTTCGACCTGGTGGAACATGGGCGAGTGGGTCGCATCGCTGTCCACGCGGTAAGTGCGGCCCGGCGCGATGACGCGGATCTCGGGCATCGTGTCCTGCCCCGCATAGCGCTTGGCGTGGGCCTGCGCGTAGCGGATCTGCATCGGGCTGGTGTGCGGGCGCAGGTTCAGCCACGAACCGTTCTCGTCCTTCATGTCGACGTAGAACGTGTCCTGCATGGAGCGCGCGGGATGGTTCTCGGGGTTGTTCAGCGCCGAGAAGCTGTACCAGTCGGTCTCGATCTCGGGGCCGTCCGCCACGTCGAAGCCCATGGAGCCGAAGATGGCTTCGATGCGCTCCATGGCGCGCGTGATCGGGTGCAGGCCGCCGGTGCCGCGGTTGCGGCCGGGCAGGGTGACATCGAGTGCTTCGGCCTTGAGCTGCTTCTCGAGCTCGGCGGCGGCCAGTGCGTCACGGCGGGCGGTGAGGGCGGCTTCGATGCCGACCTTGAGCTGGTTGATCTCGGCGCCGCGGGTCTTCTTTTCCTCGATGCTGAGGGCGCCCAGGCCCTTCATCAGTTCGGTGACGCGGCCAGACTTGCCAAGGAAGCGCGCCTTGGCATTTTCGAGTTCGGCGGGCGTCGGGGCGGCGGCAAAGTCGGCCTGTGCCGCTTGCAGCAAAGCGTCGAGATCAGACATTCGGAATTCGGAATGAGAAAGGGCCGACCCTGGTGGGCCGGCCCTGAAAGTTTGCGTACCCCGACGTGAGCCGAGGCGAATCGCAATCAGGCGAGCGCGGCCTTCACCTTGGCGAAGATGCTGGCAAAACCAGCCGGGTCGTTCACGGCCAGATCGGCGAGGACCTTGCGGTCGATCTCGATCTGGGCCTTCTTCAGACCCGCCACGAACTTGCTGTAGGACAGACCCAGACCACGCGATGCAGCGTTGATACGGGCGATCCAGAGCTGGCGGAAGACGCGCTTCTTGGTACGACGGTCACGGTAGGCGTATTGGCCCGCCTTCATCACCGCCTGCTTGGCGATGCGGAAGACGTTCTTACGGCGACCCCGGAAGCCCTTGGCCAGAGCCAAGACCTTCTTGTGACGGGCACGAGCGGTTACACCACGTTTGACGCGAGGCATGTGTTTCTCCTTGAGTCGTTAGTGGATTACAGACCAGCAAAGGGCAGCATCTGAGCGATGTGACCCATGTTGGTTTCGTGCACGGTGACAGTGCCACGCAGATGGCGCTTGTTCTTCGTGGTCTTCTTGGTCAGGATGTGGCGCTTGAACGCTTGACCGCGCTTGACGGTGCCACCCGGACGAACGCGAAAACGCTTTTTCGCGCTGCTCTTGGTCTTCATTTTGGGCATGTTGATGCTCCTTCTAAGTGTGTCCCTGGGGCGATACCGGTGAGCCCGGCATGCTTGTTGGCCTCAGGAGACTTGTGAACTGGCCGGCGACCAAACCGACCAGTCAAACCTGTTTTGGTCTCAGCGCTTTTTCGGCGCCAGGACCATGATCATTTGCCGACCTTCGAGCTTCGGCATGTTCTCGACGATCGCCACGTCGGCCAGTTCGTCGCGAATCCGCTCCAGCAGGCGCATACCGATGTCCTGGTGGGTGATTTCACGGCCCCGGTAGCGCAGCGTGACCTTGCCCTTGTCACCGTCTTCAGCGATGAAGCGGCGCAGATTGCGCATCTTGATCTGGTAGTCGCCTTCGTCCGTACCCGGACGGAATTTGACTTCCTTGATTTCGATGATCTTCTGCTTGGACTTGGCTTCGGCAGCGCGCTTTTGCTCCTGGTACTTGAACTTGCCGTAGTCCATCAGCCGGCAGACCGGCGGATTCGCAGTGGCAGAGATCTCGACCAGATCCACGTCCAGCTCGCCCGCCATACGCAGGGCTTCCTGGATGCTGACGACGCCGATGGGTTCGTTCTCGGGGCCGTTCAGGCGGACTTCGGGAGCCATGATTTCGCGGTTCAACCGGTGCTTGCGCTCCGGAATCGCACGACGGTCAGCAAACGTAGCGATGGTGTAGACCTTTCAACGGGCCCCAAGGCGAGGGGCCCAAACAAAACAAATCGCGCCCGAGAGGCCGGTTCAGACCTTGTTGGTGATGTCTGCGGAGATCCGGTTGAGGAAGTCCTGCAGGGGCATCACGCCAAGGTCCTGGTTGCCACGGGCGCGTACCGCAACGCTGCCATTCGCCTTTTCCTTGTCGCCTACGACGAGGATGTACGGCAGCTTTTGCATGGAATGCTGGCGGATTTTATAGGTGATCTTCTCGTTGCGCAAATCTGCCGAGGCCCTAAGCCCTTGTTTTTGCAGCGATTTCACAATTTCCGCCACGTAATCGGCCTGTGCATCGGTGATATTGGCCACCACGACCTGTGTTGGTGCGAGCCAAGTGGGCAGCGCGCCGGCGTGCTGCTCGATCAGGATGCCGATGAAACGCTCCAGGCTGCCGACGATGGCGCGATGCAGCATCAGCGGGCGTTTGTGCTCGCCGTCCTCGTCGACGAAGGCCGCGTCCAGGCGCTCCGGCATGTTGGGGTCGACCTGGATCGTGCCGCACTGCCATTCGCGGCCGAGGGCGTCCTTCAGCGTGTATTCGATCTTGGGGCCGTAGAAGGCACCTTCGCCCGGCAGATAGGTGAAGTCGCAGTTCGACGCGCGCAGGCCTTCAGCCAAGGCGTGCTCGGCCTTGTCCCAGCTCTCTTCGGTGCCGATGCGCTTCTCAGGCCGCGTCGACAGCTTGTAGATGATGTCCGTGAAGCCGAAATCCTTGTAGACCTTCTGCAGCAGCGCCGTGAAGGCCGTGACTTCGCCCTGGATCTGGTCTTCCGTGCAGAAGATGTGCCCGTCGTCCTGCGTGAAGCCGCGCACGCGCATGATGCCGTGCAGCCCACCGGTGGGCTCGTTGCGGTGGCACTGGCCGAACTCGCCGAAGCGCAGCGGCAGGTCGCGGTAGCTCTTCACGCCCTGCTTGAAGATCAGGATGTGGCCCGGACAGTTCATCGGCTTCAGCGCGTACTCGCGCTTCTCCGAGTCCGTCGTGAACATGTTGTCCTTGTACTTGTCCCAGTGGCCCGAGGCCTCCCACAGCGTCTTGTCGAGCAGCTGCGGGCCCTTGACCTCCTGATAGCCGTTGTCGCGGTACACGCGGCGCATGTACTGCTCCACCTCCTGCCACACCGTCCAGCCCTTGGGGTGCCAGAAGACGACGCCGGGGGCATGCTCGTCGATGTGGAATAGGTCCAGCTCCTTGCCGAGCTTGCGGTGGTCGCGCTTCTCGGCCTCCTCCAGCATCGTCAGGTACTTCTGCAGGTCGTCCTTGGTCGCCCAGGCCGTGCCGTAGATGCGCTGCAGCTGCTCGTTGCGGTGGTCACCGCGCCAGTAGGCGCCGGCCACCTTCATCAGCTTGAAGTGCTTGAGCTTGCCCGTGCTGGGCACGTGGGGGCCGCGGCAGAGGTCTTCGAAGGCACCTTCGGCGTACAGCGACACGTCCTGGTCGGCCGGGATGCTCTCGATGATCTCGGCCTTGTAGGCCTCGCCCATGGCCTTGAAGTGGGCCACGGCCTCGTCGCGCGGCAGCACGCGGCGCGAGACCTTCTCGTCCTTCTTCGCCAGCTCGGTCATCTTGGCTTCGATGGCGGCCAGATCCTCGGGTGTGAAGGGGCGCTTGTATGCAAAGTCGTAATAGAAGCCGTTTTCGATGACCGGGCCGATGGTGACCTGGGCTTCGGGGTAGAGCGACTTGACTGCGTACGCCAGCAAGTGAGCCGTCGAGTGGCGGATCAGCTCCAGGCCGTCGGCGTCCTTCTCGGTGACGATGGCAAGCTGGACGTCGTGGTCGATGACGTGACTGAGGTCGACGACCTTGCCGTCGACCTTGCCGCCCAGGGCGGCTTTCGCCAGGCCGGCGCCGATACTGGCGGCGACGTCGCCGACCGACAGTGCAGCGGGGAACTCACGGCGGGAGCCGTCGGGGAGTTGAATCGAAATCATGGGGTGCTCCAGAGCGCGGAGAAAGGGCGAAAACAAAAAAGCGCGGCCACTTGCCGCGCTTGATTGGTGAAGTCCGAAAAGGACTGGCGTGACGAGCCGCGGCCGACTAGGTACCTGTGAAGGTGGTCGTAGTTCGCGGTGTCATAACCAGGGTGCCTTTCTCGCTCTTGTGATGGGAGGGAATAGCGATTCTAAAGCGGCAAGGCCGAAATGGAGTCGCGCTGGGCCAACGCGGCGAACTCGTCGGCCAGGCGCTGGCTTTCCGTCACGGCAATGCGCCACCGGTGGCGGCGCTCGGTGGCATCCATGGCCATGAAGTCATTGCGGTCCGGCAGCTTGGCGCCGGGCAGCGTCGCGATGAACTCAGGCGACGGGCACAACAGCACGACGTTGTCCAGAAAGGCGGTCGAGCGGTGGCGGTGCTTCAGCGCCTTGTCCAGCCAGCCGGGCACCACCTGGCGCTGGAAGTGCGGGTAGAGCACCAGCGGCGCGGTGGAGGCCTGCAGCGCGCGGTAGTCCAGGTGCAGGTGGTAGTCGGTGATGCCACCGTCCCAGTAGGCGCCGCGCGGCGCGCCGGGCAGGTCGTGCTGGGCCTGCAGCCAGAAGGGGATGGAGCAGCTCGCCAACAGCGCGCCGCGCAGGTTGGCGCGCGACAGATGCACCTCGCGGCTGGTGAAGTCGTTCAGCTTGAGGGGCAGGCGGTCGCGTGGGTCGGAGAAGACGACGCGCTCCAGGAAGCGGCCCAGCAGCGGGCGCGACATGGCGTTGGCCGCGAATGCGCCGAGGTAACCCAGCGGCGTGCGGAGCTTGCCTTCCCGAGCGAGCAATCCAGCCCGGCCGCGCGACGTGACCACGTGCAGGCGCAGCCGGGGGTGGGCCAAGACTTCGCCCTCGCGACCCTGGAATATCTCGCCCAGGATCTCGCCAAAGCGCCTGCTGACACCCTCGGGCCGCGGGCGCTTCTCGCCAGGCAGCACGTCGTACTCCTGCGTCACATAGGCCTCTGCCATCGTGTCGAAGGCGGCGGCTACGTCGCGGTGGGCGAGGGCCGCGGTCGCCATGCGCCATGCGCCGATGCTGGCGCCGACGAGGTGCACCGTCTGGCGGCTCTGGGGCAGCCAGTCACCAAAGACGTAGCGGTCCAGGCCGTTGAGGATCAGCCCCTTGGGGCCGCCGGCGGCGGCGGGCATGAGGCCCACGTCCTCGGCGCGCAGGCCTCGCTCGGCCAGGCGCGCCTTGGCGGCCGGGCCGGCAAATACTTGAAGGGCAGCAGAAGTCATCGCCCGACAAGATAGCCGAGACCGGCCGCGTCTCGTGACACGACCGGGACGGCTTGAGTCTTCAGAACTTGTGTTCCCAGTTCACGGCCCACCAGGCGACGGGCTTGCGCTCGTTCAGGATGAAGTCCTGCAGGCCGTTGTAGGTCACACGCGTGCCCTGCTTGGGCTGGAACAGGCCATTGACGCTCAGGCGCACGCCGTCCTGCTTGGTGACCTGCATCGCGGCGAAGGCGTCCAGCGAGCGCGAGGCCAGGCTTTCCTGGCTCTGAAGCGCGCTCTGCTGCACGTCGAAGTGGGGCGCGATCTGGGCGCTGAAGCCCATGTTGATCGGCAGGCTCTTCATCCGGTAGTCGGCGCCGAAGTTGAACTGCCAGGGCTGCTGGCCTTCCAGGCGGTTGTTCGGGCCGGCGATGTCGCTGACCGACGAGCGGTAGACGTTCAGCGAGGCGCGCAGGGACAGCGCGGTCGTCGGGTCGAAGAGGCTGGGGAAGAGCTCACCCGCGCGCCCCTTGACCTCCAGCTCCAGGCCTTCGGTCGTGGCCTTGCTGAGGTTGATCTGCGTGATGACCCAGCGCTGCGTCGGCGCCCAGCTGACGGTCTGCAGGCGCGGCTGATCCGTGCGGATCAGGTTGGTGATGCTGCGGCGGAACAGGCCCACCGACACCAGGCCACCCGCTGGCAGGTAGCTCTCGTAGGCGATGTCCAGGCCGGTTGCCAGCTCGGGCTTCAGGCCGGGGTTGCCGATGCGGTCGGGCGTCGTGCGGGTGTTGCCGACGGTCAGCGGTTCGGTCGTGTTGATGGACGGGCGGTTGATGAGCTGCTGCACGTCCGGCGCCTTGTAGCTGCGCGTCAGGCTGGCGCGCACCAGGTCGCGGCCCTTGGGGTCGGGCTTGAAGTTCAGGTGCAGCAGCGGCGTCGTGACCTTGCTGGTGCTCTGGAAGTCGCTGTTGCCAACGACGCCCGTGCCCTCGCTCGCCATCTTGATCTGCTCGTGGCGCACGCCGAAATAGGCCGACCACTGCTTGTTGATCTCCCACTCGTCCTGGCCGTAGATGGCGGTGCGGGTGATGGTGGCGTTGAAGGGCTGGCCTTCGATGCCGGGCAGCAGATCGACGCCGTTTTCCACCGTGCGGCGGACCTCGTCGCGCACGCGGCGTTCGATCTCGCTGCCAACGGTGACGGTGTGGGCCTCGCCCGCGTACTGGCTGTACTTGCCGGCCAGCGAGTTGTTGCGGTTGCGGTTCTCGCCCGAGGTGGTGCGTTTGATCGGCGTGGCGCCGTTGCGGCCTTCGAAGTCGAAGTTGAAGTCCGCGCCGCCCGATCCCGTGCCGGCGCGCAGCTCGACGCGGCGGTCCTCGCCGAAGCGGTTGTTGTATTGCAGGTTGATGCGGTTGGCCGAGAACGTGCCGCGGTTGCGCGTGACCTCGTTGATGGTGCGCGGCACGTAGAGGGCGTCGCTGTCGGGCAGCTTGGTGACGGTGTTCTCGCCCTCGTTGCGGAAGCGGTTGCTGACGAAGAAGCCCTGCACGCTCAGCGTCTCGTCGTCGCCCAGCTTCCAGTTCAGGCGCGGCGACACATTGAAGCCGCGGCCGTGGGCGCGGTCATAGCCCTCGTTGCTGACGTGCTGGCGCAGCTGCAGCGGCGGCGTCGGGGCGGCGTTGCTCAGGCGCTCGCCATCCAGCTCGTTCTTGAAGTTCCACTGGTAGACCGAGATCGGCAGCACGAAGCCGACACCGCCAACGATGCGGTCGCCGTAGGTGAAGCCGGCATTGATGACAGGCTTCTCGCTCGCGTAGGCCAGGCCCAGGCGCAAGTCCTTCTGCACGACGCGCGGGGCGTCCTTCAGGATGATGTTCAGCGTGCCGGCGATGGCCTGGGCGCTCTGGTCGGCCGTCGGGGCCTTGCTGACCTCCAGGCGCTCGACCTGGGCGGGGTTCAGGTTGTCCAGGCTGAAGCCCGGGGGCGCCGGCTCGCCGTTGACGAGGATCTGCGTGTAGGCGCCGCCCAGGCCGCGCATGCGCAACTGGCCGCCGGAGACGTTGATGCCGGGCAGGCGCTTGAGCACGTCGCTGAGCTGCGTGTCGCCGTACTTGTCCAGCTCGTCGCGGCCGTAGAGCTGCTTGGCCACGGGCTCGCGGCGGCGCAGGTCGGTGTCGGTCTGCTGGCGTGTCACCGAGACGCGTTCGAGCTGGCTGTTGTTCGGCGTGGGCGAGGTGGACGCGCGGTCGACCTCCTGCTGGGCCAGGGCCAGGGCGGGGCTGAGCAGCAGCAGCGAGGCGAGGACGGGCGTTTTCAAAGAGGACTCCGGATGGCGGTGTTCGGGGCGGCGCGCACGATAACCAGATGCGCGCCAGGCTGCAGGCTTGCTGCGACCAGTTGCAGGTTCAGGGGCGTCAATCAACGCCCTGTGGTGCGGGCCGCGATGATGGCAGCCCGTTGTGTCAATGACGAAGGTCAGCGCTTGAGCTTGGCGAAGGCCGCAGCCATGGCGCCGCCAGCCGGCTGCGAGTCGCGTCCACCGCCGCCGTTGCTGCCATTGCCGCCAGGGCGCTCGTTGCGGGCGGGCGGGCGGAAGCTGTTGTCCTGCTTGGGGCCACGGGGTGCCTGTGCGTCGAGTTTCATCGTCAGGGAAATGCGCCGGCGGGCCAGGTCCACTTCCAGCACCTTGACCTTGACGATGTCGCCGGTCTTGACGACCTCGCGCGCATCGGTGACGAACTTGTTGGACAGCTGGCTCACGTGGATGAGGCCGTCCTGGTGCACACCCAGGTCGACGAAGGCACCGAACTGCGCGACGTTGCTGACCGTGCCTTCCAGCAGCATGCCGGGCTGCAGGTCCTTGACGTCCTCGACGCCGTCGTTGAAGCGGGCGACCTTGAAGTCCGGGCGCGGGTCGCGGCCGGGCTTTTCCAGCTCGGCCAGCACGTCCTTGACGGTGATGAGGCCGAACTTTTCGTCGGCCAACAGTTCGGGCTTCAGCGTGCGCAGCACTTCGCTGCGGCCGACGACGTCAGCGGCCGGGCGCTTGAGCTGGGCCAAGGCCTTCTCCACCAGCGGGTAGGTCTCGGGGTGCACGCCGCTGAAGTCCAGCGGGTTGTCGCCGCCGCGGATACGCAGGAATCCCGCGGATTGCTCGAAGGTCTTGGGGCCGAGGCCCGTCACGTCCAGCAGCTGCTGGCGATTGCGGAAAGCGCCGTTGGCATCGCGCCAGCGCACGATGCTGCTGGCGACCGAGGCCGACAGGCCGGACACCTTGGCCAGCAACGCCTGCGACGCAGTGTTCAGGTCCACGCCGACCTTGTTCACGCAGTCTTCGACGACGGCGTCCAGCGCGCGGGCCATCTCGCTCTGGTTGACATCGTGCTGGTACTGGCCGACGCCGATGCTCTTGGGGTCGATCTTCACCAGCTCGGCCAGCGGGTCCTGCAGGCGGCGGGCGATGGAGACGGCACCGCGCAGCGACACGTCCAGGTCGGGCAGTTCCTTGGAGGCGAACTCGGAGGCCGAGTAGACCGATGCGCCCGCTTCGCTGACGACGACCCGTTCGATCTGCACGTTCGCGTCCAGCGCCTGCAGCTTCTTGATGAGCTCGCCGGCGAGCTTGTCGGTCTCGCGGCTGGCGGTGCCGTTGCCGATGGCGATGAGGTTGACGCCGTGCGTGGCGCAGAGCTTGGCCAGCGTGTGCAGCGAGCCATCCCAGTCGCGGCGGGGCTCGTGCGGGTAGACGGTGGAGGTGTCCAAGACACGGCCCGTGTCGGAGACGACGGCCACCTTGACGCCCGTGCGGATGCCCGGGTCCAGCCCCATGACGACGCGCTTGCCGGCCGGTGCGGCCAGCAGCAGGTCGCGCAGGTTCTCGGCGAAGACCTTGATAGCGGTGGCTTCGGCAGATTCGCGCAGCCGGGCGAACAGGTCGCGCTCCAGGCTCAGGCTCAGCTTTACCTTCCAGGTCCAGCCGACGGTCTTGCGGATCAGCGCGTCGCCGGGGCGGTTGGCATGGCGCCAGCCGAGGTGGCTGGCAATGCGGCCTTCAGCCAGGGTGGGCTGGCCGGCGACGACTTCTTCATCCAGCACCAGCTTGGCGTCCAGCAGCTCCAGCGTGCGGCCGCGGAAGACGGCGAGGGCCCGGTGCGACGGCACGGTCTTGATGGACTCGGCGTAGTCGAAGTAGTCGCGGAACTTGGCGTTGTCCGGCGTGTCCGGGCTCTTGCCGTCCATGATCTTGGACTGGAACAGGCCCACGTCCCACAGCCACTCGCGCAGCTTGCCCACCAGCAAGGCGTCCTCGGCCCAGCGCTCGGCGAGCAGGTCGCGCACGCCGTCGAGCACCGCGTGGGCGTCGGCAAAACCAGCCTCGGCGTTGATGAACTTCGCGGCCTCGGCCAGCGGCTCCAGCAGCGGGTTGGCAAACAGCTGGTCGGCCAGCGGCTCCAGCCCGGCTTCGCGGGCGATCAGGCCCTTGGTGCGGCGCTTGACCTTGTAGGGCAGGTAGAGGTCTTCGAGCTCCTGCTTGGTCGGCGCGGTGCGGATGGCAGCTTCCAGCTCAGGCGTCAGCTTGCCTTGCTCGGCGATGGACTTGAGCACCGCCTCGCGGCGCTCGGCCAGCTCGCGCAAGTACGCCAGGCGGGCGTCCAGTTCACGCAGCTGGATGTCGTCGAGGCCATCGGTGGCCTCCTTGCGGTAGCGGGCGATGAAGGGCACGGTGGCACCGCCGTCCAGCAGGTCGACGGCGGCCTGAACCTGGGCGGGCCGAACCTTCAGCTCGGCGGCAATCTGGGAAACGATCAATTTGTCCAAAACGAGGCTCAGGAATGCAGGCGAAAAAGCCCACGATTTTCCCACACGGGCGTCAAGCCTGGGCGCTGAGCCGGGCAGCGGCCACGTCGCGCACCGGTGGCTGGCCGAACAGGCGGCCGTACTCGCGGGTGAACTGCGGCACGCTCTCGTAGCCCACGGCGAAGGCGGCGGCGCTGCCGCTCAATCCGTCGGCCAGCATCAGTCGTCGCGCCTCGATCAGCCGCAACTGCTTCTGGAACTGCAACGGCGACAGCGACGTCGTCTCGCGGAAGTGGCGATGGAAAGCTGAAGCACTCATGCCGGCCACGCCGGCCAACTGCTCGATGGCCCAGGGCTTGGCGAACTCCGCGCGCAGCAGCGCCACCACACGGGCCATGCGTTCGGCATGCCCGCCCGGCCAGCCCAGCTGTCGGATGGCGGCGCCGTGCCGGCCGGCCAGCAGCCAGTAGTGCAGCTCGCGCAACAACGAAGCCTGCAGCACCGGCAGCGCGTCGGGCCGGGTCAGCAGCTGAAGCAGGCGCAGGGCAGCGCTCGCCACTTCGGTGTCGGTCGGTAGCACGCGCACAGGCACGACTTTGCCGGCCGCGGCCGCCTGCATCTGCCCGGCCAGTTCGGCGATGACGGCGGCGTCCAGCTCCAGCACCAGCGAGTAGTAAGGCGCGGCCAGCGTGGCCTGGGTGATCTGGCTGACGGTGGGCACGTCGGCCGTGATCAGCAGCGACTCGCCGGCCGAGAAGTCCAGCGCATGCGCGCCCAGCGTCACCTGCTTGCGGCCCTGCACGACGAGGGCGACGAGCGGGCGCGAGATGGCATAGACCAGGCCGCTGGGTGCCGTGGCACGCACGGTGGTGAGGCCCGGGATGGGCGTGCGGGCGATGCCGTGGGCGTCGGCCTGCGCGTCGGCATGGCGGCGAACAGCATCGAGCAAGTCATTCATGGCGGCAAGCCTACAGCGTCGGTGGGCCGTTGGTGCTTGATCGGCAGGATCAGGCAAGTGGCGGGCAGCTTCCGGCAACCGCGCGCGGGCGCTGCCGCCGAGCATGAAGGCCTTCGTTCACAGGAGCTTTTCATGACCACCATCAGCCTCATCACCGGCGCCAGCCGCGGCCTCGGCCGCAACACCGCGCTCAGCATTGCCCGCCGCGGCGGCGATGTCATCGTCACCTACCAGAGCCGTGCCGACGCAGCCGAGGCGCTCGTCGCCGAGATCCGCGCGCTGGGCCGTCAGGCCGTCGCGCTGCCGCTGGACGTGGGCCGCGTTGCCAGCTTCCCCGCCTTCGCCGAACGGCTGCGCGCGGCGCTGCGCGACACCTGGGCGCGTGACCGCTTCGACCATCTCGTCAACAACGCCGGCCATGGCGACTACGCCTTGATCGCTGACACCACGGAGGCGCAGTTCGATGGCCTCGTCAACGTGCACTTCAAGGGCGTGTTCTTCCTGACGCAGGCGCTGCTGCCGCTGCTGGCGGACGGCGGGCGCATCGTCAACCTGTCGTCGAGGCTGACGCGCATGTCCTTCGCCGGCTACGGCGCCTACGCGGCGGTGAAGGGCGCGGTGGAGGTGCTGACCGTCTACCTGGCCAAGGAGCTGGGCGCGCGTGGCATTGCGGTCAACACGGTGGCGCCGGGCGCCATCGAGACGGATTTCGGCGGTGGCGCGGTGCGCGACAACGCCGAGGTCAACCAGCTCTTCGCCGGCATGACGGCGCTGGGCCGCGCCGGCGTGCCGGATGACATCGGCCCGATGGTGGCCAGCCTGCTGTCGGCGGACCATCGCTGGGTGAATGCCCAGCGCATCGAGGTGTCAGGCGGGCAGGCGATCTAGGAAGCCCGCCAGCCCCTGCGCCGCCGTGCGGCCGCTGGCCATGCTGGCGGTCAGCAGGTAGCCGCCGGTCGGGGCCTCCCAGTCCAGCATCTCGCCCGCGACGAAAACGCCGGGCAGTGCCTTCAGCATCAGGTCATCGGTCAGCGCCTCGAAGCGCACGCCGCCGGCCGTGCTGATGGCCTCGGCCACCGGGCGGGCGGCGTGCAGCGCCAGCGGCAGGCGTTTGAGTGCGGCAGCGAGCGTGGCCGCGTCGAGCATCTGCTCGCGCGTCAGCAGTTCGTGCAGCAGGCCGAGCTTGAGCGGGCCCAGGTTGAGGCGGCTCTTCAGGTGCGACGACAGCGACCGGCTGCCGCGCGGGTGCTTCACCTCGGCGAGCACGCGGTCGGACGTGAGCTGCGGCAGCAGGTCCAACTGCAGCATGGCTTGGCCGTCGCGGGCGATCTGGTCGCGCAGCTGGCGGCTGGCGGCGTAGACGAGCGAGCCTTCGATGCCGGTGGCGGTGATGACGAACTCGCCGGGGCGGCCGGCAAAGCCGGCGGTCTCCAGCGCGACGGGCTTGACGGGTTGGCCGGCGAACTCGTTGGCGAAGCGGTCGCTCCAGCCAGGGCCGCCGGCATGGGCCGCGGTGGGGCCGACGTCGAAGCCGCAGTTGGCCGGCTGTAGTGGCGCGATGTCCACGCCCCGAGCAGCCAGCCACGGCGCCCAGGCGCCGTCCGAGCCGAGTTGCGGCCAGGAGGCGCCGCCGAGTGCCAGCAGCGTGGCCTGCGGCGTGACGAGGCGTTCGCCTTCGGGCGTGTCGAAACGCAGTGCGCTGTCTTCCGCCCAGCCGGTCCAGCGGTGGCGCATCGCGAACTTCACGCCGGCGGCGCGCAGGCGGTGCAACCAGGCACGCAGCAGAGGCGCGGCCTTCAAGTCCTTGGGGAAGACGCGGCCCGACGTGCCCACGAAGGTTTCGACGCCCAGGCCGGCAGCCCAGTCGCGCAGCGCGTCGCCGTCAAAGCCGCGCAGCAGCGGTTCAATCTGCGCGGTGCGTTCGCCGAAACGGCCGAGGAAGGGCTCGAACGGCTCGGAGTGGGTGAGGTTGAGCCCGCCCTTGCCGGCCAGCAGGAATTTGCGGCCGACGCTGGGCTTGGCGTCGTAGACGGTGACGGTGTGGCCGGCAGCGGCCAGCACTTCGGCGGCCATCAGGCCTGCGGGGCCGCCGCCGATGATGGCGATATCGGCCGTGAGATCTTTGGGATGCATCCCCGATTCTAGAAACTGGTGCCTGGGGCGCTGTGGCCCACCGCTGCGCTCAGGCCGCTGCCGACGGTTTCGCCCCCGCCAGCGCGTTGTTGCCCCAGCACTGCTCGTACTTCCAACCTGTCAGTTCCTCGGCCACAGCGCGGGCCTCTGCAGGGGCGTCGGCGATGCGGCCGCCGGCCTTGATGCGGGCGATTTCCTCCAGCAGGACCGCGTGGTTCTTGCGGTCGAGTTTCATCTGGGTGGTGTAGTAGATGCCGCCCAGGCCGAGGCCGATCACGCCCAGCGTGAAGATGCCGATGATGGCGTTGACCGCGATGTCTGGCTGGGTGGCCTGGCCGGACAGGAAGCCGAACTGGCCCAGTGTCCAGCCCATCGCGAAGACGATGGCCGAGCGGGTGATCTTGCCGGCAAAGGTCATGGCACCCGCATAGATGCCTTCACGCCGCCGGCCGGTCAGCACCTCGTCGACGTCAGCCAGGAAGGTGTAGACCGTCCAGGGGATGTAGTAGACCCCGCCCGTGCCCAGGCCGAACACGGCCGTGATGGCGAAGAGGGCGATGACCGTGGTCTGCTTGGACCAGCCCAGGTAGAACAGCGCGGTATAGGCCAGCACGCTGCCGCAAACGACGAGCAGGGCGATACGGTAGGGCCGTGCAAAACCAAACTTGATGCACAGGCCGATGAACAGCATGGTCGATATCAGCTGCATCACCGAGCTGAAACTGTTCAGGTAGCCGACAACGGATTTGTCCTGCCCCATGCAGAAGACGATGAAATAGGTGAATATCGAGGCGAACAGCCATTCCGCGCCAAACCCCAGCAGATACATGCCGAGGTGTTTGCGGAAGATCTTGAGATGAAAGGTGGACAGCATGTCCACGGCGAGTTTCTTGAGGGCTTTGCCCAGGCTGCCGGCGCGCTCCTGCACGACCTCGTTGACGGGCCGCTCCCAGGAGGAGAGATAGAGGGCCGTCATGGCGGCGCACATGATGAGGGCGTAGATGATGCCGGTGAGCAGGAACGGCGTGGCCGACTCCTTGCTGTACACCAGGAACAGTTGTGCCGGGATGAAGGCGGCCAGGAAGTTGGCGCCCTTGCCGAACATGGCCTTGGAACCCGTGAGTTTGGAGCGCACAGCGAAATCCGTGGTCATCTCCGTTGCCAGGGTTTCATAGGGCACCATGATCATGGTATAGACCAGCTCGAAGAGGGCATACATGCTCAGGTAGTACCAAAACCCGAAACCCTCGATCCACATCAACGGATACAGCAGTACCGCAGGGATGCCGATCAGAATGAAAAATCGTCGGCGCCCGAACTTGCGACCTAATCGCGTGTTGTAGAAGTTGTCGCTGATATACCCCATCACGGGGTTGCTGATGGCGTCCAGGATGCTCGCCACCGAGAAGATCGTGGCCGCCTCGACAACCGTCAGCCCACAGAAGGTCGTGTAGAAATAGAGCAGCCATGCCGCCGCGATGGCCAGGGCGCCGCTGCCCAGCAGGTTGGCACTGCCGTAGCTCAGCGTGTGCCTCATCGAGATCGTTTTGCTCATGACTTGCTGTCTCCGATATTTCGGAAGACAGTTTCATTTTTTGTGGCCTGTCGTTCCGCGAGACAAGTATCCCATTTCCGGGTGCTTTGGCACCTGCCGTCAACCCTGGGCTGAGCCGGTCGTGTCGGTCGCTCCATGAGCAGCGCCCTGCCGGCTAGGGCCGGCAGGGCGCTGGGAAGGCAGGGGGCCGGCGAGGCCGACGCGAGGGTCAGGCCTCGCTGGGCGGGCTCAATCGGCGCGCAGCTTGGCGCGCAGGCCGGCGCCGATCTCGGGTCGGTCGGCGAAGGCGTCGGTCGGGTTGCGCAGCAGCATCACATCCTCCAGCCGCGTCTGCACGCCGGCCAGGGCCTGGGGGTGGCTGAAGATGTAGAACTTGTTGTGGTCGATGGCGTCGAACACCATCGCGGCCACGTCGGCTGCGGTCAGCTTGCCCGAAGACACGGCCTTGTCGGTCTGGGCCTGGGAGATCAGCTGGCTCTTGGTTGCCTTGGTCGCAGCGAACTCGCCCGGGCGGTTGCGGTGGCTCTGGCTGATGCCGGTGGGCACGAAGAAGGGGCAGAGCACCGAGGCGTGGACCTGGTCCGTCACCAGGGACAGGTCCTGGTAGAGCGTCTCGGACAGCGACACCACCGCGTGCTTGGACACGTTGTAGACGCCCATGTTCGGCGGGTTCAGCATGCCGGCCATCGAGGCGGTGTTGACGATGTGGCCCGAGTAGCTGGGGTCAGCCTTGGCAGCGGCCAGCATCATGGGCGTGAACAGGCGCACGCCATGCACGACGCCCATCACGTTGACGCCCATGACCCATTCCCAGTCGGCCAGGGAGTTTTCCCAGATCAGGCCGCCCGAGCCGACGCCGGCGTTGTTGAAGACGAAGTGGGGCGCACCGAAGCGTTCCTGCACGGCGGCGGCCAGCGCTTCCATCGGTTCGGCCTTGGCCACGTCGACGACGCGGGCCAGCACCTCGACGTCCTTGAACTCGGCGACGGCCTTCTCCAGCGCGTCGGCCTGCACGTCAACGAGGACGAGGTTCATGCCGCGCCGGGCGGCGAGGCGGGCGGTTTCCAGGCCGAAGCCGGAGCCGGCGCCGGTGATGACGGCGGTTTGTTTGGTCATTGCTTTGTCTCCTTGCGCATTTCTTGGTGGGCGATGCCGTCTTCCATGTATTGCTCGCCGACGGGGGCGAAACCGAAGCTGGCGTAGAAGCGTTCCAGGTGAGCCTGGGCGTGCAGCGTGATCGGGTGGGCGGGCCACAGGCGCTCGCATTGGGCGAGGGCCTCGGCCATCAACAGTCGGCCCGTGCCACCACCGCGCGCGGCGGGAGAGGTGACCACGCGGCCGATGAGGGCGTCGCTTGCCTTCAGGCCCGGCGGGATCAGGCGCAGATAGGCCTGCAGCCGGCCGTCATCGCCATGCCCCAGCAGATGCCAGGCCTGGCGGTCCAGGCCGTCGATGTCGAGGAAGACGCAGTTCTGCTCGACGACGAAGACCTCGGAGCGCAGGGCCAGCACGTCGTAGAGCTGTTCGACGTCCAGCTCCCCGAACGGGACGCAGGTCCAGCGCATCAGGCGAGCTTGACGAGCTGCTTGCCGAAGTTCTTGCCCTTGAGCAGGCCGATGAAGGCCTCGGGCGCGGCGGCAATGCCGTCGGCAATCGACTCGCGGTAGGTGAGCTTGCCCGTGGCCACCAGCGTGCCCAGTTCCTTCAGCGCCTCGGGCCACACTTCCATGTGCTCGGACACGATGAAGCCCTCGACCTTCATGCGGTTGACGAGGATGAGCTGGGGCGCAGCCATCGGGATGGGCTGGCCGTCGTAGCCGGAGATCATTCCGCACATCGCGATGCGGCTGAAGGCGTTGGCGCGCAGCAGCACGGCGTCGAGGATCATGCCGCCCACATTCTCGAAATAGCCGTCGATGCCGTTCGGGCACTCGGCCTTCAGCGCGGCGGACAGCGAGCGCACGTCGGCGTGCTGCTTGTAGTCGATGCAGGCATCAAAGCCCAGTTCCTCGACGACGTAGCGGCACTTGTCGGCGCCACCGGCCAGGCCCACCGCACGGGCGCCGCGCGCCTTGGCGAGCTGGCCCACCACGCTGCCGACAGCACCGCTGGCGGCGCTGACGACGACCGTTTCACCGGCCTTGGGGTTGATGATCTTCACCAGGCCGTACCAGGCCGTCACGCCGGGCATGCCGACCGGGCCGAGGTAGGCGGAGAGGGGGATGTGCGTCGTGTCGACCTTCTGCAGCACGCCGCGCTGGCTGGCGTCGACGGTCAGGAATTCCTGCCAGCCGCCCATGCCGACGACCTTGTCGCCGACGGCGAAATTGGCGTTCTTCGACTCGACGACCTCACCGACGGTGCCGCCGATCATGACCTCGTCAATCGGCTGCGAGGCCGCGTAGCTCTTGCTCTCGTTCATGCGGCCGCGCATGTAGGGGTCGAGGCTGAGGAAATGGTTGCGCACGCGCACCTGGCCATCGGCCAGCGCGGCGAGCGGCGCTTCGACGAGGCGGAAGTTGGCGGGCGTGACCTCGCCCTTGGGGCGCGAGGCGAGGACGATCTGGCGATTGACTTGGCTCATTGGGGGGCTGCTGGTTCACTCAACAGCCACCATTGAAGCACCCCGGTGGGGCCCCCTGCGTCCCAGGGGCGACAACGATTTAGAGCCCCGGGCTCAGCCCGCGGTCTTGATCGGGTAGTTGGTGCAGCCGAGCTTCTCGGAGATGTCGCGGCTGGCGGTTTGCAGCAGCCTGACGTACTCCGGCGCCTTCTCGACGTCGAAGCGGAAGGTCGGGAATGACACGCTCATGCCGGCAATCGGCTGGCCGAGGCGGTCGAAGATGGGCACGCCCAGGCAGCGGATGTGGTCGTCGAATTCCTCGCGGTCTTCGCCGAAGCCTTGCGCCTTGACCGTCGCCAGCTCGGCCAGGAAGGCCGGACGCTCGGTGATGGTCTTGTCGCGAAAGCGCTTGAACTCGGCGCCGTCGAGGATGCGGTCGCGGCGCTCGGGGTGCTCCCAGGCCAGCAGCACCTTGCCGATGGCGGTGCAGTGCAGCGGCGCACGGCGGCCGACGCGCGAGTACATGCCCAGCATGTGGCGCGAGTCGACCTTGTGGATGTAGATGATCTCGCTGTCGATGAGGCTGCCAAGGTGGACGGTCTCGCCGGTGGCGTCCGCCAGCATCTGCATGGGGTGCTTGGCCAGGTCGACCAGTTCGGGCGAGGGCAGGGCCTTGGCGCCGATCTCGAACATGCGGATGGCCAGGCCGTAGCGCTCGCTGTCGGCCTCCTGGCGCACGTAGCCCAGGCTTTTCATGGTCTGCAGGAAGCGGTAGACGGTGGCCTTGGGCATCGCCAGGCGCACCGACAGGTCGGTGATACCGATGTCACTGCGTTCGCCCAGGGCGTTCAGGATGGCGAACACCTTGAGTACCGCCGCAACCGATTCGGGTTGCTTTGAATCACCAATGTCTTCATCCATTGTTCTGAATCTTTCGGACGCGTGTTCCAAGATGTGGAAGACCGGATTCTGACTCAGCCTCGCCTCGGCCCGACGCCGGTGCGGATTTGCTCAGCCAGTTGATCGGGGCGGGACGGTCGCAGCGGTGCGGCGTCATAGGACTCGTCGGGCCGCCAGCCGAGGTCGGCGGACAGCGTTTCGGCCGGGTGGGCGGCTGCCCAAGCGGCCAGGATGTCGACGGGCTGGCCGTTGAGTCGGCTGCCCTGGTCAGCGAAGGTCGAGCCCTTGAGGCGGCGGATCAGCCGGTCGGGGCCGATGCCGGCGGGCAGCTCCCAGCGGTTGTGCTCGCTGTACAGGCGCGAGCGGATGCCAACGCCCAGCGAGTAGCCAAAGTCCTCGGCGCGGTCGGCGCTGAAGAGGTTGCTGACGACGTGCACGCGGCCGAAGCGCACGCGCGGCGTGCGTTCCTTGCAGGCGTGGAAGTGGTTGTGGTGCAGCGTCACGCGCAGTAGGCCCTCGTCGGTGGTCCTGCTGTCGCTGCTGCCGATGAGCATGGTCTTGTCATGGGCCTGGAAGCGGCACCAGGACACGGTGACGAGGTCGCTGCCGTTGGTGATGTCGAGCAGGCCGTCATGGTGCTGCACGCGCTGGCCCAGGCGGATGGGTTCGAGCTTGTCTGGGTGGCGGCCGTCGTCGAAATGGCAGTGATCCACCCACACGCGGTCGGCGCCGCGCAGCGACAGGCCGTCGTACTCCGAGTTCCACTCGCCGTGCTCGTTGTCGCGCGGCTGCCATTCGGGGAAATGGTCGTAGGCGTCGGAGAAGCGCAGGTCGCGGATGACGATGTTGCTGACCTTGTCCAGCAGCACCATGCCGTGCTCGAAGCCGGCACCCGGCGCGGCACCGAGCAGCGTGGTGTTGGAAGGCAGGCGCACGACGGAGACCTCGGCCTGGCGTTTCGCAGAGCGCTTGCGGGCGTTTTCCAGCGCGCCCTTGGGGTCGTCGCGGCCCCAGGTGGCGGGGTCGAACGCGCGGTCGAAGGCGTCGAAGTTGAACTCGGGGTCGCGGAAGGCCTCGACGCCGCCGGGGCAGAGGTCGATGAACTTGTGGATGCGGATGATCTTGGGCTTGTCGCCCAGGCGCAGCGCGGCGTTCAGGCCGGCGCGGTCGTACACGTCGAAGACGTGTTCGGGGATGGCTTTCGCGCCGCCTGTCGTGGCACCTACGCCAGCCCAGCCGAGGGGCATTTCGGGTGCTGGGGGCGGTGTGCTGGCGCAGGCGCCGAGTACGGGAAGGCTTGCGAGGGCGAGCAGGTCGCGGCGGGTCAGTGTCATGGGCGGTTGTTGAATTCACTCAGGCGGTTGCCGGCGGCGTCGAAGGGCCGGCGCGAGGTGCTGGCCGACCAGGGGCCGACGTGGGCGCCGATCTCGCTGTCGCGCACCACGGCGACGCCGTTGGGGCTGGTGCCGGCAACCCAGGTGCCCGCCTTGACACCGGCATCCCAGGCGCGGCCCAGTGCCGTGGCGCCGGGTGCGATGCCAGGCTCACCGACGAGGCGGCTGTGCGTGACGAGGAAGCCCTGCGCCACGTCCGGCGCCGTGCTGGGCGCCAGGATGATGCCGCCATGGCCGGGCGTGCGGCGGTCGGCGCGAGTCAGGATGGTGCTGTGCTCGATGACGAGCACGGCGTTGCCGAAGATGAAGTCCACGTCGCCCGCGATGAGGCTGTGGCGGATCAACTGGCGGGCCGGCGCACCGGGGGCTGCTCGCTTGGCGTAGAGCGTGTCCTGGTGGCCCAGCAGCCGCACGTTGTCGAGCTGGATGCGGTCGCCGGCCAGCGTCAGCGCCACGGCTTGCGCACCGCCGCTTTCGCCCACGCCCGGCGGGTAGGCCTCGCCGCGACGCACGCCGTCCATCGCGTCGTTGGCGATGGTGAGCGAGATGAGCTGCACGTCGTTGCTCTGCACCAGCATGCTGGTGCTGCCGCTGGTGCCGATGGTCGTCTTGCCCAGCTCGGGCACGCAGGGGTGGGCGGGCTCGTTCTCGCCTTTGGGCTTGCCGGAGAAGCGGTTGTCCACCAGCACGACGGCGCTCGCGTCCAGCGCCGAGCCGACGAGGGCGAGCGGCGCCTTGTCCTTGATGCACAGGGGCCCGCGGTAGGTGCCGGGCTGGATGTGGATGACCCAGCGCTTGGCGCCTTCTGCGGGCACCTTGTCGACGGCGGCCTGGACGGACTCGCCGGGCTTGACGATGAAGTCGGGCGCGCTGGCGGAGAGGTCGGCCAGCGGCGCGGGCTTCCAGTCACCGAGATAGGCCGCCGCGATATGGGCGGCGGCCTGCTCAGCCGACAGCTGGGGGCGTGCTTGCCCCTGGGCTGCCGTGACAGCCATCAAGCCGATCAGCGCCAGCGCGAACTTCACAGGTCGGCCAGGTAGAGCGCAGGCTCGACGCCGTTGGCGCGCTCGGCGTCGCAGCTGAACAGCACCTGCTTGTTGTCCGGCGTGAAGCTGGGGTGGGGGTGGGTGACTTGGCGGCTGTCCTTGTAGACGTCCCAGCCGCTGTCGTGGCGGGCGATGGGGCGGGTCTTGCCGGTTTTCAGGTCGAACAGGTGCAGGTAGGGGTCGCCCACCAGCATTTCGTTGTCGCCGCTGCTGGCCTTGCCGCAGCCGTCGCCAACGATCAGCGTGCCGTCGTAGTTGCTCATCAGGTGCGAGCACTGCGGCATGGCGGTCAGCAGCTTGTTCTCCAGCGTGACGGGGTCGAGGCTGTAGATGGAGCGGTCCGGTGAGTCGTGCTGGTAGCTGACGTAGATCATCGCGCTGCCGTCCGGCACCCAGAACTCGTGCGTGCAGCTCTCGCCGTTCAGGTGCTCCTTGCCGCAGCGGCGGTTGGTGCCGTCTTCGTTGATGAACCACATGCGCGCGTCGATCAGGTCGTGCGGGCCTTCGTGGCAGTAGGCGACGGTGTTGTCGTCGAAGGGGCGGTACTGGGGGTGGCCCAGCCAGCCGCGTTGTTCGAGGATGACGGTCTGCTTGCCCGTTGCCAGGTCCACGCTGAAGAGCCGGCACAGCGGCTTCTTGTGGAACATCTCGTTGAACTTCTGCCAGGTGTTCAGCGGGAACCAGTCGTCGGCCGAGATCTCGATGCCGACCAGCTTGGTGCAGGCGCTGTTGCTCACCCAGGTGCCGTAGCCCACCCAGCCGTCCGGCACGACGTAGGCGACTTCTTCCTTGAGCGTTGCCAGTTCCAGGCGGATCAGGTTGCGGTCGCCGCGCACGAAGTAGACGAAGCGGTCGTCGGGGCTCATGAAGGCGCCGAAGGTGTTCTCACGCGCACCGTCGGTCAGCTGGATGGCCGTTTGCGAGGGCAGGTCCAGCAGGTGCAGGTTCCAGTTCGGGCTGGGCTGGGGGCCGAACTCACCGCCGAACATCAGCTTGCTGCCGTCGTTCGTGAAGCACTTTTGATAGAAGTAGTTGCGATGGCAGGTGACGTCGGGCGGCGTCAGGCGCGTGACGCGGGCACCGGTGTCGGGGTCTTCGCGGGTGAGGAATTCAAATTGGCGTTCGGTGCTTTTCATCAGTGGATCCTCTGCAACAGGGCGTTGCCTTCTTCGACGAGGCGGCGGGCGGCCTCGGCGTCGGTGGACTTGTTGTAGGCGATGGTCTCGAAGACTTCGCGCATGAATTTCTGGAACCGCGCGTGCTCGAACAGCGGCGCGGGGCGGATGAGACGGCCAGCGTCGCGTTCGGCCTGGATCTGGTCGTGCGCGGCCAACTCCAGCGGGGGCAGGCCGCCCGCTTTCTGCAGCACGGCCAGCGCGTCCTTGGCGGTTGGCAGGCCACGCGTGCGCCCGAGGATGCGGGCGGCCTCGCGGTCGGTCAGCAGGAAGTTGATCAGCTTGGCGGCCAGCTCGGTCTGCTTGCTGTTTCGCCCCAGGGCGTACATGACCGTGGGGCGGCCGAAGAGGCCGCTGTCCTTGGCTCCCGCGAGTGTCGGAAAGGGGCCGAGGGCCAGCTTCTCGCCCGGCGCCAGCGTGGACGCGCGCAGGCCGATGGCCGAATCCCAGGTGTAAGTGCCCGCCCAGCGGCCGGCCACCCAGTCAGGCTGCTGCTCGGTGGCTTTCTCGGCGCCGCCCAGGCTGGCACGCAGCGGCAGTGGCGTGGCCACATGTTGGGCGATGACGCGCTTGTAGACCTGCACCCATTCCAGCGTGGCGGCGGGGCTCATGGCGACGCGCGGCGTGGCCGGGTCGACGAAGGGCGTGCCGTGCTTTTGCTGGATGTAGCTTTGCGACAGCAGGATCATGTCGTAGAGCTCGCCGTCCAGCGGGTAGGCGTTGTCGCCCAGCTTGGCGCGGAAGGCCGGGCCGGTGGCGAAGAGTTCGTCCCAGGTCTTCGGCAGCGCAATGCCGGCACGGCTGAAGGCGGTCTGGTTCCACAGGAAGACGCGAGCGCTGAAGGACGTGGGCAGGGCGTTCATCTTGCCTTGGACGCGGCCGTAGGCGAGGTCGTCTTCGCTGAACTGGTCCAGAGCAAGTTCCTTGGCGACGCTGTTCAGGTCGGTGAAGCCGTTGCCGCGCTTGCTGAACATGGCCAGCCAGGCCCAGTTGATCTGCATCACGTCGGGCTCGGAGCGGCCCGCGATCTGCGTCGTCAGGCGCTCCAGGTAGCCTGCAAAGCCCATGTATTCGGCCTTGACCTTGACGCCGTACCGCTGCTCGAACACCTTGAGCGCGGCGAGCGTCGCTTGGTGACGGCCGGCGCCGCCCCACCACGCAAAGCGCAGCGGCTTGGACTCGGCATGCACCCAGGGCGCCGCCAGCGCGCCCGCGCTGGCGATGACGGTGCGGCGGGTGATGCTGCCAGTGAGCGCCCGGCCGCCCGAAGCCACTGGCGCGCCCCCTCGGGGGGCAGCGAACGGAGTGAGCGTGGGGGCCTTTTTCATGCGAGATGGCTCAGGCCGACGTCGTCTGCGGCGAACAGATGGGCGTGGTTCATCTGGAAGTAGAAGGTCAGCGCCGTGCCGCGTGGCAGTGCCATCAGCGCCGCACCGTCTTCAGAGGGCACACGGGCGCTGAAGGCCACGCCGCCGACGTCGACGTAGATGAAAACCTCGGCGCCCATGTTCTCGCAGAACTTCAGCGTGGTCTCGACTGCAATGCTGCCGGGCTTGGGCTGCAGGCCGATGTGCTCCGGCCGCAGGCCGAACTGCACGGGGCCTTCGGCAGTGGCCTTGAAGCGGCGGGCCGGCAGGGCCAGGCGCACGCCGCCCAGCTCCACGGCGCCCTCGCGCAGCTGGGCCTTGACGATGTTCATCTCCGGCGAGCCGATGAAGCTGGCGACGAAGGCGTTGGCCGGGCGGTCGTACAGCGCCGTCGGCGTGTCGACCTGCTGGATGACGCCGGCCTTGAGCACGCAGATGCGCTCGCCCATGGTCATCGCCTCGGTCTGGTCGTGCGTGACGTAGATGGTGGTGGCCGGCTGACCGGCGTCACGCAGCGCGCGGTGCAACTCGGTCAGGCGCACGCGCATCGCGGCGCGCAGCTTGGCGTCGAGGTTGGACAGCGGCTCGTCGAACAGGAACACCTCGGGCTTCTTGACGATGGCGCGGCCCACCGCCACGCGCTGCGCTTGGCCGCCGCTGAGCTGCTTGGGGTAGCGCGTCAGCAGGTGTTCCATCTCCAGCAGCGTGGCGGCATGGCGTACGCGTTGGTCCAGCTCGGCCTTCGGGGTCTTGGCCAACTTCAGGCCGAAGGCCAGGTTGTCGTAGACCGTCATGTGCGGGTAGAGCGCGTAGTTCTGGAACACCATCGCGATGCCACGCGCCTTGGGCGGCAGATCGTTGACGGTGCGGCCGCCGATGTTCAGCTCGCCGCCGCTGATGGACTCCAGCCCCGCCACCATGCGCAGCAGCGTGGACTTGGCGCAGCCCGACGGGCCGACGAACACCATGAACTCGCCGTCACGCACGTCGAGGTCGACGCCGTGCACGGCCTTGAAACCATTGGGGTAGGTCTTCTCGACCTTGCGCAGGGATACGGCGGCCATCAGCCTTTCACGCCACTGCTGGTGGCGCCCTCAATGAAGTGTTTCTGTGCCGCGAAGAACACCGTGATGGACGGGATCAGCGCGACGACCGAGATCGCGATGACGTTGGCCCACTCGACCTCCTCGGTGGCGCCGATGCTCATCTTGAGCGCCAGGCTGACCGGGTATTTCTCGACCGAGGCGAGGTAGATCAGTGGGCCCATGAAGTCGTTCATCGTCCAGATGAACTGGAAGACGATGACGCTGATGATGGCGGGCTTGAGCAGCGGCACGATGATGTGCCAGAGCAGCTGCAGCGCGTTGCAGCCGTCGATGAGGGCGGCCTCCTCCATGTCGCGCGGGATGCCGCGCAGGAACTGCACCAGCATGAAGACGAAGAAGGTGTCGGTGGCGAAGGCCGACGGCACGATCAGCGGCAGATAGCTGTCCAGCCAGCCCAGCTCGCGGAACACCAGGTACTGCGGCAGGCGCAGCACGATGAGGGGCAGCATCATCGTGCCGACCATGATGCTGAACAGGATCTTCCTGCCCCAGAACTCGAAGCGGGCGAAGGCGTAGGCCACCAGCACGCAGGAGATCACCGTGACGATGATGCGCGGGATGGTGATGAGGAAGCTGTTCAGGAAGTAGGTCGCGAAGGTGTATTCGGTGCTGGTCTTCCAACCCTTGGCGTAGGCATCGAACGAGAACTTGCTCGGCCAGAAGCCGGCCGACGTGAAGATCTCGCTGTTGCTCTTGAACGAGGCACCCACCAGCCACAGCAGCGGGTAGAGCATGACGATGGCAGTGGCCGCCAGCAGCAGGTAACGCAGCCAGGGCGTGCGGCCGTCATCGCCCACCGCACGTTCATTTATCTCGGCAGCCGCGCTCAATTCAGCTCTCCATTCGCGGTGCCAGAAATTCGCGGGCCGAGCGCTGGGCCGCTCCCGAGCCGGCCCGTCTGGCGATGTGCTTGCGGCTCAACGTCGCAAGCATCGCCGTCCCCTCGGGGGACCGACTGGGCGAGCCCGCGTTCAGCTCGGCACGACTGGGCGAGGGGCATCACTTCCGGGCTTCCTTTTCACCGGCATAGAACACCCAGTACTTGCTGCTCCAGAACGACACCGCAGCCAGTCCGCCAACGAGCGCGAACAGCACCCAGCTCAAGGCCGCGCCATAGCCCAGGTTGAAGAAGCGGAAGCTCTGGTCATAGATGTACAGCGCCAGCACATAGGTGGAATGCAGCGGGCCGCCCTCGGTGATGAGGTAGGGGCCGTTGAACTCCTGGAAGGCATGCACCATCTGCATGATCAGGTTGAAGAAGATGACCGGCGTGATGAGGGGCACGGTGATCTTCCAGAACTGCTGGCCCTGGCTGGCGCCGTCGATCTCGGCGGCTTCGTAGAGCGACTTGGACACGTTCTGCAGCGCGGCGAGGAAGATGACGCAGGCCGAGCCGAACTGCCAGGTGAAGAGCAGCACGATGGTCCACATCGAGTAGTGCTCGTCGGCCAGCCAGGGGATGGGCTCCAAGCCCAGCTTGCCCAGGATGATGTTGACCAGCCCGTACTTGGCGAACACGAAGCGCCACAACACCGCCACGGCAATGGAGCCGCCCAGGATGGACGGAATGTAGAAGGCCGCGCGGAAGGCGTTGATGCCCTTGAGCTTGAAGTTCAGCACCTGTGCCACGACGAGCGCGAAGCCGACGCGCAGCGGCACGGCCAGCAGCGCAAAGGTGAGCGTGACGCCCAGCGATTTGCGGAACAGCGGGTCGCCGGTCAGCATCTCCTCGTAGTTGCGCAGGCCGATCCACTCGGGTGGGTCGATCAGGTCGTACTGCGTGAAGCTGAGAGCGAAGCTCATCACGAACGGGAAGAGCTTGAACAACAGCACGCCCAGCACGAACGGCAGGACGAACATGAAGCCAAGTTTCTTGTTCTCGTACATCGCCCGGTGTCTCCTCCGAGGCCTGTTCTAAGCAGGCCCGCAATGGCGCGGGCCGCGTACTGCAGTTCTTTTTAGCGCGCCAGCCAGCCACCGTCGACAGCCACCGTGTAGCCGTTGACGTAGTCAGCTGCAGGGGAAGCCAGGAACACGACCGGGCCGGCCAGGTCCTCGGGGCGGCCCCAGCGGCCGGCCGGGATGCGCTCGAGGATGGCGCTGTTGCGCTGTTCGTCGGCGCGCAGCGCGGCGGTGTTGTTGGTGGCCATGTAGCCCGGGGCAATGGCGTTCACATTGATGCCGTGCGAGGCCCACTCGTTGGCCATCAGCCGCGTGATGCCCATGACGCCGCTCTTGCTGGCCGTGTACGAGGGCACGCGCACGCCGCCCTGGAAGCTCAGCATCGACGCGATGTTGATGATCTTGCCGCCCTTGCCCTGGGCGATGAAGGTCTTGGCCACGGCCTGCGACAGGAAGAACACTGACTTGAGGTTCAGGTCCATTACGTCGTCCCAGTCGGCTTCCGAGAACTTGATGGCGTCCTCGCGGCGAATGATGCCGGCGTTGTTGACCAGGATGTGCACCTCGCCGTTCAGCGCCTTGGCCTGGGCCACCAGGTCGGGGATGCAGCTGATGTCACCCAGGTTGGCGCGCAGGTCCAGGAAGCGACGGCCCAGGGCCTCGACGCCAGCCTTGGTTTCGTCAGGCTCGGAGACGTTGACACCGACGACGTCGGCACCAGCCTGGGCGAGCGCCAGGGCCATGCCTTGGCCGAGGCCCGTGTTGCAGCCGGTCACGATGGCCGTCTTGCCGGCCAGATTGAAGTTCTGGAGAACCATGTCTTTGTCCAAGGTGCCTGGGCACCGGTTGCGCGGACTGAGGCCGTTCGGGGAGGGCTGCCGCGGTGGTGAGGAAGTAGTTGAAACGCAGTTCCACTTTTTCCGATGCCACGACTTTAGGCGCGGCACAAGTGTTGCGGAATCATGGTTTCTAATTAGTGAACCGATGTTCCGATTTTCGCATCTTCCGCCTATCATCGTTCACAACAGACCTTTACACATCGAGCGATGAGCGCCAATTTTCTTAACGACGCCCCTCTGCTCGACCGGTTTTCCCCTCGCTACGACGGCTTTGCGTCGTCGTGGTGATCGAACCGGCGCTCGCACTGCAGCGTCGCCGGCCTTAGAAATCGACGGGTGCCCTGCGTGCGCCCGGGTTCCAAGCCTTGCATAACCCGAGAGCCGCCGGCGCGACACAGCGCGCCCAGGCGGCCTGTACCAGGAGACATCCCATGCCCGCATTCCGTCCTTCCCGTTGCCTGGCCCTGAGCCCGGTGGCCCTGGCCGTCACCCTCGTCGCCGTGCCCGCCTGGGCTCAAACCGCGCCGGCGGCCTCCGCGCAACTGGATACGGTGACCGTTACCGGCATCCGCGCCTCGCTGGAAAGCGCGCTCAACGCCAAGCGCCAGGACAAGGGCATCGTCGATGTCATCAAGGCCGAGGACATGGGCAAGTTCCCGGACACCAACCTCGCCGAATCGCTGCAGCGCATCCCGGGCGTCGTCATTGACCGCGACGCCGGCGAAGGCCGCAACATCACGGTGCGCGGCCTGGGCGGCGACTTCGCCCGCACCCGCATCAACGGCATCGAGGCGCTGGCCACCACCGGCGGTACCGACAGCTCCGGCGGCGCCAACCGCACCCGCGCCTTCGACTTCAACGTCTTCGCGGCCGACCTCTTCAACTCGCTGACCGTGCGCAAGAGCAGCTCGGCCGACGTGGACGAAGGCTCGCTGGGCGCCACCATCGACCTGCAGACGGCCCGCCCCTTCGACATGAAGAGCTTCGTGGCCGCCGTGTCCATGAAGGGCACCTACAACGAGCTGTCCGGCAAGGCCACGCCCAAGGCGTCCTTCCTGATCTCCAACACCTTCGCCGACAAGAAGATCGGCATGTTGCTGTCGGGCGCCTACTCCAAGCGCAAGGTCTACGAAGAAGGCTTCAGCACCGTGCGTTGGGACAACGGCCCCTCCAGCGGCAACACCTTCAGCGGCTGGTGCCCTCCGCAGGGCGTGACGACCAACCTGCCCACCGGCTCCACCGCCACCACCTGCGGCCCGGCCGCCCAGGGCGTGCCGCGCCTGCCCAACACGCCGGAAAACCTGGCTGCCTACAACACCGCCTCGCTGGCCACCAACTTCCACCCGCGCCTGCCGCGCTACGGCCGCCTCACGCATGACCAGGAACGCCTGGGCCTGACGAGCGCCATCCAGGTGCGCCCGTCGGACACGATGCTGCTGACGTTCGACATGCTCTACAGCAAGCTCGACGCCACCCGCCAGGAAGACTTCCTGGAAGCCATCTCCTTCAGCCGCGCGCTGTCGGCCGGCGGCAAGCAGCAGACCAGCGTCGTCGAGGCGCAGTACTCGCCCAGCGGCCAGCTGCTCTACGGCAAGTTCAACGGTGTCGACGTGCGCGCCGAGTCGCGCTTCGACAAGCTCAGCACCGAGTTCAGCCAGCCCACGCTGACGGTGGAGCAGGACATCGGTGATTCCATCAAGGTGACCGTGCGCGGTGGCCGCGCCACGTCCAAGTTCAAGAACCCCATCCAGACCACGACCACGCTGGACGCCCCCAACGTCAACGGTTACGTGTTCGACGCCCGCGGCGACGACCGCGCACCGCTGCTGGGCTACGGCAACCTGAACCCCAGCGACCCGAACGGCGCGCTGAAGATCTACGGCGTGCCGGTGGGTGCCACCAGCATCGCCAACTTCACGCCCAGCGAAATCCGCATCCGGCCCAACGGCGTGACCAACCGCCAGGACGTCGCCACCGCCGACATCGCCTGGGAAGTCATCCCCGACGTGCTGACGATGAAGGGCGGCGTCAGCTACAAGCAGTTCAAGTTCACCAGCTACGACATCCGCCGCACCGTCGAGACGATGAACACGCTGCCCACCGGCGTGGACCCGGCCAGCCTCGTGACGTCGCTCTCCGGCTTCGGCAAGGGCCAGAACCTGCCGACCGGCTCGATCACGTCCTGGGTCATCCCCAACCTGGACGCCATCGCCAAGGCCTACGACATCTACTGCAACTGCCTGAAGACCGGCCCGGCCGGCGGCCCCGGCGACTTCACGCTGACCTCCATCACCAACGGCAGCGCCCGCGGCGGCAACCGCGCCATCATCGAGACCGACACCGGCACCTGGTTGATGGCCGACTTCGAGACCCGCCTGGGCGGCATGGCCGTGCGCGGCAACGTCGGCACCCGCTACGTGAAAACGGACATCGTGGCCAGCGGCTACCTCGCCACCGGCGGCGGCAGCCTTGTCACCGCGGCACGCAACTACAGCGACTGGCTGCCCTCGGCCAACCTGTCGGTCAACGTCTCCAAGGACCTGATCCTGCGCGCGGCTGCGGCCAAGGTCATGTCGCGCCCGCCGCTGCAGAACCTGAACCCCGGCGGCACGCTGAGCACCACCGGCACGCTGAGCTACACCGGCGGCAACCCGGCGCTGGACCCGTTCCGCGCCACCACGCTGGACGCCAGCGCCGAGTGGTACCACTCCAAGAACGCCTTCGTCGGCCTGGGCCTGTTCCAGAAGAGCATCAAGAGCTACGTGCTGACGCAGACCCGCAACGTCCCGTACAACCAGACGGGCCTGCCGATGTCGTCGTTGCCGAGCAACTTCACGGGCGACGAAATCTTCGCCGTCAGCGCGCCGGTCAACACGCAGGGCGGCAAGCTCACCGGCTTCGAAGTCAACATCCAGCAGCCCTTCACCTTCCTGCCGGGCTGGGGCCAGAACTTCGGCCTGCTGGCGAACTACACGCAGGTCAAGTCCAAGATGGACTACGTGCTGACAACCGCCATCAACTCGCCCACCGTGCGTGAAGACCTGGTCAACCTGTCGCCGCGTTCCTGGAACCTGTCGGTCTACTACGACGACGGCACCTTCAGCGGCCGCGTGTCCAGCTCGGCGCGCTCGGCGTTCCTGACCACCATCCCGGCCGGCAACAACCAGGACGTGGCGGGCAAGAACAAGACCTTCAACGTCGACATGTCGCTGGGCTACAAGTACTCCAAGAACCTGGAGTTCACGCTCGAGGCGACCAACCTGACCAACCAGCCGAACGACCAGTTCATCTCGCGTGCGATGGACAACGTGGTGGTGAACAACTACACCGGCCGCGAGTTCGTCATCGGCGGTCGCTACAAGTTCTAAGGCGGGCATAGCCTAGAAAAAAGCAAAGGGCACAGACCTACGTCTGTGCCCTTTTTTGCTCGCGGAACCCTGCAGGTCTCCGCCATAGAAGCGCCGGCTGCCGCTCACCGCGGCCCGCCAGGCCTCAAACACGGAGACAACATGAAGACAAGCAAGACCCTGGCGGTCATCGCCGCCGCATGGCTGGCCAGCAGTGCGGCCTGGGCTGCCGACAGCCTGCCTGCCGGCACCCTCATCACGGCCCAGGTCAGCGGCGCGAGCTCGACGATGCTGGGCCTGGACCACCTGTTCGCCGACGAGCCCGGCAGCAACACGACTGCGCTGGCAGCGGCCGACCTGGAGTTCATCACCGCCGACGCCAATGTCGCCATCGATTTCTTTGCCGATGGCCGCGTGCAGGTCTGGAACAACAGCGGCGTCACCGGCCTGGCCGGCAGCTACACGCTGACCTTCAGCTTCGCGGGCCTCGCCGCCCCCGTCACCGGCTTCGCGCCGCTGGACCTGAGCGGCGTCAACGGCGGCCTGGTCGGCGTGCAGCTCGTCGGCCCGAACAGCGTCAGCCTGACGCTGACCAACCTCAGCTTCACGACCGAGTACGGCAGCTTCACGACGCAGCTGAACGTCAGCGCCGTGCCTGAGCCTGCCAGCCTCGCGCTGCTGGCTGCGGGCCTGGGCCTGGGCCTGGTGGCGCTGCGCCGCACGAGGAGGGCTGCATGAAAGCCCTCAAGCAACTGAGCTGCGTTGCCGCGCTGCTGGCCCTCAGCCTGCCGGCCCACGCCGTCGATGCGGCCCAGCAAACCGCGCCCAGCGATGGCTGGGGTGCCGGCACCGTCGGCGGCAGCGCCGCCACGGTGGAGCACATCTACACCGTGCACAGCCGCGCCGAGCTGCTGAACGCGCTGGCCAACGCCGGCAACCTGCCCAAGATCATCAAGGTGGCCGGCACCATCGACATGACCGAGGGCACGCCGTTCGCCAACACGGCGGACCAGAAGGTGAGGGCGCGCATCAAGCTGACCAGCAACACCACGCTCATCGGCGAAGGCCCGGGCGCCGGCTTCGTCAACGCCTGGATCGACATCACCAGCGTCAGCCAGGTCATCGTGCGCAACCTCCACCTCGTCGCGCCCTGCGACGTGGGCCCCATCTGGGACCCGACCGACGGGGCGCTCGGCAACTGGAACTCGCAGTACGACGCCATCGGCATCGTCACGGCCACGCAGGTCTGGATCGACCGCAACACCATCACCGACACGCCCGTCACGGACGACACGCTGCCTATCGAGAACGGCAAGACCAAGCAGTGCCACGACGGCGCCATCGACATCACCAAGGGCGCGGACCTCATCACGGTCTCCTACAACGTCGTCACCGCGCACGACAAGTCCATGTTGATTGGCGGCTCCGACAGCCTGACGAGCGACGCCGGCAAGCTGCGCATCACCATCGCCAACAACGTCTTCAACGGCGTGACCCAGCGCGTGCCGCGCGTGCGCTTCGGCCAGGTCCACGTCTTCAACAACTACTTCGTCGGCAGCAAGACGGCCAACCCCTATCCGCACTCCTACAGCATCGGCGTGGGCAAGGCGAGCAACGTGCTGTCGAACGCCAACGTCTTCGCCGTCGACGGTGCGACCGGCTGCGACAGCGTCGTCGTCTACGCCAGCTCCGACCACACCGGCGTCTTCCAGGACACCGGCTCCACCGTCAACGGCGCGCCGCTCGGCGCTTGCGGCGTGCAAGGGGGCACGGCCTTCACGCCGGGCTATGCCTTCAAGCCGCGGCCGGTAGCGCTTGTCAAGGCCAATGCGCTGGCCCTGGCCGGCGCCGGCAAGCTGACGACGCAGATCAGCGGCAACGGCAACGTCAACGATGTGGCTGGCACCAAGTCGCCCGCCGCCAGCGAGACCGGTGTGCAGACCGACACGCGCGTCTCGCTGTCCTTCGACGCGCCGCCCACCATCGGCACCACCGGCAAGATCAGCGTCTACCGCGCCAGCGACGACGTGCTGGTGGACAGCATCGACGTCAGCAACACGCCCTCCAGCAGCGACACGCAGGTCGTGCTCGCCCGCACCAACCTCGAGATCGACGCGCTGGGCCTGGGCGCCATGCCCGACGGGGCCACGTTCGCGCGCTATGTCTGGTACCGCCCGGTCAGCGTCAGCGGCGCCAAGGCCTCGGTCAAGCTGCACAGCAACAAGCTGGACTTCGGCACGACCTACTACGTGACGATGGACGCCTCGGTGCTGTCCGGCACCATCAAGGGCGCTGCCTTCGCCGGGGTAGCCAAGGCCGACAACTGGAAGTTCACGACGCGCGCCGCACCGGCGAGCTTCACGAACCTGAACGTCGATGACGGCGGCTCCACGGCCGACTTCCGCACGCTGCAGGGCGCGCTGAACTGGGTCATGAAGAACTGCTCGACGAACAGCCCGGCCGCCAACGGCTGCAACACGGTGGCAACGCCGAAGGTCATCCACCTGGCCAACGGCAGCTACCCCGAGCTGAACATCCTGCGCAAGGTGTCCAACCTGAGCATCGTCGGCGAGAGCCGCGACGGCGTGGTGGTGGGCGACGTGAACTTCGAGTCGCTGAACTCGGGCAGTGGCGCCAGTTCGGCCTCGGCCGGTACGGCGCTGAGCACCTCGGGCAAGACCGTGGGCCACCGCGTGCTGGGCGGCGGCCGCGCGTCCCTGCTCGTCGAAACTGCTGACCTGCTGACGCTGCAGAACTTCACGTTGCAGAACCCGCACGTGCGCAGCACCAGCTGGGACAACCAGGCCGAGACGATCTACTTCAACACCAGCACGACGGCTGCGGCGGCTCGCCTGGTGGCCAAGCAGATGAATTTCTACAGCCAGCAGGACACGTTGCAGCTCAAGGGCTACAACTGGTTCTACCAGTCGCTGATTGCCGGCAACGTCGACTTCATCTGGGGCAGCGTGATGGCCAGCCTGTTCGAGGAGAGCGAGATCCGCTCGGTCGTCGACACCGGCAGCAACTCGGCCGGCTTCGTCCTGCAGTCGCGTGCCACGGCCGGCGACAAGGGCTTCGTCTTCCTGAACAGCGCGCTGACCGCCGACCCCGGCGTGACGCAGGCCTACCTCGCCCGCAGCGGAGGCACCACGGCGACGACCTACACCGACAACATCGCCTTCGTGAACACCCGGATGGGCTCGCACATCCTGCCCGCGGGCTGGTGCGTGGGCACCGGCACGAGCAAGACGGGTGCGGGCACCGGCAGTTGCGGCAGCAACCCGCCGCCCTGGGCCGGCACGGCCGATGGCACGACGACGGATGCGGCGGGCTGGCGCGAGTTCGGCAGCACAGACCTGTCAGGCACGCCGCTGGACGTCAGCGCGCGGCTTGGCGTGGCCTCGGTCAAGGTCAACAACGTGGCCACCAATCTGCAGCTCGCCAAGCAGCTCGGCTCGGCCACCGGCCTGACGACGCGCGCCGAGATTTTCCAGAACTCGACCATCGCCACCGGCGCGCCCGGCGGCTGGGTGCCCGCACCCTGAAGCGGCGGCCCGCCGGCACCCCGGTGGGCCCGACCGAGACGCAACGCAAAAGAACCTGAGGAGACATCATGAGCATCAAACCCCTGCAAGCCCGCACCCGCCTGACCCTGTGCGCCAGCGCCGTGCTGAGCCTGATGGCTTCGGCCCAGGCCCAGACCGCCGACGCTCCCGCAACCCTGGAACGCATCCAGATCACCGGCTCTTCCATCAAGCGGCTGGCGGGCGAGACGGCGTTGCCGGTGTCGGTGATCAAGTCCGAGGAGCTGGAGGCGCGCGGCCATACGGAGTTGAAAGACCTGGTGCTGGAGATGCCGCAGTCGCTGTCCCTGGGCACCAACAGCGGCGCCGCGGGGCCGATGCTCAATCTGCGTGGCTTGGGCCCCATGCGCACGCTGACGCTGCTGAACGGCCGGCGCATGGCCAACGAGCCGCTGCAGGACCAGTACGTCTCGGTCAGCGTCATCCCGCGCATGGCGCTGGACCGCGCCGAGACGCTGCGCGACGGCGCCTCATCCATCTACGGCTCCGACGCCATCGGTGGCGTGCAGAACTTCTGGACCTTCAACACCTACAAGGGTGCGCGCGTGAAGGCGGAGTGGAACCAGCCCGAGCATTCCGGCGGCGGCGAGACCAAGGCCATCGGCGCCATCGTGGGCATGGGGGACCTCAATGCCGACGGCTGGAATGCCTATCTGTCGCTGGACCATCAGCGCAAGTCGGCGCTGTTCAAGATCGACCGGCCGGAGCTGTACGACTACTCGGTGCTGTCGGCCATGGGCCTGGGCCTGGTGCCCGACAACAAGAACCCCAGCCCCACGGCCAACTTCGGCTTCACGGCGGCCGCCAACTCCAACTACAACCCGGCCTTCGCGACCGGCTGCGCGGCGCCTTACTCGCTGCCCACGCTGGGCGCCGGCAGCGTGGCCACGCCGGCCACCTATGGCAACGCCGGCTGCTACCGGAACCCGAACTACTACGACGCCATCACCGACGGCAGCGAGATCACCAACGTCTTCGGCAAGCTGAGCTGGAAGATCAACAACGACCACTCGCTGACGCTGGAAGGCCTGCACTCCAAGTTCAACGTGCAGAAGTACCGTGGCATGCAGGTGCCTGGCGCCACTGCGCCGGCCACCACCTACAGCATGCCGGCGACGAGCAAGTTCTACCCCGGCAAGGGCATCACGCCGGCCATGCAGGTGGTGGGCAGCAACACCGGCGCCAACTCGCCGGCGATGTTCATCGACGCGACCAAGACGCCCGGCACCGTCAGCACGCTGAACATGAACAACCGGACGATCTTCTTCGTCTGGGGCCCGGCCGAACTCGGCTCGGCCTACCGCAACGACGAGCAGAGCAACGATCGCCTGGTGCTCAGCGCCGAAGGCACCGTGGCCGGCTTCGACTACCGCGTGGGCCTGAACTACGGCCGCTCCCTGCGCGACACGCGTGCCGGCGCCGGCTACATCCTTTATTCCAAGGCGCAGGAAGGTTTCACCAATGGCATCCTCAATCCCTTCGGCCTGCAGGACGCCGCTGGCCTGGAGTACCTGAAGAGCATCGAGGCGAGCGACTACAGCTACCGCATCAACCGCGCGTACAACCAGAGCGTGGACGCGACGCTGACGCGCTCGCTGATGGAGCTGTCCGGCGGCCCGCTGATGGTGGCCCTGTCGGGCGAGCTGCGCCGTGATTCGGCCAAGGTTGAGGCCGCACCGCTGGACTACGTCGCCAAGAATGCCAACGGCACGCTGGCCATCGATTCCTTCGGCAACGTCACCAAGCACGACCTCGTCGGCGAGACGCCGGTGGGCGTGTCCCGCAAGCTGAAGCGCGACATCAAGTCGGCCGTCATCGAAGTGGACGCGCCCGTCACGCGCAGCCTGAGCCTGAATGCCGCGGTGCGCTCGGACAGCTACAGCGACCTCAACACGACGACGGTCAACCCCAAGCTGTCGGCCCGCTACCAGGCGCTGGACGAGCTGGTGCTGCGCGCTTCGGCCAACACGGGCTTCCGCGCACCGTCCATCATGGACATCCAGAACCCCACGCCCGAGGTGCGCACCCAGACCATGGACGACCCGGTGCTGTGCCCCAGCCCGACGCCCACCGTGGCCAACACCGGCACGCCGGTGGCCGGCTACACGCGCGACCAGGTCTGCAATGTCGTCATGAACTACTGGACCAAGTCGCCCGACAACAGCTTCCTCAAGCCCGAGAAGTCCAAGGGCTGGACGCTGGGCATGGCGCTGGAGCCCACCAAGGGCCTGCTGATCACGGCGGACTACTGGGGTATCAAGCTGACCGACATGCTCGGCGCCGTGGCCATTGCCGAGGTGCAGCAGCAGCCGGCCAAGTACGTGACCAACATCATCCGCAAGGCCGACGGCACCATCGACTACATCGTCGCCAGCCAGGCCAACCGCGGTGACACCAGCATCCGTGGCCTGGACCTGTCCGTGATGTACCGCGTAGCCACGCCCATCGGCCAGGCGAGCTTCATGCTGGACGGCACCTACTACGAGAGCTACCGCTTCAGCGCCGAGAAGAACGGCGAGGTGCTGAGCAATGTCGGCATCATCACCAACGACGCGCGTTACGGCGGCGCCGGCGTGAACTCCGGCCTGGCCGGCATGCCCCAGATCAACCCGCGCTGGAAGCACACGGCCTCGGTGGGCTTGCGCAACGGCCCGTGGTCGGGCCTGGTCTCGGTGCGCTACAGCACCGCGCTGACCGACCTCACGCCGCGTGCCGGCTCCACGCTCACGCGTGTCAGCCCCTACAGCCAGTACGGGGCGAGCCTCGCCTACTCGGGCTTCAAGGGGCTCAAGCTCAGCCTGGCAGTCAACAACATCACCAACGCGTCGCCGCCGGTCACGTCCAACACCATCTACACCGGCTACATCACCAGCCTGGCCGATGTGCTGGGCCGGGCGTACAAGGTGACGGCCGACTACACGTTCTGAGCATGAGCAAGCTTCATTCCCTGCGCCGTCGCGGCCTGCTGGCCGCGGGCGGCGGGCTGGGTCTCGCCGGCTGGCTGCCAGCCGCGGCCCAGACTCCTTCGCACGCCGGCATCGTCACCCGCGGCTGGACGTCCACCCAGGGCGGTCGCGGTGGGCGCGTCATCAAGGTGACGACGCTGGCAGCGTCCGGCCCCGGCAGCCTGAAGGAGGCGATCGAGGCCAGCGGCCCGCGCATCGTCGTCTTCGAGGTGGGTGGCGTCATCGACATGGGCGGCCAGCCGCTCAAGATCACGCAGCCCTTCCTGACGCTGGCCGGCCAGACGGCGCCCGACCCCGGCGTCAGCATCATCAAGGCCGAGACGATGATCTCGACGCATGACGTCGTCATCCAGCACCTGACATTCCGCCCCGGCGAGTTCGGCCGGCCCAAGAAGGGCGGCGGCGACCAGGACGGCATCTCGACGCTGGGCGACGCCCACGACGTCATCGTCGACCACTGCAGCTTCTCCTGGGCCACCGACGAGAACCTGTCCGCCAGTGGCCCGCGCTTCGATGGCGGCAAGAGCGTTGAGCAATGGCGCGAGGCCACGTCGCACCGCATCACCTACAGCCACAACCTCATCTACGAGGGCCTGGGCAACTCGGTGCATGTGAAGGGCGAGCACAGCAAGGGCTCGCTGATCCACGACAACACGACCGCCGTGCTGATCTACGGCAACGTCTACGTGTCCAACCGCCAGCGCAACGCGCTCTTCAAGGGCGGTGCGCATGGCGCCATGGTCAACAACTACGTGTTCAACCCGGGCGACCGGGCCGTGCACTACAACCTGCTCGCCAACGAGTGGGAAGGCCAGCCCTGGCAGACCGGCAAGCTGACGCTCGTCGGCAACGCGCTGCGCCACGGCCCCAGCACGGTAGCGGGCACGCCTTTCTTCATGCTGCTGGGCCAGGGCGACCTGGAGCTCTACATGGCCGACAACATCGCCCATGACGCGCTGGGTGCGCCGGCCCCGCTGCTGGGCCGCAACGCGACGACGACGGCCAAGTTGATCGTCGCCAGCCAGGCCTATCTGCCGCCGAACCAGCCGCCGTTGCGCCCGGCCGCCTCACTGGCCCGCGAACTGCCGCCCCTCGTCGGCGCACGCCCCTGGGCGCGTGACCCGCTGGATGCGAAGCTGCTGGCGGACATGGCGCAGGGCAAGGGCAAGCTGATCGACTCCGAAGTCGAGAACGCCCTCGGCTACCCGCGCCATGCGCCGACGCAGCGCACCTTCAAGCCCGAGGACTGGAACCTCGACGACATGAGCCCCAAAGCCGGCTGGCCCGCTCTCACATGAAGACACTCCTGCTTCTGGCGGCGTTGCTCGCCGCTTCCGCCACGGCCCAGACGCCGTCACCCGCCGCGTCCGCGCCGAAAGGTGAAACCACCGCCAACGTTGCCACCGGCCCGCGCCTCATCCTCGTCGGAGACTCGACGATGGCGCCGCGCAGCGGCTATGGCAACGCGCTGTGCGCCCGCTTCCAGCAGGTGGCATGCATCAACCTCGCGCGCGGTGGCCGCTCCAGCATGAGCTTCCGCGCCGAGGGCCTGTGGGCCACGGTGCTGACCCTGCTGGGCGAGGGCGGTGCCAGCAGGCAGAAGACCCTGGTGCTGATCCAGTTCGGCCACAACGACCAGCCCGGCAAGCCTGGCCGCTCGACGGACCTCGCCACGGAGTTCGGGCCCAACATGACGGGCTACGTGAAGGACGTGAAGGCCGCCGGCGCCGAGGTGCTGCTGATCACGCCGCTGACGCGCCGGACCTTCAAGGACGGTGAACTGCCCAACGACCTTCGCCCCTGGGCAGAGGCCGTCATCAAGGTGGGCGCCGAGCAGGGCGTGCCGGTACTGGACCTGAACGCCATCAGCCACGCCGCGGTTGCCGCCATGGGCCAGCCCGCGGCCGACACGCTGGCGGAGGCACCGCCGCGCTTTGATCGCACCCACTTGGGCCCCAAGGGCGCGGCGCTGTTCTCGGAGCAAGTGATGGAGGGGCTGCTGAAGCTCAGACCGGAACTGGCCATGGCGCGCACGCTCGAGAAGTGAGTCAGGGCAGCACGACGGTCACGAGAGCCATGGCGTCCTCGAGCGCCAGCACGTCGTGCACAGCCTCCCGCTCCAGATAGAGCAACTGGCCCGCCTGCAACTGATGGCGGCCGGCATCGGTCGTCACGGCCAATGCGCCGGAGATGCACTGGATGGTGATCTCATACGCCACCTTGTGCGGCGGCACTGCCTTGCCGGCGGGCAGCACGAGGCGCATGACCTCCAGGTCGCGCGACTTGAACAGCGCCACCGTCCGCGCGCCGTCAGGGTCGGCGGCGCCGGGGCGGATATCGATGGCTTGACCGGGCGTGGCATGCGGGATGGCCATGGCAGCAAGTATGCGCTTCGTGCGGTTTCAGGCCGACAGCGATTCGCGCAGCCAGGTCAGGTACTCGGGTGTCGCCCCGACCACTGGGAGCGCAAAGATCGCCGGCAGCTCGTAAGGGTGCAGCTCAAGCAGCAGCGCCTCGAGGGCCGGATAGCGTGCGCGGCTGGTCTTGAACATCAGCCGGACCTCGGGCTCGCAGACGACCTCGCCCTGCCAGCGGTAGGTGCTGCGAATGGATTCCGTTTGCACGCAGGCGGCAAGGTGCTGCTCGACGGCGGTACGGGCGAGGGCATCGGCCTGGTCTTGGCTGCCTACGGTGGTGAAGACGGCGAGGACATCCATGGGTGCTTCACTCGCATCAGGGTGCTTCGTGCTGAGAAAAGCGCTCCATGGCTTCCGCGCCGATGTACTAAGCGGGAGTCGTGATCGTCATTTCTTCGCCGCCGGCCTGTGGATCATCGTCCGCTGAAACCACGCCTCGTTCATCCGCGCCAGGAAGTTCGCATTGATCGGAAAGCCGCAGCCGTCGCCCAGCACGGCCTCAGAGCCGCATCGCGGGCACATGGCGGTCTGCTCGTTGAGGGCCTTGGGGTCGTCCATGTTCTGCACCGTCAGGCCCGTCCAGCCGACGATCTCGTCGGGGCCGAACATGGCGACACAGTTGCAGCAGCCACAGACCTTGCTGCCCTCGATCTGGGCGTAGTTGTTGGTCGTGTAGCGGTAGGCGGCGAGCAGTTCGTTCATGGCGGCGGTGGGTGAGCTTGGTTCAGCGAGAGTGTGGCGCCGCATTGCGCCGGGCGCCATCGTGCTTGTGGGGACGGGTGTACCCGTCGGCAGGTGCTCAACCGGCGCGGGCGGCCCGCTGCTTCGAGGCCGCGTTGGCGCTGCCTAGTGGCGTCATGGACTTGAGCGCCAGTGAGGCTGAGCGCAGTACGGGTGCCGCGGCATTGACGAGAAGGACGCCGAGGATGGTGTCCCAGAAAAAGACGCTGACCAGCGCCAGGCCAACGGTCACGCCTCCGAAGACCAGAGCGCCTACGCATTGAGCCAGTTCATCGCCAACGTGGATCAGCACCAGACCAGCGCTGAGCACGATGAGCAGCGCCCACCCGATGAAGGGCTCGTTCACGAGCCGGAAGGGCGTGGTCTTGGGCTTCCAGTCGCCGCTGATGCCCAGGGCGGACAGCAGCATCAGCACAGCCAGCACGACGGTCAGGGCCAGCAAGAAGGCGGACCCGCGGTGGTTCAAGTGCTTCATGTACCGGTTTGCTGGGTGGTGTTCGCGGCACTATGCCAACAAAGCCTGATCCGGCCGCAGGCCACGGAGGTGAAAACTCGCCAACGGGCGGCATCGCTTCACCGGCCGCCAGTGCTACAGGCTGGCCAGCCACGCCACGGCGGCGCGTTGTTGGTCGAGGTCGAAGCGATGGCCGCCCGCCGTCGCTCGCGTGTTGAAGCGGCTGCCCCGCCCCCAGGCCTTGGCCAGCTGCGCCCACGCCTGCTGCGCCGCATCCCACGGGAAGAGCTTGTCGTCGTTGGACCCGAACAGCATCAGCGGCCTCGGCGCGATCAGCGCGGCCACGTCGGGGTGGTCCAGCTCCGCCGCCAGCCCCGGGTGCGCCATGCTGAAGGCCGATTGCCCCTGCAGCGTGTGCTCACCGGCGCGCAGCAAGCCCTCGCGGGTGCACATCCAGTGTGCCGCGACACAGGCCGAGACCTGCTCGCTGACGGCGGCCAGCTGCCAGGCGCGGAAGGCACCCATTGAAAAACCCAGCACCGCTACGCGTTTGGCATCGATCTCAGGCCGTTCGCGCAGCCAGCGGTGCGAGCGCAGGTCGTCGCTGGCGATCACGCCGGCCCAGCTGTGGCCGAGCTGCAGCAGGTGGTTGGCCAGGGCCTGCTGGTCGTCCTTGACGAAACCGGTGCGGCCGCGATCGCTCCAGCCGAGGGCGTCGATGGCCAGCACGGCGAAGCCGGCGTCCACCAGCGTGTCGCCGACAAAGCTGCCGCCGTAGTAGCGCTGCACCCAGGCCTGGGCGGATTCGTGCACTGCCGGGCGCGCGGATGCCAGCGGGCGGATGAGCTTTTCCTTGCCGATGTCGAAGCGCGCGCCGTGGTCGTGCATGACGACGACGGCGGGGTGGGGGCCAGGGCCTTTGGGGCGCAGATAGAGGGCCGGTACGTGGTCGCCAAGGGCGCCGCGCAGCGTCAGCGCCTGCGCGGTGTGGCTGCCGCGGTCTTCCTCACTCTGCACTTCGGTCGCGAAGCCGTTGCCGTCATCGCCGGGCTGCAGCATCAGCCGGCGCGCGGTGGCGAGTGCTTCGGTGCGCCAGCCCGGGTCGGGCCGCCAGGCCAGGCGAGGCCGCCAGTTGCGCTGCAGGCGGGCCAGGGTGTCGTCCAGCCGCTGTGCGGTGGACGGCAGGGCGGCGCTGGCCAGCAGCAGCGCCAGGAGTTGGCGGCGGGCGCGACTCATGGTCGGCCCCAGGGTACGTGCGCACTGGCTTGTGCGAGAGTCCAACGCACAAGGCAGCCCGACTGCCTTTTGCCAGTGTCTCCCGCATGAGCCTCAACCGCCGCGACCTGATTGCCTTGCTGCCCCTGGCGCAGCTGGGGCAAACCGCGCGGGCCGAAACCGCGGCGCCGCTGCGCATCGGCTGGGGCGACTTCCCCCCGTTCCAGATGCGCGCCGCGCCCGGGCCCGAGGGGCTGGACATCGAGTTGATCGAACTCATCGCACTGGCGGCCGGCGAGCGGCTGCGATGGCTGAACCTGCCCTGGGCGCGCCAGCTGTCGGACCTGGCGCAGGGCGAGCTGGACCTGGTGGCGGGCGCTACGCACTCGCCGGAGCGCGAGGTCTTTGCGGAATACACCCAGGCCTACCGCCAGGAGCGCGTGGCGTTGATGGCGCTGGCGGGCGGCGCGCCGGCGCTGAAAGCGCTGGCCGAGCTCAAGGGCCGCGGTCTGCGCGTGGGCATCATCCGGGGCTCCACGGTGCCGGCCCATGTTCGGCAGGAGCTGGACGACCCGGCGCTGCGCCAGCTGCTGGTGCCGCTGTATGCCAACGACCTGACGCTGTCTGCGCTGCGCGGCCGGCGGGTGGACTACGTCCTTGAAGACCCGGTCACCACCCTCTACCGCGCCGCCCGGTCGCCGGGCGAGGGGGTGGTGGTGGCGCTGGACTTGATGGTCAGCCCCGTGCACCTGATGGTGTCGCGCCGCCTGCTCGCGCAGCGGCCGGACCTGGTGCAGCGCCTCAACCAAGGCCTGCTGCGGGCGCGTCAACAGCCGGCCTGGGCTCAGGTGCTGGCCCGCTATCCGGGGCTTTAGCCGCCCACCCATTTCGGCAACGCCATCGACAGCGCCGGGATGTAGGTGACGGCCAGCAGCGTGGCCAGCAGCGCGCCGTAGAAGGGCGCGATGGATCGCATCACCTGCCCGACCGACACACCGCCGATCGCGCAGCCGACGAACTGCGTGCTGCCCACGGGCGGGGTGTTCAGACCCAGCGCGCAGTTCAGCAGCATGACGACACCGAACTGCGTCGGGTCCATGCCGGCCTTCATGCAGATGGGCAGGAAGATGGGCGTGCAGATCAGGATGGTGGCCGCCATGTCGAGGAAGGTGCCGAGCAGGAACAGCAGCACGTTCACCCACAGGAAGATGGCCCAGGGCCTGTTGCCGCTGAGCTGCTCCAGCCATTCGCCGGTCTTCTGCGGCACCTCGTACAGCGCCATGAAGTAGCCGAAGGCGGCCGAGATGCCGATCAGCAGCAGCACGACGCCGGTGGTCTTGCAGGCCTTGGCGCAGGCCTCCAGGAAGCCGCGCCAGGAGAGCGACCGGTAGACCACGCCCGTGACGATCAGCGCCCAGCACACGGCCGTGGCGGCCGACTCGGTGGCCGTGAACACGCCGCTGAGGATGCCGCCCAGGATGATGACGATGACGAAGAGCCCCGGCAGCGCCGCCATGAAGGCCGCGAACACCGCCTGCCAGCCAGGGAAGGCGCCGTGTGTGGGGTAGCCACGCTTGCGGGCCACGCCGTAGGCGGCGGCGAGGTTGGACAGCGTCAGCAGCAGGGCCGGGATCAGGCAGGCCAGGATGAGGTTGAACACGCTCACCGCCGCGATGCCGGCGGTGGCCAGCACGTAGATGATGAGGTTGTGCGAGGTGGGCATCAGTGCGCCCACCAGCGCGGCGTGCGTGGTGACGTTGACCGCGTAGTCAGCGTCATAGCCCTCGCGCTTCATCAACGGAATCATCACCGAGCCCATGGCCGACACGTCGGCCAGCGGTGAGCCAGCCACGCCGCCGAACAGCGTGCAGCCCAGCACGTTGCTCATGCCCAGGCCGCCGCGCACATGGCCCACCAGCCGGTTGGCGAAGTTGACGATGCGCTCCGCAATGCCGCCGTGCAGCATCAGCTCGCCGGCAAAGATGAAGAACGGAATCGCCAGGAAGCTGAACACCTGCATGCCGCCCACCATCTTCTGGAAGACGATGGCCATCGGCAGGTCGGCGGCCAGCACGGTGGCGACGGAGGACAGCCCGATGGCAAACGCCACCGGCACGCCCAGGAGCAGCAGCAGCACGAAGCTGCCGCACATGACCCAAAGTTCCATGCCTTCCACGTCAGACCCCAGCTTCTTGAACTTCATGGCCGCGCCACAGCGCGATCAGATGCTCGATGCAGAACAACACGATGAGCGCGCCGGCGATCACCAGCGGCAGATAGTCCAGCCCCTCGGGCACGCCCAGCATGGGCTTGGGCTCGGCCCATTTCAGCGTCAGCCATTCCCAGCCGGCCATGGCCATCAGCACGGCGAAGACGAGCACGCAGACATGGATGGCCGCCTCGGCCACGCGCTGCGCGCCCTTGGGCAGCAGCACGACGAGGGACTCCATGCCCAGGTGGCCCGCGTCGCGCACGCCCACTGCCACGGCCAGCGCCGTGATGTAGAGCACCAGCAGCAGTGCGAAGGGCTCCGTCCAGGTCGGCGAGTCGTTCAGCAGGTAGCGGCCTATCACTTGCCATTGCACGCACACGACGAGCACCACCAGCCCCAGCACCGCCGTGCGCAGCGACCAGCGCGACAGGGCCGCGCAGAGCTTGGTATAGCCGCTCATTTCACGTCCTGGATGGACTTGACCAGGGCCTGCAGCTCGGGCGTGTTGACGAACTTGGCGATGACCGGCTGCACGGCCTGGCGGAAGGCTTCGCGGTCGACGTCGATGAACTGCGCACCGGCCGCCTTGGCCGCGGCAAGCGCCTTGGCTTCCTGGGCGTCCCAGAGCTCGCGCTCGACGGGCACCGAGGCCTTGGCGGCTTCGCGCAGCTGCTTCTGCTGGTCGGGCGTCAGCTTGTCCCAGATCTTCTTGCTGATGAACAGGCCTTCCGGCGTCATCGCGTGTTCGGTGCGGCTGTAGAACTTCGCCGCCTCCATGTGGCGAAAACCGTCGTAGCTCGGCACGTTGTTCTCGGCCGCGTCGATGAGGCCGGTCTTGAGCCCCGTGTAGACCTCGCCGATGGGCATGGGCGAGGGGTTGGCGCCCAGTGCCGTCATGGCGGCCACCCACAGGTCGGTTTGCTGCACGCGGATCTTCAGACCCTTCATGTCGGCCAGCGTCTTGATGGGCTTGCGCGCGTAGACGGAGCGGGAGCCCGAGTCGTACAGCGCCAGGCCCACCATGCCCTGGTGCTCGCAGCCCTTGAGGATTTCATCGCCCGGCGCGCCGTCGTAGGCCTTGCGCATGTGGGCCGTGTCGCGGAACAGGAAGGGCAGGGCGGGCACCAGTGTCTTGGGGCACATGGCCGTCAACTGGCCGAGGTTCACGCGCGTCATCGCCAGCGCGCCGAGCTTGACCTGGTCGACAGTCTCTTTCTCGCTGCCCAGCGCACCCTTGTTGAAGACCTTGACGGTGAGCGCGCCGCCGCTGCTCTTGGCCAGCACCTGGCCCAGGTGCTTGACGGCGGCGACGGTGGGGTAGTCGTCGCTGTTGTGCACGTCGGCCGATTTCAGCTCCAGGGCTTGCAGGGCGGGGCTGATGAGCAGCGCGGCGATCAGTGTGAGTCGGGTCTTCATGGGGTTGTCTCCTTCAGTCGAGGGCGCGATAGCGCAGGTTCGAGAAGCGTGCTTCGCCCTGGCCCGCAGCGTAGATCGCCGGGCGCAGGCTGGCGAAACCGCCTGCCGTGTTGTGGTGGTAGCCGCTGACGTCCATCTGCACCGGGAACTTGGCCCAGGCTTGGCTTGCGTCGGCGCGGCTGAAGAGGGTGAGCACGTGGCGCACGCAGCGCAGCTTGAGCTGCATCCTGCGCGCGATGCCGGTGGGCTTGGGCACGGCGCGGATGTCCTGCCCGTAGCGGTGCAGCTGGAAGCTGCGGGCGTTGGCGCCCATGCCGGCGTACAGCTTGGCGCTGTAGAACATAACGACGCCGGCCTGCACGCCTTCGTCGACCTCGAGGTCGAACTCCAGCTCGAAGGCCGGGTCGCCCTGGATGAAGCCCAGCGGTGCGCTTTCGCCCGGGCCCTTGCCAGGGGTGGCGGTGAGGTGCAGCTTGCCGCCGGCCACGCGGGCGCGGGGCATCTGGCCGCTGCCGCTAAGGAACTGCCAGTGGGCCTTCAGCGTGCTGCCCGCAAAGTCGTCCGACAGGGCCAGCCCATGTGGCAGCGCCTTGCCGCCCTTGGGGCTGGCGGGCATGGGCAGAGGCACGCCATCATCAGCATCGACATGGAACCAGCCATCGACGCTGAAGCGCGCTGGCGCCAGCAGCATCTGGCGGCCCAGCGTGTGAAAGCTGTTCTCGTAGCCGTGATACAGCATCCACCAGCCGCCGTCCGGCCCCTGCACCAGGCTGCCATGCCCGCGCGACCACCAGCGTTCGCGTGGCGAACGTGTGCGCATCAGCGGGTTGTGCGGCGCCTGCTCCCAGGGGCCCTCCAGCGTGCGGCTGCGCGCGGCGATGACCATGTGCCCGGTCGGCGGCCCGGCCGTGCCGCCCACGGCCAGCAGCATGTGCCACCAGCCGCCGTGGCGCAGCATCTTGGGGCCCTCGGGCGAGAAGCTCTCGACGTCCCAGTCTTCGGGATAGCGCCAGGGGTCGTAGACATGCTCGATGGGGCCGGCGACCTTGAGGCCGTCGGCGCTGAGGCGCACGCGGTCGCCGCCGCTCAGGTAGAGCCAGCGCTGACCGTCTTCGCCGGCGACATGCGTCGGGTCGATGTGCTTGGACAACCCAAGGGCCACGGGCTTGGACCAAGGCCCTTCAATGCGGTCGGCCCAGGTGACGAGGATGTCGTTCGGCGCGGCCTTGACCGGCAGGTAGAGGTAGTAGCGACCGCCGTGCTTGCACAGGTCCGGCGCCCAGACGCTGCCGACGGCCTCGTTCAGCGCGTTGGCCACCGGCTGCCAGTTGACGAGGTCGCGCGAGTGCCAGATCAGCAGCCCCGGCACGGCCTCGAAGCTGGAGTGGGTCAGGTAGTAGTCGCTGCCGTCCTTCAGCACCGTGGGGTCGGGGCGGTCGCCGGCCAACACCGGGTTGACGTAGTTGCCATCGCCCATGTCGGCCTTGCGCTGGCCTTCGATGCCCTTCGGCCACGGTTTGCACGGTGGCAGATAAGGCTGGCCTGGCGCATCGCTGCAATCAGGGGCAGCGAAGGCCGGAGGCGCCGCAAGCAATGCAAGCAGCTCGCGGCGTAGCAAACTCATTTCGAGACCTGAGTGAACAGCGATTGCCAACCGGCCTTGGGACTCATGTCGGTCAGGTTCCAGTCGGTCTCCACAAACGCACGCTGCGTGGCCTTGCGCCTGGGCAGGCCGTCGGGGTTGTTCTGGGTCTCGTCGTCGATGAGCGTGCCGCGGTCCTCGGCGATGTCGGACAGTTGCTTGAAGTCCAGCGGGTCGCGCGCCCAGGGCCGCGAGCCGACGTAAAGCGGCAGCAGGCGCTCCAGCTCGCGTGGGGCCAGCCATGTCAGGCCGGGCGGCAGATAGGGCTCGCGCGTCGGAATGATCTGCGCGGGGCTGGTGGTGTAGCGGCCGGTGAGGGGCAGCGGCAGGCCGTTGCGGTCGACCGCCATGTTGTCCTGCTCGAAGAGCTGCACATCGCCCACGCCGCCCAGCGTGAACAGCGGCAGGCCCAGTACCGTGCCGGGGCCGGCGCGGTAGACGTTGCCGGCCAGCGTGATCTTGCCGGTCTGGTAGGGCTGGCCGACCCACTCGTGGGCGATCAGGTTGTAGTGCACGGCGCGTGCGCCGGGGTTGTAGATCAGGTTGTTGACCATCGCGCCCCACACGCCGCCCTTGAACAGCGCGTTGCGCTCGCGGTTGGACGCGTAGACATTGCCCAGCAGCAGGATCTGCGAGACGTTGTCGTGGATGAGGCTGCCCTTGCTGTGGTCGCCCTTGATGTGCACCGCCTCGCCCAGGCCCTCGTAGATGAGGTTGTGGCTGTAGGTGAGGGCGTGCGAGGTGCTCTCGCGCCAGTCGGCCGGCGTGGCGCCGTTGAAGCGCTTGCCGCCGGCCGACAGGTTTTCGTCGGTGGCCCAGGAGAAGCTGCAGTGGTCCACGATGACGCGCGCCGCGCCGTCGGAGGTGGACAGGCCGTCGTGGTCGTTGCCGCTGCGCTTGGGCCGCCCGTAGGCACCGGGGCGGATGCTGATGTGCTGCAGGATCACGTCCCGGGCGAACACCTCCAGCTCGCCCTTGACGAGGGTGATGCCGGGGTCGGGCGCCGTCTGGCCGGCGATGGTGACCTTGCCTTCACGCAGCTTCCAGCTCTTGCCGCCCAGGTCGATGACACCGCCCACCTCGAAGACGACGATGCGCGGGCCGGGTGTGTCCAGCGCCGCTTTCAGGCTGCCCGGGCCGTCTGTGGCCAGCGTTGTCACGCGGATGATCTTGCCGCCCTGGCCGCCGGTGGTTTGCGCCCAGCCGGCGTGCACGTAGGTGGCGGGGTGCAGAGGTGCGTTGCCCTCGGCGTGGCACAGGCCGACGGTGGCGGTCAGCGCCAGGGTCCAGAGGGTTCGCATGGGGTTCAGCCTTGGAGAAGGTCTTGCATGGCCTCACGCGGGATCAGCGCGCCGGGATGTTGGATGACCCGGGCCGCGAGCCGGTTGCCGAAGGCCGCGGCCTCGGCGGGCGCGGTGCCGCGCAGGCGCTGGCTGAGGTAGCCGGCGGCGAAGGAGTCACCGGCGGCCGTCGTGTCGACGACGCGCGGCACGGTCTCGGTGGCCACCTCCTGCCAGGCACCGCTGCCGCCGACGATGGCAGACAGCGCGCCGCGCTTGATGGCAATCTCGTCCACCGGCAGCGCCTGGGCCGCGCTGACGGCGGAGGCCAGGTCGGGCAGGCCGTGCAGGGCCTGGTGGTCGTCGGCGGTGATCAAGGCCACGGTCGACGCGGCGAAGGCACGGCCATACCAGTAGCGCGCATCGGCCGCGGAGTCCCACAGCCGCGGGCGGAAGTTGTTGTCGAAGGCGACGACCTTGCCGTTGGCGCGCATGCGCGTCATCAGCGCCAGCACGCGCTCCCGGCCGGCCGGCGGCAGGATGGCCAGGCTGATGCCCGACAGATAGAGGGCGTCCAGCGCGTCGGCCTGATCCTCCAGCGCCGTGGCGGCGGTGTCGAAATAGGACCGCGCCGCCGCCTGGCCGCGCCAGTAGTGAAAGCGCCGCTCGCCGCCTTCGTCCAGCTCGATCAGGTAGAGCCCCGGCAGCCGCCCGGGCAGGCGCTGCACCAGGCCTGTCTGCACACCCTCCGCCGCCCAGCGCTCCACGAGGCCGGTGCTGAGGCTGTCATCGCCCAGCGCCGTTGCGTAATGCACCCGCAGCGCCGGGCCGCCGCAGCGGGCCAGGTAGACGGCGGTGTTCAGCGTGTCGCCGCCGAAGCTCTGGCGCAGTTGGCCGAAGGCCTGGCCTTGCAGCTCCAGCATGCATTCGCCCAGGGCAGCAATCGACACCGGCCGGTGGCCGGGCGCAGTGGAAGGGGTCACGATCTAAAAATGAAACAGCGGTTCAATAAAGATAGCTTAGCTGGTTCATTTATTGGCCCATGGTTTACCCCTGGGAGGGATCAGGAGCTGTCGGCCCGCCTTACAGCCCTGCCGCCCGTCCTTGGTATTCCAACGGAAAGCGCCATTGCGACAAGCACTTGCCGCACGCGGCGTGTAAGTTGCTTTCAGCGAGGCTCCAACTGTCGGAGCGTCTCATGACTCACTTGAAGCGGATCGTCCACCAAATCATGGCCGTGTTGGTCGTCGCCTTGGTCAGCGCGGGCGCCCAGGCGGCTGCCGTCATCGTCAGCCCGGGCGTATCGCCTGCTGGGGGGTATCTGGGCCTGTCTCTGTTCGGTGTCCCTCCGCTCGCGGGCATGGGTGATGAAACCATCATCAACTTCAACGTGCCGAGCTTCAGCTTTGGTGGTCAGAGCTGGAGCCAGATCGGCGTCGTCAGCAATGGCTACATCGTCATCGGCGGTGGCACGTCGGCAGACGTCCAGTCCGTGAATACAGCCTTGCCCAGTGGGGCCGCGCCGCACAACATGCTGGCACCCTTCTGGAGCGACCTCAATCCGACTGCTGGCGGCAGCATCAGGGTCGCCGCGTTGACCGATGGCTCGGACACGTGGATCGTTGTCGATTGGGACCATGTGGCAAACGCCGATGGCTCCGGCACCAATACCTTCGAGGCCTGGATCGGCGTCAACACCGACACGCACCCGGGTGAGGACATCAGCTTTGTCTACAGCGGGGTGACGGCAGGAAGTGGCGGCCTGCTGACGGTCGGCGCTCAAGACGCCTCGGGCACGGTCGGCGATACCCGCTACTTCAACGGCGCCGGCACCGCGCCGACCAATGGCACGCAACTCGTCGTCGTTACGCGTGGCCTGCCGCTCCCCTTGCCCGAGCCTGGCTCGCTGCTGCTGGTCGCTGCAGCCCTGGTCGGCTTGGCCGCTACCCGCCGACGCGCGTTCTGAGAGCTGTGGCGCCGTGGGCGCCTTGAGAACAAGCCCCGGCGTCGCTGACGTTCGGGGCTTTTGTTTGGCTCAGCCGGCCGGCGCTGCAATGCTGCGCCAGGCCGCCTCGGCCAGCAGCCCGGCATAGGCCGTGGGTTTGGCGTGGCGCCGCCCGGCGAGCCAGCCGCGGCAGTAGGACTCCGCACCGCCCAGCACCAGCGCGGGGATGAGTTCGCTGGGCAGCTCGTTGATGAGGCCGGCGCGCACGCCTTCGGCCAGGCGGGCGTCGATGGGTGCGTAGCGCGCCTCCAGCCGTTCGCGCAGCTCGTTGCCATGCGGCCCCTGGGCGATGGTCTCGCGCGCCATGAATAGAAAAGCCGCCAGCTCGGGCTGGGCCGTCACCCAGTCCACGTAGGCCGCCACCAGCGCTGCCACCATGGCATGCGCGTCCGGCGTGGCGGCGGTGCGCTCGGCAATCGCGCGGCTCTGGTCGTCGAAGCCGGCGAAGAACAGCGCCGCGGCCACGCCCTCCTTGTTGCGGAAGTGGTGGTAGATCGTGCCCACGCTCTGGCCGCTGCCGCTGCGCAGGTCCTCGATGGTGGCGGCCTCGATGCCGGTGGCGTTGAAGCAGGTCAGCGCATGGCGCAGCACGGCGCGCCGGCTGGCGCCGCGCTCGCCGGGCCAGGCCTGCGCCAGCACGGCATCCAGGGCAGTAGAACCACGGGGCTTGTTCATTAGAACGAAATTCTAGAATCGTTTCCGACCCGGATGTCGGGTCCAACGGAGGAACGATGCGACTGCCGAATCTGCTGGCGTCCCGCAAAGGGCGCATCGCGGCGTTCTTCCTGATGTACCTGACCGAGGGCCTGCCCATCGGTTTCGCGATGACGACCGTGGCGACCCAGCTGCGCCGCCAGGGCGTGGGCACGCCCGAGATCGGCGCCTTCCTCGGCTTCGTGCTGCTGCCCTGGGCCTTCAAGTGGGCCTATGGGCCCTTCGTCGACCTGATCGCTTCGCGCCGCCTCGGGCCACGGCGCGGCTGGATCCTCTGCGCGCAGCTGATGATGGTGCTGACGCTGCTGGCGCTGACCAGCCTGGACATGTCCACTCAGCTCGGCCTCTTCACGGCGGTGCTCGTCGTGCACAACCTGTTCGGCGCCGTGCAGGACGTGGCGGTCGACGCGCTGGCCGTGACGACGCTGCCCGAGCATGAGCGCGCCTTCGCCAGCGGCATGATGTTTGGCGGCCAGTCCCTGGGCGTGCTGATCGGGGGCGGCGGTGCGCTGCTGCTGATCGGCCGCATCGGCTTCGATGCCAGCATCGTCCTGCTCGCGCTGGCCATCCTGGCGGTGATGGGCCTGGTCGTGCTGCCGATGCGCGAGGATGCGCATGCCCCGGCCGAACGCAGGTCCGCCAAGCTCTCGGTCGTGGCGCATGAGGTCGCTGCGTTCCTGCGCGAAGCGCTGCGGGCGCTGCTGGGCTCGCGCCTGGCCTTTGCCGGCCTGGTGTTCGGCCTGCTGCCCATCGCGGCGATGGCGCTGTCGCGCGGGCTGCAGGCCAACCTGGCCGTGGACTTGGGCCTGTCCAACGAGCAGATCGGCTGGCTGGCCACGGCCTCGCAGGCGGCCACGGCCGTGACCTGCATCGTGGGCGGCTGGCTGTCTGATCGCGTGAACCTGCGCCGCGCGATGGCCGTCTACGTGCTGCTGCTGAGCCTGCCGGGCGTCTACCTGATGGCCGAGCTGCAGCGCCACGGCTGGGCGCCGGGCCAGGCCGCACCGGCGGCGCTGGTGACGGCCTTCTTTGCGGCCGTCCTCGTCTACCACCTGCTGTTCGGCTTCATCTACGGCGCGCGCGTGGCCCTCTTCATGGGCATCACCCAGCCCGCCGTGGCGGCCACGCAGTTCGCGGCGTACATGGCGCTCACCAACCTGTCCATCACCTACAGCGTCGTCTGGCAGGGCTACGCCGTCAAACACTGGGGCTACGCCGCCACGCTGGGCGTGGATGCCCTGGTGGGCCTGAGCTGCCTGCTGTTGTTGCCCCTGTTGAAACCCAAATCATCATGAACCTCGTCATCAACGCCCTGGGTGTCCTCGACAACCCGAACCTGCGCCTTCAACCCAGCGCCGGCGACCGCAATGTCATGGCCTACACGAGCACCGGCCAGAACGTCGACGCTCGCTCGCTGGACGACGCCCGCGCGGCCGGCCTCACGGCCGTCAACATCACGCTGGGCCATGTGGCCGGCAGCGGCGAGCCTTTCGAGGCGACGGTGGGCGACATTGCCAGCTGGGATGCCTTCATTCGCGCCCGGCCCGCGGCGCTGCGCAAGGTGCACACGGCGGCGGACATCGACGCCGCGCATGCGGCCGGCCAGATCGGTGTCATCTACGGCTTCCAGAACACCGAGATGCTGGGCAGCAATGCCGACCGCGTCGCGCTGTTCGCCAACCTCGGCGTGCGCGTCATCCAGCTCACCTACAACGGCCGCAACGCCGTGGGCTGCGGTGCGACGGTGCCTGACGACACCGGCCTGAGCGGCTTCGGCGCCGAGATCGTCGAGCGGCTGCAGGCCGAGAGCGTGCTCGTCGACCTCAGCCACAGCAGCGAGCAGACCTGCCTGGACACGCTGCGCATCGCGCGCCGGCCGCTGGCCATCACGCACAGCGGCTGCCGCGCGGTGGCCGACCACCCGCGCAACAAGAGCGACGCCGAGCTGCGCCTGCTGGCCGACAAGGGCGGTGTCTTCGGCCTCTACTTCATGCCCTATCTGCGCCTGGCCGGCCAGCCGCTGGCGTCTGACCTGATCACGCACTTGGAGCACGCGATCCACGTCTGCGGCGAAAACCATGTCGGCCTGGGCACCGACGGCGGCACGACGGCCATCGACGACATGGCGGCCTACCGCGCCAGCCTTGCGGCCGAGACCGAGCTGCGCCGCAGCATGGGCATCGGTGCGCCGGGCGAGACGCCGGACGTGAGCCTTTTCCTACCCGACCTCTGCGGCCCGATGCAGTTCATCGAGCTGGCCCAGTTGCTGGCGGCGCGCGGCCACGGCGCGGCGCGCATCGACAAGATCCTCGGCGGCAACTTCCGCCGTGTGATGGACGAGGCCTGGCAATGAAGTCCCTCATCGTTGCTCTTGCTTTCGTCGTCGGCACTGCCTGCGCGCGCGACGACCAGGTCCAGATCCACGGCAACCCGGCCGGTACGCAGACGCTGACGAACCCCGAGCCCGGTGTCACTGCAGCCGACTACCGCTTCAATGACCGCGGTCGCGGCGACGTCATCCAGGCGCGCTGGCAGCTCGATGCGCGCGGCCTGCCGCTCAGCTACGAGGCCAAGGGCAACGACTACTGGAAAGTCGAGTTCAGCGAGCGCTTTGGCCGCGATGCTGCCGGCCTGGCGCGCTGGAGCAATCGCATCGAGACGGGCGAGACGCGCGAGTCCGGCTTCTACCTGCCCGCCAACCCACCGCCCGAGTTCATGGGTGTGCTGACGCGTGCGCTGCTGAAGGCGCCCGGCCGCAGGCTCAGGCTGCTGCCCGCCGGCGAGGCCTGGCTGGAGCAGGGCGACACGCTGGGCAAGCTGACGATGTACCGCATCAGCGGCATCGAGTTCACGCCGGTGCCCGTGTGGCTGGACGACAAGGGCGAGACGGCTGGCGTCATCGACGACTGGTTCGAGGTGCTGGAGGCGGCGACGCTGCCGGTCTTGCCCAAGCTGCAGGCCGCCCAGCAAGCCGCGGCCGAGGCCTGGCATGCGCGCCTGGCGCAGCAGCAAACGCACAGCCCCAAGGGCGCGCTGCTGATCCGCAACGCACGCCTGTTCGACCCCGTCTCCCTGAGCGCGCGGGCGGGCACCAGCGTGCTGATCCGCGGCGAGCGCATCGTGCGCGTGGGCCCCGATGCCGACGTGGATGCGCCGGCCGATGCCGAGGTGATGGACGCCGCCGGCCGCTTCCTGATGCCGGGCCTGTGGGATGTGCACCAGCATTTCGCCGACGTGCACGGCGTGTTCGACCTGATCGCCGGCGTGACGAGCGCGCGCGACATGGCCAACGACAACCTGCCCATGCTGGCGCGCGTGAAGCGCTTCGACGCCGGCACGGAGTTGGGCCCGCGTGTGACGCTCGCCGGCATCATCGAAGGCATCGGCCCGCTCGCCGGCCCGACCGACGTGAAGGTCGACACGCCCGAGAAGGCCCGCGCCGCGGTGGACTGGTACGCCGACCGCGGCTACGCCCAGGTCAAGATCTACTCGTCCTTCAGCCCGACGCTCGTGTCCACCGTGGCAGACCGCGCGCATGAACGCGGCCTGCGCGTCAGCGGCCATGTTCCGGCCTTTACTTACGCACGTGCCTTCGTCGAGGCCGGTGCCGATGAGATCCAGCACCTGAACTTCATCCTGCTGAACTTCTTCCCCGACGTTAAGGACACGCGCACCCGCGACCGCTACACGGTGCTGGCCGACCGGCTCGCGCAGTTCGACTTCAAGGACGGCCGCTTCGCCGAGTTCGTCGGCTTCCTGCGCCAGCACCAGACCGTGCTGGACCCGACCATGGTGGTGCTGGAAGGCCTGTTCTCCGGCGAGCCTGCGCTTGCCGCGCCGGCGCTGCGGCCGGTGGTGCAGCGCTTCCCGACCGTGGTGAAGCGCCGCCAGCTGTCCGGCGCCGTCGCTGTGCCCGCCGGCAAGGAGGCCATCTACGCCCAGGCTCTGCCGGGCCTGCTGCGCATGCTGAAAAGCCTGCACGATGGCGGCGTCACCATCATGCCGGGCAGCGACGGCTTCTCCGGCTACAGCCTGCACCGCGAGCTGGAGCTGTACGCGCAGGCCGGCATCGCCAACGCTGAGGTGCTGCGCATTGCCACGCTGGTGCCGGCGCGCGTGCTCGGTGTCGAGAAAGACCGCGGCACGATCACGCCGGGCAAGCTGGCCGACATGATCCTCGTCGACGGCGACCCGCTGCAGCGGATGAGCGACATCCGCCGCGTCCACCGCACCATCAAGGGCGGCCAGGTCTTCGACCCCGCTGCCCTCGAACAAGCCATGGGGATGAGCCCACGATGAGTCAGATCGAACGTTTCAACAGCGGCCAGGTCGTGCCGGCTACGGTGCCGTTTCCCGAGGGCGTGCGCGTCGGCAACATGCTCTATCTCTCCGGCCAGTTGGGCAACGTGCCGGGCCAGTTGAAGCTCGTCGATGGCGGCCTGCGCGCCGAGGCGCGGCAGACGCTGGAGAACATCCGCACCGTGCTGCGTGGCCAGGGGCTGGACCTGCAGCACCTCGTGCGCTGCACCGTCATGCTGGCCGACATGGCCGACTGGCCGGCCTTCAACGAGGTCTACCGCGAGTTCTTCGGCAGCACGCCGCTGCCGGCGCGCAGCGCGCTGGGCTGCAACGGCCTGGCGCTGGGCGCACGCGTCGAGATCGAGTGCATCGCGGCGGGCTGATGGCGGGCTGACGGCGGGCGACAACCTAGGGGTCTTCCTCAAGTTTGTTGTTGGTCCGCGGCGGCGCCCGGTTCATGCTGGTTGCACCGCTGCGATCGGCAGCACCACTCGCCGGAGGCAACCCATGGCAAGCACTCGCAAGCAGGGCGATTCGAAGCAGGTCGCGCGCCCCGCACCCAAGCCACTCTGCAGCACGCCGCCGCGCATCAAGCCGACGCTGCCGGCGCTGGTTGCCAACGACCCGCGCCGCGCACGTGCCATCCTCAACTCCGGTGGCAAGTGGCTGAACGGCACCGTCATGCACTACTGCTTCTTCAAGGGCACCTCGCGCTACGCCGTGCCCAAGAAGCAGGCCGACGCGGTGCGCGCCGCCTTCGCCGAATGGAAGGCCGTGGGTGTCGGCCTGGTGTTCCAGGAGGTGACCCAGCTCAGCGAAGCCGAGGTCCGCATCGGCTACTCCGAGGCCGAGGGCAGCTCGGCTTCCGCCGTGGGCCGCGACGTGCTGCGCGTGCCTACCAACGAGCCCACCACCGTCTACGGCTGGGACCTGACCACGACCTACGGCCGCGGCACGGCGCTGCATGAGCTGGGCCATGTGCTGGGCATGGAGCACGAGCACCAGAACCCCTTCGCTGGCATCAAGTGGCACGAGGAGGCCGTCTACACCTCGCTGGGCAAGCCGCCCAACAGCTGGACGCGTGCGACCACCTTCCACAACATCCTGGAGAAGCTCGACACCGCCCAGGTGCAGGGTTCGACCTGGGACCCCGACTCCATCATGGAGTACGAGTTCGAGCCCGGCCTGATCGACGAGCCCGAGAAATACGACGTCAACGGCCTCGTGCCGCCCGGCAAGCTGTCCAAGGCCGACAAGGCCTGGGTGCTGAAGTGGTACCCGGCGCTGGCGGCGCAGCCGCCCGTGCTGGAGGCCTTCAAGGCCGTGTCCGTGACCCTGGCAGCCGGGCAGCAGGTGGACTACCTGTTCAAGCCCACCGAGTCACGCAAGTACACCATCGCCACCAAGGGCGCGTCGGACACGCTGCTGGGCCTGTTCGAGGACGTGGCCGGCACGGCCCGCTTCCTGGCCGCCGATGACGACAGCGGCGAGGAACGCAATGCCAGCATCACCTACAAGCTCTTCGCGGGGCGGCGCTATCACGTGCGCCTGCGGCTCTACCAGCCGGGGCAGACGGGCGTGACATCGTTGATGGCCACCTGAGCTTCACTCGCGCAGCGCGGCGGCCTCGTACTGGGCCGCCAGCTGCTCCAGCTCACCGCTGTCGCGCATGCGGCGGATGACGTCGCCGATGCGCGGGGCGAGGTCCTTGTGGCGGATGTGCAGGTAGTGGTGGAGGTCGAAGCGCGCAAGGTCGGGTGAGGTGTCCAGTTCCTTGACACCCAGGCTGGCCATGGCCGACTGGGCCGACAGCGTGGTGGAGATCGCAACGTCGAGCCGCCCGGCCACCAGCATGCGAAAGAGTTGAGGTGGGCTCTGCGTCAGCGTCAGCGCGGGATGGTTCTCGGTCAGCTCCTGCACGTAGACCATGCCGCGGATGGACCCCACCGAGTAGTGCCGCAGATCGTCGCGTGTCTGCACGCTGGCACTGCGTGCGGGTAGCGAATAGGCACGCACGCTGACGCGGTAGAAGCTCGGGTCCACGCGCACCAGCTGAGGGTAGATCTGGCCATAGCTCGCGATGCGGATCAGCTCGCCGTCGGCCTTGTCGGACAGCGTCATCAGGCTGGCACGCGGCGGTGGCAGCACGTCGATCTGCAGGCTCAGGCCGGCGCGGCGGTAGATCTCGGTCAACAGCCGGGCTGCCACGGCACTGCCGCCGGTCTTGTTGACCGCCGTGACGACAAGGGTCTCCAGCGCCAAGGCCCGGGGTGCGGCCAAGCTGACCAGTGCGGCGGCGAGCAGCCGGCGCCTGGTGGCGGCTTGCGCAGGCCCTGTGCGAGCCAAGTCCATGTCCCACCCCCTGGTGGCGAGCGCGCTGATGGCGCTCTGCCGCGAAGTTAGCGCACGGAGGGCCGGTCGCGCAAGCTAACTCTCTGTCGCCAGGCTCAGCGGGCCATCGGCCACGAGCCGGTACTGGCCTCGCCCGGCGCGCTCGATGTGCAGGCCGAAGTCGCGTTCGGCCAGGCGGCGCTCCAGCAGCAGCAGGCGCACGCCGAGGTTGTCCTGCACCTCGGGCAGGCGCAGGTCGCCGCCGGCCAGGCGCAGCTCGCGCGTGCTGAAGGCCTCGCGGCCGGTGTCGATCTGGTCGCGCACGAGCTTGGCGATGATGGCGCCGGCCACGCCCTTGATGAGGTATTGGTCGTTGACGAAGACGCTGTGGTCGCGCGGGTAGTGGCGCACGCGCAGTGCACTGCCAGCTGCATGCCCGGCCGCAGGAGGCGCAGCCACCGGCTCTTCCACCAGCTCCGCCGTGCGCAGCGACGCCATCCCTTGCGCAAGCTGGGCGCAGACGGCCGTCAGCGCGTCCTCGTCGTCATAGCTGAAGAACTGGTCGTTCTCGCTCTCCACCAGCAGCGCGCCCACCGTGCGTCCGCGTGCGCGCAGCGGCACGGCGAGCTGGCTGCGCGGCGCGGCCAGGCCGGGCAGGGGGATGGTGTCGGCCATGGCTGCCTGCAGGCCCAGTTGCTCGGCCTTGGCGCGCCAGGACATGCCGTAGCTGTACATCTGGCTCATGTGGCCGATGCGGATGGGCACGTTCTCGCGCAGCGCAACACCCGCGAGGCCGGCCTCGACAAGCGGCAGCTCGGCGCCGCTGCCGGCCTGCTCGTAGCCGATGCTGGCGAGCGTGTAGAGGCCCTGGCGCTGCTCGTCCAGCAACCAGACGATGGCGTGCGTGATGCGCAGCTCGCGCTGCAGGCCATCGGTGAAGGCCTGCAGCAGGCTGCGCAGGTCGGCAGCCTCGGCCAGCTGCTCGCTCAAGTGCCGCACACCTGCGGCGAGGTCGCAGCGCGGCGTCAGCCCTGGCAGCGGATGCACGGGGTCGAGCTTGCGCAGGGACTCGACGCGGTAGACGTCGGCGCCGCGCAGGTGGAAGACCTTCTCCATGCCGGTCTGCGCGGCGATACCGGCGAGCTTGGCGCGCAGGCGCTCGAACACCGGGCCTTCGGTGTCGGTGCGCTCATAGCGCAGCTGCAGCAGCACCGAGACGCCGGTGATCGGGTCCTCCACGCTCAGCGCCACACGGCCGGTGGCCAGCACGTTGGCGCGGCTGCGGTTGAGGAACTGGTAGGTCAGCGCGACATGCTCGTCGTCGATGTACTCGGCGTGCGACAGGTAGTTGACGTGTGGCATGCCGTCTGCCGCCACCGTGCACATGGCCGGCGGGATGACGCCTTCGAGCAGGCGGCGCACGTCGCGCAGCTTGAGCGCCCGGCGCTCGGCTTGGGGAGTTGTCGTGTCGTTCATGGCATCAAGTCCACGGCTTGGCCGGCGCCGGGGCCGGGGGTCTGGTCCCAGGCGCCGCTGGGCGTGAAGCGAACGCCGGCCAGGCGCTGCACGTCCAGGTCGTACCAGATCGCCATGATGGATTCGCGCGTGAAGCCGTAGGGCGCCACCTGGGCGATGAAGCGTTCCCGGCAGCGCTCGAACAGCGGGGTGTGAGCGGTGGTTGCGGCAAAGACCTCGGCGTCCAGGCCTTTCACGTGCAGCGTGCGGTGGCTGCCCGGCTGCGCGGCCACGTAGGCGATGCGGCCGCTGGCCTGCGCGGCGGCCAGCAGGCTCTGGCCGATGTCGGCCGCCAGCAGCACCTCGACGCGGCCATCGGCCAGCACCTGCGCGGCCAGCCCGCGGCAAATCTCGGGCTGGCCGTCGGCATGGCTGCTGCCAAGACGGTGCGAGACGCCGCTCTCCAGGTGGGCGGCCCAGTCGGGCGGGAGTTGGGGCAAGGTGGGGCAGTGAGTGGGGCGGCTCCGAATGATAGGCAGACCGCGGCATGCGGCGGGGTTAGCAAAGACTTAACAAGCACTTAGCCGACTCCTAGCAGCGCGCCGGGCTCGGGCCCACCAAAGTACAGCCCATGCCGGAATGACACCGGCGCCACCGCCGAACCCCCAAAGCCCACGACAGGCCGGAGCCCATTGCGCCCCGGCGTGGCGGAGCCTTGGCCCAAACCTGAGAACCCGCCATGAATCCTTGTCCCGCAACGAACGCCTGGCCAGTGGCCGCGCCGCTGCTGCTGCTGGCGTTGCTTGCGCTGCTAGTGGCCGCCGGCGCCGTGCGTGCGGAGTCCAACTGCTGGGCAGCCTCGGTGGCCGAACCCATCACCAACGACGGCCTGCGTGTCGACCACCCGTCGCTGCGCCCGCTGCATGCGGCCATGGACCGCTTCGAGGCCCAGGCCCGCCACAACCCCGGCCTGCTGGCGCTGCCCGATGTGCGATTGCGCATGACCCGCCAGGTGATGGACTCCGACGAGCCCGGTCGCCGCCCGCGCGAGGCCGTCCTGCACGCCCAGGGCTTCGGGCCCAAGACCTGGACAGGCCAGGGTTGCGACATCCACACCCAGGCCGCTGAGCGCATCGGCCCCCGCGCCGGCTTCAGCGTCTTCATCAACTCGCCGCTGACGACGCTGAACCGCTGGGCCCATGACGAGCAGCTCAGCGCCTACCTCGAAGGCGAGCGCGGCGACCCTATGCAGGGCTGGCCGGTCTTCCGCGGCTGCGCCGTCATCGCGTCCGAGCGCCGCCTGCCCTGGGTGCCCGTCACGGTCGGCGAGATGCTGGCCTACTTCGAGCGCGAGCAGCAGCGCAAGCTCGTTGACTGGGACCGCCGCCACGAGCGCGCGTTGCAGCCCTTCGATCTGGCCGCCGCCGAGCGCAAGGCCGAGCAGGTTCGCGCGCAGAACGCCAAGGCGGCCGACGCCCTGTTGCTGGCAGCCCGCCAGCGCAAGGAGGGTGAGACCAGCCACCACACCCAGTTGGTGCGTGGCCGCCAGAGCCTTGTCGACGAGCTGAACGAGCTGCGCGCCACGCGGGCCACGATGGACGCAGCGCAGCTCGCCGAGCCCTACCGCCTGGGCAACGGCCGCCACCGCCTGCCCGGGCCGGGCGATGCGGGCCGGCCGCTGAAGCGCCTCGTCAAGCTCGACCCCGCCTTCCCTTGGGACGGCCACAACCGCAGCCGCGTCCAGCTGCTGACCGTCTGCGCCAGCAGCCATCCCAACAACCCCGCCTACGCCCAACCGATGCGCGACGCCGTCGCCGCGCTGGATTTGGCCGCTCTCGCCACGCTGCTGAACTGAAGGACCGCGTTATGACCCACCCGCTCATCACCCCGCCGCGCGCCGATGCCGCGCCCGTCTCACCCGCTGCGCGCCGCGATGCCGCCGCACCACGCCTGGCCGAGCCGGCGCCGCTGCGTGGCCCGGCGCCCCGCAGCAATGTCTTCTGCACGCTGGACCCGTCCACCTGCTTCGGCCTCCCCCAGGGCTCGGCCGGCAGCCTGGCCGGCTGAGGCGGGCGCCATGCACGAGGTCTCCACCGCCGCTGCGCTGGCCCGCCTGGACGCCATGCTGCTCATCCGCGCCTACGAGCAGCAGCTCGCCACCACCACCTCGCCCAGCCAACCCGGCACCTGCACCTCGGTGGGCCAGGAGGCCTGCGCTGTTGGCGTCGTCGGCGCGCTTCGGGCCCAGGACCGGCTGCTGACCCACCACCGCAGCGCCGGCCACCTGCTGGCGCGCGGTGCCGACCCCGAGCGCCTGTTCGCCGAGGTGCTGGGCCGTGCCACGGGCTACTGCGGCGGGCATTCGGGTGCGCTGCACATTTCCATCAAATCGCTGGGCGTGGTGCTGACGCCCACCAGCGTTGGCGGCGGGCTGTCGCTGGCGCCGGGCGTGGCGCTGGCGCAAAAGCTGGGGGCACAGCCCGAGGGCATCACGGCCGTCTTCTTCGGCGATGGCGCGGCCTGCCAGGGCATCTTTCACGAGGCCGTGAACCTGGCCGTCACGTGGCGGCTGCCGCTGCTGTTCGTCTGCGAGAACAACCAGTGGCAGGCTTATGTGCACCGCCGCGAAACCATGCCCTGCGAGCACGTGGCCGACTGGATGCAGGGCCATGGCCTGGTGGCCGAGGTGGTGGACGGCAACGACGTGGAGGCCGTGCACGCCAGCGCGCTGCGGGCCGTGGCCGCCATCCGCGCCAGCGGCCGGCCGCGCCTGCTGGAGCTGACGACTTACCGCCAGCGCGGCCATTTGGAGCCTGACGACCAGGCCTATGTCTGCACCGCCGAGCACGCGCAATGGCTGGCGCGCGACCCCATCCAGCGCCAGGCACGCCACCTCATCGAGCAAGGCCTGCTCGACGCCGACGGCCTGGCCCGGCGCGAGGCCCAGGTGCGCGAACGCATCACCCAAGCCCATGCCGCAGCCCTTGCGGCGCCCTGGCCCCAGGTGGCCTGAAGGGGAACGACATGCAGATGAACTGCCAGCAAGCATTGATCGCGGCCTTGCACCGCGAGATGGCGGCCGACGAGCGCGTGATCTTCCTCGGCGCAGGCGTGGCCACGCAGAACCCCGGGCTGCTGGCCGCCTTCGGCGCCGAGCGCGTGCGCAACACGCCGCTGGCCGAGGCCAGCATCGTCGGCTGTGCCGTGGGCGCCGCGGCCATGGGTCTGCGCCCGGTCGTGGACCTGCTGTGCTCGCCCTTCCTGATGCTGGCCATGGATGCCCTCGTGAACAGCGCTGGCAAGCTGGGCGCCCTGAGTGGCGGCCAGTTCGAGTTCCCGCTCGTGCTGCTGGCCCAGGCCGGCGCCGGCCGCACCGCCGGCGGCCACCACCACCACAACCTCGAAGCGCTGTTCGTGCACGTGCCGGGCCTGCAGGTGCTGATGCCCAGCACGCCGGCCGACGCCGCTGGCCTGCTGGGCAGCGCGCTGCAGGAGCCCCGGCCCAGCCTGCTGTTCAGCGACACCGCGCTGCTGCATCAACCCGGCGAGGTGCCTGATGGAGAACATCGCCTGCCGCTTGGCCGCGCCGCGCTGCGCCGCCGCGGCGACGCGCTGACGCTGGTGGGCTACGGCAAGACGGTGGGCCACTGTCTTGCCGCCGCGCAGACCTTGCAGGCCGAAGGGCTGGAGGCCGAGGTCATCGACCTGCGCAGCCTCAAGCCGCTGGACGCGGCCACGGTGCTCGCGTCGGTGCGCAAGACCGGCCGGCTGCTGTGCGTGACCGAGGCCAGCGGCCTGTGCGGCCTGGCCGCCGAGCTGTGTGCCGTCGTGGCTGAGCAGTCTTGGGGCCGGTTGAAAGCGCCGCCCCAGCGCCTGACCGGCCCCGACCACCCGGCCCTGGCCAGCTGGCCCCTGAAACAGGCGGCCGTGCCCCAGCCCGACCAGATCGCAGCGCGCGCGCGGGCCCTGCTGCAAGACCTTCCGCTGATCCCTTGAACTTCCCTTTTTGAACCGGAGAACGCAATGAACAAGACCTCGATCACCCTCGCGCTGGCCCTGGCCAGCGCCACCCTGCTGGCCGTGGCGCCGGCCCAGGCCGCCACGCCGAACTACGGTAGCTATGCCGGCACCACGGGCGGCGTCCGCAGCGGCGGCGAAGGCAGTTTCTCGGCCATGGCCAACACGCCGTCGTACTACAAGTACTCCTACGCCTGGGCCATGGCGGGGTTGGGCGACGGCACCCTGCATGCGGCGTCCAGCGCCACGCCGTGCCCGGGCTGCCACGCCCAGACGGGCGCCAACTCGGTGGCCCGCTACTGGGACACGGTGACCTTCCACAACGGCCAGAACCTTGGCCTGGCCCAGCTCAGCGTCAGCATCGATGGCACGCTGACTCCCGGGAACTCTCAGGCCTCGGCGCGCTTCTACGTCGGCTATGCCCATGCCGACTTCCTCAATCGCCTGGATGTCTACGCGCCGTCGATGACGCTGCATTCGGGCACCACGGTGCTGGGCGACGACCTGGCCATCCCGCTGGGCGACACCCAGGTCTTCATCTTTGCTGAGCTCTACACCTCGGCCGTGGCGCTGCCCTATGCCGGCAGCCCGAACGCCAGCGCCGACTTCGGCAACACGCTGCACTTCAACTGGACCCTGCCGGCAGGCGTGACCACCAGCTCAGCCTCCGGCCAGTTCATGACCTCGGCCGTGCCCGAGCCGGGCAGCGCGCTGCTGTTGGCCTGTGGCCTGGCCGGCCTGCTGTTGCTTCGCCGCCGCACCTGAATCAGCGCAGCGCCGCGAGGGCCGCGGCCACCACCTGCCGGTAGTCCGGCAACTGCTGCAGATCGTTGTGGCCGCCGCCGGCGATGCGCGCCAGCCGCGCTTGCGGTGCCGCAGCCTGCAGCTTGCCGCTCTCGCCGAAGGGAATGACCTCGTCGTGGTCGCCATGCACCAGCAGCAGCGCGCTGCGCAGGCGGGGCACGGCCAGGTCGGTTCGCAGCGGGTAGCGCACGGCCTGCGGTGGCAGCCAGGGGTAGTGCTCGCGCGCCAGGCCGACGATGCTGGCGTAAGGCGACACGAGCACCGTCAGGTCGGGCTGCACGGTGGTGGCCAGCTCGGCCGCCAGGCCCGTGCCCAGCGACCGCCCGTAGATGACGATGCGCTTGCCGGCATAGCGCGGCGCGATGTCGCGCCAGACGTCGGCCACGTCGGCATGCAACTGGGCCTCGCTCTCGATGCGGCCCGTGCTCTTGCCGAAGCCGCGGTAGTCGGGCATGACGAGGTCGAAGCCGGCGCGGCGGTAGAAGTCCGTGTTGGTGAACCAGGTCTGCAGATTGCCCGCATTGCCGTGCAGGAAAAAGACGACGCCGCGCGGCTCGGGCAGGCGCAGCTCCAGCACCGACAGCCGTGCGCCGGGCACGTCGACGAAGCGCTCGTGCACATCGGGCTCGGTGGCCAGGCGAGCGTCCGCCGGCAGCGGCTCGGGATGAAAGAGCAGGCTCTCCTGCTTCAACCACAGCGCCGCCGTTGCGGCCGACCAGGCCACCGTGGGCAACAGCACCCCGGCCAGGGCGAGGCGGGTCCAGAAACGTCGGGAGGGCTTCATCGTTGCAGCTACGCGGCCGGCCGCACCGCGGATTCAGCGGCAGGCCGAGGCCGCCAGCCAGCTGGCGAGCTGGGGCAGCACGTCGTCCACGGCTTGCGCCAGCGCGTGCACCGCGCCCGGTGCGTCGGGCGTGGCGGCGGGGCGTTCGAGCCGCCAGTGCTGCTGCAGGGCCGGGCCGCTCGCGCCTGCCGGCCACAGCGTGGCATGCAGGCGCAGCACGACCTGGCTGCTCGTCGCGCTGGTGAAGACCTGTTCGAACTCGTCGAGGTTCACGGCCAGCAGCGCCGCGGGCCGGCCGGCGCAAGCTGGCGGCGTGGCGAGCTGTTCGCGCAGGCGTTGCGTCAGCAGCGCGGCGGGCGGCGCAGCCCAGAGGCTGTCCCGGTAGTGCTCCAGGCGCTGGGCCTGCTGGAAGGCGAGGCGGTAGGCGATGCCATCGCCGCCGAGCGACGGGGCGGCGGTCACGTCGGCCACGCGCCAGGCGATGGCGCCGCCGGGGGTGGCCACCGAGGGAGCGGGCCCGAGGTCGTAGACGGCCCGGGCGGGCGCTGTCGGGGCCAGGGAACAGGCGCTCAGCAACAGGGCGGCGGCGAGCAGGGTGAGGCTGGATCTCATTTGGTGCCCGTCTTCAGTCGCTCTGCAAAGCCGGCCTCGCCGGGCCCGGGTGGCTGGGCGCCGCGGCCGAAGAGCAGGCTTTGCGGCTGGTCGCCCAGGTCGTTGGCGGCGCGCTCCACGCTGCGGCTGGCGGCCGAGATGTCGGCCAGCACGGGGCGCGAGCGGGGCGGTGTGTCGCCCACCAGCGCGAGTTCGAGGTTGCGGCTGGTGGCCTGCACCTGGGCGGCGGCGGCGTCCAGGCGCTCCAACACGGCGACGCGCGACCTCAGCTCCTGCGCGAGTTGCTGGCCGTCGGCCGCCAGGGCCTCGATGCGCTTCAGCGCGGCATCGGCGCGCTGGGTGGCGGCGTCGGCATCCTTGAGCAGGCCGGGCAGTTCGCGCGCGCCGGGCTGCAGCGCAGCCATCAGCCGGCTGGTGTCGCCGGCAGCCTGCTGCAATTCGGCCAGCGTGCGGCCGAGCTGCGCGCGGTTGTCGTCGCTGAGCAGGGCGTTCAGCCGCACGGCTGTTTCGGCAAAGCCGGCAACGAGGCCGGGGCCGCTCTCGGCCAGGCGGTCCAGCAGCGTGGGCCGCAGCGCCAGGCGGGCGCCCGGCGCGGCGCGCTGCAGCGTGCCCTTGGGGTCGGCTTCCTCCAGGCCGACGAAGGACAGGCCGGTGACGCCCTGCAGGCCGAGCTGGGCATAGGTGGTGGCCGACACGGGTGCGGCCGCGTCGACGGCGATGCCGACGAGGATCTGGCGCGGGTCGGTCGCGTCGAAGGCGATGCTCTCGACATAGCCGACCTCCACGCCGCGCAGCTTGACGGGCGCCTTCAGGTTCAGCCCCGGCACGCCGGTGCGCGCGACGACGGTGTAGCGCACGCGCTCGGTGCGGTCACCCTGGAACCAGGCGACGCTGGCCGCGAGCGCGAGGCTGAGCAGCAGCAAAAAGAGGCCGGCGGCGAGGGCGTGGGCTTTGTTTTCCATAGGCTCTAAACGTTGGCTTCCTCGCGCAAGACCGCAGGCACGCCGCCATCGTCGCTGGTGTCATCGAGGCTGAGGCGGAAGCGCCTCACATCCTCCTCCGCGCAACGCTCGACATGGCCGAGGAAGAAGTTGCGCACGAAGTGATGCGGCAGCCGCGCGACCTCGGCCAGCGGGCCGCAGGCAATGATGTGCTGGTCGGCCAGCACGGCAACGCGGTCGACGACGGCGAAGAGGGTGTCCACGTCATGCGTGACCATGACGACGGTCAGCCCCAGCTCCTGGCGGAGGCGCCGCAGCAGCTTGACGAACTGCTTGGCGCTGTCCGGGTCCAGGCCGGCGGTGGGCTCGTCCAGGAAGAGCAGCTGCGGGTCGAGGATGAGGGCCCGCGCCAGCGACACGCGCTTGACCATGCCGCCCGACAGCTCGGCCGGGCGCTTCAGTGCGTCTTCGGGCTTGAGGCCAACCTGGGCCAGCTTGAGCATGACCAGCGGTTTGACCAGATCGGGCGGCACGCTTTTCAACTCACGCAGCGGCAGCGCGACGTTGTCGAACACGCTCAGCGCCGAGAACAGCGCGCCGGCCTGGAACAGCACGCCCCAGCGGTAGCGCACGCGCTCCAGGTCGCGCGCGGCGCAGCGGCCCAGCGGGTGGCCGAAGATCTTCACGCTGCCGGCCTGCGGCACCTCCAGGCCGAGCAGCAGGCGCAGCAGCGTCGTCTTGCCAGAACCCGAGCCACCGATGAGGGCCACCACCTCGCCGCGATGCACGGTCAGGTTGAGGTTGCGGTGGATGACGTGGCCATCGAAGGCCGTCGTCACGTTGTCGACTTCGATGATGGGTTCAGGCTTGTCGCTCATTCAGATACCCACCTCGGAGAAGAGCACCGCAAAGATCGCATCCACGACGATGACCAGCGTGATGGCCGTGACCACCGACTGCGTGACGGCCTGGCCCAGGCTCTCGGTGTTGGGCTTCACGCGCAGCCCGAAATGGCAGGCCAGCAGCGCGATCAGGCCGCCGAAGATGATGGACTTGCTCCAGCCCAGCCAGAGGTTGGCCGGCTCGATGACGGTGGGCAGGATGTGCAGGAACTGCAGCGGGTCCAGCCCCAGTTGCGCGCGGGCGGCCGCCATGCCGCCCAGCAGCATCAGGCCGCTCGTCCACAGCGCCACCAGCGGCAGGGAGATGGCCAGCGCCACCACCTTGGGCAGCACCAGGCGCACCGTGTGCGAGATGCCCATGACGGACAGCGCATCCAGCTCCTGGGTCACGCGCATGACGCCGATCTGCGCCGTCATCGCCGAGCCCGAGCGGCCGGCCACGATGATGGCCGCCAGCAGCGGCCCCAGCTCGCGCATCACGGCCAGGCCGAGGATGTTGATGACGAAGATGTCGGCGCCGTAGGTCTTGAGCTGCTTGGAGATCAGGTAGGACAGCGTCAGCCCCACCAGGAAGCCCACCAGCGCCGTGATCGGCAGCGCCTGGGCACCGGTGCGAAAGACATTGGCCGAGATTTCACGCCAGCCGATCAGCGAGGGGTGGCGCAGCACGTGGATGAAGTCCAGCAGCAGGCGGCCGACGAGGGCGACGATGTCGACGCCGTGGCGAGCGAAGGCCAGCAGCTTCAGGCTGGCCAGCTCCAGCCCGGGGCCGATGCGGCGCTTGCGCTTGGGCAGGGCGCCGGGCTGCATGAACTGCGAGAACAGCGTCACGTGCTCGGGCAGCCACAGCAGCCGGCCGGGGGGTTTCAGGCCCCAACCCTGCCACAGCGTCAGCGCGCCGGCGGTGTCCAGCCGGCCCAGGGCCCGCAAATCCCACAGCGCGTCCGGCGTGTCGGCCACGGCGGCGGCAATGCGCTGGCGGAACTCGACATAGCGCTCGCGCAGGGCCAGCACCGTCCAGTCGCCGCTGACCCGCCATTCCCGGGCGCCGCCGGCCTCCAGCCGGGGCGGGGTGTCGGCGCTGGCCTCGGACGGCTCGCCTGCCCAGTCCGGGGTTCGGGTTTGCAGGGGCAGGGCGCCAGCGTCGCTCATGGGTGCAACGATAGCGCCCCTGGCTAACATCGGTTTGAACCTTCTTGCGCCCGGCAGGTACACACGCGCAACCAAGGACCCCATGTTGAAGTGGCTCAACGTCAGAAAAAAGCGCGAGGACGCCCCGGCGGATGGCCGCGGGCCGGCTGCCGAGTGCCTGGAACTGGCGCTGCTGGACGGCGTCAAGCGTGGCCAGCGGGCTGAATTCGACGCCCTGTACCGCCTCTACTACCCGCGGTTGTCGCGCTTTCTGGGGCACATGATGCGCCAGGCTGACGCCCTGGAAGAGGTGCTGAACGACACCATGATGGTGGTCTGGCAGCGCGCCGACAGCTTCGACGGGCGCAGCAAGCTGTCGACCTGGATCTTCGGCATCGCCTACCGCAAGGCGCTGAAGGCGCTGAGCCGGCAGGACCTGGCCGTGGACGCCGAAGCGGTGGACGAGCCGGCCGACACCGGCCCCGGGCCGGAGCAGCGGCTGGGCCTGGAGCAGCTGCGCGGGCGGCTGCGGGGAGCGATGGCGGACCTGTCGCCCGAGCACCGGGCCGTCGTGGAGCTCTGCTATTTCCACGACATGGCCTATGCCGAGATCGCCGAAGTGGTCGGCTGCCCGGCAGAGACCGTGAAGACGCGGATGTTTTACGCGCGGCGCCGCCTGCGCTTGTTGCTCGACGATCTCGCCGGGCACGGAGAACTGTGATGAGTGTGGTTGTCCCGATGGAACATGACGAGCATGCTGCCGTGCAAGCCTTGCTGCCCTGGTACGCACGCGGCCAGCTGGGCGAGAGCGAAACGGGCCAGGTGCAGCACCATCTGCTGCATTGCCAGGCCTGCCGCAACGAGCTGGCCGCCGAGCAGCCCATGCAGACGCTGCTGAGCGTGGCCGGCGCGCTGCCCGAGGGCGGTGACGTGGAGGCGGGCCTGGCCAGGATGCATGCGCTGATGGACCCGCCCAAGCGCAAGGCTGCCGCCGCGCCGCGCTGGGTTCCCTGGGCCCTGGGCCTGCAAGGCGCCGCCGTTGCGCTGTTGCTGGTGCTTTTGCTGATGCCGCACCCGAGCGAGCCGGCTTATCAGGGCCTGTCGGCTGCCGGTAGTGCGCCGGTGGTGGCGGACGCCCTGGTGATGTTCAAGCCCGGCACCACCGAGAAGGCGGTGCGCGAGTTGTTGCAGGCCAAGAACGCAGGTGTCGTTGCCGGGCCGACCGAGACCGGCGCCTGGCTGCTGCGCGTCGACGCCCGCGGCCTGGCGGCCTTGCGCACGGCGCCCATCGTCGCGATGGCCGAGCCGCTGCAACCGGGGCCGGCGCGATGAAGGTCTGGCTGAGCCTGTTGGCGCTGCTGTTGAGCTGTTTCGGCAGCCCGGCGCTCGCCCAGGCCGAGGAGGCCCAGCGCCAGGTCCTCGTGATGCTGCAACTGCCCAAGGCCCACTACCGGCCTGATGGCAGCTATGCCGGCACCTACGGCGAAGGCGTGGGCCGGCAGTCACGCCAGCAGACAGCCGAGGCGCTGGCCCAGGCGCACAAGCTGGAGATGCGCAGCGAATGGGCCATGCCGCTGGCTGGTGTGGACTGCTTCGTCATGCGGCTGCCCGAGGGCGATGGGCGGACATCCGCTGAAGCCGCCCGCGCCGTGGCCGAGGACCGGCGCGTGGCCTGGGCCCAGCCCGTCGGCCTTTACCGTGGCCAGGGCAGTGAGCAGGAGCCCCTTTACGCGGCCCAACCGGCTGCGCGGCAGTGGCATCTGGCCGAGCTGCACAAGCTGGCCACGGGCCGCGGGGTGCGCGTGGCCGTCGTCGACAGCGGCGTCGAGGCTCAGCACCCGGACCTGGCCGGCCAGGTCGTCTTCAACCAGAACTTCGTCGACGACCGCCCGCCGCCGGCCGAGGGCCATGGCACGGCGGTGGCCGGCATCATCGCGGCGCGGGCCGACAACGGCGCGGGCATTGCCGGCATCGCGCCGCAGGCCCGGCTGCTGGCCCTGCGCGCCTGCTGGCAGGCACCGCAGGAGCAGACCCTGTGCACCAGCCTCGGCCTGGCCAAGGCTTTGTACGCGGCCATCCAGCAAGGCGCCCACATCATCAACATGAGCCTGGGCGGGCCGGACGACAGGCTGCTGGCCCTGCTGCTGGACCAGGCACAGGCGCGCGGTGCCAGCGTCGTCGCGGCATTGCCGAGCAGCGGCGGGCCGTTCCCGGCCAATCACCCGGGCGTGCTCGTCGTCGGCAGTGCGCCGCCGCTGCCCACGGGCGCCGTGATCGCGCCGGGGCGCGACGTGCCGAGCACGGCCGCGGGCGGCGGCTGGTCGGTGGTGTCGGGGTCGTCCTTCGCGGCCGCGCATGCCGCGGGGTTGCTGGCGCTGGTGCGTGAACTCGATGGCACGCAGGGAACGCTCGCCCTGAAGACGGCCCTCGTCACCGCGGCCCAGGGCCGCATCGACAGCTGCGCGACGCTGGCCCGCCATGCCGGCACGCGTGGCCCGAATTGCAAGGCGCTGGGGCAAACTCCGGACTGATGCCTCTCCCGAGCCTGGCCCGATTGACGACGTTGATCGCCGCACTGCTGGCCGGCGCGGCCGACGTGCGCGCGGATGTTGGCGGCACGCTGTCCGTGCAGACGGATGCGCGTGAGCGCGGCATGTCGTACAGCAGCAATCGGCCGAGTGCCCAGCTTGGCCTGGCCTGGGACGGCAACGCCGGCTGGTATGCCGGCGCGCAGCTGGCACATGCCCGCTTCACCCAGCGCCGTGGCGCCACGCTGCAGGTCTACGGCGGCCGTGTCATCGAGCTGGCGCCGGGCCTGGACGGCGAGGCCGGCATCGTGGCCCACGCCTACGAGAACGTGTCGAGCTACGACTATCAGGAGGTCTATGCCGGCCTGATGGGTGAGCGCTGGAATCTGCGCGCCTATGTGTCGCCCGACTACTACGGCATCGGCCAGCGCAGCCTCTACGCGGAGTTCAACCTGCGCTGGCCGCTGGTGCCGGGCGTGGCGGCGTTAGGCCATGTCGGCCTGCTGCATGGCTGGGGAGGGCAGGTCTCGCCCTATGCCGATCTGCGTGGCGCGACACGCCTGGACCTGCGCCTGGGCGCTTCCTGGCAACTGGGCGCGAGCAGCGATCTGCAACTCGCCTGGATGGCAGCCGGCCGCGGCGGGCCCTACACCTGGACGGATGCGACACGCCGCCGCACGGTGGTGCTGAGCTTGACCACAGCCTTCTGATTGACGGGGTCGGGCGCCTGGCATCGAATCCACCTTCTGGGAGGACGGCATGGCGCATATCGAACGCGACGGCTACCGCATCGCTTACGAAGTCCACGGCACGGGGCGGCCCGTGCTGCTGTTGCATGGCGTGACGGTCAGCTTTGCCGGCAACTTCGGCGCCTGGGGTTGGATCGAGCGCCTGACGCGTGCCGGCTGCCAGGTCATCGGTATGGACTTCCGCGGCCATGGCCGCAGCGACAAGCCCCACGACCCTGCGGCCTACGGCACCGAAGCTTTGGCTGGCGACGCGCTGGCCCTGCTCGATCATCTGGGCCATGACCAGGCCTCGCTTGTCGGCTATTCGCTAGGCAGCGTCATCGCCCTCGATCTGCTGCGGCGCACGCCCGATCGCTTCGGTCCCAGCGTGTTGATCGCCACCGGCGACGGCCTGATCGGCCTCCCGCCCTACACGATCGATGTCGTGGGCTTGCAGCTCCAGCAGGCCCTGGCGCGCGAGAGCTTCCCGGCCGACCTGCCCACGCATGTGTCGACCTACTGGACGTTCGCCGTCAAGGTGGGTGGCGATCGCGTCGCGGCGCTGGCGGCATTGCAGGCGTCCTACCCGGCTTGCCCGCCCGAGGCGCTGCGGTCCGTGACCGCGCCGGTCTTGGTGGTCAGCGGCGAACTCGACCCCGTCCTCGGCCGCGGGCCGCACCTCGCGCAGAGCCTGCCGCTCGGGCGTTATGTCGAGATCCCGGGCGCGAACCACTTCGAACTCTGCAGCCACGACGGCGCCCTGACGGAGATCGAACGCTTCCTCGGCTCTCCCTAGCTTCATCGCACCTTGAACCCGCGCCCTGCGGGCTGGCACTCACGGCGCAGTGAGAACCAACCAAGGGCTGACGATGAGGATGTCGAGATTGTTTTGGGGCGCCTCGGGCGCCGTGGCCGCGTTGATCGCGGGCTGCGGCGGCGGCAGCGGTGCGGGGCTGGACGCGAACGGCCGTCCGCTCGGCGAGGGTGACGACCCGAGCGGGCCGATGACGGCCAGCTTCAGCTCCATCCAGTCGCATGTGTTCACGCCCGTCTGCACGGGCTGCCACGCCGGTGCTGCCGCACCGCGCGGCCTGCGGCTGGATGCGAACAACAGCTTCTCGATGCTGGTGGGCGTGTCCAGCGGCGGCGTGCCTGCGCTCATGCGCGTGAAGCCGGGCGATGCGGACAACAGCTACCTGATCCACAAGCTCGAAGGCCACCAGGCCGTCGGCGCGCGCATGCCGCTTGGCGGGCCTTATCTTGACGCCCAGACCATCGGGCTCATTCGCCAATGGATCAACAACGGAGCGCAGAAATGAAGGCCGCACGACTGCTTCTCGGCCTGGCCTTCGCGCTGCTGTTCTCAAGCGCTGGTGCCGAGCCCTATCTCGCCATCCGCAGCGGCCTCAAGTGCGTGGCCTGCCACGTGAACCCCACCGGCGGTGGCTTGCGCAATGCGGTCGGCAATGCCTTTGCCCAAGGCGTCATCCCGGGCAACGCACTGCCTGATGCGCTGCAGGGCTGGAACGGCTCGCTGCTGGATGACCGCCTGCGCCTGGGCGGCGACCTGCGCACCGCGACGACGCGCACCTCGGTCTCGGGCCAGCCCACGCGCAGCGTTGGCGGCACCGAGCAGGTGCGGCTTTACGCCGACGTTCAACTCATCAAGGACTATCTCGGCGCCTACCTCGACCAGCAGGTTGCGCCCGGCAAGGCCGAGCGCCAGGAGGCCTACGTGCGCCTGCAGACGCCGGGGCTGGGTTGGTATGCCAAGGCCGGCCAGTTCTACCTGCCCTTCGGTTGGCGGCTGCAGGACAGCCTGGCCTTTGTGCGCCAGCTGAGCGGCGTCAGCATGACGGTGCCCGACAAGGGCCTGGAGCTGGGGCACGAGAGCGATGAATGGTCCGTCCAGCTTGTGCGCAGCAACGGCCCCGGCAACACCGGCAACTCCAACGGGCACCAGACGACGGCCCAGGCCATCTGGATGCAGCCCTGGGGCCGTGTTGGCGCCGCTGCCGCGCAGGTCAAGTCGACGGCAGGGAGCCGCCAGGCCTACGGCCTCTTCGCCGGCACGACGACCGGGCCGGTGGCCTGGCTGGCCGAGATCGACATGGTCAGTGATGGCGGCTACCCCGAAGGCAAGCGCCGCCAGCTCGCCACCTTGCTGGAGGCCAACTGGCTGGTGCAGCAGGGCCACAACCTGAAGCTGACCAGCGAGTTCCTCGACCCCGACCGCCGAGTGGCCCACGACAACAAGGTGCGCTACAGCCTCGTCTACGAATACACGCCCATTGCCTTCGTGCAGCTGCGCGCGGGCTGGCGCAAGTTCGGCGGCATCCCGCAGAACGCGGTCGACAACCGGCGGCAGAGCTTTGTCGAGCTGCATGGCATGTTCTAGCGTCATCGAGAGGCCAATTGCACTGGCGGAAGCCATCACACGGCTGCCGCTGGCGACGCTCTACCTGACCGAGCGCTGCAACTCTCGCTGCGTGAGCTGCGACTACTGGCGCCACGGGCGGCGCGACATCGATCTGGCGACCGTGCAGCGGCTGTTGCCGGGGCTGGGCGAGCTGGGCACGCAGACCGTCCTCATCTCGGGTGGCGAGCCGTTGCTGCATCCGCAATGGGCCGAGATCGCGGCGCTGCTGCGCGCTCGCGGCCTGAAGCTGTGGCTGCTGACGGCCGGCCTTGCTTTGGCCAAGCATGCCGCGGAGGTTGCGCGGCTGTTCGATCAGGTCACCGTGTCACTGGACGGCAGCACCGCGGCGAGCTATGCCGGCATCCGCGGCCTGGACGCCTTCGAGGCCGTCTGTGCGGGCATCCGTGCCGCGGTGCGCGAAGGCATGGTGGTGAGCCTGCGCGTGACGGTGCAGCGGGGCAACGCGGGTGAGCTGGGTGATCTCGTGATGCTTGCGCACAAGCTGGGCGTGGCCGGCATCTCCTTCCTCGCCGCCGACGTCAACCATGCCGAAGCCTTTGGCCGCCACGGCGAGCCGGTCGACGGCGTCGCGTTGCGGGTGGACGACCTGCCCGTGTTGGCCCAGGCGCTGGATGCGCTGGAGCGCGAGCATGCCGCCGATTTCACCAGTGGCTTCATCGCCGAAGCGCCGGTCAAGCTGCGCCGCATCCACGCCCACTACCGGGCGCGGCTGGGCCTCGGCGAGCCGCCGCCGGTGCGCTGCAACGCGCCCGAGCACTCGGCCGTCATCGAGGCCGATGGCGGCCTGCGGCCCTGCTTCTTCATTGCCGGCAACGGCCGGATCGGTGATGCCGGCCTGGCCGAAGCATTGAATGCGCCGGCCCATCGCCGCCTGCGCGCCCACATCCGCGCGGGCGAGCGGCCCGAGTGCCGGCACTGTGTCTGCGCCAAGTGGTTCCCAGCATGAGCACCCTGGCCAACGAACGGGCGCTGAGCCTCATCAATGCGGTCGACGGCGAGGGCAAGGCGCTGAACCTGTGCATGGCGGGCGGCCGCATTGCCAGCGGCACCGGCGGTGCCCGCCTCGACCTCGCCGGCACCCGCGTGCTGCCGGGCCTCATCAACGCCCATGACCACCTGCAGCTCAATGCCACGCTGCCGCGATTGAAGTTCCGCGCCACCTACCGCAACGCGAGCGAGTGGATCGCGGACATCACGCCGCGCCTGTCCACCGATCCGCAGCTGCTGGCGCATCGGGCCGCACCGCGCGCGCAGCGCCTGCTTGCCGGCGGGCTGAAGAACCTGCTCAGCGGCGTGACGACGGTGGCCCACCACGACCCGCGCGACGCGGTGCTCGGCGATGCGGATTTCCCGGTCGACGTGCCCGAACTGGGGGGCTGGTCGCATTCGCTCGCGCTGGATGGCGAAGAGGCCGTGCAGACTGCCCAATGGACGGCCCGGCGCGGCCGGCCGTGGATCATCCACGCGGCCGAAGGTGTCGACACGGCCGCGGCACTGGAGTTCGACCGCCTCGAGGCGCTCGGCTGCATCGGCCCCGACACGCTGCTCGTGCATGGCCTGGCGTTGAGCACCAGCCAACAGCGCCGCCTCGTCGACGCCGGCGCCGGCCTCATCTGGTGCCCCGGCTCCAACCTGCATCTGTTCGGCCGCACGCTGGACCCCGGCTGGCTATTCGAGCAGGGCCGTTTGCTGCTTGGCAGCGACTCGCGCATCAGCGGCGGGCGGGACCTGCTCGCCGAACTGGCCTTAGCGCGGGAGCTGGCCGGCTGGAGCGACGAGCGCCTGGAAGCCTGGGTCACGCAAGACGCCGCGCGCCTGCTGCGCCTGCACGACCGCGGCCGGCTCGAACCCGGCCTGCGCGCCGACCTGGTTGCGCTGCCGGCGGGCCTGCCCCTGGCCGGCGCGACGCGGGCCGACCTGCGCCTCGTCGTCGTCGCGGGCCGGCCTCTCTATGCCGACGCCGACCTGGGCGAAGCGCTCGGCCTCGTGCCGGTGCGCGTCGACGGCCGGCCCAAGGCGCTGGCGCGGCATCTCGTCGACCAGCTGCTGGCGATGCCGCTGCGCGAGCCCGGCCTGGAGGTGTCGCGGGACGCGGTGGCCTGCACCGTAGGGCCGTGAAGGAGGCTGCCATGGTCAGGGTGGCGCAGATCTGCTTTCACCGGGACCCGCAGGGCCGGGCGCCTGAGCGCCTGTTGCAGGACTGGGCCACGTTGCACCAACTGGCCGAAGCCGCGGCCGGCGCGGGTGCCGATGTCAGCGTCGTGCAGGCCAGCGCCGAGGTGCGGCTGCTGCGCCAGGGCGGCATCGACTATCACTTCCTTCCCTGCGACAGCGAGCCTGCTCGCCTGGCCGAACTGTTCGAGCGCCTGCGGCCCCAGGTGCTGCACGTGCAGGGCCTGGGTTTCGTGCGGGAGGTGAGGGCGCTGGCCGCACTGGCGCCGGGGCGGCCCATCGTGCTGCAGGACCGTGCCGATGCGCCGCCGCGGCCCTGGCATTGGCCGGCCTGGCGGCGCGCGCTGACGACGGCACGCGGCCTGATGTTCTGCGCGCGCGAGCAGGCGCTGCCCTTCCGCCGCCGTGGCCTCATCTCCGCCGGCACGCGGGTCTACGAGGTGCCGGGTTCGAGTTGCGGCTTTGCATTGCGCGAGCAGGCCGCAGCGCGTGGCGCCACCGGCCTGGGCGGCGACCCCTGCTTGCTGTGGGTGGCGCACCTGGACGACAACAAGGACCCGCTGACCGTGCTTGACGGCGTGGCCCTGGCCGCGCAGCGCCTGCCCGGCTTGCAGCTCTGGCTCTGCTACGGCCGCGCGCCGCTGTACGACGCCGTGCGCGAGCGCATGCGTGACCCGCTGCTGGCCGGCCGTGTGCATCTGCTCGGCGTCCAGCCGCATGCGCGCATCGAGGCGCTGATGGCGGCGGCCGACATCCTCGTGCAGGGCAGCCACCGCGAAGCGACCGGCTACAGCGTCGTCGAGGCCCTGGCCTGCGGGCTGGGGCTGGCGGTGACCGACATCCCGTCCTTCCGCGCGCTGGCCGGCGGTTGCGCGGCCGCGCAGCTCTGGCCCGCGGGCGATGCGGCGCAGCTGGCCGAAGCCATCGTGGCGCTGGCCGCGTTGCCCTCCGCGCAGCGGCGTGCGCTGGCCCGCGCGCGCTTCGACTCGCACTGCTCGGCCGAGGTGCTGGGCCGCCGGCTGGTGGCGGCCTACGACGACTTGCTTGCGGCATGAACAGCTTCGTCCTGGCACCGGCGGCCGTCGATTTCCGGCGGGCCTTCCTCGTCAACCTGGCGTCGTCCACCGGCGGCGTCGCCACGCGCTTCCTGCTGGGCCTGGTGCTCGCGCGGCTGCTGCAGCCGGCCGAGCTGGGGTTGTACGCGCTGGCCCTGGCCGTGTTCAGCGTCGCCCAGCTGCTGCGCGATGCCGGCGTGTCGGCCTATCTGCAGCGCGAACCCGAGCTGACGCAGACGCGCTTCTCCGCCTGCATCGGCCTGCTCGCGGCCACGACCGCGATCGGCATGGCGGCCTTGTGGCTGCTGGCCGCGCCGCTGGCACGGCAGTTTTCCCAGCCCGGCCTGGTGCCGCTGCTGCAGGTGCTGTCGCTGGGCCTGCTGCTGTCGCCGTTCGGCACCGTCATGGCCGCGCTGCAGCTGCGCGAGTTGGCCGCGGCGCGCATCGCCTTCGTGTCGCGCATCGGCACGCTGAGCCATGCGGGCGTCGCCCTCGCGCTGTCCACCAGTGGCTGGGGCGCCCTCGGCCTGGCCTGGGCGCTGGTGGCCAACATCCTCGTGTGCAACCTGGCCCATGCGCTGCTGAGGCCGGCGCAGGGCTGGGCCTGGAAGCCTTCGTGGCGAGGCTGGGCCGAGGTGCTGCGTTTCGGCCTCGGCGCGCTGCTGGCGAGCTTGCTGAACGGCCTCAACGGCGTGCTGCCTGACCTGTGGCTGGGCCAGCTCGGCACGGCGCGCCAGGTGGGCCTGCTCGGGCGTGCGCAGGCCACCGTCGGGTTGCTGCAGGCCTTGGCCGGGCACGCCCTGAGCTTTGGCGCGCTGCCGGTGCTGGCCGGGCGACACGCAGGCGGGCAGGCGCTGGAGCCGGCGCTGCGGCGTGCAACGGCCTTGCTCACGGGCGCGGGCTGGCCGCTGCTGGCGCTGACCGTGGCCTACCGCGAGCCCCTGGTGCACCTGCTCTATGGCCCGGCCTGGGCTGATTGCACCTCAGCCGTGCTGCCGCTGGCCTTGGCGGCGGCCCTGGGGCTGGCGTTCGCGCAGCTGGGTGCCGCGCTGGCGGCCGTGGGCCGGCCTGGGCTGGCGGCGGGGCCGACGGCCGTGACGCTGCTGTGCCGCCTCGCCTTCGGCCTGGCATGGTTCGACGGCAGCCTCGCCGCCTTCGCCTGGGCCTTGTGCGCGGCGGCGTTCGCGGCGCTGCCGCTGCAGGCCTGGCTGGCGGCGCGGCATCTGGGCCAATCACCGCGGGCGCTGCTCGGCGCGGTGAGCGGCAGTGCGCTGGCCACGCTGGCCGTGTTGGTCGTGCCGCTGACGCTCGCGCCGCTGGCCTGGCTGGCAGCTCTGCGCTGGGCCGGCCATCCGTTGCTCGACGAGCTGGTTCAGCTGCTGGCGCGCCGCCGCATGACGAGCAGGAAATGATCGCCCAGCCTGTTGATGCCCGGCCAGCCGGCCACGCGGCGGTCCAGCGCCCACAGCCGCTGGTGCCAGCGCGGGTGGCGTTCGGCCAGCCAGGTCAGGTAGGGCGGCGGCACGAAGACGCACAGGCCGCGCTGCACCTCGAGCTCGAAGTGCTGTGCGAAGGCGGCGTAGAACTCGGCGGGCGTGTAGTAACGCGTCCAGATCGTGCGGCCGTTCATGCCGACGGCCACCGTGTCGCGTGCGAAGCGGATGCCGGCGCGGGCCCAGCGGCGTTGGCGGGCGTAGTGGGCAACCTCCCACGGGCAGTAGCGGCCGATGACGGTGAAGACGAGGCGCCCGCCGGGCTTGACGAGGCGGGCGCATTCAGCGGCCACGGCGCCGAGGTCGGGCACGCAGTTCAGCGGGCCGAGGTTGGAGTAGGCGCCGTCGAAGGTGGCATCGCCTTCGAGGCGCTGCAGCTCGTGGGCGCCGATGGCGCGGGCGTCCACCGCCAAGCCGGCCTCACGGGCGCGTTCGCGCGTGCGCTCCACCATGCGCTCGGACCAGTCCGTCGCGGTGACGTGATGGCCCTGGGCCGCGAGGTGCACGGCGTCCAGCCCGGTGCCGCAGCCCAGGTCGATGAGACGGCTGCCGGGCGCGAAGCTGCGCGCCAGCCAGCGCCACATCTCGTCGCGCATGTCCTGGATGGCGGTGTTGTTGCCGCGCGGGCCGTCGTAGTCGGCGGCGACGCTGTCGAAGGCCTCTTGGGTGTCCAGCAAACGGGTCCGGGTGTTCATGGGGAGGATGCTTCTTGAAGATCGCGGTGGTGGTGCCCGGCGGCGTGGACCGCTCGGGCGAGGTGAGGGTGGTGCCGGCGCTTCTGGCCTTGCTGAAGCGGCTGGCCGCGCGACATGAGGTGCATGTCTTCGCGTTGCGCCAGGAGGCACAGGCCGGCGAGTGGTGGCTGTGCGGCGCACGCGTGCACAACATGGGCGGCCGGCGCGTGGCGCTGAGCCAGCTGCGCGCCGTGGCGGCGATCGTGCAGGAGCATCGCCGGGGTCGCTTCGACCTCGTGCAGTCGATCTGGTCGGGCGTCAGTGGCGCCGTGGCCGTTGCGGCCGCCAGGCTGCTGGGCCTGCGCAGCGCGGTGCATGTCGCGGGCGGTGAACTGGCGGCGCTGCACGACATCGGCTACGGCGGCCGACTGGGCCTGCGGGGCCGCGTGCGCGAGGCCTGGGTGCTGCGCGGCGCCGATGCGCTGACGGCGGCCAGCCAGCCCGTGCTGGATCAACTCGCCGCACTGGACCACCGAGGCCGCCGGTTGCCGCTGGGCGTGGATCTCGACGTCTGGGCGCCGCGTGAGCCACAGCCGCGTGTGGCGGGCGAAGCCCTGCGCCTCGTGCAGGTCGCCAGCCTGAACCGGGTCAAGGACCAGGCCTGCCTGCTGCAGGCGCTGGCGCTGGTGCCAGGGGTGGAGCTGGACGTCATCGGCGAAGACACCTTGAACGGCGAGGTGCAGGCTTTGGCGGGGCGCCTGGGCGTTGCCCCGCGTGTGCGCTTTCACGGCTTCATGACACAGGCCGAGTTGCAGCCCTTGCTGGCGCAGGCGCATCTGCACGTGATCACCTCGCGTCATGAGGCCGGTCCGCTGGCCGTGCTGGAGGCCGCGGTGCTGGGCGTGCCGAGCGTGGGAACGGCCGTCGGCCACCTGGCGGAATGGGCGCCCGATGCGGCCCTTGCCGTTGCTCCGGGCGACGCACCCGGGCTGGCCCTGCTGATCGCGCGCGTGGCGGCCGACGAGGCGTTGCGGCTGCGGCTGGCGTGCGAGGCCCAGCGCCGAGCGGTGACTGAAGATGCGGATCATTGCCATGCACAGTTCGAGCAGCTCTATGCCGAGCTGCTGGGCCGGTAGGCGAGGGCGCGATGCAAGTTGTACAGCGTCTGCACCCGCGGTGGCGCGCCGCGCAGGAAGCTCAACGCCTTCAGCCAGCGCGGCTGGCGCGTCCACGCCGAACCGGCCAGCGAATGCTGGCGGCTAAGCATCTCCGGCGTGGCGACCCCGTCCTCGCGCGCGGGGTGCAGGCGTCGCCAGGCGAACTGCAGGGCCTCACCGCTGGTTTGCGACCATTCGATGCCCGGCAGCATGGGGATGTCCAGATGCGACAGCGAGCACTCGGCCAGGCCGCGGGCTGCCATGCTGCGGCGCAGGCCGGGCGGGCAAGCGGCGATGGCGGAGGCCAGCGCCTGCGCGAGGAGGGCTTCAGGCAGCGCGGCGGGGAAGAGCCGCTGCGCCAGCAGCAACGGCGGCACGGCCCACCAGGCCGGCCGATCGTCGGAGGCCGGTGCCAGGGCCTCGTGCCAGGCGGCGGCATCCAGGCGGGCGCCGAGCAGGGCGATGTCGTGCAACTGGATCAACCGCACGCAGCGGTTGCAGATGTTGCCGGCCGCATGCAGCAGCAGATGGCGCATCAGCGCGGCGGTGCTGGCGTAGGCGTTCAGCCCCGGCGCGGCGGCGGGTGGCAGCAGGTCGGCCGTGATGTCCACCTCATGCAGGGGCAGCGGCTCGCGCACGGCGTCGTGCAGTTCGATCTTGGTCGGGTTGTCCTCGTGTTCGCCGAAGGCGCGGTCGGGGCCTTGCCCGAGCGGCTCGTAAGCGCGGTGGCGGCGCTTCGCGATGTCCAGCGCATAGCCGTTGGCGGCGATGAGGCTGTCGGCGGCCGCCATGTCGCCGGGGTGGGCCAGCAGGTCCACGTCGCTCATCGGCCGCTCGCCCGGTGCATAGACGCCGAGCGCCAGCAGCGCCGATCCCTTCATCGCCAGCAGGGGCAGGCCGGCCTCGCGTGCCGAGCGGTCCAGTCGGGCCAGCAGCTCTGTTGCGCGCCGTTCACGCCGGCGGCTCTGGTCGAGCTGCTCAGCCAGGAAGGCTGTCCAAGCCGGCGGACCCTGCCAGCGCAGCCGGCCGGCAAGCAGGCCGCTGATGCCGTGCATCACCGATGCGGCCATGGCGGCGCGCCATTCAAAGTCATTCCAGTCCGGCGCACCGTCGGTCGGCGCGGCCAGTTCGGCGGCGAGGCGATTCGTCGTCTCCCGCAATGCGGCCCGTGTGACCGAGGCCTTCGGCAATGGGGTATCGAACTCTTTCACCACGTTTCTCCATGACATCCAAAACCTGGCAAGCCGATCCGCGTCGGATCGCAGACCCATTCAGCGAGCACGCGCCCCTGGCGTTGAGCCGCAAGTTCAGCCTGCTCGGCGCGTCCTTCGAATTTCTCAGCGATAGCCCCGAACTGCTCGCCCTCGTCGACGACGCCTACCGCGACCTGCCCGTGCATGCGCTGGACGTGCCGGGGCCGCTGTTGCGGATCGAATTGCGGCTGGCCCAGGGAGATGCAGACTTCGGTGTCGAGCCCCCCAAGCCGTGCATGCTGGGCGGCGCAGGCTTGGTGGGCGCGGCGGCCGATGCGCACAACCTCGTGCTGATCAGCCCCGAGACCGGGCGGGCCGTCGTGCAGCTGTCGCGGGCGATGCTGGGCTTCCCGTACCACGCGCGCTACGAGCTCATCGAGTTCGCCGTTTTCCAGCTGGCCGCCCGCACGCAGGGGCTGGTGGCCTTGCATGCCGGCTGCGTGGGCGCGAACGGCGCCGCCGCGCTGCTGATGGGCGTGAGCGGTGCCGGCAAGTCGACGTTGACGCTGCACGCGATGCAGCAGGGCCTGGACTTCCTGACCGAGGACGCGAGCTTCGTCGAGCCGCGCGGCATGCGAGTGACGGGCGTCGCGAACTTTCTGCACCTGCGCTTCGATGCGCAGGCCTGGATCGACGATGCGACCCTGCGAGCGCGCACCGAAGCGTCGCCGGTGATTCGCCGGCGCAGCGGCGTCGAGAAATACGAGCTGGACCTGCGCAGCGGGTGGGCCAGGCTCGCAGCGGAACCACTGCGGCTTGAACACCTGGTGTTCACGTCGCCCGAGCCTGCCGGTGGCGGTGAGCTGTTGCAGCCGCTGGCGGCTGACGACATGGTGGAGCGCCTGCACATCGACCAGGCCTATGCCATTGGGCAGCCCGGGTGGGCCGAGTTCGTCGAAGGTTGCAGCGGGCTGCATGGCTGGGTGATGAAGCGGGGGGCTCATCCGAGCGAGGGTGCCGCGGCCTTGCGAGGGCTGCTCATGGGCTGATGGCGGTGGCGGGGCTGAGGCTGTCGATCAAGCTGGCCCAGCGGCGCTTGATCTCGGCGCCCGCGCGGCGCCGCGCCTGCAGGTCCAGCCGGCCGAGGTCGACCTGGGCGTGCAGCAGGTCGCGCACCGCGCGGTAGACCTCGGTGCCGAACGTGCCGCGGAACATCATGGCCAGGTCGCCGCTGTCGTCCCAGTGCGTCTTGGCGCCGAGCTGGGCCTTGACCTGCTCGTGAAAGCGCGTGCCCGGCAGCGGGTAGGAGACGCTGACGCCGATGTCGTCGGGTTGGGCTTCTTCGATGAGATGACGCGTCTGCAGCAGCTCGGGCAGGCCCTCGCCGAGGTAGCCGAGCTGGATGAAGAAGCCCACGCGCACGCCCGCGGCCTGCAGGTGCTGGCGGGCCTGCAGGATCTCGTCCACCGTGGTGCCCTTGTTCATCGCGTCCAGCACCTGCTGGCTGCCGCTCTCGGCGCCTATCCAGGCCTCGCGGCAGCCGGCGTCGGCCAGGGCGCTGGCCATGGCCTCGGTGGTCAGGTCGGCGCGGGTCTGGATGGAGAAGGGGATGCCGCCGCCCAGCCGGTCCAGCTCGGCCGCGAAGCGTTGCACCCAGTCGGCGCGGAAACCGAAGATGTCGTCGGCGAACCAGATGTGGTCGGGCGCGAAGCGGGCTTTCAGCTCGACCATCTCGGCCGCCACGGCGGCGGCGCTGCGCTGCTGGTAGCGCTGGCCCCAGATGGGTTTGGCGCACCAGGCGCAGCGGAAGGAGCAGCCCTTGGACGCGGCCATGTTGAGGCTGAAGTGGCCGTGGGCGGCGACCCAGGTGGCGCGGTAGCGCTCGATGTCGACGAGGTCCCAGGCGGCGGGAGCTTCGAGCTCGGCGGACTCGTGGCGCGGCAGGCTGATGGGTTGCTCCAGCCCGGCGACGAGGTCGGCCCCGGCCAGCGCGGGCTGGCCCTCAAGGCGGCGCAGCAGCGCGGGCAGCACGTCCAGGCCCTCGCCGCGCAGAACGACGTCGGCGCCGGCGCGCTGGTAGACCTCGGGCGCGTCGCTGGCGTCGGAGCCGGCCACGATGACACGCGCACCGGCGCGGCGGGCGCTGGCGATCATCGTGCAGGCGGCCTCGCGCATCTTGGCCAGGCACATCTTGCTGAGGTAGTTGTAGTTGTCCTCGTAGAGCAGCACGACCTCGGGCCGCGTGGTGGCGAGGCTGGCGTCGAAGTCCTGCGTGCCGGCGGCCAACATCGCGTCGAAGAGGGCGACCTCATGGCCGAGGCGGCGCAGCAGCGCGGCAACCTGCAGCGTCGCGAGCGGGGGGTAGGGCTTGGCGCGTTCGAACTGCTTGGCGTCGAAGCGCAAAAAGAAACTGTGGCCGACCAGGATGGAGAGCACGCCTTCTCCTAGGCATGGAGTCAGGGCGTGTGTGCCGGCCCGCGGCCGGCGGGTTCAATCAGGCGCGTTCGAGCGCGGCGGCGAGCTTGTGGATGCCGCCGCGGATGCTGGCCTCGGAGAAGGCCGCGAAGCCCAGGCGCAGGCCCGGCGGCGCGGGATGCTGCAGCCGGTAGGCGGCCAGTGGCGCGACCGTGATGCCGGCGGCGGCCGCGCGGGCGGCGACGTCGGCATCGCGCGTGGCGGCGGGCAGCCAGGCCGTCACGCTCAGGCCGCGCTGGGTGGGCGCCAGTTGCAGCCAGCGGCCGAAGTGCTTGTCCAGGCCATGGCGCAGGGCTTCGGCGCGGGCGCCGTAGACGCTGCGCAGCTGGCGCAGATGGCGGGCCCAGTGGCCGTCGGCGATGAAGTCGTGCAGCACGGCCTGGTCCAGCAGCGAGGGCTGCGCCTGGGTCAGGGCCAGCGCGGCGCAGAAGGGCTCGACGAGGCGGCGCGGCAGCACGAGATAGGCCAGGCGCAGGCAGGGCGCCAGGCTGAAGGCGAGGCTGCCGAGGTGGATGACGCAGTCGGCGTCGTCGGCGGCCTTGAGCGCCTCGGTGGCGCCGCCGTCGAAGATGAAATCGCCGTCGCGGTCTTTGTCGATGATGTACGCGCCGGCCGAGCGCGCCCAGGCGAGCAGGGCTAGGCGGCGCGCGGCAGACAGGGGCCGGCCCAGCGGCATCTGCGAGGCGGCCGCCGTGCAGGCCAGGCGGGCGCGCGGCGCGGCGCGGATGGCGGCGTCGACGCACAGGCCTTGCTCGTCCACCGGCACGGCCACGGTGCGCGCGCCGGCGGCGGTGAGCAGGGCCTGCACGGCGGGGGAGCCGGGGTCTTCGAGCCAGGCCTCTTCGCCAGGGTTGAGCAGCAGGCGGGCGAGCAGGTCGATGGCCTGCCGTGCGCCGGGCACGACGACGATCTGCTCGGCCTCGCAACGGATGCCGCGCGTCAGCGCGAGCTGCTGGGCCAGCACCTCGCGCAGCGGTGCCAGGCCTTGCCATTCGGGGCCTTGCGGCATGCGCAGTTCATGCCAGCGGGCGCGCTTGGCGGCCAGGCGCGCCCAGGTGGTAGCGGGGAAGAGGGCGGGGTCGATGCGGTCGGCCTCGAAGGTGCGCGGCAGCGGGCCGTTGTGGCGCATCACCTCGGCGCCGGCGGCCGCCATCTGCCGGCCGCGGCGTGACAGCGCTGGCGCGAGGGCGAGGGCGCGCGCGCCTTCTTCTACAGCAGACGCCAGCACGGGCTGGGGCGCGACAAAGCTGCCGCGGCCGACGCGGGCTGAGATGTAACCGTCAGCAAGAAGTCGCTCAAAGACTGCGGTGACAGTGGAGCGCGACAGGCCGTGGTCGCGGGCCAGGCTGCGGCTGGTTGGCAGCCGGCTGCCTGGTGGCAGACGGCCGTCGCGCATCGCTTCGCAAAGGGCCGCGTGCAGCCATTGCTGCAGCGTGACGCCGACAGGGCGAGGGCTCAGGGCCAGGGAATGTTCAGCGGCGCGGCGCAAGCGGAACTCGAATTGGTTTGGTGTGTGACAGCTGAATTGGCCCACGACCGAATTAGGGGGTCTGGGCAGCATGCGGGTCATCTCACGCGGGCCTGCCGCCGTCGATGACGACGATGTCATCTTAGGCGGGCCTCTATCGAACAACCTCGAGGAGGACCCATGAAGCGACACGGATTACGCAATCTTTCAACCTTCGGCCTGCCGTTTGCCGTGACGCTGCTGGTCGCGGCCTGCGGCGGCGGTTCGGGCGATACCGCCCAGCCATCGGCGCAGAGCAACGAGGCCGGTCCGACGGCCAAGGCCCTGGCCGCAAGCGCGGGCGAATCGGAGGCGGCGCTGACGCCTGTCAACGTGACGGCGAGTTCGTCAGAGCGCGACGACCTCGGCCCGGCCAAGGCCATCGACCATGACGACAACTCGCGCTGGAGCAGCGGCTTCAGCGACGACCAGTTCCTGGTGCTGGACTACGGCAGCACGGTGACGATCAGCCGCGTGCACATCGACTGGGAGCGCGCGCACGCGACGCAGTACGAGCTGCAGGTGTCCGGCGACGGCGCCAACTGGACGACGATCAAGACCGTCGCCAACAGCCAGGGCGGCAGCGAGGACTGGACAGGCCTGTCGGGCCAAGGCCGCTACCTGCGCATGAAGGGCATCAAGCGCTCTTCGGGCTACGGTTACTCCATCTTCGAAATCCAGGCCTTCTCGGGCGTGGCCCCTGCACCCGCGCCTGCGCCATCCCCCGCGCCAGCGCCTGCCCCGGCCCCCGCACCCAGCCCCGCGCCCGCTCCGGCGCCCGTTCCCGGCCAGCCGGGTGTCGCGGTCAAGCCGGTGACGGCCACGTCTTCTGCGGTGGAAAACGCTGGCAACGGCGCCCTGCAGGCCATCGACGGCAAGCCGGGTACGCGTTGGGCCAGCACGTTTGAAGACGGGGCGTGGATCCAGTTCGACTTCGGCGCCAAGACGGCGGTCGGCTATTTGAAGCTGACCTGGGAGAACGCCTACGGCAAGGAGTACTCGCTGCGCGTGTCCGACGACGGCCAGACCTGGACCGAGTTGCGCCATGTCAGCAACGGGCGCGGCGGCACCGAGGAGTTCTTCAACCTCGGCGCGAATGCACGCTACCTCCGCCTGCAGGGCGTGGCGCGCGCGACCCAGTACGGCTATTCGCTGTTCGAGGCCGAGTTCAAGTCGCCGGGCAGTGACAACACGCTGGCCGATGTCGCCACCTCGGCCATCAAATTCCCGGCCAGCGGCACGGGCCTCGTGCCCCTGCCGACGAGCGCGGAGCCCATCGAGTCGCTGCAGTTCACGCTGCCCGATGGCAGCCTCGTCACGCGCTTTGGCGTGCGCGGCCTGGCCCGCCATGGCCGCGAGCGCGGCGAGGACTGGAACGAGATCGGGTACGGCCCCAACGAGACGGTGGACGCCCTCGGCAACCCGGTCGACCAAGGCCCGGGCAACTTCCTCACCTTCGTGCCCCAGTACTTCAAGAACCGCACCTGGGGCTTCGAGGTCATCGACAACAGCCGCGTGGCCGGTGTGACGAAGCCGACGCTCAAGGTCAACCAGTACTTCACGCAGCCGCAGTTGCCCGGCGGCGTGGCCTGGTTCCGCGCCTTCGACCGGCCCGGCGTGACCGGCTATGGCTGGATGAACCCCGGCGAGCTGGCCGACAAGAGCCTGACGATCTGCCCGCCCGTGGCCTACCCGCCCAACGGCAGGCTGGCGAGCGCCAACCTGCTGAACAACGGCTGCAGCCTGACCGTGAACGGCTACCCCGGCCACGGTGACCTGGGTGCAGACGGCCTGCCCAACGGCAAGAGCGTGCCGGGCCGGGCGCTGGTCGTCGGTGACGTCATCGAGGTGTCGCCGTCCTTCTTCTCGACGACCCAGGCCATGCAGGCCATCGGCGACAACGGCGGCATCCGCTACTACGCGGGTGAGTGGACCTACGTGGTGGGTGTGGGCCTGCGCCCGTCCTACGGCGTGCAGCCGCGGCTGATGAACGCACCGCTGCCGGCAGCCACGCTGTCGGGCGGCGACGGCTCGGTGTCGTACAACTACTCCGACAACGGCCTCTTCATGTTCCAGCAGCCGCACAACCACGCCGGCATGCAGAACATGCAGCGCTTCGTCGAGGGCCGTCGCCTCATCCACACCAACTTCACGACCGGCGACCACAACGAGCCCGGCAACGACCGCTACACCGCGGCCGTCGGCCTGCAAGGCACGCGCTTCAACCAGTCGGCCTGCATCGCCTGCCACGTCAACAACGGCCGCAGCCCGGCGCCGTTTGCCGTCAACCAGAAGCTGGACGCGATGTCCGTGCGCGCCGCGATGCTGGATGCCAACGGGCAGCAGCTGCCGCACTCGCGCTACGGCACGTCCATCCAGATGAATGCGCAAGGCCCCACCGGCACGCCGCAGGACTGGGGCACCGGCGTTCGCGTGGCCGGCTTTGACGCCCAGTCCGTCAAGCTGGCAGACGGCACCGCGGTGGAACTGCGCAAGCCCAAGCTCGCCTTCGACGGCCCGGTGCCTGCGGTGTGGTCGCTGCGCGCGGCTCAGCCCATGATCGGCACCGGCCTGCTCGAAGCCGTGCCCGAGGCCGACATCCTGGCCCGCGCCCGCACCGCGCCGGATGCCGACGGCGTGGTGGGCGTGCCCAACTACGTCTTCGACCCGGAGACAGGCGCCGTGCGCCTGGGCCGCTTCGGCTGGAAGGCGTCCAAGGTCTCGCTGCGCCACCAGGCCGCGGCGGCGCTGCTGCAGGACATGGCCGTCACGTCACCGGTCTACCCGAGCCGCGCCTGCAACAGCGGGCCTCTGGCCTGCTCATCGGGCAAGGTCGATGCCGGCATCTCCGAGGCCGATCTGCAATCCGTGTCGCGCTACCTCGCCCTCATCGGCGTGCCGGCGCAGCGCAGCCTGGCCAGCGGCTTCCCCAAGGGCGTGGCGCCGCTGGACGAGCACCGCGTCGACTCGGTGCAGGTCAGCGCCGGCGCCAGGCTCTTCAGCGACGCCCGCTGCACGGCCTGCCACACGGCGTCCATGAAGACCGGCCCGGGCCATCTGTTCGCCGAACTGCGCAACCAGACCATCAAGCCCTACAGCGACCTGCTGCTGCACGACATGGGTGCGGGCCTGGCGGACAGCTTCATTGAAGGCCAGGCCAAGGGCAGCCTGTGGCGCACCGCGCCGCTCTGGGGCATCGGCTACACCGACAAGGTGATGGGCAACAGCGCCAAGGTGGGCTACCTGCACGACGGCCGCGCCCGCAACCTGACCGAGGCCATCCTGTGGCACGGCGGGGAGGGCGAGAAGTCGAGGCAGCGCTTCGAGGCGATGCCGAAGGCGGATCGGGAGGCGATGCTGGCGTTCTTGAAGTCGCTCTGATCAGCCAGGGAGCAAGCCTGCCAGCGCCTGGGCTACGGCCTGCGCGCTGGGCCGGCTGTCCACGTCGTCGCTCATGCAGGCCGCGGCTAGCGGGGCCAGCGCATGGGTCGGGTCGTTGCAGCAGGCTTGCAATTCCTCCAGCAGACACCCCACGGCGCGGACATCCAGCGCCTGAAGCCGTGCCGCCTGCTGAGGCGGCACGCTGCCGAGGAAAGAAGCGGCGCCGAAGTCACCCAGGCGCACCTGGCCCTGGCCGTCGTGCAGCAGGTTGTGGGCGTACAGATCGCCATGCGTGAGGCCGCGGTCATGCAGGTGGGCCAGCGCGCTGGCCACGCTCGCGGCCATGGACCGTGCAGCGTGGGCGGTGAGCTGCAGCGTGGGGTCGTAGACGTCCCGCGTGCAAGACACGAAGCTGGGCGGCCCGGCGAGTGGGCGGAACTCCGGCCCGACCAGCGGCATCAGCAGGCCCTTGGCACCTGCGGGGTGGCCGTCGAGGTGGCCGAGGGCTGGGATCAGCGCGGCGTGGTCGCCCGCCTGCAGGCAAGCGGCCAGCTCGGTGGCGGGCAGCCCGTCGCTGGTGACCTCGCCTTTGAACACCTTCAGCGCAACCGCGGACCCATCCACATGTGCAGCCCGGTAGATATGGCCGGACGCGCCTTCGCCGAGCAGGGCCTGCACGTCGAGTGCCGCCCAGGGCACGTGGGGCAGCGCCGCCTGTGCGAGCGCGCCAGCCTCTTGCGCTGCACTGAACGGGTTGCCGCCGTAGGCCAGCCATGTCAGCCGCGGTAGCGTGAGCAGCCAGTCGGGCAGGCCTTCAAAGCGGTTGGCCGAGATGCGCAGCAACTCCAGCCGCTCGCAGGCTGCCATGCTGGCCGGCAGCGCAAGCAGGCGGTTGCCCGCCAAAGCCATCTTCTGCAACGTCGGGCGCCTACCCAGTGCGTCTGGCAGTGTCTCGATGCAGTTGTCCGTCAGGATGAGCCACCGCAGGCGCTCCGGTAACGCGGCTGCCGGCACCTCGACGATACGGTTGGCCTTGAAGCCCACCATCTCCAGCGAACGGCACTCGCCCAGTGTCTCGGGCAGCCGTGTGAATCGGTTGTTGGAGCAGAACAGGATGCGCAGTTGATGCAGGCGTGCGAGGTCGTCGGGTAGTTCGTCGAACTCATTGCCGGAGAGGTCCAGCACTTCCAGCGTGTCGGCCAGGGCGTAGACCTCTTGCGGCAACTGGCGCAGGCCAGCCTTCAGGGTCAGGCGCCGCGCGCCATGCAGCTCGCCGGCTCGAAGTCGCTCCAAGGTGTTCAAGACAAGGCTCTCGGTCTGGATCTCGGTGGGAAGGGTGCGCGCATCACGCCTTCTTCACGAACTCCGACTTCAAGCCCATGGCGCCCACGCCGTCGATCTTGCAGTCGATGTCGTGGTCGCCTTCGGTCAGGCGGATGTTCTTGACCTTGGTGCCGAGCTTGACCACGAGGGACGAGCCCTTGATCTTGAGATCCTTGATGACGGTCACCGTGTCGCCGTCCTGCAGCACATTGCCTACCGCGTCACGGATGACGCGAGCTTCGTCTGCAGCAACCGCAACCGCGCTCTGGGCGAGCCACTCGTGGCCGCACTCGGGGCAGATGAGCTGGTCGCCATCCTTGTACGTGTAGGCGGACCGGCACTTGGGGCAAGGGGGCAGGGCGGTCATGACGGCGGTGCTTGGGCGGTAAAGAAAAATCCCCATCCGCTTCCGCGAATGAGGCTTGATTTAGTTCGTCGGCCTGGGCTCGAAGCAGGGACCTACGGATTAACAGTCCATGGTCGAACCAGGAGTCCGTAGATGTGTTCCAGCGGCGCATGATCAATTCAGCGCAGTAGCACCTCGCAGCATGAGGATCATGGCAGCCACTCCGACATACGACGCTTGAAGGGCACCTGATTATTGGAACCCTTGCCAGTGTTCCTCAATCTCCCATAGCGGGCGGTTACCCATCTTCAGGCGCACCGCAGCGATAACTTCCTCGTACTGCTCCGATGTGAACTTGGACCACCTTGCGCGCCGCGCCCGGCCCCAGGCCTCCTTCAAGACACCTTCGCTCTTCGCGTAGAGCTCATCGAGTAGAACGCTATCAATCGGCGGGTGAAGAGCAGCCACCGTCGGGTGGGAATGGTGGCCAGCGCAAACGAGCGCGCCTTTGACGTAGATGTTGATCAGCTTGGCAGCAACACCATGCGTGAATCCTTGAATGCCCAAACGCTCGGCTGAAGCGATAGCAGCCGTCCGCCAAGCCCGATGCGCATCATCAATTTTGCTGGCTGGCGGGAGAAGATCCAGATCGCCGATCAGTTTATGTAGCCCAATCTCTTCCAATATTTGCTGCGCTTGATTGACTTCAAATCTGCATAGGCTCGATGTTGAAGACGCTCTACCGGCGGTCCAGGCTGCGTAACGATGCTTGTGATCTGAAATCTCGTAGGGCATCTCTTGCCGCTCCAGCATGTGGCGATGTCCAAATTGTCGCGCTAGAGGCTAGCGACAGAATTGGCGCGCAAGCAAGAAAAAAGCCCCACCCGCTTTCGCGAATGAGGCTTGATTTGGCTCCCCGACCTGGGCTCGAACCAGGGACCTACGGATTAACAGTCCGGCGCTCTACCGACTGAGCTATCGAGGAAAAGTTCTATATCGGCATGACAAGCGGTTGCGTCATGCGTCTTGGGTTTTCTGTTGGCTCCCCGACCTGGGCTCGAACCAGGGACCTACGGATTAACAGTCCGGCGCTCTACCGACTGAGCTATCGAGGAAACAGAGCCCGTGACTATAGCAGTTCTTTGGATGGCTTCACAGACGGATCTCCAAGCTCGTGCGGAAAGTCCGCGGTGCGAGGGGGTAGAGGTAGCTGTGCTCGTACTGCCAGGGCGACTCGCGCCAGGCGCGGCGGTTGGTGAGGTTGTCGACCGTGGCGCGCCAGATCCAGGTCTGGTTGCCCACGCCCTGGGTGTAGCGCAGGCCGGCGTCGGCCACGGTCCAGGCGGGCACGGGGATGCTGTTGTCAGGCGTTGCGAAGCGGCTGCCTTCGTGCAGCAGGCCGAGCTGGGCTTGCAGGCCGGGCAGCAGGTCCTGGCGGAGCTGGGCCTTGAGCGTGGTTTGCGGCACGTTGGGCGGCACGAGGCCGTTGAGGCTGGCGTCTGCGCTGCCCTCACGGCGTGCGCGCAGGCGTGTGGCACTGGCGAACAGGCCGCCACCGCCCCACTTCAGGTCGGCGCTGGCCTCGATGCCGCGATGACGGGCGTAGCCATCGGCGACGCGTTCGCAGCTCAGCGCGACGTCGCAGCTGCCGATGTCACGCCACAGCGGGCGGCGGATGTCGAAGACGGTCAATGCGCCTTCGACGCGCTGGGTGCCCGTCTTCAGGCCGGCTTCGATCTGGCGGCTTTTCAGTGCGGGCAGGGCCTGGCCGGCGTTCTTGTAGCGCGAGCGGTTGGGCGTGACCTCGCTCTCGACGCCCTGGCCCCAGCTCGCGTAGGCCAGCCAGTCGGCGGTGATGGCGTGGCTGAGCGCCAGCCAGGGTGTCGTGACGCCTTGCGAATAGTCGGTCGCACGCGAGCCATCGGTGCGCACGCTCTCGCGGTGCAGGCGCGTGTGGCGCAGGCCCAGCCAGGCGCTGGTGTCGGCGCCGAGAGCCACGCGGTCGCGCAGGTAGAGCTCGTTGCTGCGTTCGTCGCGGTTGGTGTTCTCGTCGGTCAGGTCGGGCTGGGCGCCGGTGACGGCGCTGCCGTCGATCTTGCCGGTGCCGGCGTAGTTGTAGGCCTGGCGCTGGAAGCGGCTCTTGAACTGGCTGGTGAGGCCGCCGACGGTCAGGTCGTGGCGCAGGCCGGCGATCTGCACGGGCCCGCTGGCGGAGATGTCCAGCGCCGTCGTGTCGCGGTGCTCGTTTTCGCTGCGGAAGTCGTAGAGGTCGTAGGTGCCATCGGGGCAGAAGCGGTCAGCGTAGTAGCTGCCGTCGGCCGCGCTGCAACCGTAGGCGTAGGCCAGGCGGTCGTCTGTGCGCAGGCGCTGGATGCCCAGCGCCGCCTGGGCCCGCCATTCGCCGGCCAGCTTGTGCTGAACGCGTAGCGACGCGTGCGTGTTGTCGAACACGACCGGCTGGCTCCAGGGCTGGTTGTTGAGGTTGATGTTGGGGTCGACGGCGTGCGGGTCCGGCAGGCGGTTGCCCAGCAGGCTGAAGCCCTGCTGGCTGGGCTGGCTCTGGCGGTTGACCTCGATCTCGGCCTCGACCAGCGTGCCGGGGCTCACGCGCCAGTCGGCCGCCAGCGCGGCGGTGTGCGAGTTGCCTTTGCTGCTGCGCAGCGTCGGGTCGAGGTGAGCAGCGGCGACGTTCACGCGCAGGCCGAACTCGCGGTTCGCGCCCAGGCGCTGCGAGTGGTCGACGCTCGCTTGCACGGTGCCGCCCTGGATGGCGCCAAGCACCAGCGTTGTCGCGTCCTCAGCCAGCGGGCGCTTGACGACGAGGTTGACGAGGCCGGCCGGTGCACTGGTGCCTGCCTGCATGCCGGAGCTGCCCTTGAGCACCTCGACGGCGGCCTTGTTGGCCAGCGACAGCGCGGTCTCGCCGCTGATGGGCAGGCCGTCGCGGCGCAGGTTGAAGCGGTTGTCGAGATCGAAGCCACGCACCTTGAGCTGCGACCAGTAGCCGACGGCGTTGTAGCTGTCGGAGACAGATGCATCGAGCTTGGTGATGCCCGAGAACTGCGTGATGCCCAGGTCTGCCAGGCGCTCGGCCGACAGGCTGACGGCCTGCATGGGCAGCTTGGCCGGCGGATCGCTGAAGCCGGTGAGGCCGGGCGCAGCCTCGGTGGCCTTGCCGGTCACGCTGACCTGAGGCAATGTCTGGGCACCGGCCAAGCCGGCAAGGAAGAGAGCTGCGGCGGCGCCGAGCGTGGAGCGGGAAAAAGTGTGAGTTGCCATCGGATTGCAAAGCGATGGCAGGTCGGCAAACGACAGAGCCCAGGGGCGGGAGACGAAGATTCGGCCTGGGCTTTCAGCGTGCTTCCCTGCGCGAGGATTACCTCAGTCAGGTTCAAAGGGACTGTCTCAGTCGGTGGCCGCAGCCATCAACACCCCTAGCGAAGAGCCGCCGGCCCAAGGCCGGCGGTAGGGTGCATTTTAAAAGCAAACGGCCCGCGGGAGGCGGGCCGTTGTCTAGACAAGTGTGGCGCTTCAGTCGAACACCGGTGACTCCACACCCAAGACCTTGTGCAGCTTGGGGCTGGTCGTCGTGTATTGCAGATGCACGCGCTTGTCCGGGAAGACATAGGGCGCGGCGCCGAAAGCCGCCAGCGCGGTCTCGTGGAAGCCACTCAGGATGAGCTTCTTCTTGCCTGGGTAGGTGTTCACGTCGCCGACGGCAAAGATGCCCGGCACGCTGGTTTCGAACTTCTCGGTGTCGACGACGACCTGCTTGCGCTCCAGCGCCAGGCCCCATTCGGCGATGGGGCCGAGCTTCGGCGAAAGGCCAAAGAAGGCCAGCACCTGGTCGCAGGGCACGACGCGCGTGATGCCGTCGTTGCCGGTGATCTTCAAGCCCGTGAGCTTGCCGTCCTCTTCGTCGATGCCGGTGGCCTGGCCGACGATGAATTGCATCTCCATCGCGTCGCAGAGTTCCCGCATCTTCGCGACGCTGGCCGGCGCGGCGCGGAAGCCATCGCGGCGGTGCACGAGGATGACGCTCTCGGCCTTGTGCGGGTTGCCGTCGGCGTGGCCGGCGCAGAAGTTCAAGGCCCAGTCCAGTGCCGAGTCGCCACCGCCAATGATGAGCAGGTTCTTGCCAGCGAACTGGTTCGGGCTCTTGACGCGGTAGTGGATCTGCTCGCCGTCGTATTTCTCGACGCCGTCGACCTTCAGCGTGCGCGGCTGGAAGCTGCCGACACCGCCGGCGATGAAGACGGTCTTGGTGAGGAGCTGCGTGCCCTTGCTGGTCTCGATCAGGAACCGGGCGTCGTCCTGCTTCAGCACCGTCGTCACTTCCTGCCCCAGGTGGAAGGTCGCGCCGAACGGCTCGATCTGCTTGAGCAGGTTGTCGGTCAACTCCTTGCCGGTGCACATGGGCACAGCCGGGATGTCGTAGATGGGCTTGTCCGGGTACAGCTCGATGCACTGGCCACCGGGGTAGGCCAGGCTGTCGATGATGTGGGCCTTGATCTCCAGCAGGCCCAGCTCGAAGACCTGGAAAAGGCCGACTGGGCCGGCCCCGACGATGACGGCGTCGGTCTCGATGGCGTCGGGCCTGATAGCTACTGCCGTCATGAGACGAGAAGGTTCAGCGGATCAGCTCGGGCAGCTTGCCCGTCTTGTCTTTCCAGTCGTCGGCATCGGGCAGCGCGGCCTTGCGCTTGGTGATGCTGGGCCAGTGCTTGGCCAGGTCGGCGTTGAGCTTGATCATGTGGATCTGATCTCCGGGCACGTCTTCCTCCGGCAGGATGGCGTTGACCGGGCACTCGGGGATGCAGACCGCGCAGTCGATGCACTCGTCCGGGTCGATGGTCAGGAAGTTCGGGCCTTCGCGGAAGCAGTCGACCGGGCAGACGTCGACGCAGTCGGTGTATTTGCAGCGGATGCAGGCTTCGGTGACGACGTGGGTCATGGGCAGCTCGGGGAGGTGATGGGCGCCTGGGTGGGCAATGTTTCGGGCGAATCGGCGATTTTAGTCGGCGGCGGCATCTGATCCTGGCCGCAGACGGCGCTGGCGCCTGTCCCGACGGTGACGACGGTGGGGCGGCTGCGGTGCAGCAGGGCCGCGCGAGCAAGGTCGGCCAGGGTGTGCTCGCTGGTGATGGCATCGGCGCAGCCGGCGCGGCTGACGACGAGGGTGGGGGTGTCTGGCGCCCAGCCGGCGGCCAGCAACTGGCGGCTCAGGCCGCTAAGCTGGCGGCCGGCCATGTAGAAGACTTCGGTGTCGGCACTCAGGGCGGCGCGCAGTTCGCCGGCTTCGGTCATGGCCGTGGTCAGCGCCACGCTGCGGCCGCGGCCGCGCCGGGTCAGCGGGCGTTGGGCCTGGGCGGCGGCGGCCAGCGCTGCGGTAACGCCGGGGACGACTTCGCTGGCGATGCCGGCTTCGGCCAGGGCAATCAGCTCTTCCTCCAGGCGGCCGAAGACGCTGGCGTCGCCGCCCTTCAGGCGCACGACGAGGGCATGCTCCTGCGCGGCCTTGACGAGCAGCGCGTTGATCTCGGTCTGCTTGGCCGAATGCTCGAAGCCGCGCTTGCCAACGGAGATCCAGCGGGCGTTGGGTGCCAGCTCGCGCAGGGCCGGGTCGGCCAACGCGTCGGCGAGCACGATGTCGGCTTGCGACAGCGCACGGGCGCCGCGCAGCGTGATCAGGTCGGCGGCGCCGGGGCCGGCGCTGACGAAGATCACACGACCTTGGCTCATCACCAGGCCTCTTCCGCCGGCGCGGCGGCTGGCACGTCCACCAGCAGCGCGCCGCTTGTGCGGTGGCTGGCGGGGTCGACAACGATCAGGGCGCCACCGACGCGGTTGTCCACGAAGGGCTCGACCGGCAGCTCGTGCTGCACCTCCATCTGCACGCGGCCGATGGTGTTGACGGGCAGCTCGTGGGCGTCCTGCGGCTGAAGGGTGTTGATGTCCAGCACCGAGTCGATGGCCGAGATGCGGGCCTGCACCCAGCGGTTGCCATGGCGCACCCAGTATTTGCGGCCGGGCTTGGCGGCTTCGGTGTCCAGCCAGGCCAGCGTGGCCGGGAAGGTCTTGGTGGCCGTGGCCGAGCCGGGCGTGACGATCCAGTCGCCGCGGCTCACATCCAGCTGGCGGTCCAGCACCAGGCCGGCCGAGTCGCCGGCTTCGGCGCTGGCGACGGCCTCACCGGCCAGGCGCACTTCGGCAACGACAGCTGTCTGCTTGGACGGCAGCACCTCGATGGTGTCGCCGGCCTTCACGGCACCGTGGGCGATGCGGCCCCACAGCACGCGTGGCTGCACGCCGGTGCCCTTGGATTGGTAGGCGTCCTTCTGCACGTATTGCACAGGCAGGCTCAGCGGCGCATCGGCGCGCTCGCTCAGCGTGGGCAGGCGCTCCAGCACTTGCAGCAGGCTCTCGCCGTTCCACCAGGGTGCGTCCAGCGGCTGGGTGACGTTGTCGCCCCGCAGTGCGCTGACCGGCACGGTGGCCGCTACGTTCAGGCCGGCGGCGGCGGCGAACTTGTCCAGCGCCGTCTTGACCTTTGCAAAGCCCGCACCGGCGTCATCCAGCGCATCGATCTTGTTGATGGCGAAGACGATGCTGGGCACGCGCAGCAGCTGGGCCAGCAGCGAGTGGCGGCGGGTCTGCGGCAGCAGCGTGACTTCGGCTTCGGTCAGGTCCAGCTTGGTGATGTCCACCAGCACGACGGCGGCGTCAGAGCCGGCGGCGGCCGTGACCATGTTGCGCGTGTACTGCTCATGGCCGGGGGCGTCGGCAATGATGAACTTGCGCGTCTTGGTGGCGAAGTAGCGGTAGGCCACGTCGATGGTGATGCCTTGCTCGCGCTCGGCCTCCAGGCCATCGGTCAGCAGGCTCAGGTCGATGGGGCGGCCGGCGGCGCGGCGCTCCAGCGTGTCGAGCTGGTCTGCCAGGATGGCCTGGCCGTCGAACAGCAGGCGGCCGATCAGCGTGCTCTTGCCGTCGTCAACGGAGCCGGCCGTGAGGAATCGCAGCGCCTTCATCAGAAATACCCTTCCTTCTTGCGCTTCTCCATGGAAGCTTCACTCGTGCGGTCGTCCATGCGGGTGGCGCCGCGCTCACTCACGGTCACGGTCAGCGTCTCGGCCACGACCTCGCTTGCGTTGGCGGCGGGGCTCTCGACCGGGCAGGTGCAGGTCATGTCGCCCACGGTGCGGAAGCGCACCTGAGCTGTCTCGACGATCTCGCCGGGTTCGGGCGGTGTCACGTCGGTCAACGGCACCAGCAGGCCCTTGCGGCGGATGACCTGGCGCTCGTGCGCGAAGTACATCTGCGGCAGCGGGATGTTCTCGCGGGCGATGTAGAGCCACACGTCCAGCTCGGTCCAGTTGCTGATGGGGAAGCAGCGGAAATGCTCGCCCGGGCGGATGCGCGTGTTGAACAGCGTCCACAGCTCGGGGCGCTGCTCCTTGGGCTGCCATTGGCCGAAGCTGTCGCGGTGGCTGAAGATGCGCTCCTTGGCGCGTGCCTTTTCCTCGTCGCGGCGGGCGCCACCGATGAGCACGTCGAACTTGTGCTCCTCGATGGTCTCCAGCAGCGTCACCGTCTGGTGGCCGTTGCGGCTTTCCAGCGGGTGGCTCAGGCGGATGGTGCCCTTGGCGATGGAGTCTTCCAGATGGCCGACGATCAGGCGCTCGCCCATGTCCGCCACGCGCTGGTCACGGAAGGTGATGACCTCGGGGAAGTTGTGGCCGGTGTCGATGTGCACCAGCGGGAAGGGCAGGTGGCCTGAGTAGCCGCTCGGGTGCGCCGCGTTCTTCATCTTGAAGGCCTTCTCGGCCAGGCGCAGCACGACGCAGCTGTCCTTGCCGCCGGAGAAGAGCAGGGCGGGGCGCTCGAAGCTGGCCGCCACCTCGCGCAGGATGAAGATGGCTTCCTCTTCCAGCGCATCCAGGTGGGCGTGGTCGACGTCGGCGATGAGTTGTTCGGGTTTCACAGCAGCATTCATGATTTCGCGTGCAGGCCGCACTCTTTGGAACTGTCCTCCCACCACCAGCGTCCGGCGCGGAAGTCCTCACCCACAGCAATGGCTCGGGTGCACGGCGCGCAGCCGATGCTGGGCATGAACTGGTCATGCAGCGGGTTGTAGGGGACGTCGTATTTCTGGACATAGGCCCAGACCTCGGCCCAGGTCCAGTCGGCGATGGGGCTGATCTTGCGGCGGTTGTTGCCGTCGTCTTCGTCGAACGCCACGTCTCCGCGTGCGCCCGATTGCTCGCGGCGCAGGCCGGTGATCCAGGCGCTGCGGCCTTTGAGCATGCGGCCCAGCGGCTCCATCTTGCGCAGGCCGCAGCAGGCCTTGCGCAGCTCGATGCTCTTGTACATCGCCTCCTCGCCCTCCTTGCGGACGAACTGGATGACGGCGTCGGCCGCGGGCTTGAAGACCTCGACCTCGCGGCCGTAGCGCTCGGCGATGCGCGGGATCAGGGCCAGCGTCTCGGCGTGCAGCTTGCCGGTGTCCAGCGTCGAGATGGCGATGGGCAACTGGGTGCGGGCGATCAGGTCGGTGATGACCATGTCTTCCACGCCCAGGCTGCTGCTCTGCACGAGGCCGTCGCCATGCTCGATGCTGGCGTCGCGCAGGCGTTGCAGCGCGGCGTCGATCTTGGCGTCCAGCGCCGGCGTCCACTTCGCGTACAGGCCGATGGCATTGCCGGCCGCGGGCGCGGCGGCCCAGGGCAGGCTGCTGACTTCGTCACTCACGCGGCGCTCCTGAGGAACCACGGCCGCGTCTCAGCCACGTCGCCTTGATAGAAGCCCACCTCCGCGAACAGGTCCAGTGCCTTCTGCGCTGCGGCCTTGGACTGGTCACCGCGCATCACGACTTCGTCGAAGCCGGTGCGGGCCAGCAGCTGCATCATGTCGACCAGCACTTCGCCGCGGGCGCGGATGGCGCCCTTGAACTTGTGGCGGATGCGCAGGATGTGAGCCTGGCTGTAGGCGCGGCCGTCGGTCCACTTCGGGAAGTCCAGCACGATGACGGCGATGCGGCCCAGGTCGGGCGCGAGCTGGTTGATGTCGGCATCGTTCGGGAACTCGATGGCGACCGGCGTGTTCGCGGGCCAGCGGGTCTTCACGGCATGCCATTGCTCCAGGCTCAGCAGGCGGTTGGGCGCCGGATCCGGATCGGGCTTGGGGCCGTCTTCACCGACGGCATGCTGCCAGGGGCAGGTGGAGGCGTTGATGAACTTCATGGCTTATGCCTTCGCGGTCGAAACCCGCACGGCGTTGGCGGCGGTCTTGAAGGGGTCGAGGCCCAGGCGCTTGACGGCGTCGATGAAATGCTCGCCCGCCTGGCGCTCGCGCTTGAAGGTCTCGATGACGGCGTCGATGGCGTCGGCTATCTCGTCGGCCGCAAAGCTCGGGCCGATGACCTTGCCCGGCACCGTGGTGCCCGACAGCGTGGAGCCGTCGCTGCCGCCCAGCGTCAACTGGTACCACTCGTCGCCGTCCTTGTCGACGCCGAGGATGCCGATGTGGCCGCTGTGGTGGTGGCCGCAGGAGTTGATGCAGCCGCTGATGTGCAGGTCGATCTCGCCGAGCTCTTCGAGCTCGTCCTGATCCTGATACCGCTCGGCGATCTCGGCGGCCAGCGGCAGCGAGCGGGCGTTGGCCAGCGCGCAGAAGTCGCCGCCGGGGCAGGCGATCTGGTCGGTCAGCAGGCCGGCGTTGGGTGTGGCGAAGCCGGCGGCACGGGCGGCCTGGAACAGCTCGGCCAGGTCGGCCTCACGCACCCAGGGCAGCACCAGGTTCTGGCGGTGCGTGACGCGCAGCTCGCCCTGGCTGAACTGCTCGGCCAGCGCGGCGGCGGTGTCCATCACGTCGGCCGAGGTGTCGCCGGGGGCGATGCCCACGCGCTTGAGGCTCAGCGTGACGGCGCGGTAGCCGCTCAGGCGGTGGCCGTGCACATTGCGCGAGAGCCAGCGGGCGAAGGCCGGGTCGCTCTCGTCCAGCGACACGGCGGCCTCGGGCTTCACGCCGTTCGGGTCCACGAAGCAGGCTGCCACGCGGTCCAGCTCGGCCTGCGGAATGATCTGCTCATGGCCGGCCGGGTCGTCGGCCAGGATGCGCTTGAATTCCTCGTTGACGGCGTCGAAGAACTTCTGGCCCTCGGCCTTGACGAGGATCTTGATGCGGGCCTTGTAGAGGTTGTCGCGCCGGCCGGCCAGGTTGTAGCAGCGCACGATGGCCTCGATGTAGACGAGGATCTGCTGCCAGGGCACGAAAGCGTTGATCTCGACGCCCGGGATGGGCGTGCGGCCCATGCCGCCACCCACCAGCACCTGGAAGCCGACTTCGCCGGCTGCGTTCTTCTTCAGCTGCAGGCCGATGTCATGCCAGCCGATGGCTGCGCGGTCTTCCAGGGCGCCGCTGACGGCGATCTTGAACTTGCGCGGCAGGTGGGCGAACTCGGGGTGCAGCGTGCTCCACTGGCGCAGGATCTCGGCGTAGGGGCGCGGGTCGACCAGTTCATCGGGCGCGATGCCGGCGAAGGCGTCGCTGGTGATGTTGCGGATGCAGTTGCCACTGGTCTGGATGCCGTGCATGTCCACGTCGGCCAGCAGCTCCATGACGGTGGCGCTGTCCTTCAGTGGGATCCAGTTGTATTGCAGGTTCTGCCGCGTCGTGAAGTGGCCGTAGCCGCCCTGGCCGGCGAAGGGGCCGTCGGGCTGGCGGTCGTACTCGCGGGCGATCTTGGCGAGTTGGCGCAGTTGCAGCGAGGACAGCTCGCCGTACGGCACGGCCACGCGCAGCATGGGCGCATGGCGCTGGATGTACCAGCCGTTCTGCAGGCGCAGCGCGCGGAAGTCGTCGGTGCCGAGCTGGCCACTCAGGTGGCGCTCGAGCTGGTCGCGGTACTGCGCAGCGCGGGCGTGGACGAAGCGGCGGTCGAAGTCGGTGTAGCGGTACATAGTCAGTGGATCACTTTCCATCCGGCCATCAGCAGTGACGCGCAGAGCAGGCTGCGCACCACGCCATCGGGCAGGCGGCGGGTCAGTTGGGCGCCCAGCCAGATGCCGGGCAGGGAGCCGATGAGCAGGGACACGAGCAGTTCCCAGTTGACGTTGCCAAGGCTGGCGTGGCCTATGCCAGCCACCAGCGTCAGCGGAACGGCGTGGGCGATGTCGGTACCGACGATATCGCGGGCCTTCATGCGGGGATAGATCAGCAGGATCAGCGTCGCACCGATGGCGCCGGCGCCGATGGACGACAGCGACACCAGCACGCCCAGCAGCAGGCCCGACGCGACGGTGAGTGCCGGCTTGCGCGATTCTGGAATCCAGCGCTCCAGCTTCAGGCCCAGCGCCTGCCAGCTTTGCTTGAAGGCCACCACGCCGGCCGTCAGCAGCAGCGCAATGCCCAGCGTGAGCGTCAGCGCCTGGGCCCAGCCCTTGGTGATGCCGGTCAGGTGCATCAGCGCGATGGTGGCGACGGAGGCCGGGATGGAGCCGGCCAGCAGCCGGCGCACGATGGACCAGTTCACGTGGCCGTGGCGGGCGTGGGCAACGGAGCCGCTCATCTTGGTCAGCGCGGCAAACCACAGGTCGGTGCCGATGGCCACGGCCGGGCTCAGGCGGAAGACGGACAGCAGCAGCGGCGTCATCAGCGAGCCGCCGCCCACGCCGGTGATCCCGACGATGAGGCCGACGCCCAATCCGCTAGCAATCGCAATTCCGTCCAGCACCCAAATCACTCCATGGGGCAGCCCCATGCCACCCGAGGGCGCGACTCTAGGGAATGTTGCGGTGCGGCAGAACTATTTAATTCTTCGGGCTATATGCCCAGGCCGAATAAGCAACTTCAGTTTGTGGCGAGATCGCGCAGTGCGGCGACCTGCTCGGCGATGCGGGGCGGCACCGTTTCCATGCCGTCCAGCATGGCGCGGATCAGCGCCGCGTTCTCGGCTGGCGCGCAGGCGGGCGACAGCGGCCAGTCCAGGTCGGTGGTGTCGGCCGGGTGCAACGGCGCGGTCTGGCCGTCCTGGAAGCCGATCAGATGGGCCTTGCGGCGCAGATGGGCATAGGCCTCGCCCTCGCTGGCGCGCATCAGCAGGGCCCGGCCGCCGCCCACTGTCAGGCCGGGCAGGGCGGCGCCCATGCTGTCGAGGTACTCGGGGTGGGTCACGGCGACGACGCGCACGCCGCGGCCGGTGGGGAAGGGGTCGAGCAGCTTGGCCAGGCTGTGCGAGCTGTTGCGCACCCCCAGGCGGGGGCGCAGGGCCATCAAGGCGTTCAAGCCAGGGTTGAGGATTTGCAAAGGCAGGACGGCCAATCTGTCGCGTGCCAGCCGCTGTTCGGCATCGGCAAGGCTGTCACTCGCCGGCAGGCCCAGGGCGTCCAGCAGCTCGAAGGGGCTGTGGCGGCTGTCGAAGTCATGGCGGCCGAAGATCAGCACCGGCACGCCTTCGCGGGCCAGCAACTGCGCCACCAGCGGCATCAGGTTGGCCTGCTTGCGGGCGCCGTTGAAGCTGGGCAGCAGGACCGTGCGCGGCCCTGCGGGCGCAACCAGTGCCGCCGTGCGGGCCTGCATGGCGGCCAGGAAGCCGGCCACCTCGTCGGCGCTTTCGCCCTTCACGCGCAGCGCGATCAGCATGGCGCCCAGCTCCATGTCGGGCACCCGGCCGTCCAGCATCTCGCCGAAGAGCGCCTCGGCCTGCTCGCGGTTCAGGTCGCGCGCCCCCCGAGCGCCGCGGCCCAGTTCCTTGATCAACGGTGCGTAGTTCATGGCGCGAGTGTAGAAACGACCAAGGCCGCACAAGGCGGCCTTGGCGCTGAGTCGCGCGGGATCAGAACGCGAAGGTCGCGCCGACCGTGACGAGCTGCAGCGTGCCCTTCTCGCCGGCGATCTGGCCTTGGGTCGAGTCCAGGGCCAACTCCAGCTTGACCGACTGGCTGAGGGCGTAGGTCAGGCCGACGCCGGCGTAGACCTTGGTCCGCGTCTGGGATTCCGTTGCGCGTGCCGCGCCGAACCGGATGTCGACCTTGCTCTTCACCCGGGCTGCGCCCAGGCGGACGTTCATCCCCCATTCATTGCTCAGCGGCAGCGAGAAGACGCCGCCCAGCGTGATGGCAGTGGGCTTGATCGTGGCGGAGGAGGTGGCGTCGGCGCCGCTGCCCTTGCCGAAGCTGACATAGCCGGCTTCCAGGCCGAAACCGTTGCCGAAGTTGTAGCCGCCGACCAGCTTGCCGCCCGTGTCGCTCTTGTCGCAGGACGTCGAACCCGTGCAGTCGATGCCCATGTGCGTGAAGCCGGCGGCTACGCCGACTTAGGCATGGGCGGGTTGATCGGCGTGGGCTGTTGTGGCAGCCAGAAGTGCGGCCAGGATGATGGCTTGCTTCTTCATGAGAATCTTTCCTGTTTTCTCTTGATGGATGGGCCGGCCGGTGTGGCCGGCCCGCGGCGCCTTCTTGAGGCGGCCCGCATGCTAACTGCGATATGCGTGCCATCCCGGGTCCGCTGTCATGGGAATCGGGCTCAGGTGAATATGGCCGTCAGACGGTGCTTGGCCGGGCCGAGGATGGTCTGAGCGCCAGTCAGAACGCGAAATTCAGAAAGCGACGGTCAGCCCCAGGGAGAACAGCCGCACCGCGCCCTTCTCGCCGGCGAATTCAGATTCCGTCGAGTCGGCACCGAACTCGAACTTGGCCGTCTTGCCGAGCACATAGGTCAAGCCGACGCCGGCATAGGCCTTGGCCTTGCTCTCGGAGTCGGAGGCGCGAGCCGGGCCAGATTCCGCGCCGAGCTTGGTCTTCACCTGCGCAACGCCAAGGCGGGCGTTCAAGCCCAGGGCGCCGGTCAGGGGCAAGGCGAAGGCGCCGCCCAGCGTGAAGGCGGTTGGCTTGGCCGACAGATCCACATTGCTGACCGTGGCGCGGAACTTGCCGAAGCTGATGAAACCCGCCTCCAGGCTGAAGCCGTTGCCCAGGTCGTAGCCGCCGGTCAGCTTCATGCCGTTGCCGCTGGAGTCGCACGAGGTCGTGTTGGCGCAGTCCATGTTCAGTTGCGACGTGCCACCTGCCACGGTGACGTAGACCTGGGCCTGCGCGGCGGCCGCTGCGAGCCCGGCGGCGAGAAGGACGGCTTGTTTTTTCATAGGAACTCTCCCTTGTCTTTTTCTGGATGCGGGGCCCATCGCCCCGTCGGCCCCCGCGGGGCGGCGCACATGCTAGTGGTGGGGCTGGGCCGTTACGCACGGCCTTGTCGTGCCGGTGCGACGCCTTGCTGGAGTCGCGATCGGGTAACTGAAAGCAAGTTTTCCTTCAACCCGCGCGGGATACTGGCTCGCAACTCGGTCCGACCCTGGTGCGCATGACCTTCTTCAAGCCCAAGACGCTCTACATCACGCTGAGCGTGTTGATGATCGGCCTCGTGACGTTGGTGTACGGCGCCCTGCTGCTGCACGAGCGCTCGCGCAGCGACGCGCTGATGCTGCAGCAGGCCGGTGCGGCGGCCAAGCGCATCGGGCGCGAGGCGGCCGCCACGGTCGAGAACGAGCTGCGGCCGGCGCGGGTCAGCGTGGCGCTGCTGGCCTCGGGTGCCCTGGGCCGGGTGGGCAGCGAGGCCGAACGCCTGGCGGCGCTGCCCCAGTTCGCGGCGGCACTGCGCAGCAACACCTCGGTGTCCGCGGTTTACGTGGGCACGGCGCGCGGCTCCTTCTTCCTGCTGCGCCGCCTGAGTGACGCGGCCACGCGCGGCCGCATGGGCGCACCGGCCGATGCCGTCTACGGCCTGCAGAGCGTGGACCGCGACGGCGCCGCGCCGCGCGGCAGCTACCGCTTCTTCGACGCCAACCTGCACGAGCTGCAGCGGCTGGATCGACCTGACTACGAGTTCGATCCGCGCACCCGGCCCTGGTACGAGCTGGCGCGGCGGGCGGGCGAGGGCCAGGCAGTGCAGTCCGAGCCCTACGTCTTCTTCACGACCGGAGAGCCCGGCGTGACGCTGGCTGAGGCCCGCGGCGGCGCGGTCGTTGGTGCAGACGTCAGCCTGCAGGCCCTGGGCGCCATGCTGGCGCGGCCGCAGATCAGCCCGTCCGCCGAGCTGCTGATCGCCACTGCGAACGGCGATCTGGTCGCCCAGGCGCGCCGCCAGGCCCAGGGCCAGACGGGGGCGGCCAAGGCGCTGCCCAAGGTCGTTGAAGTCGCGTCGCCCGTGATGCGCGAGCTGTGGGCGCGCCGCGATGCCGAGGGCCGACTGGCCCCGGTGCAGGAGGTGGCCGGCCGGGAGTGGGTGGCCCATGCCCTGCCGCTGGCGGCGGCCAGCGGCGAGGCCGGCGCGGGGCTGACGCTCTTGATGGCGGCGCCGCGCGAGGAGCTGCAGGCCTTCCAGATCGAGAGCCGTCGGCACGGCTTCTACATCTCGCTGGGCCTGATGCTGTTGCTGCTGCCCGTCGTGCACCTGCTGGCAGACCGCGTCTCGCGGCCGCTGCGCCAGCTGGCTCGCCAGGCCGAGGCCATCCGGCATTTCGAGTTCGACTGGCCCGACCCGAAGCGCAGCCTGATCCGCGAGGTGGACCGCCTGGGACTGGCGATGACGGCGATGAAGCATTCGCTGCGGCGCTTCCTCGACATCAGCGGCGCGCTCAGCGCCGAGCGCGATTTCGACACGCTGCTGGACCGCATCCTGCGCGAGACCATCGCGGTGGCCGGGGCCAGTGGCGGCGCGGTGCACCTGCTGTCCGCCGACGGCAGCCAGCTGCAGCCGGCGGCCACGCGCCTGCTTGGCGAGACGGCGCCGCGCGCCGGCCTGACCTGGGACCTGAAGGCGCCCGACAGCATTGCCGCGCCGGTGCTGGCACTGCGTGCGAACGGGCCGATCGAGACCGACCTGAGCTGGGACGACCCGAGCCATCTCAAGGCCTATGAGCCGCTGTTCGCGGGCCTCAGCGCCTCCAGGCTGCGGCTGCTGTCGCTGCCGCTGAAGAACCGCCAGGACGAGACCATCGGCACGCTGACGCTGAGCTTCTCGCTACCGGCCCAGGGCCAGGCCCAGCCCCTGGGCGCGGCGCGCGTGGCCTTCGTGCGCGCGCTGTCGGGCACGGCGGCCCTGGCCATCGACAACCATCTGCTGCTGCGCGCGCGCAAGGAGCTGCTGGAGAGCTTCATCCAGCTCGTTGCCGGCGCGATCGACGCCAAGAGCCCCTACACGGGCGGCCACTGCCAGCGTGTGCCCGAGCTGGCCCGCATGCTGGCCGAGGCGGCCTGCAACGCCACCGAAGGGCCTTACGCCGGCTTCGCGATGAACGCCGACGAGTGGGAGGCCTTGCACATTGCCGCCTGGCTGCACGACTGCGGCAAGGTCACGACGCCCGAGTACGTCGTCGACAAGGCCACCAAGCTGGAGACGCTTTACAACCGCATCCACGAGGTCCGTACCCGCTTCGAGGTGCTCAAGCGCGACGTGCTGATCGAGAAGCTGGAGCAGCGGCTCGGGGCCGAGGGCGCGGCGTTGGCCCGTGCCGACGCTGCCGAGGCGCTGGCGGCGCTGGATGCCGACTACGCCTTCGTGGCCACGGCCAACCAGGGCGGCGAGTTCCTCAGCCCCGAGCGCGTTGAACGGCTGCAGCGGATCGGCGCGCGGCGCTGGCAGCGCACGCTGGACGACAGCCTGGGCCTGTCGGTCGACGAGGCCCGCCGCCTGTCGCGGCCGCGCCCGCCGCTGCCGGCACCCGAGCGCCTGCTGGCCGACCGGGCCGAGCACGTCGTGCCGCGGCCGGCGCAGGAGAAGCTGGGCGAGGGCAACCGTTGGGGCTTCCGCATGGCCCAGCCCGAGCATCTGTACAACCGCGGTGAGCTGCACAACCTCGTCGTGTCGCGCGGCACGCTGACGGAGGAAGAGCGCTACAAGATCAACGAGCACATCGTGCAGACGCTGAAGATGCTGGCCGAGTTGCCATTCCCCAAGCATCTGAGCAACGTGCCCGAGATCGCCGGCGGCCACCACGAGCGCATGGACGGCAAGGGCTACCCGCGCGGCCTGACGCGCGAGCAGATGAGCCCGCAGGCTCGCATGATGGCGGTTGCCGATGTCTTCGAGGCGCTGACGGCCGACGACCGGCCCTACAAGCCCGGCAAGCCGCTGTCCGAGGCGTTGGGCATCCTCAGCCGCATGGTGCGCGAGGGCCATCTGGACGCCGAATTGTTCGAGCTCTTCCTGCGCTCGGGCACCTGCATGGCCTACGCGCGGCGCTTCATGCCGGCGGAGCTGATCGACGTGGAAGACGTGACGACTTACCTATGAAGCCTAACGGTCATGGCGATTCACGCTGAACTTGACGGGCGTGCCCTTGAGCAACTGGTTGCCCGCGCCGTCGTGCAGTGACACGACGACGTCATAGTCGCCCAGCGGCAGGTCGATGATGGCCTCGGTGCGGCCGTCGGAGAGCGTCTGGCGCTGCACGGTGTTGCCCTTCTGGTTGAAGGCGAGGCGCAGGTGGCCGGTGTCCTTGATCTCGGTGCCCGCCGGCGCCACGCCCAGGCCCGCGCCCAGCACACCGAGCGACAGCGTGAAGGGGCTGGACACCAGCTCCTCGTCGCGCAGGTTCTTCACGTACACCTCCCTGCCTGCGGCCACCCGAGGCGTGGCGCGGGCGTCCTGGTACCAGGCTTCGCAGCTTTCGCGGAAGTCGTTACCCGGCAGCACCTTCGGGCCCGGCTCGCTGCGCTTGCCCGTGACCTCGACAGAGATCTCGTTGCTGAACACGAAGTAGGGCTTGTGGGCGTGGTCGGCGAACAGCAGGCGCAGCGTGTGCCGCCCTGGGGGCAGGTTGATCTCGGTGCCGGTCTGGCCCTTGCCGAAATGCTTGTGCGTGTCGGAGAAGGGGATGGGCGCCGTGTGGTCGCGCGGCAGCGGCGTGTCGATGAGGATGTGGTGGTGCCCGGCCTTCTCGTTCTTGTTGCCCGCCGGGATGACGCCCATGCCGCGTATGCCGAACTCGACCCAGAAGGGTGTGCGCACGCGGTAGCCGCTCTTCAGGTTGCTGAAGTGCACCGAGACCGGCTCGCGCAGGTCGACCGCGGTGCGCTGGGCCGTGTGCGCCAGCCAGCACTGGCGCTCCAGCGGGTCGGAGGGCAGGCCCTCGGCGGCGGCCCAGGCTGGAGCAAGGCCGAAGGCCCAGAGCAGCCAGCGGCCGCGACAGACTTGATGAGTGAAAGAACCCATGCACCACCCCTCCGTCGACATGTGAGTCGATTGTGAGGGTGGGCGCAAGCCCGGGACGTCGTGAAAAGTGGTGACGTGCCCTGACCTCGTTCAGGCGGCTTGCAGTTGCTGGCTCAGGTGCAGTTCGCCGAACAAGTCCTTCGGGTCGGCCATCTGCGGGATCAGGTCCAGCGGGGCGCCCAGGCCCAGCTGCGTGCTCACGTCGCGCAGCAGGCGCAGCGCCGAGAAGTCTTCCAGTGCGAAGCCGACCGAATCGAAGACGGTGACCTGGCTCGACGACTCGCGGCCCGCCGCCTGCCCGGCCAGCACGCGCCAGAACTCGGTGACGGGGAAGTCGGCGGGCATCTGCTGCATGTCGCCTTCGATGCGCGACTGCGGCTCGAACTCGCAGATGACGCGCGCCATCTCCAGCACGCCGCGGTGCAGCTCGGTCTTGCCGGGGCAGTCGCCGCCGACGCCGTTGATGTGCTGGCCGGGCTCGATCATGTCCGGCGTCAGGATGGTGGCGTTGGCCTTGTCGGCCGTCACGGTGGTGATGATGTCGGCGCCGCGCACGGCTTCGGCGGTGCTGCCGCACACCGTCAGCGTCAGGCCCGGCGTGCCCTGCAGGTGGCGCACGAGCTTGGCCGTGGCGGCGGGGTCGATGTCGAACAGGCGCAGCTCGTTGATGCCCAGCAGGTGGTGGAAGGCCAGGGCCTGGAACTCGCTCTGGGCGCCGTTGCCGATCAGGGCCATCACGCGGCTGTCGGGGCGGGCCATGCGCTTGGCGACCATCACCGACGTGGCGGCGGTGCGCATCGCGGTGGTCAGCGTCAGCTCGGACAGCAGGGCGGGGGTGCCGGTGTCCACATCGGCGAGCACGCCAAAGGCCATCACGGTCGGCAGGCCGAAGCGGTGGTTTTTGGGGTGGCCGTTGACGTATTTGAAGCTGTACAGGCTGGCGTCGGCGATGGGCATCAGCTCGATGACACCGTCCGGCGAGTGGGCGGCGACGCGGGGCGTCTTGTCGAATTCGGCCCAGCGCAGGTAGTCCGCTTCGAGGTAGCTGACGAGGCGGCGAAGTAAATCAGGAAGTCCCACGCGCTGAACGATTCGGGCGACGTCTTGGGTGGTGAGGACGGTGGTCATGAGGTCTCCTGGCGGTGTTTGAAAGGCTTGGGAGTGATTCTTTCGGGGCTGCCTGCCAAACAGAAGCTCAACTCCTGCCATGTATTGCATGGCAATTTGGCAAAATGGCAGTAGAAATTGCCATATTGATCAAAATGGACACACTAGACCAGCAACTCCTCGCCCTGCTGCGCACCGATGCCCGTGCCAGCGTGGCCACGCTCGCGGCCAAGCTCAAGGTGTCGCGCGGCACGGTCACCAACCGCATCGCACGGCTGGAGGATGGCGGCGTCATCACCGGCTACACGGTGCGCCTGCGGCCCGACTCGGTGCCCAACCAGATCACCGCCTGGATGAGCATCACGGTGGAGGGCAACCGCACGCGCGAGGTCGTCTCCATCCTGCTGGGCGAGCCCGGCATCAGCGGCCTCTTCGACACCAATGGCCGCTGGGACCTGCTGGCCGAGATCCGCAGCTCCAGCCTGCAGGAACTGGCCGACGTGCTGGAGCGCGTGCGCCTCATCAAGGGCATTGCCGGCACCGAGACCTCCATCCATCTGCAAAGCTACAAGCTGAGCTGACGCTCCGTGCTGCAGCTCGGTTATCGTGCGCCGCGCTTCTTCGCTTCCGACATGACTCCTGCCTTGCTGATCCGCCGCGCCTGGCTCGTGGCCTCCCTTGTTGCCCTGGCCGGTTGCTCCGTGCTGCCAAGCCAGCCGCCCCAGCCCCCGGTCGTCGTCGCCCCCACGCCGCCCGAGCCGCCACCACCCTTCATCAAGCCCGCGCCGAAGCCGCCACGCATCGGCTTGGCCCTGGGCGGTGGCGCGGCGCGCGGCTTTGCGCACATCGGCGTCATCCAGGTGCTGGAGGAGAACGGCATCAAGGTCGACCTCGTCGCCGGCACATCGGCCGGCAGCCTGGTCGCGTCGCTCTACGCCTCGGGCAAGAGCGGCAAGGAGATGCAGACGCTGGCGGAGACGATGGACGAAGGGGCCATCACCGACTGGTCGTTCCCGCTGCGCGGCCTGATCCGTGGCGAGGCGCTGGCGCGCTTCATCCGCGACAAGACCGGCGGCAAGAACATCGAGCAGATGGCGCTGCCGCTGGGCATCATCGCCACGGACCTGTCCGACGGGTCGTCCATCCTGTTCCGCAGCGGCGACACCGGCACGGCCGTGCGTGCATCGAGTGCCGTGCCGGCCGTGTTCCAGCCGGTGCGCATCGGCCAGCGCGAGTTCGTCGACGGCGGCCTCGTGTCGCCCGTGCCGGTGCGGTTCGCGAAGGAGATGGGCGCGCAGTTCGTCGTCGCCGTCGACATCACCTCGCCGCCCGAGAAGGACCCGCCCGGCGACGCCTTCCGCATGCTGATGCAGACCTTCTCCATCATGGGGCGCAGCATCAACATGTTCGAGCTGCGAGAGGCGGACGTCGTCATCCGGCCCAAGCTGGACGGCGTTGGCAGTGCCGACTTCACGGCCCGGCGCCGCGCCGTGCAGGCCGGCCGCGAGGCGATGCAGGCCATGCTGCCCATCCTGCGGCAGCGCATCGCCGAGAAAACGCGCTGACACCGTGGACAACACCGAGACGCCGCTGTTCCCCCTGCGCTCGGTGCTCTTCCCCGGCGGTGTTCTGCCGCTGCACATCTTCGAGCCGCGCTATCTCGACATGGTGCGGCGCTGCCATGCGCAGGGCCTGCCGTTTGGCGTTGTTGCGCTGACCGAGGGCGAGGAGGTCAGGCGGCGCGACGGCGAAGGCTTCCAGCGGGAGAGTTTTCACGACATCGGCACGCTGGCGCGCATCGAGCATTTCGAGCACGAGCAGCCGGGGCTGATCCACATCCGCACGCGAGGCACGCAGCGTTTTCGGCTGCTGCAAAGGCGCTGCCTCAGCCACGGCCTCTGGGTGGGCCAGATGGAGCTGCTGGCCGACGATGCCGAGGTGCCTGTGCCCGACGATCTGCGCATGGCGGCCCGGCAGTTGAAGGACTTGCTGGCCGGCTGGGCCGAGCGCACCGCTGCCGCCGATCTGCCCATCCAGCCGCCCCACCATTGGGAAGATGCCGGCTGGCTGGCCAACCGCTGGGCGGGCCTGCTGCCCATGCCGCTGGCTGAGCGTCAACGGCTGATGGCGATGGACAACCCGTTGCTCAGGCTTGAACTTGTCGTCGACAGGCTGGACGCGATCAGGCGTTCAGCCAGTTCGTGAGCGTCGTCAGTACGTCGGCCTTCTCGGGCTCGTTGAAGATCTCGTGCGCAAAGCCGGGCCACAGTTTGGTGGCGACGACGTTGGCCGGCGCGGCGGCCGCAAAGGCCTCGCTGCCGCGCGGGGCGACGCAGCGGTCGGCGCCCGCCCACATCAGCAGCGTCGGCACGGCCCAGCGCGGCGCGTCGCCGATGACGCGGGCACCGGCATCGACGATGAAGCGTGTCAGCCGCGCCGTGATGCGGTCGTGCACCAGCGGGTCGGTGGCGTAGGCCTTCACGACGGCGGGGTCGCGGCAGATCCATTCCGGCTTGAGGCCGTTGCTGACGGCCAGGCCGGGCGCCAGCGTCTCGGCCAGCGCCAGCGCGAGCTTCTGGGCGCTGCTCAGGCCAGCGTCCAGGGCCGGCGAAGACAGCACGAGGCCGTCGAGCGGCCGGCTCCATGCGGCGGGCTGGGGCGTCAGCGCCTCGGCCGCAAAGCGCGCGGCGATGAGGCCGCCCAGGCTGTGGCCGAGCAGCACGAAGCGCTGCCCCGAGCCGGCGGGCTTGCGTACCGCGTCAATCACCCGGGCTGTGTCCCGCAGCAGCGCGTCGTGCTCGGGGATGTCGCCCTTGCGGCCCTCGCTGTGGCCGTGGCCGCGGTGGTCCCAGCCATGCACGTCCCAGCCTGCGGTGTTCAGCGCCGCGGCGACGTGGGCATAGCGCTCGATGTGCTCGCCCAGGCCGTGAACGATGAGCAGCTGGCCGCGCACGGGCGCCGCCCCTGACGTTGTTGCGGGCCAGTGGCGGAGATGGAGCTTGAGGCCGTCGTCTGTCGTGGTGGTGGTCATCGCGTCGGAGGCTGGAAGTCGGGCCGCAAGTTTGCACGAGCTTGCTCGTCTTCCCGTCGTGAACCGAGCACGCGGGCATAGGCCCAGGTGAACTCGGCGCCGATCAGCAGGATCTGCGCGGAGAAATACACCCACACCAGCAGCGCCACCACCGAGGCCGCCGCGCCAAAGCCCGAGGCCACACCGCTGCGTTGCAGATAGGCGCCGATGCCGTAGCGGCCCAGCGCAAACAGGCCCGTCGTGACGAGGGCGCCGAGCAGCACGTCGCGCCAGGCGATGCGCGCGCGCGGCATCCACTTGAAGATCAGCGCGAACACGGCGACGACCAGCCCTTGGCTGACGAGGGTGTTGGCGAGGGCGGCGATGCGCAGCCAGTCGCCGAACCAGGGCCGCCACCAGGTCTGGGCGGCCGACATCACGGCGTCCAGCAGCAGCGACACGAGCACCAGAAAGCTCAGGCCCAGGATGACGCCGAAGCTCAGCAGCCGCGCGCGCAGCCAGTTCAGCCAGCCCTGCATGGGCCGCGCCGGCACGCGCCAGATGGTGTCGAGGGCGTCCTGCAGCTCGGCGAACATCGTTGTCGCGCCGACCAGCATCAAACCCAGCCCCAGCACCGTGTTGAACCAGCCGCCGGCCGGCCAGGCCACCGTCTTCAGCATGCTCTCCACCGTCGACGCGGCCGCGGCGCCGAGCAGCGTGGCGAGCTGGTCGAAGAGTTCGCCGCGTACCGCCTCGCCGCCCCAGACCAGGCCGGCCACGGACACGACGATGAGCAGCAGTGGCGCCAGCGAGAACAGCGTGTAGTAGGCCAGCGCCGCGCCCATGCGCGGGCCGCGGTTGTCCAGGAAGCCGTCGAAGGTCAGCCGCAGCACGCGGCCCAGCGGTCGGATCGGGTCAAGCCAGCGCATGCCGCCAGTCTGGCCGCCGGCGCAGGCAGAGCGTGTAGGACTGGAGCGCTCAGACGCTCACAGAACGGCGCGCAGCTTGTCGTAGCCGCTGCGGCTCACCGGGATGCGCTTGCCGTTCTTCATGCGCGCAACGTGGGCGTCGCTGTCGGTCTTTTCCAGCGCCTGCAGCGCGGTGAGGTTGATGATGAAGGAGCGGTGCACGCGCACAAAGCGGGTCGGGTCCAGCCGCGCTTCCAGCTCGGAGATGCGCTGGGCCTTGAGGTGCTCGCGGCCGGCGCTGTGGAAGGCGACGTTGTCGGCCTGGGCCTCGATGTGGTCGATGGCGTCGACGGCCAGCACCTGCATGCCGCCGTTGCCGTCGCGCACGAGGATGCGGGTCAGCGCGGCCTGCGGCGCCACCAAGGTCTCCAGGCCGGGCTGGGCCTGGCCGAGCAGGCGGCGGGCGCGTTCCAGCGCCGTGTCGAAGCGCGCCTGGTTGAAGGGCTTGAGCAGGTAGTCCACCGCGTGCAGCTCGAAGGCGCGCAGGGCGTGCTGGTCGTGCGCCGTCGTGAAGACGACGCCGTCGCGCCGGCCGGTCAGCTCCAGCACCTCCAGGCCGGTCAGGCGTGGCATCTGGATGTCGAGGAAGACGAGGTCGGGCTGCAGCTCGGTGATCGCGCGAGCGGCGTCCAGACCGTTCTCGGCCTCGGCACAGATCTCGATGTCGGCATGGGCGCCGAGGAACTCGCGCAGCAGGCGGCGGGCCAGGATTTCGTCGTCGGCAATGAGGGCACGCAGGGTCATGGCGATGTTTCGAAAGGCAGGCTGATCTCGACCGCGAAGCCGTCGGGCGTGGCACCCCAGTGCACCCGCGCACGGTCGCGGTATTGGGCGGCAAGGCGCTCGCGCAGGTGGCGCAGGCCCTGGCCGAGGCCAGGCTCGCGGGCCGGCTCTGCGGGCACGGGGTTGCGCACGGCCAGGTGCAGCCAACCGTCTCGCACCAGGGCCTGGATCTCCAGCAGGCCGCCGTCGTCCAGCGAGCGCAGGCCGTGCTTGAGCGCGTTCTCCACCAGCGGCTGAAGCGTCAGCGGCGGCAGCAGCGCGGGCAGGGCTGCGATCGGCGCGTCGATGGTGCTGCGCAGCTTGTCGCCCAGGCGCTGGCGCTCGATGGCGAGGTAGTGGCCGATGAGCTCGAGCTCGTCCGCCAGGCTGATGCGCTCGCGGCTGGCCAGGGCCAGGGTCTGGCGGAAGAACTGGGCCAGATCGATGCTCATCTGCCGCGCGGCGGCCGGGTCGAAGCTGGTCAGTGCGCTGATGGAGTTCAGGCTGTTGAACAGGAAATGCGGGTCGATCTGCAGGCGCAGCAGTTGCAGCTCCATGTCCCGCGCCAGCAGCCGGGCCTCGGCCTCGCGCAGCGCCGCAGCTTGCGTGGCCTCGACGGCGATCAACACGTCGTGCGCGAGCACGGCCAGCAGGAAGAGGCCCAGGCAGGCGGCGAAGCCCAGGGCCCATGCGGCAGGGGGCAGGCTGACCAGGCCGGGCTCGTGGCCCAGCGCCAGGCCCACCGTGTTCCAGGCCGCGGCCAAGGGGAGGGCGGCGCCGGCCAGCAGCACGACGGCTGCCGCGCGTGACGCGATGGCCACCAGCCAGCGGCCCGGCCCGAAAGGGCGGGCGCGGCAGACGTAGTAGACCGACAGCGCCGGGAAGGCCAGCACGACGGTGACGGGCGCCGCCCAGGCGAGTGCCCAGCCCAGCGATGCCAGGCCCAGCGCCGCGAGCGCGCCCGCCAGCGCCAGGCCAGCCAGCAGCGCGGCCGCCAGATAGCCGGCCAGGCCGCGCCAGTGGGTCAGCAGCGGGTGCACCGAGCGCTGGGCTTAGTTCTTGACTTCGACGCCGCCGAACACCGCGTCGCCGCGCAGTACCAGGCGCTGGGTGGGATTCATCGGCGGCACGGTCTTGTCGTCGACGCCGCCCAGCGTGGGCGCGATGTTGACCACCACCTGCCATTCACGCGGCACGCGCAACTGGACGCCGCTGAAGCGGGCCGAGATCTCCAGCACCGCCTCGGGGCCGTCGATGACGGCCTGGCGCAGGTCCAGCTCCACGCCGCCGAAGGTCACGTCGATGCGGCCGCCCTTGAAGCTGCGCGAATCGTTCTGCTGGTTGATGGCGCTGAAGCTGGCGTCGATGGCGATGCGGTCGCCATGGTCCAGCGTCGACGGTGCCGGCAGGCCGGCCTGTTGACGGTAGCCCGGGAAGACGCCGCGCAGCAGGATGGACAGCCCGGCCAGGATGATGAAGACCGGCCACCAGTCGCGCAGCCGGATGTGGACGAGGTCGAGGTGGTGTGCCGTCATGGCCAGGCCGGCGATGACGAGGGCCACGCCGAACAGCCAGCCGCCGGCATGGCGGTGCCAGAAGATGCGGCTGAGGCCGAACAGCACCAGCACCATCGGCCAGAAGGTGCGCAGAAGCGGCATGCCGAAGAGGCCCAGGTTGTCCAGCAAGGCCAGCGTGCCGATGCCGATGACGCTCAGGCCGAAGACGATGCGCTGACCGGCGTGGCGGTGGATGGAGTGGTGTCTCATGGTGGGTGCGGGGGAAGCGATGCCGCAAGTAGACACGCGCGCCGCACGCTGCGCCGCGCCGATTCGGCGAATCGACGCAGGCAGCCGACGAATCGACGGCGGCATTCGCGAACGGGCAGGGGGTTCAAAGCCCTGGCGGCCTCAGGGGTGAACGGGAGGCGGCGTGCGCCATGTTGAATCATGGAACTAATATAGTTACATGAAACGAGACGGCAAGCTCTCCGGCGTGCTGCACATGCTGCTGCACATGGCCGAGACCCAGGCTCCTGCGACGTCCGAGATGCTGGCGCGGGCGATGAACACCAACCCGGTCGTCGTGCGGCGGCTGATGGCGGGGCTGCGCAAGGCGGGCTTCGTCGCGTCGGCCAAGGGCCACGGGGGCGGCTGGGTGCTGGGCTGCCCGCTGTCGGCAATGACGCTGGGCGATGTGCATGCGGCGCTCGGTGCGCCGCCCTTCCTGGCCGCCGGGCTGCGCGACGAGCAGTCAAGCTGCCTCGTCGAGCAGGCCGTCAACACGGCACTGGGCGCGGCGTATGCGGAGGCCGAGGCGCTGCTGGTGGCGCGCCTGCACGGCGTGAAGCTGTCCGTGCTGGCTGAGGACTTCCACCGCGGCATGTTGGCGCGCGGCCTGTCAATCAAGGACCTGACCCATGATGTTTGATGCCCTCGTCATCGGCGGCAGTTTTGCCGGCCTGTCCGCTGCGCTGCAGCTTGCGCGTGCGCGCCGGCGCGTCGCCGTCGTCGATGCTGGCCAGCGGCGCAACCGCTTTGTCGATGCTTCGCACGGCTTCCTCGGCCAGGACGGCCGGCCGCCGGGCGACATCGTGGGGGCCGCGAAGGCGCAGCTACTGGCCTACCCGAACGTGAGCTGGCACGAAGGTTTGGCTGCCCAAGCGCGCCGGCGGGGCGAAGGCTTCGAGGTCGATGTCGGCCGCGACACGCTGCAGGCGCGCCGCCTGGTGTTGGCGACCGGTGTCGTCGACGAGTTGCCCGCGGTTGAAGGTCTTGCGGAGCGGTGGGGCAAGACCGTCTTCCACTGCCCCTACTGCCATGGCTACGAGCTGGACGAGGGCGCCATCGGCGTGTTGGCCAGCAGCCCGCTGTCGATGCACCACGCGCTGATGCTGCCGGACTGGGGCCCCACGACCTTCTTCCTCAACGGTGCTTTCGAGCCCGATGCCGAGCAGACGCGGGCGCTGGCTGCGCGCGGTGTCACGGTCGAGGCCGTGCCGATTGCGCGCATCACCGGCGCGGCGACGGTGGAGTTGGCGGACGGGCGCCGTGTGGCGCTGGCCGGGCTGTTCACGGCAACGCGCACGCGCATGGCCAGCCCGCTGGCCGAGCATCTGGGCTGCGAGTTCGAGCAGGGGCCGGCCGGGCCCTATCTGCGCCGCACGATGATGGAAACCTCGGTGCCCGGGGTGTTTGCCTGCGGTGATGCAGCGATGGCGTTCGCGAATGTGGCTATCGTGGTCGGCGACGGGGCGATGACGGGCGCCGCCGCTCACCGCTCGCTGATCCCCGGTTTCTGACTCGAAATGAAAAAAGCCCGGTGCAGTGCACCGGGCTTTTCGAGGCAGAAGCCTGAGGGCTTAGGCAGCGCGCTTGGAGGCGCGGGTAGCCGTTTGCGAAGCCTTGACGGCTTGCGTGGTGGCAGCTTGGAAGTTGGCTTCGGCCACTTCGACAGCTTGCTTGGTGGCCTTCTGGACCGACTCGAACGCGTTGTTGGCAGCGGCAACAGCCGACTTCACCAGGGCGACGGCGTTTTCGGTGCCGGCCGGGGCGTTCTTGGCGGCGTTGTCGACGACAGAAGCGAACTTCTGTTGCACGTCGGCGAACTGGGCTTCAGCGGCCTTGGCGACTTCGGCGCCGGTGCTGGAGGCGATGTCGTAGATGTGGCGGCTGTAGGAAGCGGCCTTCTCGGCGGTCGGCTGCAGCAGGGCGGCTTGCAGGGACAGCAGCTCTTGTGCGTCCTTGACGGACAGCGCAGCGGCGGTCGTGTCGGCAGCTTCGCTCAGCGCGGTCTTGGCGACTTGCAGGTTCAGCTCGACGAGCTTCTCGACGCCTTCGAACGCCTTGTTCGTCAGGCCGAAGAGGGTTTCGACATTGGCCTTGTGGGCGGCGAGGACTTGTTCAGCGGTCAGCATGGTGTTACTCCGATTTCAGGTGGTTGAACCGTTTGCTGTGCTTCTTTTGCTGCACTGCAACATGGACTGAATGATAGGGGTCTGGCGGCGAATTGCAAGAACTTTTTTGTGCAGTGCAACAAATTAGGGGTGTCGGACGTCAGGAAGCCCTCAAAGCTATCGTGGCGGCCATGCTGGCCTTTCACTCCGACGCCCACAGCCTGGCTCTGCCGCCGGGGCATCGCTTCCCGCAATCTAAGTACCGTTTATTGCGGGAGCATTTCGAGCGTGAGCCGGGGTTGCTGCGCATGCAGCCGGCGCCGGCCGCGACCGAGGGCGAGCTGGCGCTGGTCCACACGCAGGACTATGTCGACGCGGTGCTGCTGGGGCGGCTGAGCGCAGCCGAGCAGCGCGAGATCGGTTTCCCGTGGAGCCCGTCGATGGCCGAGCGCTCGCAGCGGTCGGTCGGCGCCAGCATCGCAGCCGCGCGCGCGGCGCTGCAGGAGGGCGTGGCCGCCAACATGGCCGGCGGCACCCACCACGCCTACGCCGACAAGGGCTCGGGCTACTGCGTCTTCAACGACGTGGCCGTGGCCGCGAGGTTGATGCAGGCCGAGTGGTCCCGCGAGCACCGCAGCACGCTCAAGGTGCTGGTCATCGACCTGGACGTGCACCAGGGCAACGGCACGGCGGCCATCTTTCGCGACGACGACTCGGTATTCACCTTCTCCATGCACGGGGCGCGCAACTTCCCTTTCCGCAAGGAGGAGAGCAACCTCGACGTGGGTCTGCCGGATGGCTGTGGCGACGCCGACTACCTGGCGGCGCTGGACCTGGCGCTGACCGAGGTGTGGCAGCGTTGCGAGCCGGCGCTCGTGTTCTATCTCGCCGGTGCCGACCCTCACGAGGGCGACCGGCTGGGGCGGCTGAAGCTGAGCTACGAAGGGCTGGCCGAGCGCGACCGCCGCGTGCTGAACGCGCTGTACGAGCGGCGGATCCCGGTCGCGCTGAGCATGGCCGGTGGCTATGGGAGTGACCTGGCGACGACGGTCGCCGTGCAGGTCAACACGCTGAACCTGGCGGCCGAGTCTTGGGCCGCGTGGGCTAGCGAACGCGGAACTGGCTGACCACCTGGGCCAGCCGCTGGGCCTGCTCGCGCAGCGACTCCGCGGCCGCCGCGCTTTCCTCGACGAGGGCGGCGTTCTGCTGCGTCATGTCGTCGACCTGGGTCACCGCCTTCGTGACGTCGTCGATGCCGCGGCTCTGGGCATCGGCGCTGGTGCTGATGTCGCCCATGATGTCGGTCACGCGCTGCACGGCGCCGACGATGTCGGTCATAGTCGAACCGGCGTCCTGCACGAGGCGGGCGCCCGATTCGACGCGCTCCACGCTGGCGCCGATCAGTGTCTTGATCTCCTTGGCCGCCGCGGCGCTGCGGCCTGCCAAGCTGCGCACCTCACCGGCCACGACGGCGAAGCCGCGGCCCTGCTCGCCGGCACGGGCCGCCTCGACGGCCGCATTCAGCGCCAGGATGTTGGTCTGGAAGGCGATGTCGTCGATGACGCCGATGATGTCGGCGATGCGCTTGGACGACGACGCGATGTCGTTCATCGTGTCCACCACCTGCTGCACGACGCTGCCACCGCGGTGAGCCACGGTCGCTGCAGTCGTCGCGAGCTGGTTGGCCGTCTGCGCGTTGTCGGCGCTTTGCCGCACGGTGCCGGTCAGCTGCGCCATGGACGAGCTGGTGATCTCGAGGCTGGAGGCCGTCTGCTCGGTGCGCTGGCTCAGGTCCTGGTTGCCCGACGCGATCTCGGCGGACGCGGTGCGGATGGAGTCGGCCACCAACATGACCTCGCTGACCGTCGTTCCGAGCTGCTCGCACATCTGGTTCAGCGCGCGCATCAGGCCGGCCAGCTCGTCCTGGCCCATGGGCGCGGCGCGCTGGGTCAGGTCGCCGGCGGCAACGGCTTCAGCCAGCGACAGCGACGCGTTGACGTCGGCCGCGATCTTGCGCTGGTTGATCAGCAGCAGCCCCATGCCGGCAGCGGCCGCCAGCAGCGAGACCAGCGCAACGATCCAGGCGCGCTGGCGTGCATGGGCTTGTTGCGACTCAGCGGCGGCCTGCTGCTCGACGCTCATGCTCTGCACGACCTTGCCGATCAGCGTGGCCACCTCCTTGTAGCGGGCCTCGGCATCCTGCATGGCCGCGATGCCGGTGTTGGGGTCGACCGAGGCCAGGTCGATGGCGCCATCGGCCTTGCTCAGATAGGCCTGCAGCAGGGGCAGGGCGGACTTGACGATGCTGTCGGTCTCGGCCGGCGTGCCCGGCATGTCGGCCAGGAGCGTCAGCGTGCGCGACACACCCTCGATCTGGGTCTTCAACTGGCCGCGCAGAGACTTCACCTTGGCGTCGTCCAGCGAGGCGATCAGTGCGATGGTGCGGAACACGCCGCCATGCATCTCGCCCACCTGGGTCTGCACGGCCACCATGGTCATGAAGACCTCGTTGCGCTGCTGGCCCGCTTCGTTGGACGCGACCACCTCGCGCAGCGACAGCAGCGTGCTGCCCAGGCCGATGACCAGCACCACCGCCAACGCCACCATCGGCGGCAACAACATCTTTGAAGCCAGCTTCATCGGCACCCTTCAGGAGTCTGTACCGGCGCGGGCCGGCGGCCAGCCATGCGCTGCCCTACTTGTAGATGCCGCCGCACACGATGGTGTCTTCCAGGCGCTCGCAATACATCTGCTTGGGCTCGATCTTCTTCGTCGCCGGGTTGGTGAACTTGTAGTCCTGCCAGAAACCCTTGGGGCTCGACTTGCCCAGCTCGACGCGCTCGCGGATGAAGGGCTTGCCGTCGATGTCCTTGAGGTCGATCAGGTCGCGGCCGACCTGTTTCTCGTTGGCGCCATGGGCCAGGCATTTGCCGTCCATGCCGTAGACGACGATGTAGAGGTCGGCCTTCACGAACTGCGGGTCCTTGGCCGTGATCGCGGCATAGGCCTTGTCCTTGCCGTTGGCCTTGATGAAGGTCACGGCCTTCTTGACGGTGGCGACTGCGTCGTCCTTGGTCGCGTTGTCGGCCAGTGCGGCCTGGGTGCCGAAGACGGCCGCCAGTGCAAATGCAAAACCTACGAGACCATTTCCCGGGTATCGGTTCATGCGAGCTCCTTGCCAGCCGTTGTGAAATCGTTGTCTAACGGCCCAGTGTCGCTCCCAAAAAACAGATCGTGCAAGTGCATATGCCGCATTCGCTCCCAAACCCGAGCACAACGGGCTGCATGGAGAATGCGCCCATGACGACCCGCCCCCAGCCCGATGGCCGCGAGGCCTACCCCCGCTTCGTGCCCCTGACGACGCGGTGGATGGACAACGACGCCTACGGCCACCTGAACAACGTCGTGTACTACAGCCTCTTCGACACGGCCGTGAACAGCCTGCTCATCGAGGCCGGTGCGCTCGACATCCACGGCGGCGAGGTCATCGGCCTGGTCGTGGAGACGCACTGCAACTTCTTCGAGTCCCTGGCCTTCCCGCAGCGCATCGAGGCCGGTGTGCGCGTGGCCCAGCAAGGCCGCTCCAGCGTGCGCTACGAGATCGGCCTGTTCGCCGAAGGCGCCGCCACCTGCGCCGCGCGGGGTCATTTCGTGCACGTCTATGTTGACCGCGACAACCGCCGCCCGGTGGCCGAGTTGCCCGCCGCTTATCTCCACGCCTTGAAAGCCCTCACACCATGAGCCGATTCGTCCAGCCGACGCCCGAGCAGACCGCCGCGGTCGACGCCGCCATCAAGACCCGGCACTCGCTGCGCGCCTTCCTGCCCACGCCGGTGCCGCGCCAGACCGTCGAGGACATCCTCGAAGTCGCCTCCTGGGCGCCCTCGGGCACGAACACCCAGCCCTGGCAGGTGCATGTGATGACGGGCGCGGCGCTCAAGCGCGTGGCCGGCCGCATCCAGGCCGCCTACCTCGACCCCGAGCAGAACGCCAGCCACAAGGAGGAGTACGCCTACTACCCCACCGAATGGCGCAGCCCCTACATCGACCGCCGCCGCAAGGTGGGCTGGGATCTCTACGGGCTGCTGGGCATCGCCAAGACCGACAAGGCGCGCATGCAGCACCAGCATGGCCGCAACTTCATCTTCTTCGACGCGCCTGTGGGCTTGATGTTCACCATCGACCGTGTCATGCAGCAGGGCTCGTGGCTGGACTACGGCATGTTCCTGCAGAACATCATGGTGGCGGCCCGCGCGCGCGGCCTGCACACCTGCCCGCAGGCGGCGTTCACGCAGTTCCACCGCGTCATCTCCGAGGAGTTGCAGCTGGGCAGCGAGCAGATGGTCGTTTGCGGCATGTCCATGGGCTATGCCGACCCGAACGCCGTCGAGAACAGCCTCGTCACCGAGCGCACGCCGGTGGCCGAGTTCGCTCGCTTCCTCGAAGACTGATGGCGCTGCAAGGCGCCGAACTCGGCCTGGCCTGGGCCGCGCCCTTCGCGGGCCTGCTGCTGTCCATCGCCGTGATGCCGCTGGCCGCACCGGCCTTCTGGCATCACCACTTCGGCAAGATTGCCGCGGGCTGGACGCTGGTGCTGCTGCTGCCCTTCACCCTGGCCTTCGGTGCAGCGGCCACGGGTGGCGTGCTGGTGCACACGCTGATCGAGGAATACCTGCCCTTCACCATCCTGCTTGGCGCGCTGTACACAGCGGCCGGCGGCATCTTCATCCGCGGCAATCTGCATGGCAGCCCGGCGTTGAATGCCGGGCTGATGCTGATCGGCGCCGTGCTGGCCAGCGTCATGGGCACGACGGGCGCGTCCATGCTGCTGATCCGCCCGCTGATCCGCGCCAACGACAACCGCCGCCACAACGCCCACGTCGTCATCTTCTTCATCTTCATCGTCAGCAATGTCGGCGGTTCGCTGACGCCGCTGGGCGACCCGCCCCTCTTCCTGGGCTTCCTGCAAGGCGTCAGCTTCTTCTGGACGGCCGGCCATCTGCTGCCTGAGACGCTCTTCCTGCTTGCCAGCCTGCTGGCTGTGTTCTGGGCCATCGACACCTGGCTCTATCGCAAGGAAGGCATCACGCCGGCCGACCCCACGCCCGACGCGCCACGGTTCGGCCTGGAAGGCGCCATCAACCTGCTGCCGCTGGCCGCGGCCGTCGGCCTCGTGCTGATGAGCGGCACCTGGAAGCCCGGCATCGTTTTCGACCTCTGGGGCACGCCACTGCCGCTGCAGGCCCTGGTGCGCGACCTGGGCCTCGTCGGCGTGACGGCCGCATCCCTGTGGCTGACACCCGCCGGCGTGCGCGAGAAGAACCGGTTCTCCTGGGCACCGATGCTGGAGGTGGCCAAGCTCTTCATCGCCATCTTCCTGACGATGGTGCCCGTCATCGCCATGCTCAAGGCTGGCCCGGCCGGCGTGTTCGCGCCGCTGGCGGCGCTGCTGACGGGCGCTGATGGCCAACCCTCGCCGGCTGCCTACTTCTGGCTGACCGGAGGCCTGTCCTCCGTGCTGGACAACGCGCCCACCTATCTCGCCTTCTTCAACCTCGCCGGCGGCAATGCGGCCCAGTTGATGAGCGAAGGCGCGCCGGTGCTGGCCGCCATCTCCGGCGGCGCCGTTTTCATGGGCGCGATGACCTACATCGGCAATGCCCCCAATTTCATGGTCAAGGCGATCGCCGAGGAGCGAGGTGTCAAGATGCCGAGCTTCGGTGGCTATCTGCTCTGGTCCGGCGCGGTGCTGCTGCCTCTACTTTTCGTCATGGCGTGGATATGGATGCGTTGAAAGTCTTGATAGCCCGCCGGGCGCCGGCGGACGTGGTGCAAAAGCTCTCGGCTCGGTTCGATGTGGACTTCCATCAGGGCGAGTCCCCGCTGAGCCCCGACGAGCTGCGCACGCGGCTGCAGGGCAAGGTCGGCGCCTACATCACCGGCACCGAGCGCATCACGGCCGAACTGCTGGACGCCTGCCCCGACCTGCGCGCCGTCTGCACGATGAGCGTGGGCTACAACCACATTGACCTGGCTGCCTGCACGGCGCGCCGCGTGCTCGTCACCAACACGCCCGACGTGCTGACCGAGTCCACGGCCGACTTCGGCTTTGCGCTGCTGATGGCCACGGCGCGGCGCATGAGCGAGGGCGAGCGCCTGCTGCGCGACGGCCGCTGGAAGAGCTGGGCCTGGGACTTCCTGGCCGGCTCCGACGTGCATGGCGCCACGCTGGGCATCCTCGGCATGGGCCGCATCGGGCAGGCCATCGCGCGCCGCGGCCGCTTCGGCTTCGGCATGAACGTGATCTATCACAACCGCTCGCGCCTGGCCGCAGACACCGAAGCCGAGCTCAGCGCGCGCTATGTCTCCAAGGACGAGCTGCTGCGCCAAGCCGATCACCTCATCCTCGTGCTGCCGTATTCCGCCGAATCGCACCACTGTATCGCCGCACCCGAGATCGCGCTGATGAAGCCCACGGCGACGCTGATCAACATCGCCCGCGGCGGCATCGTCGACGAGGATGCGCTGGCCGCTGCGCTGCGCGACAACCGCATCGCCGCCGCCGGCCTGGACGTCTTCGAGGGCGAACCGCGTGTGAACCCTGCGCTGCTGACCCTGCCCAACGTCGTCCTCACCCCCCACATCGCCAGCGCCACCATGCCCACCCGCCTGGCCATGGCCCATCTTGCGGCCGACAACCTCGTCGCCGCACTGACCGCCGCGAAGCCCCTCACGCCGCTGAACCCCGAAGTCATTCCCGCATGAACCGCCGCCTGATCTGCCTGCTTGCCCTCCTGCCGCTGCTGCCTGCTCTCGCCTTCGGCCAGAAGAACAAGGGCATCGCACCGCCGCCGCCCGCGCCTGTGGTGGAAGACAAGACGCCGCGTGACGCCAACAAGTTCGCGGCCCTGTCCCTGCTCGGCGACAACGTGCAGCTCATCAGCCTGAACCCGGCGCGTGGCGACACCGTGCAGTCCGGCGATTGGACGGCCTCGCCCTCGGGTGGCCTGGACAACGCGGTGCTGCAGGCGCTGGATGCTGCCGTCAAGGCGTCGGGCAAGGACCGCGACGTCAAGCTCTACACGTCGACGACGCGCAGCCTCTTCGGCGACCCGGCCAACCTCTTCGTCGATGGCAGGCTCAGCCTGCCCGGCAAGCTCGGCGAGGCGGTGCGCCAGAGCGGCGCGGCCAAGCTGCTGCTCGTCACACGCAGCCGCCAGGAGCCGGCGCTGGCGGCGTCGTTGCCGGGCCGCATCCTCGCAACGCTGGAAGGCCCCGGCTTCGTGCTGGACCAGCGCCCCAGCGGCCAGATCAGCTTCGATGGCCAGGGCGGCTTGCCGGTGTTCGCGCCCTATGTGTCCATCCGCGTCGCGCTGATCGACCTCAGCGACCTCAAGCTCAAGCGCGAGCAGTCGCTCGCCGTGGCAGCCCGCCTGCCGGTGGATCGGGCGGCCGCCGCCAACCCCTGGGCCGCGACGACGGCCGAGCAGCGCGTGAAGGCGCTGGAGGCCTTGATCGAGGCCGAGCTGCCCAAGGCGGTTGCCGGGTTGGTCAGCAACTAAAGGCTCGGCAACGCCTTGAAGACCCCCGCAGGGTCGTAGGCCTGCTTCACTTGCCGCAGCCGCGCGAGGTTGGCGCCGTAGTAGGCCTCGGTCGGCTTGTCGAGCAGGCCGTCCAGGTAGTTCACGTAGGCGCCGCCGCTGCTCCAGGGCTGCATCGTCGTGCGCATGCCGTGGGTCCAGGTGGCGGCCTCGTCCAGCGTGGCGGCTGCCGTGCCGGCCTGGTACTCGGCCAGGTATTGCGCGCTGAAGAGGGCACGGCGATGCGGGAAGGCCGTTGCATCCGCCGCCACGCGGCCTGCCGCGCCGCCCATCAGGTTCAACAGCACGGCGCCGGCACGGCCGCTGTCACGGCGCTGCTGCAAGGCCTGGCCGAGCGCAGCGATGCCGGCAGCGTCCAGCGGGTTGTCGAAGAAATCTGAACTGGCCGCCATCGCGGCGCGCCCGAGCTGGCCGCTGGCGTTCTGGCTGGGCAGATGGCATTGCGCGCGGGTCAGCGCCGCGCAACTGCCCAGCATCACGTCGCGGTAGCTGCGCGCCTGCAGCGCCAGGGCATCGGGCGGCGTGCGGCCGATGCGGGCGAGCAGGGCATGCCAGTGCTGCTGCACAAAGGCTGCGTCGCCGATGGCGATGCCCCACAGATAGGCGCCCTGGCTGGACAGCGCGAGCTGCGACCAGATGCGGTCCGGCAAGGTCTGCGGCCAGGCCTGCCAGGCGCTCAGCACGGCGGGCAGCTCGGCCAGCGTGAAGCTGGCGCCGAACTGCGTCAGCGCCTCGGCCGCGTGGGTTTGAAAGGTCAGCGATGTGACGATGCCGACCTGGCCACCACCGCCGCCGCGCAGCGCCCAGAACAGGTCTGGCCGCTGCGTCGCGCTGCAGTCCAGTTGCTGGCCATCGGCCGTGACGACGCGGGCCGCCAGCAGCGCGTCGCAGGACAGGCCGTAGGCCCGGTCCAGCACGCCCACGCCGCCGCCCAGCGTGATGCCGGCAATGCCCACGCTGACGCAGCTGCCCGAGGGGATGCAGCGGCCGGCGGTGATGAGGCTGTCGTAGACATCCGTCAGCTTTGCGCCGGCGCCCACGGTGGCGCGCTCGCCGTCCAGCACCACGCTGTCTATCGCGCCGACGTCGATGACGAGGCCGGCACCACCGCTGGCGCCCAGGTAGCTGTGGCCGCCGCTGCGCGCCGTGAAGGCGAGCTTTTGCGCCTGCGCAAAGCCCAGCGCCGAGGCGACGTCGGCGGCACTGGCGCAGCGCGCAATGGCTTGCGGCTGCACGCCGTCGTAGCGGGCGTTGGCGACGCGGCGCACGCGGTCGAAATCGGTCTGTGCGGGCAGCAGCAGCTCGCCCTGCATCTGGCGGGACAGGGCGCTCCAGTCGGGGCCGGCCGGTGCTGGCGGCGGTGCTGGCGTGGGGGCCGGGGCAGGGGCAGGGGCCGTCGCGCTGCCGCCACCGCCGCATCCGGCCAGCGCGCTTGCGCCGCCCAGGGCCAGGAACTGCCGTCTGTCCATCAATGTCTCCCGATTAATACCAATAAAAGACCAAACGCCTACTTTATGCGATGCCAATGAGATACCAATAAGGGGAATGCCGCCCCGGGCGACAATGCCGGACATGAGCCTGATCGACGTGTTGCTGCTGGGCCTGCTGGCCCTGATCCTTGTCCTGCTGGTGTTGATCTGGGCTCGCCAGAAACCTCAAACCGGCGTGCCGCCGGAGCTGCTGCAGAGCAACGAAAGGCTGGAGCGCGAACTGCGCGATGAGCTGGGCCGCAGCGGCAGCTCCACCCGCCAGGAGCTGTTGCAGGGCCTGGCCCAGTTCCAGCAGGTGCTGACGCAAGGACTGCAGGGCAGCAACCAGTCGCTCGCGCAGCAGGCCCTCGCCGCGCGCGAGGCCCAGGACGCCGCAGCGCAGCGCAGCGCGCAGAACCTGACCGAATCCATGCAGCGCCTGGCCGACGGCATGCGCGAGCAGCTGCAGGCCATGTCCCTGGGCAACGAGCAACGCTTTGCCGAACTGCGCCACACGGTGGAGCTGCGCCTGACCAGCATCCAGCAGGACAACGAGAAGAAGCTCGAGCAGATGCGCGCCACGGTGGACGAGAAGCTGCACGCCACGCTGGAGCAGCGCCTGGGCGAGAGCTTCAAGCAGGTGGCCGAGCGCCTGGAGCAGGTGCACAAGGGCTTGGGCGAGATGCAGAACCTGGCGCGCGACGTGGGCTCGCTCAACCGCGTGCTGACCAACGTGAAGACGCGCGGCATCTTCGGCGAGGTGCAGCTGGCGGGCCTGCTGGAGCAGGTGTTCACGCCCGAGCAGTACGCAGCCAACGTGGCGACGCTGCCCAGCTCGGCCGAGCGCGTGGAGTTCGCGATCAAGCTGCCCGGCCAGCGCGACGACGGCCAGCCGCTGTGGCTGCCCATCGACGCCAAGTTTCCGCGTGAAGACTACGAGCGCCTGCTCGATGCGCAGGAAAAGGGCGACCCCGTGGCCGCCGAGGCCTCGGCCAAGGCCATCGAGATGCGGCTGCGGCTGGAGGCGCGCACCATCCGCGAGAAATACATCGCCCCGCCGCACACGACCGACTTCGGCATCCTCTTCGTGCCGACCGAGGGTCTCTACGCCGAGGCGCTGCGCCGCCCGGGCCTGGTGGAGAGCCTGCAGCGCGAACACAAGGTCATGCTCTGCGGCCCCACCACGCTGCTGGCCACGCTGACCAGCCTGCAGATGGGCTTTCGCACGCTGGCGCTGGAGAAGCGCTCGGCCGAGGTCTGGGAGGTGCTGGGCGCCGTCAAGACCGAGTTCGGCAAGTTCGGCGAGGTGCTGGCCAAGACGAAGAAAAAGCTCGAAGAAGCCAGCAACACCATCGATCTGGCCGAGACCCGCACGCGCCAGATGACGCGCAAGCTCAAGAGCGTGGAGGCGATGCCTGACGACGCGGCCAAGCAACTGCTGCAACTCGACAAGCTGGGCGACCTGGCCGAGGACGCCGAGTGAGCCCAACGACCGAGCGCACGCCCCATCCCAAGAGCCTGCGCCATGCCTTCGTGTGGCTCATCGCCACGCTGATCTGCGTGCACGCCTGCATGGCCGTCACGCGCGTGACCGCCAGCCTCTGGGTGCTGAACCGCGGCTACGGCGAGGCCTCGGTGGGCCTGCTGCTGAGCCTCTTCGCCGTCGCGCCCATCGGCTTGTCGCTGTGGGCCGGGCGGCTGGCGGACCGGCATGGCTTTCACCGCCCGGTCGGCATGGGCGTCATCATGGCCGGCGTTGGCGCCTTGCTGGCGCTGACGGTGCAGCAGCTCTGGGCCATTGCCACCGGCTGCCTGCTGTGCGGCGGCGCCGTTGCGGTGGCGGCCGTGGCCATGCAGCGCGAGGCCGGGCTGATGGCCGACGAGCCCGGCGAGCTCAAGCGCATCTTCAGCTGGATGGCCCTCGGGCCGGCGCTGTCCAACGCGCTGGCGCCCGTCATCGCGGGCCTGCTGATCGACCACATCGGCATGACGGCCGCCTTCGGCTTCGCCGCCCTGCTGCCGCTGCTGGCCTGGGCGCTGGCGCAAAAGGTGCCACGCCATCTGCCGGAGCCGCTGACCAAGAGCTTTCGCGAGCGCGCCGCCTGGCAGCTGTTCCGGCTGCCGGCCTTCCGCCGCCTCATCCTCGTCAACCTCGTGCTGTCGGCCTGCTGGGATGCTCACAGCTTCGTCGTGCCGGTGGTGGGCCATTCGCGCGGCCTGTCGGCGGTCAGCATCGGCATCGTGCTGGGCAGCTTCGCGGCCGCGGCCACCTGCGTGCGCCTGGCCATCGTGCGCTTTGCCGATGACCTCGACGAGGTGAAGGCGCTGCGCACCGCGATGGTCGTGGCGATGCTGACCTTCATGGCCTATGCCTGGCTGCCCGGCACGGTCGGCCTGATGTGCGGCTCGGCGGTGCTGGGCATTGCGCTGGGCTCGGTGCAGCCCATGATCCTGGCCATGCTGCACCACGTGACGCCGCCCGACCGCCATGGCCAGGCCTTGGGCCTGCGCATGCTGACGGTCAACGGTGCGACGGTGGCCATGCCAGCCGGCTTCGGCATCCTTGCTGCTGCCACGGCGCTGGTGGCGCCGATGTGGCTGATGGCCTCGCTGCTGCTGCTGGCGCAGTGGCCGGCGCGGCGGTTGCGCGAGCCTGCTTCTCAGGCGTAGACGTCGAGGAAGTTGCCGAGTGGGGACAGCGCGGGCATGGCCGGCGTTGCAGCAGCCTGTGGAACCTCGGCCTGGCCCGTCTTTTCCATGCGCTGCTCGATGCCCTGCACCTGGGCCCGCAGCGTCGCGATGTGCGTCTGGCCCGACGAAGTCTTCGCGCTGTCGCAGTTCACGCAGGCCGACAGTTCACGCTGCGCCTTCTGCAGTTCGGCCTGCAAGGCACCGGACGAGCCGGAGGCGATGGCGGACAGGGCGGTGCTCATGGCGGGTGGGTGTGAACGGCTTTCCTTCAGCTTATCGACCTTTGGCGGCCTGAGCTTGAGCCTGGTCGGCCCCCGGGCTTGCGTGCTTGCGCCGGCGCGCGTGCGCCGCCTAGCATCGACGCCAGGAGGGCAGGGATGGAGGGCACACGAAGCAGGTTGCGTGCGGCTGCATGGCTGGGCTTGATGTTGCTGGCGCTGTTGGCGACTCAGCCGCTGCGCGCTCAGGTCGACGATGAAGACCCGGGCGATGCGCCCGTCGTCGTCATGCCCGCGGCCGAGGCCGAACGTCTGCTTGCCCAGCCGTTGCCCGCCGAGCCCGCTGCGCGCTACGCGTTGCTGCAGCAACAAGCGCGCGCGGCCCAGGCGCTGGAGCAGCGTGGCCGCTACGTCGAGTTGCTGGCCGAACTCGCCACGCTGGGTCGCAACCAGCCGGGCGGCGAGATCTGGATACGCCAGTACCTCAGCGCCGAATTCATCTGGGGCAGCTCGGGCAAGTCCATGGCCGCAGCTGATGCTTTTGCCAGCGACACCACGCTGAGCCTGCCCACCCGCGCTGCCGCCGCGTTGCGCCATGTCTACGCGCTGGCCCAGGCGCGCGACCGTTCGGTGATGGAGCGCATGTGGTCGCGTGCGCAGAGCTTGGTGAAGCAGGCGCAGGAGTCGCTGGGAGATCGCGACCCAGCCGCCATGCTGCGGCTGCGTGTGGACCATCTGCAGGTGCGCTCCGAGATCGAGCGTTGGGAGGGGCGGCTGGGTGATGCCGTGGCCACGCTGCGCGAGGCCGTGCGGCTGGCGCGGAAGGGCGTGGAGGAAGCACGCAAACTTCCTGGCGGCGGCCAGCGCCCGCCGCGCGATCCCGCCGTGCAAGACGCCTACGGCTGGTACGACGGTTCCCAGGGCATGCTGACCTACGCCCTCGTGCGCCACGGCCGCGCGCCCGAGGCCATCCAGGTCGCGCAGGGCAACCTCGCGCTGTGGCGGGCGGGTCAGTTGAGCGACGCCCTGGGTGCACGCTGGAGCTACCGGCTCGGCCAGGCCCAGGTGGCGGCGCGCCAGTACGAGGCGGGCCTGGAGAACGGCCAGCGCGCCGACGACATGCTGCAGCGCGCCGGCGCCAGCCCGGCCAGCCACACACGCTGGCTGGCGCGCCAGGAGCAGGTGAGGGCGCTGATCGGCCTGCGCCGCTGGCCCGAGGCCGATGCCTTCTACAACGAGTTCCTTGGCAGCCTGCCGGCCGACAGCCTGGCCCGCGAGCGCGCCAGCGACTGGCGGCTGCGCGCCTTGCTGGCGGCCAAGAACGGCCGCACCGATGAGGCGCTGGACATCGTCGAGCGCATCCACCGCTACCGCCTGCGCCTGTACGGCGAAGCCCACCCGCAGACGCAGGAGGCTGCCGGCGTGCGCGCGCTGGTGCGCCTGCTCAAGGGCGACATGGCCGGCGCCTGGAGCGACTACCAGCCGTTGTTTGCGGCCGTGCTCGACAACCCCGGTGGCTGGCAGGACCTGGACCTGTCCGGCGCGCGCGGCTTTGTGCTGGGCCTGGCCTTCGACGAGTTCCTGCGCGAGATTGCCGTGCGCGCGCTGCGTGGCGACCCACTGGAGCCGGCATGGACCGACCGCGCCATGCAGGTGGCCGACCGCATGCAAACCGGCGCCGCCCACCGCGCGCTGACCGACGCGACGGCGCGCGTGCTGGCCGCCACGCCGGCGCTGCGCGACATGCTGGACGCCGAGGCCAACTTGCGCGCCGCAGCCAGCTCCCGCAACGGCGCGCTGGCCGCTCAGCTCGCTGACGAAGACCGCGTGCGCCGCCGCAACAGCAGCGACGAGATCAAGGCCGAACTGAAAGCCCTGCCCGAGGCCGAACGCAAGAAGCGGCAGAAGGCCTTGGCGGACGAACTCGCCGCCGTGCGTGAGCAGGTGCGCCAGCAGCGCGAGCAGGCCCAGGCCGCACGCGAAGCCCTGACGGCGCAGCGCGAACGCGTGGCCAAGGCCTACCCGGCGTGGGCCGACCTCGTCACGCCGCCGCTGCCTTCGCCAGCCGCGCTGCAGAAGCTGCTGGGCCCGGGCGAGGCCCTGCTCGTCGTACAGCCGCTCGACGGCGCGACGCTGGCCTGGTGGGTCTCGCCCGGCGCGCCGACGCGCTTTGCTGCCTCGGCAATAGGCCGCGCTGCCTGGGCCGACAAGGTCGCGCAGATTCGTACCGCGCTGGACCTGAGCACGGGCCGCGCGCCGACCCTGCAAGCGCCGGTGATTGCCGGCCTACACGAGGTCTGGCGCGAGCTCGTCGCGCCGCTGCAGCCGGGTGCCGATGTGAAGAGCCTGCTGGTTGCGGCCGACGGCGCGCTCGCGGCCATGCCCTTCGCTGCCGCGTTGACCTCGCCCGAGCCCGGCGCCTTCGTCGCGCGCCGCATGGCAGTCACGCAGCTGCCCTCGGCCGGTGCGCTGTTCGCGCTGCGCCGTGCGGCCGCGCAGCCGCTGGCGGCCAAGGCGCTGTTCGGCGTGGGCGACCCGCTGTTCAAGTCCAACGCCAAGGCCGGCCGCGTAGCGCTCGGCAGCGGTGCGACCAAGTACGACGCTGCCTGGGGCTTCAGCTATGGCGACATCCCGCCGCTGCCCGAAACCCGCACCGAGCTGAACGCGCTGGCCAAGGCCCTCGGTGCCAATGCGCAGGCCGACCTGCTGCTCGGCGCCGCCGCCACGCGCGAGGCCGTGCTGGCCGCACCGCTGCAAGACCGCCGCGTCGTCGCCTTTGCCACGCATGGGCTGATGCCAGGCGAGCTGCCTGGCGTGTCCAAGCCCGCCCTGGCCCTCGCGCCGGGCAAGGATGCAGCCGCGTCACCGCTGCTCGAACTCGACGACGTGCTGACGCTGCGCCTGAACGCCCAGGCCGTGCTGCTGTCGGCCTGCAACACGGCCGCGGGCGAGCAGGGCGGGGCGGCCATGTCGGGCTTGGTGCGCGGCTTCTTCTTCGCCGGCAGCCGCTCGGTGCTGGCCACGCACTGGGCGGTCGAGACTTCGTCGGCCGCCGCGCTGACGGCCGCCACCTTTTCGGCCAAGGCGCCGCGCGCGGAGGCGCTGCGCATGGCTCAAGTAGGGATGATCGAGGGACAACTCGGTGGCGGGCGCTGGGCGCATCCGTTCTACTGGGCGGGATACGCGCTCTTTGGTGATCCGAGCCGGTAGGAGATGGTCATGAAGTCCCTGGTCTTGTCCCTTGCCCTGTTGAGCTCCGCGACCTTTGCCCAGCAGGCTTGCGAGGTCATGGCCGTGAGCGGCGAGGCCCAGCGCGTGGACGGCCCGGCGCTGGCCGTGGGCGACAAGCTCGACGTTGGCGCCACGCTGCGCACGGGCGCCTCAGGCCGCGTGCGGCTGAAGTTCCTTGACGGCTCCGTTCTTGTGCTGGCCGACAAAAGCCAGCTGCGCATTGAAGCCTTCAGCGCCGGAGCGGCCAAGCCGCGTGAGGCCGAATTGCTGCTCGAGCTTGGCCTCATCGGCCAGCGCGTGACGCCGGCGGCCGGCGGCAGCTGGAAGGTCCGCACGCCCAACGCCGTGACGGCCGTGCGCGGCACCGAGTTCAGCGTCGAGTTCGGTGACGACCGCGCCACCGCCGTGCACGTGAAGACCGGCGAGGTCGACGTCGAGCCCGCCGGCCCGCAGACCCGCGGCATCAAGCCGCGCCAGCCGGTGCGCCTGGCCAAGGGGCTGAACGGCACCCGCTGCGACGCCGGCCAGTGCGGCGCCCCCGTGGCCTGGACGGCGGAGAGAGTGCAGCGCGTCGAGCAGCGACTGGGGTCACTGGATTGAGGTCCCGCCTCGGCTATCTGCTGATCGCGCTGGCGGCGGCGCTGCTGGGCCTGGCCATGGCGGCCTGGCGGGCTGACATCCCGGCGCTGGAGCGGCCCGACCACTGGCTGCAGGACTGGCGCACGATGTGGCGTGGCCCGCTGGCGCCGGGCAGAGAGCTGCCGCTGCTGCTGGTGCGGGTGGACGACGACGCCTTCGAGGCCCTGGGTGGCCGCGTGCCCGACCGCACCGACCTGGCTCGCGCCGTGCAGGCCCTGCATGCTGGCGGCGCGCGCGCCGTGGCGCTGGACATCCTGCTGCTGCCGGGGGGCGGCACGCCCGAGAGCAGCGCCGCGCTGGGGGCCGCCATGAAGGCCTGCGCCTGCGTGCTGATCCCCTTCTCCCTGCCCGACGAGGGCAAGGCCACCGCCGTACCGGCCCCGGTGCTGGCCCAGGCGCTGCTGCGCTACGAGGGCGATGCCGCGCTGGAACGCAGCGAGGGCTACTACCGGCCGGCCCGCCTCATCGCGCCGGAGGCGGGCCTCGCCGAGGCCGCCGCGGCTCTGGGCCACATCAGCGTGCGGCCCGGCAGCGACGGCAGCATCCGCCGCGACCTACCCGTGCTGCGCCTGGACGGCGAGGTCTACCCCTCGCTGCCGCTGCGCCTGGCCGCTTTCGCGCGCGGTGCCGACTGGCGTCAGGCCCGTGCCCGCTTCGGTGCCGAGGTCAGCGTTGGCGAAGCGCTGGCGCTGCCGTTGGACGAACTGTCCCGCACCAGCGTCAACTACTACGGCCGGGGTGGCCCGCAGAGCCCGTTCGAGAGCGTGGGCCTGGCCGAGTTGCTGGGCGGCAAGGTCGACCCCTCCCGCCTGCGCGGCCACATTGCCGTCATCGGCGTGTCGGCCCTGGCGGCGGGCGACCACCTGCCGTCGCCCTTCGACGCCCGCCTGCCCGGCATGGAGCGCATTGCTACCGTCACCGACAACCTGCTCACCGGCCGCAGCCTCGTGCGCCCGGCCTGGGGCGGTGCGGCCGAGCTGGCCGCCGTGCTGCTGCTGCCGCTGGCGGCGGTGCTGCTGCTGGCGCGCCTGCCGCTGGGCTTGGCGCTGGCGCTGATCGTCCTGGGTGTGCTGGCGCTGCTCGGTGCCGCGCAGTGGGCCTTCGAGAGCCGGTACTTCGTCTTCTGGCTGGCGCCGCCGCTGCTGGCCCTGGCCGTCGCGACGCTGGGCGGCAGCGCGCTGCGTGCCGGCATCGAGCAGAGCCAGCGCCGTGACGCAGCCCGACGCCTGGCCGCCAGTGAACAGCGCTATGCCCTCGCGGCCCAGGGTGCCAACGACGGCCTGTGGGACTGGGACCTGACGACGGGCGAGGTCTACTACTCGCCGCGCTGGCTGGCGCTGATGAGCCTGTCCGCCGCCGAGGCGGGCCACGCCATCCGGGCCTGGACCCAGCCGCTGGAGCCCGCCGCGCGCGCTGCCTTCGACGCCGAGCTGCAGGCCCACCTCGAGGGCAAAAGCCTGCAGTTCCACTACGTGCTGCATTTCAACCAGGGCGGGCAGGAGCGCTGGTTGCTGGCGCGGGGCCTGGCGGTGCGTGAAGACGGCAAGCCGGTGCGCATGGCCGGCTCGCTGACCGACATCTCCGAGAGCCAGCGCCTGCAGCGCCAGATCAGCTTCGACGCCCTGCACGACCGCCTCACCGGCCTGGCCAACCGCGTGCTCTTCCGCGAGCAGCTCACGCAGCTGCTGACCGGTGTGCCGGCGCCCGAGACCGGGCTGCTGCTGCTGGGCCTGGACGGCTTTCGCGCGCTGAACGAAACCCACGGGCCGGTCGTGGGCGACACGGTGCTGACCGAGCTGGGCGCGCGGCTCAAGTCGGCCTTCGGTGCGCGTCATCTCGTCGCCCGCATGGGGCCCGACCAATTCGCCCTGCTGCTGGCCGGCGGCGACAGCGCCGCCGAGCTGGCGCGTGGCGTGCAGGGCCTGCTGCAGCAACCGTTCAACGTCGCCATGCCGATGCTGCAGCTCACGGCCGGCATTGCCTGGTCCCAGCGCCGCCACGGCCCGGCCACGGCCGACGAACTGCTGACGGCCGCCGAAGGCGCCCTGGCCCGCGCCAAGGCCGGTGGGCCTGGCCACATGCATGAGTTCGACCCGGCGGAGCAACTCGTCGAGCAGTCACGCCGCTGGCTGCGGGATGCCATCGACGCGGCCCTGGCCAACGGCACCGAGTTCGAGCTGCACTACCAGCCCTTTGTGCGCCTGTCAGATCGAGCGCTGCTCGGCTTCGAGGCGCTGATCCGCTGGCGCCACCCCGAGCGTGGGCTGATCATGCCGGGCGACTTCATCCCGGTGGCCGAAGCTAGCGGCCAGATCTGCGCCATCGGCCGCTGGGCGCTGCTGGAGGCCGCGGGCCAGCTGAGGCGTTGGCAGCGCCTGGGCTTTACCGGCGAGGTGGCTGTCAACCTGTCGGGCGTGCAGCTGGAACGCGACCTCGAACTGCTGGCCGACGCCCGCGCCACGCTCGCGGCCCTGGGCGATGTGCCCACGCACCGCCTCAAGCTGGAGGTAACCGAGAGCATGGCCATGGCCAACCCTCAGCGCAGCGCCGAGGTGCTGCAGGAGCTGGCGCGCATGGGCTTCAAGCTCAGCATCGACGACTTCGGCACCGGCTACTCGTCGCTGGCCTATCTGCACCGCTTCCCGTTCGACACGCTGAAGGTCGACCGCAGCTTCGTCATCCGCCTGGCCGCCGGCCGCGAGGCGCAAGAGATCGTGCGCACCATCGTCGGCCTGGCGTTGGCGCTGGGCAAGCAGACGCTGGCCGAAGGCGTCGAGGACGAGAAGCAGGCCGCGCTGCTGGAGCAGCTGGGCGTGCAGGTCGGGCAGGGGTGGTTGTTCGCGAAAGCGCTGCCAGAGGCGCTGGCGACGGAAGCGATCCGCAGTGCACCGTGGCGGCGCTGAGACGATGCTGTTGAATGCCCGGTCAGCGTGACATGTGACAGCGACTTCGGCGCTCGCCGAAGCTAAGCTGGCCGCTCCGTTTCCCCTCGGCCGTCTTCCCGCGACGGCGACCGAAATCGTGAAAAGCCGCATATTTGCGCCAGCCTGGTTCACCTCGCTGGCCCTGACTCTCGCGGCTCACGCCGCCCCTGCCCCGGAATCCGCCGATGACAAGGCGCTCGAAGCGCTTCTGAAACGGGAAGTGCAGGGCCCCTCGCGCTTCGCCCAGAGCCTGATGGACGCCCCGGCATCGGTGAGCGTGCTTGAGCGTGAGGAATCCGACGCGCTGGGGCACCAGACGGTGGGCGATCAACTGGCCCGCCTGCCGGGCGTCTACCTCGGCAACTCCCGAACCTACAGCTCGCTGGGGCTGCGCGGTTTCAATCGCCCGGGCGACTACAGCTCGCGTGTGTTGATGGCCATCGATGGCCAGCGGGTGAACGACGCCATCTATGACCAGGGGCTGCCGCAGCTGGAGCTGCCGATGGTCGCGGAGTGGGTCAAGCGGGTGGAGCTCGTCCATGGCCCCGGCTCCTCGGTGTATGGCAGCAATGCGCTGCTGGGCGTTGTCAACGTCGTCACGCTGAACGGTGCCGATGCGCGGGGCCTGACCGCGCAGGGCAGCGTGGGGCAGCTGGGCCAGCGCCGCGTCGAGATGCACTACGGCGCGGCTTCAGCTGCCGGCGGCGATCTCTTCGTTGGCGTCAATCTGCAAAGCACCGCGGGCGCCGACCTCTATCTGCCGGAGCTGGGCACGCCCGATGGCTGGGTGCGCGGCCTGGACGGCGAGCGACAGGCCGCGCTGCTCGCCAAGTACCGCAACGGCGCCTGGCGCGTCTCGCTCAACGCGGTGCGCCGCGACAAGGACGCCCCCACCGCCCCTTACGGCACGGTGGCCGGTGCGCCGGGCACCCACTACAGCGACAGCCTGGTCCTTGGCGAAGTGGCCTACGACGACGACTGGCAAGGCGACGTGCGCCGCACGGTCAGGCTCAACGTCGCGGGCTATGACTTCCGGGGCCGCTATGTGTTCGGCCCGTCTCCCGAGCGCATCAACAAGGACGTGGCCTACGCGCAATGGACGACGCTGGAAGGCCGCATGCAGTGGCGCGGCCTGCTCAACCATCAGGTGATGGTGGGCGCGGAGTTGCGCACCTCGCCCTATGGCGTGCAGCGCAACTACGACGTCGAGCCCTACCAGGTCAGCCTGGATTCCCGCGTGAACCAGCACTCTGCGGCTGTCTACGCGCAGGACCAATGGCGGCTGTCGTCGACGCTGCACCTGACCACCGGCCTGCGCCTGGATCACGTGGGTGGTTTTTCGCTCGCTGCATCGCCGCGTGCCGTGCTGGCCTTTCGCCCGGACGAGCGCGAGTCCTTCAAGTTGATGTGGGCGCAGTCCTTCCGCACCCCCAACCTCTACGAGCGCTTCTACGACGACGGCGGCATCTCCCAGGTGAGCAACACGAGCCTGAAGCCCGAGCGCCTCAACTCGGCCGAAGCGGCCTGGGAATACCTGCTGCACGGCGGCCAGGCGCTCAGCGCCAACGCCTACTACACGCGCATGAACCGATTGATCGAGCTGGTGCCGCTGACGAACGAGCCTGACGCGGTGGTGCAGTACCGCAACGTCGGCCGCGTCAGGCTGCGCGGCGTGGACCTGGGCGTGGAGCAGCGCGCCAGCGATGGCTGGCTGTGGCGCGCCAGCGCCTCCTGGATGGACGCCCGCAACGAGAGCGGCGAGAGGTTGAGCAACGCGCCGACCTGGATGGTGAAGGGGCATCTCGTGTCGCCGCAGTACAAAGGCATGCAGTTGGGCCTCGAATGGCATCTGCTCGGCCCGCGCCTGGGCCGGGTGGAGGTGCCGACCACCGTCGGCCTCAACGCCCACCTCCGCTACCGCGTCGACGAACGCCAGAGCCTGTCCCTGCACGTGAACAACGCGCTGGACCACCGCAACCTCGATCCGTCGACACCTGACACCCCGTTGAGTGCCATTCCCCAGCCGGCCCGTACCTGGCGCCTGGACTGGCGCATCACGCTCTGAGCAACAGCATGCCCTGGCAGAAGGCAGCCCCGACCCACAGCACGCGCTGGCGATGGCTCGCCGGCTGTGCGCTGGCGGCCGGCCTGTCGCTTGCCCGGCCGGCCTTTGCGCAGGGCAGCAGCCCCGAGGCGCTGAAGGCAGAGGTCGTCTACCGTGTGCTGATGTTCGTGACCTGGCCGGCCGAGCGAGAGCTGCCGGGCCGCGGCCTGCAGCTGTGCACGCTGGGGGAGGGGCGCATGGCGGGTGCATTGCAGGGGCTGGCCGGCCGGCCCATCCGGCAGCTCACCGTCGACGTGCGCCACCTGGGCCGTGGCGACTCGCTGGCCAGTTGCCATCTGCTCTACCTGCCGGCCCCGCTGGCCGGCCTGCGGCAGCAGGTCGCCGACCTGCCCGTGCTTGTCGTGTCCGACGTGGCCTTGATGTTCGACCAGGGCGCGATGATCAACCTGCAGGTCGAGGACGGCCGCATCGTCTTCGACGTGGACCTCGACGCCGCCCGCCGCGGCGGGCTCACCGTCAGCACCAAGTTGCTGAGGCTGGCCCGCTATGTGCGGCACCAGACAGCCGCCCCATGAAGCCGAGATACATCGACGCCTTCGACCGCCTGCGCGAACTCATGATCGCGCTGGCGGCCTTGCTGGCCTTCGCCCTGGTGCTGAGCCTGTTGCAGTACTGGCGGCTTCTGGATCGCCAGCACGAGGACCTGCGCACGCAGGCCAGCATCGTCGCGCAGACGGTGTCCGCGGCCATGGTCTTCGACAGTCGCAGCGACGCCAGCGAGAGCCTGCTGGCGTTGCAGCAGAGTCCGGCCATCGTTCACGCCAGGCTGCTGAAGAACGACGGCAGCGCCTTCACCCAGTTCTCCCGCCCGCCGGCCGACCGCCTGTGGCTGCATGACGTGGCGGGCATCGCGAAGGTCGAGGTGCCGGTGATGGCCGACGGGCGCGAGGTCGGCCTGCTGGCCATCGAGGCCAGTCGCCTGCCGATGTGGATGGACCTGGGCCGCTTCCTGGCTGCCACGCTGGGCACGCTGCTGGCGACAGCGGGCCTGGCCTGGTGGATGTCCAAGCGCCTGCGCGTGCAGATGAAGGAGGTGGAGCGCCGCACCCGCTACATCGCCCGCTTCGACGCGCTGACCGACCTGCCCAATCGCGAGCACATGCGCGGCCTGCTGGAGCGCGCGCTGCAGCATCAGCAGGCTTCCACGCTGCTGATCCTTGACCTGGACGACTTCAAGCAGATCAACGACCAGCACCGCCACGCCGCCGGCGACGCCGTCCTGCAGGCGGTCAGCCAGCGCCTGCGTCTGCTGTGCCGGCAGGGGGACCAGGTGGCGCGCCTGTCGGCCGACGAGTTCGCGATGCTGCTGACGCCGCGCCTGGAGGGCGAGGCGTTGCGCGCCCACGTCGCGCTGCTGCAGACCGAGCTGACCCGGCCGGTGTCCTACGACGGCCACTGGCTGCCCCTGCATGTCTGCGTGGGCGCTGCCTCCCTGCCCGAGCACGCGCAGGACGCGAGCGAGGCCATGCGCTGCGCCGACGCGGCGATGCGCCACGCCAAGCAACTCGGCAAGGACAGCTTCCAGCTGTTCACACCGCAGATCGGCGAATCCCTGCGCTCGCGGCTGGCGCTGGAGCACGACATGCTGGTGGCCCTGGCGCAGGGCCAGTTCTGCCTGGCCTATCAGCCGCAGTACGACGCTCAGCGCCGCGTGCTGGGCATGGAGGCGTTGGCGCGCTGGCGGCATCCCGTGCGGGGCTGGGTGTCTCCGGCGGAGTTCATTCCCGTGGCCGAGAGCTCGGGCCTCATCGTCGACCTTGGCCTGGCGCTGCTGGCCGTGTTGCGCCGTGACCTGGATGCGTGGAAGAACCTCGGTGTGAAATACCCCGTCGTGTCGATCAACCTGTCCTGGGAGCAGTGCCGCAAGGCCCAGCATCGCGATCGCTTCCTGCAGCAGCTCAGGACGCTGCAGCTGGGCCCGGATGAAGTCGAGTTCGAGCTGACCGAAAGCGCGGGCTTCGAAGACATCGACAAGCCCGACTCCTTCGTCTTCACGCTGCAGGGCCTGGGCTACGGCCTGGCCATCGACGACTTCGGCACCGGCTACAGCTCGCTGGCCTATCTGCGCCGCATCCGCTGCCGCAAGCTCAAGATCGACCGGCTGTTCGTGCATGGGCTGTCGAGCAATGCTGACTCGTACACGCTGGTCGAGTCGATGGTGCGCGTGGCGCATGCGATGCACATGCTCGTCGTCGCCGAGGGTGTCGAGCTGCCGGCGGACGAGGCGGCCCTGATCGCCATGGACTGCGACCTCATGCAGGGCTTCGGCTTCTGCCGCCCCGTGCCACCGGAGGAAGTGCCGGCATTGCTCGTGGTGAAGTAGTTCGCGCGGCCTCAATCCTGCCGCTCAAACCACCTCGACCTCAGCAGCGCCGCCGCATCCCCTTCAGCGACATAGAGCGTCGGCTGGCGCGCATCGAACTCATACAGCCGCCCGCTCGCCACACCCCGCACGACCACCGGCGCACTGGCCCGGTAATGCACCAGCACCCGCCGCTCGGCCGGCCCGGCTGCGGCGCGTGCCGTCGCTGGTGACGTGTTCATGGCCTGGCGCAGCGCAGCCCGGCCTTGTCCGCAACATCCCATGTCAGTTCTCCTTGTGCCGCGAGGCGCGGGCGTCCAGCCCGGCTTCGATGATGCAGACGGCGCCCGACAGTGCCAGCACGCTCAAGGCCCAGCCGAGCCAGTCGGTGGCCAGCAGCAGTGCCAGCGGCAGGGCGACCCACAGCGACACGCAGTAGGGGCAGTCCATCAACTGCCCCCACACGCTGTTGCCAAGACGTGCTCGCAGCTTCAGCACCAGGCCAAAGGGCCCGTCCTCGGCCGCGAGCAGATGCGTCAGCCGCCAGGCCGCGAGCACGGCCAGAACCAGCCTCGGCCAGAAGCCCAGCTCGTCCCAGCTCATGCTCATCTCAGACGGGCTCCGGCCCGTTGATGATCTTGATCGGGAACAGCACCCAGCCCGAGTAGTGCACGGTGCCCTCGTTGACGACGGTCTTGTCCCAGGCCTCCAGGATGACGTTGTAGACGCAGGCTTCGCCCGGGCCGAGCAGCTGGTCGCCCGGCAGGCCGAGCGGGTTGCTGGCGGCGTCCAGCACCTGCAGGTTCCACGGCGTGAGCGTGCCGGTGGACAGGCTCTCGGCCGGCAGCACCGCTGCGCGGGCCGGCACGGTGTTGGTGGAGTTGATCAGCATCACCAGCGGTGACACCGCGCCCTGCTTGACGAAGCGCACCTGGTAGCTGTCGAAGTTGTTGCTCGTTGGCGCGCTGAGGTCGCCGCGGTCGATGTACTGGTCCCAGGCGTAGCCGCGGATGTCGACGGTCTTGAAGACTCCTTCGGGGGTCTGCGTGTACATGTCCGAGCAGGGCGCCTGGTTGCCGATGCCGACGATGTTGGCCTGGATGGGCTCGTTGTCCACCCACGCGCGTTGGATGTCGTAGTAGGTGTTGCCGGCCGTGTCGATGACCTGCAGCAGGAAGCTGAACTTGCCCGTGGCACCCTGCTGGTTGGGCGGGTCCTGCTTGGGCAGGCTGTTGCTGTCGAAGGCACTGGGCGCCAGCGACGGCACGTTCCAGCAGGTGCAGAAGTTGATGGAGTCGATGTGCACGCAGATGCATTCGCTGCGCGCGCTCCACACGTTGGTGAGCACGCTGGGCGTGGGGTCGCCGTCCAGCACGTTGCTGCTGCGCACCTGGTCGGCCGTGTAGTTGATGGGCGGGCCGCTGGGCTGGGCGATGCTCATCGGGTTGAACTCGATGTGCGTCACGAGGCGCCAGCTGCCGCCGGGCACGATGGGGGTGAACGGTGCGGGCTGGGGCTCGCTGAACGTCGGGTCGGGGATGGCCCAGATCGTGTACTCGCGGATCTTTTCGCCCAGGCAGCCGTAGATGTTGGCCGCGCCGCGCACATGCATGCCGCCGCCGATGGTTGACAGCACGGCCGCCGCGCTGTCGCTGGCGCGCAGCGGCTCGGCGGGGTTGGTGTAGTCCACCGACCAGGGCGAGCTGACGCGCTTGATGTAGACCTCGTTGACCGACAGCGAGAAGCTGCCCGTGCAGGGCGGCTGCAACTCGGCGCCGTTGCTGGCGAAGACGCGCAGCGTCAGCGTGAAGGTGGTGGACGTGAGCAGCTCGATGCCGGCATCGACCGCGCACTTGCGCGTGTCCACCCAGCCCAGCGTGCCGCCCGATACCGAGAAGTTGCCCTGGGTGGCCGCCACGTCGGGCAGGGCCAGGTTGTTGGGGTAGACCACGCAGCCGCTGAGCAGGTTGCCGCCGGGGCTGCGTACCTCGATAAGGTAGTGGCCGAAGTTGCTGCCCTCGGCATCGCCATGCACGGGCTCCAGGATGCGGCCGGGCAGGATGTCGGTCTCGCCGCGCACGCAGCCGCTTGGGGCCGTGAGCGCGCAGTGCAGCGGCCGCTGGCAGCGGCGCAGGCAGGCGCGGTAGCTGCGCAGGCAGCGGAACACGTCGCGCAGGTTGCGGGCGCGCGCCAGGCAGCAGCCGAAGCGGATGGCGCACAGGCACCAGCAGCGGCAGAACCAGAAGAAGGGGTCGGCGCGGTGCTTGGCGATCAGCTCGCGGCCCATCAGCGCGGCGGCCGTGTCTGTGCTGAGCAGCCGCTCCAGGATCTGCGTGTTGGCGTCGCCGTCCTCGAAGCAGTCGACCTGGCCGGACAGCACTTGCTCGGGCAGGCCTTGCGCGAACTCGACGTTGGCCAGTTGGTCGTCAAGATACGGCTTGTAGGCCGTGGCCAGCGCCTTCACGAGCTGGCTGAAGTCGGCGCGCTCGACGGCCGTGGGCGGGTTGCTCACCGGCGCGCCCAGCACCTCGCGCACGCAGCGCCAGTAGCGGTACAGGTAGTAGCTGGAGCCACGGAAGGAGCGCGGCCCGCGGCACATCAGCCAGCCGAAGACGATGCAGCAGCGCAGGTGCAGCAGGCACCAGCGCCAGCGCTCGATGGAGCCGAGCTCGGCGCGCACGTCGGCGGGCAACAGGCGCTGTGCCACCTCCTCGTTGCTGAAGCGCTCGAACAGCGCGAAGGCCTGCGTGAACTCGTCTTCGCAGCTGGGTGGGTTGGCCAGTGCGTCCTTGATGAGGGCGTCGGGTGAGTCGGCCCGCTTGAGGTCGGCCTCCAGCACCGGCTTGTAGGCGGCCAGCAGCTCGCCGAGGACGAAGTGGAAGTCGTCGTCCAGCGGCTCGTTGTCGTCGGCGGCCGTGGGGCGAAGCAGCTCGGCCGCGGTGGAAATGGGGTTGAGGCCGGGGCGGGTCGGCTTGGGAGTGGTGGCCATGGTGTGCCTCCTTGAAATGCATGGAAATGGGGCGAGCCGCACGCGGTGCGGCTCTTCGGCAGGCGGTGGGCGGCGAGGTGCCCAGGGCCTCGCAACAAAGCTAGGCGGGGCCTGCCGCAGGCGCCTCCCTAGGGCTGCCGGGGCATATTCACGTGCGCGCCGGCGCGTGGTGGCCTACGGGTTACAGGGTGTTTGTCTGACACGGCCTCCGCCGTTAGAGGGCCGCCCCACGCACCCTGCCCGCATACACTGATTTGCAAGCGGTACCGGCTTGCCAATCCCTGGCTCTCCCCATGCCGACAGGAGAACCTGATGACCGCGGGAAACACCCGATCAGCGAGTGGCGTGCCGGGCTTAGACGATGTCCTTCACGGCGGTTTGATTGCCGGTCGGCTTTATCTGATCGATGGCGTGCCGGGTGCCGGCAAGACGACGCTGGCGCTGCAGTACCTGATGCAGGGCGCGCGCGAGGGTGAGCCGACCTTGTATGTGACGCTCAGCGAGACGGCGAACGAGCTGCGCGCGAGTGCCGCTTCGCATGGCTGGTCCCTGGACGGGATCGAACTCCTTGAGCTCGTCGTCGGCGAGGATGAGTTGCTCGGCGACTCCGAACTGACGATGTACCACCCGTCAGAGGTGGAGCTCAATGAGACGACCAAGCGCATCCTGGAGGCGGTCGAACGTTGCAAGCCGCGCCGCATGGTGCTGGACTCGTTGTCGGAGTTGCGCCTGCTGGCCCAGACCTCGCTGCGCTACCGCCGCCAGATCCTGGCGCTGAAGCAGTTCTTCGTCGGCCGCAATTGCACCGCACTGTTCCTGGATGACCGATCCGGCGATGGCATCGACGCCCAGACGCACAGCATCGCCCACGGTGTCATCGCGCTGGAGCGCATCGTGCCGGCCTACGGCCCTGCGCTGCGGCAACTGCACGTCACCAAGTTCCGCGGCAGCGATTTCATCAGTGGGCATCAGGACACGCTGATCCGGCGCGGTGGGATGCACGTGTTTCCGCGCCTGACGCCGAGCGACCACAGCGTGCCCTACCAACGCGATGTGGTGCCGAGCGGCGTGGCCGCGCTGGACGAACTGCTCGGCGGCGGTATTGAGCGCGGCACGGCGACGCTGCTCATCGGCCCGGCAGGCTCAGGCAAGTCCACCATCGCCACGCAATATGCGATCTCTGCTGCCGAGCGCGGTGCTCATGCCGCTGTCTTCACCTTCGAGGAGTCGCGCAGCCTGCTGCTGGACCGGCTGAAAGGCCTGGGCATTTCGATCGTTGAGGGCAGTGGGCCGGGCCAGGTGAATGTGCGCCAGCTCGACCCGGCCGAGGTGCTGCCCAGCCAGTTCACCAACCTCGTGCGGGAGGCTGTCGAGAGGGATGGTGCGACCGTCGTCGTTATCGACAGCCTGAATGGCTATCTGAATGCGATGCCCGAGGAGCGCGCGCTGACCATCCAGCTGCACGAGCTGCTGAGCTATCTGAACAACCACGGTGTGGCGACCTTCCTCGTGGCGGCGCAGTCCGGCATGCTGGGCATGGGCATGCGCAGTCCGGTCGACACCAGCTATCTGGCCGACGCCGTCGTGCTGTTCCGCATGTATGAGCATGCCGGCGCGGTGCGCAAGGCCATCTCGGTGATCAAGAAGCGCAGCGGCCCTCACGAGGACACCATTCGCCAGCTCTGGTTCAACGAGCGGGGTGTGCACCTGGGCCCGCCGCTGACGCATCTGCGTGGCGTGCTGACCGGTGTGCCTGTCGAGATCCAGACGCCCGTGAAGCACAAGGCTGACTTCGACGATGACCGAGACGCAAGACGCTGACAGCGCCTACAGCGAATGCGTCATCGTGCTGGCGCCGACGGCGCGTGACGGCGCCGTCACGCGCAAGCTGCTGGGCGAGGCCGGCGTTGCCGCGGTCGTGGGCAAGGGCTGGCGGCATGCCGAGGAGCTCATGCTCGAAGGCGCCGGTGCGCTGATGATCACCGATGTCACCCTTGCCGATCCGGGCTTCGGGGTGCTGCTGAACGCGCTGGAGCGCCAGCCCGCGTGGTCCAACCTGCCCGTGCTGGCTCTGTGCCGCCAAGGCATGGAGACGCCCGCGCTGCGTGAGGCCAGGCTGCGCAACCTCACCATGCTGGACAGGCCGACGTCGGCGCGCGCCATGGTCAGTGCGGTGCGCACGGCGCTGCGTGGGCGGCGCTCGCAATACCAGATCCGCGACCAGATCGACTCCCTGGTGCGCGCGGACCGCGCGCTGCGCCTGGCCGACCAGCGCAAGGACGAGTTCCTGGCCACGTTGGCGCATGAGCTGCGCAACCCGTTGGCACCGATCCGCACGGGGTTGCAGCTGCTGTCACGGCCCGGGCAGGACGAAGCGCATTTGAAGGGTGTCACGGAGATGATGGACCGGCAGATGAGCCAGCTGCTGCGCCTCGTCGACGACCTGCTGGAGGTGTCGCGCATCTCCACCGGCAAGCTGGTGCTGCAGCGCGAGCGGCTGGACATGCGGCGTGTTGTCGAGATGGCGCTGGAGGCCTGTGAGCCGCTGGTGGCCCGCGGCGGCCACCACCTCACCGTGGCGCTGCCGGACGAGCCACTCTGGGTGGACGGTGACCTCACCCGGCTCTCGCAGTCGCTGAGCAATCTGCTGAACAACGCGTCCAAGTACACGCCGGACGGCGGCAGCATCCAGGTCACGCTGGGCCGTATTGGCAGCGAGGCCGTGCTGACCGTGCGCGACAGTGGCGTCGGCCTGCCGCACGACATGATCGCGCGCGTCTTCGACATGTTCGCCCAGGTCAACCGCTCGCTGGAGCGCGCCCAGGGCGGCCTGGGCATCGGCCTGGCCTTGGTCAGGAGCCTGGTGTCCTTGCACGGTGGCCGGGTCGGCGCCGCGAGCGCGGGGCCGGGCATGGGCAGCACCTTCACCATCGAGTTGCCGTTGGCGGCGCAGGAGGCCGAGCCGGCAGCAAAGCCGGCCTCGGCCGAGCCGGTGCCGGCCAAGGCGATGCGCATCCTCGTCGTGGACGACAACGACGACGCAGCGACGTCGCTGGCCATGTTGCTGTCGCTGTCGGGCCATGCGGTCGAGGTGGAGAACAGCGGCCAGGCGGCGCTGCAGAAGGCGGATGACTTTCTGCCCGAGGCGGTGTTCTGCGATGTCGGCATGCCGGGCATGAGCGGCCATGAGTTCGCGACCTTGCTGCGCCAGGACCCACGCTTCGCAGCCACGCTGCTGGTGGCGCTGACGGGCTGGGGGTCGGAGGACGACAAGAAGCGCTCGCGCGCGGCGGGCTTCGACGAGCACCTGACCAAGCCGGCCAGCGTGGATGCGGTGTCGGCCTTGCTGGCCAGGCTCTAAAACTCAGCCCTGACGGTCACGTGCCGGCAGCGCGTCGCGGAATACGTCGAAGCTTTTCCAGGCCGGCACCGGCGGCGTGTGGCCTTCGTGCGGTGCGTAGACCGAATGCTCGGTCAGCGCCATCTTGTGGATGTAGCGCGGGCAGTTGGGGAAGATGCCCTCGGCCGTGACGCGCACGATGAAGACGGCGCCAGGGAACTGCGGCATCAGCTCGTCATCGGCGCTGATGCGCGCGGTGCCGTTCACGCGCAGCCGGCGGGGCTTCTCGAAGTCGATGAACAGCAGGCCCACCTGCGGGTTGACGGCGACGTTGCCCCAGGAGCGGTACATGCCGTTGCCGTCGTAGTCCGGAAAGGCCAGCGTGTGGCCGTCCAGCACGCGCACGAAGCCGGGCAAGCCGCCTTTGTACGAGCAGTCCGGCTGGCCTTGCGCGTCTGCGCTGGCGACGAAGAACATCGCACAGCCCTGGATGAAGGCGCGGTCCTCGTCCGTGAACGCGGAGCGCAGCGTGACCTCCGCGAGCCGGTCGGCGATGCCGCGCGTGTCGCGGGCATCTTGAAGGGCACGCATGCCGTCGTGGTACGGGGAGGTGTCCATGAGCGTTCCTTGTTGGAGGGTCAGAGGGTCTCGGCGGCGGGTCAGGGCGCGAATGCAGACGTGCGGTGGCTGCCGGGCCGCCTGCAAGCCATCAACAGCAGGGCGCCGGCCAGCCACAGCAGCATGGTGCCGGGCTCAGGCACGGCGGCGGCCGTGAAGTGCAGCAGCTTCACGTCCACGGCGCTGACAAGCACGTCGAAGCTGCCGCTTGAGAAGGTGACCTGCCCGTTGACGACATTGGCGAAGGCACCGCTCACGGCATTCGCGCTGAGGATGGTGAAGACATCGGCCGCGGCCGGCATGAAGCCGCCCCATAGGCTGAGCTCCAGCGCGCCGGCCAGCAGGGCCTGGCCGGTGACGTGAACTCGGTCGTGGCCGCTGCCGGCCACGGTGCCGCCGATCTCGATCTGCAGGCTGCCCAGCGGGTCCATGGCCAGCGTGCCGTTGAAGTCCAGCCGGCCGGGTGACTGCCCAGGCGCGATGTGCACGCCGTTGGACAGCACCGCGCGCTGCATGAAGAAGGTGCCGGTGCCGCCCAGCACGCCGCCCTGCACGGTGGTGACGCCGACATTGGCCGGGTGGCCCGCGTCGGCCAGGAAGACGCGGCTGGCGGTGCCGGCCTCGATGCGGCCGCCGTGGTTGTCGATGACGGTGTTGGCATTGCCCGGGCCGATGCGCAGGTCGGCGCCGTCCGCCGCGGCCAGGATGCTGCGGTTGGTGACGGCGAGCAGCTTCAGGTCCAGCGTCGAGTTGGCCCCGCGCGCCTCGACGCGGCCGTGGTTGAGCAGGTCGACCTGCACGACGCCCGCACTGCCGAGGGCGGTCGTCAGCGTCTGGCCGCTGCCGATGGCGAGCAGCGCATCGCTCGTGCCCTTGGCGATGACGTTCTCGTTGCCCGCCGCCACCAGCAGCCGGCCGCTGCCCTGCACATTGACCTGGCCGTTGACCAGCAGGTACGCATTGCCCGACAGCCAGTAGGTGCCGTCGTAGATCTCCACCGTGCCGTTGTTGGCGATGGTGCCGTTGAGGCTGAGGCGGCTGCCGCTGTTGGAGCGCACCGTGGCGCCGGTGTCGATGGCCAGGCTGTCCAGCACCGCGAAGCGGTTGGTGTCGATGCGGCCGGCGCCGGCCAGCGTGCCGCCGCTGATCGTGACGACGCCGGTGACCGACGGGTGGCCGCCGGACAGCGAGATCAAGCTGCCCGCGCCGGCTTCGATGCGGCCGCCGGCGTTGTCGATGAGCGTGTCGGCGTTGCCGATGCCGATGTTGAAGAGGCTGCCATCCACCGCGGCCAACACGCCGGTGTTGCGGATGCTGGCCACCTGGGCCTGCAGATAGGCGTTGGCGCCGCGCGACTCGACGCGGCCCTGGTTGGCGAGGTTCACCGTGATGAGACCGGCTGCGCCCACGTCGGTCGTGATCGTCTGCTGCGCGCCGATGTTGAGCAGCGAGCCGCTGCCGGCCTTGTCGATCAGGCCCTCGGTGGCGATGAACTGGACGCGGCCCGAGCCGGTCAGCTGCACGTCGCCCGAGACCCACAGCCGCGCAGGGCCCGAGGTCCAGTAGGTGTTGTCGAACACCTCGATGGTGCCGTTGTTGATGATGCTGCCCACCAGGCCCAGGTTGCTGCCGCTGTAGGTGCGCGCGGTAGCGCCGGCGGCAATCGTCAGTGCTTCGGTGCCGCTGCCGTCCAGCATGGCGAAGCGGGCGGCGTCGATGTGGCCAGCGCCAGTCAGCGTGCCGCCGAGGATGGTCGTCGTGCCGGTGTTGGACGGATGGCCACCGGACAGCGTGATGACGCTGTTGGCACCTGCGTCGATGCGGCCGCCGGTGTTGTCGATCAGCGTGTCGGCTTGCCCCAGGCCGATGTTGAAGCTGGCGCCGTCGGCCGCGCCCAGCACGCCGGTGTTGCGGATGCTCGAGACGAGGGCCAGCAGGCTGGAGGCCGCGCCGCGCGATTCGACCCGGCCCTGGTTGACGAGGTCGACCTTGATGGTGCCCTGCGCGCCGACGGCGGTCGTGAGGGTCTGGCCGCTGCCCAGCGTCAGCTTGCCACCGGCACTGCCGGGGTCGATGAGGCCTTCGGTGCCGAAGAACTTCACCTGGCCGCTGCCGCTCAGCAGCACGTCGCCGCCTATCCACAGCCGCGCGTTGCCGGACAGCCAGGGCGTGCCGTCGTTCACCTCGATGAGGCCGTCGTTGGTGATGCTGCCCAGCAGGCCGAGGTTGCTGCCGCTGCCGGTGCGCACGGTGGCGCCCGCGTCGATGGCGAGGCTGTCCAGCACGGCGAAGCGGTAGGCGTCGATGCGGCCGGCGCCGGCGATCGTGCCGCCGAGGATGGTCGTCGTGCCGACGTTGGAGGGGTGGCTGCCCGACAGGCTGATGACGCTGCCGGCGTTCGTTTCGATGCGCCCGCCGCGGTTGTCGATCAGCGAGTCGGCGTCGCCCAGGCCGATGTTGAAGGTGGCGCCGTCGAAGGCGCCCACCACCCCGGTGTTGCGGATGCTGGCCACCGGGGCGAACAGGCTGGTGTTGGCGCCGCGCGACTCCACGAGGCCCTGGTTGACGAGGTCGACCTGCAGCGTTGCCGAGCTGTTGGCGAGGGTGGTCAGGGCCTGCGCGCTGCCGATGCGCAGCAGCGCGTCGCTGCTGGCCTTGGAAATCAGGTTCTCGTTGCCACCGGCCACCAGCAGCCGGCCGCTGCCGTCGACATCGACGATGCCGGCAACCTGCAGGCGCACGGGGCCAGACAGCCAGGGCGTGCCATCCAGGATGCCGAGCGTGCCGTCGTTGACGATGCGGCCGGCGAGCGTCAGCTGCGCGTTGTAGGAGGTCAGCGCCGTGCCGGCTTCGATGGCGAGTGGGCCGAGGCTGGCGCCGTCCAGGAGCAGGCTGCCGCCGTTGCGGAAGTCGCCGCTGCCGCCCAGCGTGCCGCCGGCCACGGTGATGGACGGGCCGGCAAACAGCACGCTGCCGCCGGCCAGCGACTCGATGCGCCCGCCCGCGTTGGCAATGAAGCTGCCGCCGCCGCGCGTGAGTTGCAGCTGGCCGCCGCTGGAGCGCAGCGTGCCGGTGTTGTCCACCCGCGCGCTCCACAGCTGCAGCGCGGCGCTGGCGCTGTCCACCAGGCCCTGGTTGACGAGGTCGGCGTAGATGGTGGCGTTGACGCCGTTGCTGCCGGCGATGCGGTGCTGCGGCCCGTTGGTCAGCTTGAAGCTGGGGTCTGCCGCCCGGATGACCGTGGGGCCACCGTTTGACGCCGCAAACACCAGCTCGCCGGTGCCGGTCAACGCGGTGTCGGCCTGCAGCAGCAGGCGCAGCTCCTGGTTGAAGCCGGTGTCGGCCAGCAGCGAGATGCGGCCGTTGTTGACCAGGCTGCCGGCCACGCGGTGCGTGTTGTTGTGCAGGTCGATGGTGGGGCCGTTCAGCGTGATGGGGTTGGCCACGCCGTCCCAGAAGCTGGCGGCCGTGACGTTGAACCGGCCGCTGCCCTGCCAGGTGCCGCCGTGGAAGCTGTTGCTGGTGCCGCTGGTGGTGGCCACCGTGCCGGCCGCCAGCGCGATGCGGCCCTGGGGCAGGGTAATGTCGGCATCATGGAAGTTGAGCGTGCCGCCGTCGGCGCTGAGCAGGCCCTTGAGCGTGATGCCGTTGCGCAGTTCGGTGCGGCCGCTGGCCACCCACAGCAGGCTGCCGGGCTCGGCCTCCAGCGTGCCGCCGCGCACGATGTTGCTGCCGTTGAAGGCGAAGGCACCGCCGGTGAGCACGCGCAGCACGCCGCCGCTGTTGCTGATGTCCGTGTCCTGCAGCACGACGGTACCGAGCAGCTGCGACTCGACCAGGCCGCTGTTGTCCAGCGTGCGGCCCTCGATCTTCAGGAAGCCGTTCTCGGCGATGACCTCGCCGCTGTTCTTCATGCCGATGACGGCCTTGATGCGCAGTTCGCCGCCGGGGTCGCCCGCCACGCGGTTGCCGGCGCGCAGCAGGCCGCTGTTGTCCAGGTAGCCGCCGGTGAACTTCAGCGCCTTGCCCGGCGTGTCGGCCATCACGAGGCCCTGGTTGAACATCGTCGCGACGGTGATCTGGCCGAAGCCGGAGATCGTGTGGCCGGAGCTGTGCGTCAGCACGCCAACCACGCCGCTGATGAAGGAATCCTCGCTGGCCATGACGATCTCGCCGCCGCCGGTGATGGGCATGACGAAGGGCAGGCTGAGCGCCGAGGTGCCGGTCAGGCGGATGAGCCCGTCGTTGTGCAGCAGGCCGCCGACCTGGCTGATGCCCTGGACGGCCAGCGTCGCCTGGTTCTGCAGCGTCAGCTCGGCACCGTTGCCCAGTGCCAGCGTGGACACCTCGACGCCGAGGAAGCTGATCGGCACGCCGTTGTCGCCCGGGATGATGTCCACGTTCAGCGCCACGTGGCCGCTCGGGATGGTGGCGAAGAAGTAGTTGCTGCCGTTGTTGTCCGGGAAGAGCTGCCAGGGGCTGCTGAAGTTGGTGATCAGCCAGTCACCGGGCTTCTTGGCCAGCCAGGCGCCGCTGCCGCCGACCCAGACGGCCGGGTACTGGGCCAGGGCGCTGGGTGCGGCAAGGGCCAGCAGGCCCAATAGCAGCAACGCCACGGCGTGGCGCCGCCGCCGGGGTGAGAGGCGATGTGTCATGGCAACCCCCTGCCGGGGCGTCACGCGCCGGCCCAGCAGTGTGAACCCCGGATCGGGTGCCCGCAATCGCACCAAACTGGGCGTTGGGAACTGACGAACGGCCGGCCGGGAAAAAGCACGCAGAATCGCCGCCAAGCCGAGCATGCGGCTGCCTGGAGAGAGACAGATGAGTTCCAAGATGGATGGGTGGATGCCCCAGACCCTGGGCATCGCCCTGTTGAGCCTGGCGCTAGGTACGGCGCAGGCTCAACTGGCGCCCAAGGCCAAGCCTGCCGCGGCCAAGGCTGTCGCCGCGCCGGTGGCGGTGCAACCGACACCGGTGCGCGAGCTCGGCGGCATCGAGGAATACACGCTGCCCAACGGCCTGCAGCTGCTGCTCTTCCCAGACGCGACGCAGACGACCACCACCGTCAACATCACCTACCGCGTCGGCAGCCGCCACGAGGCGCCGGGCGAGTACGGCATGGCCCACCTGCTGGAGCACATGCTGTTCAAGGGCACGGCCCGCCAGAAGGACATCCCCGGCGCGATGGCCCAGCGCGGCGTGCGCTTCAACGGCACGACGACGGTGGACCGCACCAACTACTTCGCGAGCTTCAACGCGAACGCCGACACGCTGGCCTTCCTGCTCGACCTGGAAGCCGACCGCATGGTGAACAGCCGCGTTGCCAAGGCAGACCTGGACACCGAGATGACGGTGGTGCGCAACGAGTTCGAGCGCGGCGAGAACCAGCCCTTTTCCGTGCTGAACCAGCGCGTCGGCGCCGCGGCCTTTGCCTGGCACTCCTACGGCCACGCCACCATCGGCCCCAAGAGCGACATCGAGAACGTGCCCATCGAGAAGCTGCAGGGCTTCTACAAGCGCTACTACCGCCCCGACAACGCGACGCTGCTGATCGCCGGCGCCTTCGACAAGCCGGCCACGCTGGCGCTGATCGGCCGGCAATTCGGCGGCCTCGCCAAGCCGGCCGCGGCCGTGCCCCAGCCCTACACCGTGGAGCCGCCGCAGGACGGCGAGCGCACGGTCGTCGTGCGCCGCGTGGGCGGCCAGCCCATCCTGCTGGCGGCCTATCACGTGCCGGCCATCACCCACCCCGACACCGCAGCGCTGATCGTCTACGGCCTGTTGATGAGCCTGCAGCCCAGCGGCCAGCTCTACAAGCAGCTCGTCGAGCCCAAGCTGACGGTGGCTGCCGGCATTGGCGGCGCGGGCGGCGCCGAACCCGGCACCACCAGCGCCTACGCCGTGCTGCCGCCGGGTGCCGACGTGGCCAAGGTCGAGACCCTGCTGCTGGACCTGGCCGAGGGCCGCACGGCCAAGCCGTTCGAGGAGAGCGAGCTGGCGCGCGTGCGAGACATCGCAGTCAACAGCTACCGCCAGCAGATGAAGAACCCCGAGGCGCTGATCCAGCAGATCTCGGGGCTGATCGCGGCGGGCGACTGGCGGCTGCTCTTTCAACTGATGGAAGACATTCCCAAGGTCACGCTGGCCGACGTCGAGCGCGTGCGCGCCGCCTACTTCCGGCCCGCCAACCGCACGCTGGGCCGCTATCTGCCGGCCGACGCCGTCGAGCGCGTCGAGATCCCGGCCGCACCGCCACTGGCGCAGCGCCTGGCCTCGCTCCAGGGCCCGCCGAAGGTGGAGGAGGGCGAGCAGCTCGAACCCGTGCCGGCGGTGCTGGAGTCGCGCATGAAGCGCGCGACGCTGCCCAGCGGCATCGCCATGCACACGCTGCAAAAGCAGACGCGCGGCAACACGGTGGTGCTGCAGATGCAACTGCGCTGGGGCGAGCGCGACGCTACCTTTGCACGCAACGGCACCGGCCTGGTGGGCCAGCTGATGGACGAGGGCAGCGCCGGCTACAGCAAGCAGCAGTTGCAGGACGCGCTCATCAAGCTGCGCGCCAACCTCAACATCACGAGCTACGACCAGGGCGCCAGCATCTTCATCAGCGCCGAGCGCGACACGCTGCTGCCGGCGCTGCGCGTGGCCGCCGATGCGCTGCGCAAGCCGCTGATGCCGCAGGACGCCTTCGACCGTGAGATCAAGGCTGCGCTGGCCGGCATCGAGGCCTCGCGCCAGGAGCCCGGCGTGCTGCGCCAGGAGGCCACGCGCGGCCACTACAACAAGGCGCGCGGCGTCACGCTGGGCCACCCGGACTACGTGATGAGCGTGGACGAGCGCATCGCCAACCTGAAGGCGACGACGCTGGACGACATCAAGCGCTTCTATGCCGATTACTGGAGCACCAACGAGGCCCAGGTCAGCGTCGTCGGCGCCTTGCCCGACGGCCTGGCCGCCGAGGTGGACAAGCTCTTCGGCGACTGGAAGAAGCCCGCCGCGCCGAAGTTCGTGCGCCACATCCCGCAGCACCTGGCCGTGCCGCCGGCGCGCTTCGACGCCATCGCGCGCGACAAGGCCAATGCCATCGTGCGCCTGCACCAGACGCTGCCGCTGAATGCCGAGGACGCTGACTATCCGGCGCTCGAACTGGCCGTGCACATCTTCGGCGGTGGTGGGCTGGAGAGCCGGCTGTCCGAGCGCGTGCGCCAGAAGGAGGGCCTGACCTACGGTGTCGGCTCGTCCTTGAACGCCGGCTACTGGGGCAATGCCGGCAGCTTCGCCATCCAGGCGAGCTATGCGCCGGACAAGCGCGAGCGCGTCATCGCCGTCGTGCAGGAAGAGGTGACCCGCATGGCGGCTGACGGCGTGACGGCCGCCGAGCTGGCGCGCGCGAAGAAAGACATCCTGGAGGGCCGCAAGCAGGGCCGTTCCGACCCCGGTTCGCTGGCCGGCGGCCTGAGCAGCCTGGCCGAACGTGGCGAAACCTGGGCGGCCGCGCAAGTGCGTGACGACAAGCTGAGTGCGGTCACCGTCGAGCAGGCCAACGCAGCCTGGCGCAAACACATCAAGGCCGAGAGTTTCATCATTTCGACAGCCGGCGACTTCAAGAATCCGTAGAGTTGTCCAACTCTCATCACCGGAGACCGCGATGAAGATCGACCCCTACCTGTTCTTTGACGGCCGCTGCGAAGAAGCCATCGAGTTCTACAAGAAGGCGCTTGGCGCCACGGTGGAATTCATGATGCGCAACTCCGAAAGCCCCGAGCCGCCGCCGCCCGGCATGCTGCCCCCGGGCTCGGAGAACAAGATCATGCATGCCTCGGTGCACATCGGCGGCGCGCTGGTGATGATGTCCGACGGCATGTGCAGCGGCGAAGGCAGCTTCAAGGGCTTCTCGCTGTCGCTGGACTGCCCGGACGCGGACACCGCCCGCGAGGCCTTCGCCGCGCTGGCCGAGGGCGGCAAGATCTCCATGCCGCTGGGCAAGACCTTCTGGGCACCGCTGTTCGGCATGGTCAACGACCGTTTTGGCGTGGGCTGGATGGTGGGTGTGTCGGACGACGCGCAGTGACCCTTCGCCCGTGGCAGTTGCCACCGCACCTGAAGGCCGACTGCTCGGCCTGCGCGGCGCTGTGCTGCGTGATCCCGCCCTTCGATCAGATCCAGGGCTTCGGCTTCGACAAGCCTGCCGAAACGCCCTGCCAACACCTCTGCGCCGACCACCGCTGCGGCATCCATGCCGAGCTGATCGACCGCGGCTTTGCCGGCTGTGTTGCCTTCGACTGCCTGGGCGCCGGCCAGCGCCTCACCGCCCAGGCCATCGAGCGCTTCGGCAGCGCGGACTGGCGGGCCCGGCCCGAGGTTGCCGCCTGGCTGTTTGCGGCCTACCCGCGCGCTCGTGAAGCGCAGGAATGGCTGGCCCAGCTCAGTCTGGCGGCCGTGGTGTCTGGCCTCGCTGACCTGCAAGCCCTGGCGGCCGAACTCGAAGCGGAGTCTGGGCACTGGCCGGATTGGAGCGCGGCCGAACATGGCGCATGGCAAGCCCGCGTGCGGGCCGCTCTGGCGCCGCTGGCCGACAATCGGGGGTTTAGCAACTGATGCAGTCCATGGATTCAGCAAAACCCGCCGCGCCAATGGCCGTGGCCCTGGCCGACGAGCGCCTGGGCGCGGGATGGCGCCGGTCTCGCACCGGCATCCGCACGGTGGCCGTTCTGTGCGGTCTGCTGGCCGTGGCCATCGTGTTCGCTCTCTTCAACCGGTTTCGGGTTCGGGAGGGCGAGGCGAAGCCGGAGCGGCAGCTGATCGCGGCCGTCGACCTGCGCATCGGCAACCCGGCCGGGGCCGCCGAGCGTGGCGAGGCCAAGGCGCGTGCCGACATCGAGGCCGGCCTGCTGCAGCTGGAGACCTTCGGTGCCGCGGTGTCGCCCGCCAAGGCCGAGCGGCTGAAACAGCGCTATGGCATCACCTCGGTCAACAAGGGCAAGACACCCACGACCCTGACCCAGGCCCACGCGGACGCCTACAACCGCGTGATGGAAGCCGAGATCGAGCGCAAGCATGGGCTCAAGGCGCTGGAGCAGATATTGCGTGACCTCGACTTTGTCATCGCGAAGCAGGGCGTCTCATGAAGCTCATTGGCATGCTCGACTCGCCCTTCGTGCGCCGCGTCGCGATCTCGATGCGGCTGCTGGGCCTGCCTTTCGAGCACGCGGCCATCTCGGTGTTCCGCGGCTTCGATGCCTTCCGGCAGATCAACCCGGTCGTCAAGGCGCCCACGCTGATCTGCGATGACAACAGCACGTTGATGGACTCGACGCTGCAGCTGATCTACGCCGAGGCCCTGGCCGGCCGCAGCCTGATGCCGAGCGACCCGGCCTTGCTGGTGCGCGAGCTGCGCCTGATCGGCCTGGCGCTGGCGGCCTGCGAGAAGACGGCGCAGATCATCTACGAACGCGGCTTGCGCCCGGCCGAGAAGCGGCACGAGCCGTGGATAGCGCGCGTCTCCGGCCAGCTGAACGCGGCCTACCGCGAGTTGGAGACCGAGCTGGCGGCGCAACCGTTGGACACGAGCGAAGCCGGCATCCGCCAGTCGGGCATCACGGTCGGCGTGGCCTGGACCTTCACGCAGTTTGTGCTGCCCGAGGCCGCGCCGGTTGATGCATTCCCGCGGCTCGTTGCGCACGCGGCGGCTGCGGAGGCCCTGGAGGTCTTCCGGGCCATCCCCTGCGACGACACGGTGACGCTCGGCTGATGGCCACCCCCAAGCGCCCGCCGCAAACCGTCTACGTCTTCCAGGGCGGTGGTGCACTGGGTGCCTACCAGGCCGGCTTCGTCGAGGCGCTGGAGGATGCGAACCTGCAGCCCGACTGGCTGGTGGGCACGTCCATCGGCGCCATCAACGCGGCGCTGATCGCCGGCAATGCGCCGGCGGACCGGCTGAAGGCGCTGCGCAGCTTCTGGGACCGTGTGACGCGGCCGGGGCTGTCGCCGCACCTGCCGGTCAACCCGTTCACCGCTGTCTGGCAGCAGAGCCTGCAGACCTGGCAGACGCTGACGAGCGGCATTCCCGGCTTCTTCAAGCCGCGCGGCCCCCAGGCCTGGGACATGAACCGCCGCGCGCCCCTGCCCGAGCTGGGCTTCTACGACACAGCGCCGCTGGCCGCCACGCTGCGCGAGCTGGTGGACTTCGAACGCATCGCTAGAGCCGAGACGCGGCTGACGCTGTGTGCCGTCAACGTCCGCTCGGGCGAGCTGGCCCTGTTCGACAACCGCGACGGCCACACGCGCATCGGCCCCGAGCACGTGATGGCCAGTGGCGCATTGCCGCCGGGCTTCGCGCCGGTGCAGATCGGCAAGGATGCCTTCTGGGACGGCGGCATCTACTCCAACACGCCGCTGGACGTCGTGCTGGACGACAGCGAGCGGCGCGACACGTTGTGCTTCATGGTGGACCTGTGGGACGCCAGCGAGGCCGCACCGCAGACCATGGCCCAGGCGCTGACGCGCTACAAGGACATCCAGTACGCCAGCCGCATCCTGGAGCATCTGGACGACCACGAACGCCTGCAGAACCTGCGCCGTGCGCTGCGCCTTGTCGGCCGCAAGCTGGACGCCAAGACGGCCGCCGACCCGGCCGTGAAGGAGCTGCTGGCGCTGGGCTGCGACTCGCGCATCGACATCGTCCACCTCGTCATGCGCGCACTGCCGGGCGAGGACTCGTGGCGCGACATCGACTTCAGTGACTCACGCCTGCGCGCCCGCTGGACCACGGGCCTCAAGGACGGCCGCCGCGTGCTGGCGCGCGCGCCGTGGAAGGAACCCGCGCGCGACCGTGTCGGCATGCGGGTGCACACGCTCGAAGGCGCGGACTGAGGGCCAGGTTGGGTTCGCGTCAAAAGTGTCCTGAACCGAGTGGGGCCGGTCTTCCCAGGTAACGGTGGTGTGGCAGCCCAAAAGCCAATCCCCCTGAAGCGGGAAGTGACAAAGGTGCCGTTGTCCCTGCGACACGTCGCTGTGTGTGCAAATGGGCTGCAGGGCGCCTCGCTCAAGAGCTGCTCACCTACGTCGAGGGACATCGAATGCCTATTCAAGCTCCAAGCACCGGGCTGCAACTGCGCTCCCTGGTCAAGCCGACGGGAGAACTGTCCCTGTCGCTCGACAGCGTCCCGGTCTCGCAGCCGGCGAGTGGCGAGGTGGTGGTACGGGTGGAGGCGGCACCGATCAATCCTTCCGACATCGGTTTGCTCTTTGGTGCCGCCGATCTGAGGTCGGTTGCAGTGTCGGGAACGTCGGAACTCCCGGTTGTCGTCGCCCGAATTCCTGAGGCGGCGCTGAAGAGCATGGCCGGCCGAGTTGGCGCTTCGCTGCCCGTCGGGAACGAAGGCGCCGGCCTGGTCATCGCGGCGGGCAGTTCTCCCGAGGCTCAGGCGCTTTTGGGCAAGACCGTGGCCATGCTCGGCGGTGGCATGTACGCGCAGTACAGGACCTTGCCAACCGAGCAGTGCCTGGTGCTCCCGGACGGCGCCACGGCGGCCGACGGTGCTTCCAGTTTCGTCAATCCGCTGACGGCGCTGGGCATGGTGGAGACGATGCGACGAGAAGGTCATACCGCTCTCGTGCACACCGCTGCTGCGTCAAACCTCGGGCAGATGCTCCATCGAATCTGCCAGCAAGACGGCATCGGTCTTGTGAACATTGTGCGCAGAGCGGAGCAGGTCGACCTGCTGAAGTCGCTGGGTGCGCAGCACGTGTGCGATGCCAGCTCCGAGACTTTCCTGCAGGACCTGACCGAGGCTTTTGTGGCTACGGGCGCGACGATTGCCTTCGATGCGACCGGAGGAGGGCCGCTGGCCGGCCAGATCCTCGGGTGCATGGAAGCGGCAATCAGCAGAGCGGCCAAGGAGTACAGCCGGTACGGCTCGACAACGCACAAGCAGGTCTACCTGTACGGCGGTCTCGACACGCGGCCCACCGAGTTCAACCGCAACTTCGGAATGGCATGGGGGATGGGCGGCTGGCTGGTCTTCCCGTTCCTGCAGAAGATCGGGCCTGAGGCCGCGCTTCGCCTCAAGCAGCGCGTAGCCGCTGAGTTGAAGACGACTTTCGCGAGCCGGTACGCAGGAGAGTTGTCTCTTGCCGAGGCGTTGGATCCGAAGTGGATCGAGGCCTATGGCCAGCGGGCCACGGGGGCGAAGTACCTCATCTGCCCGCGCAAAGGGATGGATTGAGGACAGGAAATTCCGTGGCGAGTGGCGCAGGTGTTCCCCGCAGTCGATCAGCGCAAGCTCACGCCGCATCGTCCGCTTGAGCAATCACGCGGGCCAGCAGTGACTGGGCCCATGGTTCCTTGACGAACGCCCGCGTGTCGGCGGCGCGCGTCTTCTGCAGGACGCAGCGTTGCCAGTCGCATGTGGCGAATTGCCTCGACTCCGCCATCGTCCACAGTCAGGCGTTCGCGAGGGCGTTCAGCTTTTCCACCGTGGCCCAGTTGCGCGTGGTGCCGGTGTCGCCGAGCTTCTTCAGCAGCGCGACGGCGGCCTTGCTTTCCAGGATGCCGTGGGCGCACCACAGGTAGGCCGCATGCTCGGTGACGACAAAGCGCTCGCTGCCCTGGCCGGTGATGGCTGCCGCGGCCTGCAGCGCCGCCGCGTCCGTTGTGACGGCGACGAGCAGGCGGCTGGGGTCATCCGCCTCGTCGATGCCGTGGCCCGCCGCGATGGCTGACCATTCGGCCGCCGTCTTCAGGATGACGAAAGCGTCGACACCCAGCTTGTCGAGGACGGCCGCGCGGATCTTGTCGGCGCTGAGCTTCTTCTTGATGTCGAACACGGCGTTGCCGCTGTTCAGCAGCGTCTTGACGTCGGTGGCGCCAAGCTCCGTGAGCAGGGCTTTCAGATCGGCCATCGCAAGGCGCTTGGCCTTGCCGACGTTGATGCCGCGCCAGAGGGCGATGTAGCGCATGAGGTTCAAGGCTCCGAGGTGTGGACGAGCTTGCCGCCGACCCAGGTCTGCAGCACGCGGGTCTTGAGCAGGGCTGCGGGTGACGAGGTCAGCGGGTCGCGGTCGACGAGGATGAAGTCGGCGCGGTGGCCGGGCGTGAGCGAGCCGACGTCCTTCTCGGCATGGGCCGCGAAGGCCGCGCCGCGCGTGAAGCAGTCCAGCGCCTGCACGGGGTTGAGTGCCTGCTGGCGGTACCAGCCGCCGATGGGTTTGCCGGCGGCGTCCTCACGCGTGACGGCGGCGTAGAGGCCCGCCCAGGGGTTGGGCTCCTCGACGGGGAAGTCCGAGCCGCAGGCCAGGCGCGCGCCGCTCTTGAGCAGGCGCTGCCAGGCATAGGCGCCCTGGATGCGCTGGGCCCCGACGCGGTCCTCGGCCATGTTCATGTCCGACGTGGCGTGCGTGGGCTGGATGGAGGCGATGACCTGGCCTTTGGCGAAGCGCGGGATGTCGGCCAGCGCGATGACCTGGGCATGCTCGATGCGGTGGCGCAGCGCCGTGCTGCGGGCGCCCATCTCCTTGGCCAGCGCTTCGAGGCCGGCCAGCGCCTGGCGGTTGGCCGCGTCGCCGATGGCGTGGACGTTGACCTGGAAACCCGCACGCGCCGCGGCGCGCATCTGCGCCAGCAGCTCGGTATCGCTGCGAAACAGCAGGCCGCGCGTGGCCGGGGCGTCGCTGTAGGGCGCGAGCAGCGCCGCGCCGCGGCTGCCCAGGGCGCCGTCGGCGAAGAGCTTCACGGCACGCAGCGTGTAGCGGCCGTCGCCTGCGTCGAGCAAGGGGCCGGCGGTGCGCAGCCGCGTCATGAAGGCCTCGTCGCTGCCCCGGGCCATGCCGTAGATGCGCAGCTTCAGCTGGCCGGCTGCAGCGCGTTGGCGCAGCAACTGATCGGCAGCGGCCGAGATGCCGGCGTCGTGTGCGCTGGTGATGCCCAGCGACAGCAACTCGCGCTCGGCGGTGTCGAGGTTGGCGGCGAGTTCGGCTGTGTCGTCAGCCGGCACATGGCGTTCGACCAAGCCCATGGCTGCGTCGATGAGCACGCCGGTGGCTTCGCCGTTCGCGTCGCGCTCGATGCGGCCGCCGGCCGGGTCGGGCGTGTCGCGCGTGATGCCGGCCAGTTGCAGCGCGCGGCTGTTGGCCCAGCCGGCGTGGCCGTCAACGCGGGACAGCCAGGCGGGGCGCAGGCTCTCTGCCGAGTCGAGCTCGGCCGCGGTTGGGAAGCGGCCGAGCTTCCACGCCGCCTGGTTCCAGCCGCCGCCGGTGATCCACGCCGCTTGCGGTCGCGCTTCGGCATGCGACTTGATCGCGGCCAGCGCCGCCGCCAGGTCGGCCGTGTCGCGCAGCTGCAGGCTGCGCCGCGCGGCGCCGAGTGACAGCACATGGCCGTGGGCGTCGATGAGGCCGGGCATCAGCACGCGGCCGCCGGCGTCGATGCGCCGCACTTCGCCGGACGGGAGTTCCTTCAGCGTGCCAATGGCCAGCACGCGGCCATCGGCGCCGACCTGCATTGCGTCGAACCGGATGACGCGGCCGCGCTCGTCGAGGGTCAGCCCGCGGGCGTTGTGGACGAGCAGGGCCTGGGCAGAAACGGCGCCGCCGCCCAGCGTGAGCAGGGCGGCGGCGAAGAGTCGTTGTATTCGCATGCCCGCAGTCTCGGCGACGCGGGCTGCGTGAGCATCAGCTCATGCCCTGATGGCGAAGCAGCGCATCGATCTTCGGCTCGCGGCCGCGGAAGGCCTTGAAGTTGTCGATGGCGTCGCGCGCCCCGCCTTGCTCCAGCACCTCGTTCAAGAAGCGCTTGCCGGTGGCGGCGTTGAACACGCCTTCCTCCTCGAAGGCGCTCCAGGCGTCGGCGCTGAGCAGTTCAGCCCACTTGTAGCTGTAGTAGCCGGCCGCGTAGCCACCCGCAAAGATGTGCGAGAAGCTGTGCTGGAAGCGGTTGAAGGCGGGCGGGATCAGCACGGCGACTTCGGCGCGCACTTCGTCCAGCACCTTCTGCACATCGGCTTCCGCGCCGGGCTGGCCATGCAGGCGCATGTCGAACAACGCGAACTCGATCTGGCGCAGCGTCATCAGCCCGCTCTGGAAGTTCTTGGCGGCGATCATCTTGTCGAACAGGTCGCGCGGCAACGGCTCGCCGCTGTCGACATGGCCGCTCAACTGCTGCAGCACGTCCCACTCCCAGCAGAAGTTCTCCATGAACTGGCTGGGCAGCTCGACAGCATCCCACTCCACGCCGGAGATGCCGGACACGCCGAGGTCGTTCACCTGCGTCAGCATGTGATGCAGGCCGTGGCCGAATTCGTGGAAGAGGGTGATGACGTCGTCGTGCGTCAGCAACGCGGGCTTGTCGCCAACGGGCGAGGCGAAGTTGCAGGTCAGCAGCGCAACCGGCGTTTGCTGCTCGCCGCCTGGCTTGAGCCAGCGGCTGCGCACTTCGTCCATCCAGGCGCCGGGGCGCTTGCCCGTGCGGGCGTAGAGGTCGAGGTAGAACTGGGCGATGAGCTGCCCGCCGCGGCGCATCTCGTAGAACTTGACGGTCTCGTGCCAGACCGAGGCCTGGGCTTCGGAGATCGACACGTCAAAGAGGCGCTCGATGATGGAGAACAGGCCGGGGACGACCTGGGTAGCCGTGAAGTACTGCTTCACCGTCTGGTCGCTGAAGGCGTAGCGGGCTTCCTTGAGCTTCTCGCTCCAGTAGGACACGTCCCAGGACTCCAGCGGCTGTCCCTTGGCGAACTCGCGCAGCTCGGCCAGGTCTTTCTCGGCGAAGGGGCGGGCGCGCTTGGCGAGGTCGCTGAGGAAGGTCGTTACCTCGGCCGGTGTGGACGCCATCTTGGGCGCCAGCGACACCTCGGCGAAGCTGGCGTAGCCCAGCAGCTGGGCCTCTTCCTGGCGCAGCGCGACGATCTCGCGCATGGCGGCGGTGTTGTCCCACTCCGGCTTGCCGGACTCACTCGCGCGGGTCACGTAGGCGCGGTAGAGCTTTTCGCGCAACTCGCGGTTCTCGGCGTACTGCATGACGGGCAGGTAGACCGGGAAGTGCAGCGTCAGCTTGTGGCCACCGTCGTCCAGCTTGGTGGCGTCCAGCACGTCCTGGGGCACGCCAGCCAGTTCGTCGGCGGAGGCGATGTAGCTCCAGCCGTCGGTGGCGTCCAGCACATGCTCGCTGAACTGCTGTTGCAGCTCGGCGCTGCGTTCCTGGATGGCCGCGTAGCGCTCGCGGGCCGCGCCCTGCAGCTCGGCGCCGGACAGCACGAAGTTGCGGATGGCGTGCTTGAGCACCTGCTGGCGCGGCGCGCTCAGTGCGGAGCCCTGCGCCGCCACGACGGCCTTGTACTTGGCGAACAGCGCTTCATTCGCGCCCATCGCCGTGCTGAACTCGGTGACGGCCGGCAGCATTGCGTTGTAGGCCTCTCGCAGCGCGGGCGTGTCGGCCACGGCGTTGAGGTGGCCGACGGCGCCCCAGGCGGCGCCCAGATGCTCGGTGCTGGTGTCGAGGATGCGTGACAGCGCGTCGTAGTCGGCGGGCGTCTCGGGCTTGGTGGCCTCGTCGAGCGCCACCTGGGCGGCGGCCAGCAGTTGCTGGATGGCCGGCTGCACGTGCTCGGGCTGGATGGCCGCGAAGTCGGGCAGGGCGGCGGTGGAGAGCAGGGGATTGGTCATATCAATTCGACTTGAGGCTGCGCTCAGCGGATTCAAGCGTGTTCACCAGCAACATGGCAATGGTCATAGGACCGACCCCACCGGGCACAGGGGTGATAAAGCCGGCAACTTCCTTGACGCCGCCGAAGTCGACGTCGCCGCAGAGCTTGCCCTCGTCGTTGCGGTTGATGCCAACGTCGATGACGACGGCACCAGGCTTGACCATGTCGGCGGTCAGCATGTTGCGGCGGCCCACGGCGGCGACGACGACGTCGGCCTGGCGAGTGTGGTGGCCGATGTCGGGCGTGGCGCTGTGGCAGACGGTGACGGTGGCGTTGGCCTGCAGCAGCAGCAGGGCCATGGGCTTGCCGACGGTGTTGCTGCGACCGATGACGACGGCGTGCTTGCCGCGCAGGTCGAAGCCGGTGCTCTCGATGAGCTTCATGCAGCCATAGGGCGTGCAGGGGCGGAAGCCCGGCAGCTGCGTCATCAGCTCACCGGCGCTCAGCGTCGAATAGCCGTCGACGTCCTTGGTGGTCGCGATGGCCTCGATGACCTTGTGGGGGTTGATGTGCTTGGGCAGCGGCATCTGCACCAGGATGCCGTGGATGGCCGGGTCGGCGTTCAGCGCATCGATGCGGGCCAGCAGCTCGGCCTCGCTGAAGCTGGCTTCGTACTTCTCGAGCACCGAGTGCAGGCCGGCGTCGGCACAGGCCTTGACCTTGTTGCGCACATAGACATGGCTGGCCGGGTCGTCGCCGACGATGACGACGGCCAGGCCGGGCTGGACACCCTGGGCGGTCAGCGCCGCGGCGCGTGTGGCGACTTCAGCGCGGATGGACTTGGAGAGGGCGAGGCCGTCGATGAGTTGGGCGGTCATGAGAAGGAACTCCAAAAAGCAAAAAGGCCGCTTCAGCAGCGGCCTCTCAGGTAAATCAAGTACTCAAGCCTTGGCGGTTGCGCCCAAGGCAATCTTGAGCAGGTCCGCCACCGTGTTGGCGTTGAGCTTTTCCATGATGTTGGCGCGGTGGGCCTCGACCGTCTTGATGCTGATGCCGAGGTCGTCGGCGATCTGCTTGTTCAGGCGGCCGGCGACGATGCGCTCCAGCACTTGCGCTTCACGCGTCGTCAGGCGGGCCAGCAGCGCGTCGCGGCTGGCGGCTTCCTGGTGGCTGGAGAAGGCCTCGCGGGCCTGGTCGAGCATGCGCTCCACCAGGGCCAGCAGCTCTTCTTCCTTGAAGGGCTTCTCGATGAAGTCCATCGCGCCCTTCTTCATCGTCTGCACCGCCATGGGCACGTCGCCGTGGCCGGTGATGAAGACGATGGGCAGGGGGCTCTTGCGCTCGATGAGGCGGTCCTGGAGTTCCAGGCCGGTCATGCCGTCCATGCGGATGTCGGCAATCAGGCAGGCGACCTCGCGGGGGTCGTAGCGGGCGAGGAAGGATTCCGCGGAGTCAAAGCACTTGACCCGGTAGTCCTTGCCTTCGAGCAGCCATTGCAGGGAGTCGCGGACCGCTTCGTCATCATCGACAACGTAGACGTTGCCCTTCTTCGGGATCAAGCTCATGGTGCTGTAGGTTCGGTTCTCGGAGCGCTGCCGGGAGCGCCTTGGGAGGCGTCCTGACGCAGGTGTTCTGAGGTGATGGTGACGGGAATCGTGAATGCGAATCGGCAACCAACGACCAAGGAACCATTGTAGAGGTTCTCGGCTTTTATCCGGCCCTGGTGGGACTCGACGATAGACCGGCATAACCCTAATCCGATGCCCAATCCGTCGGCTTTTGTCGAGAAGAAGGCCTCATACATCCGGGACAGCACCTCATCGGGCAAACCCGGCCCCATGTCGGTCACCGAGAACTCGATCTGCCCGCCCAGCTCGGCGCTGTGCTTGGGAATCACGCGCAGCTCGATGTGGCGGCGGGAGGTCGGCAGCGAAGCGTTGTCGATGGCTTCGGCGGCGTTCTTCAGCAGGTTCATCAGCACCTGCTCGATCAGGATGGGGTCCACCATCAGCTGCGGCAGGCGCTGGGCCACATAGGTGTGGATGGCCACGTTGCGGCGGCGCAGCTCGATGCCGGCCAGCTCCACCGCGTCCTCGACGATGTCCGCCGCGTTGGCTGGTTGGCGCTGCGGCTCGCTGCGCTTCACGAAGTTGCGGATGCGGTGAATGATCTGGCCGGCCCGCTCGGCCTGCTTGGCCGTCTTGGTCAGCGCGGCCATCAGCGCATCCTTGTCGATGCTGTCGTTGCGCACGCGGCTGACCATGCCGTTGCAGTAGTTGGTGATGGCCGTCAGCGGCTGGTTCAGCTCGTGGGCGACGCTGGAGGCCATCTCGCCCATGGTCATCAGCCGGCTCGTGACCTGGGCCTTGTCGGCCTGCAGCGCGGCCTGGGCCTCGGCGTGGCGGCGCATCGTGATGTCGGTGGCAATCAGCATCTGCGCCAGGCGCCCGTCGGTCCACTGCAGGTAGCGGGCGCGCACGTCGAACCACATGGCCAGCGACTCGACATAAACCTCGCGCGGGTCGGAGCCGGTCTCGGTCAGCGCCTCGGCGGGCAGGCCGGAGTAGTCGTCGACTTCGTCCGCGCCATCGCCCAGGCCGCCGCGCCGGCTCGTCGTGCCCAGCAGATGGCCGCCGGCCAGCAGCGCGTGGCCGGCCGGGTCAGCACCGAACCACAGGCGGTAGCTGCGGTTGGCGAACAGCAGCTCGGGCGGCTGCACGGACAGCACCGACACGGCTGCGTCCAGGCCTTCCAGCACCGTGGTGAAGCGCTCGTGCGACGCCGACAACTGGTCGCGCACCCGCTTGGCCTCGGTGATGTTGGTCATCGAGGTCATCCAACCTGTCTGCTTGCCCTTGGTGTCCACCAGGGGCGACACATAGACGCGGGCGTCGAACTGGCTGCCGTCCTTGCGCTGGATCTTGACCTCGACGCCACCCGACGGGCTACGGCCCTGCAGTTCCTGCTGCAGCAGGCGCGCGTTCTCTTCACGGCGGTCAGACGGCCAGAACGGGTAGGGCGGCGTGCGGCCCACGAGGTCGGCCTCCGAGAAGCCCGTCATCGCACAGAAGGCCGGGTTCACGTAGGTGATGCGCGTGTCCATGTCCATGGCGCGCATGCCGGTCAGCATGGAGTTCTCCATGGCGCGGCGGAAGTTGGTCTCCAGCGTCAGCGCGTTCTGGATCTGCGTGCGCCGGCGCATGTGACGCCAGGTGCCCAGCAGCATCCACACCGTCATGCCCGCGAGCGCCAGCACCAGCCAGAACAGGGCGTTGTTGATGAGGCCAATGGACGTGCGCCAACCCTGGCCGCGTAGCACCAGGCCGTTCAGCGCCGGCGCGAGCGGCACGTCGTGCAGCAGCGAGGCGCGGCGCAGTACCTGGCCCGGCATGGGCGTGACGGTGCTGCTGACGATCTGTTCGCGCGAATCGAGCACGGCGATGCTGTGGCGCGTGGCCACCTCGCTGGGCACGTAGTAGCGCAGCAGGGCCTCGACCGTGTACTCGGCGATCAGCACGCCGGCAAAGCCGCCGCGGTCGATCAGCGGAATGTGCAGCTGGAAGACGGTGACGCCGTTGGCATCGGAGAAGGGTGGCGAATAGACGGGCTGGCGGCGGTCCTTCGCCGCTTCGAAGGCGATGGCCGCGGCGTTGGACTGGTTGGGCATGGGCATCGACGGGTCGTTGCCGTCCGCCGACATCAGCCCGTCGGCCTGGAAGCCCGCCGCGCCCACGCTGCTGCGCCGCTCGCGCTTGGCGCTGAGCCAGGTGACATGCGTCAGCTCCGGCCGCTCGCGGGCGAAGGCCTGCGCCTGGGCGGAGAACTCGTGGGCGTCGATCTGGCGCGTGACGACCTCGCGCGCAATGCGCACCAGCTGCTCCTGGTTCTCGATCAGGCGCAGGCGGATCTGCTGCTGGGCGATCTCGGTGTCGCGCTTGACCGACTCGGTCTCGCGCTCGATTTCTTCGTTGCGCAGGTACCAGAAGGCCGAAATGATGGCCGCCAGGAATAGCAGCACCGAGATCAGCGGGCCCAGCGTGGCCAGGCGGTCCTGCCGCGAGGGCGACTGCCGGAACCACCAGGTGGTGACCAGGCGGCGCAGCGTCGCGATCCAGCGTTGGCTTCGGTTGGGCGGGGCGGAAACAGGGGGCATGGGCAAATTATCCGGGTCGATGTCGAGATGATGAATTTCGTAATAAGAAATCGTCTCGCACCATTTGGGAAATGACAAAGCTTGTGAGACACTGCGGCCGCTCGCGGGCCAGCGCCTGCGCTTCTCTGCCCATGAGGCACCTGTTAGAACACCCACTTCCGCCCGCTAGAGGCGGAATTACCAGGAGACCCGGCCATGTCCGCCCAGCCGCAAGAATTTCTAGGCGCCGCCTCGAGCGATGTCGATCCGCAGGAAACCAAAGAGTGGCTGGACGCGCTGTCCGCCGTCATCGATCGTGAAGGTGCCGAGCGTGCGCACTTCCTGATCGAAGAGATCCTGGAGCACGCGCGCCAGCACAGCATCGACCTGCCGTTCTCGGCCACCACCGGCTACGTCAACACCATCGAGTCCGACGCCGAAGCCCGCTGCCCCGGCAACATCCAGATCGAGAAGCGCCTGCGCGCCTACATGCGCTGGAACGCGATGGCCATGGTGGTGCGCGCCAACCGGCTGCACCCCGCTGACGGCGGCGACCTGGGCGGCCACATCGGCTCCTTCGCATCGGTGGCCAGCATGTTCGGCGCCGGCTTCAACCATTTCTGGCATGCCGCCAGCGAAGACCACGGCGGCGACTGCCTCTACATCCAGGGCCACAGCGCGCCCGGCATCTACGCCCGCGCCTACCTGGAAGGCCGCCTCAGCGAAGAGCAGCTCGACAACTTCCGCCAGGAAGTCGACGGCAAGGGCCTGTCCAGCTACCCGCACCCGAAGCTGATGCCCAACTTCTGGCAGTTCCCGACCGTCAGCATGGGCCTCGGCCCGCTGATGGCGATCTACCAGGCGCGCTTCCTGAAGTACCTGCACGCCCGCGGCATCGCCAATACCGAGAACCGCAAGGTCTGGGCCTTCATGGGTGACGGTGAGATGGACGAGCCGGAAAGCCTGGGCGCCATCGGCCTGGCCGTGCGCGAAAACCTCGACAACCTGGTCTTCGTCGTCAACTGCAACCTGCAGCGCCTGGACGGCCCGGTGCGTGGCAACGGCAAGATCATCCAGGAGCTGGAAGGCGAGTTCCGCGGTGCCGGCTGGAACGTCATCAAGCTGATCTGGGGCAAGGGCTGGGACGAGCTGCTGGCGCGCGACAAGAGCGGCAAGCTCAAGCAGCTGATGATGGAAACGCTGGACGGCGACTACCAGGCCATGAAGGCCAACGACGGCGCCTTCGTCCGCAAGAACTTCTTCGGCAAGTACCCCGAGACCGCCAAGCTCGTCGCCCACATGAGCGACGAAGAAATCTTCGACCTGCGCCGCGGCGGCCATGAGCCCGAGAAGGTCTACGCCGCCTTCCACGCTGCCCACAACACCAAGACGGGCCAGCCCACCGTGCTGCTGGTCAAGACCGTCAAGGGCTATGGCATGGGCAAGGCCGGTGAAGGCAAGAACACCGTCCACCAGACCAAGAAGCTGACAGACGAGGACATCAAGTACATCCGCGACCGCTTCAGCATCCCGATCCCGGACAGCGAACTGGCCAGCGTGCCGTACTACAAGCCGGCCGACGACACGCCGGAGATGCGCTACCTGCACGAGCGCCGCCAGGCCCTGGGCGGCTACCTGCCCAGCCGCCGCGCCCGCACCGACGAGCAGTTCACGGTGCCCGAGCTGGCCACCTTCCAGGCCGTGCTGGACCCGACCGCCGAAGGCCGCGAGATCTCGACGACCCAGGCCTACGTCCGCTTCCTGACGCAGCTGCTGCGTGACAAGGAACTCGGCCCCCGCGTCGTGCCCATCCTGGTCGACGAGGCCCGCACCTTCGGCATGGAAGGCCTGTTCCGCCAGATCGGTATCTACAACCCCAAGGGTCAGCTCTACACCCCGGTCGACAAGGACCAGGTGATGTACTACCGCGAGGACAAGGCCGGCCAGATCCTGCAGGAAGGCATCAACGAAGCGGGCGGCATGGCCAGCTGGATCGCCGCGGCGACGTCGTACTCGACGAACAACCGCGTGATGATCCCGTTCTACGTCTACTACTCGATGTTCGGCTTCCAGCGCATCGGCGACCTGGCCTGGGCGGCGGGTGACATGCAGGCGCGTGGCTTCCTGCTGGGCGGCACGTCCGGCCGCACGACGCTGAACGGCGAAGGCCTGCAGCACGAAGACGGCCACAGCCACATCCTGGCCGGCACCATCCCCAACTGCATCTCCTACGACCCGACCTTCGCGCACGAAGTGGCGGTCATCATGCAGCGCGGCCTCAAGCGCATGGTGGAAGACCAGGAAAACGTCTACTACTACATCACCCTGCTGAACGAGAACTACCCGATGCCTGGCCTGAAGGCCGGCACCGAGGAGCAGATCCTCAAGGGCATGTATTTGCTGGAAGAGGCCGACGCGAGCCAGGCGGTCAGCGTCAACCTGCTGGGCTCGGGCACCATCCTGCGCGAAAGCCAGGCCGCCAAGAAGCTGCTGGAAGAGGAGTGGGGCGTGGGCGCCAACGTCTGGAGCTGCCCGAGCTTCAACGAGCTGGCCCGCGACGGCCAGAACGCCGAGCGTTGGAACCTGCTGCACCCGACGGAGCTGGCCTGCGTGCCCTTCGTGACGCAGCAGCTTGGCCACACCAAGGGCCCCGTCATCGCGTCCACCGACTACATGAAGAACTACGCCGAGCAGATCCGCGCCTTCATCCCGCGCGGCCGTTCCTACAAGGTGCTGGGCACCGACGGCTTCGGTCGCTCGGACTTCCGTTCCAAGCTGCGCGCGCACTTCGAGGTCAACCGCCACTACATCGTCGTGGCCGCGCTGAAGGCGCTGGCCGATGACGGTGCGATTCCGGTCGAGAAGGTGTCGGAAGCGATTGCCAAGTACGGCATCGACGTCAACAAGATCAACCCGCTCTACGCCTGAGCCCCGGGGGAGACACAAACATGGCATTGGTTGAAGTCAAGGTTCCCGACATCGGCGATTTCGACGAGGTCGGCGTCATCGAGGTGCTGGTCAAGGTCGGCGACACCGTCAAGGTCGAGCAAAGCCTCGTGACGGTCGAGAGCGACAAGGCATCGATGGAGATCCCGTCGTCGTCGGCTGGCGTCGTCAAGGAGATCAAGATCGCCGTGGGCGACAAGGTCAAGGAAGGCAGCGTGCTGGTGATCGTCGAGGGTGAGGGTGCTGCTGCGCCCGCGCCCGCGGCGGCAACTCCGGCGCCTGCCGCTGCGGCACCCGCGCAAGCTGCACCCGCGCCTGCACCGGCGGCCCCTGCGCAAAGCAGCGGTCCCGTCACCATCGAAGTGCCGGACATTGGCGACTTCGACGAAGTGGCCGTCATCGAGCTGCTGGTGAAGGTCGGCGACACCGTCAAGGTCGAGCAAAGCCTGTTGACCGTCGAGAGCGACAAGGCCTCGATGGAGATTCCGTCGTCGCATGCCGGCGTCGTCGAGGAACTGCTCGTCAAGGTCGGCGACAAGGTCAAGAAGGGTTCGCCGCTGGCACGCGTGGCGGCGACCGGTGGTGCACCCGCGCCTGCCGCAGCGCCCGCCCAGGCACCGGCGCCGGCCGCTGCAGCGCCTGCTGCCGCTGCGGCCGAAGCCAAGGCTGCGGCACCCGCTGCCGCGTTGCCGGCCCACCAGCCCACCGCGCCCACGGGCCAACTGCCTCACGCCTCGCCCAGCATCCGCAAGCTCGCCCGCGAGTTGGGCGTGCCGCTGGCCGAAGTGAAGGGCAGCGGTGCCAAGGGTCGCATCGTCGAGAGCGACTTGCAGGGCTTCGTCAAGGCCGTCATGAGCGGCACGGTGCAGACCGTGGCGCAAAAGGCTGTCGCGCCCGCTCCTGCGGCTGGCGGCGGTGGCGGCCTGTCCGTGCTGGCCTGGCCCAAGGTCGACTTCGAGAAGTTCGGGTCTGTGGAGCGCAAGGAGCTGTCGCGCATCAAGAAGATCTCGGGCGCAAACCTGCATCGCAACTGGGTCGTCATCCCGCACGTCACCAACCATGACGATGCCGACATCACCGATCTCGAAGCCTTCCGCGTCCAGCTGAACAAGGAGAACGAGAAGGCCGGCATCAAGGTCACGATGCTCGCCTTCATGATCAAGGCGGCCGTCGCGGCGCTGAAGAAGTTCCCCGAGTTCAACAGCTCGCTGGACGGCGACACGCTGGTGCTGAAGAACTACTTCCACATCGGCTTCGCGGCGGACACGCCCAACGGCCTCGTCGTGCCCGTCATCAAGGACGCCGACAAGAAGGGCATCTTCCAGATCACCCAGGAAATGGGCGAGCTGGCCAAGAAGGCCCGCGACGGCAAGCTCGGTCCGGCGGACATGAGCGGCGGTTGCTTCTCGATCTCGTCACTTGGCGGCATCGGCGGCAAGTACTTCACGCCCATCATCAACGCGCCCGAGGTGTCCATCATGGGCGTCTGCAAGAGCTCGATCGAGCCCGTGTGGGACGGCAAGGCCTTCCAGCCGCGCCTGATCCTGCCGCTGTCGCTGTCGTGGGACCACCGCGTCATCGACGGCGCCGCGGCCGCGCGCTTCAACGTCTACTTCGCGTCGCTGCTGTCCGACTTCCGTCGGATCGCGCTGTAAGAGGGGCTGGACTCATGGCACTCATTGAAGTTCAAGTTCCGGACATCGGCGACTTCGACGAAGTCGGCGTCATCGAGGTGTTGGTGAAGCCCGGCGACACCGTCAAGGTCGAGCAGAGCCTCATCACCGTCGAGAGCGACAAGGCGTCGATGGAGATCCCATCGTCTACCGCCGGCGTGGTGAAGGAGCTGCGCGTCAAGATCGGCGACAAGGTCGCCAAGGGCTCGGTCGTGCTGACGCTGGAGTCGGCTGATGCCGCCGCCCCCGCGCCGGCTCCGGCCGCTGCGGCACCTGCTCCCGTGGCCGCTGCGCCGGCCCCGGTCGCCGCGACCTACTCCGGCAGCGCCGACCAAGTCTTCGACCTCGTCGTCCTCGGCGGTGGCCCCGGTGGCTACTCGGCTGCGTTCCGCGCCGCCGACCTGGGCCTGAAGGTCGCCATCGTCGAGCGTTACGCAACGCTCGGCGGCGTCTGCCTGAACGTCGGCTGCATCCCGTCCAAGGCGCTGCTGCACGTGGCGGCCGTCATGGATGAGGTCAGCCACATGGCCGACCTGGGCGTGGCTTTCGGCGAGCCCGAGGTCGACATCACCAAGCTGCGCGCGCACAAGAACAAGGTCACCGGCAAGCTGACCGGCGGCCTCGCGGCCATGGCCAAGATGCGCAAGGTGACCGTGCTACGTGGCGTCGGCTCGCTGCTGGATGCCCAGAACCTCAAGGTCGAAGCGACCGAAGGTGCGGTCAGCCAAGCCAAGACGGGTTCGTCGCAGACCGTGGCGTTCAAGCGCCTCATCATCGCGGCCGGTTCGCAGGCCGTGCGCCTGCCCTTCCTGCCCGACGACCCGCGCATCGTCGACTCGACCGGCGCGCTGGAGATGCAGGTCGAAGCCGAGAAGATGCTCATCGTCGGCGGCGGCATCATCGGCCTGGAAATGGGCACCGTGTACTCGACGCTGGGCTCGCGCCTGGACGTCGTCGAAATGCTGCCTACGCTGATGACCGGCGCCGACCGCGACCTCGTCAAGGTCTGGCAGAAGTTCAACGCGCACCGCTTCGACAACATCATGTTGAACACGAAGACGGTCGGAGCCGAAGCCAAGCCCGACGGCATCTACGTGACCTTCGAAGGCGAGGGCGCCCCGAAGGAACCGCAGCGCTACGACCTGGTGCTGCAGGCCGTGGGCCGCACGCCCAACGGCAAGAAGATCGGTGCCGAGAACGCGGGCGTCATCGTCGGCGACCGCGGCTTCATCCCGGTCGACGTGCAGATGCGCACCAATGTGCCCAGCGTCTTCGCCATCGGCGACATCGTCGGCCAGCCCATGCTGGCCCACAAGGCGGTGCATGAAGGCCATGTGGCGGCGGAAGTCATCGCTGGCGAACTGCTGGGCGACGAGAAGCTCAAGAAGAGCCAGTTCGACGCCCGCGTGATCCCGAGCGTGGCCTACACCGACCCCGAAGTGGCCTGGGTGGGCATCACCGAGGACGAGGCCAAGGCCAAGGGCATCAAGTTCACCAAGGGCTTGTTCCCCTGGACGGCTTCGGGCCGCGCCATCGCCAACGGCCGCGACGAAGGCTTCACCAAGCTGATCTTCGACGACGAAAGCCACCGCATCATTGGCGGCGGCATCGTCGGCACCCATGCCGGCGACATGATTGGCGAGATCGCGCTGGCCATCGAGATGGGCGCGGACGCCGTGGACATCGGCAAGACCATCCACCCGCACCCGACGCTGGGTGAGAGCCTGGGCATGGCCGCGGAAGTGGCGCACGGCTCCTGCACGGACGTGCCGCCGGTACGCAAGAAGTAAGCGGGGCGATGCGCCGCCTGCTGGGCCTCGCGGCGCTGCTGCTGGCTGCGCTCACCGCGCAAGCCCAGCAGCGGTCGCTGTCGGTGGCACCGCAGGCAACCGATGCGCGGCTCGCATCCGACGAGTCGCCGCATTGGGTCGTTTACGACCCTGCTGTGGCCGAGCCCTTGCTCGTCTGGCTGCCTGGCACCAACGGCCGACCGGCCGACGGGCCGCGGGACTTCTTCGAGACGGTCAGGTCGAGCGGCTATCGGCTCGTCGGCGTCTCCTATCTCGACACGCCCGCCGTGTCCCAGGTCTGCACGGCCAGGCGCGTGCGCGATCAGCCTGGCTGCGCAGCAGCCTTCCGCCAGCAACGCATCTGGGGCGATGCGGCCGCGGCGCCCATCGCTGACCAGCCCGCCGATGCCATCGTGTCGCGGCTGACGCGTCTGCTGCGCTACCTGGCCGAGCATGACGCGGCAGGCCAATGGGCCAGCTACCTCGAAGGCGACGAACCCCGCTGGAGCCGCATCGTGCTGGCCGGCCAATCACAGGGCGGCGGCATGGCGGCCTATCTAGCCAAGACGCGGCCGGTGGCCGGCGTGCTGATGTTCTCGGGCGGCTGGGACCAAGGCTCGAACGGCGAGCCGGCGGCCTGGTATCGCCGCGGCAGCGCGACGCCACCCGAGCGCTGGCACGCCACCTACAACCGGCAGGAGCCGCAGGCCGACGCGCTGGCCCGGACCTACGGGGCGCTTGGCGTGCCGCCCGCCCAGGTGCATGCGCTGGACCTGCCCGTCGTGCGCCGCACGGCGCATGGCGACGGCATCGGCAACCCGGCCTATGCGCCGCTGTGGCGGCAGATGCTGGGCGCGGCGAGAGGACCCTGACATCCAGGTGTCTGCGGGCTAACGTCAAGGCCGACGTGGGCTGTGTGTCGCCACAATGACGGCATGAGCTTTTTCTATTGGTTGATGGCGCTGGTGATGGTGGCGACCTTGTTGCCGTCGGCGCTGTACATGGGCGTTTATGTCTTCACGGGCGCGGACGAGGCGCTGCAGCGCGCCCGCAAGCTGTGGAACTTCCTGCGCGTTTTCACGCTGCTGACGTTCAACATCACGGTCTGGGGCAACGTCCTGGTCGCTGCCTGGCATCTGTTCCGCTAACGCTACAGCCTGGACTCGTACATCTTCGGGCAGTCGGCCGTGCCGAAGCGGTCCACGGGGATGCGAAAGCGCTGGCCCACGCGCAGCTGCTTCCAGCGCTCAACATCGACACGGCAGGTCCAGATGTGGTCGCCGCCGTCGCTTAACTCGACCTCGAAGTAAGCCTCGCGCTTGCCCAGGCGCTCGCTGCCTGGCTCGCCGGGCGGCGCCATGCGCAGCGGCGGGCGCGGCCAGTCGGGCCGGTCCCGGGGGCCCCCTTCGGTCTTGGCGATCCAGTGGCGGCGCCAGGCGAGTTGGGTGTAGCGGCAATGCTCGGCCGGCTCGGCGCGCTTGCCCTTGGGGTCGGCCATCAAGCGCCGGGTCACGTCGCGGGCGTCGGCCGGCAGTTCGTCGCACCAGTCCGAGCCGGCCTCGGTGCGCAGCCGCTCGATGACGATCTCCATGCGCCAGCTGCGCTTCGTGAGCTCGACGGCAACGCCCGGCGGGCCGAACACCCACCAGCCCAGGGCGCCCAGTGTTGCCACCACCATGGCGGCGAGGACGAGGACGCGCAGGCGCGGCAAGCGTGAGGGCATCAAGTGGCGTCGAACTGCGCCGTGACGACCTCTTCCCAGTGGCCCAGTTCGTCCCAGCCGATTTGCAGCCAGTCCATCGCGGCGATGTGGTGGCTGGCCCAGTCGGCGTCCTCGGGCAGGCCCTCGTGGCGGCGCATCAGGTGCTCGGCAATGAGGCCGGCGGCCACCAGCGTGTGCACATCGGGGTCGATGTCGGCGTGGCCCAGGGCCGTGAAGTCGTGGTGCAGCCGGATGGCCGCCATCAGCAGCGGCGGCAGGTTCCACACGCGCACGACCAGAGCGCCCACGACGGCATGGTCGGTCTTGTGGTTGGCGTTCTCGGTGGCGATGTAGGGGCGGTCGATGCGCGCACCGGCCTCCACCATCGTTGCCGCATAGCCGCGCATGCTCTGCAGCAGCACCGGCACGCCGACGTGCAGGAAGAGGCCGAAGCTGTGCGCCAGGTCGGGCGACAGGCCCGGCAACTGCTGGGCGATGGTGGCCATGGCCACGGCGCGCTTGGTGCTGCGCTCCCAGAAGCGCGCCAGCTGCGGCGCGTTGACGGGGATGGCGTGCTGGGCGAGAAAGCCGGTCATCACGGCCACGCTCTCGCGCAGGCCGATGCGTGTCATGGCCTGGCCGACGGTGGTGCAGGGCAGGCCGACGGGCTTGAACAGCGGGCCGTTGGCGATGCGCAGCAGCGTCGCGGCCATGGCCACGTCGCTGGAGGCGATGCGACTGACGAGGTTGAGGTCGGGCTCCGGCTGGCTCATGGCCTGCTGGAGCTGGGCCAGCAGTTCGGGGCAAGGTGGGATCTGGATCTGCTGCAAGGGGCCGCGGCGGCGCGACTGGTCGATGTCGTCGCGGATTTGCTGCGTCCGGGCGCCGGGACTGACAGGGGCGTGGGAAGGTGCCGGGTTCTGCATCATCCAAAAATCTTAGAGGCGCCGGGGGCGCGATCGGGCCGGGTACAGTGAATTCAAAGCAGCCCGCCGTCAATCTTGCCCACTTCCCCGCCTCGCGTCGCCCATGATCCCCGCTTGCGCCGCTGGTGGCTGGCCGCACTGGTCGCCAGCCCCCTGCTGGCGGCTGCCGCCTACGACGCGGCGCGCGTGCTGGAGGCGGCCGCGGCCCGCGGGCCGCGGGTCGTCGAGCAGGCCCAGGCCCTGGTGCAGCAGATCGAGCGCAGCGGCACGCATGAGGAGCTGCAGCGGCTCAAGGAAGTCAACGACTTCTTCAACCGTCGCCTGGCTTTCAAGGACGACGCCGTCACCTGGGGCGTGCCGGACTACTGGGCCTCGCCGCTGGAGAGCCTGGACAAGCGCGCCGGCGACTGCGAGGACTATGCGGCCGCCAAGTACTTCAGCCTCGCCGCCGCAGGGGTGCCAACGGCCAAGCTGCGCATGGTCTACGTGCGAGCGCGGCTGCAGGGCCAGTCGCTGGCGCACATGGTGCTGGCCTACTATGCCCAGCCGGGCGCCGAACCGTTGATTCTGGACAACCTGCGGCCCGAGGTGCTGCCCGCATCGCAGCGCACCGACCTGACGCCCGTGTTCAGCTTCAACACCGACGGCCTGTGGCAGGGCGTAGGCCAGATCACGTCGGGCGACCCGATGGTGCGGCTGTCGCTGTGGCGCGAGCTGGTGGCCAAAGTCAAGGCAGAGGGGTTCTTGTGATGGGGAGTGACTCATGTCGTTGATGCGGCAGATCGCCTGGCTGGTGCTGGGCGTGGTGCTGGCGGCGCTGGTGGGCGCGGTCGGCCTGTCCACGCTGTCCACGCGGCAGTTGATGCGCACCCAGCTCGAGCTGAAGAACGCCGACAACGCGCAGACGCTGGCACTGGCGCTGTCGCAGCAGAAGGGCGATGGCGAACTCATCAAGCTGCTGGTGTCCGCCCAGTTCGACACCGGGGCCTATGAATTCGTCCGTTGGCGCGGCGCGAGCGGCGAGACGCTGTTCGAGCGCGGCGAGGCGCCCCGGTCCGGACAGGCGCCGGCCTGGTTCCGCTCGCTGCTGCCGATAGCGGCAGCGCCCGGCGTTGCCCAGGTGTCCAGCGGCTGGAATGCCATCGGCACCGTCGAGCTGAAGAGCCATTCCAGCTACGCCCACGACGCGCTGTGGCGCAGCTCGCGCCAGGTGCTGGCCTGGCTGCTCATCGTTGGCATCGGCGCGGCCGTCGCGGCCTGGGCCGGCCTGCGGCGCATCCGGCGCCCGCTGGACGCCGCCGTGGCCCAGGCCGAAGGCGTGCTTTCCGGCAGCTACGGCCAGGTGGCCGAGCCGCGTGTGCCCGAGCTGCAACGCCTGACGCGAGCGATGAACGCCATGGTGCAGCGCGTGCGCGACCTCTTCGAGGCCCAGGCCGGCCAGCTCCTCGTGCTGCGCGAGCAGGTCCATCACGACCCGCTGACCGGCGTGTCCACGCGCAAGCATTTCCTCGCCGAGCTCGATGCGGCCCTGCAGCGCGACGACGGCCCGGCGATTGCCGGCCTCGTGCTCGTGCGCCTGCGCGACCTGCCCGGGCTGAACGCGCGCCTGGGACGCGGCGCCGTCGACGACGTGCTGCTCACCGTCGTCACAGCGTTGCAGGCCTACCCGGAATCGGTGGCCGGTTGCCGCGTCGGCCGGCTCAACGGCGGCGACTTCGCGTTGTGGCTGCCGGCAGAAGGCGTGGCTGCCGAGACGGCGCATGCACTGGCCGACGCGCTGCGCGCCAGCCTGCCGGCCTTCGGCCCTGGCGTGCAGGTGGCGCTGGGCGCCATCGAGCTGCCGCGCGAACGCCCGAGCGGCGTCTGGCTGGGCGAGGCCGACGCGGCGCTGGCGCGGGCCGAGCATCTGAGCGAAGCGCGTGGCGGCTTCGTCGTCGAGATTGTTGCCGACCCCGGCATCGGCCGCGAGCAGGGCGAGGGCCTGTGGCGCGCTCAGCTGCAGGAGGCCGTCAATCATCAGCGCGGCCGTCTCGTTGAATTCCCGGTGCGCGACCGTGCCGGCCGCGTGCTGCATCTGGAGTGCCCGCTGCAATTGCAGTTGGACGCCGAGTTCCTGCACGCCGCGAACTGGCTGCCGCTGGCCGCCCGGGCGCGGCTGACGGCTCAGATCGATCTCTTTGCCGTGAGCCTGGCGCTCACGGCCATCGCTGCCGATGGGCGGGCGCGCTGCATCAACGTCGCGCCGGCTTCACTGGCCGATGCCGGTTTCCTGCTGCAGCTGCGCGAGTTGCTGGGCCAATGGCCTCAGGCGGCCCGCGCGCTGCTGCTGGACCTGACCGAAGCCGCCGCGACGGAGCATTTCGAGCGGCTGCTGGAGCTGGGGCAGCAGTTGCGGCCGTTGGGCGTCAAGCTGGGGCTTGAGCATGCGGGGGCCGGGTTGGCCCAGGTCGAGCGGCTTTATCAGGCGGGGCTGGACTACGTGAAGCTCGATGCCTCGGTGCTGCTCGGCGTGGCCGGTGAGGCGGGGCGCGCGGCTTTTGTGCGCGGCATGGTGATCATGCTGAGGAGCCTGGCGCTGAAGGTTTATGGCGAGGGCGTCGTTGACGAGATGGATGCGCAGGCGCTGTGGGACTGTGAGTTGGATGGGTTGACGGGGCCGTGGGTGACGGCGAGCCTGACCTGATTTGTTTTTGGTTGCTTTTGCGGTTGTGCTGACGACTCGGGGCCGAGTTGCCGGGATTCCGCCCCGGCGGGCGGGTAACTTTCTTCTGCGGCGCCAGAAGAAAGTCACCAAAGAAGAGGCGCTGAACCGCACACGAGCGCCAAGCGCCGTGGGCAGGGGACAAAGCGGCTTCGGTGCTCTGCCGAGACGCGACCCGCTGCGCTCTCGCTGCTGTCCCTTTGAAGAGCGCCGCTCACCGCACCGCCTGCCCGCTTAACGCGCGGCTGCACGCCGAGCTCATCAGAAAAGCAAAGACAGCGTCGCTCGGGCGACGCGATCGCTGCCCAGCATCCGCCAGGGCGTCGCTCCAGCGACGCGGTATTCCCTGATGAGCCCGGCGTGCAGCCGGCGTTAACCGGCTTGAAGGGGCAATGGATGGTGCTCGCCATAGGGACAGCAGCGAGAGCGCAGCGGGTCGCGTCTGGGCGTAATGAAGCAGGCTGTTTTCGCGCGACGCTCCTGGCGTCGTCGCGATGGAGTGCGGTTCAGCGCCTCTTCTTTGGTGACTTTCTTCTGGCGCCGCAGAAGAAAGTTACCCCGCCGCCGGGCGGGACTCCCGGCAATGCATCGATCAGGAGCGCTCGTCGCAGAAGCAACCAACCAACCTCAGATCTTCATCTCCCACCTCAACTGCCACTGCGTATAGCTCGGCCCCCCACTATTCGTCGTGATCAGCTGGTCACCCGTGTTGATGACGCTCCCGGTGAAATAGTCCAGCGGCGTCATGTTGCTCGCCGACAGCCGCACCGACTGCTCAGGCGTGAAGTTCCACAGCGCGAACGCGTCGGTCACCAACTTGCGGCTCGTCGTCACCTCGGTCAGCACGCTCTGCTGGATGGTGGACTGCGGCGTCCAGTTCAGCGTCGCGCCAATCGACAGCGGCAGCGACCGCAGCCGGTAGTCGAAGCCCAGGTTGGCTGTCGCCTTGGGCTGGGCGTCCAGCCGGTTGTTGGGGCCGGGGATGTCCTGCACCTTGGACGTGAACACGCTCAGGTTGCTGCGAATACTCACCGGCAGCGCATCGTCGAAATACTCGTCCAGCCGGAACTTGGCCTCCAGCTCCACGCCGGCGGTGCTGGCCTTGCCGATGTTGCGCGGCCGCGAGACCCAGCGCTGCGTCGTGCTCCAGGGCACGGTCTCCAGGGCGGTCACGTTGCGCATCAGGTTGCTGATGCGGCGCGCAAACAGGTTGGCGCTCAGCAGGCCGCCCTTGCTGAGGTATTTTTCGTAGCCGATCTCGATGCCCGTGGCCAACTCGGGCTTGAGGTCGGGGTTGCCGGCGCGGTCGGGCGTGTTGGCCTGGTGGGGCACCTGGCTGTTGATGCTCGGCCGGGCGATCAGGTCCTGCACCTGCGGGCTGCGGTAGCTGCGCGTCAGGCTGGCGCGGATGTTCTCGCGGCCGCTGGGGTCGAGCTTGTAGCGGGCATGCGCCAGCGGCGTGAAGACGCTGGAGCGGTTGCTGGCCGCGTAGTTGGCCGCGCTGCTGGTGGTCTTGATGCCTTCCCAGCGCGCGCCGGCATAGAAGTCCCACTGCTTGCCGATATTCCACTCGTCTTGCGCGTAGGCGGCGAAGCGGGTGGTGGAGGCGTCCAGGTCGTCGCCGAAGTCGCCCAGGCCGGCCTGCGGTGAACCGTTGACCAGGGTGACGCGGTTCTGGTGCTGGGTGTTGCCCTCGCCCTCGACGCCGAACACGAGGCTGTGGTCGTTCTCCAGGCTGCGCGACAGCTTGCCGACGAGGTTCCAGTTGCGGCCGCTGGTGTCGGTCGTGTCTTCCTGCGTGCGGTTGATGCGGCCCGTCTCCTGGCGCAGGCTGTGGCTGTCACCGTTGACCCGGCCCAGGCCGCCGCGCAGCTCGGCGCGGGTGCTGCTGTCGAGACGGCTCTGCCACTGCAGGTTCAGCCGCGCCATCGTGAAGCGGTTGTCACCCTGCGTGTCGGCGCGGTCGTAGCTGTCGTTGGTGCGCGTGATGGACGAGTGGCTCTCAGACTTGTTCGTGACGATGAAGGGCTGGATGGCCAGGCTGTCCGTGCCGCTGAGCTTGAGCTGCACGCGGCCGGTCAGGTTGATGCCTTCGCGCTTGTCCTCGGTCTGGCCGCGCGTCGTCTGAAGCACGTCGGTGTTGGTGGACAGCGTGCGCGTGCGTGTGTCGCTGATGATGTCGTCCACGCGCTCGCCGTGCATGGCATTGAGGCTGATGTTGTAGGCGTGGCCGTCACCGAAGCCGTCGTTGCGGCTCCAACTGATGCCGGGGTTGACCTTGCCGCGCTCGATGCCCACTCCGGCGCGGAGCTCGTTGAGCGTCTTCTTCAGCGCCTCGCGCAGCACGACGTTGATCGTGCCCGCCACGGCGCGCGTGCCGTACTCGGCGGTAGGGGCGCGCAGCACCTCGATGCGCTCGACCTGCTCGGGCGGCAATTGGTCCAGCGAGAAGCCGGGCGGCATGCGCTCGCCGTTGACGAGGATCTGCGTGTAGCCGCCGCCCATGCCGCGCATGCGCACATCGCCACCGCGGCCCGGGCGGCCGCCGGTGGTCACGCCGGGCAGGCGCTTCAAGACCTCGCCGACGGTGGAGTCACCGAACTTCTCGATCTCCTCGCGCGTGATGACGATCTTGCTGGCTGTCGAGGCCTTGCGGATGGATTCGTCGCTGGCGGTGCCGCTGATCTCCACGCGCTTGAGCTGCTCGCCAGGCTTGGCGGCGGGGCGGGCGGGCGGGGCGGAGGCAGCCGCTTCGGGCGGGGTGGGGTTGGTCTGGGCGAAGGCAGCGGAAAAACCGCCGCAGGCCACCAACGCAGCGGCCGCAGTGAGTCGGAGGGAATGCATAGCCCGCCAGCTTGCCATGCGGGCCGCGCCGTCTTGTGGCAGCGCCGTTAACGAAAGCTTTCTTTACCGAGACTGCTGCGAATCGCTCACCGCCATGACGATTTCGCGGTGCATCGGCGCCAGCCGCGCCAGCATGCCGTTCTGCGCCGCGAAGGGGATGGCCTTGGCGTCCATGGCCTGCTGCAGGATCTCCACCAGTGCGTTGAAGTCGCGCTTGGCGATGTCCAGGTCCTGGTGCGCCAGCTTCATCGGCACGCCCTTGTAGACACAGGGGCCGCCGGACTCCTGGCAGAGCTGCTCGGTCAGCTGGGTTGCCAGGTTCTCGCGGTTGGCGTTCTTGAAGAAGGGCGCCGTGCGCGGGTCGGCGAAGAGGCGCGGCACGAAGTCGTCCATGACGGCGCGGATGCCAGCCTTGCCGCCCCAGGCCTGGTAGACGCCGTCGTTGGCCGGCGGTGTCTGGGCGAAGGCGGCTGCGCTGGCAAGCAGCAGGCAGGCAAGGGCGACGGCGCGGGGCATGGTGAATCCTTCAGAGCGCAAATTGCGCAGACAGATAGCTGCCCGTCTGGCGCTTGGGCTGCACCGCGGGAGCGATGCGGCCCAGGTCCACCCAGGCGGCGGTCAGCGAGAAATGCTTGTTCGGGGCCCAGGCGACGAAGATGTCTTTCCAGTCGTCTTCCTTCAGCGCACCGGCGCCCAGCACCGACAGGTTCAGGTTGTCCGGCTTGGCGCGGAACTCGAAGCCGAAGGCCAGGTTCTTGGTCAGCAGCTTGGCGACCGAGAACTCGTGCTGCAGCCGGTAGCCCTTGCCCTGGGCACCGCCAAAGCCGAGCAGGCCGTTCTGGTTGGCCTTGGTGGCGCGCAGCGTGAGGTTGACGAGCACGCCGTCGGCGAGGAAGAGCTTGGTGGCGCTGGCGTAGAAGTCCGTGCCCGACGACTTGGCACCCAGCGGGCCGAAGAGGGTGGGGCCGAGGTTGCCCGCGTTGGTCTTCTTGTGCTCCAGACCGAGGGCGATCTGCGGCATCAGCGTGTCGCTGTCCAGCACGGCGTCGCCGGCCACGCGTACCTTCACGCCGAAGATGTTCTGCTTCAGGTGCAGGCCATCAAGCCCCAGCGGCGCGAGATTGCTCTCGGTGTCGAAGTCCTGCTTGGCCAGCGACACCTCGACGCGGTCGTGGAAAGCGACGGCCGCGCCGTAGGTCAAAAGCCCGTAGTTGTCGGTCTTGGCGCGTGTGATGAAGGCGGTGGCGCCGAACTCGCCGGCGGTGGCGTAGCTGCCGGTCACGGCCCAGGGCGTCAGGCCACCCCCGGCGGCGCCGTCGATGCTGGAAACGCCGCCGGTCAGCAGCAGCTTCCCGCCGGACTGCGCCAGGGCCGGGGAGCCGATGACGGCAGCGATGAGCAGGAGGGCGGGGCGGCGCATGGGTAGTTCTCCGGGCGGAATTCGGTTCTCGTCCACTCTACGCACAAAGCCTCCAACCGGATGCAGCCTGTGTGCAAACCGGCTGCGGGCTAGACTGATTGCCCCGTTTTCCGTGAACTGTTCCCTGCCATGACCTCGACCACCGAAGCCCAGCTTCAACCCCTGCTGCAAGCCGTTGTCGACCCCGGCTGCGCCCGCACCCTGGGCGAGGCCAGGGCGATCCGCTCGATCAAGGTCGACGGCGCCGACGTGGCCGTCGACATCGAACTGGGCTACCCGGCCGCCAGCCAGCACGCCGCCCTGCGCACCGCCGTCATTGCCGCGGCCAAGGGCTTGGGCGGTGTCGGCAACGTCAGCGTCGCCATCTCAACCAAGGTTGTCGCCCATGCCGTGCAGCGCGGCGTGCAGTTGCTGCCGGGTGTGAAGAACATCATCGCCGTCGCCTCCGGCAAGGGCGGCGTGGGCAAGAGCACGACGGCCGCCAACCTGGCGCTGGCCTTGTCCGCCGAAGGCGCCCGCGTGGGCGTGCTGGACGCCGACGTCTACGGCCCCAGCCAGCCGCTGATGCTGGGCGCCAGCGGCCGGCCGGAGAGCCATGACGGCCAGACCATGGAGCCGCACATCGCCCACGGCCTGCAGGTCAACTCCATCGGCTTCCTCGTCGAAGACGACCAGGCCATGATCTGGCGCGGCCCCATGGCCACGCAGGCGCTGGAGCAGCTGCTGCGCCAGACCCGCTGGCAGGAGCTGGACTACCTCATCGTCGACATGCCTCCGGGCACCGGCGACATCCAGCTGACCCTCTCGCAGCGCGTGCCCGTCACAGGCGCCGTCATCGTCACGACGCCGCAGGACATCGCCCTCATCGACGCCAAGAAGGGCCTGAAGATGTTCGAGAAGGTGGGCATCCCCATCCTGGGCATCGTCGAGAACATGGCCGTGCACATCTGCAGCAACTGCGGCCACGTGGAGCACATCTTCGGCGCCGAAGGCGGCCAGAAGATGGCGGTGCAGTACGGCACCGAGCTGCTGGCCTCGCTGCCGCTGGCCATGAGCATCCGCGCCCAGGCCGACTCGGGCACGCCGACCGTCGCCGCCGAGCCGGACGGCGAAGTGGCGGCCCTCTACAAGGCGCTGGCCCGCAAGGTCGCATCCAAGATCGCGGCGCAAGGCAAGGACTACTCGGCCAAGTTCCCGAGCATCTCGATCTCCAAGTCCACCTGAGCCGGCGCCTGACGCCTTGCTGACGCCGGGTTGATACCCGGGCGGCTTTGTCCCCCTGGAATGCCCTCTATGGACAAGGGCTTTCCTTTGTGGAGAAATCGGTCCACGGTTGCCGCGTGCGGTCCCGCTTTCTGTTCGCAACGGAGCGAGCGAGAGGCTCGCAGGAGACAAGCCGATATGGACATGAACCGGAGGCAATTCTTCCGGGTGAGCGGCGCAGGGCTGGCAGCGTCCAGCCTCGTGGCCCTGGGGTTCTCGCCAACGGCGGCACTCGCCGAGGCGCGCAACTTCAAGCTCTCCCGGGCGACCGAGACCCGCAACACCTGCCCCTACTGCTCGGTGGGCTGCGGCGTCATCATGTATTCGTTGGGCGACAGGGCGAAGAACGTCACGTCGTCCATCATCCACATCGAGGGCGACCCGGACCACCCGGTCAATCGCGGCACCCTCTGCCCCAAGGGCGCGGGCCTGCTGGACTTCGTGCACAGCCCCAACCGGCTGAAGTTCCCCGAGATCCGCGAAGCCGGCAGCAAGGAGTGGAAGCGCGTCGGCTGGGATGAGGCGATGGACCGCCTCGTCAAGCTGATGAAGGCCGACCGCGACGCCAACTTCATCGCCCAGAACGCCGACGGCAAGACGGTGAACCGCTGGCTGACCACCGGCATGCTGTGTGCATCAGCCTCCTCCAACGAATCTGGCTACATCACCCACAAGGCGATGCGCTCGATGGGGATGCTGGTCTTCGACAACCAGGCGCGCGTTTGACACGCCCCGACGGTGGCCAGTCTGGCCCCGACGTTTGGGCGCGGTGCGATGACCAACCACTGGGTGGACATCAAGAACGCCGACCTCGTGCTCATCATGGGCGGCAATGCCGCCGAGGCCCACCCGTGCGGCTTCAAGTGGGTCATCGAGGCCAAGCACCACAACAAGGCCAAGCTCATCGTCGTGGACCCGCGCTTCACGCGCTCGGCCGCCATGAGCGACTACTACGCGCCCATCCGAGCGGGGGCCGACATCGCCTTCCTGGCCGGCGTCATCAACTACCTGCTGAGCAACGACAAGATCCAGCACGAGTACGTCAAGACCTACACCAACGCCAGCTTCATCGTCGGTGAGGACTACAAGTTCGACGCCGGCATCTTCAGCGGCTACGACGAGGCCAAGCGCCGCTACGACAACAAGAGCTGGGGCTACGAGCTCGACGAGAAAGGTTTCGCCAAGGTCGACGCGACGCTGCAGCACCCGCGCTGCGTGCTCAACGTGATGAAGGCGCACTACGCGCGTTATTCGCCCGAGCAGGTCAGCAAGATCACAGGCACGCCCAAGGACAAGTTCCTGAAGGTCTGCGAAATGATCGCGGAGACGTCCAAGCCCAACAAGGTCATGACCATCATGTACGCGCTGGGCTGGACGCAGCACAGCCAGGGCTCGCAGATGATCCGCACCGGCGCCATCATGCAGCTGCTGCTGGGCAACATCGGCCTGCCCGGTGGCGGCATGAACGCGCTGCGCGGCCACTCCAACATCCAGGGCCTGACGGACCTGGGCCTGCTGTCCACGTCGCTGACCGGCTACATGAGCCTGGCCCGCGACAGCGAGCAGGATCTGGAGACCTACTACAAGCCCCGAGCGCTGAAGGCGTTGCGCCCCGGCCAGATGAGCTTCTGGCAGAACTACCCCAAGTTCTTCGTCAGCCAGCAAAAGGCCTGGTGGGGCAAGGCAGCCACGGCCGAGAACGAATGGGCCTTCCACTACCTGCCCAAGTGGGACAAGGCCTATGACGTGCTGCAGACCTTCGAGCTCATGGCCCAGGGCAAGCTCAACGGCTACATCTGCCAGGGCTTCAACCCGGTCGGCTCCTTCCCCAACAAGAAGAAGATCGTCGCGGGCCTCTCCAAGCTGAAGTTCCTCGTCATCATCGACCCGCTCAACACCGAGACCGCCGAGTTCTGGAAGAACCACGGCGAGCACCACGACGTGAAGAGCGAGGAGATCCAGACGACGGTGTTCCGTTTCCCCAGCACCTGCTTCGCGGAGGAGGACGGGTCGCTCACCAACTCCGGCCGCTGGCTGCAGTGGCACTGGAAGGGCGCCGAGCCCCCGGGCCAGGCCAAGGGCGACCCCGAGATCATTGCCCAGCTCTTCATGCGCATGAGGGCCGCCTACGCGAAGGAGGGTGGCGCCTTCCCCGACCCCATCGTCAACCTCAGCTGGCCCTATCTGCAGCCCACCAACCCTTCGGCCGAGGAACTGGCCAAGGAGTACAACGGCAAGGCGCTGGCCGACGTGCTCGACCCCAAGGACCCGACCAAGGTGCTGGCCAAGGCAGGCGAGCAGCTCGGCGGTTTCGGCCTGCTGCGCGACGACGGCAGCACATCGTCGGGCTGCTGGATTTACGCCGGCGCCTGGACCCAGGCCGGCAACCAGATGGCCCGCCGCGACAACGCCGACCCCTGGGGTATCGGCCAGACGCTGGCCTGGGCCTGGGCCTGGCCGGCCAACCGGCGCGTGCTCTACAACACGGCCTCCTGCGACCCGACCGGCAAGCCCTGGAACGCCAAGCGCAAGCTGGTCAGCTGGAACGGCGAGCGCTGGGGCGGGTCCGACGTGCCCGACATCCGGCCCGACGCCAACCCGACCGACGAGGACGCGGTGCGCCCCTTCATCATGACTGCCGAAGGCGTGGCGCGGCTCTTCGCACCCACCGGCATGGTGGACGGCCCGCTGCCCGAGCACTACGAACCCTTCGAGACGCCGCTGCTGGCCAACCCCATGCACCCGGGCAACGCCAAGGCCAAGTCCAACCCGGCGGCGCGTGTGTTCAAGGGCGACCTGGAGGCCTTCGGCACGCCCAAGGACTTCCCGTACGTGGCCACCAGCTACCGGCTGACCGAGCACTTCCACTACTGGACGAAGAACGTGCTCACCTCGGCCGTGCTGCAGCCTCAGCAGTTCGTCGAGATCGGCGAGGAACTCGCCAAGGAGAAAGGGGTTGCCAACGGCGACTGGGTCAAGGTGAGCAGCAACCGCGGCTTCATCAAGGCCGTGGCCGTCGTCACCAAGCGCATCGCCTCGCTGGACGTGGACGGCAAGCGCGTGCACACCGTGGGCCTGCCCAACCACTGGGGCTTCGTCGGCGTGGCCAAGCCCGGCTATCTCGTCAACACGTTGACCCCCTTCGTGGGCGACGCGAACACGCAGACGCCGGAGTTCAAGAGCTTCACCGTGAACCTTGAGAAAGCTTGACCATGTCATCACTCCAATCCCTCGACATCGCCAAGCGCTCGGCCACCACCACGCCGTCCACGCAGGCCCGCCAGCACGTCGCTGAAGTCGCCAAGCTCATCGACGTGTCCTCCTGCATCGGCTGCAAGGCCTGCCAGGTGGCGTGCATGCAGTGGAACGACCTGCGCGACGACGTGGGCGACAACCACGGCACCTACGACAACCCGCGCGACCTCACGCCCCAGAGCTGGACGGTCATGCGCTTCTCGGAGGTGGAGGTCGAGCAGGGCAAGCTGGAATGGCTGATCCGCAAGGACGGCTGCATGCACTGCGAAGACCCAGGTTGCCTGAAAAGCTGCCCGGCTCCCGGCGCCATCGTGAAGTACACGAACGGCATCGTGGACTTCATCTCCGAGCACTGCATCGGCTGCGGCAACTGCGTGACCGGCTGCCCGTTCGACGTGCCGCGCATCAGCAAGGTCGACAGCAAGGCCTACAAGTGCAGCCTCTGCTCCGACCGCGTCGGCGTGGGCCTGGAGCCGGCCTGCGCCAAGGCCTGCCCCACCGGCGCCATCCGCTTCGGCACCAAGGAAGACATGCTGGACTACGGCGCCGAACGCATCGTCGACCTGAAGGAGCGCGGCTACGCCAACGCGGGTGTGTACGACCCACCGGGCGTGGGCGGCACCCACGTCGTCTACGTGCTGCAGCATGCCGACAAGCCCGAGCTGTACCACGGCCTGCCCAAGGACCCGAAGATCAGCCCCCTCGTCTCCCTGTGGAAGGGCGTGGCCAAGCCGCTGGCCGTGGCAGCCATGATCGGCGCGGCCGTGGCCGGCTTCTTCCACTACACGCGCGTCGGCCCCATAGAAGACCCGGACGACCCCGCAGCCGACCGCAACACCAACGCCTGACAGGAGCACGCCATGGCCACCCGCCTTCTGCAGCGCTACAACGCTGGCGAGCGCACCAACCACTGGTTGATCGTGCTGTTCTTCCTCGGCGCCGGGCTGTCGGGCCTGGCCTTCTTTCACCCCGCCTTCTACTTCCTGACGGCGCTCTTCGGCGGCGGCACCTGGGCGCGCATCCTGCACCCCTTCATGGGGTTGCTGATGGCGCTGTGCTTCCTCGGCATGTTCCTGAAGTTCTGGCGGCACAACGTGATGAACGAGGCCGACAAGGAATGGATGAAGCACGCCGGCGAGATGCTGCGCGGCGACAAGAGCCGCATGCCGCCGGCCGGCCGCTACAACGCCGGGCAGAAGCAGGTGTTCTGGGTCATGGTCGTCAGCCTGGCCGTGCTGGTGCTGACCGGGTTCATCTTCTGGCAACCCTGGTTCGCCGACAGCTTCCCCATCGTCGCGCGGCGCATCGCCGTCGTGCTGCACGCGCTGTCGGCCACGGTGCTGATCCTGAGCGTCATCGTGCACGTCTACGCGGCAATCTGGGTCAAGGGCACCCTGCGCGCGATGACGCGCGGCACGGTCACCGACGGCTGGGCGCGCCAGAATCACCCGCTGTGGCACCAGGAGAAGCGTTGACCACCAGCACCAAGCTACTGAGTCCGGAACAGATCGCCGTTCGCGCCGGCGAGCAGCTGACCTTCCTGCACCTGCCCGAACCCGGCGTCTTCGCCGAGCGTGCGCTGCGCCTGCGGGCGCTCAGCGCCGGGCACGCGATGCGCGACTTCCTGCTCTTCGTGGCCGAACTGGCCGACGCCCAGCACCGCGCGCTGGCCGCCCGTGGGCTGGTGCCCCTGCCCACGCCCGAGCAGATCGACGCCGCCGCCCGCGCCGGGCTGCCGCTGCTGCCGGCAGAGACCTGGGCGCGTGCGCCCGTCTGGCGCAACTCACTACGGGCCTTGCTCACCGACCTGGCCAGCCACCTCGCCGACGGCCCCGCCAAAACGGTAGCCCTGGAACTCGCCGCCGCGAGCGACGAACACCTGGAAACACAGGCCGGCCGCCTGCTGTCCGGCGTCATGCTGGGCCTGGACATGGCCACGGCGCCGCTGATCGCCGCCGGCCTGCAGCTCTACTTCGTTCGCCTCGTGCAGCAGACAGCCGCAGCCCACGCAGGCCCCGCGCTGGCGCCTTTCGGCCGCATTGATGACGCAACCGTGTGCCCTTGCTGCGGCTCGCACCCGGTCGCCTCCGTCGAGCGCCTCGGCTCCGAGGGTGCGCGCTACCTCGCCTGCGGCCTGTGCGCCACGCAGTGGCATTACGTGCGCATCAAGTGCACCCATTGCCAAAGCACCAAGGGCATCTCGCTGCAAAGCGTGGTTGCGGCCGACGAGGCCTCGACGACGACCGGCGCTGTCGTGCAGGCCGAGTGCTGCAGCGAGTGCGGCCACTACCTCAAGCTCATGCATCCGGCGCGGGACAACGGCGTCGAGCCCCTGGCCGACGACCTCGCCAGCCTGACGCTGGACCTGCTCGTCAGTGAGGCGGGCCTGCAGCGCCATGGCGTCAACCTGCTGCTGCTGTTCGGCGAGCCCGACGAAGCACCCCCACCCGGCCGAGAGCACTGATGGCAACGCCCGACGAATCCGTGGTCCACGGTTCCAAGGCGAGTCCAAAAGACCTGCCGGCGCTGGACAAGCTGTTGCGCGACTGCGCACCGCTGGTTGCCGAACACGGCCACACGCTGGTGGCGAACGAGGCGAGGGCGCTGCTGGACGGCCTGCGCACACGCGCCGTTGCCGGCGAACTGCCGCGCAGCGAACTGCACACGCTGCCCCAGGCCCTCGCCAGCCGCGTGCAGGCGCGCATGCAGCCGGCCATGCGCGCGGTGCTCAACCTCACCGGTACCGTCATCCACACCAACCTCGGCCGCTCGCTGCTGGCCGACGCAGCGCTGCAGCAGGTGCTGGCGCTGATGGGTTCGCCCAACAACCTGGAGTTCGACCTCGACACCGGCAGCCGCGGTGACCGCGACGACCTTATCGAGAGTCTGCTCTGCGAGCTCACTGGCGCCGAGGCCGCCACTGTCGTCAACAACAACGCCGCCGCGGTGCTGCTGGGCATTGCGGCGCTGGCGCGCGGCAAGGAGGCCATCGTGTCGCGCGGCGAGCTGGTCGAGATCGGCGGCGCCTTCCGCATGCCCGACGTGATGAGCGCGGCCGGCGCCACGCTGGTGGAAGTGGGCACCACCAACCGCACCCACCCGCGCGACTACGAGGGTGCCATCACGCCGCGCACCGGGCTCATCGTCAAGGTCCACACCAGCAACTACGCGGTGCAGGGCTTCACCGCGTCGGTCGACGAGGCCACGCTCGCGCCCATCGCCCACGCCGCCGGCCTGCCGCTGATGACCGACCTTGGCAGCGGCGCGCTGGTGGACCTCGCCAAGTGGGGCCTGCCCGCCGAGCCCCTGCCGCAGGCCATGCTCGCGGCCGGTTGCGATGTCGTCACCTTCAGCGGCGACAAGCTGCTGGGCGGCCCGCAGGCCGGCCTCATCGTGGGCAGCAAGGCCGCCGTGGGGCGCATCCGCAAGTTCCCGATGAAGCGCGCGCTGCGGCTGAGCAAGCTGCCGTTCGCGGCGCTGGAGGCAACGCTGCGGCTCTATCTGCGCCCCGAGCGCCTGGTGCAGGACCTGCCTACGTTGCGCCTGCTGACCCGCCCGCAGGAGCAGATCGCCGCGCTGGCCCGGCACCTGTCGCACGAGGTTGCCGCCGCTGTATCGCCGCGCTTCACCGTCGAGGTTGTTGCGCTGCAAAGCCAGATCGGCTCCGGCTCGCTGCCTGTCGATCGCCTGCCATCCGCCGGGCTCGCCATCACCGCCGTCGACGGCCGCGGCCGCAGCCTCGAAGCCCTGGCCACCGCGCTGCGCGAACTGCCCCGCCCGGTCATCGGCCGCATCAACGACGACCGCCTGCTGCTGGACCTGCGTTGCCTCGAAGAGCCCGCGCTGCTGACCTCGCAACTGGCCACGCTGAAGGAGGCGCTGGCGTGATCGTTGGCACCGCCGGCCACATCGACCACGGCAAGACCACGCTCGTCCGTGCGCTCACGGGCGTCGACACCGACCGTCTGCCCGAGGAGAAGGCGCGTGGCATCAGCATCGAGCTGGGCTATGCCTACCTCGACGTGCCGGGCCTGGACGAGCGCCTCGGCTTCATCGACGTCCCCGGCCACGAGAAGCTCGTCCACACCATGCTGGCCGGTGCCAGTGGCATCGACTTCGCGCTGCTGCTCGTCGCAGCCGACGACGGCGTCATGCCGCAAACCCGCGAGCACCTTGCCGTGCTCAGCCTGCTGGGACTGAACAAAGGCGCCGTCGCCATCACCAAGGCAGACCGCGCCGAGCCCGCCCGCATCGCCGCGCTGACCGACGAGGTCCGTGCGCTGCTCGCCGGCACGGGGCTGGCCGTCGCGCCCATCCTCGTCGTGTCAGCCCAGACGGGGCAGGGCGTGGCCGAGCTGCGCGAGCTGCTCTTCGACGCTGCCCGCCACCTGCCGCCGCGCCATGTGCACGGCCTGGCGCCTCGCCTCGCGGTGGATCGGGCCTTCACGCTGGACGGCGTTGGCACCGTCGTTGCCGGCACGCTGCATGCCGGCGAGATCGCCGTGGGCGACGAGCTCATGCTGGCCGGCCGCCGCGCCCGTGTGCGCAGCCTGCACGCGCAGAACCGTGCGGTCGAGCGCGCCCACGCTGGCCAGCGCTGCGCGGTGGCCCTGGCCGGCATCGCCAAGGAAGACGCCCCGCGCGGCGCCTGGCTGACGGCGCCTCACGTGGCCCTGGCCACGGAGCGCGTCGATGCCCACCTGCGCCTCTGGCCCGGCGAGGCCAAGCCGCTGCGCTCCGGCGCACGCGTTCACCTCCACCTCGGCGCGCAGAGCTTGATGGCCAGCGTCGCCGTGCTGGACGGCGAGCAGATCGAACCCGGCGCTTCGGGCCGCGTGCAGCTCGTCTGCCACGGGCCGGTCGGTGCCTGGCGGGGCGACCGCCTCGTGCTGCGCGACGCCGGCGCCACGCGCACGCTGGCCGGCGGCACGGTGCTCGACCCCTTCGCGCCCACCCGCTATCGCCGCACGCCCGAGCGCCTGGCCGAGCTGGCCGCCTGCGAACTGCCCACCGCTGCGCGCCGGCGCGAGCGCCTGCTGACGCTGGCGACGCTGGGCCTGGACCTGGCCCGCTTTGCGCAGGCGGAAGGCCTGGCCGAGCCGCTACAGGGCTGGGCCCTGGGCGACGAAGCGGGTGCGGCCCTGACGGCCAGGCTGCTCGCCACGCTGGCCGACTTCCACGCCAGGTCGCCCGACGAACTCGGCCCCGACGCCGCCCGCCTGCGCCGGCTGGTGGCGCCGCGCATCGCTGAGCCGCTGTGGCGTGAGGTGCTGGCCAACCTGCGCGCCACGGGCCGCGTCGCCGTGCGGGGCGCCTTCGTGCACCTGCCCGAGCATGGCGTGCAGCTGTCGGCCGTGGAGCAGCGCATCGCGCAGAAGATCGCCCCCCGCCTGATTGCCGCCGGGGCCGAGGGCGCCTGGGCGCGCGATCTCGCCAAGGACTGCGCCGAACCCGAGCCGCTGATGCGCGCCACGCTTGCCCGCCTGGCCCAGCAAGGCGAGCTGCACCAGGTGGTGAAAGACCTGTACTGCGACACCGCGACGATGGCGCGGCTCGCGACCATCGCGCGCGGCATCGGTGCGCAGCACGGCAACGTCACGGCCGCAGCCTTCCGCGACGCGACGGGCCTGGGCCGCAAGCGCGCCATCCAGCACCTGGAGCATTTCGACCGCGTCGGCCTGCTGCGGCGGGTGGGCGACGAACATCGGGTCCGGGCAGACAGCGCGCTGTTTGCGGAGGGCGCCGCATGAACTTGGAGGGGCAACGACACCGGTGTGTCGGCCGGGCTTCAAACCCGGTGGGGGGCGCCACGCGCTCCTGGGAGGGTTCGACTCCCTCGCCCCTCCGCCGTTGGGTATTCATTCGGCTACTGCGCGGCCCGATCTTGCGCCTGCGATGCTCACCGTACCCCAGTACGGCTCCGCTTCTCGACGCAACCTCGGGCCGCTCGCGACGCCGACTGAACACCCAACGCTCTTGTCTGATTCGCGTGGGTTCATGTCGATGATTGCAATGTCGATGCCCCAGAGCTTCTGGCTCTGGGCCGAAGACCAGACCTGGGCCGAGCCCCTGCCCGACGGGAACGTTCGCGTCGGCATCACAGCGCTGGGGCTCAAGGCCTCGGGCGACATCTACATGTGCCGCCCCAAGCCCGTTGGCAGCGAGGTGGAGCAGGGGCGTTCCATCGGCGTCGTCGAGCTGGCCAAGTCCATCGTGGCGGTGAAGTCGCCGCTGTCGGGCGTCGTCACGCGCGTGAACGAAGCCCTGGAAGCGCGGCCCGAGCTGGTCCATCAGTCGCCCTACGAGGCCGGCTGGCTGGTCGAGTTGGCGCCGTCACGGCTCGACGCTGAAAAACCCGGGCTCGCCATCGGCGAAGCGGCCATCCGCGACGCGATGGCGCGCTGGGCCTGGCTCAACCAACTGGGCGGTGCGGCATGAAGACCGGCCTCGCGCTGCTGCTCTGGGCGGCTGACCCCGACGACCCCGTGCGGCTGGCCACGCCTTTCGCCCACGCCGCCGCGGCCGCGGCGATGGATCTGCAGGTCGAGGTCTATTTCTCGGCCCGCTCCGTGCGCCTGCTGCTGCCCGGCGTGGCCGAGGGGCTGCGTGCTTCGGAGCGCTTCGACAAGTCAATCGCCGACTGGATGCAGGACGCGCTGGACCACGGCGCGCGCTTCTTCGTCTGCACCGATGCGCTCGCGGCCCAGGGCCTCGTGCATGCCGATCTCATCCCTGCCGGCCGCCAGCACGGCGGTGCGGTTCAATACGCGGTTCGCGCGGCCGACCCGGCCTGGACCGCCTTGGTGTTCTGACCCCCAACGGCTTGCCTTCAACAGGAGACTCACGATGACTGCCTTCCCCCTCTCCGTCGCCCGTGTGGCGCGTGGCCTGGTGGCCGTGCTGGCCTTGGCCGGCGCCGCGGCCCAGGCCCAGCAGGTGCTGCGCGTGACCGCCATCCCCGACGAGTCGCCCACCGAGCTCTCGCGCAAGTTCGCGCCGCTGGGGGCCTACCTGGAGAGCAAGCTCGGCATGAAGGTTGAGTGGACGCCGGTGACCGACTACGCCGCCGCGGTGGAAACCGTCGTCAACAAGAAGATCGACCTGGCCTGGTTCGGTGGCTTCACCTTCGTGCAGGCCAATGTGCGCTCGGGCGGCAAGATCGTGCCGCTGGTGCAGCGCGAGGAGGACGAGAAGTTCCGCTCCGTCTTCATCACCGACGCCAAGAGCGGCGTCGCCAAGCTGGAAGACCTGAAGGGCAAGACGCTCTCCTTCGGCTCGCAGAGCAGCACCTCCGGCCACCTGATGCCGCGCAGCTTCCTGCTGGCCGCCAAGATCGACCCCGACACGGACCTCAAGCGCGTGGCCTTCAGCGGCGCGCACGACGCCACCATCGCCGCCGTTGCCAGCGGCAAGGTGGATGCCGGCGCGCTGAACATCTCGGTGTGGGAGAAGTTCGTCACCGAAAAGAAGGTGGACCCGGCCCAGGTCAAGGTCTTCTACACGACGCCGCCTTACTTCGACTACAACTGGTCCGTCCACGCCGACATGCCGCAGGCCCTGCAGGACAAGATCAAGGCCGCCTTCCTGGCGCTGGACCCGAACACCCCGCAAGGCAAGGAAATCCTCGGCCTGCAGCGCGCGACGAAGTTCATTCCCAGCAAGCCTGAGAACTACACCGGCATCAAGGCCGCCGCCGAGAACGCTGGCCTGCTGAAGTGAGCACGGCGCCGCTCAGCCTCGAAGCGCTGCTGACGCGCTATTCGGTCGGCCCCAAGCACCTCGTCGAGCCGGGGCCGAACGACGAGCAGTTGGCGCTGATGGCCCAGGCCGCGCTGCGCGCACCCGACCACGCCGAACTGGTGCCGTACCGATTCAAACTGGTGCGTGGTGACGCAAAGCAGGGCATGGCCGCCCTGTTTGCCGACGCGGCCCGTGCCGCCGGCAAGGGCGAGGAGGGTGCCGCGCTGGACGCCGAGCGCGCGCTGAAACCGCCGGTCACGGTGGCCGTCGTGGCCCGCATCGACCCGGGCCACCCCCAGGTGCCCGCGCACGAGCAGTGGGCGGCCATCGGCGGCGCCATCGCCAACTTCCTGACGGCGGCTCACGCGCTGGGCTTTGGCGGCAAGATGCTCAGCGGCGCCAAGGTGCGCAACCCCGCCATCGCGGCAGCCTTCTGCGAGCCTGGCGAGACGCTGATCGGCTGGATTGCCCTCGGCACGCCGGTGCGCAAACCGGCAGGGCCGGCGCGCAAGCCGGCTGCCGATCAGGTGCTTGTGGAGTGGCAGCCGTTCAAACCAGGCCGGTGAACTTCAAGACGTTCCAGAAGCTGATTTCCTTGCCGATCATCGGCACCCAGCCCGCCGGTGCCGCATTGCGGAAGGAGCGTGGGTCGGCATCGACGATGCCGTTGAACACCTCCATCAGGATGCGCCCGCCCACCGGGCCGAGCTGGGAGACCGAGCACGGGCCGCTGACGAAGTCTTCGTCGTTCAGGTCGCGCTTGCCCACCTCGCGCCAGTAGTCCAGCACGGGCTTCTGCGCCTCGGCCAGGATGTAGAACCACAGCGGTGTCTCGGTCAGGAAGCGCTTGTCGGCGCTCTCGATGCTCTTGAAGGTGAAGCCGTCGGCGCCCTCCGCGCGCACCATCAGGTTGTCCGCGCCCAGCGGCTCCTCGTGCAGCTTGGCCGCAAAGGCCTGGCCGGTGGCGATGGCATAGCTTGGCAGGTTGCCGCGCTTGAGGTTCAACGCCGCCAGCGACGCACCGTTGCCCACGCTGGGCGGCAGCTGGGCCAGCGGGTCCACCAGCGAGGTGTCGATCTTGTAGGCCCATTGCAGGCGCACGGCGGGGTTGTTTTCCACCGGCTCAGGGCCGTTCTTGACGGGGATGCCGAAGCTTGGCGTGAAGAAGCGGCCCCAGTCGTCGATGACATGCGCCGCCGGCAATGGCTGGAAGCCGATGAGGCTGTCGGCGGTGAGGTCGCCGCCGTCGAAGATGAGCTTCTTGGTTGCGGTGTTGAGCCGGTAGCCACGCCTCACCATCGAATGGCCGTAACGGTAGGCCGCGCCGACGAATTCCTTGGGCAGTTGGGTGCGCAGCGTCGGCACGTAGAGGTCGTAGGCGGCGTCGCCGAGGGCCGCGCGGCGCTGGGTGAAGAAGTCGTAGGTGTGGGTGTTGATGATGCGCAGCAGATAGTCCTCCAGCACGACGCGCTGGTAGGTCCAGGTGACCTCGGCGCGGGCCCGCTCGAAGAGGTTACCGGTGTCGCCGCCGGCGCTCAGCTTGGCAACGACGGCGTTGTGGAACTTGATCATCGCCAGCTGGATCTGGCAGACGATGGAGTTCTCGTCGTTGCGCTTGTCGCCAATGATGGCGCGGCCATTGGCTGGCTGGCGCATCAGGTCCTGGCCGCTCGGGTCGATCAGCAGCGTGGCGCCGTCGGCGGCGTACATGTAGGGCTGGTCCTGCGGGCCGGCGCCGTAGACGCAGTCCAGGTCCATGGCCGGCGTGCGCAGGTTGGAGGCCGCGTCTGTGGGCCTGGAGAAGGACGAGGTCGTGTCCAGCGTCAGGTCATGGTCGATGAACTGGCCGAAATAGGTATAGCCGGCGGGTACCTTCAGGTTCTCCTCGGCATCGGCACCGTCGTTGAGTTCGTCGTCCTCCATGATCATCAGCCGGGCCAGGGCATCGAGGCTGGCGTCGCTGAAGGGTTTGTGGTTCTCGGGCAGCAGGCGGGTGAACTTCTGTTCGCGCGTGCCGAGCAGGCCGTGGCCGTTGTTGGGGGATGTCATGGCAGTCTCCTGAATGAGCAAGCGGAAGGGCATCGTGAACCTGCGGTTGCGCAGGTAAATCCCCAGCCTTGCGGAAGAAACGCCTCTGGCATGCTTCAAGCTAGGGGTCAGGTAGCACCCGTTGCCCTGAAGCTGTCGCCAAGCCAACATGGAGCTGACTCCCCGTGCTCAGGCGGCCTTTGCGGCCGCCCGGACTGACTGAAAGAAATCGAGCAAAGCGAGATGGAACTCACCCCCCGAGAGAAAGACAAGCTGCTGCTCTTCACGGCAGCGCTTTTGGCTGAACGGCGCAAGGCTCGTGGCTTGAAGCTCAACTACCCCGAGGCCGTTGCCTTCATCAGTGCCGCCATCCTCGAAGGCGCGCGCGACGGCAAGACGGTTGCGCAGCTGATGAGCGAGGGCCGCGAGATCCTGACCCGGGGCGACGTCATGGACGGCATCGCCGAGATGATTCCGGAGATCCAGGTTGAAGCCACCTTCCCAGACGGCACCAAGCTCGTCACCGTTCACCAACCCATTCCTTGAGTAGCCCGAACCATGCGCGCACTTGCCCTGCTCCTGATCGCCGCCCCCGCGCTTGCGCACGAAGGCCACGGCCCCAGCGGCCCGCACATGCATGGCTGGGATGGCATGGCCACGTTGGCCCTGGCCGTCGCGGCCGGCATCGCCGTCTGGTGGTTCGCCAAGGGCCGCAAGTGATGATCCCCGGCGAGCTGATCACCGCGGAAGGTGAACATGAACTCAACCCCGGCCGCCGCACGCTGACGCTGAAGGTGTCCAACACCGGCGAGCGGCCCATCCAGGTCGGTTCGCACTACCACTTCGCTGAGACCAACGCGGCCCTCGGCTTCGACCGCGAGGCCGCGCGCGGCATGCGACTCAACATCTGCAGCGGCACCGCCGTGCGCTTCGAGCCCGGCCAGTCACGCACCGTCGAGCTGGTGGACCTGGCCGGTGACCGCACGGTCTACGGCTTCCGCGGTTTGGTTCAAGGCAAGCTATGAGAATTTCCCGCCGTGCTTACGCCGAGATGCTCGGCCCGACCGTTGGCGACAAGCTGCGCTTGGCCGACACCGCCCTCATCATCGAGATCGAGCAGGACCTGACGCTGCGTGCCGGCGGCTATGGCGAAGAGGTCAAGTTCGGTGGCGGCAAGACCGTGCGCGACGGCATGGGCCAGTCCCAGCGCATCAACGGCCCCGGCGCCGGTGACGCGGTCGACACCGTCATCACCAACGTTGTCATCCTCGACCACTGGGGCATCGTCAAGACCGACATCGGCCTGCGCGGCTGCCGCATCGCGGCCATCGGCAAGGCCGGCAACCCCGACGTGCAGCCCGGCGTGGACATCGTCATCGGCCCGGGCACCGAGATCATCGCGGGCGAGGGCTTCATCGTCACACCCGGCGCCATCGACACCCACATCCACTTCATCTGCCCGCAGCAGATCGAAGAGGCGCTGATGAGCGGCGTGACGACCATGATCGGCGGCGGCACCGGCCCCGCCACCGGCACGCTGGCCACCACCTGCACGCCCGGCCCGCACCACATCGCCACGATGCTGAAGGCGGCTGAGGCCTTCCCGATGAACCTTGGCTTCATGGGCAAGGGCAACGCCAGCCGCCCCGAGGCCTTGATGCAGCAGATCGACGCCGGCGCCATCGGCTTGAAACTGCACGAGGACTGGGGCACCACGCCCGCGGCCATCGACAACTGCCTGAACGTGGCCGAGCTGACCGACACCCAGGTCGCCATCCACACCGACACGCTCAACGAGAGCGGCTTCGTCGAAGACACGATTGCCGCCTTCAAGGGCCGCACCATCCACAGCTTCCACACCGAAGGCGCGGGCGGCGGCCACGCGCCGGACATCATGAAGGTGGTGGGCGAAGCCAACGTGCTGCCCAGCTCCACCAACCCGACGCGGCCGTTCACCGTCAACACGCTGGACGAGCACCTCGACATGCTGATGGTCTGCCATCACCTGGACGCGGGCATCGCCGAAGACCTGGCCTTTGCCGAGAGCCGCATCCGCCGCGAGACCATCGCCGCCGAAGACATCCTGCACGACCTCGGCGCCATCAGCATGTTCTCGTCCGACTCGCAGGCCATGGGCCGCGTGGGCGAGGTGAGCCTGCGTTGCTGGCAGACCGCGCACAAGATGAAGGTGCAGCGCGGCGCCTTGCCCGGCGACGGTGCGGGCAACGACAACGCCCGCGTGAAGCGCTACCTCGCCAAGCTCGCCATCAACCCCGCGCTGGCCCACGGCATCAGCCATGAGGTGGGTTCGATCGAGGTCGGCAAGTGGGCCGATCTGGTCTTGTGGAAGCCCGCCTTCTTCGGCGTGAAGCCGTCATTGATCCTGAAAGGCGGCTTCATCGCCGCCGCCGCGATGGGCGACGCGAATGCGTCCATCCCCACGCCGCAGCCGGTGCACTACCGGCCGATGTTCGGCTCCTTCGGCGCCGCGTTGCAGCAGGGCTCGCTGACCTTCGTCAGCCAGGCGGGGCAGGCCAATGTCGAGAAGCTGGGCCTGGCCAAGACGCTGGTGCCGGTGAAGGGCTGCCGCTCAGTCAGGAAGGCCGACATGCTGCTCAACAACTACCTGCCCACGATGGAGATCGACGCGCAGACCTACGAGGTGAGGGCGGACGGCGTGCTGCTGACCTGCGAGCCGGCGAAGGAATTGCCGATGGCGCAGAGGTATTTCCTGTTCTAGTGGCTCTTGCAAGCTGGCTCACAACCGATCGGAGTCGACGGCGCCATCAGTTAGTCGACCGCCTCACTTGAGATGAGCCAAAGTGACTAGTTCCTGGACGATTACTCGCAGGTCACTGATGAGCTTGTCTATGTCCTGCCGCTGGGCGATGAAGCGCCGACTGTGAGCTGACATGTCGCCAACGTCCTTAAGTCTGGGTAGAGCTGATTTCGCGTTCCTGCTGAGATTCCACGTCTGCTCCGCGACGAGCAGTCCAATGAGATCTCTTAGGTAGAAAAAGTCGCCGGCAGAGTTTTGGATCTTTGACGCGATCCCGTGCTTCTCAAACACCTCAATGATGAGTGTCTCTATCAGTCGGCGAATCATGACGGCGGAGGCGTCGTACCAGCCGTTCGCGTAGGAACCATTTATCTGGTGGACCAATCGCTCAAGATAGCCGCGCGTGTTGCGGACTAGCGAGAAGTAGACGACTGGCTCATCCTGGCTTGGCGCACCCTCTTCCGGCGGTGGATTCCTAGCGCGAATGCTATCCCTGAGCTGTCGAACTCCGTGCAGAGCGCTCTCAATGTCCATTCGATTCAGCTCTTGAATGGAAGGTGCTTTGCCATGCTCTCAAAGATCTTGTCAATCTGCTCAGGGCTACTGTCCGGCGAAATGTGGATCTGTATGTCGACGTGCAACTTCGGACTAAACCCACGTCGTGCGCCTTCGTCTTCACTCGAATCCCGATGTTCGTGAGCTGATCGAGAGACATTCGTGAGCGGTTTAGATACTGCTTCCTTCACTACCTTGGCAGCCGTGGTTGTTTTCGTTGGAGGCTTTGCCGACTTGCTGGCGGGCGGCGCTGCCTTAGCTTTTGTTCCGTTCTGCTCCTTCGCCTTCGCCAAGTCAGCTTCGAGCAGCATTAGATAGGTGGCTGCGTAAGCTCTAGCGGCAGATTGGCCGACCCTTGCACTCCTAGCAAACCAGTTCTCGACGTCCTTGGTTTGGGCGTTGGTATCGTGAAAGAGATCTCGCAGTTCCTGTGGATACGTGGCTTCTAGAATCTGTTTACAGACCTCTGGATACTTCTTGTCGTCGCGCCAGTCGTAGGCCAAGTCGCTCGGCTTGCCAGAATCGTCTATCAAACCGAAGGCGCGCAATGGCGGGATGATGTTTGCGCTAGCGGACGCCTCACCCATACCTAGGGCCGTCGCGATGTAGCTTGGAGAGACCTTTTCTGGGGTCCGTTGCTTGAACTTGTCTCGCAACAGAAACCAGTTGCTCTTCGGGATCTTCGGATAGCCCTTCTTCTTTTCGTCCGCCATCGCCATCCTCCTTTGATTGATCCGTCAGCCGGTCGATGCTCTTTAGGCATCGCGGTGAACGACGGTACATCAACTCGTCGTGGTCACTACTCCGGTTGATCGCTGAGCTCGGTAGGTTTGGGTGAGCCTGCGAACCCCAACATTTAGGCCGCTGGGATTCGTTGGGGTTCACTTCGTTCACTCCAAGGCGTGATCGACGCTGCATGGGCAAGCGTGGGTGATGTGGACATCGACGCGGGAGAGTGAAGCGTTGGGGTTCGCGGTGCTAACCCCACTCACCCCAACTACCGCGCTTGAAGTGCAAGGCTCAGTAGCCCATTCGCGCCATGGCCATCGTGACGTTGGTGCTGAGCTTGGTGCGCCACTGAGCCTTGAGGGCCGTCTGGACTTCGGGCTGAACTGACCCGAGATCGCTGGTCAGCCCGAGGTCCGATGCCTTCATGGAGGTGCTGCCACTGCCAATCCGGTTGGTGATTTCGTTGCCACCTCGATCGACCAGCACGACCAGTACGTTGGCATGGACGAGAGCGCTGGGCTCCAGGCCAGGCAGCGCACGCAGGATCACACCGACCCCTTTGCCGCGCTCATTTTCCAGTGAGGTGTCGATCACAACAAACAGTGCATCCACACCTGCTGCGTTCGCCAAGGCGGCGAGGTCGAACTTGATGGTGCCGGTGTGCGAAGACCATGAAACGCCAGCGCTGCTGAACTTTTGAGAAAGGCTCGCGCCGTTGGCACCGGATGGCTTTACAGCCCATGCGGGGCGTGCGCTTTGGAGTCGCGATTCGATCGCGGCTGTGGCGATTTTGTTCAATTCACCACCCATCGGTACGGTGCGCGCATCGTTGTTGAAGACGGTGAGCCCAAGCTTCTGAACTTGCACATCCTCTTGCAGCAGCGACACAACGGCAACGGACTTGATGGCCGCGTCGGTATCGACGGTCCGGCGGGCTGCTCCTGCACATCCCACTAGTCCGATCAGAACAAACAGTTGCAGCAAAACAAGGCGTCGGATATTCAACATGCGCTCCCTGAAGTTGTCGTGCGTGATCGCCTCAAACATTCTGCCCAATCGCAAACGAGCCAGCGATACAGATGAGCGCACCTTAAGTCCCAGCTCGGTAGGTTGGTGTGAGCCCGCGAACCCCAACGTCTAGGCCTGCCCAATTCGTTGGGGTTCACTCCGTTCACCCCAACCTACCGCGAACGCCATGCGCTACCGCCGCGCCAACACCCCGGGCGCCGCCTACTTCTTCACGTTGAATGCGGCCGATCGCGGCGGCCGGCTGCTGATCGACTACATCGACGCGTTGCGGGACATCGACGCCGGAGAGTGAAGCGTTGGGGTTCGCTGTGCTCACCCCAACCTACGGTTTGGCCGCCTTGTGCAGGCTCGCTCAGGCCTTGTTCGCAGTACCGGCGCCTGCACGCTTGCGCAGCAGGTGGATCAGCGGCAGCCCGCCCACTAGCAGGGCCCAGGTGGTGGGCTCGGGCACAGCGCTGATGGTCAGGCTGGCAGCGGGGCCAGGCAGCCAGTTCCAGGCCGCTGGCGCGTTCGCGTCGCCCCGGATGCCCAGGTGGGTGGTGATCAAACCGCCTTCGGGATCGCGCGCGTTGCCCAGCCCGAGTGCGCCGAGAAAGCCATTGGCCTCGCTGTTCTTCTCCGAGCCTGCGTCGTAGCCGTACAGGTTGATCGTGACGGTGCCGGTGATGGTCGACAGGTCCAGGCCGCTGACGCCGACGAAGCCGTCATTCGTCCAGCCCAGCATGCTGGCAAACGACAGCAGGTGGTGCGAAGCATCGGCCTGCACGCGTACCGTCACGGAGTCCTGTTGAGGCAGGGGCGCAGACAGCGGCGCCGCGACGCTGAGCACGCTCGTGCCGGCCAGCGCATTGACTTCGTCGAGCAGGAAGCTGCGATTGCCGCCTTCTGCAATGCGCCAGATCGTCTCCGGTGCGGCTTGGCCGACGGTGTAAGCCGTGTAGGCCGCGCTGTGCGTGATGAACACCGGTGGCGAAAGCCGCTGCCCGGTCTGTGCCGTCGCCGCCCCCGTCGTCGCCGCATTGCTCGTGAGGTTCTTGAAAGTGATGTCGTAGGCCGGCGCTTGTGCAGCGGCCAGTTGGGGCAGCGAGAGGGCGGCCGCAAGCGCCACCCCGAGGGCGGCCAGCCGATGGGTAGCGATGGCTGCCCGATGGGGGGCACGGGGGGCGTGATGGATGGTGTTCATTTGAGCGATCTCCGGTTGGTGGGCACGCAGGGCAACACCCTGCGTGCTGCAGTCGCCGCCGGGCCGCAGCCATTACTCCCTAGCTTCATTGGGGCCACTCGGATGGGGGTGTTCCTGTAAGGAGCAAGGCTGAAGGTCGACCAAAGCGCCCGCGGAAAGACCGAAGGCCGGGGCAGAGAGCCGTTCGCCGCGCGCGAATCGGGGGCAGGGCTCAAATCAAAACCAAAGTCGGCACCTGCGGTGAACAGACGTATTTCAAGCCCGCCGTGGATCAGCCGGTTTTAGGGGCTGACGGCCGCTGGGTGGGCGCGTAGCGTTGGGTCACTGCACAAGGAGCCCGACATGCACCACCGCCTCGCCCTGCTGCCTCTCGCCCTGGCTTGCCTGCCCGCCTTCGCGGCCGAAATGGGCCAACAGAACCTCGGCTCTACTGGCGCCCTGGTGTCGAGCTGTGGCGGCATGGCCACTGGCGCGTTCCCGACCGAAGGCAATCTGTTCGACTGGCAGGCAGGCCTGTCCAACTGCAACGCCGCCTCGACCACCACTGTGGGGCAGCAGTTGGCGACCAGCGGCTCCTACAACCAGGCGACGCCTTCCGTCCAGACTGACTCGCACGGTAACGCCATGTACGGCTCGGTCGGGATGTACGCGCATTTCCGCGCCAATGCCAGCGCCGGCTTCGCGGCGGCCGAGAGCACGGCCGGCTGGACCGACACCTGGACACTGATGCCGGCCAATTCGGCCCAGATCGGCCAGAACGCCGTGCTGAGCTTCAGCATCCATCTCGACGGCGTGCTCGACGGCCTGCCCACCGGCAACAGCTACACCCGGATCGGCAGCCAGGTCTGGCTCAACAACGCGGCGGTTGGGGGGCAGAGTTTTCGCGTCCAGGGTCAAGGCCAGGGTGGCTTTCCCTTCCACCAGGTGATCGACCAGAACGTCAACTTCAGCGTCACGGTCAAGCTGGGCACGCCTTTCGAGCTGGGCATCTTCTCGCGGGCTTCCGCAGGCACGGCCGGCGCCGGGCCGAACTGGTTCAGCGAGGCCACCAGCGACTTCGCCAGCACGCTGACCTGGCAAGGCGTCAGCGGCGTCAGCGTGGCCGGCAACGCGATCGCCTACACGCTCAGCAGCCAGAGCGGCATCGACTGGAACCAAGCCTATGCGCCGGTGCCAGAGCCCTCGGCAGCACTGCTGTTGAGTGGTGGCCTGCTCGCGCTGGCGCTGCGTAGGCGCCGCTGACCTCGCTTGCTCGAGACTCAGCTCCCGGTTCGGGGGGCGCAGCCGATGCACTACCGACCGATGTTGGGGGCGTTTGGTGCCGCGGCAAACACGGCTTCGATGTCGTCGCGCGGGTAAGGTGCGCTTCTGTGTTCGCCATGCAGCTCGACGTAGAAGTCGTTGACGAGCGAGGCGATTGCCGCATGGCGATGGATGATCGCGGCGACTTCGGCAGGTAGCTCAGGGATCAACTGGCGCACGGCTTGCCCCTGCGCGACGGCGCGAACCCATGCCATTCGTTCCTGCAGGCTGCTTGCCGTTGGAGCAAAAGCCTTGATCAGCCAGTTGACCCACTTGGCCAGGACGTAGGCGCGGTCCAGGCTGGCGTTGTGGTGCAAGTAGTTCAACTCATCCGGCGTGAGCGCGAAGCGCTCGGACGTGGCCAGCCCGAGATCGGCAAAGTAGAGCCTGTGCCCGTCGGTAAGGATGTTGCCAAAGTGAGCATCTCCGTGCACCAGCCCGAGCGAGTTCATCCGGGGAATGTCGACCGTCAAGCCGCGCTCGACCATGGCGCAAGCCGATTCGAGCGCCGCGGGGCCTGCTGCCAACTGCTGCTCCAGCCACGCGGACAGATTCCAGGGCAGGTACTCCAAGAAAATCATGACGCTGGCCGTGGCATCGGCAAGCGCCTTGATGCGCCGGCCCATGGACTCAGAGCCATCCCAATAGCTGGCCATGCCCTCGACGTCGGCCAACTCATGGGGTAGAGGCGCAGCCCCTGCCGATGCGGCGCCCTCTAGTACGCGCCAGTGGTACATCAACGGGAAAGTCTCCAATTGTTGCGACAGCACCCAACCGGTCGTCATGGAATTGGCGGCCAGCTCACGCCACACGCCAAAGCCGACCGAGCCGACGTTGCGCTGGCAAAAGGTCGGGAGCTGGAAGAGGTTCTCCGTTGACAGTCGGTTCTCGGAGCGCCGCTCCAGATCCGTCAACCGCACACGCTTGGCGAACACCTTGCAACCGTCAAGCTCGATGGCCAACGTGGTGCCACCGATGCCCGATGCCAATTGCTCGGCCGCATCCACAAGTCGGGTCAACTGCTGATCGCTTTGCAGCGCCAACGCAGTTGAGATCTTTGCGAATCGTGCAATGCGCTCGGTGTGGGTCATTGATGAGGCAAGAAGTGCCCCCGGGGGCGATGGGCGTTCAGCCTACATGACGGTCAGCCGCCGGTCGTAGCGCGCAACGGTTCCCGTTGAAGTCGCATCTGTTGACGCTCGTTAAGGCATACGGGCAGGGAGAGAATCAACGTTTGGACTGCCCCTGGTCGGCTAGGCAGCCTTTCCCTCTCTACAGCTGGTGCCATCAAACCGCTCATGACCGACTCTCAATACACGACCTTGCCGCAGTGGCCCAACGCTTATCCGGCCAGCGGCGCCAGCGCCACGCTGAAACTCCTCAACGAGGATTTCATCGTGACCGAACTGCCGCTGCAGCTGCCCTCCGGTGCGGGCGAACACATCTGGCTGGACATCGAAAAGAACGGTGCCAACACCGCCTTCGTCGCCCAGCAACTGGCCGCTGCCGCCGGCGTGCAGGAATGGGACGTGGGCTATGCCGGCCTCAAGGACCGCTACGCCATCACCCGCCAGTGGTTCAGCATCTATTTACCCAAGGGCGAGACGCCTGACCTGACCCTGCTTCAGCACCCGGAATTCAAGGTGCTGAGCCAAAGCCGCCACGTGAAGAAGCTGCGCCCCGGTGATCTGCAGGGCAACCGATTCCGCATCCTGCTGCGTGACGTGACCGGCGACCGCGACGCCATGGAGGCCAATCTCAAGGCCGTGGCGTCACAGGGCGTGCCCAACTATTTTGGCGCTCAGCGTTTCGGCTTTGAGGGCGGCAACGTCGAGCAGGGCCGGGCCATGCTGGCGCGCGAAATCCGCGTGCGCAACCCGAAGAAGAAGGGCATCTACCTGTCGGCGGTGCGCTCCTTCGTCTTCAATGAAGTGCTGGCGCTGCGAATGCAGCAGGGGCTCTGGGGCAAGACCCTGCCCGGTGATGTGATGGACGAGGCGGGCCGGCCCACCGGACCGCTCTGGGGACGGGGCCGCGTGATCTCCACCGATCAAGCGCAGGCCCTGGAAAACGGCGTGGCTGAACGTCACGCCACCTTGTGCAACGGCATGGAATACGCCGGTCTGGATCAGGAGCGCCGCGCCCTGGTGGCGAGCCCGGCGGACATGTCATGGGAATGGCCGCAAGCCGATCAACTGGTGCTCACGTTCTCTTTGCCCGCCGGGAATTACGCCACGTCCGTTCTGAACGAAATCCTCCGCACCACGGAGCCTGACCGGCGCACGGAGGACGAGCCTGCGGCTGTCGAATGACGGTGTGCTCACCTCGGGTTGAAGGGTGCAGACGCTGTTCCCGGTAGGTCCAGGCACAGCGTTTCCCGTCCGGCCGCTTCGGGGTGGCCAAATTTGGGGCGCGAATGTCGGTTCAGGGTCGGCAGCGGGTGCTTGTCGGATTGACGACCCTGCTCGGGATCGTCGTTCTCGCCCCCGCATGCGCTTGGCGACCGCCGGTGCTCTTCCTCAGTTGCAGCCGTTTGCCGTCAAGAAGTCCGTGCCGCGCACGCGTTCGCTGGTGCCGCTGCTGCCGCCGCCGTCCACGTTGGTGAAGTGCAGCGTGACCTTGGCGCCGTTGCTCTGACGGGTGATCGTCATGGTGAAGGACGATGGGATGAGCGTGGAGCTGCTGGGGTAGCCGACGTCGATGCTGTAGCGCATGGCACCGGTGGCCAACACACCGCACTTGGCCATCTTGTTCTCGAGCTGGGCCCAGTTGCCGCGGTTGAAGTTGGCGTCCTGCGGCACGATGTTGGCGCGGCCGCCCCAGCCGCCGAGCTGCGAGCCGATCAGATGGCCGCCGTCGTAGTCGTTGCTGGGGTTCTCGGCGTCGCCCCACTGGCCGATGCTGGTCTGGCAGGAGTCCTGGCGGGCCTCGGCCTTGATGGGCGGCAGGTCGGCGTAGGCCTTGTTGGGGCGGCCGGAGCTGTCGATGTAGTAGTACTCGCCGTTGAAGTTGTGCCACTTGGTGCGGTCGGCGGTGGGGAAGAACTTGGCGCAGTCGGTGATGGCCTGCGGGTGGGCTTGCTGGATCTTGGCCAACTCGGGCCCGTGCACCTCGTAGCCGATGCCGAAGCGCGCCAGCTCGGTGGTGATCTCGGGCTCGCTGTGCGTGTCGAAGAACTGCCGCAGCCCGTCGGCGCCGCCGTGCGCGGCCTCCAGCCGGTCGGCCATTTCGGGCGAGTCGTCGCCACCGCCGCCGCAGCCGCTCAGCAGTTGAAGCGCCAGCGCGAGGGCCAGGGCGGCCCGCAGAGCAGCAGCGGAAGGAATTCGCGTCGTCGTCATGAGAATCTCCGTTGCGCATCTGCGCGCGGCGAGATTCTTGGAGCCGGGGCGCCTCGCAGAGCCCCGTACTTTCCTGGGATGGCGTGGCGTGCCCGATGGGTGCTTGCGACAGCTATAGGCAGCCACGCAAGGCGGCGCGGCGGACTTTGTCGGCTGCCGCCGCTGATGGTCAAGTGCGTGAACTGCAGCGGCTCATACTCCGGCATGAAACTCGTAGTAGCTGTTCTTTTCGATGGCGCGCAGGCGAATGCTGCCGCTGTGGCTTTCGACGCCTGGGATGCCGCGGAAGCGACGAAGACTTACGTCTCGCGCATCGCCCATGTCGAGAAGGCCGTACGAGGAGAACTCGACCTGCGCGAACTGCCCTGCGTGATGCAACTGTTGCGGGAGCACAGCCTGGAGCCCGAGCTCATCCTGGTTGACGGCTTTGTCCATCTTGATGCCGACGAAGCGCCGGGCCTGGGCCAGCACCTGTATCAGGCGCTGGGCGGCAAGGTGCCCATCGTCGGTGTTTCGAAGAGGAGCCTGCCGGGCCTGTCGGCGCAGTGCGAGGTCATGCGAGAGGAGGAAACGCCGCCGCTGATCGTGACGTCCGCGGGCATCGACATCGGCGCGGCCAAGGCGCGACTGCGTGCCATGCACGGCAGGAAGCGCGTGCCCACGCTCATGAAGCTCGCAGCTCGCCTGGCGAAGAACAAGGATTGATTCCCCGCCGCGATAGTTCCTGGGTGCATCGAGGCCGGCATCTTGCCGATGCCTGTATCCCACACCACCGGTAATCGCCGATGCGCTCGCAGGGCAGGCAATGCAGCTCACCCCTCCCATTCAACGCCTCGGCACTTTTTCCGTCGTACTTGGCCCGCTGCGCTGCCATCCTCGGCCTCGTCATCACCGAGGGAATCCCATGCAGCGACGCCTGCCCCTGCTTCTGAGCCTTGCCTGCCTGCTCGCCGCCTGCGGCCCGCGAGGGCAGGCCACCGACACCAAGCCGCCTGAACCGCCCTACACCTTCGCAGGCGCGGTTGAGCGCGGCAAGACGATCACGTCCAGGATCACCGGCGTCACCTACCCGTATCACGTCTACCTGCCGGCGGACTACGCAACCTCCGGCAAGAGCTACCCGGTGATCTACGGGACGGACGGCCAGTGGAGCTTCCCGCCGTTCTCGCGGATGCTGGACGAGCGGCGCAAGCAGATGATCCTGATCAACGTCGAGCAGGGCGGGGAGGACCGGCGGTCGACCGATTTCGTCTCGAGCGGCGCAGCGGCTTACGGCCGTTTCCTGAAGGAGGAGCTGGTGCCGCTGGTGGAGGCCAGCTATCGCACGACGGGCGTGCGCACGTACACCGGCACGTCGCTGGGCGGCCTGCTGGGCGCGCTGATGCTGAGCACCGAGGACGCGACGACGCCCTTCTTCAGGAACTACCTGCTGTTCGACGGCTCGTACTTCATGCTGGGCGACAAGGACGTCAAGAACGAGGAGGCCCGTCTGGCGGCCAGCCGCCAGTTGCCGGTACGGCTGATCCTCACGGGTGCGACCCAAAGTGGCAACGACAAGGTGACGGCCGCGCTGGCGGCGCGTTATCAGAGCCGGCCTTATGTCGGCCTGCAGATTCACCGCAAGAGCTTCGATGTCGACCACTTCCATGTCGGCAATCCGTCGTTCGCCTGGGCGCTTGACCTGATCGAGTGAGCCGCGTGGCGCTTTGATCTGGCGTGCGGCTGAGTGGTCAGCAACTTGGGTCACCAGCAGGTAACGAACCCGGCAGCGCACAGAATCCAGCCATGCATGTCCGCCACCGAAGACTTCTCGTCATCACGCGCCGCCACCCGTCGGCCGTCCTGCTGATCGTTCAGCTGGTCGGCCTGCTGCTGTACCCCATCCTCGAATCGACGCACGCCGGCCCACTGGCGCTGAGCGCCTTCGGCATCGTCGTGCTGGTGTTCACCACGCGCATGGTTCGCCGCACGCCCGGCCTGACGTGGCTGAGCGTCGGCCTCGCGCTGCCGGCCATCGTCATGCTGGTGCTGCAGGCGGTGTGGAACATGCACTGGCTGCTGCCCTGGTCCGCCGCGCTGGAGGCGCTGTTTTACTTCTACGCCGCCGGCAGCCTCGTGGCCTACATGATGGGCGACATGCACGCGACGACCGACGAGCTGTTTGCCGCCGGCGCCACCTTCACGCTGCTGGCCTGGGGCTTTGCCTACAGCTTTGTGGTGCTGCAGGCCTTGCAGCCGGGCAGCTTCTCGGCGGCCGTGCAGGCCGAGCAGCCGCGCACGTGGTCGGAGCTGATGTTCCTGAGCTTCGCGCTGCTGTCCAGCACGGGCATTGGCGATGTCATCCCGGTGCGCCCGCTGGCCCGCGCGGTGACCAGCCTGGAGATGTTCGTCGGCGTGGGCTACCTGGCGGCCGTGGTGTCGCGCCTGATCGGGTTGACGCTGCTGCGCCGTTAAGGCGTGCCTGGCGAGCCAGGCTGAACGAACTCAAGCTTCCTGGGTGCCGGCGCGGTGCGTATGCTTGGCTAGCCATCACCGCGTCACCTGGCCAGCCAGCAGTCTTGATCCAGAACTGGGCAGCGGACAAAACCCGAGGGAGTTCCGTGTCCACACGCCTGTCGCTGCTGCTTCTGAGTCTCGCGTGCCTGCTGCCTGCCTGCGGCGGTGGCGGCGGGTCGAGCGAACCGGCGCCGACGGCGCCGGTGGTGGTGATCGCGCCCGACTATGTCTACGTGGGCACGCTGGAGCGCAACAAGTCCATCACCTCCACGAACACGGGCATCACCTATCCGTATCACGTCTACCTGCCGGAGAACTACGCGGGCTCGGGCAAGAGCTACCCGGTGCTGTACGCGACCGATGGGCAGTGGAGCTTCCCGTCGTTCTCGCAGATGCTGGACAAGCGCCGCAAGCCGATGATCCTGGTGAGCATCGAGCAAGGCCCCGGTGACCGGCGGGCCATCGACTACACGGTGAACGGCGCGCCGGCCTATGCGCGCTTCCTGAAGGAGGAGCTGGCGCCGCTGATCGAGGCCAAGTACCGCACGACGGCGGTGCGCACCTACACGGGCACGTCGTACGGCGGGCTGCTGGGTTCCCTGATGCTGAGCACCGAAGCCGTGGGCACGCCGTTCTTCAGGAACTACCTGCTGTTCGACGGCTCCTTCTGGGCGCTGACGGCCAAGAACATCCAGGACGAACAAGCCCGCTTCGCGGCGAGCAGCCGCTTGCCGGTACACCTGATCCTGACGAGCGCGAACGCGCCCGGCAACGTGAACGACGTGATCGCCTACGAGGCCCGCTACAAGGGCCGCAACTACATGGACCTGCAGATCCAGCGCAAGGACTTCAACATCGCGCACGACAACGTTGGCGACCCGTCGTTCGATTGGGCGATCGACCTGATCGACTAGAGCAGCCGGAAGCGGGGAAAGAACCGACCCAGGACGCCCAGGACGAGAAAAGCCGCCAGGGCCAGGCCGAGGGCGATGAAAACTCCCGCGCCCGCCTTCGCCACCAGCGTGGCCAGCATGCGGGCCACCAGCGAGCTGGTCATGTCCTTGGAGATCCCGTCGGCTGTCCTGGAGACCCGCCACACGAAATCCAGCGGCGACAAGATGGCCTTGAACACCGACATGCTGCCCGGGCTGCCGAGCGCGAGCCACACGGCGGCCACGACGATGAACGTCAAGCCGCCAATCTCGAAAGGTGACAGGCTGCTCATCGGCTTGATGCCTCGGAGAAGCTGATTCGCAGCTTGCCGCCCACCACCTTCACGTCCCGCACCGTCAGCTTGGCCAGCGTGCCCTTGGCGGTGCTGGTGTCGATGGTGTAGATGGGGCGGCGCTGCAGCGCGTCCTTGGCGAGCTGTGGGGCGTACAGCTTCACCACCTCGGCGTGCTCCGCGGGCAGGCCGCTGAGCTCCAGCGTCGTGACTTGCAGCTCGTCCAGGAACAGTTGGCCCTCGGCCGGCACGTAGCGCGGTCGGCCCGACAGGCCCACACGGCCGATGCGCTCGCGCGTGCCCAGCGTCACCTTCGCGTCGGCCGTGATGCCGATGCGGTCTTCCCCCTCGGTCAGCACCACGACGGGGTTGGACAGGTCCAGGCAGGCGATGAGCAGCTTGCAGTGGTGTGTGGGGAAGCGCGGCGCGATGCGTGCCTGCAGCTCTGCCTGCTCGATGTCGAGGTGGCCGGTGTAGAGGCTGCTGACGACGGCGCACGTGGCGAGCGCCATGGCGGCGACGAGCGCGACGGCGACAAGGGCGAGGCGGCGAGGCATGGGAATAGGCTACACGAGCACGTCGTTCGGCTGGGCGGTCGACCGGGCTGACTAGCGCGACGCCATCATCCGCACGCCCAGGCCGATGAACAACGTGCCCGCGAGGCGGTCCAGCCACAGGCCCACGCTCGGCCGGCGGTTCAGCCAGGCGCCGACGCTGCCCGAGAAGTAGCCCAGCAACCCGAACATCACGACGGCTTGCGCCGTGAACACCAGGCCCAGCAGCCCCAACTGCCACTCCACCTCGCCCTGCGACGCGACGACGAATTGCGGCAGGAAAGACAGGAAGAACAACACCACCTTGGGGTTGATCGCATTGGCGATCAGGCCCTTCACGAAGACGCGGCGCAGCGATGAGGCGTCGCCAGCATCTCGGCTCAACTGCACGTTGCCCGCATGCCGCCAGGCCTGCACGCCCATCCACACGAGATAGACGCCGCCTGCCATCTTCAGCAGCGTGAACGCCACCGGCGACGCGGCCACCAGCGCGCTGACGCCGATGACGGCCAGCAGCGTGTGGCTCAGGCAGCCCAGCGCACAACCCAGGCCGAAAGCCATGCCCACTCGCCGCCCGCGGGACATGCCCATGCTCAGCACCATCAGGTTGTCCGGGCCTGGGGTGACGGTCAGGACCAGGGCGGTGGCGAGGAAGGCGAGGGTTTGCGGTGCGGTCAGCATGGGCGAATGCTAAGCGGGCAGGGCGCGTTGATTCAGCCGGCCGATGGCTGCGCTGTTGCGCCATCGTCGGCGCTCACGGCCCTCAGGCGCTGAATGTCGTGCACCAGCAAGCCGTCACGGGCGACGTCGACGAGCCCCCATTCGCTGAGTCGCTTCAGCGCCATGTTGGCTCGCTGCCTTGAGGTGCCCGCCAGCATCGCGATCTCAGCCTGCGAGACGCGAAGGACGGTTTCACCGGACTGCGGGTGCTGGATCAGGTCCACCACCGCCCGCGCGACGCGGGATTCGATGGGCGCATGCCTGGCGCAGATCGCCGCCCCGATGAGGGCGCCCAGGCGCGCGTTCAGCAGCTCCTGCACGAAGTGGTTGAAACCCAGGCTGCTGTTGCGAAGGCGCTGGAACTGCGCCGCGGGGATCAGCACGGCGCGCGTGTTACGCAGGGCCACGGCGTCGAACTGCCATGCCTGCCCCTTCAGCAAGGTGCCCTCGCCGAACCAGCCGCCATCGCCAACGGCCGACAGCATGGTCTGCTCGCCGTCGGCATGGCTGACCGACAAGGACACCAAGCCTTCGATGACACCGAACCAATGGAAGGCCGCGGCTCCCGCCGTTGCGAGATGCTCGCCGCGCGCAAAGTGGCGCTCGACGGCCAGGGCCTGCAGGTCCCGGAGCTCCGTCGGCGCCAGCAGGCGCCCCAAAGATGTCGCCTCCAGATAGGCCCTCACGTCCAGCATGGCCGCAGTTTATGGGGGGCGATGCGCCGTTCAGCCGTGCCAGCAACCGGGCGCATGCAACGCGCGGCTAGTCGCGGAAGCTCGGCGTGCTCTTGCCGGCCATCATGGCCTTGGTGAGGTCTTCGCTCATCAGCATGCCGGCGTTCCAGGTGGCGATGTAGTTGAGGCCATCGGCCACCGAGTGGTCACGCGCGTAGTTGAGCTGCTCCTTGGTGCCGCGGATGGACAGCGGCGATTTGCTGGCGATGAGTGCGGCAATCTCGCGCACGCCGGCTTGCAGCGCCTCGCGGCTGTCGAACACGCGGTTGACGAGGCCGATCTCGCGGGCCTCGGCGGCCTCCACGCGCCGGCCCGTGAAGGCCAGCTCGCGCACCAGGCCCTGCGAGCCGACCAGCTTGGGCAGGCGCTGCAGCGTGCCCACGTCGGCCACCATGCCGATATCGATCTCCTTGATGGAGAAGTAGGCGTCGGCGCTGCAGTAGCGCATGTCGGCGGCGCAGATCAGGTCGATGCCACCGCCCACGCAGGCGCCGTGGATGGCCGCGAGCACCGGCTTGCGACAGCGCTCCAGGCTGGTGAGCGTGTCCTGCATGTCCAGGATGACGCGGCGCAGGCTCTCGCGCGTGCGGCCGTCGCAGGGGTCCTGGATCTGCGGGGCGATGCCCATCATCATCTGCAGGTCGATGCCGGCGGTGAAGTGCTTGCCTTCGCCTTCCAGCACCGCCACGCGGGCCTCGGGCTGGCTGTCGATCCAGTCAAACGCGCGGCGGATGTCCTGCCACATCACCGCGTTCATCGCGTTGGCCTTGTCCGGCCGGTTCAGGCGGACGGTGGCGATGTGGTCCTGGAGGGAGAGGGTGAGGGTTTCGAGTTGCATGGTGCTTGCCGCTGGCATTGGAGGCGACATGATGCCCGGCAAACCCCCACGGCCGCTGTCGCCATCGAGCCAGCGCCGATACTTGGCCCATGATCCACGCCTCCAAACGCATTGCCGGCGGTGCCGGCCTCGCCGCCGTGCTCGTCAAGCGCGCGCCTACGCTTGAACTCGACTGGGACGCTCGCAGCAAGAGTCGCTTCTCGGCCACCGATTCCACCGGCCGCGAGATCGGCGTCGTGCTGCCGCGCGGCACGGTGCTGCGGGGCGGCGACGTGCTCGTGGCTGAAGACGGCTCGCTGCTCCGCGTTATCGCCTCTGCCCAGCCCGTGCTGCAGGTGCGCCACTGCACCGAGCACGGCTCACCGTTCGACCTGCTGCGCGCCGCCTACCACCTCGGCAACCGCCATGTACCGCTGGAGTTGCAGGCCGAACTGCTGCAGTTCGAGCCCGACCCCGTGCTGGCCGACATGCTGCGCCGCCAGCACCTGATCGTCACCGAGGCGCAGGCGGCCTTCGAACCCGAAGGCGGGGCTTACGGCGAAGGCGCCGGGCACGGTCACCACCACCACGGGCATGACCACGCGCATGAACATGGGCATGAGCACCATGCGCACGCCGCCGAGCCCGCGCCGGTGCGCAAGCCGCTGGCGATTCCAGTAAAGGCGCACGACGAAGGCCACGTGCATGGCCCCGGCTGCGGTCATGACCACGGCCACGACCACAAGCACTGAGCCGCGGCAGCGGCCGTTTCGTTTCAGTTGACGCTGGCGGACGGGCTGCCGCCCAGCAAGGCCGCGTCGATCAGCGGCGTTGCGATACCGGCCCCCAGCAAGGCCTTGCCGCGTCGCGCCACCTCTTGTGCCTCGCCGGCGCGCTGGGACTTGGTCAACACCCAGATCACCCGCGCGAACGTCAGGTCGACGTAGCCGGCCATCTGTGCCTGCATGCTGGCCCGCTGGGCCGGGGGCATGTCCTGCCCGGAGGCTCGCGCCGAGTATTGCGACTCGATGCTGTTCAGCACACCTTGCAGCGGCATGTAGGCGTTGGCCAGCTGATGGTCCTGCATCTGCACCAGGGCAGGCACGGCCATCAGCCAATACCGGGCAGCGCTGGGCGCGTCGCGTTCGGCCAGTTGGGCAAACATGTCACGGGTGGACTTGGCATCACCCAGCAGCTCATTGATGCGAACCACTTCCAGGACGGCGCCATGCAGGTTGCGGTCGATGGTGTGGGTGCGCTCGACGGCACGATCACGCACGGTCTGCAGGTCGCGCATGGCCGGCGGATAGCGCTTGGCCAGCTCCAGCCAGTCCTGCAGCGCAAACGACAGCCTGACGCCCACGTGCTCCGGCAGCAGCCGCAGGACGTTCTCGTGATACCAAAGGTGCTTCTGCGCCGCGTCGTCGAACCGGCCGTAGGCCGCATCGGCCAGCGCTTCATTCAGGATGACTTCCGGGTTCGGGTTGGCGGGCGCTTCCCACCCATGTGCCAGGCTGGCGCCCAGCGCCAGCAGGAGTGACAAGGTGAAGGTTCGAGAGGCTTTCATGTGGTCCACTGAGGGCGCAATGCAAAGCTCGCCAGTTTAAATATCTGCGCGCCGTGGCGCCGCTGAAGCCGCCTGACGGGCTGGCGCGCCCCGCACACTTCAGGCCCCGCGCTCCCTTGCTTGCCGTTGACTCATGCCACATCCTGACTCGCTGCTGCATCTTCTCTGGCTCGCCTCTCCCGCGCTGCCGGTCGGTGGCTTCAGCTATTCAGAGGGCCTGGAGGCCGCCGTGGATGCCGGGGTCGTGCACGACGAGACCAGCGCCGGCGACTGGTTGCTGAACCAGCTCGAACTCGTGCAGGCCCGTGCCGAGTTGCCGGTCGCCGCTGCTGCGCACGCCGCCGCGCTGGCGCTCGACGGCGCGCGGCTGACCGAGTTGAATGCCTGGGTGCTGCAGACCCGCGAGACCAGCGAGAGCCTGCAGCAGGCCCAGCAGATGGGTCGCAGCCTGCTCGTCTGGATGCAGGGCCTGATGCCCGATGCGCCGGTGCTGCCGCTGCTGAAGTCGCTCAAGCCGGCGCCAAGCTGGCCCGTCGTGATGGGCGCTGCGGCTGCATCGCGCGGCGCTGCGCTGGAACCCGCGCTGCAGGCCATCGCCTTCGGCTGGGCCGAGAACCTGATGCAGGCCGCCGTGCGCTCCGTGCCCCTTGGCCAGACCTCCGGCCAGCGCCTGCTGGCACGCCTCGTGCAAGCCATTCCGCAAGCCGTGGCGACGGCGCTGGCCGCGCCCGAGCCCATGGCCTTCGCGCCGTTGCTCGGCATTCACGGCGCCCGCCACGAAACCCAATATTCGAGACTGTTCCGCTCATGACCACAGCCCCGCTGCACGCCATCCCGAATCGCACCAAGAAACTGCCCCCGCTGCGCGTTGGCGTCGGCGGCCCCGTGGGCTCCGGCAAGACCACGCTCGTCGAGATGTTGTGCAAGACGATGCGCGACCGTTGGGATCTCATCGTCGTCACCAACGACATCTACACCAAGGAAGACCAGCGCCTGCTGACGGTGGCCGGCGCCTTGGCGCCCGAACGCATCATGGGTGTGGAGACCGGCGGCTGCCCTCACACCGCTATCCGCGAGGACTGCTCCATCAACCTCGAAGCGGTCGACCGCATGCTGGAGAAGTTCCCCGACGCCGACATCGTGTTCGTGGAGAGCGGTGGCGACAACCTGGCCGCGACCTTCAGCCCGGAGCTTTCCGACCTGACCATCTACGTCATCGACGTGGCCGCCGGCGAGAAGATCCCGCGCAAGGGCGGCCCCGGCATCACGAAGAGCGACCTCTTCGTCATCAACAAGACCGACCTCGCGCCCCACGTGGGCGCCGACCTGAACGTCATGCGCAGCGACACCGCTCGCATGCGGCCGGTGAAGCCCTGGGTCATGACCAACCTCAAGACCCGCGATGGCCTGGCCGACGTCGTCGCCTTCATCGAGAAGAAGGGGCTGCTTGTCGACTGATGCCATCCGCTGGCCGGCGCGATTGACGCTGAGCGCCGCTCGCGATGGCGGCAACGCCACTCGCGTGCATGCCCGCCACGACGGCCCGCTGCGCCTGCTGAAGACGCTCTACCCTGAGGGCCCCGCCATTGCGCATGCCGTGCTGGTGCATCCACCCGGTGGCTTGGTGGGTGGGGACCGCCTGGACATCCACCTGGATGTGCAGGCCAGCGCCCATCTGCTCGTCACCACGCCAGCCGCCACGCGTTTCTACCGCTCCAACGCGGGCGAAGCGGCGCAGGTCGTGCAGGCCGCCGTGGGCGAGGGCGGGCGCCTGGAGTGGCTGCCGCAGGAGACGTTGGCCTATCCCGGCTGCATCGCACGCAACGAGGTGAGGCTGAGCCTCGCGCCGGGCGCCAGCCTGTTCGCGACCGAGGTGCTGGGCTTGGGCCTGCCCGCTGCGAGCCAGCCCTTTGAGACCGGCCGGCTGCTGCAGCATCTGGAGATTGCCGGCCAATGGCTGGACCGCGGCTGGCTCGATGCGGCGGACAAGGCCCTGCTCGACGGCCCGTGTGGCCTCGACGGCCATCGGGTGCTGGGCACGCTGGTCTATGCGCAGACCGGCGTGCTGGCTGATGTGGACGCGCTGCTGACCCACAGCCGCGCCTTGCTGGATGGCGTGCCCCGTTCGGGCATCACCCATCTAGCCGGCCCGCGTGGCGCAGTGCTGCTGGCGCGCGTCGTTGGCGATGAGGTCGAGACGGTGACGCTGGCGCTGCGGCGGGTGAGGGCGCTGTGGCGGGAGCAGCTATGGGCCTTGAGGACGAGTGATCCCAGAATCTGGGCGACTTGAGGTCTTTGGGGGACTGAGCTCGAAGGTCGGCGCTACCACCAGCATCGGCTTGTTGTCGGGCGGCAGCCAAAAGTAGCTCAAAGGGGCATCAGGACAACTGTTGGTGCCGCCGTCGGGCTCGCCGATCCGGTTTGCCGGGCCGTGATCTGCGCACAGCGATAACTTGAGTCAGCGCTCGGATTGCAGCGTCAGCCACAGGCCGTGGACTCGAACGAGTGACGTGGATTCGCCGCTTCGCGCCGCCATCGTCACGCCAATAATGGAATGGCCGAGCACGATCTGATGCCGCGCCGGCACGATGACGATGCGGCCGCCCTCGGCGAGCTCGAAGACGCGGGCCTGGGCGGCCAGAGGCTCGCGGCGCGTCTCCTCGTGCGAGCTGGCGCCCAGGACCGACAGCAGTTGCACGAGTGGCGTCGCGTTGTCCATCGCCACCCAGACTTCACGCGTTGCAAACGTGCCGTTGGCATGCGCGAAGTGTTCGGGGCGGTCCGTCGGCGAGCGGTTGTCGCCGGCGAAGAAGATCCAGCTCAGCCGCGGGTCGGTCAGCGTGAGCCCGTCGGCGTCATGCCGGTGCGGGATGCCCGCCGCCCGCAGCGCGGCAGCGGCACGGGTCTCGTCGGCGGCATGCAGCGTCAGGAAGGCCGGGCCTTCGCCCTCGTCCAGAAATGCCTTGTAGCGGCTGCTGAGGCCGTCCGCCGCCGTGCTGGCCGTGATCAGCTCCAGCCCGGCGCCGTTGGCAAACTTGATGTGCGCGTTGCGCAAGCCGTTGGCATGCGGCCGCCCGGGCTTGATCGCGAAGCCGAGCGCGCGGAAATCAGCCGCCGCCTGATCCAGGTCGCGCACGGCGGTTGGGATGTGATCGAGGCGGGCCAGCGGCTGCGCGCCTGCCGGCCAACAGGCCGCGAGCAGCAGGGCAGCCAGGCAGCGCCTCACAGCGCCCGCCATGTCGGGATGCAGTGACGCGCCAGCGCCGTGACCCAGTCCGGCTCTTGCGGAACGAAGGCCAGCCCGAAAGCGGGGCTGACGAGAAAGCCGGCGCGCTCGAAGGCGTCGGCGTCCTGGGCGCGCACGAAGCCTTCCAGCGCGATGAACGGAATGGCGACGGCGCCCAGGTGCAGCACCGGCGCATGCTGCGTGATCTCTTCGAGCCGGCCGATGTCCTCGAAGCGGTAGACGCTGTCGCCGTAGTCGTAGGCCGTCAGCGCGATGTTGTTGCGCTCGACCTTGCCTGGCGGGCCCAGCCGGGCGGTGAGCTGCTCAGGCGAGATGCCGAAGGAGATGGCGTCGACGGCGATGAAGGGCGTCAGGTGCACGCCCCGAGTGTGCCTGCAGGCTCACTCGTCGTCGCCGCCCGGGATCTGCTGGCGCAGCTTGATCTTGGTCGTCGACTTCTTGCGCATCTTGATGTTCATCATCTCCACGCCCAGCGAGAAGGCCATCGCGAAGTAGATGTAGCCCTTGGGCACGTGGTGGCCGAAGCCCTCGGCCACCAGCACGACGCCGACGACGACGAGGAAGGACAGCGCCAGCATCTTGATCGTCGGGTGGTCGGACACGAAGCGGCCGATGGGGGCGGCGAACAGCATCATCAGGCCGACGGAGCAGACGACGGCGGCGATCATGATGCGCACGTCGTCCACCATGCCGACGGCGGTGATGATGGAGTCCAGCGAGAAGACCAGGTCGATGACCATGATCTGCAGGATGACGGCCGCGAACGCGGCCTTGGCCTTGCCACCCACGCCGTGGGCCTCGTCCTCGCCTTCCAGCGACCCGTGGATCTCGCCCGTGCTCTTCCAGATCAGGAAGAGGCCACCGCCGATGAGGATGAGGTCTCTGCCCGAGATGGCTTTGTCGAACAGGGGCAGCGTGAACAGCGGCTCCACCATGCCGACGATCCAGGCCAGCATCATCAGCAGCCCGATACGCATGAACATGGCCATGAAGAGGCCCAGGCGCCGTGCGCGCTCTTGCATCGCCTTGGGCAGTTTGTCCACCAGGATGCTGATGAAGATGATGTTGTCGATGCCCAGCACCAGCTCCAGCGCGGTCAGCGTGAGGAGGGCGATCCAGGTCTGCGGGTCGGCGAGCAGTTCGAGCATGGTGGGCGGTCCGTGGTGAGCCAGGGATTGTCGCCAGCACCCCGCCGACCACGGACAGCCTCAGCCTGAACGAAGCTTCGGTTTTGCTTTGGGTGTCACTTCAATACCAGCTCCTGCAGCTGCATATTGCCCACCAGCTTGCGCATGACGCCGCGCTCGCCGGCGGCGACGTCCTGCTTGCGCGTGTCGGCCGCCAGCATGGCCTCGATCTTCTTCTGGAAGGCCAGCTGCTTGGCGTTGCTCTGGTAGTCCTTGAGCTCGACGGCCAGCACCAGGTCGGGCTCATCGTGGCGTTGCGCGTTCACGGCCAGCACGTGGTACGAGACGATGATGCCTTCCTTCTTGCCCAGCTCCTGCACCTTCTTCCAGTTGGTGCCGAGGTAGTCCATGTACTTCTCGAACTGGCCTGGCTCGATCTTGATGTTGGAGAAGAACCAGACCGAGCCTGGCGTGTAGCTGGATTCCTGGGCCAGGGCCGGCAGGGACAGGGAAAAGGCCGCAGCAGCGGCGCACAGGGTGGCTTTGAAGTTCATGCTTGCTCCTTGTGTTGATGTCCGCTGGCGTCATGCAACGGGCGGCGGCAGTGTGTGGAGCGGGGCACTTCGCGACGACTTCGATGCGACCGACGCGGCAATTCGGTCACCGAGTTCGGCACGGTCGCGACGGGTTGCGTCGACAGCTTGGGGACGGCTCGAACTAGGGGATGAGCTTCGTCACGCCTGTCTCGGGGGCGACTGTGGCGCCCGCGCATTGCACCGATGGCGGCCGGCCAGGAATTGGCCTACAACCCGGCCATGCTGCCCATCGCCGCTGCCGTCAGTGCCGACCAGCCTCTGCAGGGGGCGGAGGTCGATGCCGCGCTGAGCAACTCCCGCCTCGTCGCGCTGTGCGAGACGAGCAATCCGGACGAAGCCCAGGCGGTGCTCAGCGGCGTCTACGGCCCGCATGCACTGCGCATCGGCGACGAGAACGGCCTGGCGCTGAAGCTGCGCGGCGCCGAGTTTGCCCGCCTGCACCTGGGTGAGGTGCGCTACGGCACCTCCACCCGCATGGCCATGCCGCGGGCCCACGGGCACTGGGTGTTTTCGTACCTGCGACAGGGCGAGGTCTGGCGCAGCGGCGACCGCGAGCTCTACGGTGCGGGCGACGCCGGCGTCATCGCGCCGGACGAGGTGCACGGGCTGGAGATGTCGGGCGACATGGAGCTGTTGAACCTGCGCGTCGACGACGCCGACATGGGCAGTGCCTGCCGCAGCCTGCTCGGTTCCGACCTGGCTCACCCGCTGCGTTTTGCCGACCACTGCGGAGCCGGTGGCGCGCCGGTGGCGGCCCTGCTGCGCGTGCTCGGGCACCTGGCGGCCACGCCGGCCTATCCGCATGCGGCGGCCCAGCGGCTGGAGGCCAGCTTGCGCGACGCGGCGCTTTTCGAGCTGCTGCTGGCCTGGCCCAACAGCTACACGCGCGGGCTGGACGCACCGGCCGCCATGCCGCTGTCTACACGGCGGGCGCGCGACTACATCCACGCCCATGCGGCCGACGTGCCCTCGGTAGGCGATATCGCCGAGGCCGCAGGTGTCGGCGTGCGCGCGCTGGCGCGGGGCTTCGAGCGCCACTTCGGCGTGTCGCCGCAGCGCTATCTGCAGCAGTACCGGCTGGACCGCGTGCGCGAGGAGCTGCGGTCTGCCGCACCTGGCGTCACCGTGACGTCGGTGGCCGCGCAATGGGGCTTCTGGCAGCTCGGCAGCTTTGCCGCACGCTACCGCGAGCGCTTTGGCGAATCGCCCAGCCAGACGCTGAACAGCCACTGAAGTTCCGCCGAAGTTCCGCCGAAGTTCCGATTTGGCACATCGCGCTGCCGATTCGCCATAGCCGGCCGAAGAGCCGCTCGCGACCATGCCTGCACGCCGCCACACAGACGCGGCGACCGGAGACAGAGCATGAGACTCAGCCCTATCGCGCTGGCCGCAGCATCCACCTTGGCCGCGGCCCAGGCCGCCCCCGACAACGTGCAGATCGAGCGCGTCGTCATCACGGCCGAGCGCCGCGTGACGGTGCTGGACACCACGCCCGCCGCCATCACCGCGCTGAACGGCGCCCGCCTGGCTGAGCGCGGCGACACGGGGCTGGCCGACCTCGTCATGCTCAGCCCCAACACCTCGTTCACGAACGGGCAGGGCGCCACCCAGCTCTTTGTGCGCGGCATCGGCAATGTCTTCATCCTGGCCGGCGGCGACCCCGGCGTGGCGCTCTACAGCGACGGCGCTTATGTGTCGGATCAGACCAGTTCCAACACCGCCCTGTTCGACATCCAGCGCGTCGAGATCCTGCGCGGGCCGCAGGGCGCGCTCTATGGTCGCAATGCCACCGGCGGTGCGGTCAACATCATCTCGGCCTTGCCGACCTCGACGCTGCAGGGGCGCGTCGGCCTGCTGTTCGGTGGCGACGGCCGGCGCGAGAGCGAAGGCTTTGTCTCCGGGCCGCTGGCCGACGGGCTGGATGGCCGGCTGGCCTACCAGGTCAAGGAGGCCGACGGCTACACCCGCAATCCGCTCACCGAGGGGCCGCGGCGCCTGGATGACCAGTCCAGCCGCGCGCTGCGAGCGCAGTTGCAATCGGGGCTGTCGGGCCTCGGCACGCTGAGGGTCGTGGCCGGCCACTACCGCGAGCGCGACGCCGGCATGAGCGTGCCGGTGCTGGCTGATCCCGTCTCCATCCCGGTGCTGCTGTACGGCGTCACGCAGAGCAGCGACCCGCGCGTCGTCAAGAGCCAGGGGTCCAGCAACCGCGTCGAGGTCAACACGGCGCAGGCGCTGCTGGAGCTGCCGCTGGGCCCCAACACGCTGAGCGCGTCTCTCAGCTTGCGGCGCAGCAAGGTCGACCGGCTCTGGGACAGCGACACCACCGAGGCCGCGGTCACGACCTCCGGCTTCCTGACTGGCAGCACAGACAAGAGCCTGGACGTGCACCTGGCTTCCGACGAAGGCAGCCCGCTGCAATGGCTGGTGGGCGTTACGGCGCTGCAGTTCGACCAGAGCCAGGACATCACCATCAGCACCCAGGTGCCGCTGGGTTTCATCGTGCCGGGTGCACCCATGACCGTGCCCTTCCCGGGCGGTGTCGGCTTCCTGCTCGGCGGCACCGTGCACACACGCTCCAGCGCCGCCTATGCCGACCTGCGCTACACGCTGAACCCGCAGTGGTCGCTGCTGGCCGGCCTGCGCGTCAACCATGACAGCAAGCGTGCCGACGAGTACCAGAACATTGCCGCCTTCGGCTTGGCCGGCACCGGCCACCCGAGCGATGGCTGGACGAGCACGCCAGGCAGCATCGGCGTCGAATACAAACCCGCCACCGGCACGCTGGCCTATGCGCGCTGGGCGCATGGCTTCAAGTCGGGCGCGGTCAACCTCGGCGCGCTGCAGCCAACGCTCGTCAAGCCGGAGAAGGTCAGCAGCATCGAGCTGGGCTTCAAGACCGAGTTCCTGCAGCGCCGCGGCGTGCTCAGCGCGGCCGTCTTCAGCAGCCGCTACAAGGACATGCAGGTGTCGCAGGTCGGCCAGGCGACGACGCTGCTGGCCAACGCCTCGGCGGCGCGCATCGATGGCGTCGAGATCGAGGCCGCGCTGCGCCCGCTGCCTGAGCTGACGCTGTCCGCCGGCCTGGGCCTGATGGACCCGAAGTACACGGACTTCACCAACGTCGACCTGCGCAACGCGCCGACGACGCCGGTCAATGTGCGTGGCCGCCAGCTGGCGCAGGCCTCCAAGCAGCAAGTCACTCTCGGTGCCGAATGGGCCGGCAGCCTGGGCGAGCTGCGCACGACGCTGCGTGCCGACTACAGCTGGCGCGGCCGCTTCTACTTCACCGAGTTCAACACGTCGGATGCGATGCAGGGCGCTTACGGCCTGCTCAATCTGACCGCCACGCTGCGCCCTGCAGCGGGCCGCTGGAAGCTCTGGGCCAACGTCCGCAACGTGGGCGACACCGCGGCCTTCACCAGCATGAGCATCGCCTCGCCGCTGCTGGGTGCCGCCCGCCAGGTCACCTACACGCCGCCGCGCCAGTTCGCCATCGGCGCGAGCTACGACTTCTGAGGAGACCACCATGAAGCATCTGCTGGGCCACCACCAGGCCCGCTGGGAACCGCTCGCCCATGCCTTTGACGCGCTGTTCGAGCGTGGCGACGATCTGGGCGCCTCGCTGGCGCTGACCGTCGAGGGCGAGCTCGTGCTCGACCACTGGGGCGGCTGGTGCGACGAGGCGCGCCACAAGCCCTGGGACCGCAACACGCTGACCCATGTCTGGTCCACCACCAAGACCATGACGTCCCTCTGCGCCCTGCTGCTGGCCGACCGCGGCGAGCTGGACCTGGACGCCCCCGTGGCCGCCTACTGGCCCGAGTTCGCCACCAACGGCAAGAGCGGCATCCTCGTGCGCGACGTGCTGGGCCATACCTCGGGCGTCAGCGGCTGGGAGCAGCCCATGGGCATGGGCGACCTGTGCGACTGGGAGCGCAGCACGGCCCTGCTGGCGGCGCAGTCGCCGTGGTGGACCCCGGGCAGCGCCTCGGGCTATCACGCGCTGAACTACGGCCACCTGGTGGGCGAGCTGATCCGCCGCATCACGGGGCAGAAGACGGGAGCCTTCCTGGCGAGCGAGCTGGCCGGGCCGCTGGGCGCGGACTTCCACATCGGCCTGCCGCCCGAACACGATGCGCGCGTTGCCCGCGTGGTGCCGCCACCTCCAGCCCCGGTCGATTTCTCCGCCATCCCGCCCGGCAGCCCGATGCTGCGCACCCTCGGCAACCCGGCACCCGACGCGGCCTACAGCCACCGCGAGGACTGGTGCCGGGCCGACATCGGCGCCGCCAACGGCCATGGCAATGCGCGCTCGGTCGCTCAGCTGCAATCCATCGTCGCCTGCGAGGGCACGCTGGGCGGCCGGCGCTGGCTCAAGCCCAAGACGGTGGACCGCATCTTCGACGTGCAGGCCCGCGGCATCGACCTCGTGCTGGGCGTGCCGCTGTGCATGGGCATGGGCTACGGCCTGCCCGAGCCGGCCACGCTGCCCTTCATCCCCGAGCAGCGCATCTGCTTCTGGGGCGGCTGGGGCGGCTCGCTGGTGCTGGTGGATGTGGAGAGGCGGCTTTGCCTCGCCTACATGATGAACCGCATGGCGCCGGGCGTTGTCGGCGGGCCGAATGCGGCCGTGCTGGTGCAGGCGCTGTACGCCTGTTGCGGCTGACAGCAGAAAAAAGAAAACCCGCCAGCGGCGGGTTGGGTGACTGACGGCAGCGCGGGGTTCAGACGATCCAGACCTGCGTCTGTGCAGCGGCCAGCGTCGTCGTGTCGCGGCGGCCTTCGATGACGACGCGCGGCAGCTGGGCCACGACCGTCGCGTCTGCACGCTTGCCAACGATGACCACGCGTTCCAGCTTCACCACCTCGGTAGCCGGGGCGGCCGTGCGGTTGGCCAGGCCCACACCGGCAGCGGCTGCGGCGGCGACGGAAGCGATGGCGACGATGAAGGTCTTGGCTGCGGTGTTCATGGTGGGCTCCGGTGGGTTGGCTGGGTCAGTGATTGCAGTTTCGTCACTGACCCGGCGCGCCGCGAGCCCCAGGCGATGGATCGCCGGCGCGGGCGGATGAACTGCAATTCCGCGGGACGAACGCGTCAGCGCCTGGCGCTGGAGGGCGTGCCCGGCCAGCCGACCGCGGCCCAGGCGCGGCGCAGTTGCAGTTCGGAGTTGAAGCCCGCCGCCTCGCTGGCCGCGCTGACGCTGGCGCCGGCTTCCAGGGAACGCTTGGCCACGGCCAGGCGAACGCCGCGCAGATAGGCCTGGGGGCTGGTGTCGGCATGCTGGGCGAAGAGGCGGCTCAGCGTGCGCGGCGTCGTGGCGGCGAGGTCGGCCATGCGCTCCAGTGGCCAGTCTTCGGCCGGGGCCACGCTGAGGGCGTCCTGCACGCGGTGCAGGCGGGCGTTCAGGTGCTGGCGGTGGGCCAGCAGCGGCGACAGCTCGGGGTCGGCCGGGCCGCGGCGCAGGGCCACGGCCATCTGTTCCGCAACCCGTGCCGCGACCAGCTCGCCGGCATGCGCCGTGATGAGGTGCAGCGCCAGGTCGATGCCGGCCGTCACGCCGGCGCTGGTGAAAACCTCGCCGTCCTGCACGAAGACGCGGTCCTGCAGCACCGTGCAGCGCGGTGCGAGGCGGGCGAGGTCGTCCAGGTGCTGGTGATGGGTGGTGGCGCGTCGGCCGTCCAGCAGGCCGGCCTGGGCGGCCAGCAGCGCGCCGGAGCAGACGGTGACGAGGCGTAGGCCCGGTCGGCCGGGCGCCAGGCGGGAGAGCCAGGCAACGAGTTCACGCTGTTGCATCGGCTGCCGCGCCTCGGCGGCGGAGGTGCGGCCGACCAGGACGATCCAGCTGCCCTCAGGCAGGTCGTTCGGCAGGGGTTCGAGCGCCTGCAACTGGATGCCCACCGACCCGGTCGATTCGCTGCGCACGCCGACGAAACGCAGTTCGAACGGCGGGGCGGCCAGCTTCAGCGCGGCGATTTCGAGGCTGGCCAGGCGCAGCGCCTCGGCCGGGCCGGCCCAGTCGAGGACGAGGCTGTCGTCCTGCAGGACGAAGACAACCTGCTTGGGGTCAGGCAAGGGCGGCTTCCTTCTCGGTGACGGCCTGCAGCGCGGCTTCGGCATCCATGATGCGGGCGAAGCGGCCGTCCAGCACGGCGGCCGTGCGGGCGCGGAGCTGGGCGGGCGTCAGGGGCGAGCCGTCGGGGTGTTGCATCGTGAACGTGAGTGTCGCCTCGGGCACGTAGATGACCTCCCAGCCCAGGTCCGACGCGTGGCGGGTCGTCGTCTCGCAGCATTGCTCGGTGCGGATGCCGCTGATGACGAGCTGGCGGATGCCGTGCTGCGTCAGCCACACGTCCAGGCCGCTGCCGACGAGTGCGCTGTGGCGGGTCTTGTGCACGGTCAGGTCGGCCTTGAAGTCGCGCAGGCCTTCCAGCGGGCGCACATGGCCGCTTTCCAAGCTGAAGGGGTCGGCGCCGGTTGCGTCAGGTTGCACGTGGAAGACGCGCACGATGGGCAGGCCGGCAGCCTCGAAGCCCTCGATGAGGCGGTTCTGCGCGGCCAGGTAGGCCGGCAGGCCGTCGGTCTCGAACGTGGGGCGCTGGGTGAAGGAGTGTTGAACGTCGATGACGATGAGGGCGGTGGTCATGGCGGGCCTCTTTGGCGTTGTTGAGGCCTTCAGTGTTCCGCCGCTGTGCATCTGCCGCCACGCGCTGGTGGACGGAGATGGATCAATTCAGGACAAACCCAAGGCTCGCAGCAGCTCGGCCGGCGAATAGGGCTGGCGGCGCTTGGCCCAGTCGCGCACCAGGCCTTGCATGCGCAGGTTCAGCGGCGCGCCGCGACCCATGGTGCGGGCCAGCCGGACGACTTCGCCGCACAGCGCGTCGATCTCGGTCGTGCGGCCCGCGCTCAGGTCGTCGGCCATGCTGGAGCGGGCCTGGGCGTCGATGCGCAGCATGCGCGCGGCAGCCAGGCGGAAGATGGGTGTCGGCATGCGCAGCAGCATGAGCAGCCGGCGTGGCGGCAGCGGCGTGAGCTGGGCGACGGGGCGTTGGGCCGCGTCCAGCAGGTTCAGCGCCTCTTCCTGCAGGGCCGCCAGCACGCGCCGGTAGCCGCGCTGCAGCAGCTCATCCCGCAGCGGCATGCCGGACAGCGCGTTGACCGGGTTGTTCAGGTTGAGCAGCAGCTTGCCCCACTGCACGGGGGCGAGGTCGGCGTGCAGGCGCAGCCCCATGCCGATGCGGGCCAGTGCGGTCTGCCAGGCGGCCAGCGCCAGGTCCTCGGGCGAGCCCTCCGCGGCCAGCGCGCCGCCGGTGCCGCGGTGGTAGTGGCCGGGCGAAATCTCGGCGATGTTGTAGGGCACCATGCCCGCGTGCCAGTGCAGCTGCGGCGCGGCCCCGCGCGCGGCCTCGGCGTTGCCGATGCCGTTTTGCAGGCTGACGACGGGCGTGCCCAGCGGCAGCGTCAGGCCCAGGGCCGTGGCCGCCTCCACAGTGGCGCCGGACTTCACGCACAGCAGCACCAGGTCGGGCTTCAGCCCGGCGGGCGGCTCGTCGTGCAGGCGCAGGTCGAGCGCCGGGATGCGGCGGTCCAGGCCGTCCTGGTCGGTGAGGTGCAGGCCGTGCTTGCGCAGGGCGGCCAGCACGCGCGGGCGGCCGACGAAGTGGACGGGCACGCCGGCAAGCTGGGTCAGGCCGCCGACAAAGCAGCCGACGGAGCCGGCGCCCATCACAAGAACGCCGGTCATCGTGTCAGCGGATCAGACGGGGTGGGCCAGATCGCGCAGATGCGTCGGGCCGACGCGGCGTTCGATCTCGGCCAGCAGCGGGCGGCCCCAGCCGAGCATGAACATGCCCTCGCCGACGACGAACATCGGGCCGACCAGCAGGCCGACCAGGTCGTCCACGAACGCGGGCTTCTTGCCCTCGTAGTAATGGCCGACGAACTGGAACACCCAGCCGACGATGAAGCTGCCGACGCCGATGACCAGCCAGCCGGCCGTCGTCGCACCCTGGGTGGCCGTCATGGCCAGCGCCGTGAGCACGCCGTTGACGAGGGCCGTGGCCGCGCCGAGCACGAGATTGCCGCGCGTGAGGTACCAGAGCGCGCTGACCGCCCACAGCACGATGGCGGCGTTCATTGGCGTGCTGCCCAGCGTGAACTCGGCGCGCGCGAGCAGTGCGCTGATGGCGAAGACGATGAGAGGGATACCGACGAAGTGCGTCGCGATGTTGCGGCGGTCGCGGTGGTAGGCGGCGTATTGCGCCATCAGGTCAAGTGCGGGGCGGAACAGGCTGGCCATGGCTGGGCTCCTTTGAGGAGATGGTGGCTATGCTAGTCCAGCCCGGCGCGGCAGCGTTGTGCGCCGGCTCACAAAACCCTCGCGGAAAACCCCTTACTTGAGCGTGCAAACCACACCGAGACGCCGGCTGATGCTGGTGGCGACACTGGCCTGCCTGGTGGGCTGCGCCACCGCGCCGCCCGCGCTGGCGCCGGCTGTTGCCGAGGGCAACGATCTGCGCATCCTGGTGTTTCGTGGCGGCACGGCGGCTCGGCTGGGGCACAACCATGTGCTGCGCGCAGCGGGGCTGCGTGTCGACTGGCCCGCCGCCGGGCCGGGCTTCAGCTTCCGGCTGGACGCGCTGGACATCGACCCGCCGGCCCTGCGCGCGCGCCTCGGGCCAGCCTTTGGGAGCGCCGTGGACGACGAGGCCCGGGCCGGCACGCGTGCCAACCTGCTGAAGGCGTTGGATGCGGCGGCTCATCCCGAGGTCGTCGTGCGCACGCTGCAGCAGCTGGGCGAGGGCGGGCGGCGTGCCGTGGAGGCCGAGATCACGCTGCATGGCGTCACGCGCTGGCAGTGGTTTGTTGTCGAGGTCGCGGGCAAGCGAGCGCGCGGCGAGGTGGTCATCCGGCAAAGCGACTTCGGCGTCCAGCCCTTCACCGTGCTGGGCGGGCTGCTGGCGGTGCAGGACGCGCTGGTCGTGCAGTTCGACTTAGTCGAGCCGTAGCCGCATCAGGTCCTTGGCGAGGCTGCGGCCATCGTCGAGACGGATCGCGTCCGGCAGGCAGCCGTAGCGCACAAAGCCCTGGCTCTCGTAGAGGCCGATGGCGGCGCGGTTGGTGGCCGTCACGCTGAGGGTGACCTGGGCCAGGCCGGGTGTGGCCTTGAGCCTGGCGATGGCCGCGACGAGCAGTGCCCGACCGATGCCGCGGCTGCGATGGGTGTCAGACACCATCATGCCGATCAGGTGGGCGAGGTGCTGCACCTTCAGGCGCGGTTCGCGCTCGCAGGTCAGCGCGCCGACGAGGCGGGCGTCGTCCAGCGCCACCAGCGTGAACAGCGTGCTGCCATTGCTGCCACCGGCCAGGCGGTTGCGGTAGCTGGACAGGTCACGCTGGCGTTCGGTCTCGGCGTCCGACGTGAAGGCCTCGGGGTGGCCAGCCAGCATGGCGTCCCGCAGCGCCTTGTAGGCCAGCAGGTCGGGCTCCAGCATGGGGCGGAGGGTGATGTCCATCAGGCAAGGTCCGCCAGGTGGTTGAGGTTGGCGAAGGCGGCTTCGTCGTCGAAGTGGGCAACGCCGTGCGGCTGCTCGCGCATCCAGCGCAGCACGGCGCGGCCGCCGGCTTGCAGGTGAGCGGCCAGCGGCGCGCGCAGGCGGGCGTGCAGCAGGGCGTGCGTCGGGTGCTCGCGCGCGGCCTGTGCAAATGCGAGGCCGTGAGGCTGTGCCGCTTCGAGCAGGCGTTCGGCCAGGTCCAGCGGCAGGTGAGGGCAGTCGCAGGGCGCGGTCAGCAGCCAGGCGTCGTCGGGGATGATGTTCAGGCCTGCCAGCACGCCGGCCAGCGGCCCCGCGAATTCCAGGCCGGGCGGGTCGGGCAGCACGGTGTGGCCGAGGGCGGCGTAGGCGTCGAGGTTGCGGTTGGCGCTGATCAGCACGCTGCTCGCCTGGGGCGCCAGGCGCCGGATCACTTGCGTGACGAGGGGGCTGCCGTCGAGCATCTGCAAGCCCTTGTCCACACCGCCCATGCGGCTACCGCGGCCGCCGGCGAGGACGAGGGCGTGAAGCTCAGCCACCGATGTAGTGCATTTCGACGCGGCGTTCGCCGGCAGGCGTTGCCTGGCCCTGGCCGCGCAGTTGCGAGTAGCGGTCGCCACGGTTCGCCCAGACGCTGGCGATGGTGCTGGCCAGCGGGCCGTCGTCCATGGCCTCGTCGCCACGCAGCAGGCCGCGCAGGTCGTGGCCGCGGTGGGCGAACAGGCAGGTGTAGAGCCGCCCTTCGGTGGACAGCCGCGCGCGGTTGCAGTCCCCGCAGAAGGCCTGGGTGACCGAGGAGATGAAGCCCACCTCGCCGCCGCCGTCGGCATAGGCCCAGCGTTCCGCCGTTTCGCCCGGCGCGCTGTGGGACAGCGGCGTGATCGGGAACTCCGCGGCGATGCGGCGCTGCACCTCGCTGGAGGGCAGCACCTGGTCCATGCGCCAGCCGTTGGTGGCACCGACGTCCATGTATTCGATGAAGCGCAGCACCACGGCGCCGCCGTAGTTGTCTCTGAAATGGCGGGCCATCGGCAGGATCTGGTCGTCGTTCACGCCGCGCTGCACCACCATGTTGACTTTGATCGGCCCCAGGCCCGCGGCCTGCGCGGCGCGGATGCCGTCCAGCACGTCGGCCACCGGGAAACCAACATCGTTCATGCGCTGGAAGACGGCATCGTCGAGACCGTCCAGGCTGACCGTCAGGCGCTTCAGCCCCGCAGCGCGCAAGCCGGCGGCCTTCTTCACCAGCGTCGAGCCGTTGGTCGTCAGCGTCAGGTCCAGCTCGCGGCCGTCGGGCGTGCGCAGCGCAGCCAGCATCTCGATCAGCGTTTCCAGCCCGCGGCGCAGCGTGGGTTCGCCGCCGGTGATGCGCAGTTTTTCAACCCCCAAGCCCACGAAGACGCGGGCCAGCCGGGTGATCTCCTCGAAGCTGAGCAGGTCGGCATGCGGCAGGAACTGGTGGTGCTTGTCGAACACCTGCTTGGGCATGCAGTAGCCGCAGCGGAAGTTGCAGCGGTCGGTCACCGAGATGCGCAGGTCGCGCAGCGGCCGGCCGAGCGTGTCCGCCAGCAGCCCAGCCGGCACGGCGCGCACTGGCTGGCGGCTCACCGGCGGGCTGAAGACGAGAGGGACTTCGCGCAAGGTCATGAAACGATTTTCGCCCCTTGCCGGCAACCCTCGGGCGAAGCGGGCTTCAGAGCCGGAAGCGGCTGACCGTCTGCGCCAGCCCCTCGGCCTGCTGGCGAAGTGATTCGGCGGCGGCCAGCGCCTGTTCCACCAGGGCCGAGTTTTGCTGGGTGCTGCGGTCCATGTCGGTGATGGTCAGGTTGACCTGGGCGATGCCGGCGCCCTGTTCGCTGCTGGCGGTGCTGATCTCGCCGATCATGGTGCTGACGCGCTGCACGCTGCCGACGACCTCGCGGATGGTGGTGCCGGCCTGCTCGACCTGGGCCGAGCCGGTGCTGACCTTGGCGACCGAGTCGTCGATCAAGCCCTTGATCTCGCGTGCCGCCGCGGCGCTGCGCTGGGCCAGCGAGCGCACCTCGCCGGCCACGACTGCGAAGCCGCGGCCTTGTTCACCCGCCCGCGCCGCCTCCACCGCCGCGTTCAGCGCCAGGATGTTGGTTTGGAATGCGATGCCGTCGATCACGCCGATGATGTCGACGATCTTGCGCGACGAGGCCTCGATGGAGCCCATCGTGCCCACCACCTGGTCAACCACCGCGCCACCCTTGCGTGCCACTTCCGAGGCATCGCGCGCCAGCTCGTCGGCCTGGCGTGCGTTCTGCGCGTTTTGTTGCACGGTGGAGGTCAGCTCGTCCATGGAGGCGGCGGTTTCCTCCAACGAGGCGGCCTGGGCTTCCGTGCGGGCGGACAGGTCACCGTTGCCGGCCGCGATCTGGGCCGACGCGGTAGAGATGGAGTCGCTGGCTTCGCGCACCTGGCCCACCAGGCGGGCCAGGTTGTCGCGCATGGCGCTGATGGCGTGCAGCACGCTGCCGTGGTCGCCGGGCTGCAGGCGCACCTCGGTGCCGAGGTTGCCGTCGGCGATCTGGCCCACCACCTCGGCCGCGTATTGCGGCTCGCCGCCGAGTTGGCGGAACAGCTGGCGCACGGCGGCCCAGACCAGGCCGGTCACGATGAGCATCAGCACGGCGCCTATGCCGAGCAGGATGGCGGTGTTGCGCCAGAAGGACTGCTCGATGTCGTCGATGTAGTCGCCGAAGCCGATGGTCCAGTCCCAGGGCACGAACTTGATGACGGCGTAGAGCTTCTCGACTTCGTCCTTGCTGCCGGGGCGCGTGCCCTTGGCGATGACGGTGCCGATGGTCTTGCCCTGCAGTGCCGCGCGGTAGCGTTCGCCGGCCTCCTTGCCTCCTTTGGCGTCGACGATGCCGACCCGCTTGGGGTTGGGGTGAACGAGGTTCACGTCGTCGCTGTAGCCGCGGACGAAGAAGTAGAGGTCGTCCCGGTGGAAGCTGGCGATCGCGCGCTTGACTTCGGCCTGCGCCTCCTCGCGGGTCAGCTTGCCGTCCTTCTCCAGCGCGTGGCCTTTCTCGGCTGCCGCGTGGGCCAGGGTGACGAGCGTGGAAAGCTGGGCGATGCGGTCGGCCATCATCGACGTGCGCAGCGTGGACAAGGCCACCGCGGCCAGCACCGCCATGCCCAACAAAGTGACGGCGCACAGCATCATCATCCGGGTGCGAAGCTTCATGGAACCTCCTCGTTGTACGAATCCATCGTAAGCATGCGGGAGAGGGTGCGACCCTGGGGCTTGCCAGTGTGCGCCCGGCCCGGTTGAATCAACGCATGAGTGCTGTACTTCATGCCGACCTGCCGCAGTTCATTGCCTTTGGCGAGGCCTTGACCGACCTGATCCGCATCGGGCCCGACCGCTGGCGCAGCGTCTGCGGAGGCTCACCCTGGAATGTGGCCGTCGCGATGTCGACGCTGGGCCAGTTGAGCGCCTTTGCCGGCGCGATCAGCCAGGACCCTTTCGGCGCCGAGATCTGGCAGAGCAGCCAGGACGCCAACCTCGATATGCGCTTCATCCAGCAGTTACCACGGCCGCCGCTGCTGGCCGTGGTGCACGAGGTGGACCCGCCGCGCTATTTCTTCATCGGCCAGGACAGCGCCGACCTGCATTTCCGCCCCGAAGGCCTGCCGATGGGCTGGACGCGCGCGGTGCGCTGGGCCCACTTCGGCAGCCTGGGCCTGGTGCGCGAGCCGCTGGCCGGCCGGCTGCTCGCGTTGGCCCAGGCGCTCAAGAGCGAGGGGCGGCTGATCAGCTATGACCCCAACTTCCGCGCGCCACCCATGGATTCGCGCTACGACGACACGCTGGAGCAGATGTGCCGGCTGGCGGACGTCATCAAGGTGTCTGACGAAGACCTGCGCGGCCTGTTTCGCGTGCCCGATCACCGTTCAGGCCTGGCGCAGATTGCCGCCTGGAACCCCGGCGCCTGGCTGCTGCTGACGCGTGGCGAGGCGGGGGCGACGCTGTATCACGGTGTCGAGGAATGCACCGCACGGCCGCCCCGCGTGGAGGTGCTGGACACCGTGGGCGCCGGCGACTCGGCCCTGGCCGGCCTGCTGGACAGCCTGATGCGCAACGCTGGCGCGCCGGCCGAGCATCACGTGCGCTGGGCGCTGGCGGCGGGGGCGGCGGCCTGCACCGCGGCGGGCTTTGCGCCGCCCCGGCCGGACCTGGTTGCAGCCCTGGTGGATGAGGTCGAAGTTGTCAAAGAGTAGGCCTCTGCCGGGTTCGGCACGCGCGTGCGGTGATTGGTGAGCAGCCCCGCGCAGCCACTGAATTTAGGGTTTTCCCTTGCCCTACTTGATCCAGATCAAACAGGCTCCTACGATTAACCGACCGGTCGGTAGAGAAATCCCATGTCCGAACAACTGATCCAGATCGAACAGCACGGCGCCGTGCGCCTGCTGCGCCTGAACCGCCCCGAGGCGCTCAATGCGTTCACGGCGACCATGCTGAGCCAGCTCCGCCAGGCGCTGGAGGCGGCGGCCGGGGACGGCGAGACGCGCTGCGTGCTGATCACCGGCGCCGGCCGCGCCTTCAGCGCCGGCCAGGACCTGGCCGACCCGCATGTGGCGCCCAGCCGCGAGCCCGGTGCGGCGCCGAAGGACATCGGCCACATGCTGGACCACTACTACATCCCGCTGGCGCTGCGGCTTCGCAGCATGCCGGTGCCGGTGGTGGCAGCCGTCAACGGCGTGGCGGCCGGCGCGGGCGCCAACATGGCCTTCGGCTGCGACCTGGTGCTCGTCGGCGAGAGCGCCAGCTTCATCCAGGCGTTTTCCAAGATTGGCCTGCTGCCGGACTGCGGCGGCACCTGGCTGCTGCCGCGCCTGGTGGGGCGTGCCAAGGCGCTCGAGCTGGCCTTGCTGGGCGACAGGCTGAAGGCCGTGGACGCCGAGCGGCTGGGGCTGATCTCGCGCGTGGTGCCCGATGCCGAGTTGCAGGACACCGCGATGGCCTTGGCGCAGAAGCTGGGCGACATGCCGACCCGCGCGTTGGTGGAGATACGCCGCGCGCTGGACGAGGCGCTGAAACTCGACTTCGAGCCGGCGCTGAAGCGCGAGGCCGCGCTGCAGAGCCAGTTGGGCTTTGCCTACGACTACCAGGAAGGCGTGGCGGCCTTCATGGACAAGCGCAAGCCCGAGTTCAAGGACCGCTGAAAAAATGAAGCCCCTTGTCCAAGGAGTACCTTGGCCGGTCCCCCGCGGGGACGGCGATGCTTGCGGCATTGAGCCGCAAGCACATCGCCAGCGCGGGCCGGCTAGGGAGCGGCCCGTCGCTCGGCCCGCAAACGCCATGGAGCGCAACTGAGATGAACGAACAAGCTGTTGCCGAGAGGGTGCGTGACGTCATGCTGGCGGACGATGCCGCGAGCAAGATGCTGGGCATGCAGATCACCGAGGTCGCCGCCGGCCGCGCCGTCGCCACGATGACGGTGCGGGCTGACATGCTGAACGGCTTTGCGATCTGCCACGGCGGGCTCATCGCGACGTTGGCGGATTCGGCCTTCGCCTTCGCGTGCAATGCCCGCAATGCGCTGACGGTGGCGTCGGGCTTCGGCATCGACATCCTGAAGTCGGCCAAGCTGGGTGATCTGCTCACGGCGACTGCCGAGGAAACCTCGCTGGCGGGCCGTACCGGGCTCTACGACATCACGGTGAAAAACCAGAACGGCGACCTGATCGCGATGTTCCGCGGTCGTTCTTATCGCCTCGGCGAACGCAAGGTATTCGAAGCATGACCGTCAAGTCACCCCGCCTGGGCGAGCTGGAGCCCATCGAGACCGCCAGCCGCGACGAACTGGCTGCGCTGCAGCTGGAGCGCCTGCGCTGGAGCCTGCAGCATGCCTACGACAACGTGCCGCACTACAAGGCCAAGTTCACCGAGGCCGGCGTGCACCCGTCGGACCTGAAGACGCTGGCCGACCTGGCCAAGTTCCCGTTCACGACCAAGCACGACCTGCGCGCGAACTACCCGTTCGGCATGTTCGCCATGCCGCGCCAACAGCTGGCCCGCATCCACGCGTCGTCCGGCACCACCGGCAAGCCGACGGTCGTCGGCTACACGCTGAAGGACATCGACAACTGGGCCAACCTCGTCGCCCGCTCCATCCGCGCCGCGGGCGGCCGCGCGGGCGATCTGGTGCACGTGGCCTACGGCTATGGCTTGTTCACCGGTGGCCTGGGCGCGCACTACGGCGCCGAGCGGCTGGGCTGCACGGTCATCCCGATGAGCGGCGGCCAGACCGAGAAGCAGGTGCAGCTGATCACCGACTTCAAGCCCGACATCATCATGGTGACGCCCAGCTACATGCAGGTGCTGGTGGAGGAGTTCAGCCGCCAGGGGCTGGATGCGCGCGAGTCGTCGCTGAAGGTCGGCATCTTCGGCGCCGAGCCCTGGACCGAGGCGATGCGCAAGGACATCGAGGCCAGCGCCGGCATCGACGCGGTGGACATCTACGGCCTGTCCGAAGTGATGGGCCCGGGTGTTGCCAGCGAATGCATCGAGAGCAAGGACGGCCCGGTCATCTGGGAAGACCACTTCTATCCCGAGATCATCGACCCCGACACCGGCGAGGTGCTGCCCGACGGGTCCGAAGGCGAACTGGTGTTCACGTCGCTGTCCAAGGAAGCGATGCCCGTCATTCGTTACCGCACGCGAGACCTGACGCGGCTGCTGCCGCCCACCTCGCGCAGCATGCGCCGCATGGGCAAGATCGTCGGCCGCAGCGACGACATGCTCATCATCCGCGGCGTCAACCTGTTTCCGACCCAGGTCGAGGAGCTGGTGTTGCAGGAAAAGGGCCTGGGCGGGCAATATCAACTCGTCGTCAGCCGCAACGGGCCGCTGGACGAGCTGCTGATCCGCTGCGAACTGGCGCTGGGCGCCACCGACGACGGCATTGGCAAGCGCTTGTCCGAGCGCATCAAGAACCTGATCGGCGTGACCGCGACCATCAACGTCGAGCCGAACAACTCCATCGAACGCACACTGGTGGGCAAGGCCCGCCGCGTCGTGGACCAACGCAAGAAGTAAGGAGCGAGCGATGTACACGCAAGCGATGGACCTGATGGCTCGTGAAGCCAAGCCCAAGGTCGTGAAGAGCGCCGAAGACCTGCAGCGCGAGGAAGCCTTCGAGGCCCGCATCGACGCCGGCGACTTCATCGAAGCCAAGGACTGGATGCCCGAGCACTACCGCAAGACGCTGGTGCGCCAGATCAGCCAGCATGCGCACAGCGAGATCGTCGGCATGCTGCCCGAGGGCAACTGGATCACGCGTGCGCCCACGCTCAAGCGCAAGGCCATCCTGCTCGCCAAGGTGCAGGACGAGGGCGGCCACGGCCTTTACCTCTACGCCGCCGCCGAGACGCTGGGCACCAGCCGCGACGAGATGACGGAGGCCCTGCTGTCGGGCAAGGCCAAGTACAGCTCCATCTTCAACTACCCGACGCTGACCTGGGCGGACATCGGCGTCATCGGCTGGCTGGTGGATGGCGCGGCCATCATGAACCAGGTGCCGCTGTGCAGGTGTTCGTATGCGCCGTATGCGCGGGCCATGATCCGCGTCTGCCGTGAGGAAAGCTTCCATCAGCGCCAGGGCTACGAGAGCCTGCTGACGATGATGACCCATGGCACTGCTCAGCAGAAGGCCATGGTGCAGGACGCCGTGAACCGCTGGTGGTGGCCTTCGTTGATGATGTTCGGCCCCGCGGACAAGGATTCGCCCAACTCCGAGCAGAGCATGCGTTGGGGCATCAAGCGCATCACCAACGACCAGCTGCGCCAGAAGTTCGTCGACGCGACGATTCCTCAAGCCGACATCCTCGGCGTGACGGTGCCCGACCCGGCGCTGAAATGGAATGCCGAGCGCGACAGCTACGACTTCGGCGAGATCGACTGGCGCGAGTTCTGGGCCGTGGTGGGCGGCGAAGGCCCCTGCAACCGCGAGCGCCTGGCCGCCCGCAACAAGGCCTGGGACGACGGCGCCTGGGTGCGCGACGCCGCCCTGGCCCACGCCCGCAAGCAAGCCACCAAGGCGCAAGCCGCCTGAGGAACAACAAGATGAGCAATCCGAAGAACGAATGGCCGCTGTGGGAAGTCTTTGTCCGCAACAAGGCGGGCCTGGACCACAAGCATTGCGGCAGCCTGCACGCGCCCGACTCGGCCATGGCCATCCAGATGGCGCGCGACGTCTACACGCGCCGCCAGGAAGGCACCAGCATCTGGGTGGTGCGCTCCGAGCAGATCGTTGCCAGCGACCCGACCGAGAAGGGCAGCCTGTTCGACCCGGCCGACGACAAGGTCTACCGCCATCCGACGTTCTATGAACTGCCGGACGAACTGAACCACATGTGATGGTGATGGACGCCAAGACCACCTACGTCCTGCGCCTCGCGGACACCTGCCTCATCCACAGCCAGCGGCTGTCCGAATGGGCCGGCCACGCGCCGGTGCTGGAGGAAGACCTCGCGCTGCCCAACATCGCGCTGGACCTGCTCGGCCAGGCCCGCGCGCTGCTGACGCATGCCGCACACCTCGAAGCCGCCGGCCGCGATGAAGACCAGCTCGCCTTCCTGCGCGAGGAGCGCGACTACCGCAATATCGTGCTCGTCGAACTGCCGAACGCAGCGGCCAGCCCGAGCGACGGCGGCGGTGGGCGCGACTTTGCGTTGACCGTGCTGCGCAACGCGGCCGTGGCGATCTGGCTGGAGCTGCTGTACGGGCGCCTGCAAACGAGCCTGGACACCGAACTGGCCGGCATCGCCGCCAAGTCGATCAAGGAAGTGCGCTACCACCGCCAGCATTCCGGCGACTGGGTCGTGCGCCTGGGTGACGGCACGGCGGAGTCGCAGTCCCGCATGCAGGCCGCGCTGAACGTGCTGTGGCCTTACTTCAACGAACTGTTCGCTGCTGATGGCGTCGATGGCGTCGGCCCCGCGTGGAAGGAGCTGGAGCCCGAATGGCGCGCCCGCTGGGCGGCGTTGATGGCGGAAGCCACGCTGACGCTGCCGCGCGAAAGCGCCATGCAGCCGCGAGGCATCGACGGCGTCCACAGCGAGCACATGGGCCACATGCTGGGCACGATGCAGCACCTTCAGCGCACCTACCCGGGCGGAGTCTGGTGATGAACCTTACCGCCGCGCGCGCCAAGCTCAACGCCGTGCCCGACCCCGAGATCCCGGCGGTCAGCCTGGTGGAGCTGGGTATCGTGCGTGACCTGCGCGAGACGGCGTCGGGTGTCGAGGTGGTGCTGACGCCGACCTACAGCGGCTGCCCCGCGACCGAGCTGATCGCCGACGATGTGCGTGCGGCGCTGAGCGAGTTCGGCGACGTGACCGTCACCATGCAGCGCGCGCCGGCCTGGAGCACCGACTGGATCACGCCCGAGGGCCGCGAGAAGCTGCAGCAATACGGCATCGTGCCGCCGCAATGCAGCGCCGAGCAGGCCATTCGCGTCGTGCCCCGACTGCGTTGCCCTCGCTGTGACAGCAGCAGTACCCAGCAACTCTCCCGCTTCGGCTCCACCGCGTGTAAGTCCACGTGGCGCTGCATCGAGTGCCTCGAACCTTTCGAATACTTCAAGCCGATCTGAGATGGCACTCCACTTCCACCCCCTGCGCGTGACCTCCGTCGAGCGCGACACCGACGACGCGATGGTTGTCGGTTTCGAAGCGCCGCCCGAGGGCTTCGGCTTCGAGCCCGGCCAGTACCTGACGCTGCGCGCCAGCGTCGGCGGCCAGGAGCTGCGCCGCAGCTACTCGATCTGCTCCGACCGCCGCTTGCGAGTCGGAATCCGCCGCGTCGATGGCGGGGCGTTCTCGAGCTGGGTGCATGAACAGCTCAAGGCCGGCGACGTCATCGAGTCGTATCCGCCGCAGGGCCGCTTCGTGCTGCCGGCGTCTGGCGAAGGCCGCCATGTGCTCTTCATCGCCGGCGGCTCGGGCATCACGCCCATCCTCTCCATCCTGACCGCGCTGCTGGAGCGCGAGCCGAACGCCCGCGCGACGCTGATCTATTCCAACCGCCGCACCGCGTCGACGATGTTCAAGGAAGAACTCGAAGACCTGAAGAACCGCTTCATGACGCGGCTGTCGCTGCACCTGATCTTCAGCCGCGAGGTGGTCGACGCGCCGCTGTACGGCGGGCGCTTGGACGCCGGCAAGCTCAGCGCCTTCCTGGCCGGCCCGGTGCCTGCGGGCAGCGTGGACGAGGTGTTCGTCTGTGGCCCCTTCGAGATGAACGACCAGGCCGAAGCCGCGCTGCTCGGCGCGGGCATTGCGGCCGAGCGCATCCACATCGAGCGCTTCGGCACGCCCGAGACCTTGTCGGGCAAGCCCGTGCCGCACGAGGTCAAGCCGGGCGACGCGCCCGAGGCCCGCGTGACCGTCATCCGCGACGGCCTGTCGCGTGAGATCGAGTTCCATTCGAGCGACCCCAGCCTGCTCGACGCCGCCGCGCGCGAAGGCATGGACGTGCCGTTCTCCTGCAAGAGCGGTGTCTGCTCCACCTGCCGCTGCAAGCTCATCGAGGGCGAGGTGCGCATGGACAAGAACTTCGCGCTGGACAAGGCCGAGGTCGCCGCCGGCTTCATCCTGGGCTGCCAGGCGCATCCCTTGACGGAGCGCGTCGTCATCTCCTTCGACGAACGCTGATGGCCAGAAAAAGAGCTCCCGGCTTCGAAGCCCAACGCGAGGACATCCTCGCCGCCGCCGCCCGCCTGTTCGCCGATCAGGGTTTCAGCGCCACGTCGATGAACCAGGTCGCCGAGGCCTGCGGCGTGGCCAAGCCGACGCTGTATCACTACTTCCAGGACAAGCAGGACTTGCTCGCGCAGATCTGCGACAGCCATGTGCATGCACTGCTGGCCCTGGTCGAAGAGGTCAAGGCCCAGCAGCTGACGCCTGACGCGCAGCTGCGCACCCTCATCGAGCGCTTCACGCGCTCCTATGCCGACGCCCAGGCCCAACACCGCGTACTGACCAGCGAGATCAAGTTCCTGGCCGAAGCCGAGCGCGAGCGCCTGCTGGACGTGGAGCGCCGCGTCGTCGGTGAATTCGCGGCCGCCGTCAGCCGCGTGCGCCCTGAGCTGCGCGAGGCCAACCTGCACAAGCCGCTGACCATGCTGCTCTTTGGCATGATCAACTGGACCTTCACCTGGCTGCGGCCGGATGGCGAGCTCTCGCACGAGGCGCTCGCTTCCCTGGTCAGCGATCTGTTCTTTGGCGGCCTGGGTGCAGTGCAACTGCGCCAGCCCGCTCTTGTCCCCTAAATCCGATAAACCCCCGAGGAGACGACCCCATGAAGCAATTCAAGCAACTCGCCCTGGCCCTTGCTGCCACGCTGAGCCTGGCGGCCCAGGCCGACATCAACGTCGGCGTCACGGTGTCGGCCACCGGCCCGGCCGCTTCGCTCGGCATCCCGGAGAAGAACACCGTCGCGCTGATGCCCACGACCATCGGCGGCCAGAAGGTCAACTACATCGTGCTGGACGACGCCTCCGACACGACGACGGCCGTGGCCAACACGCGCAAGTTCATCACCGAGAGCAAGGTCGACATCGTCATCGGTTCCACCGTCACGCCCAACTCGCTGGCAATGATCGACGCCGTGTCCGAGGCGCAGACGCCCATGATCTCGATGGCCGCCTCGGCCCGCATCGTCGAGCCCCTGGACGCCAAGAAGCGCTGGGTCTTCAAGACGCCGCAGAACGACATCATGATGGCCCTGGCCATCGTGACGCACATGGTGGACAACGGCATCAAGACCGCCGGCTTCATCGGCTTCGCGGACGCCTACGGTGAAGGCTGGTGGGGCGAGTTCAACAAGATTGCCGCTGCCAAGAAGCTCAACGTTGTCGCGAGCGAACGCTACAACCGCACGGACACCTCCGTCACCGGCCAGGTGCTCAAGCTCGTGGCCGCCAAGCCCGACGCCATCCTCATCGCCGGCTCGGGCACGCCCGCCGCGCTGCCGCAGAAGGCATTGAAAGAGCGCGGCTACGCCGGCAAGATCTACCAGACCCACGGCATCGCCAACAACGACTTCCTGCGCGTCGGTGGCAAGGACGTGGAAGGCACGCTGCTGCCGGCCGGCCCAGTGCTGGTCGCCGCCCAGCTGCCGGCCGATCACCCGGTGAAGAAGAGCGCGCAGGACTACATCGCCAAGTACGAGGGCGCCAACGGCAAGGGCTCGGTGTCGACCTTCGGCGGCCACGCCTGGGACGCCGGCCTGCTGCTGGCCGCCGCCGTGCCCGAGGCGCTGAAGAAGGCCCAGCCCGGCACGCCGGCCTTCCGAGCCGCGCTGCGCGATGCGTTGGAGAACGTCAAGAACCTGGCCGGCGCACATGGCGTCTACAACATGTCCTCGGGTGACCACCTGGGCCTGGACCAACGCGCTCGCGTGATGGTGCAGATCAAGGACGGCGCGTGGGTGCTGATCAAGTGAGCACGCTGCAGAGCTACATCGCCGGCCGCTGGGTCGGCGAGCGGGCGGCCAAGCCGCTGGCGAGCGCCATCAATGGTCGCGTTGTCGCTCACACGCACGAGGAAGGCCTGGACTTCGCCGAGGCCATGGCCTTTGCGCGCGGCACGGCGCTGCCCGGCTTGCTGCGCACCCACTTCCAGGACCGTGCGCGCGTGCTGAAGGCGCTGGCCGCCTATCTGATGGAGCGCAAGGAAGAGCTCTACGCGATCAGCGCCCACACGGGCGCGACGCGTAGCGACTCCTGGATCGACATCGAAGGCGGCATCGGCACGCTGTTCGCGTACGCCTCTATCGGCGGCAAGGACCTGCCGAGCAGCAATGTGCTGCACGAAGGCCCGCCGATGCGGCTGGGCGCCAACAACCACTTCATCGGCAGCCACGTGATGGTGCCCAAGCGGGGCGTGGCCCTGCACATCAACGCCTTCAACTTCCCGATGTGGGGCATGTTGGAGAAGTTCGCGCCGAGCTTCCTGGCCGGCATGCCTTGCCTGATCAAGCCCGCCACGGCAACGAGTTATGTGGCCGAGGCCTGCGTGCGCGTCATCGTCGACTCCGGTCTGGTGCCCGTCGGTGCGCTGCAACTCATCATCGGCGGCACGGGCGACCTGTTCGAGCGTCTGGACGAGTCCGATGTCGTGACCTTCACCGGCAGTGCGGACACCGCGCTGATGCTGAAGGCTCACCCGAATCTGCTGAAGAAGAGCATCCCCTTCAACGCCGAGGCCGACAGCCTGAACTGCGCCATCCTGGCGCCCGACGTGACGCCGGATGACCCGGAGTTCGACCTCTTCGTCAAGGAAGTGGCACGCGAGATGACGGCCAAGGCCGGCCAGAAGTGCACGGCCATCCGCCGCACCATCGTGCCCGCCAACCGCATCGATGCGGTCGCCGCAGCCCTGAAGGCGCGGCTGTCCAAGATGGTGGTGGGCGACCCTGCCGTCGAAGGCGTGCGCATGGGTGCGCTGGCCAGCAAGGCGCAGCAGGCCGACGTGGCCGAGCGCGTGGCGCAACTGGCCAAGAACTGCGAGCTGCTGCTGTCGGAGCGCGATGGATTTGCGCCCAAGGGCGAGGGTGTGGGTGAGGGTTCCTTCTTCGCGCCGACGCTGCTGCTGGCGCGCGATTCGGCCGCTAGCGATGCCCATCACCTCGAAGCCTTCGGTCCGGTGACGACGCTGCTGCCGTACGGCGATTTCGAAGAGGCGCTGCACCTGGCGACGCTGGGCCGTGGCAGCCTTGTCGGCACCATCTGCACGAAGACGCCGGCCTTGGCTGCGCAAGCCGTGCCGACCTTCGCCGCCTGGCATGGCCGCATGCTGGTGCTGGACCGCGAGGCCGCACTGGAGAACACCGGCCACGGTTCGCCGCTGCCCAAGCTCAAGCACGGTGGCCCTGGCCGCGCGGGCGGCGGCGAGGAACTGGGCGGCCTGCGGGCGGTGAAGCATTACCTGCAGCGCTGCGCGGTGCAGGGCTCGCCAACCATGATGAGCGCCGTCACCGGCGAATATCAGCGTGGTGGCACCGTCACCGAGAGCGACATCCATCCGTTCCGCCGCTACTTCGAGGACGTCGAGGTCGGCATGAGCCTGCTGACCCATCGCCGCACCGTGGGCGAAGCCGACATCGTCGCCTTTGGCGGCCTGTCGGGTGACTACTTCTACATGCACTTCGATGAGGTCGCAGCCAAGGAATCGCCCTTCGGCAAGCGCATCGCTCACGGCTACTTTGTGCTGTCAGCCGCGGCAGGGTTGTTCGTCAGCCCCGCACCCGGCCCGGTGCTGGCCAACTACGGCCTGGAGAACCTGCGCTTCGTCACCCCTGTGGCGATTGGCGACACCATCCAGGCGCGCCTCACCGCCAAGCGCAAGATCGACCGCCCGCCGCGTGACGATCAGCCCGCGCAGGGCGTCATCGGCTGGGACGTGGCCGTGACCAACCAGCGCGACGAGCTCTGTGCGAGCTACGAGATCCTGACGCTGGTCGCCAAGCGCGTCGCCGGATGAACGCAGAGCAGGCCCGAGCACTCGCCTTGGGCCTGCCCGGTGCGGTCGAACTGCCGCATCACGAGCTGACATCCTTCCGCCTGCCAGGCACCAAGGGCAAGATCTTCGCGACCATGACGCCCGACGGCGCCGAACTGCGCGTCTTCATCAAGGACGAGGATTCGCGCGATGCGTGGATCGCTCGCCATGAAGGCGCCGTTGAGCCGCTGTACTGGGGAGCGAAGCGCTGCGGCGTGAAGCTGCTGCTTGCGAGGGCCAAACCGGCCTGGGCGAAGAACTTGTTGACCGAGGCCTGGAAAGACCTCGGCGGAGCTTAGCGAGCCAGCGTGCCTTCGCCAGCCGCTGCCTTCAGGTCAGCGCGGCGCGCGCCCGTGAAGCGCTTGGCCCAGTAGGAATCGCGCATGTCCTCCACCCGCACGGCGCTGCCGGTGCGCGGCGCGTGGATGAACTTGCCCTCGCCGACATAGATGCCCACGTGGCTGAAGGTGCGCTTCATCGTGTTGAAGAACACGAGGTCGCCGGGCTTGAGTTCGTCGCGGCGGATGGACAGCAGGCTGCTGTCCTTGGCCTGTTCATCGGCGCGGCGTGGCAGCACCATGCCCACGCTCATCTCGAAGATGTGACGTGTGAAGCCGCTGCAGTCGAAGCCGTTCTCGACCGAATTGCCGCCGCGCGTGTAGCGCACGCCCAGGAAGTTCATGGCCGACAGCACGAGGTCCGAGGCCGTGTCGCGCACGCTGGCCAGCAGGCGAGATGACCCGCCTTGCTCGGCGCCGTTGAGCAGGCCGCGCTCGCTGAGGAAGCGGCTGACCGCGTCGCTGGCCGTGGTGGCCTGTGCCGGCTTGGGCGCGGTCGCGGCCTTGTCAGCCGCCGCCTGCTGTTGCTGCAGGCTCTGGCCATAGGCGCCCGTCATCGTGCCCAGCGGGGGTGTTGTCGTGGCCGCCTGGGCCACGCCCTGCGCATGCGCGGCGCAGCCGACGACCAAGAGGCCGGCAGCAGCAATCCGATTCAGCAGGGTAGCGACAGAAACCAGGGGCATTCGAAACGGGAACCGAGGCGGGCCGCGAACGGCCGCGATAGCGGAGTGGGACAGCGGCGCGCAGGGTATGGGGGGCACCCGGCACCGTCAACAAAGGCAGACGTAAAGGGCGCTATTTTGAGGGCAAACCCGGGGTTGGTCGGCCGCGAATCCCGGGAAAACCCGGAAACGATCACACAAACTGACATGGGTCAGACTCTCGTCAGTGCCTGCGCAACACACTGACCGGCATGAAGACCTACGCCGACTTTCACCAGCGCTCGCTCACTGACCGTGATGCCTTCTGGGCCGAACAGGCCCGCCGCATCGACTGGCAGACCCCGCCCGAGCAGATTTGTGACGTCAGCAAGCCGCCGTTCGCGCGCTGGTTCGTCGGCGGCACCACCAACCTCTGCCACAACGCGGTGGACCGCCACGCGGCGACGCGGCCGGGCGACCGGGCGCTGGTGTGGGTGTCCACCGAGGTCGGGCAGGAAAAGGTCTACAGCTTTGCCGAACTGCAAACCGAGGTGGAGGCCTGCGCGGCCATGCTGCTGGCCCAGGGCGTGGGGCAGGGCGACCGGGTGCTGATCTACATGCCGATGATCCCGGAGGCTGCGTTCGCGATGCTGGCCTGCGCACGCATCGGCGCCATCCACTCGGTCGTCTTCGGCGGCTTTGCCTCGGTCAGCCTGGCCAGCCGTATCGATGACGCGAGCCCGAAGCTCATCGTCAGCGCCGATGCCGGCAGCCGCGGCGGCAAGGTGGTGGCTTACAAGCCGCTGCTGGACGAAGCCATCCAACTGGCCGCCCACAAGCCCGAGAAGGTGCTGATGGTGGACCGGGGCCTGGCTGCCTTCACGCCCGTGGCCGGCCGCGACCTGGACTACGCGGTACTGCGCAGCCAGCATCTCGGCCAGCGCGTGCCCGTGACCTGGCTGGAGTCCAACAGCATCAGCTACACGCTCTACACCAGCGGCACCACGGGCAAGCCCAAAGGCGTGCAGCGCGACGTGGGCGGCTATGCCGTGGCCCTGGCCGCGAGCATGGACTACATCTTCGGCGGCAAGCCTGGCGAGACCTATTTCTCCACCAGCGACATCGGCTGGGTCGTCGGCCACAGCTACATCGTCTACGGCCCCTTGATCGCGGGCATGGCCACGCTGATGTACGAGGGCCTGCCGGTCAACCCGGACGCGGCCGTCTGGTGGAGCCTGGTCGAGAAGTACCGGGTCACCGTCATGTTCAGCGCGCCCACCGCGGTGCGGGTGCTGAAGAAGCACGACCCGGCGCTGCTCAAGCGCCACGACATCTCTTCGCTGCGCGCGCTCTTTCTGGCCGGCGAGCCGCTGGACGAACCCACCGGCCGCTGGATCTCCGACGCCTTGGGCGTGCCCATCATCGACAACTACTGGCAGACCGAAACCGGCTGGCCGCTGCTGACGGTGGCCCACCACGTGCCCGGCGTTGCCCCCGTGCCCACGCGCTTCGGCTCGCCTGGCGTGCCCATGTACGGCTACGACGTGAAGCTGCTCGACGAGCAGACCGGCGAGGCGCTGACCGCACCCAACCAGAAGGGCGTGCTCGTCATCGAGCACCCGCTGCCGCCGGGCTGCCTGCAGACCGTCTGGGGCGACGACGACCGTTTCGTGCGCACCTACTGGAACAGCGTGCCGGGCAAGCAGGTGTATTCCACTTTCGACTGGGCCTCTCGCGACGCCGACGGCTACACCTTCATCCTCGGCCGCACCGACGACGTCATCAACGTGGCCGGCCACCGCCTGGGCACGCGCGAGATCGAGGAGAGCATCTCCAGCCATGGGGCCATCGCCGAGGTGGCCGTGGTGGGCGTGGCCGACCAGCTCAAGGGCCAGGTCGCCATCGCCTTTGTCGTGCTGCGCGACCCCGGCCAGGCCTCGCTGGCCTTGGAGGGCGAAATCATGAAGCACGTCGACGGGCAACTGGGCGCCGTGGCCCGCCCGGCGCGGGTGCATTTCGTCGGCCTGCTGCCCAAGACCCGCTCCGGCAAGCTGCTGCGCCGTGCCCTGCAGGCCGTGGCCGAGGGCCGCGACCCGGGCGACCTGACGACGCTGGATGACCCGAGCGCATTGGCACAGGTGAAAACCCTGCTGCAGAAATAGGGGTGTGCCAAACGGCTGGTGTGGAGCCGGTCGAGACAATCGCGGCCTTCCCACAAGGAGTCCCGATGAAATTCGCCCTGATCGGCTGGGCCACCCTGGCCCTGACCGCCACGCTGGCCGCCCAGGCAGCACCCACGCTGCCCGGCCCCAACTTCCCGCGCTTCTCGTCTGCCGCCGACGTCAAGGCCAAATGCGACGCCGGCCTTAAGGGCGCCAAGCTGCGCGTCCAGGCGCTGGAGCGCCGCGCCGTCGACAAGGGCTGGCTGGCCGCGTTCGACGACCTGACGGTCTACTTCGAAGACGCGCAGTACCCCAACGACTTTGTCCTCAACGTCCACCCCGACAAGGCCGTCCGCGACGCCGCCCAGGCCTGTTCGCTGCGCTGGGCCGACTTCAACTCCAGCCTGGGCCAGAACGAGAAGGTCTACCGCGCGCTGCAGAAGGCGCCCAAGAAGGACGGCATCGATGCCGAACTGGTTCGCCTGGCCTCGGCCCAGTTCGAGGACAGCGGCGTGGCCCTGCCCGCCGCCAAGCGCGAGCGCGCCAAGCAGATCCTGGACAAGCTGACCGAGCTGGACCAGCAGTTCAACAAGACGATCCGCGACGCCGGCACCCGCGTGGCCTTCACCGAGGCTGAGCTCAAGGGTGTGCAGGCCAGCGTGTGGGAAAAGGCCAAGCGCGACGACCAGGGCCGCATCCTGCTCGGCGTGGACTATCCGAGTTACGTGCCCGTCATGCGTAGCGCCGAGAGCGGCGAGGCGCGCCAGCGCATGTGGCTGGCCAAGACCAACGAGGGCGGCCAGGGCAACCTCGACCTGCTGGCCCAGATCGTCACGCTGCGGGGCGAGTACGCCAAGCTGTTCGGCTTCGACAACTACGTCGACTTCAACCTGCGCCGCCAGATGGCCAAGGACGGTGCGACGGCGACCCGCTTCCTCGACTCGGTGACCGGTGCCGTCAACGCCCGCGAGAACACCGAGCTGCAGGAGCTGCGCGCCGCCAAGGCCCAGCATGTCGGCACGCCGGTCGACCAGACCAAGGTCGAGCGCTGGGACGCGACGTTCTACAGCGAGCGCGTCAAGCTGCAGAAGTTCAGCGTCGACCAGAACGCCTTCCGCCCCTACTTCCCGCCGCAGGCCAGCCTGGAGTTCTCGCTGCACGTCATCGAGAAGATGATGGGCGTGAAGTACGAGCGCATCACGAACAAGCTCTGGCATGACGAAGTCCAGACCTATGTCGTCAGCGACGCCGCCTCGGGCAAGCCCATCGCCCAGCTCTACGTCGACCTCTATCCGCGCGACGGCAAGTACAACCACGCGGCGGTCTGGCCGCTGCGTGGCAGCGCTGCGCGCGTCGGCCGCACGCCGGCTGCGGCGCTCGTCGTCAACTTCGACCGCAACGGCCTGACGCTGGACGAGGTCGAGACCTTGCTGCACGAGTTGGGCCACGCGGTGCACGTGAACCTGTCCAACACCCGCTACGCGGCGACCTCGGGCACCAGCGTCATGCACGACTTCGTCGAGGCGCCGTCGCAGATGCTGGAGGACTGGGTCTACGACAAGAAGGTGCTCAAGCTGATGCAGGATGTCTGCCCGAGCTGCAAGCCGGTGCCGGATGCGATGGTGGAGCAGGCCGTGGCGGCCAAGCACTACGGCAAGGGTGGCCTGTTCGGCCGCCAGCACCTGTACGCCAGCTACGACATCGCGCTGCACCAGAGTGCCAAGCCCGAGCCGCTGCCGCTTTGGGCCAAGATGGAAGGCGCCACGCCGCTGGGCTACGTGCCGGGCACGCTGTTCCCGGCCGGCTTCGCCCACATCGCGGGCAGCTATGGCGCGGGCTACTACGGCTATCTGTGGAGCCTCGTCGTTGCCATGGACCTGCGCACGGCCTTCGCCGCCGACAAGCTCGGTACCGATGTCGGCAAGCGCTACCGCGACCAGGTGCTGGGGCAGGGCGCACAGAAGCCGGCGCCGGAGCTGGTCAAGGACTTCCTGGGCCGCGAGAGCAACTCGCAGGCGTTCTTTGACTACCTGAAGAAGTAGTCAGCCGCAGCTGCCCGAGCCACAACTGTGGCTCGCGGCGGCTTCAGTGGTCGGCTCACGGCACTCGCCCGTCGCCGGGTCGAAGCCGCGCTGCTCCATCGTCCAGACCAGGGCCGCATCCATCATCTCGGCGTGCTGCGGGAACCAGCCCGCCAGCTCGGTGCGCAGGATGTTCAGCGGCTCGCGGTCGTTCAGCTCGGTGGCGTAGCGCAGCGCCTCGCGCATCACGTTCAGCACCATCGCGTGCTGGCTGCTGTGGCAGTTCTGCGGCTCGAAGCCGCAGCGCGCCATCCAGTCCTCCTCCATCGCGAAGTGAGCCTCGGTGTGGGCCAGCAGCGCGTTGTAGGCGGGCAGGGCGTCGCCGCCGCCATCCAGCGCGGCACCGAAACCGTTCAGCAGTTCGACGAACTCCTGGTGGGTGGTGTCCAGCTGGGGGCTGTTCAGGACGAGGGATTCGGTCCAGGCAAGAGTGCTCATTGGATGGATGCTAGGCGGCGGGTCTCGCGGCGGCGTTGAGCCAGCTCAAACCAGGCGTGCGCGGTGGCGCGCCACCTGGGCGCGCACCTGGGCGGGCGCGGTGCCGCCGAGCACGTTGCGGGCGTTCAGCGAGCCTTCCAGGGACAGCACATCGAACACATCGGCGTCGATGCGGGCATCAAACGCGCGCAGCTCGTCCAGCGACAGTGCCGCCAGGTCCACGCCCTTGGTCGTCGCGGTCTTCACGGCATGCGCAACCACCTCGTGCGCGTCGCGGAAGGCCACGCCCTTCTTGACGAGGTAGTCGGCCAGGTCGGTGGCCGTCGCGTGGCCCTTCAGCGCCGCGGCGCGCATGGCTTCGGGCTTGACGGTCAAGCCGGCCAGCATGTCGGCAAAGATGCGCAGCGTGTCCTTCAAGGTGTCGACCGTGTCGAACAAGGGTTCCTTGTCCTCCTGGTTGTCCTTGTTGTAGGCCAGCGGCTGGCCCTTCATCAGCGTGACGAGGCCCACGAGATGGCCGACGACGCGGCCCGTCTTGCCGCGCGCCAGCTCGGGCACGTCGGGGTTTTTCTTCTGCGGCATGATCGATGAGCCGGTGCAGAAGGCATCGGGCAGCGCGATGAAGCCGAAGTTCTGGCTCATCCACAGGATCAGTTCTTCGGACAGGCGCGAGATGTGCAGCATCACCAGCGTGGCGGCCGAGCTGAACTCGATGGCGAAGTCACGGTCGCTCACAGCGTCCAGGCTGTTCTGGCAAACGCCCTCCATGCCCAGCGTCTTGGCCACGCGCTCACGGTCCAGCGGGTAGCTGGTGCCGGCCAGCGCCGCGGCGCCCAGCGGCAGGCGATTCACGCGCTTGCGGGTGTCGAGCATGCGCTCGGCGTCGCGGGCGAACATCTCCACGTAGGCCAGCAGGTGGTGGCCGAAGCTGACCGGCTGGGCCACCTGCAGATGCGTAAAGCCCGGCAGGATGACGTCGGCATGCTTGTCGGCCTGCTCGACCATCACGCGCTGCAGGCCGTTCAGCAGGCCGGTGATCTCGTCGATCTCGCCGCGCAGCCACAGCCGCACGTCGGTGGCGACCTGGTCATTGCGGCTGCGGCCGGTGTGCAGGCGCTTGCCGGCGATGCCCACGCGCTCGGTCAGCCGCGCCTCGATGTTGAGGTGCACGTCTTCCAGGTCCAGCTTCCACTCGAACTGGCCGGCCTCGATCTCGGCGGCGATGTCGGTCAGGCCGCGCTGGATGGCGGCCTGGTCCTCCGCGCTGAGGATGCCTTGGCTGCTCAGCATCTCGGCGTGGGCGAGGCTGCCGGCGATGTCGGCCCGCCACAGGCGCTTGTCGAAGCCGACGCTGGCCGTGTAGCGTTTGACCAAGTCGCTCATCGGCTCGGAAAACAGGGCGGACCAGGCTTGGGATTTGTTGGCGAGTTGGTTGTCTGACATGGGGCAGCGAGGAAATCAGCGCGCAAAATGCGCCGCAGCCCGGGATTATCGAACGCCAAGAATCCACCCGCCTCTCGTATCCAGCCACATGCCCTTCTTCAAGCGCCGCGCCGAACCGCGTCACAGCGTCTGGCATGAGTCCATGCAGCTCAGCCAATGGCTGGGTTTTGCGCCCAACGAGCTGCCCGAACTGCCCGAACTGAACACGGCGCCGCTGCTGGACCCGACCCGGGCCTTCGACGTCTGCCATGTCGGCCTGGTGCTGCGTGCCGTGCTCGGTGTGCAGCTGCTGCTGGGCCTGGGTACGGCGTTGGTCGCACGCGACGCCTCGCAGTGGCTGACGCTGATGGCCAACGGCACCGTCGTGACGATGTTCGCCGTGCTGTCCTGGCTGCTCGCCGTTTGCGCGGCCAAGCGGCTGTGGCCGCGCCTGCCCGAGCCGGTGCAGTGGCTGGGGCTGATGTTTTTGGGCGCAGGCAGCGCGCTGCTGGGTTTTGGCCTCTTGAGCCTGACGAGCGAAGACCCGCTCAGTGCCTGGCGCATCGCCAGCATCGCCGCCTGTGGCGCCAGTGGTGCGGCCCTGCTGCTGGCCTGGCTCAAGCTGCGCGAGCACACCCAGCGCCCGGCCGACGCGCTGGCCCAGCTCGTCGAGCTGCAGTCGCGCATCCGCCCGCACTTCCTGTTCAACACGCTGAACAGTGCCATCGCCCTCGTACAGATCGACCCGGCGCGCGCCGAGAGCGTGCTGGAGGACCTGGCCGAACTCTTCCGCGTCGCGCTCGCCGATGCCAGCGCCTCCGTCACGCTGACCGAGGAGGTGGAGCTGGCGCGCCGCTACCTCGCCATCGAGCAGATCCGCTTCGGCAAGCGGCTGCGCATCGTCTGGCATCTGGACCCCGAGGCCGACGCCGCCCGCGTGCCGCCGCTGCTGCTGCAGCCGCTGGTGGAGAACGCGGTGCGCCACGGCGTGGAGCCCAACGACGAGGGGGGCGAGCTGGAGGTCACGACGATGCGCCGTGGCGCCGAGGTCGAGATCCGCATCGTCAACACCGTGGGCGCGCCGGCCCGCACCGTCGGCCACGGCCTGGCCCTGCGCAATGTGCGCCAGCGCCTGAGGCTGATGCACGACGTCGCCGCGCGCTTCGAGATCGATTCCAGCGAGAAGCGCTTCGCATTGCGGATACTTGTGCCGTTATGAGCACAGCATTGCGCGTTCTCCTCGTCGACGACGAACCCCTGGCCCGGCTGCGGCTGCGCAGCCTGGTTGACGCCATCCAGGAGCCGCGCTGCGAGGTCGTCGCCGAGGCAGCTACCGGCTCGCAGGCGGCGAGCTGGCTGCGCGATCACGGCTGCGACATCGTGCTGCTGGACGTGCAGATGCCCGGCGCGGACGGCCTGCAGTTTGCCGATGGCCTGGCCCAGCGCCAGGCGGGGCAACCGGGCGTGCCGGCGCCGCTCATCATCTTCGTCACGGCCCACGCGATGCACGCGCTGCGCGCCTTCGAGCTGGACGCGCTGGACTACCTCACCAAGCCCGTTCGCCGCGAGCGCCTGCAGGCAGCACTGGCCCGCGCTGCCCTGCGCCTGTCCGAGCGCGCCGCCGTGCAGGCTGGCTTGCCGCCCCCGGATGGCGACAGGCCGGCCGCGCCCGACCACGCCGACTTCATCACGCTGACCGACCGCGGCCGCCTTCAGCGCGTGCCCGTCGCCGAGGTGCTGTACTTCAAGGCCGAGCTCAAGTACCTGACGCTGCGTACTGCCAGCGAGAGCCATGTGATGGACGGTGCGCTGTCGGACCTGGAGCAGCGCCTGGGCGAGCGCTTCCTGCGCGTTCACCGCAACGCGCTGGTGGCGCGTTGGGCCGTCCGCGAGCTGGAGCGCCATGCGCCGACCAGCTTTGGCGAGCTGGACGGCGGCGACCCCAATGCCGACACGACGGACAGCTGGGCGGTGCGCATCGTCCACGTCGACGAATGGCTGGCCGTGTCGCGCCGCCAGGTGGCCGCGGTGCGGGAGGCGTTGGCGGGGCTGAAAACTTGAGGTGCACCGCACTGCGGCTTGCGCGTTGGTGGCCGGTTTTCGCAGCGCTGGCGGTGGCGAGCAGCAGCGCGCAGATGACCGAGCACTGCGCACGGCGGGCCGCCCAGGCACAGCCCCAGACGCAAGCCGCCGCGGCACCGCCGGAAGCCGTGGCCCAGCTTCAGGGCCGCCGTGACCTGCGTTCACTGGCCCTGGCCGACTATCTGCTGGCAGCCGCCGGCACCGCGGACGGCCACGCCGCCCGTGCCCGCCTGCAAGACCGCGCCCGTTCGTCCACCGACCCGATGCTCACGGTGCTGGCCCTGCACATGCCTTGCGTGCAGCCGGGCTGCCGCAATATCGAGGCCTCGCAGTGGTCGCGGCTGGAGCCGGCCAACCTGCTGGCCTGGCTGACCCTGCCGACACGGGCTTCCGCCGACGGCAGCTATCTGCTGGACCAGATCGCCACCCAGGTGCGCTACGCGCGCAGCTACCGCCAGGAGGCCGACGCGCTGTTGGGCGACCTGCCGCCCACCGGTTTGGAGTTGCGCCAGCCCTGGGGGCTGCTCAACCTTCGCGCATTGGCCAGCTACTGCCGCAGCCCGAACGACCTCACGACGGCCGAGCGCTGCGAGGCGGTGGCGGCGCTGCTGTGGGCCGATGGTGGCGCCACCGAGAGGTTCATCGCGGCCATCCTGGCGCAGCACGCCCAGACCTTGCTGCCGCAGCGCCGCGCCATCTGGGAGCCGCGCCTGCGCGAGCTGGACGCCGCAACCCGCAGTCGCGGTACGCCGACGCGCGGATCGATGTCGCCGCGAGAGTTGGCCTGCGAAGCGATCGCTTTGCCCCGCTCGGGCGAGCGTGCGGCCATGAGCGAATGGGAACGCGCCCGCGTGGTGCTGCAGGCCTCGGGCCTGTCGATGTGGGAGGTGCGCCCGCGTACGCGAGCCGATGCGATGAGGGCCACGAATTGAGGAAAGGCTGGCGTTGGGCCGCATCGGGATTGGCTTTGGTGGTTGTCGCGGTCGCGTTGCTCGGCTGGCACGTTGAGCGGCGGATGAATCCAGCAAACGCTGATCTGGCGGCGACGAGTGCGACGCCCAGCGTCGCGCCTGCCGCGATCACTGCGAGCGCGGCCGAAGTGCATCCTGCCGCACCTCCGGGGCCGGCGGCCTTTTCTGCTTTTTCAGCGCAAGCCGAGGCGCGTGCTCAGCTGATGCGGCGCATGAAGGCCGACTGGTGCGGATTTGGGGCGGCCGAGTACGGCCGGCAATCCGATGCCGTCGTCGAGCAGGCGAGTGCCAGCGGTAACGGCATGGTCGGCCTGGAGGCGATCGACCAGCTGAAGCGAACCGCGGGTCAGGAGGTGGTTGACGAGGCCATTGAGCAGGTGCGTCGGCGCTGGGTGAAGGCGCTGCAGCAGCGTGGCGACCCGCGCTCGCTGGCCGTGGCCGATTTCCTCGGTGGTCTGGACGAGGAACCTGCCCAGGCCCGTGCGCGGTTGCAGGCCCTTGCACGCACGACGAGCGATCCCATGGTCACGGCCCTCGCCCTGCAACGGCCTTGCGAGGCCGGCAGCTGCCGCAGCATCGAGGCCTCTCAATGGTCGCGGTTGGAGCCAGCCAACCTGCAGGCTTGGCTGACGTTGCTTCGCGATGCGAAGGGCGACGCACGCCAGGGCCAGTCGGGCTACGCGTTGGAGCGCATGGCCGCCGAAGGGCGCTATTCCCGTACTTACGAACGCGAGTTCAAGGCCGCCCTGCTGAGTCTGCCGCAGTTGCAGACGCGCGGGCTTGCGAGTGAGGCTGAGATGCAGCTCATCACTGGAACGGCAGCGGCCTGGGCAATCGCAGGCTTCAAGCCATTGACGGATGCCTGTCTGGCCGGCACGCCGGGCGTCCTGCAGCGCTGTGAGGCCGTGCTCGATCGCCTCTGGGAAGGCGACAACCAACTGGACCGCGCCATGGCTCTGGGCTTGGCGCGCAGACTGGTGCTGCCAGCACGCCCCGAGCAAAGGACGCGCTGGGAGCCGCGGGCGCGTGAGTACGAGGCCGTGGTGTCTTGGCGCAATGTGGCGCTGGAGCGAGTTACTCAGAGTCCACCGATAGGTGAATCGCCTTGCGACGCACAGGTGGAAATGCGCAAGATAGTCCAGGGTATGAACGACCTTGGCGAATGGGGTCACTGGCGCGCGGAGATGCGCGCGGCAGGGGCCGACGACACCGCGCTGTCAGCTCAATGGCGCCTTGAGCAAGGCCGCAGTTCGCTTGACCCCGCGCCAGCGCGGCGCTGACTCAGGCCACCGGCACCCGCTGCATGCTGACCAGGCTTTCCAGCATCAGCGGATTGACCCGCACCGCGTCCGTGATCGGCGCCATGTGGCCCGCACCTTCCAGCATCTGCAGCTTTACCCGTGGCAACCGCAAGGCCAGGCTCTGGCTCACGCGCCGGGCGCTGGCCCGTGTGGCGCTGCCGCAGATCAGCTGCACGGGCATGCTCAGCTGGCTCAGCTGTTCGTCGCTCCATCGCGCGTCGAACAGGGCCTCGAAGTGGCGGCGTACCGCCGGCATGGCTTCGGCAACGCGCATCTGCTGGGCAAAGTCCATCTCGGGCCAGACGTCGCGGCTCTGCCAGTACGCGCAGAAACCCCGCGCAGCGCCGAAGTCGTCGCCGGCGTCCAGGGCGGCGGCCAGCGCGGCGGCAACGTCGCTGATCTCCTGCCACTCCGGCTCGGCCGGGCCCAGGGCCGGCAGCAGGCCGAAGGCGACGGGCTCGTACAGCGTCAGCGACAACACGCGGCCGGGCTGCTGCAGCGCGATCTGCAGGGCCACGGCGCCGCCATAGCTGTGGCCGACGAGGTGGAAGCCCTGCTCGGGCGCGAAACCCGCCGAACCTGCTGAACCCACTGTAGGCAGGCCCGCCAGCACGGCGTTGGCCTCGACCGACAGCTGGCTGGGCATCAGCTCGGGCCAGTCCGGCCGGCCGGCGTGACCGAAGAAGTCGGGCGCGTGCCATTGCCAGGCATGGCCGGCATCGGTGCTGTCGGCCATGAGGCGGCGCCATTGGCGTGCGCTGGCGGCGCTGGAGTGCAGGCAGACGACGGGGGCGGCGCGGGTGTCGGGCATGGAGGTCTCCGGTGGGTGCCGGCCATCCTCCGAGGCCTGCGTTTCAGGTGGACTGCGGCGCGCCTCGTCTTTGTTTCATTCGTTGCAGGCTGCGCCGTGCCTCTGCGGGTCGAAACATTGTGGCGCGGAAGCCGCCGGGAAGATGCACGGGATCGATCGAACAGGCGGCGCCTGTAGTCCACGGCCTACCGATGGCCGGGCCGGGAGCCGACACCTGGCTGCCACCCGGCGCGCCTAGGCTAGAGCTTCTAAAAATTCAGGAGCACCACATGACGCACTCGATGCGATTTTCCGCAACGGCCCTGGCCTGCGCGCTGGTGGTTGGTTCACCGTTCTGGGCCGATACGGCCGAGGCGCAACGCAGCAGCCGCACGGCCGCCGCACCGTTGCGCGTGACCGGCTTCGACGTGGAGCAGGTGGACCGCCTGGAGCCCGGCGCCGAGCTGAACTTCACGGTCTGGGGTACCGCCGGCGCCGCAGTGCTGCTGCAGATCGACGGCAGCCGGCGCACGGTGCGCCTGGACGAGACCAGCCCGGGCCGCTACCAGGGCAGCTACATCGTGGGCCGTTCGGACCGCATCGGGCCGGAGTCACGCGTGCACGCCAATCTGCGGCGCGACAACCGCGTGGCGACCTCTTTGCTGGGCGAGGCGCTGCAGGTGGGTTGGGCGGTGCCGGGCCAGGCAGTGCTGATGCCCGAGATCCAGTCGGTTGCCGTTGTGCGCGAGCCGGGGCGCGGCCGCAGCGACGCCCTGCGCTACACGTTGCGCGGTACGCCGGGCGGCCAGGCGTCGGTGCAGTTGCAGGGCAACCAGCCGCGCAACATCGTGCTGAACGAGGTGCGCGCGGGCGAATATGCGGAAACCTATGTGCTGCCGCAAGGCGCGTGGGTGGACACGCAGCAGCCGCTGGTCGCGCAGTTGCGAATCGGCGACCGCAACGTGCGCAGCAGCGTGCCGAATGCCTATGCCGGCGTGAACTTCACGTCGCGTCGCGCTGACACCTGCAACGACTGCGCGACCGTGCAGGCGGTGAACCCCGTCACCGTGGACGGCGATGGCCGGGTGCTGGGCACCGTAGCCGGTGGCGTGCTGGGTGCGGTGGTGGGCAGCCAGTTCGGCAAGGGTGACGGCCGCACGGCCGCCGGCGTGGCCGGTGCCGTGGGCGGCGCGTTGCTAGGCCGCGAGATCCAGAAGCGCCACAACGAACGCACGCAGTACGAAGTGGTGGTGCGCATGGCCGACGGCCAGCAGCGCACCGTCATCTACGCCGACCCGCCCAACTTCCGCGCGGGCGACCGCGTGCGCGTGAACGGCGAGACCTTGGAGTTGCAGCGCTAGGTAGCGGCCAACAACCCGTGGCCTGCGTTCAACCCGTGTTGCGCAGGCCCGCGGCGATGCCGTTGATGGACAGGTGGATGCCGCGCTGCACGCGCTCCATCGCCGGGTCATCCGCCGAGATACGGCGGTAGCGGCGCATCAGCTCGACCTGCAGGTGGTTGAGCGGGTCGATGTAGGGGAAGCGGTGCTCGATGGAGCGTGCCAGCGACGGGTTGGCCGCCAGGCGCTTGTCGTCGCCGGTGATGAGGCTGAGCGCGGCCTGCGTGAGATCGAACTCAGCGCGGATGGCCGTGAAGATGCGCTTGCCCAGCTTCTTGTCCTCCACCAGCTCGACGTAGCGCTCGGCCAGGGCCAGGTCGGTCTTGGCCAGCACCATGTCGAGGTTGGACAGCAGCGCGCGGAAGAAGGGCCAGCCCTTGAGCATGCGCTTGAGCAGGGTCAGGTTCTTGGCGCGTTGGGTGGGTTCCTCGCCCAGGAAGGCCTCCACACCGGAGCCGAAACCGCACCAGCCCGGCAGGGCCACACGGGCCTGGCCCCAGGAGAAGCCCCAGGGAATGGCGCGCAGGTCTTCGATGGCGCGCGTGGCCTTGCGCGACGCGGGGCGTGAACCGATGTTCAACTCGGCGATCTCGCGGATGGGCGTGCTGGCGAAGAAGTAGTCGGCAAAGCCGGGCGTGCCGTAGACGAGGCCGCGGTAGGCGTCGAAGCTCGCGTCCGACAGCGCTTGCGCGGCTTGCAGGAAGCCCTTGGGCGCGCTCTGCGTCGGGTGCAGCAGCGTGGCCTCCAGCGTGGCGGCCACAAGCGTCTCCAGGTTGCGCCGGCCGATTTCCGGGTGGGCGTACTTGGAGGCGATGACTTCGCCCTGCTCGGTCAGGCGGATCTGGCCGTTCACGGTGCCGGGGGGCTGGGCCAGGATGGCCTGGTAGCTCGGGCCGCCGCCACGGCCGACAGTGCCGCCGCGGCCGTGGAAGAGGCGCAGCGTGATGGGGCCGACGCGCTTGAGCTGGTCGAACAGCTCCACCAGCGCGATCTCGGCGCGGTACAGCTCCCAGGACGACGTGAACATGCCGCCGTCCTTGTTGCTGTCCGAGTAGCCCAGCATGATGTCCTGCTCGCCGCCCGAGCGGTCGATGAGGCCGCGCACGCCGGGCAGCGCGTAGAACTCGCCCATGATTTCAGGCGCGACGCGCAGGTCGCCGATGGTCTCGAACAGCGGCACGATGATGAGGTCGCTGATCGCGTACTCGGACAGCACGCCGCGCAGCAGGCCCGTCTCCTTCAGCAGCAGGGCCACTTCCAGCAGGTCGCTTACCGACTCGGTGTGGCTGATGATGTAGTGGCGCAGCGCCTCGCGGCCGAAGCGGGCCAGGGCTTCGCGGGCGGCTTCGAAGGTGGCGAGCTCGAACAGCGTCTTGTCGGTGTAGCTCGCGCCGATGACGCGCAGGGGGCGGGCGTCGTTCAGCAGCTTCAGCAGCAGCTCGCGCTTGGCGGCTTCATCCAGCGCCGAGTAGTCGCTCTCGATGCGGGCGGTGGCCAGCAGCTCGGCCAGCACCAGCTCATGCTGGTCGCTGCTCTGGCGCAGGTCCAGCGTGGCCAGGTGAAAGCCGAACACCTGCACGGCGCGGATCAGCGGGCTCAGGCGCGGCGCGATCAGAGCTTCGGCGTGGTTGCTCTTCAGCGAGGCCTCGATGGTGCGCAGGTCGGTCAGCAGATCGTCGGGCGAGCGGTAGGGGTCTTGCGGTGCGACGGCGTGGCGCAGCGCCTCGGTGCCGGTCAGCGTGTGCAGCGTGGCGGCCAGGCGCGCGTACATGCCAGTCAGCGCACGGCGATAGGGCTCGTCCATGCGGTGGGCGTTCTGGTCGGGGCTGCGCTCGGCCAGGGCCTGCATGGCGGGCGACACACCGGTCAGGCGCAGCGAGATGGACAGCTCGGCGCCCAGCTCGTGCAGCTCGGTCAGGTAGTGGCGCAGCGCCACCTCGGCCTGGCGCTTCATGGCCTGGCGCAGCGTGGCAGCACCGACGTTGGGGTTGCCGTCGCGGTCGCCGCCGATCCAGTGGCCCATGCGCAGGAAGCTCGGCAGTGTCTCGCCGGGCAGGTGCTCCTCCAGCTCGGCGTAGAGCTTGGGGATCTGGCGCAGGAAGGTCGACTGGTAGTACGACAGCGCGTTCTCGATCTCGTCCGCCACCGTCAGCTTGGAGTAGCGCAGCATGCGCGTCTGCCAGAGCTGGGTGATGCGGGCACGCAGCAACGCCTCGGTGTCGCGCAGCTCGCGTTCGGTGCCAGCGCGGTCTCGCGCTTCCAGCAGGCCGGCCACGGCGCGCTCGGCGTCCAGGATGCTCTTGCGCTGCACTTCGGTCGGGTGAGCGGTCAGCACCGGCGAGATGAAGCCGCGGTGCAGCACCTCGGCAATCTCGGTCGGGCGGATGCCGGCCTCGTGCAGATGCTCCAGGCAGTAGGCGAGCGACCCCGGCTGCAGGCTGCCGGCGCGCTCGTGCACGTCACGGCGGCGGATGTGGTGGCGGTCCTCGGCGATGTTGGCCAGGTGGCTGAAGTAGCTGAAGGCGCGGATGACGCTGACAGCCTGCTCGCCGGACAGGCTCTTCAGCAGCTTGTCGAAGCGCTTGCCGGCTTCCTTGTCGTGCTTGTGGCGGTAGGCCACCGACAGCTGGCGGATGCGTTCGACCAGCTCGTAGGCCTCACGGCCCTCCTGCTCGCGGATGACGTCGCCGAGGATGCGACCGAGCAGCCGGATGTCGGCCACCAGCGGTTCGTTCTTGTCGATTTCGGGGCGGCGTGCAGGGGCGGCTCGTGAGGGCATGGCGGGTCGTCCGGGAAAGAGTGCGTCAAAAAGGTAACGGAGTTACCTAAATATGACTCTAGCAGTTTCTTCCCCGGAACGGAGCCCCTTCTATCCCGGTCTATCGGCTCGTCATTGGGCTGCAGGTGCCGCCGTGAAGCCGTCGCTCAAGGTGCGCAGGAAGGCCACGACGTCGGCCACGTCTTGCGGCGTCAAGGCCGGCGGCTGGCCGGGGCGGCGGAAGGGCGCGCCCTGCTGGACATTGGCGCGGTAGACGGCGGGCAGGTCGTTGTAGACCTGGACCTGGCCGCCCACGACCGGGTACCAGCGTGCCGGATCGAGGTCACGCGTGGCGTAGAAGGCCACGGCGTCTTCGAGCGTGGCGAAGCTGGCGTTGTGAAAGTACGGCGCGGTCAGCGCGACGTTGCGCAGGCTGGGCGTGCGGAACTGGCCACACAGCTCGCGCCGGCCGGCAAGGTCGCTGCGCTGCGGGCCGCACAGGCCGAGGTCGAAGAAGGCCGGGTTGGCGGTGGCCTGGCTCTGGTTGCGCGGCACGCCGAGGGCGTGATAGCTGAAGTTGGTGAAGAGGGCGCGTGCCAGACCTGGCGTGGGGCGGCTGTCGTGGCAGCTCGCGCAGTTGCCGCGTTGCGGGTCGTTGAACAGGTTGAGGCCGCGCTGCTCCTGGGCGGTGAAGCTGGCACGGCCGTCCTGCACGGCGTCGAACTTGCTCGTGAAGGCGTGGAACTTGGCGTCGTCGGCCTGGTAGCGGGCCAGCGCCGTGACGGCGGCGTCGACGAGCTGGTCGTCGGTGGCGGCCGCGGGCAGGCTGGCCGCGGCGCGCAGGTCGGCCACGTAGGGCAGGGCGCGCAGCCGTGTGGACAGGGCCGCGACGTCGGTGTTGGCCATCTCGTCGGCATTGAACAGCGGGCCGCGCGCCTGTTCGACGCGGCTGCTGGCGCGGCCGTCCCAGAACAGCCCGCCGCGGGCACGGCCCTGGGCGTCGAAACCGAACGCGCCGGCCTGGTCGAGGTAGCGCACGCTGGGTGAGCTGCGCAGGCCTTGGTGCGTGCCGTCGGCGCCGCCCAGCGGCAAAAAGCTGCCCGCCGCGTCGGCATGGCCGCGTGCCTCGACGTGGCAGCTCGCGCAAGCCTGCTTGCCGCTGGCGGAGAGGCGCACCTCGTCGAACAGCCGGTCACCGACCTGGGCCAGCGTCGGCACCGGGACAGGCGCCGGCAAGGGCACGCGCGGCGGTCGCAGGGCCGCGGCATCGGCGCTGGTGTCGTCGGCCGCGGCCGTGGCGGTCGTTTCCGCGCCACCCCCGCCGCCGCAGCCGGCGAGCAGGCAGATCAACAGGGCGGCGGCCAGCAGCGGCGCGTGGCGGGGGCGGGTGGGCATGGCGGTCTCCTTGTTGTGGAAGGCCGCCAGCATCCGGGCCGAGCGTGGGCCGAGCATGGAGAAACTGTGGAGGCCGCATCCACAGTTGGCCGGCAAGATGGCGGGTATGCGTCTCGTCCACCAGTTGTCCCTGCTCCTCATCGCCACCGCGCTGGTGGCCGTCGCGGCCGTGGCCGGCCTCGTCGGCTGGAATCTGCGTGCCGGCTTCTCTGACTATTTGCAGGCTCAGGACGGCGAGCACCTGACGCGGCTGATGGAGGCCGCCGAGCGCGACCTGGCCCGGCGCGGCAGCCTGCCGCAGGACTGGCGGCCGGTGCTGCGTGACTGGCTGGACGCGGCGCGCGTGTCCGCCGGGCGCGGCGCACCGGGCGAGGGGCCGCCGGGGGGGCCGGAAGAACCGCCACCACCCCCTGAACGCGGCCCAGGCTTCGACGGCCGCCCGCCGCCGCCCGACCCGCGCCGCGAACCGCCGCCACCGCGCCGCGACCCTTCCAATTTCGGCCCCCGTGTGATCGTGCTGACTGCCGATGGGCTGACGCCCCTGGCGGGCCGCCGCGAGAACCTGAACCGGCCCGGCCAGACACGCGCCGTCAAGTTCCAGGGCCAGGCGGCCGTGGTGCTGCGGCTGGCCGAGCGTGCCGGCCCGGCCGAGGGGGTTGATGCGAGCTTTCTGCGCCGCCAATACCTGGGCCTGGCCGTCGTGGCCGCTGGCGTGCTGCTGATCGCGCTGGTGCTGGCGCGCCTGCTGGCCGTGCGCTGGGCACGCCCGCTAGCCGAGGCGCAGGTGGCGGCGCGGCGCATCGCGGCCGGTGAGTTCGATGTGCGCCTGCCTGCGCCGCGCGACGGTGGCGGCGCCAGCGAGATCACCGGCCTGCATGGCGACATCAATGCGATGGCTGAGGCGCTGTCCCGGCTGGAGTCCAGCCGCCAGCGCTGGATTGCCGAGCTGTCGCACGAGCTGCGCACGCCGCTGGCGGTGCTGCGCGGCGAGGTGGAGGCGCTGGTGGACGGCATCCGCCCGCTGGACCGCGCGGCGCTGGCTTCGTTGCAGGAGGAGATCCGGCGGCTCTCCAGGCTGGTGGAGGACTTCCATCTGCTGGCCACCTCCGAGCTGCGCGCGCTGCCCTGCGAGTTCGAGGCGGTGGCGCCCGCGGCGCTGCTGCAGGCGGCGGTGGAGCGCATCGCGCCGCGTGCGAAGACGCTGGGGCTGGTCATCGAGGCGCCGCTGCCCCAGGTGCTGCCGGCCGCGCGCTGGGACGCCGTGCGCATCTCGCAGCTGCTGGCCAATCTGCTGGAGAACAGCCTGCGCTACACCGAGGCGCCGGGCATGGTGCAGGTGACGGCCCGCTCGCTGGGCGCGGCGATAGAGATCCGGCTGGACGACACACCACCCGGCGTGCCCGAGGGTGACCTGGAGCGGCTGTTCGACCCGCTCTACCGCGCCGACCCCTCGCGCAGCCGCGCCTTCGGTGGCTCGGGCCTGGGGCTGGCCATCGCCCGCGCCATCGCCCATGCCCACGGCGGGCGGCTGCGTGCCGAGGCTTCGTCGCTGGGCGGCCTGGCCATGGTGCTGACGCTGCCCCTGAAGCTGCCCGGGAGCCCCTGATGAGCGACCTGATCCTTGTCGTGGAAGACGAGCCCAAGCTCGCGGCGCTGGTGCGCGACTACCTGCAGGCGGCCGGCTACCGCAGCGAGTGGCTGGCCGACGGCCGCCAGGCGCTGGAGCGGTTGAAGACCGGGCCGATGCCGGCGGCCGTGCTGCTGGACGTGATGCTGCCGGGCCTGGACGGCCTGGAGGTCTGCCGCGCGGTGCGTGCCTTCAGCGACGTGCCCATCCTCATCAACAGCGCCCGTGTCGAGGAGCTGGACCGCCTGCTCGGCCTGGAGCTGGGCGCGGACGACTATGTCTGCAAGCCCTTCAGCCCGCGCGAGCTGGTGGCGCGGGTGAAGGCCCTGCTGCGCCGGGCCCAGGGGCGGCTGGCGCCGGCCACGCTGGTGCCGGCGGGTGGCGGCTTCTCGGTGGACGAGGCCGGCCAGCGCGTCGTCTGGCAGGAGCAGGCGCTGGCGCTGACGCCGGTGGAGTTCCGGCTGCTGCGCCAGCTGCTGCAGCACCCGGGCCGGGTGTTCGAGCGCGCCCAGCTGCTGGACCTGATCCACGAGGACTTCCGCGACGTGTCGGACCGCGTCGTCGACAGCCATATCAAGAACATCCGCCGCAAGCTCGCGGCGCTGGACCCGCCGCAGGAGTGCATCGCCTCCGTGTACGGCGTGGGCTACCGGCTCGATCTGGCCTAGCCACTGAGCCGGGCCGGTGGGCACGGCGTGGGCCGCCGTGAGAGCCGTTGGGCGGCCGCTTGGTGAAGGGCTGCGGGAAAACCACAAACGCTCTCCCCATTGAATCAAAACCCGGAATCGTCTATCGTAGACAACGTTGTCTATTTCTGATTTCTGCGGTCGTTTCGATCGCCGGTTAGGCGCGTGTGAGATCGCTACCAATTTCGGCAAAGCTCGATGCACTGCTGCATCTTGAAGAGCTGAAGAGTCCCCGACAAAGGGGGCAAAGTGGGTGTTGTGGATTGCGCAAATAGGCGCCGCTGACGCGTGTAAACCCTAGCAGAACAGGGGGAGTCAAAAAAATACAGTAGGCCCGGCGCTTGGTGGGCTTCTCTTTTTTTGGGGCGTACTGGTATCGCTACCAAAATCAGGCATCCGCAAGCCATAAAAAAGTTCGTCAATCGGCTCGATCTTGAGCCGCCAGAGCAAGCAAGGAGACAAATGAAACACCCTCAGATTTCCAAGACGCGGCGTGAGCCCCAGCGGGCCCAGCGGCTCAAGCCGGTCGCGTGGGCATCCTCGATTGCGCTGCTGACGGGCGCTGCCGCAGTGCACGCCCAGCAAACCGGCGCTGCCGCCACCCCGGGTGCAACAGCCCTGGAGACGGTCGTCATCACGGGCATTCGCAAGTCCCTTGACAGCGCTGTCACCCTGAAACGCGAAAACCGCGGCTTGGTCGACGGCATCGTGGCCGAAGACATCGGCAAGTTCCCGGACAGCAACCTCGCCGAATCGATGCAGCGCATCGCCGGCGTGTCCATCGACCGCGCGCCCAGCGGCGAGGGCTCCAAGGTCACGGTTCGCGGCGTCGGTCCCGACTTCAATCTGGTGCTGCTCAACGGCCGCCAGATGCCGACCGGCGTGATCAGCAACGAAAACGGCGGTGCCAACGGCTCGCGCGCCTTCGACTTCGCCAACCTGTCGTCGGATTCGATCTCGGCGCTGGAGGTGTTCAAGACGGCCCGCTCCTCGTCGCCGACGGGCGGCATCGGCGCCACCATCAACATCAAGACGGCGCGCCCGCTGGACAGCAAGGTCCGCATCGCCAGCGTGGGCATCAAGGCCAACTTCGACGATTCCAACAATCGTCTGCCTGAAGCCTTCAAGGGCAGCAAGGTCACGCCTGAAATCTCGGGCATCTACAGCGAAGTCTTTGCCGACGGCACGCTCGGCCTGGCCATCAGCGGCAGCTACTCCAAGCGCGACTCCGGCTCCAACAAGGCCTACACGCAAAACGGCTGGCGCACCTTCACCGCGAACTCGGGTGACTGGGGCAGCATCCCGGCCAAGCCCGCAACCGGTACCGATCCGATCGTCAACCGCCCGACCGGCCTGTACTCCACGTCGACCGACATGCGTTACTCGCTGACGGCGCTGGAGCGCGAGCGCCTCAACGGTCAGGCCGTGCTGCAGTTCGCCCCGAGCAAGGACTTGAAGTTCACGCTCGACTACACGATGGCGAACAACACCATCAACAAGAAGAACGCTGAGCTCTCCAGCTGGTTCAACTTCTCGTTCGGTCCGTCGACTCCGCCGACCACTTTCACCAGCGGCCCGGTGGCCACGCCCATCATCCAGACGGCGCTGTTCCCCAATGTCGACCATGACCTCGCCATCAACGGCGGCATCTACGGTGACAAGACGCAAGTCCGCTCGACGGGCTTCAACACCGAGTGGAAGGTCAGCAACGAGCTGAAGGTGGACTTCGACGCTCACCACTCCACGTCCAGCACCCGGCCGAACAGCAAGTACGGCAGCTACTCGACGATGGACTTTGGCCTGTTCAACCAGGGCAATGCCACGGCGTACTACGACCAGAAGTTCCCGATCGTCAGCCTGCCGACGACGAAGTTCGATGCCAACAAGCTGCTGCTGACCGGCAGCCAGTTCGTCGCCAACCTCAGCGAGCAGACCGTCGACCAGTTCCAGACGCAAGCCGGCTACCGCATCGACGTCGACAACAAGCTGAGCCTGGGCCTGGGCTTCACGCGGGTCAAGAACCGCGCTGCCAGCTACAACAACCAGAACAACGACTGGGGTGGTGTCGGCGCGCAAGGCCAATACGCCAACGTCGCGACCGTCAACGAGAACCTGCCGGGCTTCTTCAGCCAGATCCCTGGCTCGGGTGATTCGCGCCAGTTCCCGAACTTCTACATGTTCGACTTCAACAGCCTGCGTTCGCGCTCGATTGAAGTGCTGATGGGCTTGAGGGGTGTGACGCGTGCGCAGGCCGAGGCCTACTTCTCTGCGGCTCCGGACTACTCGCTGGGCAATGACTGGCGCACGACCGAGAAGTCCAGCAGCGCCTTCGCGCAGTGGGACCACTCGTTCGACACCGCCATCCCGATGAACGTGTCGGCCGGCCTGCGCTATGAAAGCACCAAGGTCAACTCGTCGTCGCAGGTCGTCTCGCGCACCGCAGCGTCCTGGATCTCGCAGAACGAAGTGACGCTGTCCTCCGGCGCCACGGTGTTCGACTCCAAGAGCGGCAAGTACTCCTATGTGCTGCCCAGCATCGACTGGGATGCCGACCTGGCGCCGGACGTCAAGATCCGCGCGAGCTACGGCCACAACATCGGCCGCCCGGGCTGGAACGATCTCGTCGGCGGCACGAACTTCGGTGCGGGCGCCAACGCCGGCGGCGGCACGGGCTCGCAGGGCGACCCGGCGCTGAAGCCGCTGCTGTCGAAGAACCTGGACTTCTCGGCGGAGTACTACTACGCCAAGAGCAGCTACGCCGCCATCGGCGCCTTCTACAAGAAGGTCAGCAACTTCGTCGGCACGTCCAACGTCAACCAGACGATCCCTGGCGTCACCACGCCCATCGGCGGCGCCTACTACCGGGCCGGCGTTGCGGCTTGCGGTGCGAACGCCCAGCCGCTTTGCATCCGCAACTACATCTTCAACAACTTCAAGGGCCAGCCTGGCGTGACGCAGACCGGCGTCAATGCGTCCGGCGAAATCCTGGGCACGATTGCCGGCCAGCCGGGAGATCCGCTGTTGCCCTTCCAGGTGACGACGCCTTCCAACGAGAAGGGCGACAACATCAAGGGCCTGGAGCTGAACCTCCAGCACGCGTTCGGCAACACGGGCTTCGGTCTCGCGGCGAACTACACCTTTGCACGTGCCGGCCTGAAGTACGACAACACCAACATCACGACCCCCCAGGCCGCGCTGTTGGGTGTCAGCGACTCGGCCAACCTGGTGGGCTTCTATGAAGACAACACCTGGTCGGTGCGGGCCGCCTACAACTGGCGTGGTGAGTTCCTGGCGTCCAAGGTCGACGGTGCGGGCAACAACCCGATCTACACCGAGGCCTACGGCCAGGTCGACATGTCCATCGGCTACAAGATCGGCAAGGACCTGACGCTGCAGGCCGACCTGATCAACCTGAACGATGGCTACATCCGCCAGCATGGTCGTGCCAAGGAACAACTGATCTCGGCCACCCAGACCGGCCGTCGCTACCTGATCGGTGCCCGCTATCGTTTCTGAGCGATAGGCCCAGCCGCCTGATGGCCGCCCCTCGCGGGGCGGTCTGCAGAGCGGCTCCATTTGGCCGGTTCGGGCGCGCAACGCCCGGCCGGCCATGCTTGTTTTCGCCGCCACAATCAATGTGCGGCTGCCGGGCAATCCGCCCGCCATCGCGACCACCCCGCACGTTCGTGCGCGACCCGCCAGCGGCGCGCGCCTTCACCGTCAATCACATGCTGCAACTGCTCAACAACATCACCCACAAGGATCTGCGCGTCATCACCCAGCGCGGTGCTCAATGGGGCGACGACGTGATGTCCGCACTCGTGACGCCGGACGAGTTCCGCAGCGTGCAGGCGCACTACCCCATCCTCTTCCAGCCCGACGGCGAGGGCAGCTACCACCCGGTGGCTCTTTTCGGCCTGGAGCAGGGCCAGAACCTCTTCCTCACCGCTGACGGCTGGGATGCCGACTACCTCCCGCTGTCCATGCAGCGCCTGCCTTTCTCCATCGGCATTGCCGATGACGAGTTGCGCATGATGGTCGACATGGCCAGCCCGCGTATCAGCCAGGGCGCCGCGGGCGAGGCCGTCTTCCTGCCGCAGGGCGGCACCAGCGAGTTCATCGAGAAGGCCAACTCGGTGCTGCGCACGCTGCACGAAGGCCTGGAGGCAACGCCCGAGTTCGTGCAGGCCCTGGTGGCCCACGAGCTGCTCGAATCCGTCGTGCTGGACGTGGAGCGGCCCGACGGCACGCACGGCCAGCTGGTCGGCTTCTTCATGATCCACGAGGAACGCCTTGCGGCCCTGGATGCCGCCACCATCGGCCTGCTGCACCAGGCCGACTATCTGCAGCCCATCTACATGGCGATCGCATCGCTGTCCAACTTCCCAGCGCTGATCCGCCGCCACCTGTCCCGCGAAGCCTGAGCACCATGCTCGAACGCCGCGACGTCAGTGCCGAGGCGGTTCCCGCCGAGCTGCTGCAGTCCAGCCAGCCGGTGGTGCTGCGCGGCCTGGTGCGGCACTGGCCGCTGGTGCAGGCGGCGCAACGCTCGGACCAGGACTTCTGCGACTACCTGCGCCGCTTCGGCGGCCGCACCCGCGTCGGCCTGTGGCGCGGCGCACCAGACATCGGCGGGCGCTTCTTCTACAACGCCGACCTCACCGGCTTCAACTTCCAGCGCGAGATCGGTAGCTTCGACACGCTGCTGGATGAGCTGTTGGCGGGCTCGCCCGACGCCCTCTACCTCGGCTCCACCGAGCTCGACGGCAGCTTCCCCGGCCTGCACCAGCACAACCCGCTGGACCTGGGCGTGCGCGACCCGCTGGTCAGCCTGTGGCTGGGCAACCGCACCCGCGTGGCCATGCACTTCGACGTGCCGGACAACATCGCCTGCGTCGTCTCGGGCCGGCGGCGCTTCACGTTGTTCCCGCCCGAGCAGGTGGCCAACCTCTACATCGGCCGGCTCGACCTGACGCCGGCCGGCCAACCCATCAGCCTCGTCGACCAGGCCGCACCCGACTTCGATCGCTTTCCGGGTTATGCCGAGGCGCTCAAGCATGCCCAGGTCGTGGAGCTGGAGGCCGGCGACGCGATCTTCATCCCCAGCCAGTGGTGGCACGGCGTTGAAGGGCTGGCGCCCATCAATGCCCTGGTCAATTTCTGGTGGCGGCAGTCGCCCGCTTACATGGACACGCCGCTGAACACGCTGATGATGGCTCTGCTCAGCCTGCGCGACCTGCCACCGGCCCAGCGCGATGCCTGGGCGGCCTTGTTCGACCACTACATCTTCAAGGCCGACGCCGACACCGCCGCCCACATCCCGCCCGCTGCGCGCGGCGTGCTGGCGCCGCTGGACGAGAACGCCGCGCGCCAGCTGCGTGCGCACCTGCTGAACCGACTCAACCGATAACGCCATGAACGCCAAACCCATTCGACGCATCGTCATCGCCGGCGGCGGCACCGCTGGCTGGATGGTGGCCGCGGGCCTGTCCAAATGCCTGGGCAAGCAGTACGACATCCGCCTGGTCGAGTCCGAGGAGATCGGCACCGTCGGCGTCGGCGAGGCCACCATCCCGACGCTGCATTTCATGCACGAGATCCTGGACCTGGAGGAGAAGGAATTCATCCAGGCCACCCAGGCCACCTTCAAGCTCGGCATCCAGTTCGACAACTGGCGCAACGTCGGCGAGCACTACTTCCATTCCTTCGGCAAGACCGGCAGCGGCCACTGGACGGCGGGCTTCCATCACTTCTGGCTGGAAGGCCGCAAGCGCGGCCTGGCCAGTGATTACGCCGACTACTGCCTGGAGCTGCGCGCGGGCCTGGACAACCGCTTCGCGCTGCAGCCCGACAACCCCATCAACTACGCCTACCACTTCGACGCCACGCTCTACGGCCAGTACCTGCGTCGCTTCTCGGAGGCGCTGGGCGTGCAGCGCATCGAAGGCAAGATCGTCAAGGTCCACACCGAAGAGGGCAGCGGCGATATCACCGGCATCGCGCTGGACAACGGTGCTCTGGTCGAAGGCGAGTTCTTCATCGACTGCACCGGCATGCGCGCGCTGCTGATCGGCGAGACCCTGGGCGTGAAGTACGAGAGCTGGTCGCAATGGCTGCCCTGCGACAGTGCCCTGGCCGTTCAGACCACCATCGTCGGCGAGCCCGTGCCCTACACCCGTTCCATCGCCCACCCCTGGGGTTGGCAGTGGCGCATCCCATTGCAGCACCGCGTCGGCAACGGCGTCGTGTTCAGCAGCAAGCACATCAGCGACGACGAAGCCAAGGCCGCGCTGCTGGCCAATGTGCAGGGCGAGGTGCTGCGCCAGCCGCGTGTCATCAAGTTCACGCCGGGCCAGCGCGAGGTGGTCTGGAAGAAGAACTGCGTCGCCATCGGCCTGGCCAGCGGCTTCCTGGAGCCGCTGGAGTCCACCAGCATCCACCTGATCCAAAAAGGCCTGACTCGCCTCGTCGAACTCTTCCCGGCTGATGGCATCAGCCAGACCGACATCGACGAATACAACAACCAGGCGCGCGACTCCATCGAGCACATCCGCGACTTCATCATCCTGCACTACCACGTCACCAACCGGACGGACTCCGCGTTCTGGCGCCAGTGCCGCGAGATGGACATCCCGGCTTCGCTCAAGCACCGCATCCAGCTCTTCCGCGACAGCGCGCGTTTCGCGCCTCAGGTGGGCGACCTGTTCGCCGAGAACTCCTGGGTGCAGGTCATGATGGGGCAGGGCATCCAGCCGGCCAGCCACCACCCCATCGCGCGGCAGATGGAGAGCGCCGCGCTTGCCGATTTCCTTGGCGACATCCGCAAGGACGTGGCCCGCAAGCTGATGAAGCTGCCCAAGCACCAGCAGTTCATCAACCAGTTCTGCCCGGCGCCCAAGCTGCCGGTCGGTGGCGCTGAGATGAGCAAGGCGGCGCCTGCCTTGGGCATCAACCCAAACGCCAGCGTGCAGATCCTGCAGCTGGCCAATGGTTCCGAAGTCTATGTCGTCGACGATTTCGTGCAACAGCCCGAAGCCCTTGTTTCCCAGGTCCAGGCCATGGCCGGCCAGTTTCAGGCGCCCCCCGGCCACCCCTACCCGGGGCCGCAGCTGGCTCTGCCCGATGCCATGGCGGCCGAGCTGGACGCTTTCTTCCGGCGCCATGTGGGCACGCGTCTGCACACCGGTCCGGCCCTCGGCATGTATGCGCGCTTCTCACGCGTCACGCAGGATGCCGCCACGCTGGATGCCCGCCAGCGCATCTGCCACCGCGACGACTCCGCCATCGGTGCCGGCGAGATGGTTTCGGCTGCCGTTCATTACTTGTTCCAGGACGAGAAGCTCGGCGGCACGGTCTTCTTCCGCTCGCTGATGTCCGACGCCGAGACCCGCCAGTTCATGCGCGACGCCAACACGCTGCAGACCAGTGCCTTCGGCGACAAATACGGCATCCCGCCGGGCTACATGACCGAGAGCAACCGCTACTTCGAAGTCATCGGCCGCGTGCCCGCCAAATGGAACCGCGCCGTTTTCTACGACGGCGCCATCTTCCATTCCGGCGACATCCCCTGGGCCTCGCCGGCCGCCTACCGCGAAGGCCCGGGCCGGCTGACGATCAACGCTTTCTTCAAGAGCCGTCGGCCTTGAAGCGTGACTCGCGCAGCAGTTCGCAGACCTTCAGGTTGTACTCGGCGTAGAAGTTCGCGCGGCCCTGCTTCTTGGCGTTCACGTGCAGGGCGTTCAACGACCATTCGCGCTGGCCTGCCTCGTCCTCGAACTCGACCAGGATGAGCCGCTCGCCGTCCTCGGCCATGAAGGCCTTGTGCGAGATGTAGCCGGGCATCGTCCGAGCCAGCGCGCCCATCTGCGGCGCGAGGTCGAAATAGTCGGCCTGGGCGCCGTCCTTGAGCCGGGAGCGGAACACCGTGACGATCATCGAGTTCTCCTGGAATCGGTGCCTTGATTGTGGGCCTCGATAATCGCTGGATGACCACTTCCATCACCATCGCCACGCGCGAGAGCCGCCTGGCGCTGTGGCAGGCCGAGCATGTGCAGGCCCGCCTCGCCGAAGAACTCGGCATCACCGCCACGCTGCTGGGCATGACGACGCGGGGCGACCAGATTCTCGACCGCACGCTGTCCAAGATCGGCGGCAAGGGCTTGTTCGTGAAGGAGCTGGAAACAGCCCTGGCCGAGGGCCGCGCCCAGCTCGCCGTGCATTCGCTGAAAGACGTGCCGATGGAGCTGCCCGAGGGCTTCGTGCTCGCGGCGGTGCTGGAGCGCGAGGACCCGCGTGACGCCTTCGTCTCCAACGACTTTGCAAGCCTGGCCGAACTGCCCGAGGGCGCGGTGGTTGGCAGCTCCAGCCTGCGCCGCGTGACCCAGTTGCTGAGTCTGCGGCCCGACCTGCGTGTCGAACCGCTGCGCGGCAACCTCGACACGCGGCTGCGCAAGCTCGACGAAGGCGGCTACCAAGCCATCGTGCTGGCCGCGGCCGGCCTCAAGCGCCTGGGCCTGGCCAGCCGCGTGCGCAGCCTGTTCGAGATTGACCAGATGCTGCCTTGTGCAGGGCAGGGCGCACTTGGCATCGAGATCCGCGCCGACGACACCGCGTTGGCCGAGGCCCTCGCCAAGCTGACGCACAAGCAGACGCTGCTGGCCTGCGAGGCCGAGCGCGCCGTGTCCCGCGCCCTCGGCGGCAGCTGCAGCCTGCCGCTGGCCGCCCACGCGCACTGGCAGGGCGACACGCTGTGCCTGGACGCCGCCATCGGCCACGTCGAGGCCCACACCTCGCCGCTGCTGCGCTCCAGCGTCGCCGCCGCGGTGGGCGACGTGGCCGCCGCGCGTGCCCTGGGTCAGCAAGCCGCCGCGCGGCTGCGCGAGCTGGGTGCGGGCTCCTACCTGCCGGGATGACGGCGCCAACGCTGATCGTCACCCGCCCGCGGCCGCAGTGCGCGGCCTGGCTGGAACGGCTGGCGGAGCTGGGCGTCGAGGCCGTGGCCCTGCCCCTTATCGAGATCCTGCCGGCGCGCGATGTGAGCCCGGTTGTCTCGGCCTGGGCGTCGCTGGCGGCGGTTGACCTGGCCGTTTTCGTCAGCCCCAACGCGGTCGAGCAGTTCTTCGCCCATGCCGGGGGTGCCGCCTGGCCCGCGCACACGCTCGCCGCCTGCGTCGGCCCGGGCAGCGCCCAGGCCCTGGCCGAGCATGGCGTGCCTGTCTCGCAGATCGTCCAGCCCGCCGCCGATGCCGCCAGCCTGGACTCCGAACACCTCTGGGAACAACTGTCACCGCTGCGCGCCTGGGCCGGGGCACGCGTGCTGCTGCTGCGCGGCGACGGCGGCCGCGAGTGGTTGGCCGAACGCCTGGCCGAGGCGGGTGCGAGCATCCAGGCCGTCACCGTCTATCACCGCGCCGGCCCGCGCTTCACGGCTGCCGAGCAAGCCCTGCTGGCCGCGGCCCAGGCTGATCCCCTTCGTTTTGTGTGGCTGTTCAGCAGCGCCGAGGCCGTCGGGCATCTGCAGGGCGTGCAACTCACCGGCCAGCGCGCCATCGCAACCCATTCCCGCATTGCCGATGCCGCACGCGCTGCGCATTTCGAGCCTGTGGTTTTGGCGCGACCGGCCCCTGAAGCGGTGACTCAGGCCCTGAAAGGCCTCTGACAGAATCTGGCGCACTGTGAGTGAGCCTTCGCTGAATCCCCCCGCTGTCGCCGCGGCCGAGCCTGCCGCTCTGCCGCCGCCCCCTTCCGCCCCCGTACTGCCGGCCTGGCTGCCTTGGTTGCTGGCCCTGCTGGGCGCCGCCGTGCTGTTGTGCATCGTGTTGGCCTGGCAGAGCCTGTCGCGCCAGCAGTCGCTGGAGCAGGAGCTGGTGCGCCGCCAGGAGGCCAGCCAGGCTCAGGCCACCGAGGCCCGCCTGGCGGCCAAGCAGTCGGGCGACCTGGTGCGCGATACGGCCGCCAAGGTGTCGCTGCTGGATGCACGCCTGGCCGAGGTCGCCCTGCAACGCGGCCAGCTGGAGGAGCTGATCCAGTCCATGTCGCGCTCGCGGGACGAGAACGTCGTCGGCGACATCGAGGCCGCCATCCGCGTGGCGCTTCAGCAAACCCAGATCACCGGCAGCGCCGAGCCGCTGGTGGCCACGCTCAAGCAGGCCGATGAACGCCTGCTGCGCTACAAGCAGCCGCGCATGGAAGGCATACGCCGCGCTGTTGCGCGCGACCTGGACCGCGTCAAGGCCATCGCCGTCGTCGATGTCTCCACGCTGACCATCAAGCTCGACGAGGTCGTGCGCATGGCCGACGAGCTGCCGCTGGTGTCGGGCGGCGAGGTCGCACCCAAGCCGCGCGACGAGCGCAACGGCGATGCCACCAAGGATCGCGAGCGGGCGCTCAAGCTGCAGCGCGAGCAGGCTGCCGCGGCGGCTGACGGCAAGCTCTCGCTGTGGTGGTGGCAGGCCACGCAGCAGCTCTCCACCTGGACCGGCCTGGTCTGGGGCGAGGCCCGCACGCTGCTGCGCGTGACCCGCATCGACCACCCCGAAGCCGCGCTGATCTCGCCCGACCAGAGCTTCTTCCTGCGCGAGAACCTCAAGCTGCGCCTGCTCAACGCCCGCCTGGCGTTGCTGAGCCGCCAGTTCGACACGGCCCAGTCCGACCTGCGCGACAGCCAGGAGATGCTGAACCGGTACTTCGACACGCGATCGCGCAAGGTGGCCAGCGTGACCGAGCTGCTGCGTCAGGTGGCTGGCCAGGCGCGGCAGGTCAGCGTGCCGAGGCCGGATGACACCTTGGCTGCTTTGACTGCCGCCGCAGCGGGCCGCTGATCATGCGTCTGGTGATCTGGCTGGTCCTGCTCTTCGTCGCGGCCGTCGTCGCGGCGCTGTACTTGGGCTCCAACGATGGCCTCGCCAGCTTCTACTTGGGCGGCTGGCGCGTCGACATCTCGCTCAACCTCTTCCTGCTGCTGCTCGTCGCGAGCTGCTTCGCCCTCGTCACCGCCATCCAGGCCATCGAGGCGCTGACGACGCTGCCCAAGCGCGCACGCGAATGGCGGCTGGCCCAGCGTGAACGCAGCGCCCAGCTGGCTCTGCGCGAAGCCCTGGTCGAACTCTTCGGTGCCCGATTCAGCCGTGCGCAGAAGGCGGCGCAGAAGGCGCTCAGCATCCAGGCGGCGACGCCCGAGCTGGCGGCCGACCAGTCCTTCATGGCCCTGGCCCATCTGCTCGCTGCGGCCAGCGCCCATCGTCTGCAGGACCGCCGGCATCGCGACGAACAGCTCAGCCGCGCGCTCGACCTGGCCCGCCGCGCTGGTGGCGCGCGTGCCCAGGAAGATGGTGCCCGCCTGCTGGCCGCCGAATGGGCGCTGGACGACCGCGACGCCACGCGCGCGCTCAGCGTGCTCAGTGAGCTGGCTCCCGGCGTTGCTCGCCGCACCCAGGCGCTGCGGCTGCGGCTGCAAGCCTCGCGCCTCGCGCAGCAGCCGCTGGACGCGCTGCGCACGGCGCGCCTGCTGGCCAAGCACCAGGCCTTCTCCAAGGTGGCGGCCCAAGGCTTGCTGCGGTCCCTGGCCTTTGAGGCCCTGGACGGCGCCCGCGACGTTGATCAGCTACGCTCGGTCTGGCAGCAGCTCGACCCCGCCGACCGCCGCGACCCGCTGGTGGCTGCCCGTGCCGCGCAATGTGCCGGGCAGCTCGGCGCACCCGACGATGGTCGCGGCTGGCTGCGGCCTTTCTTCGACGACCTCGCCGAACTGCAGTCCGACGATCGCGCGGCGCTCGCCAGCGCGCTGGTTCCGGTGCTGGCTGGGTGCGGGCCGGACTGGCTGCAGCGCCTGGAATCCGCTCAAACCCGCTTCCCGCGCGAACGTGCGCTGGCCTATGCGCTGGGCCATGCGCTGGCCGAGCGCCAGCTCTGGGGCAAGGCGCGGCTGATGCTCGAGACCGTGGCCGACGACGCCGGCATGCCCAGCGCGTCGCGCCGCCGAAGCTGGCTGGCGCTCGCTGCGCTGGCCGAACAAGAGGGCGACGAACTTCGCCGGGGCCGGTGTTTCGAGGCGGCGGCGCGCCTGCCTTGAGGGCGGGCTCGCGGGCCTGGCCAAGTATTTTCAAAAAATCCGGTCAACTCTTGCCGGAGCCCCGAAAATCTGGCTATACTGTGAGGCTTCAGCGGCTGTAGCTCAGTTGGATAGAGTACTTGGCTACGAACCAAGGGGTCGTGGGTTCGAATCCTGCCAGCCGCACCAAGAATAAGAAAAAATGGAAACGCCTCAGAGGTTTGCGCCTCTGAGGCGTTTTTCTTTGTGCCGATGAAGTTGGTCGCTAGCATCCGCCTCCGGGGAGGAACTGGCTATGGATCAATTGCCGGTCGAGACGGCGCGCGAGTTGCGGGTGCGGCTGAGGGATGCGCATTTCACGACCTTCAACACGCTCAACACCATCTTCACCGGTGGCTTGGTGGCGTTCCTGTTGCGCCGTGTGCTGGAGATGCCCGAGGCCCAACGGCCCTGGCTGCTCGTGCTGGCCAGCCTGCTGACCCTCATTGCGTGCTGGAGCGGGCTCTTCCGGATGCTGGCCCTGGTGCGCTTCCCGTCACGCATGTCGGACGCGCTGCTTTCGTTCGGCGCCGGGGCTGCGGTCTATGTGATGGTGAGCCTGCTGGATGCCGGCCCGCAGGTCTGGATGCGTGTGTCTGCCGTGGTCGCGTTCTTCGGCGGCGTGGGAACGCTGAACATGCTGCGTGGCGCCCGCAACGACCCCTTCAATGACGACGTCCTGCCGCTCATTGAGCGTGATTTGCGGGCTGCGGCCTGGGTGCGCCTGGGCCTTGCGCCGCTGATGCTCGGACTCGCGGAATGCAGATTGCCTGATGCGGTGCTGAGCGCTGCCGCCGTGGTGGGCGCGACAGCGGCGCTTGTCGTGGACGACATGATCTGGGGAAGGGCCGTCGCACTGACGACGCGACCCGACGTCTTGCAAAGCGAGCGCGAAGCGCTGCAGCAGGCGCTCGCAGCGGGAGAGCGCCGCTAGTCAGACTTGCCGCGAAAAGCGTGGCGCGGCGGCCGGTTGCCATTGGCTGTCGGCTGTCTGAACAAAGCTGCCGCGCGCCTGCGCATGCGGGTGCATTGGTGCCTCGGCCAGGGTCAGCACCGGCGCGAAGCAGACGTTTGTGCCTTCCAGCAAGGCAGACCATTCGTCGCGCGACTTTTCGCGGATGCATGCGGCCACGCGCTCGCGCAGCGCCGGCCAGCGGCTGCGGTCGTGCTGCGCGGCAGGGTCGACGTCGTTCAGATCGAGGCGCAGCAGCAGCTCTGCGTAGAACTGCGGCTCCAGCGCGCCCAGTGACACGAAGCGGCCGTCGGCGCATTCGAAGCAGTCGTAGAAGGGCGAGCTGTGCAGGAAGAAATTCTGTTCGGGCTTGTCGCTCCAGCGGTTCGCGGCGCGCAGCGAGTGCAGCAGGCTGGACAGCACACCCACACCATCCACCATTGCCGCGTCGACGACGTGGCCGCGGCCGCTTCGCTGAGCCTCCCAAAGTGCGCACATCAGCCCGAAGGCCAGGAACATCGCGCCGCCACTCATGTCGCCGATCAGCGTGGCCGGGATGCTGGGCGCGACGCCCTCGCGGCTCGCCACTGAAAGTACGCCAGTCAGTGCCACGTAGTTGATGTCGTGCCCCGCGGCCTGGGCCAGCGGGCCGGTCTGGCCCCAGCCGGTGACGCGGCCGTAGACGAGGCGCGGGTGACTGGCTTCGAACACCTCGGGCCCCAGGCCCAGGCGTTCCATGACGCCGGGGCGGAAGCCTTCGATGAGGGCGTCGGCGCCCTCGATCAGCGCCCGCGCTTCGGCCAGGCCTTCGGCCGTCTTCAGGTCCAGGCAGACACGCCGTTTGCCGCGGTCCAGCGCCGTGCCCGTGTCCAGCACCTGGCCGCCGGGCCTATCGATGACGATGACCTCGGCGCCATGGTCGGCCAGCATCATGCCGGCCAGCGGGCAGGGGCCGATGCCGGCCATTTCGACGACGGTGAGGCCGGCCAGCGGGCCGGTGGGGGAGGGCGCTTGCATCGGACAATGCTCGCATGAACAAAGCGTTCACCAAGGAATCCGACGCGGCCGACGATGACGAGGACGGCCCCTCGTTACCGGCGCTCCCCGCCGGCACGCGCAACTACCTGACGCCGGCCGGCTATGCACGCCTGCGTGCGGAGTTCATGGAGTTGCTGGATGGCGAACGGCCCAAGATCGTCGAGATCGTCTCCTGGGCGGCCAAGAACGGCGACCGCTCGGAGAACGGCGACTACCTTTACGGCAAGAAGCGGCTGCGCGAGATCGACCGCCGGCTGCGTTTCCTGACCAAGCGCCTGGACATCGCCGAGGTCGCCGACCCGAGCGTCCACCACGGCAGCGAGCAGATCTTCTTCGGCGCGACGGTGACCTACGCGAACGCCAAGGGCGAGGAGAAGACGATCACGATCAAGGGCATCGATGAGTCGGACAGCCTGGCCGGCGAGGTCAGCTGGATCTCTCCGATTGCGCGCACGCTGCTGAAGGCGCGCGTCGGCGACGAGTTGAACCTCGTCACGCCGGCAGGCGTGGAGCGCATCGAGGTCGTCGAGGTCAGCTACCCCGCGCCTTCGGCTTGAGCAGCTCGTCGACGCGGGTGCGCTCCTCGGGCGTCAGCTTGGAGGCGACGCTCGCCAGTGCCGCCTCGGCCTGTGGATAGCCGACGGCCTTGCACAGGCTGAGCCAGGCATAAGACGACGGCAGGTCCTTGGGCCCGCCCTGGCCCTGAGCCAGCATGACGGCGAGATTGAACATCGCGTCGGGCTGGCGGCGCTGGGCCGCGGCCTGGAAGAGCTGGCGCGCCGTTGCGAGGTTCTGCTCGACAACTTCGCCGCGATAGAAGAAGGTGGCGAGCGCGTTCTGCGCCTCGGCATGGCCCTTGAGCGCCGCGTCCTTGTAGAGCACCACGGCGCGCTCGGGTGCAGCCGGCACGCCTTCACCGAGATCGAGCATGCGCGCGGCGGCATAGGTGGCCTCCAGGTGCCCCGCCTTGACCGCAGCGCCGTAGTAGGCGCCGGCGCGCTTCAGGTCCAGCGGCACGCCGTCCGGCTGCTTCGGCAGTTGGTGGTGATAGAGCTGGCCGAGCATGTAGAGCGCGGGCACATGGCCGGCCTCGCTGGCGGCCTGCAGATAGGACAGCGCGCGCTTGGCATCGGGCGCCGTGCCAATGCCGGTCAGGTTGGCCTGGCCCAGCAGCGTGCCGGCGGGCTCGAAGCCGTAGTCCAGCGCCTGTGCCCACCATTTGTAGGCCTCGGCCGGGTTGCGTGCCGTGCCCTGGCCGGTCAGGTGGATGCGGGCCAGCAGCAGCGAGGCCTCGACGCGGGTGTTGATGTTGTCGGGCTTCTGCGGGTCGAAGCGCAGGCGGTCGTTGACGGGGTCGTAGCGCGCGTCGATGACCTTGCGCAGCCATTCGATGGCCTTGGGTGTGCTGGCCGGCGTGCCCAGCCCCAGCAGGTGGATGCGGCCCAGCATCATGGCCGCCTCTTCGTAGCCGAGCTTGTTCCAGCCCTCTTCGAATTTGACGCGAGCTTCGGTGAAATTCCCGGCCTCGTAGGCGTCGAAAGCCTGGGTCAGCGACTTGTCCTTGCGGGCGATCCAGTTCTTGCCGGCGGCGAAGCGCTTGTCGGATTTTGAGCAAGTCGTTGAAGACGCCATCGCGTCGGCCGTGCTGCCGGTGTCGCCGCCGCTGCCCTCCAGCGCGCTGCCGACTGAGGCCGTCTTGGCGTTGCCGTCGGGGCTGAGATCGCTGAAGCGCTCGGCCTCGTTGGACGGGCTGTCCAGCAGGTTGAAGTCACGCATGTAGGCCAGCGTGACTTCATCTTCGGCGGCCGAGTAGCCGCTCATGAAGGCGCAGGACGACGCGAACTGGCGCGACAGCACCTTGCTCTTGGCGGCGGTGACGACCGAGGGATCGACACCGCCGTTACGCTGGCCGGTGACCTTGACGCCGTCCAGCGTCTTGGGCGCGTCCTGCGGCCAGGCGGCCGGCGCAGCCAGCGCCAGCAGCAGGGCAAGGGATCGGGCTCGCATCGCCTTCAACGCGGGCTGCGGATGGTCATGCCCACCATGTAGCGGCGGCCGTTGTAGCCGTCGCCATAGACGCTGGGGATGCCGTCCGCATAGTCCTGGTAGCCGCCCGTCGTGCTCTGCGTGCGCTCGCCGGTCAGGTTGCGCACGTCGGCAAACAGCTCCAGGCCGTTCTTGAAGCGGTACGACACCTTGGCGTCGACGAAAGCCGTGCGGTTGCCGAAGATGGGCGCGCCCGGGTTGTAGGGCAGGCGCCAGCCGGTGGTGCCCACGGACGTGTAGTTATTGACGCCCACATTCGTCGACGTGTTCGGCGAGAAGGTGAAGTAGCGCGGTGCCACCACCTGCAGCGCGACGCGTGCCTGGAAGCCGCCGTCGTCGTACCAGAGCGAGGCGTTGTACGAGTACTTGGGCTCGTTGGCCACCGGCAGCACGTCGCCGCTGATCAGGTCCAGCACCGGGGCGCCCTGGGTGGAACGCACATAGCTGTAGTTGGCGTCCATGCCGGTGTAGCGCAGGAAGGACGGCAGGAAGGTGAAGGCCGTCTTCATGCCGAACTCGATGCCGCGGCGGGTCGACGGCTGGGCGTTGTCCCACTGCGTGAAGCCGAACTCGATGTCCTTCAGCGGGATGCCGGAAACGGGGTCGATGGCGTTGCTGTTGGCGAACACCTTGGTGTTGGAGCGCACCGTGCCGATGGTGGGCGCGCCGATCAGGCCGCGTTGGCGGAAGATGCCGGCCGTGAACATCGTGTCGCGGTTGGCGTACCACTCGACCGACAGGTTCTGGTTGACGTTGGTCTGCGGCTTGAGCTCGGGGTTGCCCATGGTGCCCGAGCAACCCTGGTCGGCGGCGCTGCCGTCCGGGTCATCCGGGTTGTCCTCGACGATCTCGCTGTAGGTGCAGGTGGTGCCGGACGGCAGCAGCTTGGACACCGGCGGGCGGGCGATGGTCTTGCCGATGCTGTAGCGCAGCGCGACCTTGTCCACCACGGGCCACAGCGCCAGGTTCAGCGAGGGCATCACGTCGGTGGACTTGCCCGAGATCGCCGTGTTCTGGCTGAAGGCGGTGGAGACGAAGCCGGCGGGAGCAGCCGGGTTGAGTGGGTCGAAATTGGCCGTCTTGCGGATGGACCGGAAGGTCATGTAGCCGGTGCCTGCCACCTCGGTCTGCACGACGCGCACGCCAAAGTTGCCGGCCAGCTCCATGCCGAAGGGCAGCGGGCTGTCGGTGAAGGGGATGCGGTCGATCTCGAAGTCCGTCATCAGGTAGGCGGCCTTGGACTTCTCGCTGAACTTGGTCACCGGCATGTCGTACACCTTGCCGTCGCTTGCCGTGCAGCTGCGGAAGCAGTCCAGGCGCACGGGCACGCCGGCCAGCGCGAACAGCTTGTCGATGTCGATCTGGTTCCAGCCGTCGATCAGCGTCGACGGCCTGTCCTTGGAGCCGGCGTAGAACTGGCCGGCAGGCGCCAGCGTCATGGTCTGGCGGATCAGGTCTTCGTACTGGGCACGCGTGATCGTCGTGGTGCCCGCGGCCACGGCGCCGATGCCGGTGTTGAGCTGATTGTTGGGCGCGTAGCCGTTGGCGGCGCAGGGCTGGCCGCCGGCGGCCAGCGACCCGGGCGTGTTCTCGCAGCCGATGACGTTCCAGCGCGTGTTCACCTGCGGCATGTAGACGCCCGGCACGAAGCCCGCGGTGCCGTAGGTGCCCACCGGCTCCTTGATCGTGCCGCCCGCGCCGGCCCAGAAGTTGCCGCTGGTGTTGCGGTAGTTCAGGCCGCCCTTCAGCGAGGTCAGGAACGGGATCTTGTCGACCACGTTGTAGGCCAGGTCGAGCTTGCCGGTCTTCTCGGCGCTGTCGGTGTCGAAGGAGCGGATGACCTGCAGCAGCGTGTTGTTGGTGTACTGGGCGCGCTGGGCCGCCGTGTAGGCCGGCACCGAAACCGGGTTGACGGCCGACGCCGGGAAGGCGGCGGCCGCCACGGCCGGGTTCAGCTGCGCGTAGGCGGGGAAGTTGAGCTGGTCGTTGGTGCTGCCGGCGGGCAGCGTGAAGGCCCACAGGCCGTTGGGCTGCAGCGCGTAGTTGCCCACGCCGTAGGCATAGCTGAAAGCCGCGCGGCGGTCATAGCGCATGGCCGTGGACTTGGTCGTGCCGCCCAGGAATTGCGCGCTCAGGCGGCCGTCGCGGTATTCGCCGCCGCCCACCAGCGTCTTCGAGTCGGTGTCGATACTGCTGAAGATGGTGTCGGTGCCATAGGAGCCGTTGCCGGTGGAATAGCTCGTCACGTGGTGGGTCGAGTCCACCGTGTAGCCGGGCAGGATGTTGGTCGTGGCGCCCTGGATCAAGGGCGCGTTGTTGGCGCGGAAGGAATAGGTGGTGGGCAGTACCGAGGCCGACAGCGTGCTGCCCGCCAGCACGCCGCGCGTGTTGGCCGTGATGTTGTCGGTGAAGGCGCCGTTGAACACCGGGCTGCTGCCCACGCCCAGGAAGCCGACGATGTCGTCGACGTGGCGGGTGTTGGCGCTGAGCTTGGTGTAGACGGTCAGCTGGTCGTTGACCTTGAAGTCCAGCCGGATGTCACCGCCCGTGCGCCTGTCATCCTGGCTCTTGAAGTTGAAGCGAAAGCCCGCCGTCTGCGACGGCGTGTAGTCGTTCCACTGGTTCAGGCAGGTGAGCTGCTCGTTCTGGCGCTGCGTGTAGGCGGCAGTGCGGTTGGCGCTGACGATGGCGTTGCTCTGCGCCGTGGTCAGGTTGGGGAAGGTGGTGAAGCAGTCGGCCTTGCTTTGCGCCGCGGCCGACTTGGTCAGCAGTTCCAGCGGCGTGGAGGCGTTGAAGAAGCCGCCGGCCGTCAGCGGCGAGGCCAGCAGCGTGGCGGTGGCGGCCGGGTCGGTCTTGGACAGCGTGTTCGGGTTGAAGGTGAAGGTCTTCTCGGGCGAGTTGTCGAAATCGCCCAGGCGCACCAGGCCCTGTTGGTTGTTGCTGCCGCCCTGGGTCACGCCGTGCTGCTCGTTCTGGTAACGCGAGTGGTTCAGGTTGACGATGATGCCCAGGCGCTTGTCCAGGAACTTGTCGGCCAGCACCAGGTTGTAGTTGGGCGTGGTCTTCTTGTTCAGATCGCTCTGCGTGGCCGCGGCGCGCAGCGAGTAGTAGGGCTTGTCGAAGTCCAGGCCGGTGCGGGTCGTGATGATGATGCCGCCGCCGAGCGAGCCCTCGGTCATCGCGGCCGTCGAGCCCTTGATGATGTCGACGCTCTTGATGAGGTCGGACGACAGCTCGCGGAACTCGGTGCCGCGGCCGTCGCCGCCGCCCAGCAGGTCGGTGCCGGCGCCGGAGCGCACTCCCATGCCGTCCAGCTCCACACGGGTCAGCTCGGCGCCATTGCCGCGGATGGAGACGTTCACGCCTTCGCCGAAGTCGCCGCGGTCCAGGGCCACGCCGGCGATGCGCGAGATGGCCTCGCCGATGTTGCGGTCGGGGAAGGCGCCCACGTCCTCGGCCACGATGGAGTCCTGCGCCGTGGCCGCGTGCTTCTTGCGGTTGATGCTGGACTGCTGCGACTGGCGCGTGCCGACGACGAGCACGGTCTCAAGTTCCTGGGTCGGCGTGGGCTTGCGCGCAGCCGGCTTGGCGTCATCGGCTTTGGCGGCCTCGGCAGCTGCGGCGCTGCCGCTGTCCTGGGCCACGGCCTGCTGGGCCCACAGGGCCAGGGCCATGGAAACGGCGGTTGCTACCGCAGGCTTGCTGAACTTGTTCACGTGTCTCTCCGCGCTCCGGATCAGGGTCCCGGGCTTGTTGTGGGTCGGTCGGCAAGGCCTGCAAAAGTATGACTATTTGTCTTTTGCTGGCCGTGGCGCGACCTTAAGCAGCCGCCGTAACCCGGAGAAATTCGTTTTGTCTCGTTTGCTATCCCGAAAAGAAATACCAGGGCCAGAAACACTGGTTAACCCGGGGAAGCGAACAGAAACAGTCACGGCCGTGATCGGCCGCAATTCGGTGTCAACGCTGTCAATGCGCAGAGGCGCTCGGCCTGGGTGGCGCACGCGGCGCCGCGTCGACGGGAGCCCTAAGGCTTGACGCGCCAGACGCGCTGCACGGGCGCGGTGCGGCGCAGCACACGCAGCACATCGGCGAGGTGCAGGCGGTCGCGCACGGCGATGAGCAGCGTCATCTCGGCCGTCTCGCGCAGCTGCGCCTCGTCGCTCATCGAGATGTGCGTGATGTCGGCCTCGGCCTGGGCCACGGCCTGGGCAACCTGGGCGAGCACGCCCTTGCCGTTGATCATCAGCAGCGCGATGCCGGCCTCGAAGCTGCGCGTCAGCTCCTCGGCCCATTCGACCTGGATCCAATGCTCGCTGTCGCGCTGGAACAGGCGGCGGCCGACGGCGCACTCGCAGGTGTGCACGACGAGCCCCTCGCCGCGGCCGAGGTAGCCGCGCACCTCGTCGCCGGGAATGGGGCGGCAGCAGCTGGCGAGCTGCACCGAGGCACCCTCGCTGCCGTCGATGGTGACACTGCCCTGGCCACCCGGCGCCTCGGCGAAGCGGCCCAGCGTCAGTGAAAGGGCGTCGGGCTTCTGGCCCTGTTCGGCCATCAGCCGCGCCAGCTTCTTGGCAATGATGGTGGCGATCTTGCGGCCGGCGCCGATGTCGATGAGGAGCTGCTCGGTACCCGCGCTGCCGGCCCAACCGGCCAGGTCGTGCCAGATCTTGGCGGCCTGCGTGTCGTCCGTCTCCAGGCTTGGCAAGCCCAGGCCCTCGACGCGCATGGCCTGGGCTAGCATCTTTTCGCCCAACTCGCGCGACTCTTCCTGCTCCAGGTCCTTCAGGTAGTGGCGGATCTTGGAGCGCGCGCGGCCGGTGCGCACGAAGCTCAGCCACGCCGGATTCGGGCTGGCGCCGGGTGCGGTGATGACCTCGACGATGTCGCCGCTGCGCAGCTCGGCCCGCAGCGGCACGGCCTCGCCGTTCACCTGGGCAGCGACGCAGTGGTCGCCGACATCGGAGTGGATGGCGTAGGCGAAGTCCACTGGCGTCGCGCCCTTGGGCAGGGCCATGATGCGGGACTTGGGCGTGAAGACGTAGATCGCGTCCGGGAAGAGGTCGATCTTGACGTGCTCGAGGAACTCGTTGGCGTCGCGTGTCTCGTCCTGGATGTCGATGAGACTTTGCAGCCAGCGGGCATTGGCCTGCTGTGCCACCAGCGCCGAGGCCTGCTTGCCGCGGCTCTTGTAGATCCAGTGCGCCGCTACGCCCTGCTCGGCGATCTGGTGCATGCCCTCCGTGCGCAGCTGGAACTCCAGCGGCGTGGCCAGCGGCCCCATCAGCGTCGTGTGCAGGGACTGATAGCCGTTGTCCTTGGGCGTGGCGATGTAGTCCTTGAAGCGCCCAGCCTGAGGCTTGTAGAGCTGGTGCAGCACGCCCAGGGCCGTGTAGCACTGCAGCGGCTCCTCGGTCAGGATGCGAAAGCCGAAGATGTCGCTGACCTGGGCGAAGGAGAGGCCACCCTTCTCGCGCATCTTCTTGTAGATGGAGTGGACGGTCTTCTCGCGGCCCTGCACCTCGACGCGCAGGCTGGCCTTGGCGAAGGCCGCGCGGATCTCACCCTCGATGCGCGACACCAGGTCGCGCCGGTTGCCGCGCGCCTTGCCCACGGCTTTGCTGAGCGCTGCGTAGCGCCAGGGGTGGAAATACTGGAAGGACAGGTCCTGCAGCTCGCGGAAGGTCTGGTTCAGGCCCAGGCGGTGGGCGATGGGCGCGTAGATGTCGAAGGTCTCGCGCGCGATGCGGCGCGACTTGTGCGGCGCCATCGCGCCCATCGTGCGCATGTTGTGCAGGCGGTCTGCCAGCTTGATGAGGATGACGCGCAGGTCGCGGGCCATCGCCAGCAGCATCTTGCGGAAGGATTCGGCCTGCGATTCCTCCTTGGTGGAGAACTGCAGCTTGTCCAGCTTGGTGAGGCCGTCCACAAGATCGGCCGTCGTCGCGTCGAACTTTTCGATCAGTTCGGTCTTGGAGACACCGCAGTCTTCGACGACGTCGTGCATCAGCGCCGCCATCAGCGCCTGAGCATCGAGCCGCCACTCGGCACAGATGCCGGCGACGGCGATGGGGTGGGTGATGTAGGGCTCGCCGGTGGCGCGCTTCTGGCCTAGATGGGCCTCGTCGGCGAACTTGTAGGCCTCGCGCACGCGCTTGACCTCCGCCTTGCTGAGGTAGCCGAGCTTCGGCAACAGTGCGTCGAAGGAGGCCGCCTCGGCCGGCGTGGGAGGCGCTGGCTGGCGCAATCCAGGCAGCGTGAACCAGGCGGTGAGGGATCGTTGGGCCATATGGTCCCGAATTTAGCCGAAGGCGAGAGGCCCCTCGTCCAAGGAGTACCTTGGCCGGTCCCCCTAGGGGACGGCGATGCATGCGGCATTGAGCCGCAAGCACATCGCCCAAGGGGCCGGCTTGGGAGCGGCCCGGCGCTCGGCCCGAAATGCAAACGGGCGTCCTAGGACGCCCGTTTCATGTTCAGCGGAGGCTGACGGTGCTTAGACCGGCACCTTGCGCAGCATCTCGATGCCGACTTCGCCAGCGGCGATTTCGCGCAGCGCGGTCACGCCGGGCTTGTTCTTGCTCTCGATGCGGGGGCTGTGGCCCTGGCTCAGCATGCGCGCACGGTAGGTGGCGGCCAGCACCAGCTGGAAGCGGTTCGGGATCTTGGTCAGGCAGTCTTCAACGGTGATGCGGGCCATGGTGTTCCTTGTGTTTGCGGCGATCAGGGCAGATCGAGCGCTTGAAAGACCGCCGAGCGGTTCCGGCGCTGAGCCGCGTATTTTAGCCGCTGCGCGTGGACGATGCTCTTCAGGTCGAAAACGGCTGTGTCAAACACCGCGTTCACGACGACGAAATCGAAGTTCTGGGCCTGCGCCACCTCGACGCGCGCGTTGGCCATGCGCTGGGCGATGACCTCGGGCGCCGTGTCGCCACGGCGGTTCAGGCGCTGGCGAAGTTCCTCCCAGCTCGGTGGCAGGATGAAGATCAGCACCGCGTAGGGGAAAAGCTGCTTGATCTGCAGCGCGCCCTGGAAGTCGATCTCCAGTACGACGTCCTCGCCGTGCTGCATGCGTGCCTCGATGGCGGCGCGTGAGGTGCCGTAGAGATTGCCATGCACCTCGGCCCACTCGAAGAAATCGCCGCGCTGCGCCATTTCGCGGAATTCATCCGGCGAGACGAACCAGTATTCACGGCCATGCTGCTCCTGGCCACGCGGCGCGCGTGAGGTGTGGGAGATGGAGACGGCCAGTTTGGCGTCCAGCTCCAGCAGTGCCTTGACGAGGCTGGATTTGCCGGCGCCACTGGGCGCGGCGACGACGAAGAGATTGCCCGGGTATTCCATTGCGATGTTGGCTTATTCGATGTTCTGGACCTGTTCGCGCATCTGCTCGATGGCGACCTTCATTTCCACGGAGATATTCGTCAGCTCCAGGGCTGCGGACTTGGAGCCCAGGGTATTGGCTTCACGATGTAACTCCTGGATCAGGAAATCCAGCCGTTTGCCCAGTTCGCCGCCCTTTTTGAGCAGGCGCGTCAGTTCTTCGAGGTGGGCGCGCAGCCGGCCCAGTTCCTCGGCGACGTCGATGCGGATCGCGAACGCCGCTGCCTCGTTCAGCGCACGCTCCTGCAGCGCCTCCCTGGGCACGCTGGAGGCGGCCCCCGTGGTGGCCAGCGCCTCCTGCCAGCGTTCCAGAAAGCGCTGCTGCTGGCGCGCGACGACCGCCGGCAGCAGGGGCTCGGCCTCGGCGGCCAGCTCGCGCAGGCGCTGGATGCGTTCGTTCAGGATGGCGACCAGCTTCTCGCCCTCGCGCTCGCGGGCCTCCATCAGGCCGTGCACGCAGGCCTGGGCTGCCTCCAGCGTGGCGGCGTCCAACTGCGCCGGCGCCTGGCCGCCGCTCTTGCACCAGTTCAGCGCTTCGTGGACCGACAGCGGCGTGGCCTGGGGCAGCCAGGAGCGCACCTTGGATTCGAGGTTGGCCAGGCGGTTGAGCTGCTCCGGCTGGGGTTGCGGCCAGCCGCCATCGCCCTCGCGCTGGGCATTGATGCGGACTTCTACCTTGCCGCGCTTGACTCGCGCGGCCACCAGATCGCGCAATTGCGGTTCAAGCCCGCGCATCTCCTCGGGCATGCGCATGGACAGGTCGAGGAACCGGCCGTTGACGGAACGAATCTCAACGCTGACGGAAGCCGTAGATATCGTGCTGCCGTCCTCGGCTTTAGGGGGTTGCGCCAGGGAATTGGCGTACCCGGTCATGCTGTAGACTGGCATTTCGCACTCGCAAAACAGACTAAAACGCGATTATGTCCAAGCCGAAGCCGGCGCCCTTGCCCGCAGGCACGGTGGTTGGGGGTTACCAGATCATCAAGCGGCTCGCGGCGGGCGGTTTTGGTGTCGTCTATCTTGCAGAAGACCCGGATCACCACCTGGTCGCTCTGAAGGAATATCTGCCCTCATCGCTGGCCGAACGTTCGCCCGGCGAACTGACGCCTCGCGTCAAGCCTGAGAAGCAGCCGCTGTACCGGTTGGGCCTGAAGAGCTTCTTCGAGGAAGGCCGCTCGCTGGCGCAGATTTCGCACCCCAGCGTCGTTTCGGTGCTGAACTTCCTGCGCGAGAACGAAACCGTCTACATGGTCATGAACTACCTGCAGGGCGACACCTTGCAGGATTTCATCGTGACCGCGCGCGACATGAAGCGCGACAAGGTCTTCCGCGAGTCCACCATCCGCAGCCTCTTCGACGAGATCCTGCGCGGCTTGCGCATCGTGCACCAGCACAAGATGCTGCACCTGGACATCAAGCCAGCCAACATCTTCATCACCAACGACAACAAGGCCGTGCTGCTGGACTTCGGCGCCGCGCGCGAAGTGCTGAGCAAGGAAGGCAACTTCATCCGCCCGATGTACACGCCGGGCTTTGCCGCGCCGGAGATGTACCGCCGCGATGGTTCGCTCGGCCCCTGGACCGACATCTACGCCATCGGCGCCTGTATCTATGCCTGCATGCAGGGCTACCCGCCCAACGATGCGCCGCAGCGCCTGGAAAAGGATCGCCTCTCGCTGAGCCTGTCTCGCCTGCGCAATGTCTACTCCGACAACCTGCTCGAGGTGACCGAGTGGTGCATGTCGCTGGACGCGTTGTCGCGCCCCCAGAGCGTGTTCGCGCTGCAGAAGGAACTCGCTCGCGAGACTGAAAGGCGCTACACCAAGCTCAGCTTCAGCGAACGTCTCAAACTTCAACTCGAAAACCTCAAATCTGGAGCAAAGGCTTGAGATTCAGTGTCTTCCAGGTCAGCCGCCGTGGCGGCCGCGAGACCAACGAAGACCGCATGGGCTATTGCTTCACGCGGGAGGCGGGCCTGTTTGCGCTGGCGGATGGCATGGGAGGCCATCCGGAGGGCGAGGTTGCGGCCCAGATCGCGCTGCAGACCCTGGCCGCCCTGTTCCAGCAGGACGCCCGGCCCGTCATCGAAGACCCGCAGCGCTTTCTGCAGGAAACCATCGTCATCGCGCACCAGCAACTGCTGCGCTATGCGGCCAGCAAAGGGTTGTCTGACACGCCGCGCACGACGGTGGTCGCCTGCATCCTGCAGGGCAACCAGGCTTGGTGGGCGCACTGCGGCGATTCGCGCCTGTACCTCGTGCGTGGCGGCAAGCTGATCGCCCGCACGCGCGACCATTCCTACTCCGAGTTGCAGGAAGCCCTGGGCCGCGTCTCGCGCGGTGGCGAGCCCTTCAACCGCAACGTCCTCTTCACTTGCCTGGGCAGCCCCGGCAAGCCGATGGTGGACTGCCAGGGGCCGCTCATCATGGAGCCGTCCGACCGCATCCTGCTGTGCTCCGACGGCCTGTGGGGCAGCGTCGAGGATGGCGAGATCGTCCAGCATGTGGCCGATCAAGCCATTGCCGAGGCCGTGCCCGAACTCGTCGAGCAGGCCTTGCGCCGCGGCGGTGCGCGCAGCGACAACGTCACCGTCCTTGCCGTCGAATGGGAAGGCGAGGGCGACCCCGCTGGCGAAACGACCCAGAACCTGGGCAACTCCGGCTTCGCGTCCACCATCCAGGGCGCGCTTGATGCCGACCTCGTCGCCGGTATGGACGACGAGGAGATCGAGCGGTCGATACGCGAGATCAACGAAGTCATCCGCCAGTCCGGCCGCGGCGTCAATCGCCGCTGATTGCCGCTAACCCTCCTTTCCTTATGACCAAGACCTTCACGCGCAGCGCAGGCCGCGCCGCCAATCAATTGCGCCCGGTGCGCATCACCCGCGGGTTCACCGTGCATGCCGAGGGCTCCGTGCTGATCGAGTTCGGTGACACCCGCGTGCTGTGCACAGCGTCCGTCGAGGAGCGCGTGCCGCCGCACAAACGCGGCTCTGGTGAGGGCTGGGTGACGGCCGAGTACGGCATGCTGCCGCGCGCCACCCACACCCGTGGCGACCGCGAGGCCGCCCGTGGCAAGCAGAGCGGCCGCACGCAGGAGATCCAGCGTCTCATCGGCCGCTCGCTGCGCGCCGTGTTCGACCTCGCTGCCCTGGGCGAACGCACCATCACGCTGGACTGCGACGTGCTGCAGGCCGACGGCGGCACCCGCACAGCGGCCATCACGGGCGCCTTCGTCGCGGCCCAGGACGCCGTCAACAAGCTGATCGTCGACGGCAAGCTGGCGCGCTCGCCCATCAAGGACTCGATCGCCGCCATCTCGGTCGGCATCGTCGACGGCGTGCCGTTGCTGGACCTCGAATACACCGAGGATTCGGCCTGCGACACCGACATGAACGTCGTCATGACCGGCAGCGGCGGCTTCGTCGAACTGCAGGGCACGGCCGAGGGTGTCGTCTTCACGCGCGACGAGATGAACGCATTGCTGGACCTGGCCGACAAGGGCATCCGCGAGCTGATCGAAGCCCAGCAAGCCGTTCTGAAGTCGTGAAGCTCGTCCTCGCCTCCAACAACGACAAGAAGCTGGCCGAGCTGCAGGCGCTGTTCACGCCGCTGGGCATCGAGCTCGTCAACCAGGGCAGCCTTGGCATCCCGGAGGCCGAGGAGCCGTTCGACAGCTTTGTCGAGAACGCGCTGACCAAGGCGCGCCATGCTGCGAAGTTGAGTGGCCTGCCCGCGCTGGCCGACGACTCCGGCCTGAGCGTCGAAGCCCTGGGCGGCGCGCCTGGCGTGCGCTCGGCGCGCTATGCGCTGGATGCTGGTGGCGAGAAGAGCGATGCAGCCAACAACGAGCGGCTGCTGCGCGAGATGACCGGTATGGCCGATCGCCGTGGGCGCTTTGTCTGCGCGCTGGTGGCCGTTCGCAGTGCCGACGACCCCGAGCCGCTGATCGCGATGGGCCGCTGGAGCGGCGAGATCCTGGCCGCGCCGAGCGGTGAGGGCGGCTTTGGCTACGACCCGCTGCTGCACATTCCCTCGCTCGGCCGCGCGGTGGCGCAGTTGACCGCCACTGAGAAGAACGCCCTCAGCCACCGCGCCCTCGCCGCCGCGCATCTGATCGCGCAATTCCGCGAGGTCTGGCGCCTCGGCTGAAGTCATGGCTGACGTCATTCACCTGATGCGCCCGGGCACGCTACAACTGCCCGCGCTGCCCCCGCTCGCCCTCTATGTGCACCTGCCCTGGTGCCTGCGCAAATGCCCTTACTGCGACTTCAACTCGCATGAGGTCAAGGACGGCGCACTGGCGGTCGACACGGCGCAGGCCTATCTCGCCGCATTGCGGGCCGACCTCGAAGCCGCGCTACCGCTGATCTGGGGCCGGCCGGTCGTCAGCATCTTCATCGGCGGTGGCACGCCCAGCCTGTTCAACCCGGAGCAGATCGAGCAGCTCATCTCAGACATCCGTGCGCGCCTGCCGCTGGAGCCGGGCTGCGAGATCACGCTGGAGGCGAACCCTGGCACCTTCGAGCGCGAGCGCTTCAAGGGCTTTCGCCAGGCGGGCGTCACGCGGCTGTCGGTGGGTGTGCAGAGCTTCGACGATGCGCAGCTGAAGTCGCTTGGTCGCGTGCACAGCGCCACGCAGGCGCGCGAGGCGTTGACGGAGGCAGCGAGCGCCTTCGAGACCTTCAACCTCGACCTCATGTACGCGCTGCCCGGCCAGACGCTGGACGACCTGTCGCGCGAGCTGGACACGGCGCTGAGCTTCAAGCCGCCGCACCTGTCCATCTACCACCTGACCATCGAGCCCAACACCGTGTTCGCGACGCGCACGCCTGCCGGCCTGCCCGACGCAGATCTCGCGAGCGACATGCTGGACCTGATCACTGCGCGCACTGGCGCCAGTGGCTTGGAACGTTATGAAGTGTCGGCCTACGCTCGTGACGGCCACCGTTGCACGCACAACCTGAACTACTGGCAGTTTGGCGACTACCTCGGCATCGGTGCCGGCGCGCACAGCAAGCTCTCCTTCCCCAACCGCGTGCTGCGCCAGGTGCGTTGGCGCGAGCCGGCCGCCTTCATGGCGCAGGAAAACAAGGTCAGCAACGAGCATGAGGTGGCGCGCAAGGAGCTGCCGTTCGAGTTCATGCTGAACGCGCTGCGGCTCAAGGAGGGCGTCACGCTGACGCAGTTCCTGGAGCGCACCGGTTTGCCCTTGTCCAGCATCGCCAAGGGCCTGGAGACAGCGCGCGGCCGCGGCCTGCTGACCAGCGACCCGGCGCGTATCGAGCCGACCGAGCGCGGGTTCGACTTCCTCAGCGATCTGCAGCAGCTGTTTCTGTGAGTCGTTGCTGAAGGGCCGCGACCTCGGCGTGCAGCCAGTCGCAGAAGGTGCGCACAGCCGGGTCGTCACGCAATGCTTCGGGATAGACGACCTGGTAGTCGCGGGTGGCGTCATCGTCGGTGGCGTGGGCGGACAACCGGACGAGTCGCCCTTCCAGCAGCGCGTCGGCGGCAAACAGTTCGCGAGTCAGGGCGACGCCCATGCCTTGCTCGGCGGCCTGGCCCAGCATCGCGGCGTCGTTGAACACCGCCACCGGTGTCGGCACAGTGCCCGTGTGGCCAACCTCGTCAAACCACTGCCGCCACAGGTCTGCGTCGCCCATCAGCGGCTGCTGCGTCAGCAGCTCCGGCGTCGCGGCCATCAAGCGTTGCGCCAGCAGCGGTGCAGCGACGACGATGTGCGGCGAGTGGAAGAGCGGCTCGCAGACCAGCCCCGGCCAGCCGCCGCGCCCGATGCGCAGGCCGATATGGAAGCCCTCGCGCTCCAGGTCCACCACCTGTTGGGACGAATGCAGGTCCAGCGTGATGCAGGGCTGCAGGGCCTGCCAGCGCGGCAGGCGGGGCAGCAGCCAGCGCTGGGCGAACGAGGGCAGGGCAGTCACGCGCAGCGTCTGCGCGGCGCTGCCATGTGCCTGCGCTGCGGCCAGCAGCCCCGCCTGCAATGCGGCGAATACCTGTGTCACCCCGCGCTGGAACGCCTGGCCCGCCGGGTTCAGCGTCAGCCGCCGGCCCTGGCGTGTGAACAGCTCGAAGCCGAGCTGAGCCTCCAGTGCGCGGATCTGCTGGCTGACGGCGCTGTGCGTCAGGTGCAGGCTCTCGGCCGCGGCGCGCAGGTTCTCGGTTTGAGCTGCGGCACGGAAGGCGGCCAGGTAGTGCAGGGGAAAGCGGTCGAGCGATGCCATCTGGTTAGCCAATCAAACCAATCAGTGCAGAAATAAGCGCTTTTCGGCAAGGCGCTGGATGCATAGCATAACCAGCACTTGAAGGAGAACACCATGAACACCCTGCCTCGCTGGATTGCCTTTGCATCGTTCGCCGCCGTGCTCGTGCTGGCCACCACGGCCGCCCGCGCGTTCACGGATTCGAACGCCGAGCTGAAGGAGGCGGCTGCTGATCGCTCGGCCCGTGTCGTCATCGTCGGCAAGGCAGAAAGGCCGGTACAGACGGCCTGGGTGCCGCAGTCGGCCAAGTCGCTGGAAGGCTTCAAGCCCGTCTTCCCCGAGGACCGCGTGGCGGCCGCGCGCAACCGCGCGCCGTTGCTGGCCAAGGCCGAGGTGCCGGCCGGCGCCGGGAAGCGCTGACCCGAGTTTGACCCGACGTTGAACCGACGCCGCTAGACGCGGTTCAGCGAGATGCCCGATGTTGCGCGCAGGCGCTCCAGCACCTTGGTGGCGATCTGGTTCAGCGGCAGCACCTCGTCCGCCGCGCCGGCCGCGATGGCCTCGCGCGGCATGCCGAAGACGACGCAGCTCGCTTCGTCCTGGCAGTAGTTGTAGGCGCCGGCATCCTTCATGACCTTCATGGCCTTGGCCCCGTCGGCGCCCATGCCAGTCAGCATGATGCCGATGGCGTTCGGGCCGACCACCTTGGCTGCCGACAGGAACAGCGCCTCGACCGACGGCTTGTGCCGGTTGATCGGCTCACCGTCCTGCACGCGGGCGATGTAGTTCGCGCCGCTGCGTTCGATGCTCAGGTGCATGCCACCCGGCGCGATGTAGCCGTGGCCGGGCAGGATGCGCTCGCCGTCCTGCGCTTCCTTCACGCGGATCTTGCACAGGCCGTCCAGCCGCGTCGCATAGCTCTTGGTGAAGCCGGGCGGCATGTGCTGGGTGATGACGACGGCCGGGCTGTCGGCCGGCAGGTTGACGAGCACGTCCTTGGTCGCCTCGGTGCCGCCGGTGGAGGCGCCGATGAAGATGATCTTTTCGGTCGACGCCCTGCCCAGGCTGGCCATCGTGACGGCCTTGACCGGCGCCGGGGCCGCGCTGCCTGGAGCGGGCGGCGGCGGCGCGCGGCGGATGTGGGCCTTGGACGCGATGCGGATCTTGTCCGTGATGTCCTGTGCCAGCTGGCGGATGCCGTCGGCGACGCCAATCTTGGGCTTGGCGACGAAGTCGATGGCGCCCAGCTCCAGCGCCTTCAGCGTGACCTCGGCACCGCGCTCGGTCAGCGTGGACACCATCACGACGGGCATGGGCCGCAGCCGCATCAGGCGGGACAGGAAGTCCAGCCCGTCCATGCGGGGCATCTCGACATCCAGCGTGATGACGTCGGGGTTCAGGTTGCGGATCATCTCGCGGGCCACCAGCGGATCGGCGGCCGCGCCGATGCACTCCATGTCGGCCTGGCGGTTGATGATCTCGGTGAGGATGGAGCGCACGAGCGCCGAATCGTCCACCACCACGACCTTGGTCTTGGCCATGGATATCTCCTTAGAACAGATCGATGGAGCCGCCGCTGCTGGCGACCGGCTGCACCTTCTGGATCGCCGCCCTGTCCTGTTGGACCAGGGCGTCAGTATTCGTCGGCGCCAGGCGCTTGACCATGGCTTTGCCGCTCGCTGGCAGGAAGCACACCTTGCGGGGATACACGTCCATCACGTCCTTGGACACGATGGGGATGCGCTCCAGCTTCAGGAAATCGATGACGAAGTTGGTGTTGCGCTCGCCGACGTTGATGGAGTTCATGCCGGAGATGACGGCGCCGCCGCCGAAGATCTTGGCCTCCATGCGCGCCTTGCTGGCACCGCGCTTCATCATCTCGTTGATGAGCAATTCCATCGCGAAGGAGCCGTAGCGGCCCGAGTCGCCGTTGCCCTCGGGCAGCATGAAGTGGTTCATGCCGCCCACCTTGGCGACGCGGTCCCACAGGCAGGCGGCGATGCAGGAGCCCAGCGTCGTCATGACGAGCAGGTCTTCCTGGTCGACGAAGTACTCGCCCGGCAGGATCTTGACGGCCGCGTTCTTGAAGTGGGCGTCGTAGAAGAAGAAGGAGGCTTCGCCCTGCTTGCGGGGCTGGGCCTTGAGATGGGCCACCTTCGCCACGGCGACCGGGTTGCCGAGACCGATGACGGGCGAGGAGGTGAGAGGAGTGCTCATGCTCAGACCCGTTCGTAAATCGTCTTGCCGCGCAGCTTGAACAGGTCGCGCGATTCGGTGAAGTTTTCGGAATGGCCCACGAAGAGCAGGCCGCCCGGCCGCATGTGGCGGTGGATGCGCTCCAGCACCTTGCGTTGGGTGGGTGCATCGAAGTAGATCATCACGTTGCGGCAGAACACCATGTTGAACGGGTCGCCGAGTTGCCACTGCTGATCCATCAGGTTCAGCGCGCGGAACTCCACCCAGCGCTGCAGCTCGGGCTTGACGCGGATCTTGCCGGAGTTGGCGCCCGTGCCGCGCATGAAGAAGTTCTTCAGCCGCGTCGCATCCAGGCCGCGCGCGTCGGCGTTGTAGACGCCGCGCTTGGCCGTGGCCAGCACGTTGGTGTCGATGTCGCTGGACACCAGCTGCACCGAGGCGCTCGCCCCCAGCGCTTCGCTGCAGGTCATCAGGATGGAGTAGGGCTCCTCGCCCGTGGAGGCGGCGCAGCACCAGATGCGCACGCCCTTGCCGACGAAGGGCTTGAGGTCGTCCTTGAGCGCGTGGAAGTGGTGGTCCTCGCGAAAGAAGGAGGTCAGGTTGGTCGTCAGGCAGTTGACGAATTCCTGCCACTCGGCGGCGCCCGACGGACCAGTCGAGGCCTCCAGCCACTGCAGATAACTCCCGAAGCTCTTGTGGCCCGTTTCACGCAGGCGGCGTGAGAGCCGGCTGTAGACCATCGCATGCTTGCCGTCATGCAGGCTGATGCCCGCATGCTTGTAGATCAGCTCTCGCACACGATCGAAGTCGGCCTTGCTGAAGCTGAATTCGTGATCGAGGGATTCCGTGCCGGAGGCGAGGTCGGGTGCGGGCATGTCGAAAATCAGATTTGTTGGTGCTCGCAGCAGTTCTGGCGTTGGCGCGCCGATTCTGCACCGCAGGCGGTTTGTACGGCCTGGGTGCGGTCCAGCATAGTGCAAACAGGCCTCAGGAACGTGCCTGTTTCACGACCTGGACACGCAGGCGCCGCTGCTAGACTGCCCCGAAACCACAATCCCAGTCACCCGCAGCGCCTGCCTCAACCTTTGGAACATCGCTTGCCCGACCCCAATCTGATTGATGCCGCAACGCTCGATCTGGATCAGGCCCTGCAATTGCTGCAGCAGGCCGGGGCTTTGCTCCCGGACGAGGCGCCCTTCAGCGCCCCTTGGCTGCAGGCCGTGCTGGATGCACTGTGCGATCTTTCCAGCAAGGACGCCTTGACCGGCCTCGTCAACCGCCGCAGCTTCGAGATGGCCCTGGCCCGCGAGGTCGACCGCGTCGCCCGCTCCGGTGAGGCGGCCCTGCTGCTGATGCTGGACATCGACCACTTCAAGGCGGTCAACGACACCCACGGCCACGGCGCTGGCGACCAAGTGATCCGCGCAGTGGCCCGCGCCGTCGAGCAGACGGTGCGGCCGATGGATCTCGTGGCCCGCGTGGGTGGCGAGGAGTTCGCCATCATCCTGCCTAACTGCGCCTCGCATGTCGGTCTGGCCGTTGCCGAGCGCGTGCGTGAGCGCGTGTCCGAACTCAACATCGAGGTCGGACCCGGCCAGATGCTCAACGTCACGGTCAGCCTCGGCGGCGCCTTCGCGCCGCAGTGGGTGCGATCGTCGCCGCTGCTGTGGACGGAGCGATCCGACCGCCAGCTCTACCGCGCCAAGGCCGAAGGCCGCAACCGCGCCTGCCTTGAACCCCAGATCGAATCCCTGGTCAGCGCCGAAGAAAAGGGCATGTTGTTTGCCACCCTGAATCTCGAAACGCAACAGGACAGCCCATGAGCACGACCATCGATCCTGCTGCTCCGCGTCCGACGCGCTCCGGCGCCCGCACCCTCGCTGTCACCAGCGGCAAGGGTGGCGTCGGCAAGACCTTCGTTACCGCCAACCTCGCTGCGGCCCTGGCTGCACGCGGCCAGAAGGTGTTGGTGCTGGACGCCGATCTCGGCCTCGCCAACCTCGACGTGGTGCTCAACCTGCACCCCAAGCTGACGCTGCACGACGTCTTCACCGAGAAGGCCACGCTGGAGCAGGCCATCCTGCCCGCGCCGGGCGGCTTCTCCGTGCTGCTGGCCGGCTCGGGCATGGTGGAGTACTCGCGCCTCACACCCGAGGTGCGCGACAAGCTGCTGCACATCGTCGACCTCGTCAAGCCGCGCTTCGATTGGGTGCTGCTGGACACCGGTGCCGGCATCTCCGACGTCGTGCTGTTTGCCATCTCGCTCGCGCAGGACGTTCTCGTCGTCGCCACGCCCGAACCCACCTCGCTGACCGATGCCTACGCCACCATCAAGGTGCTGGCCACGCAGCAGGACCGCCGCCAGGTGGGCCTGCTCGTCAACCAAGCCAATCGCGTCGGCGAGGGTAAGTTGATCTGCGGCCAGTTGCAGCAGGTGCTGCAGCGCTTCGTCGGCCCGACGCCGGGGCAGCCCTTCAGGCTCGAGCTCTATGGCGAGATCAAGGCCGACCAGGCCGTGCGTCAGGCGGTGCTCAAGCGCCAGCTGATGCTTGAGCACTACCCGGGCTGCGACGCCGCCCAGGCCATCAAGGCACTCGCCTCCAAGCTCCTTGCCTGACCCGACCCCCGAGACTGCGTTCGAGTGGATAGGCGGCGAGGCGCGCGTGCGCGAACTCGTCGACCGCTTCTACGACCTGATGGACCTGGAGCCCGGCTATGCCCGGCTGCGCGCCGCCCATGGCGACTCGCTCGATTCGGCACGCGACAAGCTGTTCTGGTTCCTGTGCGGCTGGCTCGGTGGGCCGGACTTCTACATCGACCGCTTCGGCCACCCGCGCTTGAAGGCGCGGCACATGCCGTTTCGCATCGGCATCGCCGAGCGCGACGAGTGGCTGGCCTGCATGGGCCAGGCCATGCAGGAGACCGGGGTGGACCCGGCCCTGCAGGCCCGGTTGGCCGAGTCCTTTGCAGGAACGGCCGACTGGATGAGAAACGTCTAGGGCCTGTCGGCCCTCAGTCGAGTCGGAACGCGAAGTCCTGCTGGAAAACCGCATCGCCCTGGCACTGGTAGCCGGCGAGAGCGGATTCCACCGAGCGTTGCAGCGAACGCTTGGTCTTGCCGTCCAGGGCGCCCTGGGCCACGCGGAAGTCGGTGCCGACAACGCGGCCGCCGCGCACCGTGGCAATCACTTGCAGCACCGCTTCGCCAGCCCAGTTGACGGCGGGAACGTCCGGCTTGGGCATCACGGAACAGACAGCGCCGGGTGCCTTGATCGCCGGCTCGGACTTGGCCAGTGTGGGCGGCTGCACGGTCGTGCCCGTGCCTGTCGAGCTGCCAGCAGAAACCACGGTTTCGCCGGGTCGCTGCTCGGTGACGACCAGCGTCGGGGTCTCTTCCTTCCAGGTGGGCAGCGGCGGCACCTCCGGCTTGACGCTGATCAGCGTGGGCTGTTCCGCCTTCTTGGTCTCCACGGGTTGCTGCTCCGGCGGCTTTTCCTTGATGGGCGGCAGCAGGATGGTAGCTTCGTGCTGCCTTGGGGGCGTCTTCATCAGCCCAGTGCTCAGCGCGTAGATCGCGGCCAGGTGGATGGCAACGACCAGACCGATGCCTACATAGCTCTTGGGCTGGGGCGCACGATCGGAAAAGGTATGGGACATGGGCTCTCCTCGTTGGGCTGCGGAAACCGGATGTCGCGCTGATGGCGGCTTGAGTCCAGACTACTCCGGGCCAACGCCACCGGTCAATGGCGTTATGCCCCGTCGCTGCCGCGCGACGTGCCAGCCGCGCGTCAGTCCCCGTCAGCGGCCCGTCAGGCCGTTCCCGTCAGCAGCACCATCAGCGCACCGGCGCCGCCATCGCTGGCGCGCGCCTGCACAAAGGCCAGCACCTCGTTCTTCTGCACTAGCCAGCGCCGCACGCGGCCCTTGAGTACTGGCTCGCGGCCCGGCGAGCCGTGGCCCTTGCCGTGCACCACGCGCACGCAGCGCAGGCCGCGCCGGGCGCTGTCGTGGATGAACTGGCCCAGCGCCTCGCGCGCGCCGTCGCGGCGCAGGCCGTGCAGGTCGAGCTGGGCCTGCAGTGACCAGTGGCCGCGGCGCAGCTTGCGCACGACCTCGACGGAGATGCCCTCACGGCGGAAGCTCAAGCTCTCATCCGTGTCGAGCAGCGTGTCGACGTCGATGTCGTCGGACAGCGCCTGCAGCAGCACGGCGCGCTCGTCGGCCTCACGCTGGCGCGGCTCGGGAGGCGGCGGTTCGATGTCGTGCAGCACGCGCTCGACGTGGCGCAGCGGGGTGATCGGGCCTACTGTGAGCTCGAAGACGCGCCGCTCCTGCTCCGCCAGTCGCAGCGCTGCCGCGAGCCGCTCGCGCTCCTGCTCAGCCGCGAGCCGCGCGATGGCCAGCTCGCGTGCCAGAGGCTTGAGGTCGGCGAAGCTGCGAATCAGCTTGCTCATGGGTGCACCCTTCGGCCTTCGGCCTGTCCCGCCAAGCGGGAGCGAGCTTGCTTGGGGCGGCCCGGCGCGGCGCTCACAGCAGCCCCCGCTCGGCAAACGAGACAACCTCACCCGCACCGACGATGAAATGGTCGACCACGCGCACGTCCACCAGCGCCAGCGCTTGGCTGAGGTGCTTGGTCAGCAGTTCGTCGGCGCGCGACGGCTCCGCCACGCCGCTCGGGTGGTTGTGCGCCAGGATGGCCGCGCCGGCGCCCAGGGCCAGCGCGCGCTTCACGACTTCCCGGGGGTGCACGGTCGTGGACGTCAGCGAGCCCTGGAACAGCGTCTCCATGGCGATCAGCCTGAGCTGCGCGTCGAGGAACAGCACGGCGAACACCTCGTGGCCCAGGCCGCCCAGGTGCAGGCGCAGATAGGTTTTGACCGTGTCGGCGTCGTTCATCGTCGACTTCTCGGTGAGTTGCTGGCTCAACGAGCGGCGCGCAATCTCCAGCACGGCGGCAATCTCGGCGCGCTTGGCCGGGCCCAGCCCCTTGACCTTGCCGAGGTCCTGCACGCTGGCTGCCAGCAGCCCCGCCCAGCCGCCGAAGCGGTCGAGCAGGCTCTGCGCCAGCTGCAGCACCGGCGCGCCTTGGATGCCCGTGCGCAGCAGCAGCGCCAGCAACTCCGCGTCCGCCAGCGCCTGCGGGCCGCGGGCAAGCAGCTTCTCGCGCGGGCGGGCGTCTGGGGGGAGATGGGTCAGCGGCATAAAATCGGCAGTCTAGCCAAGCGCTTCCCCACTTCTCTCGAATGAACCCCATCCAGGCCGGCTCTTTCCTCACGCTGCATTACCGGCTCTCGGGCCCGGACGGCGCCGACATCGTCAACACCTTCGACGACAAGCCCGCAACCCTGTCGCTGGGCGCGGGCCAGTTGTCACCCGCCATCGAGGCCCGCCTGATCGGCCTGCCCGAGGGCGCCCATGAGCGTTTCCAGCTCGCACCCGGGGAGGCCTTCGGCGAGCGCAACCCCGAGCTGCTGCAGCGCGTGAAGCTCACGCTGCTGCGCCAGCTGGGCGATCCGGACGAGGTCTACAACGTCGGCGACGTCGTTCAGTTCCCCGGCCCGGACGGACAGGGCGGCTATGCCGGCGTTGTGCGCGAGCTGGGCGGCGAGGCGTTGTTGTTCGATTTCAACCACCCGCTGGCCGGCCAGCCGGTGAGTTTTGAAGTCCAAGTGATCGGGGTGCTGTGATGAATGCTGTCGTGCATCCCCAGGAAGTGGTGCTGGCCGAGCCGCGAGGCTTCTGCGCCGGCGTGGACCGCGCCATCGAGATCGTCGAGCGCGCGTTGGTCAAGTTCGGCGCTCCCATCTATGTGCGCCACGAGATCGTGCACAACACCTACGTGGTCAACGACCTGAAGGCTCGCGGTGCGATCTTCATCGAGGACCTGGCCGACGTGCCGCCCGGCGCGACGCTGGTGTTCAGCGCGCACGGTGTCAGCCAGGAGGTGCGCCGCGAGGCCGCAGCGCGTGGCTTCAACGTCTTCGACGCGACCTGCCCGCTGGTGACCAAGGTGCACGTCGAGGTGGCCAAGCTGCACCGCGAGGGCTATGAGTTCATCATGATCGGCCACAAGGGCCACCCCGAGGTCGAGGGCACGATGGGCCAGCTGTCCGAGGGCATCTTCCTCGTCGAGGATGTCGAGGACGTCGCCAAGGTCCGGGTGAGCAATCAGAGCAAGCTCGCCGTCGTCACGCAGACGACGCTGAGCGTGGACGACGCGGCCGAGATCCTGGCCGAGGTGAAGCGCGTCTTCCCGCAGGTGCGCGAGCCCAAGCAGCAGGACATCTGCTACGCCACGCAGAACCGCCAGGACGCAGTCAAGCTGCTGGCGCCGCAGGTCGACGTGGTCATCGTCGTCGGCAGCCCCACCAGCTCCAACAGCAACCGCCTGCGCGAGCTGGCCGAACGCCTGGGCACGCCGGGCTACATGGTCGACGCGGCCGAAGACCTGAAGGCCGAGTGGCTGGAAGGCCGCACCCGCGTGGGCCTGACGGCCGGCGCTTCGGCCCCCGACGTGCTGGTGCAGGCCGTCATCGACCGGTTGCGCGCGCTGGGTGCCACGACGGTGCGCAGCCTGCCCGGGGTCGAGGAGCACGTGCGCTTCCCGCTGCCCATGGGCCTGGGCGACAAGTCCATGGCCGAGGTGAGTTCCTCACGATCTTGATGCCGGTGTCCTGTACATCCGGCGGCGCTGACATCGGCGCCGTTTTCGTATCCGATTTCTGAAGGTTGATACCCATGCTCGACATCACCCAGCTGCGCAAGGACCTCGATGCCGTCATCGAACGCCTGAACGCGCGCAAGACCCCGCAAACCTTCCTCGACGTGGAGCGCTTCAAGGCGTTCGAAGGCGAGCGCCGCTCGGTGCAGGTTCGCACCGAAGAGCTGCAGGCCCGCCGCAACGCGCTGTCCAAGCAGATCGGCATGGCCAAGGGCAAGGGCGAAGACGCCTCGGCGCTGATGGCCGAGGTCGGCGGCATTGCCGACGAACTGAAGGCCGGCGCCGAGCGCCTGGACGCCATCCAGGTCGAGCTGAACACGCTGCTGATGAGCGTGCCCAACCTGCCGGACGCCAGCGTGCCTGCAGGCGCGGATGAAACCGCCAACGTCGAAGTGCGCCGCTGGGGCACGCCGAAGTCCTTCGACTTCCCGGTCAAGGACCATGTCGACCTCGGCGCCCCGCTGGGCCTGGACTTCGAGATGGGCGCCAAGCTCTCGGGCTCGCGCTTCGCCTTCCTGAAAGGCCCGGCCGCCCGCCTGCACCGCGCGCTCGCCCAGTTCATGCTCGACGTGCAGACGACCGAGCACGGCTACACCGAGTGCTACACGCCCTACATCGTCAACCGCGAGATTCTTGAAGGCACCGGCCAACTGCCCAAGTTCAAGGAAGATATGTTCTGGGTGCTGCGCGGCGGCGACGAGGAGCAGGTCGAGCAGTACCTGATCTCCACCTCGGAAATCTCGCTGACCAACACCGTGCGCGAGAGCGTGATGAAGCCCGAGGACCTGCCCGTCAAGCTGACGGCCCACAGCCCCTGCTTCCGCTCGGAAGCCGGTTCTGCGGGCCGCGACACGCGCGGCCTGATCCGCCAGCACCAGTTCGACAAGGTCGAGATGGTGCGCATCGAGCTGCCCGAGAACAGCATGGCCGCGCTGGAAGAGATGACCGGCCACGCCGAAGCCGTGCTGCAAAAGCTCGGCCTGCCTTACCGCACCGTGCTGCTGTGCAGCGGCGACATGGGTTTCGGCTCGACCAAGACCTACGACCTCGAGGTGTGGCTGCCGGCGCAGAACACCTTCCGCGAGATCAGCTCCTGCTCGAACATGGGCGCTTTCCAGGCCCGTCGCATGCAGGCCCGTTTCAAGAACGCGCAGGGCAAGAACGAGTTCGTGCACACGCTGAACGGCTCGGGCCTGGCCGTTGGCCGGACCTTGGTTGCGGTGCTCGAGAACTACCAGAACGCCGACGGCAGCATCACGGTGCCGGAGGCGCTGAGGCCCTATCTGGGTGGTGTCGACACACTGCGCGGCTAAGCCCAAAAATCCTGGCTATAATGCTGGGCTCAGCTCGCACCAGATTCGGAGAGGTGGCAGAGTGGTTGAATGTACCTGACTCGAAATCAGGCGGACGGTAACGTCTCGGGGGTTCGAATCCCCCCCTCTCCTCCAAGAAAAATCCTTGTAAATCAAGGTCTTAGAAGCCCGCCCAGTGCGGGCTTTTTTGCGTCTGTGCGAGATCGTTTCCGCAATTTCCGCAAGTTCATTTCCGCATTGGGTTAAGTCTGACAATCACACGTGTGATTGCTGTGGCACACTAACTCGCACTGAGTAGCCGTACGGCCACCAGCCGAAACCAACACATGACCGCAGCTGCGCTCCCCTTCCGTATCTTTGACTTGGTGAAGAACCAGGCCGAAGCGAAGCCGTTGCAGCGCTTTGCGCGGGTGTTTTTCGCGTATCAGGCCATTCCCAATTTTCTAGCTGACCTTGCGGTTCGGCACTTTGAGAAGTCGTTCAACGATTTTGCATTGATGCTGTCCGACCGGACGCTGTCGATGGAGAGGATGGTTGAGAAGCTTGACGCGGAGCCGACTGCCGAACTTATCGACGAGGACGGTGAGCTAGGCGACCAACTGACAGCGACGATTGGGCGCCTGCGCGATTTGGCTGAGAAGATCCGGCCCGAAGGTATCAATGTCGACGGCGCGAGTCTGCAAGGTCGGCGTTGGAAGGTCCGGAAGTCGGTCGAACGCGTTCACCAAAGCGCGTTTGCTGCTGCTGCCGCAGCGGTCGATCTGCGCGCAGCCTTGGATTCGCACGACGCAAACGTTGAAGCCATTCGGCGCGCGCGGTCTGGGGCGCAATGCATTTTGGCCGCCTCCGACGCTGAGTTGTCTGATCAGCTTGATGCCGCCTGCAAGCGGTAATGCTCGAGGGGCGCGTGATTCGCGGTGTGTGCTGTGATTCGCACACATTTGCCAAGACGCTAGGGCGGATCAAGGATCCTAGGTTGCTTGAAGAGGTCAAAAGCAGTATTCGGTCGCTGCTAATGTGCAGCTTGGACTCGCCTCCTGCCAAGTTGCATCTTCATCAGCTGAAGTCCAAGACGGTTCCGTCGGTATTGCGCGAAGGCCATCAAGTGGCTCCGTGGACTTGTCACGTCACTTCGAATGACGCCTACAAAGCCAGTTTTACGCTGGAGGACGGTATGGCGTACCTCCGCAAAGTGGACGAGCACGACGCCATCGACAAGCGGCCCTAAGAGTCATCTCGTTGGGGAAACACGCTCGCCGCGGCGGCGGTAGACGCGCTTGGTAAGAGCCTCGCTGCTATGTGCCAGCAGCTTGGATGCATCGCCAATGCTCTCGATTTCACTGGCCGCTTTGGCGCGCGCGTCGCGGAACTGGAAGGCCTCGATTCGGCCGGCCAGGTCGGGGTCGCCATGAGCGCGCGCCGCCATAGCTGCAGCTGAGCGGGCGTCATTGAATCGGTCGCGCAGCGCGCCGATGCGGATGGCCTTGTGGTGCTCGTTGACGACGAAGCGGGTGGCGACGACCTTGCGCTTGAGCAGGCGGTCGATGAGCTGGCCCAGCTCGGAGCGCGTGCCGGTGGCCGCGTCGGTCAGCATGATGCGCAGCCGCTTCTTCGTCTTGCCCTGCTGGACCTGCAGGGCGTCGTCGACGATGTCGCGCGGCCCGAACTTGAGCATGTCGCTCGGGCGCTGGCCCGTCAGGTAGGCGAGGTCCATGGCGATCTGGAGCTCGTCCACACCGAGGTCGCGCACGGCGTGCCAGACCACGTCATCGGCATAGAAGTCGCGCGGTGTCTCCTTGTTCTTTGAGACGCCCTGCACGGGGTTGGGCGCGTTGGTGTAGCCCCATTCCCGCGCCTTGTTCCAGTAGTGGCTCAGCAACGCCAGCTCGCGGTTTGCAGCGACGGGCGCGGGCCTGCTCGGGACGATGTCGCCGCTGGCCAGCTTGCGGGCCTTGGTGCGCCGGCCGTCGCGGTACATGGCGATGTGGGCCGAGGTGATCTGCTCGAACTCGGCCCCGCGGAAGGCGGCTTGCAGGCGTTCGATTTCCTTGGTCTGCTCGCTGCGGGTCTTGACCGCCTTCGTTGGCATGATGTCGCGCTTGTACTTCGCCCAGGCCTGCGCCATGCGGGTGCTGCCACCGGCCGGCGTGGGCTTGCGCTCCAGCTCGGCCCACTTGGCTTTTGCGTTGGCCAGGTCGGTGCCGAGCGGGATTTCGCGGCGCTTGCCGTGTTCGTCGCGGCCGTCGTAGTAGTAGCCGACCCACACCTTGCCGCTCTTGAGCATGCGGCGGCGTTCCAGCATGCGCGGGGGCAGGTCTTTTCCGGTGGTGCGCGGGCGGTTCACTGGATGGCGCCGAAATTCAGCTGGAAGCCTTGCGGGTTGACGATGGTAGCCACGTCGACGCCTGAAAGCTTGAGGTTGGCATAGAGCCTCCCGACGACGGGCCGGCCGCCGCGGGTGAGCGTGTAGGCCCATCCGTTGAGCTTCAGCCAGTCAATCTGCAGCTTGTGCAGCTTGGCGTCGGTGAGGCCCTCCAGCTCGGTGTCGGTGAGCTGCAGCTCGTCGACGTGAGGGAGCGCGAGTAGGGTGGTCATTCCCGCTGCTTCGTGATGACGTGCATGACCGCGGCGTCGCCGAGCATGCGCACGCCGCTGGGTGTGGGGTCGTTCAGCGCCTTCTCCAGCGCCTGGCGCGCCTCGCGCTCGGCCCGCTTGTGCAACTGCTCGAAGGACTGCGCCGCTTCCCAGTCGCCGACGTAGACCTCGACCTTCAATGTCATGAAAACTGACGCGCCGACTTTCATGCGAGGCTCCCTTTAAGGCTTGGGGTAGGCAGGCCGGCGGCCGCGCGTGGCACGTCGAACCAGCGAGGGGCGGGGCCGCTGTGGGGCGGCGTGAATGGTGCGAAGGGCAGGGGCTGGGCGCCTGCCAGCGTCCAAGCGAAAGGGCCGCGGAAGAGGGGCGACGGGTGGTCGGTGACCACGCCGGTGAGCACGGCCATGCCGACGATGCCGCCACGGGGCACGCGGTCCTCCGCGCTGAAGGGCGGCACCTCGATGTGCAGCTGATCGAGGATCTGCGTGGCCAGCTCGCGATAGTCGCGCTGGAGCAGCTTCAGGCCTGAGCGAATCAGGAACTCGCCCCTGTAGTTGGTGGACCAGTCCAAGTTGGCCAGGCTGATGTAGCCGTTGACGATGAGCCAAGCCCAGGGCTGGCGGACGCTAACGCAGCGCATCAGGCGGCCTCACTGCCGGCAGAATCCGCTGCATGTATGACATCCTTGCGACCAGCGCCGTAGACCCAACGCCCGAGTTCTGCTTCGCAAAGATTCAATGGTGGGCGACGTGCATGACGAAGGCGGAATGGGCTGCCTGGGCCTCTGCACTCTTCACCTTCATTGCGATCGGAGGTGCTGTGGTGGCCGCCTACCTCCAAGTCAGAGCTATGCGCAGAGAGCGCATTGAGGCTGCGGCTGACGCAATCGGATTGCGCGCTCAAACGGTCCGACTGATGGCAACTCGGTTGAAGGAATTTTGCGATTGCTATCCACCGACCGATGGCGACACCCGTGTTCGACAGGGTCCCAACGAACTGCTCTTGAGTCAACTTCAAGAGTGCCATGACTGCATCCAAGGATGGCGTCTTGATGAGGCCATCCTTGCCGATGAAATGCTGTTGATTCAACAGGCGAAGTTCAATGCGCGCGCCGTCCAGGGCAACCTCCCTAACCCTCAGGACATCAGCATGACGAACGATTTGCACGCTCATCTTTGCAAGTGGGCAGATGATCTTGATGAGTTCGGTGACAAGATCTTTGGCCTTGCGGCAACGCATCTTGAGCGGTAGGACCCTCCTCGTCATACCGAGGTCCCTCTTAATGCGTAGTCAGTGAGCTTGCCGCCGCGTGCGATGGCGGCCTTGAGCCACTTGGGCTGCAGGCCGCGTCCGCTCCAGGTTTCGCCGGTGGTGGCGTTACGGTAGCGGGCGGTGGGCTTCTTGCCGCCCTTGGGTGCTTGCGCCGCGGTTGGTTCGGCGTCATCGGCAGCGGGCGGCAGGCCGGCGAGCTGTAACTGCTCCTCGACCACGGCGGCCGGCTCCGTGGCTTGCTCAGCGGCCTTGGGCCGGGGTTCGCTGGCCTGCAAGTTGAGCGGGTCCACGCCGTAGCTCTCGGCCATGGCCACGCGGCCGCTGTACAGGTCCCTGCCGGTTGGGCCGCAGTCGATTGCCAACAGCACCATGAGCAGGCTGAGCCGGCCTCGGCCTCCTCCAGCGGCGTCACGTCGCGGCGGGCGAGGTTCTCGTGAATCTGCGCGGTCGCTGCCTCGTCGTCGGTCATGGTGCGGACGATGGCGGGAATCATCTCCAGGCCGGCCAGGCGCGCGGCGCGGACGCGGCGGTGGCCGCAGACGATCTCGTGGGCCATCCCTGAGCCCAACGCCGAGATTCCCGACCGCTCGCAGTGGCCGCCGCGGCCGAGCGATGAGCACCAGCTGCACCTGGTGGACGGCGCGCTCTGCTGGATCGACCCGCGCACCCTCGCCGAGCTGCGCGCCGCCAAGTGGGAGCAGGTCAAGGCCGTGCGCGCGCAACTGCTGGGCGGCTCGTTCGATGCGCTGGGCCACAGCTTCGAGGTTGATCTGCAGAACCTGCCCGGCGCCGCGCTGGACGCCTTCATGGCCTTGCAGGCCGGCGAGGCCTACAGCCAGCCCTGGGTGCTGGCCGACAACAGCGTGATCGTGCTGGACGCTGCCCAGCAGATCGCCGTGGCCCGCGCCTGCAAGGCCTACGTCTCCGCCCTGTGGGCTATCAGCGTGCAGCTGCGCGCTGACATCGACGCCGCAGCCGACGCCGAGGCCATCGCCGCCATCGCCTGGCCCTAGCCCTCAAAGCTCGCGGCCGTCTCTCTGACCGTCCAGCCGTCTGGACAAACAAGGACTACCCATGACCGACTCCCTGACGCCGGATCAGCGCCGCGCCGTAGACGACATGCTCCAGGCCGCCCTCGTCCCGATCAATGAGCGCTTGGACCGAGGGGCCCAAAAGATGAGCGACCTGTCCGACGACGTGAGCGCGCTGCGCACCGAGCTGAAGGTCAACACCGACACCACGGTGGAGGTGCGCGAGCTGCTCGATATCGGCAAGGGTGGCTTGCGTGTGCTGGGCTGGATCGGCGCGGCCGCTCGATGGGTCGGTGGTATCGCCGGCGGACTGCTCGCGCTCTATGCACTCGTGCACGCGCTCAAGACCGGTAGTCCCGTGCCGCCTAGCAAGCCTTAGTCGGGGTGGGCGTCACGGGCGCTGACAGCTGCGAAAACCATTTGGTCGACGAAAGACCTACGCGGTGACTTCTTTCCGTGCCCTCTCGGTAACTTGTTGCCAGATCTCGTTGCCGTCCATCGGGCGCGATTTGAAGAGCAGGACACTTCCCGCCCACTCGATGTCCACCAGGTTGAGCGTATGAAGGCGGAGGAGAGTCAACCAAGCCGGTTCAAGGTCTTCCACGCCCTTGCCCGCCCAGTCGCGAACCGTAAATGGCAAGTGGTAAGCGAGCGTCTTGCAAGGCTCCATCCATTCTTCGGGTACGCCGTACTTGATCAGCAGCGTTAGACGCCGCCCCTCGATGACGTCGGCCCATTCGATTGGGCCCGGCTGGGCTGGGTGCCTCGATCTGATAACGGGCGCGCCCCAGCCGTCCGAGTGCGCAAGCTCTTTCTCCATGCTATCCAGCAGCGAGGTGCGAATGGCTAAGAGCGCTCCAGCGAAGGCCCATTTGAAATTCGCCGCGGACGCGTCTCCAAGCTTTTGTATTGACGCAAGCTCCGTGCTTCCCGCTGCGACAAGAGCAGCCGTTTCTTGTTTCAGAGCTGTGGCTTGTTCTGCACTAAGAATCGCCTTTCTTCTGATCCAGAGATCGAGCCAGTGGGTGCAGTTGTCCCACCACGCCGAAACTGCCGTCGAGCACCACGTCAGCCCGGGAACGATGACGATGTAGGCGATTGCACAAAGCGCGGGAAACCAATACAGCCTAGCGTTCGGGTTTGTAGCGGGGGCGTACAGCACGTTCTCGATGAACTCGAACTTTTTGGTGTACGGATCGCTGCTTGTCAGCACGAGCAGCAGCTTGTAGTTGATCACCAGCCAAGAAAGTCCAAAGGCAATCAACGTCGGGTTGCTGAAGCGCTGCGTTAGTGCATCCCAAATCTTGTCAAGCTTGTTCATCGCTCCTCCTCTGTTGTTCGGAACCCGGTTTGAGTCGCGTGTCGAGCTGGTGGCAGCCTTGCCGCGCCGTTCGCGCGCAGGGTCAGAAGCTCAGGGCAGGAACTGCCGCAAAGGCTCTGGCTGTGTGCTCCAAGGCGCTTCCCGCGGGAGCTCGTTTTCCTTCACGCGACATGCGGCGCTGGTGTAGCGCGTTAGCGCGCAGTCTTGCGTCGTCGAATCGCAGCCACGCCTGCCACTGCCACCAAGGCGAGCGCGCCGGGCTCGGGCACCGTGGACAAGGTGATGCTGTCCATCCACACGGCCGGAGATCCTCCGCCGTTCGTAAGCACCAGCCATTCGATGCCCTTCCACTCATCGCTGGTGAAGTCGTAGTCGCCTCGCGGAACATAGGTAGGGAAGGTGGCGACGCCACCCTTGGACGAGTAAACACTGAACCCAAAAGTGATCTGATCGCCGTTGGTTAGCGCGACCAGGTTCAAAAGGTCGAAGAGCGCTCCGGCCGAGTCGATATAGAGGAGCCCTGGTCGGTTCGGAGTTGCAAGCTGTCCGAGGTAGTTGCTGTTGAAGCTCGTGCCGCACCCGGATCGATCCCAACCAATGCCGGCACCATCGTCTAACGGAATGCTGGGCGAAGTGCCGTTGATGTGATCCACATGGCAGCTCGGAGAGAACCGAAAGCCGCCGATTGAAAAGTTGTCCGTGAAGTAAGTGCCGGGTGTGCCTAGCTGCGGAATCTCGTCGAAGCCAATCATTGTTGGTGCAGCTGTTGCGCCGCTCGATGCAGCGCCGACGATGGCCAGCAGCGCGGCCAAGATATGAACTTTCATCGATCCCCCTAGTTTGTTGGGGTGCGATGGTGGCACTGGTTCTTTGTGTGCTAACCCCTCTGTTCAGGGGGTGGGCTTCTTGATGTCGCGCAGGGTTTTTGGCTGGCTTGGTCTAGCCCTCCCGTGAGGGAGGCTCCGGTGCCTCCCTTGGTGGCAAGGCTGCCTACCCCTTCGTGCCGGTTGTGTTAATCACGCCAATGTTCTCGCCCACTGACTGGAAACCAGACTTCGGCCGTCTCAAGGCTGCCGAAGCTGCCCTTCGGGCGTTAGGACTGTGTCTAGTTCAGTCAGCAGCGCACGTGCCAGTTCAGCTAAGAACGTCCCATCGCCAAGCAGTTGCCTGCCGTCCTTCGGCGGTTCGTACCAGTAGCGCCACTCAACAAAAGTCAGGGTCGCAGCTTCGAGACGCCGCGAAAACTCATCTCCCGGAAACATGACTGGGCGGACGCGTTGCTGTACGTCGGCTGGCAGCTCGGCATAGAGCAGGTGAAGCTCGTGCATTCGCTTCTTGGGTTGCGCTGAGTGCAGAGTCAACAACGCCTTTATCCCTGTCTCGACCGCAAAGGCTAGGTTGACGATCATCGGCCCCGCCAGGATCGGCTGATTGGGCTGCCCGGGTATTGGCGGCGTCCAGCACCGTTGGTAGGCGAGGAAGAACGTATAGGAGGTGTTCCGAATGCGGTTCGCAAGCTGCACCGCTGCTGGGTCTTTTGTGATCATCAATCGCGCTGCACGAGGTTGAGTTCACCGCTGGAAAGCCTTTCAGCGAAGACCACCACGGGCTGGCGAGCATCCAGCATCAGGCTTGATTTGGCGATCTTCGTCCCCATAAAAACAGGGAACGGTTGGACGTGCGGTGCGGTGCTATCTGCTGGTGAGCGTTCATAGGTCTCGCTTGACAGGAACCCTTCCGTGCGCGAGTGATAGACGCCGGCGTACAGGCTATGAAAGCCGCCGAAGGAATTGATCGCTAGGTATCCTCGCCGGCGAATGCCTGGTTTCGGCTTGTCTATCTCATCCAATGCAGGCAATTGCACCAGGTGAAGAAGGGACAGCAGACAGAGTTCAATGTCTGGCCCGTGTTCGGTCAGCTTCCACGGGTCAGCCTCGCCCTTCTGCTCGGGCAGGTTGCTGACGAATGCGTGAGTAAGGGCCTGTGCCGACATCGTCTTGAGCGCGGGTGGCGAGTCTAGATGCACGGTTTTGGTCGAGGGGTCGACCTTGATGATCTTCTGCCCCCGCTTCATGGCTTCGAGAGACTTGACATACTCGGCGTCATAGCGCCGCACGTAGCTTCGGATTGCTCCCCGCTCCTTCATTTCAGGGTGCGCTATCGAGTGCGCGATGTCGAGCAGGTTGACGACGCCGGTCTGATATTCCCGTTGAACAGGCGTGCTCGGGCGGGGCGGTCGCTTGGCCTCTTCGCTCAGCTTTTCGCGGATGCCCAGTAGCAGTACCCGCACGTCGTGTTCATCGAACGTTCCATCACGCAGTTTGGTGAGGTGCTGTTTCAACAGGCTCTCGTGTTTTGGATTCATGGGGCGTGCGCTTCCTCCTGGCAAGTTGCAGCACTTTCGGCGGAATTTGCCATTGAGTGGTGCGGCAACACAGGCTCATATCCCTCAACAAGAGGACGCGTCAAATCAGCTGCATTCAGAACGGTACGTCCAGCAGAACCACACTGAGCGTGTCCAGTAGGCGCTCGGCCGTGCCCGGCGCGCCCACGTCGGCTACGTGCACGACCAGGCGCCGCCAGCGATCGCGACGCACATAGGGCACGCCGAGTGGCGGGGTGCTGAACAAGTAGCGCGTCGGCTTGCCCGACTCGTCGGCCATCACAGCCATGTCGAAGGCATCAGCGCTCACCACGCCCAGCGCGGTTTCATTGACGTGGGTGCCGGCAGCCTGCGTGCGCCGCGCTAGCTCGGCACCGGCATCCGCGGCCTCGACGACCTGACGGCGGTAGGCCAGGGCTTCGGTGGTCGCCACGGCGCGCATCCAGGCGCGGCGCGTGTCCGCGGTCAAGGCCAGCACATCGCCAGCGGCCTGGCGCTGCTCTGCCTGGCGCAGCAGCAGCAAGCGGGCCAGGTCGACAGGCCAGCCGCGTTCCAGCTACCTCGCTGCCCAGTTGGCCGGCCGCAAGCAGGCTGCGCAGCGGCAGCAGCACGAGCAGCAGGCACAGGACGAAGCGATGCATGGCCGGCACGTTGCCCGGGCTGCTTCAGCCAGGCTGAGCAGTGCAGAAGGTCAGGCGGCAATGACGCGGACAACGCGCAAGCCGATCATTGCGGCGCGGGCGGTCTCGGTCGCGCGCATGCGGGCGCTGGAGCGCAGCAGCAAGGCGCCGTCGCTCCAGCCGCCACCGCGCACCACACGCAGCGAGCCGTGGCCCTCCAGCGCCGGTGACCCGTCCAGCGGCGAGAAGTCGTGGTTGTCGTGCCAGAGGTCGGCTGTCCATTCGCGCACATTGCCGCGCATGTCGAACAGCCCGAAGGGGTTGGCTGGAAACTGGCCCGCCTCGACGGGCCCGGCATCGGCGCCGAAGCAGGCCTGCTCGCGCGTGATCTCGTCGCCCAGGTCGTAGCGCGCGCTGGAGCCGGCGCGGCAGGCGTATTCCCACTCGGATTCGGACGGCAGGCGGTAGGCCTCTCCCGTCAGCTTCGACAGCCGCTGCAGGAAGTCCTCGGCATCTTTGAACGACACATGGGTGGCCGGCTTGCGCGGATGGGCCTGGCGGTCCATGCCCGCCGGGGGCGCGCCGACGACGCGCGCATATTCGCTGGCGAGCACAGGAAAGACGCCGATGCCCAAAGGCCGCGGAATCTCCACCCGCTGCTGCGGCCGCTCGAACGACGACGCGTCCGGGTCCCCGAAAGGCGCGCCTCGCAAAAACGCGCCCGGCGCGATGACCCGCAGCACGGGCAGGCCTTCGGCATCGCGAAACGCCGTGCCCGTGGGCGTCGACGCATTCACGAACGCGCCGTCCACGACAGGCTCACCGGACGGCAACTCGGCGACGACCTCCCGATAGGGGTTGCTCTTCGTGACGGGCGATGCGCGGGTCAGCCGGCCATCGCCCGGCGGAGCGCTGGACAGATCCGAGATCCAGCTGAGGAACTTGCGCCAGTCGCGCGCCTGCACGTCGCCTTGCCAGGCCGTCAGGTTCACCGTCTGGCGCAGCGAGAAGGCGAGCGGGATGGCGCAGCTGCGCAGCAGCACCGGTACCAGCTTGCCGCGCTCGACGGCGAAATGCGCTTCGGTGCGCACCCAGTCGGATTTCACCGAGAGATCCGTCCACAGCACCACCACTGCGCCTGCAGCGGTGATCTCCCGCTCCAACTCGGCGTCCCAGGCATCGCGCGGCGTGAGGTGGTCGTCCCACCAGACAGTCAGGCCATCGCGCTGCAAGGCCTCGGCCACGCGCTGCGCGTCGCGAAAGTCTTCCTTCTTGTAGCTGATGAAAACGTCGGCCATGGCCAAAATTCCCCTCGCATGGATTGGGCAGCGGAACATACTCCCCTTCGCCACAGAGGAGGCGAGTCATGGCTCTCAACACTCAGCATATTGATGACGAGTTGTTCTTCGCCGTCGCGTATCCCCACCAGAAACGGCGCTTCTATCTCGCGCTGGTGTTCTCGGTGCTGCTATTCCCGCTGATCGCGGTTGCGATGGTGGCGGGCACCGTCTTCCTCATCGTGCCCTTCATCGCGCTGCTCATCTGGCTGGGCGCACGCAGTTTCTTCGCTTATCTGGTCGGGAATTCCGTGCTGGTTTCCAGCGTGAACTACCCGCGCGTGGCCGAGATGACCGAGCAGCTCAAGCAGGCCATCGGATACGACAAGCGCGTGTACGTCTTCGTCAATGAGAGTTCGAGCTTCAACGCCTTTCTCTCGTTCATGTTTTTCCGCCGCGCAATCTTCTTGAATTCGGAGATGCTGCAGCAGGGCATGAGCGATGAAGAGATTGGCTGGTTGATCGGCCGGTTCATCGGCTATCTGCGTGCGCGCCGGCAAGACGGTGTGCTGGGCATGCTGATTCGCGCGGCGAGTTACCTGGTTGTTTTCAATTTCTTCCTGCTGCCTTATGAGCGCGCGATGGTCTATACCGGCGACAGGCTGGCCACGACGGCCATCAAGGGCAATGTCTCGTGCGCCGTCTCGGCCATGCAGAAACTCTTCGTGGGGCGGGAGCTGGGTTATTCCATCAACCCGGAAGGCATCATCGAGCAGCAGCGCCTGATCCGTGGCACCTTCTTCGGCTTCGTCTCACGCATGGCCACGCCGTTCCCGCACATGACCTCGCGCTATGTCGACGTGATGGTGTTCGCGAAGGCGCATTTCCCTGAGCAGTTCGCGCGTTTCGACGCAGAGAACCCCGGCCTGCCCGTGGACCTGGGCGAACTGGGCGGCACGCGGCAGCCCTTGCCCGCCAAGAACGGCAAAGGCGGCGTGGGGCGCCCGCACGGCTGGGCCGTGGCAACCGCCACTTTCGCCTCCCTGGCGGCTCTCGTCGGTTTCATCCTGAAGTCTCCCGGCGTGGGTTCAGATCTGCTGGAGGCCTCCGCGCTTCAGACGCCACTGTTGTCGTCCAGCGCCGATGCGCCTGCCGCCGGCCCGATCCAGACCGACGCGCCGGCTGACGCCCCACCTGCTGCCGCTCAGGATGCTTCCCCCTCGGCAGCGGCGGCCGCCGCGGCTGATGCCGCTGCCGCTGCGGCCACGGCTCCTGCATTGCCGGAAGCGCCCCCGAATACCCACTTCGACGGGCAAGGGCGCCTGGCGCCCGATCCCGGGTGCACCTGGGCGTCCAACGAACCGCAAGACCTGCGCGTCGTCTGCGGGCAGTCGGGCGTGCGCTGACGGTACCCAGCGGCTCAAGGCTCGGCATTCAGCCAGGCCCGTGGCGACAAGCCGCCGTGCCGCTGCGCGAACAACCGGCTCAGCGCTGAGGCGTTGGCATAGCCCAGCTCCGCGGCCAGCGCCTTCAGCGGCTTGCCGGCGCGCAGCTCGCTGCGGGCGATGGCCAGACGCCAGCCGGCCAGGTAATCCGCGGGCGGCTGCCCCACAGCATCGCGAAACGCCTCGGCAAAGCGGGTACGCGACATGCCGGCTTCGGCGGCCATGGCAGCCAGGCTCCAGGTTTCGCCGGGTCGCGCATGCAGGGCCGTCAGCGCGCGGGCCAGGTTGGGGTGGCTCAACCCGCGCATCAGGCCCAGCGGCAGCGGGGCGTCGCGCTGGTCCAGCATCCAGCGCAGCAGTTGCAGCAGCAGCACCTCGAACAGCCGGTCCGCCAGCAGGCGCTGGCCGCAGCGCACGCGCTCGGCCTCGCCGAACAACAGCGTCAGCGTTGCGGCAATGCCGTCCACGCTGGCCAGCGGCAGCACGACCAGCGGCGGCAGGGCCTGCACCAGCGGGTGGCCGGCCTCGAAGTCCAGCGTGGCGCAGACGAAGTCCGAGCCTTCGGTGGGCGCGTTGTGGAAGTCGTGCGCCAGCGGCCGTGGGTAGAAAACGAGGCTGGGTTCGCGCACCCACAGGCGTTCGACGAGACCGGCCGCGGCGGCGTGCCTGACCTCCATTTCGCCGTTGCGCATCACGTGCAGGAAGCCGCGGCCGGGGCGCGCGTCGAAGTGGGTCACGCCGCACAGCGGCCCCGCGTGAAACAAGCTGGCGCGCACGCGAAAACGTTCGAACAGCGGGCTCAGTCGATCCAGCGGTGGGGCATCGGTCACGGGACGAATAGGTTGAATTGCTGAATTGGATGATACCTATCGTTCCGTCGACGGCGCGACAGTGAAGGCCTTCCTCCACTGCACCCGAAAGGTGAAACCATGACCTCCCGCCTTCCCCTCGTCTCCGCCAACGACACCCCCGCCGGCAGCCGCGCGTTGCTGGACGCCGTACACGGCGCCTTTGGCGCGACGCCCAACATGTTCCGCGCCGTCGCCAACTCGCCAGCCGCGTTGCAGGCCATGTGGGGCTTCTTTGGCGCCCTCGGTGGGGGCAGCATTCCGGCCAAGCTGGGCGAGCAGATCGCCGTTGCGGTGGCCGACCGCAACGCCTGCGAGTACTGCCTGGCCGCGCACACGGCGCTGGGCCGCAAAGCGGGCGCTTCTGGCGCCGAGATGAGTGCCGCCCAAGCCGGCGAGTCGGATGACCCGGCGACGGCCGCAGCCCTGCGCTTTGCGCTCAAGCTCGTCGAGCAGCGCGGCCAGGTCGGCGATGCCGATGTGGCGGCCTTGCGTGCCGCCGGCTTTGGCGATGGCCAGATCGTCGAGATCCTGGCCCATGTCGCGCTGAATCTGTTCACCAACTACGTGAACGTCGCTTTCGCAGTGCCGGTGGATTTCCCCGGCGTGAAGCTGCGTTCGGCGGCTTGAGGCTGAGGGTGGCGCAGCGATGATGTTGACCATGAAAAAGACTGCACTCGCGCTGCGCCATCTGGCCTTCGAAGACCTGGGTCTCATCGAGCCCTTGCTGCGCGAGCGCGGCTTTGAGGTTCGCTATCACGAGGCCGGTGTTGATGATTTCGACGCTGTCGACCTGGGCGCTGTCGATCTGCTGGTGGTGCTCGGCGGGCCGATCAGCGTCGAGGACGAAGCCAACTACCCCTGGCTGGTGGACGAGGTAGCCCTGGTGCGGCAGCGGCTGGATTCAGGCCGGCCGCTGCTTGGCATCTGCCTTGGCGCGCAGTTGATGGCGCGCGCCCTGGGAGCACGCGTAAAGCCCATGGGCGTCAAGGAGATCGGCTTTGTGCCGCTGACGCTGACCACCGCGGGGCAGGGCACGGTGCTCGCTGAGTTGGGCAGTCAGCCGGTGTTGCATTGGCATGGCGACCAGTTCGTGCTGCCGGCAGGGCTGGAATCGCTCGCGGCGACGGCTGTCTGCCCGAATCAGGCGTTCGCGCCGCACGCTCGGGCGCTGGCGCTGCAGTTCCACCCTGAGGTCGACCCGGCCCGTATCGAGCAATGGTTGATCGGCCATGGCGATGAACTCGTTGCCGCCGGCATCCCGCCGCAGGCGCTGCGCGATGCCGCCAAACAACAAGGCCCCGGACTTGCCGAGGCCTTGAGCCGGTTGATGCAGCGCTGGCTAGACCAGGCCCTGCTTTGACGCCAGCACCGCCGCTTCAGCGCGGCTGGACACGTTGAGCTTCTTGTAGATGCTCTTGATGTGGTCGTTGACGGTGAACCACTTGATGCCCATCAGGTTCGCGATCTCCTTGATCGTGAAGCCCTTGCTCAGGTAGGTCAGCACCTCGCTCTCGCGGGGCGTCAGGCGTTCCCACTCGGGTGGCGGGTCCAGCGCCACGCCGCGGCTGTTGGCGAAGGGCGCGTGCGACGTCGACAGCGTGCCGAAGCCGGAGTTCAGCGGCATCGTGCCGCTGTCGCTGGTGCTGGGGCGGAAGTGGGACAGCAGGCGGCGTGCGATCGCTGGAGACAGCGGCGGCTGGCCGCGCACGATGCGCTGCAGTTCTTCCACCAGCACCTCGAAGCGGTCTTCCTTGAGCAGGTAGCCGTCGGCGCCGCATTGCAGGGCGGGGAAGAGGTGGTCGTCGTCGGAGTACAGCGTCGTGACGATCTTGATCGCCGGCGAGCCGGCGAGTTCGGTCAGGAACTCCATGCCGTTGCCGTCGGGCAGTTCCAGGTCGACGAGGATGAGCTTGAAGCTGATTTCCGGGTTGCCACCGGACAGCTTGGCAACCTGCCGGCGTGCGTTCTCGAGATCACCGACCTCGGTGATCTCCATGGCGTCGCTGAAGCTCTCTCGCACCACCCGGCACAGGAAGCTGCGGGCAACAGGGTTGTCTTCGATGATGAGGACTTTGACGGTCATGGCACGTGGCGGGCAGCAGCTGTCGTTTCGACCGTCGAATGTAGCGCACCGCCCCCTAGAAACTCAGGCGACTCGCTATAGCCCAAGCCCCCGTTTCAGGCTTCACGAATTGGTAAGAACCAACTTGCCGACCACCTCGCGGGCCGCCATCCGCGCGAAGGCGGCGGGCAGTTCTTCCATCGGCAGCACGCGGTCCAGCACCGGCTTGATCTTGCCGGCGGCGTACCAGGCGGCCAGTTCGCCCAGCATCCTGGCGTTGCGGCCCGGCTCGCGCTTGGCGAACTCGCCCCAGAACACGCCCACCAGCGACGCGCCCTTCAGCAGCGCCAGATTCAGCGGCAGTGCGGGGATGGCCCCCTGCGCAAAGCCGATGACGAGATAGCGGCCGCGCCAGGCAATGGAACGGAAGGCGGCTTCGGCCAGGTCGCCGCCGACGGGGTCGTAGATGACGTCCGGCCCCTTGCCTTCGGTCAGCGCCTTCAACTCGTCGCGCAGGTTCTGCGTTGTGTAGTTGATGGCTGCGTCGGCGCCAAGCGCTTTGCAGGCCTCGCATTTGGCGTCGCTGCTGGCGGCGGCGATGACGCGCGCACCGGCCGCCTTGGCGATCTGGATAGCCGCGGTGCCAACGCCGCCCGCCGCGCCGAGGATGAGCACGGTCTCACCGGCTTGCAGCGCCGCCCGGTCCATCAACGCGTGGTGGCTGGTGGCATAGGTGCAGATGAAGGCCGCGGCGTCCTCGAAGCTGAAGCCATCCGGCAGCGGCATGGCCAGCACGGCCGGGATGCAGACCTCTGTGGCGAAGCCGCCCAGGCCGCCGAAGGCCGCAACGCGCTGGCCCACCGCGAAGCCCTTGACGCCTTCGCCCACCTCGGTGACGACACCCGAGAACTCGGTGCCGGGCACGAAGGGCAGGGGCGGCTTCATCTGGTACTTGTTCTGCACGATGAGCAGGTCAGGAAAGTTCAGGCTGGCGGCGCGGATAGCCACGCGGATCTGGCCCGGGCCCAGCGGCGGCGGCGGCAGTTCGCGCCATTGCAGTGCCTCGACGCCCACCGGGTTCTCGCACAGCCATGCCTTCATCGTCATCTCCTCGTTATGGAAGGGGCCATGATAGGAATCAGAAGGGCTTACACCCGGTCTCGCAGGTGACGCTCTCCCTACAATTGGCAACCATGCGCATTCTGATTTCCAACGACGACGGTTACCTCGCTCCCGGCCTTGCGGCTCTTGTGAAAGCCTGTGAGGGTCTCGGTGACATCGAGGTCATCGCGCCCGAGCAAAACGCCAGCGGCACGTCCAATTCGCTGACGCTGAACCGCCCGCTCAACGTCCACCGCGCCGCCAATGGTTTCCGCTACGTCAGCGGCACGCCGTCGGACGGCGTCCACCTCGCGCTGACCGGCCTGCTGGGCTACCGGCCCGACCTGGTGCTGTCGGGTATCAACAACGGCGCCAACATGGGTGACGACACGCTCTACTCGGGCACGGTTGCCGCGGCCACCGAGGGTTATCTGTTCGGCATCCCGTCCATCGCCTTCTCGCAGGCGGAAAAGGGCTGGGTCGAACTGGAAGCGGCGGCCCGCACGGCGCGCAGCGTCGTCGAGCAGGTCATCGCCGGGGGGCTGGACAAGGGCTTCCTGCTGAACGTCAACATTCCCAACCGGGCCGACGCGGACAAGCTGCCGCGCAAGATCACGCGCCTGGGCCGGCGCCATGCCAGCGAGGGCATCATCGAGCAGATCAATCCGCGCGGCGAAACCATCTACTGGATCGGCCCGGCGGGTGACGCCCGCGACGCCGGCGAGGGCACGGACTTCCACGCCACCGCCAACGGCCAGGTGTCCATCACGCCGTTGCAGGTGGACCTGACCGAGCATTCCTCGCTTGGCGCCTGGGCGCAGCGCCTCGGAATCTGATGTCGTCTCCCAAGCGCTTCCCCGCATCGCTGAAATCGGCCGCCGCGCCGCAGCGCGAGCTGCTGATGCCGCAGCGCCATCTGCACCAGGCGACGAGGGACGCGGCCCGGCTGGCTCGCCCCAGCGGCACCGGCCTGGATAGCGGCGCTGTGCGTGAACGCATGGTGGGCCGGCTGCGTGCCGAAGGAAAGTTCGACGAGCACGTGCTCGCCGCCATGGCCAGCGTGCCGCGGCACGAGTTCGTCGACAGCGCCCTTGCGGCCCAGGCCTACGAGGACACGGCCCTGCCCATCGGCCATGGCCAGACGATTTCAAAGCCCTCGGTCGTTGCCCACATGCTGGGCCTGCTGATGGCCGGTAGCGGCGCCCGCCAGCGTGGCACGCTGGGCCGCGTGCTGGAGATCGGCACCGGCTGCGGCTACCAGGCCGCCGTCATTGCAATGCTGGCGCGCCAGGTCACGTCCATCGAGCGGCTGCAGGGCCTGCACGACAAGGCCAAGCTCAATCTGCAGCGCGTTGCTCTGCCGCGCGCGCCGCGCCTGGTCTGGGGCGATGGCCGCGCCGGCCATTCGGCCAGCGGCCCCTTTGACAGCATCATCGCGGCCGCCGGCGGCGAGGACATTCCGCCCGCCTGGACCGAGCAACTCGCGCCCGGTGGCCGGCTCATCGCGCCGACGGCTTCGGCCGGTCGCGGCCAGGTGCTCGTCGTGCTGGACCATGTTGTTGAAGGCGGCGTCAGCCGCTGGCTGCGCAGCGAGCATGAAGCCGTGCTTTTCGTCCCCCTAAAATCCGGCGTCGTCTGACGGGGCCGCCGGCGCACCGCGCCACACAATCGGGTCGGCCCTCCAACGTGCTTTAGCCACACGATGCCCTCTAGCTTGCGATTCCTATTCGTTGTCACCACCTCGCTGCTGCTCAGCGCCTGCGGCACGTCGCTGCACCGCCCGGCACCGGTCGAGGACCGCAATCCGCAGCCTGCGGTAGCCGCGGCCGTGCCGGCGCCCGCGGCCTCGGCGGCTTCGGCGCCCGACGTCAAGCCGCCGCTGCCGGGTGCCGAGAACGCCGGCAAGCCCGGCTATTACACCGTCAAGCCGGGCGACGCGCTGATCCGCATCGCGCTGGACAACGGCCAGGGCTGGCGCGATGTGGCCAAGTGGAACAACCTCGAGAACCCCAACCGCATCGAGGTTGGCCAGGTGCTGCGCGTCGTGCCGCCGGGCGTGGACCCGGGCTCCGTGACGTCCAAGCCGATCGCGAGCGCCACCAAGGTCGAGTCCCGCCCACTGGACGCGAAGCCGCCGGTCGGCGCCGCGAGCGCACCGGCCACTGCATCCTCGTCGGCCACCGGCAGCGCCGCTGCTGCGACCTCGGAAGAGGATGGCCTGGCCTGGGGCTGGCCGGTCACGCAGTCCATCAGCGCCGGTTTCGACGAGCAGCGCAACAAGGGGCTGGACTTCGCTGGCAAGCCGGGTGACCCGGTTCTTGCTGTCGCCGATGGACGCGTTGTTTACGCCGGTTCGGGCTTGCGCGGCTACGGCAACTTGGTCATCATCAAGCACAACAGCACCTACCTGACAGCGTATGCCCATAACCGGGCGATGCTGGTCGAGCAGGACCAAGTCGTACGCAAAGGTCAGAGGATTGCCGAGATGGGTTCCACCGAGAGTGACACCGTCAAGCTGCACTTCGAAGTGCGCAAGCTCGGCAAGCCTGTCGACCCTTCCAAGCTGCTGCCGCCGCGCTGAAGCTCGGCGAGCCAATCACACAACCCGGCCAGCGACCACGCCATGAAACGCGCTGTGCCCAAGCTCAACGGCCACGACGGCTCCACCCGCGAGCCCGGTGTGCTGTTGTCGGCCTTGAACGGCAACCGTGGCGATTCCGAATCCGGCCCCGAGGCGTCCCCCGATGACGACAGCCAGGTGCTGCGCAGCGCGGGCGACGATGTCGAACTCGGCAACGCGCTGCAGGCCTATCTGCGCGATATCCGCCGCACACCGCTGCTGACGCCCCAGCAGGAGTTCGACACTGCCCAGGCTGCCCGCGGGGGTGATTTCGATGCCCGCCAGGCCATGATCGAGCACAACCTGCGCCTGGTCGTCAGCATCGCCAAGAACTACCTCGGCCGCGGCCTGCCGATGAGCGACCTCATCGAGGAGGGCAACCTTGGCCTGATGCACGCCATCGGCAAATTCGAGCCGGAGCGGGGCTTCCGCTTTTCGACTTACTCGAGCTGGTGGATACGCCAGAGCATCGAACGCGCGCTGATGCACCAGGCTCGCCTGGTGCGGTTGCCGGTGCACATCGTGCGCGAACTCAACCAGGTGTTGAAGGCGCGCCGCGCGCTGGAGGCGCTGCAAAGCGCCAACGGTTCAGAAGGCCGTGTGCGCGCTGAAGACGTTGCCCAGGCGCTGGGCCGGCCCGTTGACGAAGTGGCCGAGCTGCTGGCCTATGCGGAGCTGCCGAGCTCGCTCGATTCGCCGGTGGATCGCAACGGCGAGGGCGGCGAATCCATGCTGGATCTCGTGGCCGATGACCAGGCCATCGACCCGATGGGCTTGCGCCTGTCGCACGAGGTGGAGGAGCTGCTGCAGCATGGCCTCGCCAGCCTGAACGACCGCGAGCGCGAGGTGCTGTCGGGCCGCTACGGCCTGTCGGACCGCGAGCCTGAGACGCTGGACGTGCTGGCCATCCGCCTGAAGCTCACGCGTGAGCGAATCCGCCAGATCCAGATCGAGGCGCTGGCCAAGCTGAAGCGCAACATGATGCGTCATGGCGTCGATCGGGACAGCATCTTCTAGAGGCCCCAGTGCCCACCCGGGATAATCCCGGCCCATGAATCAGACGACGGAATGGCTCAAGGTCGAAAGCATCGAACTTGAGGCGCAAGGCGTGGCGCACAACGCCGAGGGCAAGGTGGTCTTCATCGACGGCGCCTTGCCGGGCGAGATCGTGAAGGCGCAGATCTCACGCCGCAAGAACAACTGGGAGCAAGGCCAGCTCACCGAGATCAAGAAGGAAAGCCCGCTGCGCGTGACGCCGGGCTGCCCGCATTTCGGCCTGCATGCCGGCGCCTGCGGTGGCTGCAAGATGCAGCATCTGCATGCTGGCGCCCAGGTGGCGGTCAAGCAGCGCGTGGTGGAAGACCAGCTCTGGCATCTCGGCAAGGTCAAGCCCGAGGTGCTGCTGCGGCCTATCGAAGGCCCGACCTGGGGCTATCGCTACCGCGCGCGTTTCTCGGTGCGCTATGTGCAGAAGAAGGGCGTCGTGCTGATCGGTTTCCACGAGCGCAAGAGCCGCTACGTGGCCGACATGCAGGTCTGCAAGGTCGTGCCCAAGGTGGTCAGCGACCTGCTGATGCCGATGCGCGAACTCATCATGGCGATGGCCGAGCGCGACCGCCTGCCGCAGATCGAGCTGGCGATGGGCGACGAGGTGATCGCGCTGGTGCTGCGCCACCTGAATCCGCTGCCGGACGGTGACATCGCGTTGCTGCGCGAGTTCGGTGCGAAGCACGGCGTGCAGTGGTGGCTGCAGGCCAAGGGACCGGACACCGTCAAGCTGCTCGACGAAGGCGGCCCGCAGCTGGCTTACAGCCTGCCGGAGTTCGGCGTGACGATGCCGTTCAAGCCGACCGACTTCACGCAGGTGAACCCGCACATCAACGCGACGCTGGTTGGTCGTGCGCTGCGACTGCTGGCTGTCGAGCCCGACGACCGCGTCATCGACTGGTTCTGCGGCCTGGGCAACTTCACCTTGCCGCTGGCCACCAAGGCACGCGAGGTGCTGGGCATCGAGGGCAGCGAGACGCTGGTGCAGCGATCGCGCGAGAACGCGGCGGCCAATGGCCTGGCGCACAAGACCAGCTTCGTGGCGCGCAACTTGTTCGAGATGACGCCCGAGCTGCTGGCGCTGGACGGCACGGCCGACCGCTGGCTGATCGACCCCCCGCGTGAGGGCGCCTTCGCGCTCGCCAAGGCGGTGGCCGACATTGCGCAGGACCCCTCTCTGGCGCCCGGTTGGACGGCCCCGAAGCGCATCGTCTACGTCAGCTGCAACCCGGCAACGCTGGCGCGCGACGCCGGCCTGCTGGTCAACGTGGCCGGCTACCGCTGCACGGCCGCGAGCGCGGTGAACATGTTCCCGCACACGGCGCACGTGGAAAGCATTGCGGTCTTTGAGCGCAATGCTTCAGAGGAGGCTCATATCGCGTCAGCGATGTGATGCCGTAACTCAGCCATCGCCGTTTTTGGCCGCTAAGGCGGTCTTTTCAAGCCCAACCACGTTGCGCCTGCCGGGAAGCCGGCGGGTGCGGCGTTGCCCTGTCCGTGTAAGTCCGGTGTCCCAGTCCGCAGGCTGTAGACAAAATGGATAAACAACGATGTTTAGTTCAAAAGAGAGCTGAACCCACCCTCACCGGAGACAGAGGACAACCATGGGCATTCGATTCCAATTCGCACGCGTGCTGGGCCTGGCCTGCCTGACGCTGGGCCTGTCCGGCACCGCGCTGGCCCAGGCCGACGCCGCGGCGTCCACCACGCTGAAGCGTGGCATCAACATCGTCGGCTACGACCCGATCTGGACCGAGCCGGCCAAGGCGCGCTTCCAGCCGCGCCACATGCAGGCCATCCGCGACGGCGGTTTCGACCACGTGCGCTTCAACCTGCACGCCTTCGCCCACATGGACGCGGAGAACCGCTTGTCTGCGGCGTGGTTCAAGCAGCTGGACGAGCTGGTGGACGCAGGGCTGAAGGCGGGCCTGCAAGTCATCCTGGACGAGCACAACTTCAACGAGTGCGCCAAGGCGGCCGACATCGACCCGTGCCGCGCCCGGCTCAAGGCCTTCTGGCGCCAGGTCGCCACGCGCTACAAGGGCTCGCCGGACGCAGTGATCTTCGAGATCCTGAACGAGCCCAACGGCGCGGCCGACGCCGTCTGGAACGACATGCTGGCCGAGAACCTGGCCATCATCCGCGAGACGAACCCGACCCGGCGCGTCATCGTCGGGCCCAAGGGCTGGAACTCGATGGAGCACCTGGACAGCCTGCGCCTGCCCGAGGCCGACCGGCGCCTCATCGTTACCTTCCACTACTACACGCCGATGGAGTTCACCCACCAGGGCGCGAGCTGGACGCCGCAGTTCCAGAAGCTGTCCGGCGTGACCTGGGGCACCGCGGGTGAGCGCGAGAAGTTGGGCAAGGACCTGGACTTCGTCAAGACCTGGGCGGACAAGACCGGCCGGCCCATCCTGATGGGCGAGTTCGGTGCGCTGGAGAGTGCCGGCATGGCCCAGCGCGTGGCCTGGACGTCCGCCGTGGCCCGCGCCGCCGAGGCACGCGGCTTTGCGTGGTCGTACTGGCAGTTCGACTCCGACTTCGTGCTCTGGGACATGAAGGCCGACAGCTGGGTCAAGCCCATCCACGGCGCGTTGGTGCCCGAGAAGGCGACGGCCGCCGCGCCCGCGGCGAGGGCCACCGACCCCGCGTTGGACTACCTGATCAACACGCCGCGCGTCACGGCCTGGTCGGTTTACGGCGACGGCCAGTCCACCGAGCAGGTGCCCTGCGCGGCGACCGGCAAGGTCTGCCTGCGCGTGGCCTTGCAGTCGTCCAGGCCCAACCCCTGGGACATCGGCGCCGTCGTGCCCTTGCAAGGCAGCATCGCCAAGGGCGACAAGCTGCAGGTCATCGCCTGGGCCCGGCTGGACACCGAGGATGCCAAGGCCAAGGTTGTCGTGCCCATGCTGCTGCAGCTCGGCGCACCGCCCTACACGGCCGTGATCTCGGGCTCGGTGACGCTGACCAGCAAGCTGGAGGCCATTGCCATTGGCGGCGTGGCGGCGGAGAGCTTTGCGGCCGGTGCGGTCAACCTTGCCATGCAACTGGGCCAGATCGGCCAGCCCATCTTGCTGAGCGCGCCCTTCGTGCTGAAGAACTACAAGCCGGCGGCGCAATAAAAAAGGCGGCCGAAGCCGCCTTTGTCGATGAGCCGCGAGACTCAGTCGCGGTCGCCGCCGAAGATGCCCAGCAGCGACAGCAGGCTCTGGAACACGTTGTAGATGTCCAGGTAGATGTTCAGCGTGGCGCTGATGTAGTTGGTTTCGCCGCCGTCGATGACGCGCTTGATGTCGTACAGCATGAAGGCCGAGAACACGCCCAGCATCAGCACCAGGATGGTCAGCATCAGGGCCGACGATTGCAGGAAGATGTTGGCGATGCAGGCCACCATCAGCACGACGGCGCCGACGGTCAGGAACTTGCCCATCGAAGACAGGTCACGCTTGATGACGGTGGCGAGCGTGGCCATCGTGAAGAAGACCGCAGCCGTCCCGCCGAAGGCCGTCATGACCAGCGACGTGCCGTTCTTGAAGCCCAGCACATGGCCCACCAGACGCGACAGCATCAGGCCCATGAAGAAGGTGAAGGCGAGCAGGGCGGCGACGCCGGCGGCGCTGTCCTTGGTCTTCTCGATGACGAACATCAGGCCGAACGCGCCGACGAAGAAGACGATGGCGCTCGTGCCCGCGCCCATCGTGGCGAAAACGCCGGTCGCGACGCCGATCCAGGCGCCCAGCACCGTCGGCACGAGGGACAAGGCCAGCAGCCAGTAGGTGTTGCGCAGCACGCGCTGGCGGTCGGCGGCAAGGCCGACGCCGGCATAGCCGTATTGGGTTTGCAGGCTTTCGTTCATGACGATCCTCCGAAGGACGAATGGAAACTGCGTTGATTCTAGGTCGCCGGCATGGGTCGGGACTGGACGGCTACATTGGGGACTGTCCCTCGGAAAGCAAGACCATGAAACAGCAATCTCAACTCGAACTCGCAGACGTCAAACGCATCGCTGCCGCGGCCGAAGCCCATGCGATCAGCAAAGGCTGGGCGGTTTCCATCGCCATCGTCGACGGCGGCGGCCACCTGCTGTGGCTGCAGCGCCTGGACGGCGCCTCGCCCAGTTCCGCCATGTTTGCGCCGGCCAAGGCGCACACCTCGGCGCTGGGCCGGCGTGAATCCAAGGTCTACGAAGACATGATCAACGGCGGTCGCCAGTCTTTCCTCAGCGTGCCCGGCATGCACGGCCTGCTGGAGGGCGGCGTGCCCATCCTCGTCGACGGCCAGTGCGTCGGCGCCGTGGGTGTCAGCGGTGTCAAGTCCAGCGAGGACGCGGAGATCGCCAAGGCCGGTATCTCGGCGCTCTGAAGTGGCGCTTTGAGGCGTCACGAAGCCGTCGCGGGGCGGTCACGAAGCCTCCGTACTAACCCCAGTCGGCTATACTCGATGGGTTTACCTGAACCCCACGCTGCCCGGCGCCAAACCCCCTCGGTTTCTTCAAGTTGACCCGTCCCAAGGCGGGTTGATGCTGGGCACGCGCCCCACTTGCGGAGACCCTCGTGCTGACTGACCTGCTCCATCCCCCTCAAGCAATCCTGGCTCTGGCGGATGGGACGGTGTTCCGAGGGCAGTCCATTGGCGCGACGGGCCAAACCGTTGGTGAGGTGGTGTTCAACACCGCGCTGTCCGGCTACCAGGAAATCCTGACCGACCCCAGCTACTGCAAGCAGATCGTCACGCTGACGTATCCGCACATCGGCAGCTATGGCGTCAGCGACGAAGACGTCGAGGCGTCCAAGGTCTTTGCGGCCGGCCTCGTCATCAAGGACCTGCCGCTGCGAGCGTCCAACTTCCGCTCCGGCCGCACGCTTGACCAATACCTGCGCGACGAAGGCACGGTCGCCATCGCCGGCCTCGACACCCGCCGGCTGACCCGCGTTCTGCGTACCAAGGGTGCACAGAACGGTTGCATCCTGGCGCTGGCTGCCGGCGAGGCCGTGACGCAGGCCCACATCGACGCCGCCGTTGCCGCCGCCAAGGCCGCGCCGTCCATGGCCGGCCTGGACCTCGCCAAGGTCGTCAGCCGCACCGACAGCGAAGTCTGGACGCAGACCGAGTGGAAGCTCGGCAGCGGCTACGGCACGCAGACCGCGCCGAAGTTCCACGTCGTCGCCTACGACTTCGGCGTCAAGCTCAACATCCTGCGCATGCTGGCCGAGCGCGGCTGCAAGGTCACCGTCGTGCCGGCCGAGACACCTGCCAGCGCCGTGTTCGACCTGGAGCCGGACGGCGTCTTCCTGTCCAACGGCCCTGGTGACCCGGAACCCTGCGACTACGCCATCAAGGCCACGGCCCAGCTGATCGAATCCGGCATCCCGGTCTTCGGCATCTGCCTGGGTCACCAGATCCTGGCGCTGGCCTCGGGCGCCAAGACCTTCAAGATGAAGTTCGGCCACCACGGTGCCAACCACCCGGTGAAGGATCTGGACAGCGGCCGCGTCGGCATCACCAGCCAGAACCACGGCTTCGCGGTCGACCCCGAGACGCTGCCAGCCAACCTGCGCGCCACCCACATCAGCCTGTTCGACGGCACGCTGCAAGGTATCGCCCGCACCGACAAGCCGGCCTTCAGCTTCCAGGGCCACCCGGAAGCCAGCCCCGGCCCGCACGACATCGCCTACCTGTTCGACCGTTTCTTGTCCTTGATGAACAAGTCCTGAAGGAGGCCTTTTCATGTTCGGCATCACCGACCTCGGCACCTTCCTCGCGGCAGCGATCTTCATCATCCTGCTGCCCGGTCCCAATTCGATCTACGTGCTGTCCGTCGCGGCACAGCGCGGCGTTCGCGCCGGTTACACCGCCGCCTGCGGCGTGTTTGTCGGCGACACGGTGTTGATGACTGCCGCTGCCGCTGGCGGCGCATCGCTGCTGATGGCCAGCCCGCAGATCTTCTTCATCGTGAAGATGGTGGGCGCGGTCTACCTGGGCTGGATCGGCATCCAACTGCTGCGCGGTGCGATCGGCACCTGGCGTGGTGACGCCAAGGCGGCGGAGGCACCGCGCGTTGTCGACGCGAGCCAGCCTTTCAAGAAGGCGCTGGTGGTCAGCCTGCTGAACCCCAAGGCCATCGCCTTCCTGCTGTCCTTCTTCATCCAGTTCGTCGACGCGGCCTACCCACATCCGGCGCTGACCTTCTTGATCCTGGGTTCCATCATTCAGGTGCTCAGCTTCATCTATCTCTCGACGCTGATCTTTGCCGGCTCCCGCCTGGCCGCGGCCTTCCGCGCCCGCCGGCGCCTTTCCAGCACTGCCAACGCCAGCGTCGGCGCACTTTTCGTTGGGTTCGGGGCCAAGCTGGCCACGGCCACGCTCTAAGCAGACTCGCAAGCCATGCCAAAACGTACAGACCTCAAGACCATCCTCATCATCGGCGCCGGCCCGATCATCATTGGCCAGGCCTGCGAGTTCGACTACTCGGGCGCCCAGGCTTGCAAGGCGCTGCGCGAGGAGGGCTACAAGGTCGTCCTCGTCAACAGCAACCCGGCGACCATCATGACGGACCCGGACACGGCGGACGTCACCTACATCGAGCCCATCACCTGGCAGGTGGTCGAGAAGATCATCGCCAAGGAGCGGCCCGATGCCGTGCTGCCGACCATGGGTGGCCAGACCGCGCTGAACTGCGCGCTGGACCTGCACAAGCACGGCGTGCTGGCCAAGTACAACGTCGAGATGATCGGCGCCAACGAGCACGCCATCGAGAAGGCCGAGGACCGCCTCAAGTTCAAGGACGCGATGACCAAGATCGGCCTGGGCTCGGCCCGGTCGGGCATCGCCCACTCGCTGGAAGAGGCCTGGGGAGTGCAGAAGCGCATTCACGCCGAGATCGGCGGCGCGGGCTTCCCCATGGTCATCCGTCCCAGCTTCACGCTTGGCGGTTCGGGCGGCGGCATCGCCTACAACCCGGAAGAGTTCGAGACCATCTGCAAGCGCGGCCTGGACCTGTCGCCGACCAACGAGCTGCTCATCGAAGAGAGCCTGATCGGTTGGAAGGAATACGAGATGGAAGTCGTCCGCGACAAGGCGGACAACTGCATCATCGTCTGCTCCATCGAGAACCTGGACCCGATGGGCATCCACACCGGTGACTCCATCACCGTGGCGCCGAGCCAGACGCTGTCGGACAAGGAATACCAACTGCTGCGCAACGCCAGCATCGCCATCCTGCGCGAGATCGGCGTGGACACCGGTGGCTCCAACGTGCAGTTCTCTATCAACCCGAAGGACGGCCGCATGGTCGTCATCGAGATGAACCCGCGCGTGTCGCGCTCCTCGGCGCTGGCTTCCAAGGCGACCGGCTTCCCCATCGCCAAGATCGCCGCCAAGCTGGCCGTGGGCTACACGCTGGATGAGCTGAAGAACGACATCACCGGTGGCATCACGCCGGCGTCCTTCGAGCCCAGCATCGACTACGTCGTCACCAAGATCCCGCGCTTCGCCTTCGAGAAGTTCCCGATGGCCGACTCGCGCCTGACGACGCAGATGAAGTCGGTCGGTGAGGTGATGGCCATGGGCCGCACCTTCCAGGAATCGTTCCAGAAGGCGCTGCGCGGCCTGGAGACGGGCATCGACGGCCTGACCGAACGCTCGACCGACCGCGAAGACATCGTGCAGGAGATCGGTGAAGCCGGCCCCGAGCGCATCCTCTACCTGGCCGACGCCTTCCGCATCGGCATGACGCTGGACGAGATCTACGAAGAGACCGCGGTGGACCCGTGGTTCCTCGCGCAGATCGAGCAGCTCGTGCAGATCGAGCAAGCGATCAAGGGCCGAGGCATCGAGTCCATCACCGAGGCGGAGCTGCGCCTGCTGAAGAGCAAGGGCTTCTCCGACAAGCGCCTGGCCAAGCTGCTGGGCACGCACCAGCACGCCGTGCGCGAACGCCGCCATGCGCTGAACGTGCGCCCCGTCTACAAGCGCGTGGACACCTGCGCGGCCGAGTTCGCCACGCAGACGGCCTACATGTATTCGACGTACGAGGGCGCCGACGCGGAGTGCGAGGCCAACCCGACGGACAAGAAGAAGATCATGGTGCTGGGCGGTGGCCCGAACCGCATCGGCCAGGGCATCGAGTTCGACTACTGCTGCGTGCACGCGGCGCTGGCGATGCGCGAGGACGGCTACGAGACCATCATGGTCAACTGCAACCCCGAGACCGTGTCGACCGACTACGACACCTCGGACCGTCTCTATTTCGAGTCGGTCACTCTGGAAGACGTGCTCGAGATCGTCGACAAGGAAAAGCCGGTCGGCGTCATCGTGCAATACGGCGGCCAGACGCCGCTGAAGCTGGCGCTCGACCTGGAGCGCGCCGGCGTGCCCATCATCGGCACCACGCCCGATTCCATCGACATTGCCGAGGACCGTGAGCGCTTCCAGAAGCTGCTGCACGAGCTGGGCCTGCGCCAGCCGCCCAACCGCACCGCGCGCACCGAAGAACAGGCCGTCGCGCTGGCCAACGAGATCGGCTACCCGCTGGTCGTGCGCCCGAGCTACGTGCTGGGCGGCCGCGCGATGGAAATCGTGCACGGCGACAAGGACCTGGAGCGCTACATGCGCGAGGCCGTGCGCGTGTCCGAGAAGTCGCCGGTGCTGCTGGACCGGTTCCTGGAAGACGCCGTCGAGGTCGACGTGGATTGCATCGCCGACTCTGTTGGCGACGTGATGATCGGCGGCATCATGGAACACATCGAGGCGGCCGGCATCCACAGCGGCGATTCGGCCTGCTCGCTGCCGCCGTACACGCTGGCGGCCGACCTGCAGGACGAGTTGCGCCGCCAGACCGCCGCGATGGCCAAGGCGCTGAAGGTCATCGGCCTGATGAACGTGCAGTTCGCCATCCAGGGCGATGTGACTGCTGGCCTGGCTGCCTGCACGGTCTACGTGCTGGAAGTGAACCCGCGCGCCTCGCGCACGGTGCCTTATGTGAGCAAGGCCACCGGCCAGCAGCTCGCCAAGATCGCCGCACGCTGCATGGCCGGCCAGAAGCTCGTCGACCAGCGTGACCGCAAGGGCCGCGTGCCTGCTGAGGTGATTCCGCCTTACTTCAGCGTCAAGGAAGCCGTCTTCCCGTTCAACAAGTTCCCGGGCGTGGATCCCATCCTCAGCCCCGAGATGCGTTCGACCGGTGAGGTCATGGGCTCGGCCAAGACCTTCGGCGAGGCCATGCTGAAGAGCCAGATCGGCGCCGGCTCACGCCTGCCGCGCCAGGGCAATGTGCTGATCACCGTGAAGAACAGCGACAAGGCCCGCGCCATTGCGGTGGCCAAGGAACTGCACGCGCTGGGCTTCAGCGTCGTCGCGACCCGCGGCACGGCGGCTGCCATCACGGAAGCCGGCGTGCCGGTCAAGCTGATCAACAAGATCAAGGATGGCCGCCCGCACATCGTCGATGCGCTCAAGGGTGGCGACATCCAGCTCGTCTTCACGACGGTGGACGAGACACGCACCGCGATTGCCGACAGCCGCTACATCCGCCAGGCCGCGCTGGCCAGCCGTGTGACGTACTACACGACGATGGCGGGTTGCGAGGCCGCGGTCGAGGGCATGAAACACCGTGACGGTCTGACCGTGCAATCCCTGCAGGAACTGCACGCCGAGCTGATTTAAACTACAGCCTATCGATTCCGCCGCAGCAGCCCGACCGGGCCGCAGCGGCGGAACTCTTTTGCCTTTTGAGTTTTGACATGACGACCATTCCCCTGACCAAGCGCGGCGCCGAGTCGCTCAAAGCCGAGCTGCACCGACTCAAGACCGTCGAGCGTCACGCCGTCGTTCAGGCGATCTCCGAGGCGCGCGCGCAGGGCGACCTGAGCGAGAACGCCGAGTACGACGCGGCCAAGGACAAGCAGGGCTTCATCGAAGGCCGCATCCTCGAGATCGAAGGCAAGCTGGCCGCCGCCCAGATCATTGATCCGTCGACGCTGGACGCCGGTGGCCGCGTGGTGTTCGGTGCGACCGTCGACCTCGAGGAAGAGGCCAGCGGCACGGAAGTGACGTACCAGATCACGGGTGACGACGAGGCCGACATCAAGCAGGGCCGCATCTCGGTGGGCTCGCCGATCGCACGCGCCCTCATCGGCAAGGAAGCCGGCGACGTTGCCGAAGTGCAGGCGCCCGGTGGCGTGAAGCGCTACGAGATCGTCGAAGTCCGCTACGAGTGATGTTTGCCCGGCTCCAAGCCTTGCTGGCCGCCCTCTGGGGCGGCTTTTTGCTTTGTGTGGCCTTCGCTGCGGCGCCCAGCGCCTTCGCGGTGTTGGAGCGGGCTCAAGCCGGCTTGCTGGTCGGGCGGGTGTTCAGCATCGAGGCCCAGGTCAGCCTGGGGGCGGCGCTGATCCTGATGCTGCTGGAGCGTCGCGTTGCGCGTGATGCCGTGGAAGCGGGTGCGGCAAGCAACATCTTCTCGATGGAACTGCTGCTGCCCGCCATCGCGCTGTTCTGCACTATCGCCGGCTACTACGGCCTGCAGCCACTGATGGCGGACGCGAAGGCCGGTGCCGGTATCGCGTCTTTCGGGGCGCTGCATGGCGCCTCGCTGGGCTTCTTCGCAGTCAAGGGCCTCGCCGTGCTGGGCTTGGCCTGGCGTGTCAGTCGGCCACGTTCTTCTTGACGCTCGTCATGCGCCGCTTGGCGCGCTTGAGCTCACCGCCCTGGGCGACGCGCTGGTTGCCCAGCACCTTGAGCTTGGTCACCTGGGGCCGACCATTGCCGCTCTTGGAGAACTTGACGATCTTGACCACGCGCGGACCGGGCCTGGCGTCCGCGCGCTCGGCGGCTGCCTTCTCCGGAATCGGCCGCCACAGCACCAGCAGCTTGCCGATGTGCTGGATGGGCGCAGCGCTCAGCTCGTCGCAGAGCTGGGCGAACATCGCCTCGCGCGCGGTGCGGTCGTCACCCAGCACCCGCACCTTGATCAGGCCATGAGCATTCAGCGCCAGGTCTACTTCCTTGACGACGGCAGGGGTGAGGCCGTCTCCGCCAATCATCACGACGGGGTCGAGATGGTGGGCGTCGGAGCGTTTGTCCTTGCGCTGGGCAGGGGTCAGGATGATTTGAGACATCCCCGTATTATCCCGTAGGCATGAAAACTCAAACCAAAAGCAAAAAACTCAACAAGGCGTGGCTGAACAACCACGTGTCGGACCCCTATGTGCAGCAGGCACAGAAGGACGGTTATCGCTCGCGCGCGGCCTACAAGCTCAAGGAGATCGACGAGGAGCTCAAGCTGATCCGCCCGGGCCAGATCGTCGTCGACCTGGGCGCCACGCCCGGCGCCTGGAGCCAGTATCTGCGCCGGCGTTTTGCGCCCACAGAGGCGGGGCGGGGTGGGGCGGCGGTGGGCCAGCTGAACGGCACCATCATCGCGCTGGACGTGCTGGAGTTCGAGCCCATCGAGGGCGTGCAGTTCATCCAGGGCGATTTCCAGGAGGATTCCGTCCTGGCCGAACTCGAAGCCGCCCTGGCCGGCCGGCCGGTGGACGTCGTCGTATCGGACATGGCGCCCAATATGTCGGGTATTGCGTCCACCGACGCCGCCCGCATCTCCGGCCTTGTCGAGTTGGCCGTGGATTTCGCCAGCAGCCACCTCAAGCCCGAGGGCGCGCTGGTGGCCAAGGTCTTCCATGGCAGCGGCTACGACGAGCTGGTGAACCTCTTCAAAACACATTTCAAGGTCTTCAAGGTAGTGAAGCCCAAGGCCTCGCGCATCCGGTCTTCCGAGACTTTCTTGGTGGGCGTGGGGCTGAAAAACCGCTGATTACAGGGCAAGCCCCCTTGCCGCCCCTAAAATCGCCCCCACTGTCCTGAAACCCGCGCTGGGCCATCAGGGCCAAGGAGTCTGAGTGAACAATCAATGGTTTTCGAAGTTCGCTGTCTGGATCGTGATCGCCCTTGTGCTGTTCACGGTCGTCAAACAGTTCGGCGGCACCACCGCGCCGGGCAAGCAGGTGACGTATTCCGAGTTCCTGGACCTGGTCCAGGCGCGCCGGATCAAGTCCGCCACCTTGCCTGACGGCATCACCGGCGATATCTACGCCGAGGACACCGACGGCACCAAGCTGCGCACGCTGGCCACGTACCAAGACCGTGGTCTGGTGGGTGATCTGCGCAGCAACGGCGTCAAGTTCGACATCAAGCCCCGCGAAGAGCAGAGCTTCCTGGTCAGCATGCTGATCAACTGGACGCCGATGCTGCTGCTGATCGGCGTCTGGGTGTACTTCATGCGCCAGATGCAGGGCGGCGGCAAGGGCGGGGCGTTCAGCTTCGGCAAGTCCAAAGCCCGCATGCTGGATGAAGCCAGCAACACCATCACCTTCGCCGACGTCGCCGGTTGCGACGAGGCCAAGGAAGAGGTCAAGGAGCTGGTCGACTTCCTGAAGGACCCGCAAAAGTTCCAGAAGCTGGGCGGCCGCATTCCGCGTGGCGTGCTGATGGTCGGCCCTCCGGGCACCGGCAAGACGCTGCTGGCCAAGTCCATCGCCGGCGAAGCCAAGGTGCCGTTCTTCACGATCTCGGGTTCCGACTTCGTTGAAATGTTCGTCGGTGTCGGCGCGGCCCGTGTGCGCGACATGTTCGAGCAGGCCAAGAAGAGCGCGCCCTGCATCATCTTCATCGACGAAATCGACGCCGTCGGCCGCCATCGTGGCGCTGGCCTGGGCGGCGGCAACGACGAGCGCGAGCAGACGCTGAACCAGATGCTGGTCGAGATGGACGGCTTCGAGACCAATCTCGGCGTCATCGTCATCGCGGCCACCAACCGTCCCGACATCCTGGACCCGGCCCTGCTGCGCCCGGGCCGCTTCGACCGCCAGGTCTATGTCACGCTGCCCGATATCCGTGGCCGCGAGCAGATCCTGAACGTGCATATGCGCAAGGTGCCGATTGGCCAGGACGTCAACGCGTCCATCCTGGCCCGTGGCACGCCCGGCATGAGCGGCGCTGACCTGGCCAACCTCGTCAACGAAGCCGCGCTGTTCGCCGCGCGCCGTGGTGGCCGGCTGGTCGAGATGAACGACTTCGAGCGCGCCAAGGACAAGCTCTACATGGGTCCCGAGCGCAAGAGCATGGTCATGACCGAGGACGAGAAGCGCGCGACCGCGTATCACGAGTCCGGCCATGCCGTCGTCGCCGAGTTGCTGCCTGGTACCGACCCGGTCCACAAGGTCACCATCATGCCGCGTGGCCGCGCCCTGGGCGTGACCTGGCAGCTGCCCGAGCGTGACCAGCACAGCCTGTACTTCAAGCAGATGCTCAACAGCATCAGCATCATGTTCGGTGGCCGCATTGCCGAGGACCTGTTCGTCCACGACATTTCGACCGGCGCGTCCAACGACTACGAGCGCGCCACCCGCATGGCCCGCGACATGGTCACGCGCTACGGCATGAGCGAAGCCCTCGGCCCGATGGTGTACGCCGAGAACGAAGGCGAAGTCTTCCTGGGCCGCAGCATGACCAAGACGGCCAACATCAGCGAGAGCACGCAGCAGAAGGTCGACAGCGAGATCCGCCGCATCCTCGACCAGCAGTACGCCGTGGCGCAGAAGATCCTCGAGGACAACCGCGACAAGGTTGAGACGATGACCGAGTCGCTGATGAAGTGGGAAACCATCGACCGGGACCAGATCCTGGACATCATGGCCGGCCGCCCGCCGCGTGCGCCTGACGACAAGCCGACGACGCCCAGCGGCCCGACTGGCGGTACGCCCCCGGTCAGCACCGACGGTGCCCCCGCCGCGGCCTGATCGACACACCCAACCAAAACGGGCCCGGCTACTCAGTCGGGCCCGTTTTCCATTCAAGACCATGCACTGGCAGACCCGCCGCTTCTTGCTGGACCTGAGCCGGCCGCAGGTGATGGGCATCGTCAACGTGACGCCCGACTCCTTCTCGGACGGCGGGCGGCACGACGACACCCGCTCGGCCATCGCGCATTGCGAGCGCCTCGTCGCTGACGGCGCCGACATCCTCGACATCGGCGGCGAGTCCACGCGACCCGGCGCGCCGCGTGTCGACACCGACAGTGAATGGGCGCGCATCGCCGACGTCTTGGCGGCGGCCGTGACGCTGGGCGTGCCGGTCTCGGTGGACACCTACAAGCCTGAGGTCATGCGCCGTGCGCTCGACGCCGGCGTGGACATCATCAACGACGTGCAGGCCCTGCAAATGCCCGGTGCGCTGGCGGCAGTGGCCGGTAGCGGTGCGGGCGTCTGCCTGATGCACATGCGCGGCGAGCCGGCGTCAATGATGGATCTGGCTGTCTACGGCGATGTCGTCGAGGAAGTTGCCGCCTTCCTGGCGCAACGCGCCCGGGCCGCACGGGATTCGGGTATCCCGGCCGACTGCATCGCCCTTGACCCCGGCTATGGCTTTGCGAAGAGCGCCGAGCACAACCTGCGCCTGTTGGCTGGCCAGCAGCGCCTGACCGAGCTGGGCTACCCGCTGCTGGTGGGCTGGTCGCGCAAGCGTACGCTCGGGGACATCACGGGTCGCCCGGTGGATCAGCGCCTGCCCGCCAGCCTCGCCGCGGCGTTGCGCGCCGTCAGCGCGGGCGCAAACGTGCTTCGTGTGCACGATGTCCCCGCCACGGTGGACGCCCTCAAGGTCTGGGCCGCCGTCGATGCGGCGACAATTCCGACCACTGCATAAAGGAAGAGCTCGATGAGCCGCAAGTATTTCGGAACCGACGGCATTCGGGGCACGGTCGGCCAGGATCCGATCACGCCTGACTTCATGCTGCGCCTGGGCCACGCCGTTGGCCGGGTGCTGCGCAAGTCCAGCAAACGCCCGACGGTGCTGATCGGCAAGGACACCCGCATCTCCGGCTACATGATCGAGTCGGCGCTGGAGGCCGGTTTCGCCTCCGCCGGTGTCAACGTGCTGCTGACCGGCCCGCTGCCGACACCGGGCGTCGCCTACCTGACCCGTGCGCTGCGGCTGGACCTGGGTGTCGTCATCAGTGCGTCGCACAACGCCTTCCAGGACAACGGCATCAAGTTCTTCTCCGCCAAGGGCGAGAAGCTGCCCGACGCCTGGGAGCTGGCTGTCGAAGCCGCGTTGGAAGAAGCGCCGCAATGGGTGGACTCGGCCAGCCTCGGCCGCGCCAAGCGCCTGGAAGACGCCCGCGGCCGCTACATCGAGTTCTGCAAGAACAGCTTCGGCTCCGACCTCACGCTCAAGGGCCTGAAGATCGTCGTCGACGCGGCCCACGGCGCGGCCTATCACGTGGCGCCCGACGTCTTCCACGAACTCGGCGCCGAGGTCATCTCCATCGGCTGTAAGCCCGATGGCTTCAACATCAACGCCGGCTTCGGCGCAACCTCGCCCGGCGCGCTGGTCGAGGCCGTCAAGGCCAACGGCGCGGATTACGGCGTTGCGCTGGACGGCGACGCCGACCGCCTGCAACTGGTCGATGCCAACGGGCGCCTCTACAACGGCGACGAGCTGCTCTACGTGATGGTGGCCGACCGCCTCAGCCAGGGCCTGCGCGTGGCTGGCGCCGTTGGCACGCTGATGACGAACATGGCCGTCGAGCTGGCGCTGCGTTCGCGCGACGTCGAGTTCGTGCGCGCCAAGGTCGGCGACCGCTACGTGCTGGAAGAGCTGGCCGCGCGCGGCTGGCAACTCGGTGGCGAGGGCTCCGGCCATCTGCTGGCGCTGGACAAGCACACCACGGGCGACGGCATCGTCAGTGCGCTGCTGGTGCTGCAGTCGGTTTGCCGCAGTGGCCGCAGCCTCTCCGAGCAGTTGCAGGGCGTGGATCTGTTCCCGCAGACGCTGATCAATGTGCGGCTGCAAGCGGGCCAGGACTGGAAGACCAACACCCGCCTGGCCGACGAGCAGACCGCCGTGACGGCCGAACTCGGCGACCGGGGCCGCGTGCTGATCCGTGCCTCGGGCACAGAACCGCTGCTGCGCGTCATGGTCGAAGCGTCGGACGCCGGCCTGGCCCAGCGCTGCGCCCAGCGGCTGGCCGAGGCCGTGGCACCCTGATCCTTCGCGAACAAGAAAAGGCCGCCCTCGGGCGGCCTTTTTGTTGGCGCCCGGTGTTTACTTCTTCGGCGGCATCAGCACGCGGTCGACGACGTGGGCCACGCCATTCGTCGCGACGATGTCGGCCTGCTGCACAACCGCGTCATCGACGGTGACGAAGCTGCCGGCCTTGGCCAGGGCCAAGGTGGCACCCTGACGGGTCTTGGCCGTGCCCGGCTTCACGTCGGCAGCGGCAACCCGGCCGTCGATGACGTGATAGCTCAACACTGCCTTGAGCTGGGCTGGATCGGCGGCCAGCGCTTCCATCGTCTTGGCCGGCACGGCCTTGAAGGCCTCGTCGCTCGGCGCAAAGACGGTCAGCGGCCCGCTGGCGCGCAATTCATCGCCCAGGCCGGCCTGGGCGACCAGGCGGTTGAAGGTGCTGAGCTGGGGGTCGCGTGCCAGCGTGTCGGTCAGCGGCGCCGGGGCAGGGGTGGTGGCGCAGGCGGTCAGCAGGGCACTGGCGGCCAGGGCGATCAGGGACGTGCGACGGATCATTCGGGGCTCCGGTTGGATGGAAAGCGATTGGCCGCGACTCTAGAAGTGCAATGTGACGGTCACGTGAATTGAAAATGACAATGTCACAAAGCTGCTCGGACGGCTTCCCAGCGGCCCGTCGAAACGCTCCAATGCCCTGCTGGATGAATCGATGTTCACTGAATCGTCACATTCGATCCCTAGGATGCCGGTCATCGTCAAACCCGCTCAGCGGAAGGTGTCTCAGATGAACTTTGTTCAGGTCAGCAAGTCGTTCGCAGTCGTCGCGGGTCTGTTCGGTATCCAGGCGGCCCTTGCCCAGGACGTGACCGGCGCTGGCGCCACCTTCCCGGCTCCCATCTACGCCAAGTGGGCCGATGCCTACAACAAGGCCAGCGGCGCCCGCATCAACTACCAATCTGTCGGCTCCGGCGCCGGCATCCGCCAAATCAAGGCCAAGACGGTCGATTTCGGCGCGTCCGACATGCCGCTGAAGGACGACGAGCTGGCCAAGGACGGCCTCGTGCAGTTCCCGACCGTCATCGGTGGCGTCGTGCCCGTGGTCAACATCAAGGGCGTCGCCCCGGGCCAGATCAAGCTGACCGGCGCCGTGCTGGCCGACATCTACCTCGGCAAGATCACCAAGTGGAACGACGCAGCCCTGACCGCGCTGAACCCGGGCGTCCCGCTGCCTGACGCAGCCATCGCCCCGGTCGCACGCGCCGACGGTTCTGGCACGACCTTCATCTTCACGAACTACCTGTCCAAGGTCAGCGAAGAGTGGAAGAGCAAGGTCGGCGAAGGCACGACGGTCAAGTGGCTGGCCGGCACGGCTGGCAAGGGCAACGAGGGCGTCGCCGCCTTCGTGCAGCGCCTGCCCAACTCCATCGGCTACGTCGAGTACGCCTATGTGAAGCAGAACAAGATGACCTACGTTCAGCTGAAGAACAAGGACGGCCAGTGGGTCAACCCCAGCGACGACGCCTTCAAGGCCGCCGCCGCCGGTGCCGACTGGAACAAGACCTTCTATCAAATCACGACCGACCAGCCCGGCAAGGCCTCGTGGCCGCTGACCAACCCGACTTACATCCTGATGTTCAAGTCGCAGGACAAGGCCGCCAACGCCAGCGCCGCGCTGAAGTTCTTCGAATGGGCGTACGGCAACGGCGACAAGATGGCCGACGACCTCGACTACGTGCCCCTGCCCGCCGCCGTGAAGGACCTGGTGCGCAAGCAGTGGACCGACCAGATCAAGGACACGGCCGGCAAGCCCGTCGCGTTCAAGTGAATTCGCGGCGCTGAAGACGCGAGGTGAGGCCCGGCAACCGCCGGGCTTCGCCATGCTCTCGGTGCCCATCTTCTGACCAGACCCTCCGGAGGTTCCTTGGCAGCCATCCTTCCCGCCGACAGCGCCAGTGCTGATCGCAGCGAACCTCAGCCGCACTCGATGAAACCGCCACCTCCGCGCCGCCGCGTCGCCCCCTGGGCGGATGCGCTGTTCGCAGCACTGTCGCAGGGCGCAGCCTGGCTGACGCTGCTGTTGATGGTTGGCATCATCGGCTCCCTCATCGTCGGCGCGACGCCTGCGCTCAAGACCTTCGGCCTGGGCTTTCTGACCAGCGCGGAATGGGACCCGGTGCAGGAGAAGTTCGGCGGCCTGGTGATGATCTACGGCACGCTGGCCAGCTCCTTCATCGCGCTGGCCATCGCCGTGCCGGTCAGCTTCGGCATCGCCATCTTCCTGACCGAGCTGTCGCCCAGCTGGCTCAAGCGGCCCCTGGGCATCGCCATCGAGCTGCTGGCCGCCGTGCCCTCCATCGTCTACGGCATGTGGGGCTTGTTGGTGTTCGGCCCCATCCTGGCCACCTTCGTGCAGCAGCCGCTGCAGGCGATGTTCACGGGCGTGCCTTTCATCGGCTCGCTGTTCACCGGCCCGCCGGTGGGCATCGGCATCCTGTCGGCCGGCATCATCCTGGCGATCATGATCATCCCGTTCATCGCTTCGGTGATGCGTGACGTCTTCGAAGTCACGCCGCCGATGCTGAAGGAAAGCGCCTACGGCTTGGGTGCCACGACCTGGGAGGTCGTCTCCCGCGTCGTGCTGCCGTACACCAAGACCGGTGTGGTCGGCGGCATCATGCTGGGCCTGGGCCGCGCTTTGGGCGAGACGATGGCGGTCACCTTCGTCATCGGCAACATGAACCAGCTGAACTCGTTGTCCGTCTTCGAGGCGGCCAACAGCATCACGTCCACGCTGGCCAACGAGTTCGCGGAGGCCGGCGAGGGCCTGCACCAGGCCTCGCTGATGTATCTCGGCCTCGTCCTCTTCCTCATCACCTTCGTCGTGCTGACCATCTCCAAGCTGTTGCTGCTGCGCCTGAAGAAGAGCGAAGGAGCCCGTTCATGAGCTCAACCATTGACGCTCGCCGCCTGGCGATGCACCACAAGCGCAAGCGCACCAATGCCGTCGCGCTGGCGCTGTCCCTGGGCGCCATGGGCTTCGGCGTGTTCTGGCTGATCTGGATCCTGTTCGAGACCATCTACCTCGGCATCGGCGGCCTCAACCTGGCGACCTTCACGCAGATGACGCCGCCGCCGCAAGGCGAGGGCGGTGGCTTGGCCAACGCCATCTTCGGCAGCTTCGTCATGGTGGGCCTGGCTACCGTCATCGGCACGCCGGTTGGCATCCTGGCGGGTGTCTATCTGGCCGAGTACGGCCAGAAGACCTGGCTGGGCAGCGCGGTGCGTTTCATCAACGACATCCTGCTGTCGGCGCCGTCCATCGTCGTCGGCCTGTTCGTCTACGCGATGGTCGTGGCCAAGCTGAAGAGCTTCTCCGGCATGGCCGGGGCGCTGGCCCTGGCGCTGCTGGTCATCCCCGTCGTCATCCGCACGACGGAGAACATGCTCAGCCTCGTGCCCAACGCGCTGCGTGAGGCGGCCTACGCGCTCGGCACGCCGAAGTGGAAGGTCATCCTGACCATCACGCTGAAGGCGGCTCGCGCCGGCGTCCTCACCGGCATCTTGCTGGCGCTGGCCCGCGTGTCCGGCGAGACCGCGCCGCTGCTGTTCACGGCGCTGTCCAACCAGTTCTGGACCAGCGACATCAGTGCGCCGATGGCCAGCCTGCCGGTCACCATCTTCAAGTTCGCGATGAGCCCCTACGAGAACTGGCAGAAGCTGGCCTGGGCCGGCGTCTTCCTGATCACCGTGGGTGTGCTGCTGCTGAACATCCTGGCCCGCGTGCTCTTCAAGAACAAACACTAAGGAATCACCATGGACGCCAAGATCGAAACGCCCGTGGGCGAGCGCGCCAAACTCTCGGTGCGCAACCTGAACTTCTTCTACGGCAGCTTCCACGCGCTGAAGAACATCAACCTCGACATCCCCGAGAAGAAGGTCACCGCCTTCATCGGCCCGTCGGGCTGCGGCAAGAGCACGCTGCTGCGCACGCTGAACCGCATGTACGAGCTCTACCCCGAGCAGCGCGCGGAAGGGCAGATCCTGCTCGACGGCGAGGACGTGCTGTCCAGCAAGGACGACGTCTCGCTGATCCGCGCCAAGATCGGCATGGTCTTCCAGAAGCCCACACCGTTCCCGATGTCCATCTACGACAACATCGCCTTCGGCGTGAAGCTGTTCGAGACGCTGCCGCGCGTCGAGATGGACGAACGCGTGGAGTGGGCGCTGAAGAAGGCGGCCCTCTGGGGTGAGGTGAAGGACAAGCTCAACCAGAGCGGCTCCGGCCTCTCCGGCGGCCAGCAGCAACGCCTGTGCATCGCACGCGGCATTGCCATCAAGCCCGAGGTGCTGCTGCTCGACGAGCCCTGCTCGGCGCTGGACCCGATCTCCACTGGCAAGATCGAAGAGCTGATCCACGAACTGAAGGCCGACTACACGGTGGCCATCGTGACCCACAACATGCAGCAGGCAGCTCGCTGCTCTGACTACACGGCGTACATGTACCTTGGCGACCTCATCGAATTCGGCCCCACGGCCGAGCTGTTCATGAAGCCCAAGCGCAAGGACACGGAAGACTACATCACCGGCCGCTTCGGCTGATCAAGGAGGACGGTATGGTGGACAAACATCTCTCGACCCAGTTCGATGCCGAGCTCAGCGGCATCTCGACCCGCGTGCTCGAAATGGGCGGTCTCGTGGAAGCCCAAGTGGCCCAGGCCGTGCAGTCGCTGGTGGACTTCAGCCCCGAATCGGCCGATGAAGTGCTGGCCAAGGAAGGCCGCGTCAACACGATGGAGATCGAGATCGACCGTGATCTCTCGACCATCATCGCGCGCCGCCAACCGACGGCCCGCGATCTGCGCCTGCTGATCGCGATTTCCAAGAGCATCGCCAACCTCGAGCGCGTTGGCGACGAGGCCGCGCGCATCGCTCGCACCGTGCAGCGCCTGGTGGCCAGCGGTGTTTCCAGCCGCATGCGCCTGCCGATGTCCGACCTCGCCTACGAGGCCGAGCTCGCCACCAGCCAGTTGCGCAAGGCGCTGGATGCCTTTGCGCGCCTGGACGTCGAACGTGCGCTGGACGTGCTGAAGCACGACGACGAGATCGACAAGGAATTCGACGGCCTGCTGCGCAAGCTCATCACCTACATGATGGAAGACCCGCGCACGATCTCCTCGTCCATTGACCTGGTTTTTGTCGCCAAGGCCATCGAGCGCGTCGGCGACCACGCCAAGAACCTGGCCGAAGTGGTCATCTACGTGGTGAAGGGCCAGGACGTGCGACACAACTCGCCCGAGGCCGTCGAAACGATGGTGCGCTGATCATGAGCCGCGTCCTTGTCGTTGAAGACGAATCGGCGATTGCCGAACTGATCTCCATCAATCTGCGCCACGCCGGCTTCGAGGTCACGCTGGCCGGCAGCGCAACGGCCGCCCAGTACGAGGTGGACCGCGTGCTGCCCGACCTCGTCGTGCTGGACTGGATGCTGCCCGGCCAGAGCGGTGTGGCCCTGGCCCGCCAATGGCGCAGCGCAGCCCGCACGAAAGAGCTGCCCGTCATCATGTTGACGGCACGTGCCGAGGAAGGCGACAAGATCGCCGGCCTGGACGCGGGTGCCGACGACTACATCACCAAGCCCTTCTCGACCAATGAGCTGCTGGCCCGCATCCGCGCCGTGCTGCGCCGCAAGGCGCCCGAGGCGCTGGACAGCGCGGTCGAGGTCGGCCCGCTGCTGCTGGACCCGGGCACGCGCCGCGTCAGCCGCGACGGCGCTGAGGTCAAGCTCGGCCCCACGGAGTTCCGCCTGCTGCACTTCTTGATGACCCACCCGGAGCGCGTGCACAGCCGCTCGCAGCTGCTGGACCGCGTCTGGGGCGACCATGTCTTCATCGAGGAACGCACCATCGACGTCCACGTCAAGCGGCTGCGCGAGGCGCTGGAGCGCGTGCAGTGCGCGCGCATGATCGAGACCGTCCGCGGTGCCGGCTACCGCCTGACCCAACAGAGCAGCGCGCTCTCCGCCTGAGATCCGCCCGACTACATGACCTGGTTGTTGCCTCGACTGCTGATGGCCCTCGGGGCCGCACTGTTCGGGTTTGTTATTGGGGCGGCGGTTCGCGCGGCCACGGGTGTCGAAGGCCTCGGGCTGGGTATCGGTGTGGTCACCGGCGTACTGCTGATGCTGCTCGTTGATGCGGTGCGTGGCAACCGGCTGTTGAGCTGGCTGCGCGGCAACCAGCTCGACAACGCGCCGCGCGACACCGGCCTGTGGGGCGAGCTGGGCTACCGTGTCGAGCGCGCCATGCGCGACCGCGACCGCGCCGTGGCCCGCGGCCGGCTGGAGCTGGATCAGTTCCTGTCAGCCATCGAGGCTTCGCCCAACGGCGTGCTGATGCTGGACTCGCATGAGCAGATCGTCTGGTGCAACCGCGTCGCGGCCGACCATTTCGCGCTCGACCCGCAGCGCGACCTGCGCCAGCGCATCACCAACCTCGTGCGCGCGCCGGCCTTCGTCGCCTATCTGCAGGCCGGCACGTTTGCCGAGCCGCTGGTGCTGGGCAATGGCCGCGGCCCCGGCACGCTGTCCATCATCGTGCGCGAGTACGGCGAGGGCCAGCGCCTCGTGCTGTCGCTGGACATCACCGAGCGGCTGCGCTCCGAGGCCATGCGGCGCGATTTCGTCGCCAATGTCTCGCACGAGATCCGCACGCCGCTGACGGTGCTGTCGGGCTTCATCGAGACCCTGCACTCGCTGCCGCTGACGGCAGTGGAGCGCGATCGTGTCCTCGTTCTGATGAACCAGCAGGCCCAGCGCATGCAAACGCTGGTGGCCGACCTGCTGACGCTGGCCCAGCTTGAAGGCAGCCCGCGCCCGGCACCCGACCGCTGGGTGGGCCTGGATGGCCTGCTGGCGCGGATCGCGGTCGACGCCGATGCGCTGTCGGCCGGCCGCCACCAACTGCGTCTCAAGCCCGAGACCAACGTTGAACTGGCCGGCATCGAAAGCGAGCTGCTCAGTGCCATCGCCAACCTCGTCACGAACGCCGTGCGCTACACGCCCGACGGCCGCGAGATCGAAGTGACCTGGCGCATGCTGGACGGTGGCAGCGGCGAGCTCACCGTCGTCGACACCGGCCTGGGCATTGCGCGCGAGCACATCCCGCGGCTGACCGAACGCTTCTACCGCGTCGACGGCAGCCGTTCGCGGGAGACCGGTGGCACGGGCCTGGGCCTGTCGATCGTCAAGCACGTCATGCAGCGCCACGGCGGCGAGCTGATGGTGCAAAGCGAGGTTGGCAAAGGCTCGCGCTTTCGCCTTGTCTTCCCGGCCGCACGCGTGCGCCAGGCCAGCGATTCGGCGCTTGGTGACGAAGCCGCCTTCAGCGGCGCCGCATTAACCGATCACTGACGCTGCAGCAGGACCAAGCTGGCACTGCCGCTGCGGTCCGTCGGCCGCTTGACCTGGGCGATGACGCGCCAGCCCTGGGGCGTCGGCTGGCCGGCGCTGATGACGGCGTAGCTGCAGGCCGAGGCATTCAACGCCCCGCGCCCAAGAACCTGCCAGCCGCCATGCCATTCCAGCGCCGCCAGGGTGGCCAGGTTCTGGCCCGGTGCGGCCAGGCAGCTCGCGGTGCTCGGCATGCGCGCCTTGAGCCGCGCCACCAGCGGCGACAGGCTGCGTGCGTAGTCCAGCGGCGGCAGCAGCAGGCTCGTGATCAGCAGCCAGCCCAGGGCCACGCCGCCGGCGGGCAGGGCCAGGCTCTTCCACAGCGCATGGCGGTGGCGGGCCGTGCGCCAGCGCACCAGCGCCAGCCAGGACAGCGTCGCCGCGATGGCGAACACCAGGGCCAAGAGGCTGAAGCGTGGCTCGAAGCCTTCGGCCAGGCGGCGCAGATTGGCCAGCGGCCGCGGTGGCCAGCCGGCGTGCATCGAGAGGTAGTAGAGCCAGAAAAACAGCGCCGCGGCACTGAAGAAGAACACCGAGAACCAGTCCACAGCGGCCGAGAAGCCGCGGCTCAGCGTTGGCAGCGCAAAGGCGGCCAGGATGGCCAGCGACGGTAGCGCCAGCAGCAGCGCGCGCTCGGAGCCGTCCATGCCGATGCAGGCGGCCAGCGGTACCAGCAGCGCGATGGCCGGCACGGTGATGTGGCGGCGCAGGCCGTGGCGGCGCCAGCGCCACAGCGTCCATAGCGCCAGTGGCCCCGAAGGCCAGCAGAACCAGGCCAGCAGGCTCAGCAGCGAGCCGAAGTGAACACCCGGCCGCACACGCCAGGCCCAGCCGTCGAAGGCCCAGGCGGCCAGCACGGTCAGCGTCAGCGCGCCCAGCAGCCAGACGCGTTGGGCCTTGGCCTCGTCATAGCTGGAGCGATGGTTAAGGAGCACTCCCAGCAGGCCAAGGGCGCATGCCACGGCCGGCGCGCCGCTGGCGGCCAGCACCGGCAGGGCGATGAGGACCGCGGCTCGCGAACGGCCTTGCCTGTACGGCGCAGCCGCCAGCCCGTAGAGGTAGACGGACACGGCCAGCAACTGCATCAGCTCCGGCGTCGTCTCGTGGCCCAGCTGCAGCAGGCCAAGCGACGCCATCAACGCCAGCAGGGCGCCATCGGCCAGCGCACGCGCGTAGTCGATGGCTTGGGCCTCGCCTCCGAAGGCAAAGGCCACCGGCTGTGCGGCCTCGGTGCGGGCCAGGTGGAAGCAGGTGTACCAGACGGCCACAAGCACGCCGACCAGCACCAGCGCATAGGGCAGGCGGGCGGCGACGGGGGCGTCCAGGAAGGGCAGGGCCTTGATGGCCAGCGCGCCCAGCCAGTAGGGCAGGGGGCCGCCGTCGGCAGGGATGCCGGCGATGGCCGGCTGCCACCACGGCGCGCGGCCCTCGGCGATGCTGACCATGAAGCCGAAGGAGCTCAGGTCGGCGTTGCGCCAGGGATCGCGGCCGAAGATGCCGGGCAGCACATAGGCCGCGCACAGCAGGATCAGCGCCAGGCGCGGCAGGCGCTCGACGCCGCGCTCGGCGACGATGGCGGGGGTGGGGAGATTCACGCGCGAAAGTTCGGTGGAGCCGGTCGGCATGATGCCGTCAAAAGACGGCCTGAAAAACAGCGCGGCGAATGCCTGGCGTCTTTCTTGCCACAAGAAAAACAAAAGGGCAGCCTGAGCTGCCCTTGTGGGTTGGCGCGGCGAAAGGCCGCAAGCCGATTACTTCTTGAGGTGAGCAAACTTGTTGCGGAACTTCTCGACGCGACCGCCGAGGTTGTCGATGCTCTTTTGCGTACCCGTGTAGAAGGGGTGCGACTCGCTCGTCGTTTCCAGCTTCACCAGCGGCATTTTCTTGCCGTCGATCTCGATGGATTCCTTGCTTTGGACGGTCGAACGCGTCACAAACTGGAAACCATTGGACTGGTCGATGAACGCGACGTCGCGGTAGTTGGGGTGAATGCCGTCTTTCATGGGAACCTCTTGGCTTGGGTCGGGAGCCACATCAGCGAACGGCTGGTGCACTTTCCGAAGGTGTCTGGGGCGGAAAACCCGCGATTGTAGCGAGCTTTCCTGCAGTTTGGCTAATTTGGGTGTAAGGCTTACCCGCCGCGCCGCATCATGTCGAAGAAGTCATGGTTGTTCTTCGACGCCTTCATCTTCTCGAGGATGAACTCCATCGCCTCGATCTCGTCCATGTTGTAGAGCAGCTTCCGCAGGATCCAGCTCTTTTGCAGGATCTCGGGCTTGAGCAGCAGCTCTTCACGGCGCGTGCCGGACTTGTTGATCAGCAGCGACGGGTAGACGCGCTTCTCGGCCATGCGGCGATCCAGGTGGATTTCGCAGTTGCCGGTGCCCTTGAACTCTTCGTATATCACCTCGTCCATCTTGGAGCCGGTGTCGATCAGCGCGGTACCGATGATGGTCAGCGAGCCGCCTTCCTCGATGTTGCGCGCGGCGCCGAAGAAGCGCTTGGGGCGCTGCAGCGCGTTGGCGTCCACACCACCGGTCAGCACCTTGCCGGAGCTGGGCAGCACGTTGTTGTAGGCACGGGCCAGGCGGGTGATCGAGTCCAGCAGGATGATCACGTCCTTCTTCAGCTCCACCAGGCGCTTGGCGCGCTCGATGACCATTTCCGCGACCTGCACATGGCGGGCGGCGGGCTCGTCGAAGGTGGAGCTGATGACCTCACCGCGCACGGTGCGAATCATTTCCGTCACTTCCTCGGGGCGCTCGTCGACGAGCAGCACGATGAGGTGGCAGTCCGGATGGTTGGCCACCAGCGCATGCGCCAGGCTCTTCATCATCTCGGTCTTGCCCGTCTTGGGCTGCGACACGATCAGCGCGCGCTGACCTTTGCCGATGGGCGCCACCAAGTCGATGATGCGACCGGTGATGTTCTCTTCGCCCTTGTAGCCTTCGCGTTCGAGCTTGAACTGCTCCTTGGGGAACAAGGGCGTCAGGTTCTCGAACATGATCTTGTTCTTGCTCTCCTCCGGCGTCTGGTTGTTGACGCGGTCAACCTTGACCAGGGCGAAGTAGCGCTCGCCATCCTTGGGCACGCGCACTTCGCCTTCCACCAGGTCACCGGTGTGCAGGTTGAAGCGGCGGATCTGGCTCGGGCTCAGGTAGATGTCGTCGGTCGACGCCATGTAGCTGGCTTCGATCGAGCGCAGGAAGCCGAAGCCGTCGGGGAGCACTTCGAGCACGCCATCACCGAAGACCTGCTCGCCAGCCTTGGCGCGCTTCTTCATGATGGCGAACATCAGCTCCTGCTTGCGCAGGCGGGTGACGTTGTCGATCTCCAGCTCCTCGCCCATCTGGATGAGAGCGGAGACGTGGAGCGCTTTGAGTTCGGAAAGATGCATGGGTGAATACCCGTCAGGGGCCGCAGCGCCAGCCAAGGCGCTACAGCGATTCCACGGCCGCCCCGGGAAAGGACCGAATGGCTACCGTTCCAACAGCGAACGGCGCAGATTCAGACAGAGAGAAATTGGGGAGGGGGAGCCGAGTCCACGCTGGCTGGGTTCCTTGGAACCCGGGGCGTGTTGGCTTTGGCTGCTGCAGCGAGGCGCCGGGAGGCGCTGGGATCGCCGCAGCAGTTGGGCGCGATTATAGGTTCGCGTCGAGGAAGGCGGTCAACTGGGCCTTGGAGAGGGCGCCAACCTTGGTGGCGGCGAGCTGGCCGTCCTTGAACAGCATCAGCGTCGGGATGCCGCGGATGCCGAACTTGGCGGGCACCTCGCGGTTCTCGTCGACGTTCATCTTGGCGATCTGAAGCTTGTCACCGTAACCGGTGGCCACCTCGTCCAGGATGGGCGCGATCATCTTGCAGGGGCCGCACCATTCGGCCCAGTAGTCCACCAGCACGGGCTTGCCCGCCTGGATGACGTCGGCGTCGAAGGACGCGTCGGAAACGTGTTTGATCAGTTCGCTGCTCATGGGAGGATTCCTTGGCCTCAAAGGGTTGGCGGTCGCCGCGCAGGCGCCGTCCGAATAGGCAAAATGATTGTGACATAGCCACTTTGCCCGGACGGTCACGAGGGTGACCGAAGCAATGGCAGACGTGAGGGCGGGAGGCCTGGATTGCAAGCCATGAATCTGGGCCTGGTGCCTGGGGAAGACATCGAAGCCTTCTGGCGCCGCGTTGCGGCCGTCAGCGCCGACTGGCTGGAGGCCCGCGGCGTAGCCGTGCGCGACGCCGTGCTGCTGCTGCCGTTTGCCCAGCAGATCGCGCCTGCACGCCGCGCCTGGCTGGCCCAGGGCGGCTGGCAGCCGCGCATCACGACCAGCCGCAGCCTGGCTTCGGCCCTGGGGCCCACGGCGTTGGCCGCGCCAGACCAACTATCGGGCGACGCCGCCATCGACGCCTTCACCGCCGACCGGCTGCTGGCCGACCAGAGCTGGGTGCAGCCGCTCAAGCGCAGCAGCCCGCGCGACTACCGCGTGGCGCTGACCCGGCTCGTCGACACCGCCCAGGCGCTGGCACGCGCCGCTGCCCAAGTGCCGCCGGCCGAGCGCCCCGCTTTTCTCGACACCGCCCGGCAGCGGCTCGCAGCCCTCGAAGCCGGCCCGGGTCTGCTGGAGCGGGCGCTGGCCCAGGTCGCGCTGGCCTGGGTCGCGTCCGACGAGCGCCGGCCCGCCACCGACACGCTGTTCACGTTGCGCCCCAGCGCCTGGATCTGGCTGCGCGCCGGCGGGCCCGACCCGCTGGCCGAGGTGCTGCTGGCGGGCGACGTGCCGGCGCTGTGCCTGGCTGCCGACCTGGACCTCGACCAGGCCTGGAGCGGCTTCACGCCCGCTGCGCGGGTGGAGGAGGCCGTCGCGCCGGACTTCGAGACACTGGCCCAGCAGACCACCACGGCCATCGTCCAGCACCTCAACGCCGGCCGGCGGCCGGTGGCCTTGCTCGCGCAGGACCGCGTCGTCATCCGCCGCGTGCGGGCGCTGCTCGGTCGCCAGGGCGTGCCCGTGCACGACGAAACCGGCTGGACGCTGGCCACCACGCCCGCCGCTGCCGCGCTGATGGCCTTGCTGCGCGCGGCGCTGGCCGGTGGCGCGGTGGACGACTGGCTGGCCTGGCTGAAATCTGCGCTCGCCCTGGGCTGGGACGCCGAAGGCCTGAGCGGTCTGGAAGCCCGTTGCCGCCGCTTTGGCTGGCGCCAGGCGGCCCAGCTCGATGCGGCCACGCTGCCGCCGGCCGTCGGCGCGGTCTGGCTGCGGGCACGGCGCCAGCTGGAGCCGCTGGCCGGCGGCGCTCGCACGCTGGGCGGCTGGCTGGTCGCGCTGGGCCAGGCGCTGAACGGACTGGCGCCGCTGGCCGATGTGGAGGGCGGTGAGGCGCTGCTGGAGACGCTCTGGATCTCGCGCAACCCCTGGGCCGGCAGCGCACACGAGGCGGCGCTGGCGCAGACGCGGCTGCGGCCCGACGAATTCCTGGCCTGGGTGAACGACACGCTGGAGGCCGCGCAGTTCGAGCCGGCCGAGGAAGCGGGTGCGCCCGAGGTCGTCATCACGCCGCTGGCGCGGGCCATGCTGCGGCCCTTCGGCGCCGTCGTGTTGCCCGGCGCCGATGCCGCGACGCTGGGGCCGGTGAACCCCCAGGCCGGCCTGCTGGCCGACGCCGATGCGGCGGCGCTGGGCCTGCCCAGCCTGGCCGAGCGCCGCGAGGCCGAAGCGCTGGGCTTTGCGCAACTGCTGCGCGCGCCGGTGCTGACGCTGCTGCGCTGCGCCTTTGCGGGCGCCGAGCCGCTGCCGGCCAGCCCGCTGCTGGAGCGGTTGGCCGGCGCGGCAGGGCGCGGCGGCCAGGCCCTCGATCACTGGATCGACGGCCGCGAGTTGCTGGCGCCAGCGAGCCTGCCCCAGCACCGCGCCGCCGCCGAGGCTGGCGGCCGGTTGCCGGCCGCGCTGAGCGCCAGCGCCATCGACGCGCTGCGCAACTGCCCCTACCAGTTCTTCAGCCGCGTGCTGCTGGGCCTGCGCGAAGCCGACGAACTGGAGCTGGAGCCCGACAAGCGCGACTACGGCACCTGGCTGCACGCGGTGTTGAAGCGCTTCCACGAATCGCGCGAAGGGGGCGATGACGACGCAGCCCTCCGCGCGGCGGCCGAGGCCGAGCTGGCCTGGCTGGACGCGGCGGACTTCCTGCCGTTCTCGGCGGCTTTTGAACGCTTGCGCCCGCTCTACCTCGCCTGGCTGGCCGAGATCGAGGCCGGCGGCCAGCGCTTCATGGCGGGCGAGGTGGACAGCGATTGCCAACCGTTCGACGCGCCGCTGGACGCGCTGACGCTGCGCGGCCGCATCGACCGCATCGACAAGGCGGGTAGCCAGACTTGGCTGCTGGACTACAAGACCGGCGATGCCAAGGGGCTGAAGGACAAGCTGGCCGCGCCGCTGGAGGACACGCAGCTCGCCACCTACGCACTGCTGATGGGCGCCGAGCCAGGCCTGCAGGCGGCCTACCTTGTGCTCGACGACGGCAAGGGCATCGCGCTGCTGCCGCATGCCGACGTCAGCGACACCGCGTTGGCGCTGCGTGATGGCCTTCAGGCCGACCTCGCTGCCGTGCGAGACGGTGCGCCGCTGCCCGCCTTGGGCGAAGGCAAGGTCTGCGACTACTGCGAAGCGCGCGGCCTCTGCCGTCGAGACGATTGGACTTCCCTGTGAGTGAACTCGCCTACTGGGCCGACGGCCTGCGCATCCCGCGCGAGCAGTTCTACGCGCTGGCCTGCGATCCGGCGCGCAGCATCGTCGTGGAGGCCTGCGCCGGTGCAGGCAAGACCTGGATGCTGGTGTCGCGCATCCTGCGTGCGCTGCTGGCTGGCGCCGAGCCGCAGCAGATCGTCGCCATTACCTTCACCCGCAAGGCCGCTGGCGAGATGCGCCAGCGCCTGGCCGAATGGCTGGCCGAGTTTGCGCAGGCGCCCGAGGCCGAGCAACTGGCTGCACTGCGCCACCGTGGCGTGACGGAGGCCGACGCGGTGGCGCTGCGGCCCCGGCTCGCGGCCCTGCAGACTGAACTGCTGCGTGGCGGCCGGGCTGTCGAGGTGCGCACCTTCCACGGCTGGTTCTCGCAACTGCTGCGCGCGGCGCCACTGGCCTTCCTGCAGGCCCAGGGCATTGCGCCCGAACTGCAGCTCATCGAGGACGAAGAGGAGCTGATGCCCACGCTGTGGCGGCGTTTCCACGTCGCCGTGCTGGCCGACGACGCGCTGCGGGCGGACTTCCAGGCGCTGACGCAGTCGCGCGGCCGCTTCAACCTGCGCGAGTGGCTGCTGGGTGCCTTTGCCAAACGCGTGGAGCTGCGGCTGGCCGAGGCCGCGGGCGTGCTCGAGTCCAGCCTGCCCGGCGCGGTGGATGTGCTGGGCACAACGCCGGAGCAGTTCTTCGAGCATCTGCGCGAGCCGCTGCAGGCACTGGCCCGGCTGCTCGGTGCAGCCAAAGGAAAGAAGGCCCAGGACGCGGCCGTGCTGCTTGCGCAGGCCGAGGACTTCGACGCCGCCTTCGCCGCGCTGTTCACGCTGAAGGCCGAACCGCGCAAGCTGGGTGTCGACCACCCGGACCTGGACGAGCTGGGCGAGGAGTTGCTGCGTTTGCGCGCGGCGATAGCCCAGCAACGCGCCGCCGATGAACACGCTGCGATGCGCCGCCTGGCCCTGGTGCTGGTGGACGCCTTCGAGGCGCTGAAGCGCGAACGCGGCCTCGTCGACATGAACGACCTGGAACGCGGTGCGCTGGCGCTGTTGGCCGACGCCCAGACGGCCGGCTGGGTGCAGCAACGCTTGGACGCCCAGGTGCGCCACCTGCTCATCGACGAGTTCCAGGACACCAGCCCGCTGCAATGGCAGGCGCTGCATGGCTGGCTGTCGGCCTATGCCGGCGCGGGCGCAGGCTCGGCGCTGTCGGTCTTCATCGTGGGCGACCCCAAGCAGAGCATCTACCGCTTCCGTCGCGCCGACCCGCGCGTGTTCGCGGCGGCGCAGGACTTCGTCTGCGAAGGCCTTGCCGGCGTGCGCCTGGCCTGCGACCACACGCGGCGCAACGCGCCCGAGGTGCTGGCGGCCGTGAACGCCACCTTCGACAGCGCGCAGCGCGCCGGCGCCTACCAGGGCTTTCGCGTGCACACGACCGAGGTGGACGAGGTGGACGAACTGGCGGGCTTGTGGGCGCTGGACGCTGAAGTCACCGTGCCACCGGCCCAGGCGGATGTCGATCCGCTGCGCTGGCGCCCCAGCCTGACCGAGGCCCGCCACGAGGCCGAGATCAGCCGGCGCGCGCCCGAGTGCGAACGCGTCTGCGCAGCCATCGTTGGCCTGCTGCAGGCACGGCCCGAGCTCAGTCCTGGCGACCTCTTCGTGCTGGCCCGCAAGCGCGACCCGCTGCGCCAGCTCAGCGAGGCATTGACGGCTGCCGGCGTGCCGCACGCGGCGCCGGAGGAGCAGCCACTGGCCGAACTGCCCGACGTGGCCGACCTGCTGGCGTTGCTGGATGTGCTGGCCTCGCCGGGCCACGACCTGTCGTTGGCCCAGGCCCTGCGCAGCCCGCTGTTCGGCGTCGATGAGACCGACCTGCTGACGCTGGCCGAAGCTGCCGGCACGGCCCAGTGGCTGGGCCAAACGCCCGCCGAGCGCCGCCCCTGGTGGGCCGCGCTGCACAGTCTGGCGGAACCCGGCCCGGCGCTGGCGCGCGCGCAGGCGCTGCTGCGCGTCTGGGCCGAGCAGGCGCGCCAGCGCACGCCGCACGAGCTGCTGGACCGCATCGTCCATGAGGGCGATCTGCTCGCGCGCATCGCGGCGGCCGTGCCCGCGGCGGACGCAGCCGTGCGCTTGCAAAGCGTGCAGGCCCTGCTGCGCGCCGCGCTGGACCTGGACGGTGGCCGCTACGCCCAGCTCTACGGCTTTGTGCGGGCGCTGAAGAGCCGGCCCATCAAGTTCGTGCCGGCCGCCGCGCCGGACGCCGTGCAACTGCTGACCATCCACGGCGCCAAGGGCCTGGAGGCCGAGGTTGTCTTCCTGCTCGACACCGATGCCGCGCCCCCCAAGGCCGAGACGCTAGGCCTGCTGCTGGACTGGCCGGTGGGCCAGCCGGCACCGCGCCGCGCGGCCTTCCTGGCCTCCGAGGCCAAGCCGCCGCCGTCGCTGCAAGCGCTGGTGGACGAGGAGCGCGGCGAGCGCGAACGCGAGGAGCTGAACGGCCTGTACGTCGCGCTGACGCGGGCGCGGCGCGCACTGGTGCTCAGCCACACACCCAGCCGCAGCCAGGCGACCAGCTGGTGGGACCGGCTGCAGCCGCTGGCACGGGCTTGGGGCTTGGGCATGGCGCCGGGCGGCCGTGCGGACACCGCGCCGCCCCGCCTCGCGCCGCTGCCACGCTGGCAGCCGCCACCTGCCATGGTTCAGCGCGACGGTACGGCCCGTGACGAGCGGCTGGCACGAGTCGGCGAGGCCTTGCACCGCGTGTTGGAATGGGCTTCGGCAACGGGCCAGACCCAGCCGCTGGCGGTGCTGATGGCGTCGGCTGGCCAAGCCTTCGGCCTGGACGCCAAGGCCCGCGATCAGCTTGCGCAAGCGGCCCAGGCCATCCTCGCCAGCGCAGACTGCCAGCCCTTCTTCGACCCGGCGCGGTTGCGCTGGGCCGGCAACGAGGTGGCGGTGGGGCAGGCCGGCGAGGATCAGCGCATCGACCGCCTGGTGCTGCTGAATGACGGCTGCTGGTGGGTGCTGGACTACAAGCTGGGCGCCACGCCCGAGCACGAACCGGCCTACCTGGCGCAGATGCGAAGCTATGTCGCCGCCGTTCAAATGCTGCAGCCCGGCGAGCCTGTCAAAGCCGCTTTGATCAGCGGAATCGGGCGCCTCATCGTTGTCAGCTAGAATGATCGGCTTGATCGGGGCGTAGCGCAGCCTGGTAGCGCATCTGCTTTGGGAGCAGAGGGTCGCGAGTTCGAATCCCGCCGCCCCGACCAAACCTTTTCGACAACCCGCCCTGGCCCCGGCCACGGCGGGTTTTCTTTTGTGAAGCCCCCGCATCCAGGGCCTCCACCCGAGGGCATCCCCCAAAGTCCGACCGCGCGGTCGGCCGGGACAATCCGCGCTTTTGCTGCAACCCTGGCGGGGCCACAAGCCGCGCCCGAGAGACCCATGGCACTCCAACACCTGACCGACGAGCAGATCGCCACCTGGACCCGCGCCCAAAAGGACGAGTGGTGGTTCAAGAACATCTTCCGCGGCGACATGGCCCAGCTGACGCTGCGCTCGGGCTTCACCGGCTTCCTGCTCGGCGGCATCCTGTCGGCCACGGGTCTGTACATCGGCGCCAAGACCGGCATCGCCATCGGCGTGGGCCTGACCTCGGTGATCCTGGCCTTCGCGCTGTTCCGCGCGCTGCATGCCGCCGGTTTCGCGCAGGACTACACCATCCTTGAAAACAACTGCACGCAGTCCATCGCGACGGCGGCAGGCTACGTGGCCACGCCGCTGTTCTCCAGCCTGGCGGCTTACATGCTGGTCACGGGCATCATTCCGCCGTGGTGGCAGCTCGTCATCTGGATCTTCGTGGTCGCCTTGATCGGCGTGCTGCTGGCCTTCCCGCTGAAGCGCCGCTTCATCAACGAAGACCAAGCCCCGTTCCCCGAAGGCCGCGCCTGCGGCGTGGTGCTGGATTCGCTGTATCACGGCGCCGGTGACGAAGGCGTCTTCAAGGCCAAGCTGCTGGGCGTGGTCGGCGGCTTCACGGCGCTCTACCAGGCCATCGTCAGCGATGGCTGGATGAAGCTGGTGCAGTTCAAGATCCTCATGTTGGACAAGTGGGCCGGCATGACGGAGCCCTGGTATCTGCACGAGCGCCTGGACAGCTACTACTACACCTGGGCCACCAAGGCGCAGGCCTTCATCCCGAGCATCCTGGGCACCGACATCCGCCAGCTGGGCCTGCGTGTCACGCTGGACGCGGCCATGCTGGGCGTCGGCGGCCTGATGGGCATCGCGGTGGCCACGAGCTGCTTCCTGGGCGCCTTCATCAACTTCGTCGTGCTGGCGCCGCTGATGATCCAGGCCGGTGACATCGCGCCGCGCATAGGCGCCAATGGCGTGCTGATCCCGCTGAACCGCGCAGAAATCGTCAACCAGTGGTCGCTCTGGTGGGGCGTCACGATGATGGTGGTGGGCGCCATGGTGGGCCTGCTGGCCAAGCCCGAGATCTTCACCAGCGCCTTCAAGCGCAAGGCCGCGCCGACCGCTGCCGCCGGCAAGGACCTGCTCAAGGACATCGAAGTGCCGCTGTGGATCAGCTACATCGGCGTGCCGGTGTTCAGCGTGCTGGGGAGCTACATCACCCACCTGTTCTTCGGCGTGCCGATGTGGCTGGCGCTGATCTCGCTGCCGCTGATCTTCGTGCTGACCATCATCTGCACCAACTCGATGGCGCTGACGTCGTGGACGCCCACCGGCTCGCTGTCCAAGATCACGCAATTCACGATGGGCGCCATCGACCGCACCAACCCCGGCTCCAACCTGCTGCCGGCGGCCATGACCAGCGAGATCGCGTCCAACGCCGCCAACCTGCTGTCCGACATCAAGCCCGGCTACATGCTGGGTGGCAAGCCGCGCCACCAGGCCGTCGGTCACATCATCGGCAACCTGGCCGGCGTGCTGACCTGCGTGCCGCTGTTCTTCCTGCTCTTCCTGCAGCCGGACGCGAACGGCGTGCGCAGCGTCGCCACCATCGTGACCGACCAGTTCGCCATGCCCGCTGCGCTGCAGTGGAAGGGCGTGGCCGACATCATCGCCAAGGGCCTGAAGGGCCTGCCGACGTCGGCGCTCATCTCCATGGGCTTTGCTGCGGTGGCCGCCGTCGCGATGGAAATCGCGCGCATCAAGACCAAGGGCCGCTTCCCGATCTCGGCCGTCGCCACGGGCCTCGGCGTCGTGCTGCCGCCCGAGTCCGTGCTGGCCATGTTCATCGGTGCGCTGGTCTTCTGGCTCATGGCCAAGAAGCACAAGACGGCCGGCACCCAGGGCCACCGCGTCTGGGTGGAAGGCATGGAGCCCATCTGCGCCGGCCTGATCTCCGGTGCCGCACTGATGGGCATCGGCAACGCCATCATCAACGTGCTGATCTAATTCGGTTTCACTGCCCATAGCTCAACTGGATAGAGCACCAGCCTTCTAAGCTGGGGGTTCCAAGTTCGATTCTTGGTGGGCAGGCCAAATCAACAGATCAAGGCATCTCACTGCCACTCAGGCGCCCAGGTTCCCCAAGGACCTGGGCGCTTTTTCATGGCGTGCCTGCAAAAACGCTATCCCCCTTTGGGGGGATACGAGGGGGGATGCCATCCACCTTCTCCCCCTTCGACACCCCCAAAGGGCGATACCCCCGCCGTGGCCCGACGCCGAGACTGAGTTCATCGACATCGGAGCCACCATGACCCTTCAACTTGCCACCCTAGCCCAAGCCTCCGTGCTGCAGTTGCGCGACGCCATCCGGCGCGTGACTTCCCTGCATGCGGGCACCGCCGAGGAGCTTCTCGAAGACGAATTCCTGGCCGGTGTCGAGGCCAGCGACGTGAGCTGGTCCGATTGGGAAGAGACGAACTTCGATGTTCGCCAGTTCCATGTTTGAAGCCGACCGCCGCGCGTGGGAGCAGGCGCCACGCATCAGCCACTGGGTGTTCGACTCAGTCCCGGGGCAGATCAGCGGCTGCGATGGCGAGGGGCGGGTCCTCATGGCCATCGCGACCGATCCGTTCTTCGGTGTGCGGCTGGCGGCGGCGTTCGACTCGAACGTTGTGGTTCAGCGGCCAACCGAATGGCGTAGCGCCGGCACCCGGCCGCCGCCTGCCTTCCCGTTTTGATCGGGTGAGGTGACCCGGGCGGCTTAGGACAACCTGCCCAGCATCGTGGCTTCGGCCGCTTCACCCCAGGCCAGCGGGTAGAGGCTGCGCGCCGAGGCCAATGACTCCGGGCGGCCGCCCCACAGCGAGATCTGCTCACGCACTTCAGCCAGGTCGATGCTCATCAACACGGCCGGCGCGTCGACGCGTGGGTTGTGGCGGGCAGCGGTGAAGGGCGCCAACCCCAGGCAGCGGCGGTAGAAGCCGACGTGGCGCGGGTTGACCTCGATGACGAGGCGCTGGCAGCCGGCGCGTCGGTGGGCGTGCAGATAGCCGAGGTGAAAGATCTGCGCCAGCACCCGCTTGGGCTCGTGGGAATGCTTGTCCACGGCCAGGCCGCCGAATTCGCAGAGCTTGATGCCCTGGGCCCGCCAGTCATTCAGCTCCGCTGCGAAAAGCAGGTCGGCATGCAGCCCGTCCGTGCCGTCAAAGCGCACGGACAGCGTGCCGACGATTCGGTTCTCATCGCGCGCCACGCAGACGATGTCGCCGTCCTGGTTACGGCTGCTGTAGCGCTCGCGGCCGATGTTCAGGCCACGATCGCCATAGCGGCGCTCGACCAGGCCAAGGGCCTCACCCTCGAGGCCGCCGAAGCCGCTGTCCAGGGCCAGCGGGACATTTGCAAAGGTGTTGGGGAGCGAGCTACGCCGCGCTTCGATATTGGGGACCATGGACTGCATCCTTGCCAGCGCCCAGTGCGCGGGCCGCAGTCTAGGGAGGCAGGACGGTGCTTTGATCGAGTCTCACAGACCGATACATCCGACACAGGAGGTCCATGCGGTTTCGCACGCGGCGCTGCGCCTTGTGTGCTGAGTTGTAAGGCTTCGTATGCCCGAGAACCCAGTATTCATCGGCCTTGCAGCTCGGCATGCCGTCCTACAAGCCACCGCTTTTCGGCGCGCTACATTGGCTTCGGGCTTAGGCCCCCTGCTGTTCCTCCCTGAGCAGGCGTCTCCGTGACAGCGGACGACGGTTTCAACCCCAGCCGATGGCTGGGGTTTCTTTTTTTTTGCCTCGGTTCTGGCTGGATTCGAGCGTCGTCGAGAAGGCTGCGTAGGCGTGGCGCTAGCATGCGCTGCCCGCCCACGACCTGTTCGCCTGCCCATGAGAGTCCTGTTGCTTGTCTGCATTGCGCTGAGTGCCTGTGCCTCACCGCGTTGGTTGAATTCGCAAAACCCCGGGGCGGACCTGGAGGGCGACACCGCTGCGTGCGACAAGGATGCCGAGCGGGTGGGCCGGCTCAATCAGTTGGGTAGTCAGGTAGCGAGCCGCAATTGCATCGACGGCCCGATGTGCCTGAGCCTGGCCGAGAACCAGCGCATCCAGACCATCGCCGAAGCCGCCAACGCCCAGAAACGTTGCATGGCTGCTCGCGGTTGGCGTCAACAGGGCTGATCGCGACGCAGATCACCCACTGGATCCCCGTCGACAGCGCCGAGTTGGCCGTCGACTACCGCCCATCGCGATGATGGGCGGCCGCCGTTGGTGTTCTTGCATGCCGGTGTGACTGACGGCCGCCCGGACGCTGTTGCTGGACATGAATGCCATCCTGGCTCACCTGCCGTCGCTGGAGCCCTGAACGCTCAGAAGCGATAGCGGACGCCGGCGCTGAAGAGGTTGGCGCGCACCTTGCTCGACACCTGGCCGAAGTGGTCGAAGTCCGCCGTCAGCGCGATCGCATTCGTCAACTGGTACTCGGCGCCGATGCCCCACATGAAGGAGCGCTTGGAGCCCGTCATGTCGCTTGAGGCCGGCAGCAGGTTGGCGCCGCTGGCCTTGCCGAAGGAGACGCCGGCCTTGCCTGTCAGCGCGAAGTCGGTCGACAGCGGCAGGCGGCTGGTGGCGGCCACGTAGAGGCTGCGGGCCGTCACGCCCTGTGACACCGCACTGTTGCCCACGGTCAGCGTCTCGACGGCCGAGCCGAGGCGGACATAGCCCGCTTCGACGCCCACCCTGTCGCTGAACCGGTAGCCGCCGTAGACCTTGCTGGCCTGGGCAGATTCATCGCTGCCGGTCTTGGGCAGGCCCAGGTTCTTGGTGGAGAACGAGGTGCGGCCGATGGCGGCGCCCACATAAGGGCCGGTGGCCTGCGTGGTGTCCGCGTCGGCGGCCCAGGCGGAGGGCATGGCAGAGGACATGGCAAGCATGCTGAGCAGGGGTGCGGCGAATTGGAGGCGGTTCATGGTGTTTCCTTGGAGTTGTCGAAGCGGATGAAAGAGGTGGGCCGGGCGTTCCGTGCTTCGCATCTCGGTGCCGGCGGCCGAGCTGTGTTTCGGCGCTGATGCAGTGTCGAAATCGCAGATGAAGCGAAGCCAAAGCCTTTCTGAAGGCTTGATGAACGGGCACCATTCGCCCGCCGCTTCAGGCTTCCTTCATGTAGCGCCGCTCCAATCCCTGGCATGAACATCCTGTTGGTTGAAGACGATCTCGAGCTCGGCAACGGCGTGCGCATCGCGCTCGAAGACCAGGGCCTGGCGGTGCTGTGGGTGCGGCGCCTGGGCGACGCCGTGCAGGCGCTCGACAGCCGGCCTTTTGACCTGGTGCTGCTGGACCTGGGCCTGCCCGATGGCGATGGCCTGACGCTGCTGGCGCGCCTGCGCCGCGATGCGGAAACGACGCCGGTGCTGATCCTGACCGCCCGCGACGCACTGGCCGACCGGCTCGCGGGCCTGGACCGCGGGGCGGACGACTACCTCGTCAAGCCCTTCGCACTGGCCGAGCTGGTGTCGCGGGTGCGGGCCCTGGCGCGCCGCAGCTACGGCATGGCGGGCGAAACGCTGGAGGTGCGCAAGCTGGTGCTGCACACCGCGACGATGCGGGTCACCGTCGATGGCAAGGCCGTCGAGCTGTCGCGCGCGGAGTTCGAGCTGTTGAGTCTCTTGATCAAGCGCGTCGACCGTGTGCTGACGCGCCGCATGCTCGAAGAGCAGGTGCTGCCTGGCGGCCTGAACAACGAAAGCAATGTGCTGGACGTGCACATCTCCAACCTGCGCCGCAAGATCGGGCCCGGCTACATCCGCACGGTGCGCGGCGTGGGCTATGTCATCGACCGCATCGACGCCGCCGGGGAGCCGGGCTGATGCTGGCCCGCCTGCGCGCGCTGCTGTTCTCGTCTCTCGTCGGCCGGCTGGTGCTGGCGCAGATGGCGCTGGTGCTGCTGCTGTGGGGCGCTGCCTGCGCCTATTTGATCCACGACACGGCGCGCTACGACGAGATCCTCGAGCCCGCGCTGGCCAGCCCGCGCGCGGACATGATCCTCGCTGTCGTCGATGCGCTGGCCGACCAGCCCGACAAGCTCGCCGCTGCGCTGCTGCGCATCGATGTCTTCCAGCGCCGCGAGAACAACGAGGAAGACGACCCCGCGCTGCGCCAGACCATGGTTGTCTGGAAAGGCGACAGGCTCATCTACGCCTCGCCCGGAGAGCCCGGTGCGCTGCGCACGCTGAAAGACCGCCAGCTGGAGCGACTGGAGGTCGATGGCACGCCGTGGCGCACCTACAGCCAGGCTTCCGCGGTGTCGGACGCGCGCGTGACGCTGATCCGCTCCGGGCACACGATGAAGATCATCTTCGCGCTGGGCTCGCGCGGCATCCTGATCCTGCCGCTGCTGATCAGCCTGCCTTTCCTCGTCTTGCCGGCCTGGCTGTCGGTGCGCCTCGCGCTGCGGCCGTGGCAGCGCTTCTCGGCGGAGATCGCGGCACGCGGCCCGGACGATCTCGCGCCCCTGCAGTTCGGCAGCGGCTACCGCGAGCTGCGCCCGCTTTCCGGCGCGGTGAACCAGCTGCTGGCGCGCGTGGCCGCGAGCATGGAGCGCGAGCGCAGCTTCATTGCCGACGCGGCGCATGAACTGCGCACGCCGCTCGCGGCCATGCGCATCAACGTCGAGGCGCTGCGGGGCCACCGCGACGACCCGCGCGACCTGGAGCTGCTGGATGGCCTGGTGCGCAGCAATGTGCGCACCAGCCGCCTGGTGGCGCAGCTGCTGGAGCTGATGCGCAGCGACGCCGCCCGGCCGCAGAGTGCCCGCGCACCGCTCGGCCTCGCGGAGCTGGCACAGGAGCGGCTGGCAGCCCTCAGCGGCCTGGCCCGGGCTCGCCGCATCGAGCTGGACCTTCGTGCCCACGGCGAAGGCATGGTGGACGGCGAGCGGGAAGGCCTGACGTCGATGCTCGACAACCTGATCGAGAACGCGATCAAGTACTCGCCCGCCGGCTCCACCGTCGAGCTCGGCCTGATCGAGGAGGCCGCGGGCGTGCGGCTGTGGATCGAGGATGCCGGCCCTGGCATCCCTGAGGCCCTGCACGAGCGGGTCTTCGACCGCTTCTTCCGCGTGCCTGATCAGGCCCAGGCGGGCAGCGGCCTGGGCCTGGCCATCGTCAAGGCGGTGGCCGACCGGCACGGTGTCGCGGTGCGCCTGTCGGCGGGTGCCGACGGCCAGGGGCTGCGCGTCACGCTGCTGTTTGCGGCAGCGGCCTGAGGACGCCCCCGAAGCCACCCCTGAAGCGCCGCCTCAGGCCTTCTTCGCCGTCAGCTGATCCTTCAACGGCAACTGCCGGATGCGCTTGCCCGTGGCAGCGAAGATGGCGTTCATCAGTGCCGGCGCGATCGGCCCCATGGCCGGCTCGCCAACGCCGCCCAGCGGCTGGTCGTAGCCCTTGGCCGGCATGATGTGGACGGCGATCGTCTTGGGCGCGACGTTGAGCCGCGCGATTTCGTAGTCGTGGAAGTTGCTCTGCTCGACGCGACCGTCCTTGAACGTGATCTCGCTGTACAGCGCATGGCTCAGGCCCATGATGCAGGCGCCCTCGATCTGGGAGCGGATGCGGTCCGGGTTGATGGCCGGGCCGCAGTCCACGGCCACATCAATGCGCGGGATGCTGAGCTCGCCCTTGGCGCTGACCCGCACCTCGACGACCACGGCCATGTAGGTCACGAAGCTGTAGTTGGCCGCCAGCCCCAGCCCCTGGCCGCGCGGCAGCTTCCGGCCCCAGCGCGCCTCCTTGGTCGCGCGTTCGATGACGCCGCGCAGCCGGCCCGTGTCGACCGGGTAGAGCTGGGGTGACTCGCCGTGGTTCCAGTCGTCGCCCATCTGCGGCGGCGGGATCTGGGCTGCCGGGCCGAGCAGATCGAACAGGAAGTCGCGGTGGTCGCGCTTGGCCGCGTGGGCCAGCTCGGCCACGAAGGACTGGGCCGCGAACTGGTGCTGGATGTTGTTGACGGAGCGCAGCCAGCCGATGCGGGCATGGGCCGTTGCGGCCGGGTTCTCGATGCGGATGTTCGGGATCGCGTAGGGCAGGTTGATCAGGCCCAGGCCCAGCTCGAAGGGGGCGAGCTGCTTGGGGTCGGGCATGAAGATCGACAGGATGGTCGGCTCGGCCGCACGCTGCAGCCAGGCGGTGACGCGGCCCTTGGCGTCCAGCCCGGCCTCCAGATGTTGGGCGGTGACCGTGTGCAGATAGTCGTGGTGCAGGTCGTCCTCGCGCGTCCAGGTCAGCTTGACCGGCACGCCCTGCATCTGCTGCGAGGCCAGCGCCGCCTCGACGACGAAGTCGGGCTTGGACTTGCGGCCGAAGCCGCCGCCTAGCAGGGTCACGTTGACCGTCACCTTGTCCACGCCCAGCCCGAGTCGCGCGGCGACGCGCTCGCGCGCGGCCTGGGGCGACTGCACGCAGGCCCAGACCTCGCAGCGCCCGTCGACGATGCGCGCCGTCGCGGCCGGTGGCTCCATCGTGGCGTGGGCCAGATGGGGCGCGTAGTAGTCGGCCGCCACGCGCTTGGCGGCCTTGCCCAGCGCGGCGGGTGCGTCGCCGTCGTCGCGCACGACCTTGCCGCCCGGCTTGGCGACGGCGGCCTCCAGTTCGCGGCGGAAGGCCGCAGAGTCGTAGCTGGCGTGAACGCCGTCGTCCCAGACGATCTTCAGCGCCTCGCGGCCCTTCATTGCGGCCCAGGTGTCCTTGGCGACGACGACAACCCCGCCCAGCGGCTGGAATTCCGCCGGCGCCGGCGTGCCCGCCAGCTCGAAGACCTTGACGACGCCCGGGACCTTCAGCGCCGCACTGCTGTCGACGGACTTGAGCTTGCCGCCGAACACGGGAGGCCGCGCGATGACCGCATACAGCATGCCGGGCAGCCGCGTGTCGATGCCGTATTGCGAGCGGCCCGTGACGATGACTTCGGCGTCGACGAGATGGCTGTCCTGCTTGCCGATGTAGCGGAAGTCCTTGGCGTCCTTCAGCTTCAGCGCCTCGCGCTTGGGCACGTCCAGCTTGGCGGCGGCTTCGGCCAGCGCGCCATAGCCCAGGGAACGGCCACTGGCCGTGTGCGTCACCGCGTGGTTGCTGGCCCGCACCTCGGCCACCGGCACGCCCCATTGCAGCGCGGCGGCCTGCTCCAGCATCTGGCGGGCCGCGGCGCCGCAGCGGCGCATGGGCATGAACCAGTGGCGCATGCTGCGTGAGCCGTCGGTGTCCTGATTGCCGTACTTTTCTTCGTCGCCAGGCGCCTGCACAACCTTGACCTTGGCCCAGTCGGCCTCCAGCTCGTCGGCCAGCACCTTGGGCAGGCTGGTGCGCACGCCCTGGCCCATCTCGGAGCGGTTGACCACGATGCTGACCGTGCCGTCGGGCGCAATGGCCACGAAAGTGCGCGGGCTGTCCTGGATGCCATGGGGCATGGCGTCGCCGCCGTACTTCTTGGGCTCGTCGGCGCCCGCGATGCCAGGCAGGCCGACGGCGAGGACCAGGCCGGTCAGCGGCAGTGCGCTCAACAGCGAGCGGCGGGTCAAGCCTGTTTCACGCAGCAGTTGCTGGGGGATGAAGGCATTCATGCGGCACCGCCTTCCAGGCCGGCGGCCGTCTTGATGGCACTGCGAATGCGCGTGTAGGTGCCACAGCGGCACAGGTTGCCGCTCATGGCCGCGTCGATGTCGGCATCGGTGGGCTTGGGCTTTTGCTGCAGCAGGGCCGTCGCGCTCATGATCTGACCCGCCTGGCAGTAGCCGCACTGCGGCACGCCGAGCTTGACCCAGGCGTGCTGCACGGCCTGGCCGGTCTTCGTCGCGCCAACGCCTTCGATGGTCACGATGCGCTTGCCCGTCGCGGCGGACAGCGGCGTCTGGCAGGCGCGCACGGGCTGGCCATCGAGGTGCACCGTGCAGGCGCCGCACAAGGCGAGGCCGCAACCGAACTTGGTACCCGTCATGCCGAGGTGGTCACGCAGCACCCACAGCAGCGGGGTGTCCTCGCCGGCCTCCACCGTCATCGAAGTGCCATTGATCTGCAATGTCGTCATCGAAGTCTCCGTGTTGGTTTGGACCTGCTCCGAGCCTCGGGGCCGGAGGATTATTCGAGGATTGGGCGCGGCGTGCACGAACGCCGCAAAACCTGACCCGGCGCACGGGGAAAGCTGTCGGTGGATTTGACAGCGCTCGAGCCTTTTGCAAATGAACTCAGCCAAATCAATGAGTTATGGCGCTGGCTCGTTTTTTGCTTACAAAGCTTTACGTTTGCTGGGCCGCCGCCGCCTGGCAATCACAGACTCGCTATCGGCGGCTTGACAAGTTCTACCCCCGGAGAATTCACTCATGCTTCTGAAGAAAACGCTGGCCGCTGTGGCCCTTGCGGCGCTTGCCGCCTCCTCGGCTCAGGCCGGCCTGGTGGGCACCACGTTGGACTACGCCGCATCGGCCACCGGCACGACGCAGATGAAGGTCTTCGGGCCGCCCTCCGCCACGGTCGGTGCGGGCAACGAGTTTTTCGCCTGCGTGGGCCCCTCGGGCAACAACTGCTCGTCGTCCGGCCTGTTCGTGGGCATCGACGTGTCGGATGCGGCGATCACCATCAGCTTCGCGGGTTCCACGAACTCCGCCGCGGGTTCCTTCTTCCTGGATCTGTCGGGCTTCGATGAGGACATCCTGTCGCTCACGCTGGGCTCGTCAAAGAACCTGGCGGCCGGCATCCTGGGCAACTACAGCTTCACGAACAGCACGGCCAGCTTCCGCTTCGACACGACCAACGTCTACAACGGCACGAACGCGGCGTTCTATACGTTCAACCTGCGCACCGCCGCCCGCCTGCCCGAGCCCGCCAGCCTGGCGTTGGCCGGCTTGGCCTTGGTGGCCCTGGGCGCCGTTCGCCGCCGGCGCCTCTGACGCCGCCTCAGGCTTTCGCCCCGCAAGGCGCCCGGCTTCGGCCCGGCGCCTTTTTGTTTCCTGATTGGGAATCAAGCTCTGCCCCACCTTCCATCGCTGGAGGCGCCTGAGGTGTTCAACAGAGTGTTGCGAGAAGCGGGCTGTTCTAACCGAGCATCTCGGCAAACTTCAGCGCGAAGCCATGCACGTCGCCTGGCCATCGTGCGCTGAGGTAGCGGCCGTCGCGCAGGGCGAAGCCGCGCCCGAGGTGGTCGGGGTCATCGCGCAGCAGCGCCGGCGGACCCACGTCAAAGTCCTGTGGGCGAGCCAGCAGGGACTGCACTTCGGTCTGCAACGGCGTGGGGTAGGTGCGGTAATAGCTGCCCAGCCATGCGGCGGTCATCAGCCAGGCCGTCATCTCCTGCTGCTTCGTCAGCCCGGTGGTGCGCCGGCCGTGCAGCACCGACAGGCCGTCAGCGCGCTTCGAACGAGCCGCCAGCAGCACGCCGTGGCAGATGGCAGCGACCGGCTTGTCGGCCGCGAATTGCGCGGCGATCAGCGCCTGCAGCCGGGGTGATTCGAGATAGACCTTCATGCCCGGCGCATGGCCGCCGGGGAGGAGCAGGGCATCGACGGCGTTCTCTTCGATGTTGACGTAGGGGATGGGCAGCCGGAACGCCTCGCTCTGCACCATGGCTGCGTGCGCTTCACGCGCCGCAGCGTTGGCACGCAGCAGCGGCGCCCACATGCCCAGGCCGTGGCCGTCCAGCATGCGTGAGTCAGCCCGGGCAGGCCGCCCCTCCGGTGTGGCGAAGCTGATCGCGTGACCGCGGGCGCTGAGCAGCCGCCAAGGGATGGCCGCCTCGGTGGGGTCGTAGTCCTCGGCGGGCAGCGGGATCAGGATGCGGGCCATTGCGGCCATCTTAGGCATGCAGGCCTGCGCGTCACTGCTTATGCAGGCTGGCGCCGATCCTGCTAGGCTGCCCGCGCCCGCCAAGGGTGGCGGAGCGGGAGCGGCAGGCATGGCGGAATTGACGGTCAACGGCAAGCGGATGCAGTTCGAGGCGGAAGCCGAGACGCCGCTGCTCTGGGTGCTGCGCGAGCAGCTCAGCCTCACGGGCACCAAGTACGGCTGCGGCGTCGCCCAGTGCGGCGCTTGCACGGTGCACATCGACGGCGCGCCGGTACGCAGCTGCGTGATGCCGGCCTCGGCACTCACGACGGCGCAGAAGATCACCACCATCGAGGGCCTGGCCCCCAACGCCTCGCATCCGCTGCAGAAGGCCTGGGACGCGCTGGACGTGCCGCAGTGCGGCTTCTGCCAGAGCGGCATGCTGATGGCCGCCGCGGCGCTGCTGAAAGCCAAGCCCAAGCCGACCGATGCCGACATCGACGCGGCCATGACCAATATCTGCCGCTGCGGCACCTACAACCGCGTGCGCGCCGCCATCCACCTGGCGGCCGGCCAGGTGCAGCGCAAGCAGATCCCCATCGTCATCGAAGGGGGCCAGGCATGAGCGCCGTTCTTTCGCGTCGAAACTTCCTGCACACCACCAGCGCCGCCGCGGGCGGCTTGATGGTGGGCTTCCATGTGCCCGCTCTCGCGCAGGGTGCCTCCACGCCCGAGCTCAACGCCTGGGTGCAGGTGCTGCCTGACGAAACCACCGTTATCCGCATCGCGCGCTCGGAGATGGGGCAGGGCACGCTGACCGGCCTGGCCCAGCTCGTGGCCGAGGAACTGGAGTGCGACTGGGCCAAGGTGAAGACCGAGTACCCCACGCCCGGCCAGAACCTCGCGCGCAACCGCGCCTGGGGCAGCATGAGCACCGGCGGCAGCCGCGGCGTGCGCGAGTCGCACGAGTACGTGCGCAAGGGCGGGGCGCTGGCGCGGGCGCTGCTGATCCAGGCGGCGGCCAACCAATGGAAGGTGCCGGTGGTGGAGTGCGCGACCGTGTCGGGCTGGGTGCAGCACGCCGGCAAGCGCTTGAGCTACGGCCAGCTCGCTGCCGAGGCCGCCAAGCTCGCCGCGCCGGCCGACATCCAGCTCAAGCCCGCCAAGGACTGGAAGCTCGCCGGCCGGCCCATGAAGCGGCTGGACACGAAGCCGAAGCTCGATGGCTCGCTGGTCTACGGCATGGACCTGCAACTGCCCGGCATGCTGAACGCCGCCATCAAGGACTGCCCGGTCTTCGGCGGCAAGCTCAAGAGCTTCGACGCGACCGAGATCGAGAAGCGGCCCGGCGTGAAGAAGGTCGTGAAGGTCGGCGACACGGCCGTCGCCGTGGTGGCCGACACCTGGTGGCGCGCCAAGACGGCGCTGGACGCGCTGCCCATCGTCTGGGACGAGGGCCCCCACGCCAAGCTCAGCAGCGCCGACGTGGCCGCCACGCTGAAGGCCGGCCTGGATGCGCCGGAAGCCGCCGTCGGCAGCACGCAGGGTGACGTGGCCGCGGCGCTCGCCGGTGCGGCGAAGAAGGTCGAGGCCATCTACAGCGCGCCGCACCAGAACCACGCAACGATGGAAGTGATGAACGCGACGGCCAAGTGGACGCCGGAGCGCTGCGAGGTCTGGACGCCCACGCAGAACGGCGAAGCCGCGCTGGCCGCCGCGGCCGAGTCATCCGGCCTGCCGCCCTCGGCCTGTGAGGTCTACAAGCTGCACCTGGGCGGCGGCTTCGGCCGGCGCGGTGCGGTGCACGACTGGGTGCGCCAGGCGGTGGCCATCGCCAAGGAGCTGCCCGGCACACCAGTCAAGCTGATCTGGAGCCGCGAGGAGGACATGACGCACGGCCGCTACCACCCGGTCACGCAGTGCAAGCTGACCGCCGGCCTGGACGCGGCCGGCAAGCTCACGGCCCTGCACATGCGCATCTCGGGCCAGAGCATCATCGCGGGCATCTTTCCGCAGAACATCAAGGACGGGAAAGACCCGGTCGTCTTCCAGGGCCTGAGCGCCGGTGGCGCGGAAGGTGCGCTCGGCTACGCGGTGCCCCACCTGCTCATCGACCACGCGATGCGCAACCCGCCGGTGCCGCCGGGCTTCTGGCGCGGCGTGAACCTGAACCAGAACGCCATCTACATGGAGTGCTTCATCGACGAAGTGGCCCATGCCGCCAAACGCGACCCGCTGGAGCTGCGCCGCGAACTGCTGGCCAACTCGCCCAAGCATCTGGCCGTGCTGAACGCCGTGGCGGCAAAGGCCGGCTGGGGCAAGCCGCGCGCCAAGGGGCGGCATCTGGGCCTGGCGCAGATCATGGGCTTCGGCAGCTATGTGGCCGCCTGCGCCGAGGTGTCGGTGAGCAAGAAGGGCGAGCTCAAGATCCACCGCATCGTTGCCGCCACCGACCCCGGCCACGCCGTCAACCCGCAGCAGATCGCGGCTCAGGTGGAGGGCAGTTTTGTCTACGGCCTGTCGGCGGCGCTGTTCGGCGAGATCACGATCAAGGACGGCCGCGTCGAGCAACAGAACTTCGACACCTACCCCGTTGTCAAGATGGAGCACATGCCAGCCGTCGAGACGATCTGCATGCCCTCGGGCGGCTTCTGGGGCGGTGTGGGCGAGCCGACGATTGCTGTCGCCGCGCCCGCCGTGCTGAACGCGATATTTGCGGCGACGGGCAAGCGCATCCGCGACCTGCCGCTAGCCAAGCACAAGCTGGTGTGATGCGCGCCTTGCTGGCTCTCGCCGTGATGGCCAGCAGCGCGCACGCCGGCGACGTCGAGCGCGGCCGGGCGCTCGTGGCCGACCGCACGCAGAGCCTGTGCCTGCTGTGCCATGCGCTGACGGCCGCCGGCGATGCGAACCAGGGCAACCTCGCGCCGCCGCTGGACGCGGTGGCGACGCGGCTGTCGCCCAAGGGCCTGCGCGACCGCATCGCCGACATGCGCCGCTTCAACCCGGCCACCGTCATGCCGCCGTTCCGCTCCACCGAGGGCCTGCGCGATGTGGCGCCGGCTTGGGCAGGCAGGCCGGCGCTGACCGAGCAGCAGCTCGACGACCTCGTGGCCTATCTCGGCACGCTGGCGAAATGAAGCGCCGGGAGTTCATCGTTGCCGGCGTGGCATTCGCGGCGCTGCCTGAGGCACAGGCGAGCGACGAGGCGATGCGCGCTGCCATCCGCGCCTGGGCTGGCCGCGAGCCCGACGCGGGCGCGTTGAAGGTCGAGATCGCCGAGTTGGTGGAAAACGGCAACGCGGTGCCGGTGCGCGTCGTGGCGAGTGAACCGGTTGCGGGCCTCGCCTTGTTCACGCCGCTCAACCCCGAGCCCGAGGTCGTGCATGTCGCCTTCAGCGCGGTCAGCGCCAAGCCCGAGTTCAGCACCCGCATGCGCCTCGCGCGCAGCCAGCGCATCTTCGCCGTCGCGAAGGCGGCGGATGGCCGTTGCTGGCAGGCGAGCGTGGATGTCATCGTGACCCTGGCCGCTTGCGTGGAGCCCTGATGGCATCCCGCGCCGTTATCACCTTGCCTGCGGCCGTCATGGCGGGCGTTGCCTTCGAAGTGCGCGCCGCCGTGGCCCACGCGATGGAGACCGGCTACCGCAGCAGCGACGAAGGCGCCCGCCTGCCGCGCGACCTCGTGAGGCGCTTCGAGTGCCGGCTCGACGGCGAACTCGTCTTCGCGGCCGACCTGTACGCGGCCATCTCGGCCAACCCCTACCTGGCCTTCTGGCTGCGCGCCAGCAAGCCCGGGGAGCTGAGCTTTTTCTGGCGTGGCGACAACGGTTTCGAGCACCGCGAGACACGCCCGCTGACCCTCGCATGAGAGCCTGGCTGCTGATCTTCATCGCGCTTGCCGTGCAGGCGGACGAGCGCCGCTCCGGCCGCGACACCATGAGCCCGGCCCTGCGCACACTCCAGACCGACGACGCCCAGCATCCTGCGCAGTTGGCGTTGGCGTTCGGCCGGGAGCTGTGGAGCCAGGGCACCAAGTCCTGCGCCAGCTGCCACGGCGAGCCCGACAAGCTGCGCGGCGTCGCCACCCGCTACCCGGCCTGGGATCAGGGGCTCATCGACCTGCCTGGCCGCGTTCAACGCTGCCGCGTGCGCCACCAGCAGCAGCCCGCCTGGGCGCCCGAGGCCGAGCCGCTGCTGGCGCTGACGGCCCTCGTCGCCCAGCAGTCGCGTGGCCTGCCGCTGCAGCCCCCGCGCGGCCCCGAGCTGGACGCAGCAGCCAAGCAGGGCCAGCGTCTTTACACAACGCGCATCGGCGCGCTCAACCTGTCCTGCGCCCAATGCCACGACGAGCGCGCGGGCCTGCGCCTGGGCGGCAGCCTCATCCCCCAGGCCCACGTGGACGACTACCCCGTCTACCGCCTTGAGTGGCAGTCTCTGGGCAGCCTGCAGCGCCGCCTGCGCGGCTGCCTGAGCGGCGTGCGCGCCGACGTGTGGGCCTGGGACAGCGCCGAGCTGCTGGCGTTGGAGACCTATCTCGCCCGCCGCTCGGCCGGCATGGCAACGCAGGCGCCCGGCGTGAGGCCGTGATTCGCGCAATTCAAGGACAACCGGACTTCAGACCTGTCACCTGCTTCGGCTTCTCTCGGTTGATGACGTCCCGCGAGCTGTCCCTAACAAACAGGATGACCGCCCCGGAACCCCCTTCCTAGGATCGGCGCACCCCGTTCAGAGCGGGATGGGAGACAAGGGTGAATCAGCAGAGGCGGGCACGCTGATGGCGCAATACGCGGCCATCCGCGCGGTGGGTGAGAGCGTGCTCGAACTGATGCGCGAAGCCTGCCCCGTGGCCGACCTGCAGCTCGGCGCATCGGCCAAGTTCGAACTGGCGTCTCTCGGCAGCCTCACCGAAGGCCAGACCGTGCCTGCCGAGGGCTTCTATCTCATCCTGTGGCGCGTCGGCATCGGCAGCTCGCCGCGCAACCTGCCGCCGCGGCGGGCGCGCGACGGGAAACTGTTCAAGCCCTCGATGCCGGTAGACCTGTACTTCCTGATGCTGCCCATCGCCGCCACGGCGGACAAGCAGACGCAGATGCTCGGCTGGGCGCTGGCCTTCCTGCACCAGATGCCCGCGCTCAGCGGCGAGGTCATCAACCGCTACACCAAGGGCAACCCGACCGTCTTCCAGCCCGAGGAGACGGTCGAGCTGATTGCCGACCCGCTGAACACCGTCGACTACCTGGCGCTGTGGGACCGCGTGAAGAGCGGCTTCCAGGCCGGCATGACCTATGTCGCTCGCATGGTGCTGCTGGACATCGACCAGCCCCAGCCCACCGGCGCGCCGGTCACCGAGCGCCGCTTCGGCCTGGGCTCGCCTGGAGGTATCGCCTGATGGTCGCCACGCTGCTCAGGCCACCGCTGGATGAACTGCTGCTGCCGGCCGGCGATGCGCTCGCCTTTGTCGACGGCGCCACCGGCATGCCCGTGCAGTCGGGCCTGCGCTGCAGCCTCGTGCTCCGGCGCGGCGGCAAGCTGCTGGGCCGCGGCGTGGCCTCGCCCTCGGGCGTGCACCACTGGCCCGATCTGGCCGAACGCTGGCGCGACCCCGACCCCGCTGCGCCAGTGTTCGCCGATGTCGTCGTGCGCGACGAGCAGGAGCGCTTCCTGCCGCTCAGCCTGCCCTGGCCGCTGCCCACCACGCCCGTGGGTCAAATCATTGGCGGCACCGTCTTTGGCAGCTCGCGGCTGCTGCGTGTGAGCCTGCTGTCCGCGCCGGCGCGGCGCGTGCCGCCGGGCATGGCCAGCATCTACGGCCTGCTCGTCTGGAATGACGGTGCGGCGGCGGCGGCCTGGGCCCGCGTCAGCCTCACCGACGGCGATGGCCGCGTGCATGAGGGCGCGAGCGACGCCGAAGGCCGCCTCAGCCTGCACCTGCCCCAGCCGCGCCCCAACCGCCCCGGCTCGCCGCCCGGCCCGGCATCGCAGCTCAGAGTCTTTGCCGATCCTGCGCTGGCCGCCGCGTCCTTGGGCCTGGGCGCGCCGGACGTGCTGGCCTTCGCCACCCAGCCCGAGGTGCAGGCGATGGACCACCTCAACGGCAACAACCACTACCCCGTCCCCGCTTTCATCCCCGGCGAGCCTTTGATCCTCGCCACCCTCGGCCTGCCGCCGGCGCAGCGCGAACTGCGCCTGTCGCCGATGTGATTCACGTTCCACGAAGGAGACCGTCATGCCCGAATATCTTGCGCCCGGTGTATTCGTCGAGGAGGTCTCCTTCCGATCGAAGTCCATCGAAGGCGTCAGCACGACGACGACCGGCTTCATCGGCCCCAGCCGCTATGGCCCCGTCACCGAGGCGCCCGACATCCTCACCAGCCTGACCGAGTTCGAGCGCAGCTATGGCGACGGCAACCAGCTCGGTTTTGGCGCCGACGGCAGCACCACCGGCGCCAACTACCTCTGGCAGGCCGTGCGCAGCTTCTTCGAGGAGGGCGGCAAGCGCGTCTACGTGAGCCGCGTCTTCCGCCCGCGCAGCGGCAACTACCCGACAGCGCTCGGCGACAGCTTCGCCGCCGCGCCCTACGCCGACGGCCATGGCCGCCTGCTCGTCGGCAGCGCGCCTGACCAGTTCCGTATCGTCGCGCGGTACCCCGGCGCGATGGGCAATTTGCAGGTGCGCACCGGCGTCAAGCTCGGCCCCAACGTGCTGGGCGCACTGCCCGACCCGGGCGGCGGTGGCGGCCTCATCCCGACGCTGGCCAACCTGGCTGACGGCGATGTCGTCTGGATCTCCACGGCCAGCGCCGCGCTGGTCACGCCGGCCACGGGTGCCAACCCGCCTGCCGCGCTGCGCACGATGGCCGACCTGCCGCTGTACGTTGCCCGCCGCAGCGTGGCCGGCGTCTGGAGCTTCACGGCCGGCGTGGCACCTGCTGGCGCGCCGGGCGGGGCGACGAGCTTCTCGCTGGCCGACTTCGCGCTGACGCTCACCCCCGGCAGCGGCGACGCCATTCGCCCCGTGTCGCTGAGCCTCGAGGTACTGACCGCCGACGGCCGCTCGCAGGGCGCCTGGAGCGGCCTGCCGCTGGAGCCCGCGCACAAGACGGCCGGCGTGCCGGATGGCATCTTCGACCTGTTCAGCCTCGCCGGCCCGAGCAGCGCCGGCCTGCCCATCGTGCTGCTCAACGGCAGCGACGCGACCTCCAACCTCATCGACAACGGCAGCGACCTGCTGAAGGCACTGGATGCGCTGAGCACCGGCCTGGACCTGAAGATCACGCAGATCGAGTGGGACGACGCCGGCCAGAACGAGCTCGTGTCGCTGCGCAAGAAGTTCGAGCGCGGCCTGCAGGCCACCGCCTGGCTGGCAGGCGGCAACGACGGCCTGCTGCCCGGCCGCACCGAGTACGAAGGCCGCGCCGACCCCACGCAGGACTACGCCACCGGCCTCAAGCAGTTCGAGGCCATCGAGGACATCTCCATCGTCGCCGCGCCCGGCTCCACCTGGAAGGCCGCCAGCCGCCCCGACGACGTGGCCGCCATCACCAACCTGCTCATCGCCCATGCCGAGAAGATGCGCTACCGCATCGCCGTCATCGACTCGCACGAGGGCATGAAGATCGCCGACGTGCGCAAGTTCAAGGCCAAGCTGGACAGCAAGTACGCGGCCCTCTACTACCCCTGGGTCACCGTCTTCGACGGCATCACCCGCAAGCCGCTCAACCTGCCGCCCTCGGGCTTCGTCGCCGGCATCTACGCCCGCAACGACACCGAGCGCGCCGTGTACAAGGCGCCGGCCAACGAGGTGGTGCGAGGCGCCATCGGCTTCGAGACGCTCATCAACACGGCCCAGCAGGAGGTGCTCAACCCCGAGGGCATCAACTGCTTCCGCTTCTTCGAGGGCCGCGGCAACCGCCTCTGGGGCGCACGCACGATCAGTTCGGACCCCGAGTGGAAATACGTCAACCTGCGGCGCTACTTCGCCTACCTGGAGCGGTCCATCGACAAGGGCACGCAGTGGGCCGTGTTCGAGCCCAACGGCGAGGCGCTGTGGGCCAACGTGCGCGCCACCGTGCGGGACTTCCTGATGAACGAGTGGGCCAACGGCGCGCTGCTGGGCGACAAGCCCGACAAGGCCTTCTTCGTGCGCTGCGACCGCTCGACGATGACGCAGAACGACCTCGACAACGGCCGCCTCGTCTGCCTGATCGGCGTCGCGCCGCTGCGCCCGGCGGAATTCGTCATCTTCCGGATTGGCCAGTGGACGGCCGACCAAAAGTCCTGAGATAGGAGCCCACCATGGCCGTCGTTCGTGATCGACCCTATGTCCAGTTCAACTTCCACGTCAACCTCGGCGACGGGGTGACCAACACGCCCCAGGCCGGCTTCCAGGAGGTCAGCGGCATCGGCATGGAAGTCTCCATCACCGAGTACCGCCCCGGCAACTACGCCTTCAACAACGTCATCAAGACGGCCGGCCTGAACAAGGCCACCGACGTGACGATGAAGCGTGGCGTCATCGGCTCGCTGGACCTCTACAAATGGCTGGACGACGTGCGCAACGGCGCCAGCAACGGCCTGCGCACCGTCACCGTCGAGCTCAAGAGCGAGGACCGCACGCAGACCGTGCAGACCTGGCGCCTCATCAACGCGCGGATCATGAAACACACGTCGGGGCCCTTCAACGCGAAGGGTACGGACGTGGCGATGGAAGAGCTGACGCTGAGCTACGAACGCCTCGAAATGGAATGAGGTCAAACGTGGCAGTCGGAGTTCGCATCGTTGACGACCCGACGCCCAGCGGCGACGGCATGCCCGTCATGGACGTGCCGGTTTTCATCGGCTTCGCGGCCAAGGGGCCGCTGCATCGGCCGGTCGCGCTGGACAGCGCCTCGGCCTATGAAGCCGTCTTCGGCGGTGCGCTCGATCTCGTGCAGGCGGGCGGTGATCCGTCGGAGCGGCTCCAGGCCCATCTCCCGCCGGCGGTGGCCGCCTTCTTCGCCGGTGGCGGGCGCCGCTGCCATGTGATCCGCGTGGCGGGCGAGGGGGCCAGGTCGGCACGCTTCGTGGTGCCCGGCCTGAGGCTGGCCACGCGTGGCGACGACGGCTGGAAAGTTGCCACCACCGACTTGGAGCTGATGGCCAGCAGCCCCGGCGCGTGGGCCGACCGGCTGGAGCTGGCCGCGCGGGTGCGCAGCCAGGCGTTGCAGGCCGGTGCCGGCATCTCGCGCGGCGAGCTGCTGCGCGCGCGCCGGCCCGGCGCCAAGGTCGGGGTCAGCCCGGCCTGGGCCCGCGTCGAGCGCGCCGATGTCTTCGGCGCCGTTGACGCTTTGCCGCTGGACTGGCGCCGCTCGGACGGCAGCGTCGCGCACTTCGATCCGGTCGACTGGCTGATCGAACGCGTGCAGGTCGACCTGGCCCTGCGCTCACCCCAGGCAGCGCTTCAGCACCTGGATGCCTGCGGCCTGGCGCCCGGTGCCACCGCGCTGCCCTGGTTCGCGCCAGACGCCGACACCGCCTACGACCTCGGCCTGGCGCCGGCTGACTGGCCGCTGTGCGGCGGCGCGCCCATGCCGGCCGGCGAGTGGATGCTGCTGCCGGTCGGGCTGGGCTCAGACTTCGAGGCCTGGTCCGCACCCAAGCCCGCCGAGGGAGGGGCGCTGGAGCGCAACGGCCTGGCGGACTTTCAGGCCGGCTTGTTCCTGGATCCCGACTGGAACCCCGGTCTGCGCGGCCGCCTGCTGCTCAGCTGGGCCGACGAAGTGCGTTTCTTCGGCGACAAGCCGCGCCGGCTCAAGGGCCTGCACGGTGCGCTGGGGCGCGACGATGCCTGCGCGGCCGAGGCCAGTTGGGTGCTGGTGCCCGATGCCGTCCACCCCGGCTGGTTGCTCACCGACCCGCTGCCGCGCCGCGACGTGGTGGTGACGACGACGCCCGACCCGGTCTGCGCCTGCCCGCCTGCGACCTTCGACGACTGCGCGCCGCCGCCGCCCGTGCCGCCGCAGCCGCCACGCATCGCCTTCCTCGCTGCCGTGCCTGCGCCACCCGCCGTGCTGCCGGCCGATCGCGAGTTCACGCTGCGCCTGCGAGCCGACCCGGCAGACACCGGCGTGGCGCAGCGCCTCGAAGTGCAGCTCGCCGGCCAGCCCGATTTCTCCGACGCACGGGTCATTGCCGACGCCGCGCCGGCTGCCGACTTGCCCCTCAAGCTCACCGCCGGCGCCTGGTGGCTGCGTGCCCGTGCCCGCCGCGCCGGCCTGACCGGCGCGTGGAGCGAGGTCGCCGAACTCGATGTGCGTGCGACGGGTTGGCGGGCCAAGCCGGCAACGGATGCCGGCGTCATCGGCGCCATCAACCGCGCGTTGCTGGCTTTGGGCGCGGGGTCCCGCGAGCACTTTGCGCTGCTCGCCCTGCCGCAGGGCTGGGATGTGCCCGCCATCGCCAGCCATGTCGCCTCGCTGCGGGCCGAAGCCCAGCTCGTCGACACCTCCGAGGCCGCGAGCGCCGCCAGCTTTGCCGCCATCCACCACCCCTGGCTGCTGCAACGCGACGCCGACGACCGCCTGCGCAGCCACCCACCCACCGGTGCGCTGATGGGCCTGCTCGCCCGCCGCAGTCGCTTGCACGGCGCCTGGGGCGCGCCGGGCGCCGACCCGCTGCCCGCGGCACTCGCGTTGACCGGTGAAGTGCAGGGCGCCGACGCGCTGGAGGCCCTGGGCCTGAACCCGCTGGCCTTGCGCGCCGATGGCATTGCCGCTGTGCGCAGCCAGACCTTGTCGACGGATGCCGACTGGAACGCCATCGGCGTGCGCCGCCTGTTCATCCTGCTGCGCCGCCTGTGCCGCCGCGAAGGCCAGCGCTTTGTCTTCGAGCCCAACGACCTGACGCTGCGCCGCGGCCTGGAGCGCTCCTTCGACGCACTGCTGCACCGGCTGATGCAACGCGGCGCCTTCCGCGGCGTGGATGCCGCCTCGTCCTACCTGTTGAAGACGGCCTCGGGCGCCGCCGCGGATCGCGAGATCGAGCGTGGCGAATGCAGCCTGCTGATCCAGGTGGCACCGAGCCGGCCGCTGCGATTCCTGACGCTGCATTTGCGGCGTTCAGGTGAGCAACTCCTGATCGAGGAACGGTGATGGCTGATGCAGCCCGCGAGCAATGGCAGCCCTTCTCGACGCTGAACTTCGTCGTCGAGATCCTGCCGGACGGCGACAGCAAGCCGCTGGCCGGTGCGGCCTTCTCGGACTGTGACGGCCTGGAGGTCAGCCAGGAGGTCAAGACGCTGCGTGAAGGCGGCAACCCGAACCGGGTGCATCGCCTGGCCGGCCCGGTCAGCTTTGGCCAACTGACGCTCAAGCGCGGCGTCACACGTGGCACCGACCTGTGGAAATGGTTCGACCGATCGCTGGCCAACCCCGCGCTGCGCGCCGGCATCACGATCAGCGTGCTGCGCCATGACAAGAGCGAGTGGGGCCGCTTCGTGTTGTCGCGCTGCCTGCCCATCAAGTTGAAGGCGCCGGTGCTGAATGCCAAGGACGGCAACGTGGCGGTGGAGGAGATCCAGGTCGCCTACGAGGCCTTCAAGTGGGAGGACAAGTCAGATGCCTGAACTTGAAATCCAGCACGCCAAGCTCATCGAGTTGAAGGACGACCTCAGCGACGTGATGCCCGGTGGCAAGTCGCTGACCGTGCAGTTCAACCCCGAGTCGCTGAAGCTCTCCTACGCCAACCAGATCAAGGAGCAGCCCAACGCGAGCGGTGGCGGGGGAGGGGGCGGCGGCAACCAGAGCCAGGGCAGCGCTGCACGCCAGTTCGTTGGCACCGGCACCACCAAGCTCGCCGTGCAGCTGTGGTTCGACGTGGCCGCGGCAACGAGCGCGCCCTTCATCGTCGACGACGTGCGCCGCATCACGGCCCAGGTGCTGTACTTCATCAAGCCCAAGCCGGCCGCGGCGGGCGCACGCGACACCTCGCAGCGCACACCGCCAGGGCTGCGGTTTTCGTGGGGCAATTTCCTGTTCGACGGCATTGTCGAAAGCGTCGAGGAGAGCGTCGAGTTCTTCTCGCCCAAGGGCGAGGCGCTGCGCGCCAGCCTGACGCTGAACATGATCCAGCAGGAGATCCTCGTGCCGGCCTTCACTGGCGACGGCACCGTGCCGGGCGCGCGGCCGCTGTGGCCCGCCGCTGGTGGGCAGTCGCTGCAGGCCTTGCAGGACGCGGCCAAGGCGGCGGGGGCCACGCCCGGGGGCGGCAGTTCGGCGGCTTCTCCCGGCAGCGGTGCCGGCGCGGGCTTCTCTGCGGGGCTGTCCGCTGGCGTTTCGGTCGGTGCATCGGTCAGCGTCGGCGCTGGCCTGGGCCTGAGCACCGGCGCGGCCTTCCAGGGCGGCGCCAGCTGGCAGGCCGTGGCCCTGGCCAACGGCATCGAGAACCCGCGCGCGATGCCGGCGGGCCAGCTCATCGATCTCTCCGCCACCAAGCCCCGCATCGTCAGCGGTTGATCCGAGGAAGCCGCCATGCCCGTCGAAATCCACGAGTTCGAAGTCAGCCCGGCGCCGGCGCCGCCTGCCGCGCCCGGAGCGCCCGCTGCGGCAGGCGCACCCGCACCGGCAGAGCCCGATCTGCAGGCGCTGGCCCAGGCCCGCCGCATCGCCGCCGCCGCGCGCGAGCTGCAACTTCGCGTCTTCAGCCACTGAACATGCCCGACGTTTCGATCCCTCTCGGTAGCGGCCGGCCCACGGTGGAGGTCGAAGGCCAGGTCGCGTCCGACCTGGCCGCAGCGCTTGCGGCGCTGGAGATCCGTGAGCGCATCGACGGCCTCGCCCAGGCCCAGCTCGCCTTCGGCAACTGGGGTACGTGCGACGGCAGCCCCGGCTACACGCTGTTCGACCGCGACCGGCTGGAGTTCGGCAAGCAGATCACCATCAAGCTCGGCAACGACGTGCTCTTCGCCGGCCGCGTGATGGCGCTGCAGGGCCGCTTCCCCAAGGCCGGCATGGGTGAGGCCCAGCTCGTCGTGCAGCTCGAAGACAAGCTGCAGGACCTGCGCATGAAGCGCCGCACGCGCAGCTTCGACCAGGCCAGCCTTTCCGACGCCGCCCAACGCATCGCCAGCGACCACGGCCTGACCGCGGCCGCCGATATGGACTCGCCCACGCTGCCGTTGCTCGCCCAGGTCAACCAGAGCGACCTGGCTTTCCTGCGCGAGCAGGCGCGGCGCTGCGAGGCCGAGGTCTGGCTGGACGGCACCACCCTGCACCTGGCTGCCCGCAAGCGCCGCGGCGGTACCGCGCTGCCGCTGGACCTGGGCGGCAAGCTGCTGGCCTTCGACGTGCGCGCCGACCTCGCGCTGCAGCGCACCGAGTTGAGCGTGGCCGGCTGGAGCGTGGCCGACAAGCAGGCCGTCAAGGAGACGGCCAACGCCGACAGCGTGCTGGGCAGCGAGACGGGTGACGGCGAGGCCGGCGCGGCATTGCTGCAGCAGAAGATCGGCGCGCGGCCCGACATGGTTTCCCACCTGCACCCTGGCTCGGCCGATGAGGCTCGCCAGCTTGCCGAGGCCTGGCTGCGCCAGATCAACCGCCGCTTCGTCGTGGGCCACGGCACCGCCCAGCCGGACGCGCGGCTGCGCTGCGGCGCAACGGTCGACCTGACGGGGCTGGGCCCGCTGTTCAGCGGCAAGTACAGCCTGGCCGAGGTGACGCACCGCTTCGACATGGCCGAGGGCCTGCGCACGGAGTTCGTTGCCGAACGGCCCTGGATCGGACGGGCGCCATGAGTCTGTTCGACATGACACCCGCCGAGGCGCTCTATGCAGACCGCCACCCGCAAGGCTGGGGTGGTCGCTGGTACGGCTGCCACGTCGCCCAGGTCGTGGACTTGATGGACCCCGACAACACCGGCCGCGTGAAGATCACCTTGCCCTGGAGCCCCGATGGCGGCGGCGCGCGCTACGAGGCCTGGGCGCGCATGGCCACGCTGTTCGCCGGCAAGGACCGTGGCAGCTGGTTCATGCCCGAGGTCGACGACGAGGTTCTGATCGTCTTCCAGGGCGGCGACCCGCGCTGGCCCTTCATCGTCGGCGGCCTGTGGAACGGCCAGGACTCGCCGCCCGAGAGCGCCAGCTCGCAGAACAACCACAAGGTCATCAAGAGCCGCAACGGCGTCGTCATCACGCTCGACGATCAAGACGGCCAGGAGCGCCTGCAGCTCGAAACCCCGGGTGGCTGCAAGCTCACGCTGAAGGACGGCCCCGGCAGCGTGACCATCGAGGACAGCAACGGCAACAGCGTGAAGCTGGAAACCGCGGGCATCACCGTCACGGCGTCGGCCAAGGTGACGGTCAACGCCAGCCAGGTGGCTGTGTCGGCCGGCATGGTCACCGTGGACGCCGGCATGTCGCGCTTCTCGGGGGTCGTGCAGGCGGACACCGTCATCACCAACACCATCATCGCGGCGACCTACACGCCAGGCGCGGGGAACATCCTATGAGTGCCTCGCACGTCTTGCGTTGGGTTGGCGCGGAGAGCTTCGTCGCCTCACCGGTTGGCAACTCGCCCGCCATCCTGCGCTTCGACAGCGACGACTTCATGGACCGCCTGCTGGCCATGCTGGCCGACACGCCGCAGGCGCTGCCCAGCTTCGTCGCCAAGCCCGAGTCCTGGCAGGTGCTCGCCGAGCCCACCCCCGCGCCAGCGCTGGAAGCACCCAGGTCCGCCCCGGCCCGCGCGCTGGCCCGCAGCCGCGCCCTCATCGGTTTCAAGCGCCACGAGGTGGCCGCCACGCCGCCGGCGCCCAAGCCGCTGAAGCTCTTCCAGCCCGTGCACCAGCGCTTCTACCTGGCCGCGGCGCATCTCGTCTGCGAGCTGCCCGGCCTGCCCACGCGCACGACCGCCTCGGGCGACAAGAGCGGCATGCTGCTGCGCCGCCTATTGGCCGATGGTCGCGAATGCGCCTTCTTCAAGACGCCCGGCCAGCCCTCGCGCTGGGTGCCGCTGGCCGATGCCTCGCAGCCGTTGCCGGGCGAGGAGTGGCTGGCGGTCTTCCCGCTCAGCTACCAGCCGCCGGCCAGCGGCTCGCGCAAGTTGCTGGCCGGGCTGATCCCCGCCGCCCGGCATGACGATTACCGCTTCGCGTCCGTCGGCACGGCGCCGGCGCCCGCCGCAAACCGGGCCAACGAGCTGAAGGCCGGCGCGCGCATGAAGCTCATCGCGCCCTGGCAAGGGCTGATCGAGCGCGCCCGTGCATCGCGCGACTCGACGGGCGATGTGCAGACCGACAAGCCCTGGGACGACAAGCCCTCGGCCCGCAACGCGGCCAGTGCCAAGTCGCTGCCGCAGCTGAACGACCAGTTGCAGGAATCGAGCTGGCGCCAATTGCAGGAGATGCAGGAATGGCTGGCCGCCACGCTGCCCCTGGTGCACGCGGGCCTGGCCAGCGGCACCGCGGGCACGCTCAAGGCGCAAGCCTTGCTGGACCGCCTTACTGCCGCGGCCTGGGGGCCGACCGAGCGCGCCATCGTCGCGGCCGTGCTGTCGACCGATGTGAAGGTCATCGCCACCACGCCCGCACCCAACCTTCGCCTGGCCCTGGCCGAGATCGGCAAGCCCGGTGTTGGCACGGCGCTGGACGCCACCGAACAGCCCTTCCCGAAAGGCGCCGGTTGGGCGCCGTTCAGCTTCCCGTTGGCGGTGGCAACGCCTGGCCCGGGCGCCATCGCCGGCCCGTTCAACCCCTGGCCGACGGTCGGCGCGGGTGACAACGCCGACGTTCAGGACGTGGCCAACCGCCGGCTGGAGTCGCTCTACAACGACGTGGCCGCCGCCATCGACGAGGCGCTGGCGGCGGCCACGCTCGGCACCGCCACGCCCCAGGCCCCGGACGCCGCCCGCATGGCTGCCGAGCTGCAGGCCACGCTCGCGGCCGACACCGGCCCGCCGCGCTACGTGTTGCGCTTCGTGCACCAGCGCTGCGACTGCGGGCCGCTGCATCCGGCGGTGATGAGCGCGCCCAGCGAGGTGTTCGAGCTTGCCGGCTTCTTCGACCCCGATGCGCCGCTACGGCCCATACGCATCGCGCTGCCGTTTGATACCTCGCCGGGCGGGCTGCGCAAGTTTGGCAAGAACAGCGCTTTCATCATGAGTGACCTGCTGTGCGGGCAGATGAAGCGTGTGCGGCGGCTGGGGTTCGGCGACATGGTGCTGTCGGTGCTGCCGTGGCCTTTCCACAAGGACCTGGACGTGGGGGAGATGGCGCCTTGTGCTCAAGGAGCTGGGGGGCAGACCTTCGGGACGATCTGCTCGTTGTCGATTCCGATCATCACGATCGTGGCGTTCATTTTGTTGATCGTCATTGCGACGTTGCTGGATCTGATCTTTAGGTGGCTGCCGTTCTTGATGGTGTGCTTCCCGATTCCGGGGTTGAAGGGGAAGAAGTCGTGAGGTCGCGGGTCGCTTTTGCTGGGGTTGTGTCTGCTCGGTGCATTGCCGGGAGTCCCGCCCGGCAGCGGGGTAACTTTCTTCTGCGGGGCCAGAAGAAAGTCACCAAAGAAGAGGCCCTGAACCGCACACCAACACCACGGGCACTTGCCACGCATGACAACAACCGATCGTTGTCGGGGACGGAGCGACCCGCTGCGCTCTCGCTGCTGTCCTTGTCACCAGCGCCACTCATCGCACCACCTGCCCGCTTAACGCGCGGCTGCACGCCGTGCTCACGAGAAGACCAAATGCAGCGTCGCTCGAGCGACGCGGTATTCCCTGATGAGCCCGGCGTGCAGCCGGCGTTAAGCGGCGTGAAGGGGCAATGGATGGAGCTCGTCACAGGGACAGCAGCGAGAGCGAAGCGGTTCGCGTCTGCGCGCAATGCCGCTGGCTGTTTTCGCGCGCCGCCGATGGCGGCGTCGCGGTCGTGTGCGGTTCAGCGCCTCTTCTTTGGTGACTTTCTTCTGGCGCCGCAGAAGAAAGTTACCCGCCCGCCGGGGCGGACTCCCGGCAACACGGCACCGAGTCGAGAGGCTCCTCGCAAAAACACCCAGGAGCACCTTCAATGACGGACGAAGCCGCCCTGTACGGAAGAGGCGTCGCCTTCCCCCTTCGCCTCACCCCCGAAGGCCGCCTCGCCTGGAGCGAAGGCGAAGCCAACGTCCGCGAGTCCATCCGCATCCTGCTGCTCACCGCCCAAGGCGAGCGCCTGCGCCGCCCCGACTACGGCGCCGGCCTGGAGCGCTTCCTGTTCGAACCCAACGTGCCGACCACCTGGCGCGCCATCGAGGAAGTCATCCGCCGCCAACTCGCCAAGTGGGAGCCGCGCGTGCAGGTCGAAACCATCAAGGTCGCCGCCGACCCGAACGACCTCGAAGCGGCGATTGCTGAGCTCAGCTTCACCCTCGTCGCCACCGCACAAGCAGGCCGCATGAGCCTCTCCATCCCGGTCCAGGGAAGGTAAACGCAAATGCCCATCCAACTCCCCGCCATCGACGACCGCAACCACGCCGCACTGGTGCGCGACACGCTGGCGCTGGCCGCCGTGCATGCGCCCGAGTGGACGCACACCGGCCCCAGCGACCCCGGTGTCACCCTTGTCGAGCTCTTCGCCTTCATGGCCGAGAGCCTGCTCTACCGCGCCAACCTCATCCCCGAGCGAAACCGCCTCAAGTTCCTGCAGCTGCTCGGCATCGGCCTGCGCGCCGCGCAGCCGGCACGCGCCCTCGTGCAGTTCAGCAACGAAGCCGGCGAGCGCAAGACGATCACGCTGCCGTCGGGCCTGCCGTTGCTGGCCGGCGCCGTGCCTTTCCTGAGCGACACGGGCCTGGATCTGCCGCCCGTGACCGGCCTCGTCGTCTTCAAGCGCGTCGTCGGCACGCCCGACCCCGCGCTGCTGGACTACTACCGCCAGCTCTACGAGGCCACCGGCCGCGACTTCTCGTCCAGTGGCGATGCGAGCGTGGAGCCCGTGCTGTACGACAGCGTGCAGCTCGCCGACCTGCCCGATGCCATCGACGTCGGCGCCGAGACCGTGGACGGCGCGCTGTGGATTGCACTGCTGGCTGCCCCCAAGCCCAGCGCGGCCGACCTGACCAACGCCCGGGCCGAACTCGCCGGCCGCACGCTGTCCATCGGCCTCGTGCCGCAGCCGCCCGAGACGAGCGCACGCATCCAGCCCGGCCGCCCCGCGCTGCCGCCACCGGCGCTCAGCGCCTGGGCGCCCAAGGCACGCGCTGACGGCACGGGTACACCGGGCGAGTACCGGCGCCTGGACGCCGTCGCGCCCAGCGGCTTCCCGGAGCAGGCCGGCATCCTGCAGGTCACGCTGCCAGCCCAAGCCAACGACATCGGTACCTGGGCCGAGACGGAGCCGCTCGAAGCCGGGGTGGGTGAACTGCCACCCCAGCTCACCGACGAAGCGCTGGCTGCCCGCCTCATCACCTGGCTGCGCATCGACGGTCTCAGCAACGCAGGCGTGCAGCTCGCCTGGGCCGGCACGCACTGCGCGGCCGTGCGCCAGCGCAGCCGCGTCAGCCGCGAGCTGCTGCCGCCGGGCGACGGCTCGCCCGAGCAGCGCCGGCGGCTGAGCCACGGCCAGGTGCTGGCCGAGTCCATGCAGTTGCTCGTCGCCAACCAGCCTTGGGCGCTGACCGACGAACTGGAGGCCGCGCCCGCCGAGGGCCAGCCCGGCGCGAACGTCTTTGCGCTGGATGCCGAGAGCGGCGAGATCCGCTTCGGCGACGGCGCGCGCGGCGCCCGCCCGCCCGCTGGCAACGAAATCGCCGTGCGCTTCGACTGGGCCTCGGGCTCGGCCGGCAACGTCGCCGCCGGCGCGATCAAGCTCGGGCCGACGCTGCCGCCCGGCGTGAAGGTCAGCAACCCGCGCCCGGCCGATGGCGGGCTGGACGCCGAGAGCGCCGCCGACGGCGAGAAGCGCATCTCGCTCGTGCTGCGCCACCGCGAGCGCGCCGTCAGTGCCGAAGACTTCGACGCCATCATTCGCGAGACACCGCAGGCCGACGTCGGCCGCGTCGAGGTGCTGCCGGCCTGGCACCCCGAGCTGTCGCCGGGGCTGCCGGGCGATCAGCCGGGCGTCGTCACCTGCATGCTGATCCCGCGCCAGGACCCGCGCCGGCCCGACTACCCGCTGCCCAACGCCGACTTCATCAACGCCGTTTGCGACCACCTCGCGCCGCGCCGCCTCGTCACCTGCGAGGTGCTGCTGCGCGGCCCGGCCTACACGGGGCTGTGGATCAGCGTCGGCATCGAGCTGCATGCAGGCCAGGGCGTGGCCGAGGTGCGTGAGCGCGTGAAGGCGGCGCTGAAGGCTTTCCTCGCACCGCTGCCCAACGCCGCAAGCGCCACCGGCTGGCCACTCTTCAAGTCCGTCGCTGCGCTGGAGCTGGCCACCGTTGCCGCGCGCGTCGACGGCGTGCTGGGCGTGACGGGCCTGTTGCTGGGCGACTCCAGCGGCGCCCAGCGCGACAGCGTGCCGCTGGCCGGGCTGCAGCTGCCGCTGATCGCGGGGCTGTCGGTGTCGCTGGGCGACCCGGTGCCGCTGTCCGACCTCATCGGCCAAGGCACGGGTGGCACAGACGATGGCGGCCGCACGCCCGTTGTCCGCCTGCCCGTGCCACGTGTGCCGGAGAACTGCTGATGGATGCCAACGGCAGCCGCTTCCACGCCCTTGTCACCAAGAGCGATTGGACCCAGCGCGCCCAGCCGGACGCGCACTGGGCCTGGCTGCCCGACGACGCCGCACACGAGGCCGCGCTTGGCCAACTGGTGCTCAAGCCGCTGCTGTTCGAGTTCAAGGCCAGCAGCGCCGCGGCCCTGCCTGAACCCGGCTCGCGGGCCGGTGGCGTCTTCGATGCCTACGGCAATCTGTACGCGCTGAACGCCGCCGGCACGGCCATCCGCGTCTGGTCCAGCGGCAGCGGCAACATCACCGACTTCTGGCCGCTGCCCGAAGCTGCGGCCGCTGACCCTGAGCCCGGTGCCTTCGGCCCCTGCAAGCCGGTCACATCGGCGGCGCCCTTGGTGATGGACGCGCTGACGGTGACGACGGGTCACTACCTCGTCGTGGCCAGCACGGCGGCCGGCGGCCTGCTGATCTTCGACCTGCACGGTGGCGGCCCGCCGCTGCCGCAGCCTTGGCCGGCCATGCCCGCACCCGAGGCGCTGCTGGCGCTGGACGATGGCGGCGTGGCGCTGTTTGCAGCCGGCATGCTGCACCGGCTGGGCCCCGACCTGCGCCCCTGCGTGCCGCGGGTGTCCAGCCCCTCGGCGTTCTCTGCAGAGTCGGCGCCCGAGCCCGCGCCAGCCCAGCCGCCTTGCCAACTCGCGCTGGGCGCCGATGCGACGGCCGTTGCGGCATTGCCCGCTGGCCGCTTCCTCATGTTGAAGCTGCAGATGGACGGCCTCTACCTGTCCGTCGTCGACTGGCAGGGCGACGAGAGCGGCTCGGTAGGCCCGCTCGAAGAACAGATCGAGCAGGCCACGGCGGACGGCCAACCCACGCTGCTGTCCACCCGCACGCTGGCCGTCGAATGGCTGGCCGACCAGCGTTTCAACGTGCTGCTGCTGGCCGCCAGCGGCGACCAGGCCTTCCGCTTTGCGGCGACCGAGGACGACGCCGGTGTCTGGTCCTTCGAACTGCAGCGTGACTTCATCCCGCTGCGCCACTACCAGGCCGGCGGCCTGGCCAGCCTCGGCGCGGGCCAGGTGCTGCACCGCTTCCCGTCGGCGCGGGCCTTCTACGCCGGAGCCGACCGCTGGCTGCCGCTGCTGACGCTGCCTCGCCCGCGTTGCGAACGCGAGGGCGTGCTGCTCGGCCCTGTGTGGGACAGCGCCACGCCCGCCTGCATCTGGCACCGCGTGGCGCTGGACGCCCGCCGCCCGCCTGGTAGCACCCTCAAGCTGCAAAGCCGCGCTGCCGACACGCCCCAGGCGCTGAGCCTGCAGCCCTGGCGCGACGAACCCGGCCTGCTGCCCCACCCGGCCGGCCCCGAGCTGCCCTGGCGCGAGCCGCCCCTGGGCGCCTGCAAGGAGTTCCAGACGCTGACCTGCCTGCTGCAGGCCGCCACCGGCCGCTACCTGCAACTGCGCATCCAGGCCAGCGGCGATGGCCAGCAAAGCCCAGGCCTCGCGAGCCTGCGCGCCTGGTATCCGCGCTTCAGCTATCTGCAGCACTACCTGCCGGCCGTCTACCGCGCGGACCCGACCAGCGCCGAGTTCACCGGCCGCTTCCTGGCGCTGTTCGAAGGCGAGCTGACACGCTGGGAAGACCGCATCGCCGCGGCCCAGCTGCTGCTCGACGCCCGCACCGCGCCCCGCGCCACGCTGGACTGGCTGGCCAACTGGCTGGCCATCACGTTCGACGGCTCCACCGGCCCCGTGCGCCGCCGCGCGTTGCTGCGCCATGCCGCGGGTGTGCACGCGCGTCGCGGCACCGTGCCCGGCATGCTGCTCGTGGCCACGCTGGCCTGGGAGCCCGACACCGTCGACGCCGAACCCTGGCTGGCCGCGCCGGAGAGCCTGCCCGAGCGCGTACACGGCGTGCGGCTGCAGGAGCTGTTCGGCCTCGCGCCGCCGCTGGCATCAGTTGCCTGGCGGCCAGCGCAGGGCAGGGCGGCGTTGCTCGCGCGGTTGGCGGGTGACGAGTCGCTGCTGGGGGACCTGATCAAGCTGCAACAGGCCCTGGGCTTTGTGCCGCGGGCGGCGCAGGAAGAGGCTGCGCTGATGGCGTCCTGGCGCCTTGCGGACCTGCCCGAAGACGACCCACGACCACGCGACGAAGCCTTCGACACCTATCTCGCCGCGACCCAGCCCTGCGCCCCGCTGCGCCAGCGCTGGCAGGACTATCTCGCCCGCCGCTGGCGCCGCATCTCGCTGCTGAACGCCGCCTGGGGCACGGCCTGGCGCGGCTTCGACCGTATCCCCAGCCCGCTGTCGCTGCCCGCCGGTTCCGTGGCGCTGGCCGACTGGTGGCGCTTCGAGGCGCAGATCGTGCGCGCCCTCGGCCCCGCGCATCGCTTCCGTGTCGTGCTGCCGCTGCCCGATGCTGCCCAGCTCGACTTCGACGAACTCGCGCGCCGCCGCGCGGCTGTGGAGCGCGCCGTGGAGCGCGACAAGCCGGCCCACACCGTGGCCGAGATCCGCTTTGGCTTCGAGCTGTTCCGCGTGGGCGAGGCGCGCCTGGGCCACGACACGCGGCTTGAACACGGCCTGCTGCGCCGCCCCGAATTGGCGGCGCTGACATCCGAATCCATCTGGCCCCCCCTCGTGCTCGGTGAGCGCGACCTGGGCGGCGGGCAGTTGACGCATCCGAGACCCTTGCCGCCGCCCGACCGGGTGGGGCTAGACCGATAGAACCTTTTGGAGACGACCATGGGCTGCTGCACAGGCTCCACCTTCACCCCCGCGCCCGACGCCGCGCTCGACCCGCTGCAGCGCGTGAACTACACCTTCGGCATGGTGCTGGGCGTGGACGACTTCCGCCAGGAGCACGCCTACCTGGCCGCCCGCGACGAGCGCGCGCTGCGCGAGACCATCGGCTACGGCGTCATCACGGGCCTGGGCGTGTCGGCGCCCAAGCCGGCCTCCGCCAGCGAAGGCCAGCAGGTGCGCGTGGCGCCGGGCCTGGCGTTGATGCCCGACGGGCGCCTCGTTGGCGTGGCGGCTGAGCAGTGCGCCAACCTGCAGACCTGGCTGGACGCTGAACTGGCACGCGACCCGACGACTGCTGCGAAGACCACCGTCTACGTTCTGCTGCGCTTCGCCGAGGCCAGCGGCTCTCCCGTGCCCATTCCCGGCGAGCCCTGCCGCGACGAGAGCGAGTTGAGCGCCGATGCACGCATCGCCGACAGCTTTGCGTTGGACTTCTCCTGGACGCCACCCGACGCTAGCGAGGACCTCGCGCTGCGCGCCGTCGTCGCGTGGATACGCGGCATCAAGGTGCGCACCACGGCGCCTGCGGGGCAGACGCTGCTGACCTTCCAGACCCAGGTCGAGGCCGGGCTGAAGGAAGCCATCACCGCCGCCTGGGGCGACGTGCACGCCCCCACGCCAGCCATGCCCGCCGGCGCGACGCCACCGCTGCCCGAGCCCAGCAAGGTCAGCCTGCCCGCGCCGCCCAAGGAGCTGCAGATCCCGCGCGCCGACGTGGCGGCCTACTACGCCGCCGCCTTCGAGGTGTGGACGCGGCTGCTGCGCAGCGGCTTCATGGCCCACCACGGCCCGGCGCCTGTCGCCGAGCCGGTGGCCGAGCGCGCGCTGCTGCTGGCCGCCGTGGACGCCAAGGCCGGCGCCGGCGGCACGCGCGCCGTGCGCATGCTGGGCCGGCCGCAGCTGCTGCACCTGCGCCTGCTGCAGGAATGGCTGCTGCGCGACGGCAGCCAGGACGCGCCGCGCGAAGCGCACTACGTGCTCGGCAAGGGCGACGACGAGCTGGACCACGCGCAGGACCTGCTGGCCGACTTCAAGACGCACGACCACGCGGTGACGCGCATCGACATCGTGCCCGACACGACCGATGGCGCCGCCCCGGGCGACACCAAGGCCAAGATCGTCCCGGCCATCAAGTGGCCCGGTGGCGGCGCTTTGGGCAAGCCCGATTACTACGGGCCCAACATGAGCCAGCCCATCCCCGTGGCCGACGGCGGCACGGGCCAGGCGGCGGCACCGGCGACGGGAGCCATCCTCGTCGGCCGCGCCGCCTCGGGCGGGCAGGCTGCGCGCTTCGAGCTGGGTTCTCTGGTGGGCGCCACGTTGCCCAAGCCTTCGGGCGCGTCGCCCAACATCCTGGTCGATGCGACGGGCGCCGCGCCCAGCATCCGGCTGGACACCGTGCAGGACATCGGCCCCGGCGCCAGCCCCGATTTCGCCGGGCTGGATTTGACGGGCGACCTGGCCGTGGGGGGCAACGCCCATGTGACAGGCAGCGTGTCCGTCGACGGCGAGCTGGTGCTGGGCGCGCCGCTGAACAGCGTGCTCGCGACGGACAACAAGGGCGTCGTCGTCTCAGCCAGGGGTTGGGATGGTGACGAGGCCGGCCTGGCCGCGGGCAAGCCGCCGCCCTACGTCTACGCGCCCAACCAGAAGGCGCCGGTGCGCATCATCGACGGCGGCACCGGCCTGGCCACACGGCCGCAGGCGATGCAGCTGCTGCTGGGCAGCAAGGCGGCGGGTGGCAGCTATGTGCTGGCCACGCTGGTGGACGGCAAGAACACCACGGTCAACCTGCGCACGGTGGCTGGTGGGCTGGAGCTCAGCATCGATGCCAGCGGTGGCGGCACGGCGACTCAGGTTGTCGCGGCCGGCAACGCCGCCAGCCCGCCCAGCCTGACGGCGGTGGCCAACGCCAACGTCGTGACCATCAACACCGTGCAGCCCCTGCACCAGGGCGCTGCGCCGCGCTTCCTGGCACTGAGCCTGGACAAGCTGCCGCAGCGCAACACATCGACGCTGGTGGGCTGGGATGCCAGCAGCGGCGAGCTGGTGCAGACGGCCGCGCCGACCGGCGGCGGCGCGACCGACGTCGGGCAATGGGGCATCCGCTACGCAGTCAAGCCCAGCGACATGGTCGTCACCGACAAGGATCACGTCATCGTGCTGACGACCAATGGCAAGCTGACCCTGCCCGACCTGAAGCAGCGCCTCAGCACCATCAGCGAGGGCCGGGTCATCGTCCTCAAGCTGACGATGGGCGCCACGGAGTTCACCGTGGGCGGCATCGAAGGCGATGGCAGCCTGAGCCTGAAGCCGCCCAACTCGCTGACCGTCATCGCGGCCACCAAGCTCGACTCGCCCCAGTGGCTCGTCATCGCGAGGTCCTGATCATGGACACCGTCCTGAACGCCCGGCTCAACCAGGTCATCCCGGTCGACGGCGAGCCGCGCAGCTTCTTCTTCAACGGCCGCCTGCTCAGCGCCGAAGACCTGAGCCGCGAGCAGCAGGCCCGCGATGGCGCCGAGCGCCGGCTGGCGCGGCTCATTGGCTGCGGCGTGGCCGAAGGGCTGACGGTTGCGGCCGGCGCCGGCAGCGTGCTGCATATCGCGGCCGGGCTGGGGGTCGCCCCGTCGGGTGCTGTCATCGACATCGGCAACCTCGACCTCGACCTCAGCAGCGCCGGCCGCGGCAGCTCGTTCAGCGGCTTCGGCAACTGCGCGGCGGGCCTGGCCGAGGGGCAGCCGCTGGCGGGCTTGTACCTGCTGACGTTGACGCCCGCCTGGAGCCCCCAGGGCCGCGCGGCGACGCTGCTGGGCGAGGTCGGCGCCTGCAACCGCCGCACCGAGCAGCCGGCCGTGCGTGCGCGTCTCGTCGAGGTGCAGACCTCGCCGGGCATCAACTCGGCCTCGCTGCGCAACGAGCTAGCCTTTGCACTGCTGTCGCCAGGCCAGGGCCTGACGGCGGTGCCTGAGACGGGTCGAGTTGGTTGGTGGATGCGCCAGCGCATCGGCGGCGGCGCCGCGGCACCGGGGCTGACGGCCGACGAGCTGCCGTTGGCGCTGCTGCAGATCGACGCCAAGGCGGTGCCGCTGTGGGTGGACAGCGACAGCGCGCGCCGTCGCCTCAGCGCCCCACCCGGTGAAGCCGGTGACGCCATGTGGCCGCAGTCCTGGGCCATCGAGATGCAGGCCTTCGCTGCCCAGTTCCTCACCGAGCTGATGGAGGCCAAGGCCACGGCTGCCGCCTTCGTGTGGCTGCCGCCCACGCTGCCGCTGACGGCGGCGCAGCTCGCGCAGTTCCGCAAGCTGCTGCCCGGGGGCGTGCCCGCCTCGCCTGAGGTGCTGCACCGCGCGCTGTTCGCCCGCGCGCTGCTGGATGGCTGGCAGGACATCCCCATTCGCCGCGCCGGCGCACAGCTGCATCTGGCCCAGCTCGAAGGCCACCCCGAGCGCCTGCTGCTGCGCGCCACCGGCGACATCGGCAACGGCAGCGGCCCGGTCACATCGGGCGGCGGCGAGCGCACGTCGGCCAAGGTGGCCTCCCAGGCTGCGCGCATCCTCGCCGCCGGCCGGCGGCGCGAGGGCGGGCCCAGCAAGGAGGAGCTAGCGGTTGCAGCGTCCGCACTGACCCAGGCCCCGGACCGCAAGCGGCGCTAGCCATGGTCGCCAGCCTTGCCATCCACCGCTTGAGCGCCCGCACCCCGGCGCGCGCCCAGCCGGTGGCTGCGCGGCTGGCTTTGCAGGCGCTGGGCGCGGATCTGGAAGACGCATTGCCGCGTGGCCTGCCGCCGCAGGCCTTGCTGTGGCTGCGCCGGATGCGGCTGCAGGCGCCGGAGGCTGCGCTGTTGCGCCCCGCGCCGATGGCCTGGCGGCAGGACTGGATCGCAGCCGGGCGCGAGCGCCTGGATGCCGCGCTGGCCCAGGCGGCCCGCCCGGCCCTCGGCCCGGTGCCCGAGGACGCCGAAGCCGTGCTGTTTGCCGATGCCGCCGAGATGCTGGCCTGCCTGGCCCTGGCCGCGCGCGCCGGGCAGCTCGACCGCTGGTGGTGGCGCGGCCTGCTGGGTCGCAGCTGGCCGCACTGGCAGGTGGCCTGGGTGGCGCGTCCGCAAGCGCAGGCAGCGGCGCAGCGGCTGTTGCAGCGTGCAGGGCAGGGCAGGGTGATGGCGTTTGACGCCGAGCCTGCACATGGCGCCGTTGGGCCGGATGCCGTGGCGGTGGCATTGCCGACGGTACCGCTGCTACCCGAGCGAGCTTCCGGCGCGGTGGATGAGACGGCGGCAGAGGGACTGCTGCCAGCGTTGCCGCGTGTTGTCGTTGATGGGCGAGCACTGACCCGGACGACCTTCGTGGCAGTGGCTGGCGACGATGTCGTTGTGATGAAGCCGGCAGCGGTGAGCGCGCCGACCACGTTGCAGGTCGCGCCATCGGTGCCCGTCGAGTCAACGCGGTCGCGGCAGATGACGAGTGGCGAAGCGGTTGCGCCAGCGCGGCCGCCTGCTGCCGTTCAGCCCCTGCCTGCGACGAGCAAGCCTGCGGTGACGAATCAGACACCGCAGGCCGCACGGGGCGCCGTCCAGGTCGATTACCAGTTGCGGTCGACTGAGGCTGGTCCAGCGCCGCAAGCCACGCTGAGGGGCGCCCCTCTCGTCACACCCAACGCCGAGCAGCGGCTCGTCGCGACCAAGGCTTTGCAGGAGATCACGCAGCAGCCGGTCTTGGCGCCCGCCGAAGCATTGCACACGCTCGAGCGCCCGCCATCCTTGGAGACGTCGGCCGGCGAAATCGCCGCCAGCGCCATCAGCCGCGAGGCACCCCACGAGAGACCTCCCAGCTCACCGGCTCCGGTGCCACGCGCGGAATCCGAAGGCATCGAGTCGGACACCGCGTGGCCCTGGCCTCACGCGTTGCTGTCGCACCAGGGCCCCTTGCTCTTCATCGTCAACGCGCTGCTCGAAGACGGGCTCTATCCCGATTTCACGCGCCCACGCGACCCCGGCCTTTCGGTGCCCATGTGGGCCTTGCTGGCTGCGCTGGCCAGGGCCTGGCGGTTGCCGGACGACCCGCTGCACGCGGCACTTGCCGAGCATGCCGGCGACTGGGTCGCATCTGAGTGGATACCCGAGGCACCCGGCGCGCCGGCTGGCCCTTGGCCAGCTTGGTTGCTCGCCTATGCCAGGTCGCTGCGCGGCCGCCTGTGCCGCCGTCTCGGCCTGCGCGCCGCGCAATGGCCGCGCGCGCTGATGTTGACCCACCCCGCGCGGCTCTGGCTCAGCGAGTCCGAATGGGTCGCCGAGTTCGACCTCGCCGGCCATGACGTCGCCTGGCGCCTGGCCGGCCTGGACCGCGACCCCGGCTGGCTGCCTTCCACAGGCTGCAGCCTGCGATTCGAGTTCCGATGAGATCCGAGACGCCATCTGAACTCTGGCCCGAGGCCGCGACGGCCTTGCGCGCGCTGCTGCTTGCCGCGGCCTGGCGAGTCGTGCAGAGCGCACTGGAACTGCTGGGCGAGGACGAGGTGGCCGGCCGCTTCGGCTTTGCGTTGGAGTACGCAGCGGCCTTCGAGGCGCTGCCGGACGAGGCGCACGTGCATCCTGGCCTCGGCGCGTTGACACGCGAATGGCCCGAGCAGGCGGGAGAGTTGTGGCTGGTGCACGGCCTGGCCGAGGAGGACCGGCGCTTCGGCCCGCTGTTCGAGGCCATGAACCACGCGCTGGGCGACGACGGCGGCCAGCCCGGCCCGGCCTGGCTGCAACAGGCTTTCGGCAATCTGCCGGGCCAGGGCCTGAGGCCGGCACTGCGGGCACTGCTGCAGGCCGGCGTGCTCAAGCCCGAGAGCGCCGGCCAGTCGCGCGCGGCGCAGCGCTTCGAGGTGGACGAGGCTTGCTGGGCGGCGCTGCGTGGCGAGCCGTTTGCCGACCCGACGCCAGGCCTGCGCCTGCGCGCAGCCGAGGCTGCACCTGCGTTGCAGGACCTGGTGCTGACCGAGGCAACCCGCGAGCGCCTGGCGCGCTGGCAGCCCGGCCAGCCGTTGCTGGTGCGCGGCCCCGAGCACAACGGGCGTGGCAGCCTGGTCGCGGCCTTGGCGCGCGCGCAGGGCCGGCCGGTGCTGGAGTGCCGGCTCGACGGCAGCAGCCCGCCGCCGGCCATGTTCGCGGCGTTGGCGGCTCTGTGCGGCGCGATGCCGCTGCTGCGCGTGGATGCGGTGCCCGGCGAGGCATTGCGCCTGCCGGCGCTGAGAGGCTGTTACGCCGTCGTGGCGGGCGATGAGGACGGTCTTGAAGGCTTGGCCGCCGACGTGCTCGTCGTCTCGCTGCCGTTGCCGGCCTACGCGCAGCGTCTCGCGCTGATCGAGCAGGCTCGCCCCAGCCTGGCTGACGCGGCGGGCTTGGCCGCGCGGCTGCATCTGGCTTGTGGTCACCTGCACCGCGCGCTGACTCATACCGATTCGAGCGACGAGGCCACGCTGCGTGACGCGGCCCTGGCCGGCGGGGCTGCAGGCCTGGCGCGACTGGCGCAGCGGCTGGACCCCGCCCACGCACCGCCCGACGCGCTGGTGCTGGACGACACGCTGCGGCGCGACCTCGCCGCGCTGGCCGCGCGTTGCCAGCAGCGTGATCGGCTGCATAGCGCGTTGCCGGCGGCCTTCGCAGTGCGGCTCAATGCTGGCGTGCGTGCGTTGCTGGCCGGGCCGTCGGGCACGGGCAAGACGCTGGCCGCCCAGGTGCTGGCGCGCGAGTTGGGCCTGCCGCTGTACCGGCTGGACTTGTCGGCCGTCGTCAGCAAATACATCGGCGAGACCGAGCGCAACCTGCACAAACTGCTGTCCGCCGCGCAGGCGCTGGACGTGATGCTGCTGCTGGACGAAGGCGACGCGCTGCTGGCGCCGCGCACCGAGGTGGGCTCCAGCAACGACCGGTACGCCAACCTGGAAACCAACTTCCTGCTGCAGCGGCTGGAGAGCCACCAGGGCTTGGTGCTGGTGACGACGAATGCGCAGGCGCGCATCGATTCGGCGTTCATGCGGCGGTTTGATTTCGTCATTCCGTTCCGGCCGCCGGAGGTGGCGGAGCGGTTGCGGTTGTGGGCGGCGCACTTGCCGGTGGACCATGCGTTGAGCGATGGGCAGTTGGGGGCGGTGGCGGAGGCGTGTACGTTGGCGGGTGGGCAGGTGAGGAACGTGGTGCTGGATGCGGTCTCGGCGGCGCTGGCGCGAGGGCGGGCTGTCGATGCCGAGGTGCTGTTCGATGCGTTGCAGCGGGAGTACCGGCGCAGTGGGGGGTTGTGTCCCCTGAAGGGGCTGTGACGTGGCCTCCGTGTTTGGCTTGGATGCTTTTGCAGAGAGCGTGCCTGCTCGATGCATTGCCGGGAGTCCCGCCCGGCGGCGGGGTAACTTTCTTCTGCGGCGCCAGAAGAAAGTCACCAAAGAAGAGGCCCTGAACCGCACACCAGCACCAATCGCGCTCGCTGCGCATTGCGACAGTCAGTTGGTGAGTGGGAAGACGCGACCCGCTGCGCTCTCGCTGCTGTCCTTGTCACCTGCATCACTCATCGCCCCTTCAGCCCGCCTAACGCGCGGCTGCACGCCGGGCTCACGAGAAATGCAAATGCGGCGTCGCTCGGGCGACGCGGCCACTGCGCACATCCCGTGCCGTCGCCTCAGCGACGCGGTATTCCCTGATGAACCCGGCGTGCAGCCGGCGTTAATCGGCGTGAAGGGGCAATGGATGGTGCTCGTCATAAGGACAGCAGCGAGAGCGAAGCGGTTCGCGTCTGCGCGCAATGCCGCTGGCTGTTTTCGCGCGACGCTCCTGGCGTCGTCGCGACCGCGTGCGGTTCAGCGCTTCTTCTTTGGTGACTTTCTTCTGGCGCCGCAGAAGAAAGTTACCCCGCCGCCGGGCGGGACTCCCGGCAATGCACCGAGCAGGCACGCTCTCCGCAGAAGCAGCCCAAGCAGAGCTCCGCTAGTCGAGCCATCAACGCCCGCAGGCCACTGACATGCTCGCCCCCCGCTCCTTCGCCCCCCGCGTCGCCAAACCCAAGAGCGATCCGCGCTTCATCGCCGTCACCGAACAAGCCAAAGCTGGCGCCGCAAAACTGAAGCAGCACCCGACGGCGGCGAAGAAGGCAAGCGAAGCCAGCAAATCCGCCAAACCCCCCGCTAACGAACGCCTCGCCGGCGCCAAAGCCAAGGTCGTCGACGCCGTCAAGGAAGCGCCCGCGCCCAAGCCGCAGCCCACCTCCTTCAAGGCCCTGCTGCGCGCCGAAATCGACAAGGCCATGCCCAAGACACTCGGCGACACCGAGAAGTTCATGGAAGGCGGCGCGCAAGGTCAGATGAAGGCCGCGGGCAGCGGTGGTGTGGCGCAGCAGAAGGACGCGGCTACCGGCCCGGCCGACAAGGCCGTCAAGAAGCCACCCGATGCCGGTGCCGTGCCCGAGCAGCCCAGCACGCCGCTGCCTGCCGAGCCGACCGCGGGCGCGCCCCCCATCGCGGGCGGCCAGGCGATGCCACCGGCGGCCACGCCGCAGGAGGCGTCGCTGCAGGAAACCAAGAAGGACACCGACCAGGCGCTCAAGGACGAGAAGGTCAAGCCTGAGAGCCTGCCCAAGGCCAACGACGCGCGCTTCTCTGCGGTGGCCGACGCCAAGGGCAAGGTCGCGGCGCAGGCCGACAGGGCGCCGGGCGCCTTCCGCGCGAAGGAGTCCGCCGTGCTGGCCAAGGCCGGCGCGCAGGCCGCAGGCACGGCGCGCACGGGCTCGTTGTTGATGGCCGGTCGCAAGGGCGCGGGCAATGCCAAGGTGCTGAGCCGGCAGCAGCAGCAGGCGGCCAAGGAAGAGGCCGAGCGCGCCAAGGTGGCGGCCACCGTGGAAGGCATCTACGCGAAGACCAAGGCCAAGGTCGAGGCCAAGCTGGGCGGGTTGGACGGCGAGGTGTCGGCCATCTTCGACCCCGGCGTGGACGCCGCCATCGCGCAGATGAAGGCCTTCGTCGACGACAAGATCTTTGACTACAAGCTGCGCCGCTACCTGACCATCCCGCTGGTGGGCCTAGCGCGCTGGCTGAAGGATGCGGCGCTGGGCCTGCCCGACGAAGTCAACGTGTTCTACACGCAGGGCAGGGCGCTGTTCACCAAGTCCATGGACGCGCTGATCGACCGTGTCGCGGCGCTGGTGGAGAAGCGCCTGGCCGAAGCCAAGGCCGAGGTGGCCGCGGGCCAGGCCGAGATCAAGGCCTATGTGGGCGGCCTGCCGGCGAATCTGCAGGCCGCGGGCAAGGCGGCCGAGACGGCGGTGAACGATCGCTTCAAGGAGTTGGAAGAGGGCATCGAGAACAAGAAGAACGAGATCGCCGCGGGCCTGGCGCAGAAGTACAAGGAGGCCTTCGACAAGGCCGACGAGGCTTTGAAGCAGATGCAGGACGAAAACAAGGGCCTGGTGGCCGGTTTCATCGAGAAGCTGGGCGAGATCGTCAAGGCGCTGATGGAGTTCAAGGCCAAGTTGCTGGGCCTGCTGAAGAAGGGCATGGAGACCATCCAGCTGATCCTGGACGACCCCATCGCCTTCCTCGGCAATCTGATCGCGGCGGTGAAGGGCGGCTTCAATGCCTTCGTGGGCAACATCTGGGCCCACCTGAAAGCGGGCTTCTTCAAATGGCTGCTGGGGCCGCTGGCCGCGGCGGGCGTCGCGCTGCCGGCGGACCTGAGCCTGATGTCGGTATTCAAGCTCGTGCTGGACGTGCTGGGCATCACCTACGCCAAGCTGCGCGCGAAGGCCGTCAAGCTCATCGGCGAGAAGGCCGTCACCGTCATCGAGAAAGTGGCGGAGTACGTGCAGGCGCTGTTCACCGGCGGCGTGGCCAAGCTGTGGGAGCAGGTGAAGGCGGATCTCTCAAGCCTGAAGGACATGGTCATCGGCGCCATCCAGGACTGGCTGATCGAGACCGTGGTGAAGCAGGCCGTGACCAAGGTGGTGTCGATGTTCAACCCGGCCGGCGCCATCATCCAGGCCATCATCGCCATCTACAACGTGGTCATGTTCGTCATCGAGAAGGCGCAGCAGATCATGGCGCTGGTGGAGGCGGTCATCAATTCCGTCCACGCGATTGCGACGGGTGCGATCGGCGGGGCGATCTCATGGATCGAGAAATCGCTGGCGGCGGCGATCCCCGTGGTCATCGGCTTCCTGGCGCGGCTGCTGGGGCTGTCGGGCATCAGCGAGAAGATCCAGGGCTTCATCAAGAAGGTGCAGAGCAAGGTCGATAGCGCCATCGACAAGGTCATCGCCAAGATCGTCGGCGTCGTCAAGAAGCTGTTCGGCAAGGGCGCCAAGGACGGCACCGACCCAGAGAAGCAGAAGAAGATCGACGCCGGCAAGGTGGCCATCGACGCGGTGGTGGCCAAGTACGCCGATGGCGTGGCCGAGCCGTCGGCGCTCAACGAAGAACTGGCGGCCGTGAAGCGCGCGCACCCGGTGTTCACGTCGGTGGGCGCCGAGAAGCAGGGCAAGGAGTACTTCTGGTTCTACACGGCCAGCCCCAAGGTCAAGGGCAAGGTCAGCAAGGAGTCGGCGCAATGGGCGGTGGGCACGCACAAGGTGCCCAAGCCCAAGGCGGTGAAGAAGGCGGCGGGCGAGTCCCACCATGCGCCGCAGAAGATCCTGCTGGGGTCGATGGGCGAGTTCTTCGTGGCGGCGGCCACGCCGATCAAGAAGGTGCACCCCGAACTGGGCGGGCGCATGACGGCCTTCGGCAAGGCTCGGCTCGCGGCATTGAAGGCCGACGGGCCGGGGCTGGCGGCCATCTGGTTGAAGTCCGCAGTGCATGACGCGGCACACCAGCCGGCATCACTGGCCGCCGTGCTGAAGGAGGCGCAGCAACTCGCTGACAGCGGTGAGTCGCTGGATACGACGGCAGGGGGCGCCGAGGTCGGCGGCAGCGTGGCGATGGCCGCGGGCGGGCTCAACCTGCCGGCGTCAGCCGCACCGCTGGCGTCGAACTTCTCCATCGTCGGCCGCACGCCGGACTCGGGCAAGACGGTCACCGAGGCCAATGCCCATGTGCGGCGCAGCAGCCTGTTCGCGGCGGTGGGCGACGAGCTGGCTGGGCAGTCTTTCGGTTCCAGCAAGGCGACGAAGAACCAGCGCGCCGCGGCCAGCCGCAAGATCGCCGCGGAGGCCAAGACCAAGACCAAGCCCAAGTGCGAGGCCTTGAACGCCAAGGCCATGGGCCTGTTCAAGGCGCAGTGGAACGGCCTGCTGGCCACGGGCCTGGCCGGCGTCAGCAACGCGCTGAAAGACGACCCCGACAAGAGCTGGAAGGCCGAGCTGACCAGCCAGGCCCATGCCAGCTGGGGTCAGCATCTGGGCGGGCCCTGATGCTGCAGCGCGTCGTCAGCGCTGCGTGAGCTGGCGATTGCCGAACAGCGCCTCGCGCGCCTTGTCGTCGGTGAGCGGCCTGCGTGCGCCGGCCAGCACCTCCAGCCCGCGCTGCACGGCGGGGCGCTTGGCGATCTCGTCGAACCAGCCCTTGAGGTGCGGGTAGTCGCTCATCTCCACGCCCTGGTTCTTCCAGGAGCGCAGCCAGGGGAAGACGGCGATGTCGGCGATGGAGTACTCGGGCCCGCCGAGGTAGGTGGTGTGCGCCAGCCGCTTGTTGACGACGCTGTAGAGCCGCTTGGCCTCGTTGGTGTAGCGGTCGATGGCGTAGGGCAGCTTCTCGGGCGCGTAGATGCGGAAGTGGTGGGCCTGGCCCAGCATCGGCCCCACGCCACCCATCTGGAACATCAGCCACTGCAGCACCTCGTACTTGCCGCGCACGTCGGTGGGCAGCAGCTTGCCCGTCTTGCCGGCGAGGTAGAGGAGGATGGCGCCGCTCTCGAACAACGACATCGGTTTGCCGTCGGGGCCGTCGGGGTCGGTGATCGCGGGGATCTTGTTGTTGGGGCTGATGGCGAGGAAGTGTGGGGTGAATTGCTCACCGGCACCGATGTCCACGGGATGGACCCGGTACGCGAGGTGGCACTCCTCCAGCATGATGTGCACCTTGTGGCCGTTGGGTGTGGGCCATGAATACACTTCAATCATCGTCGCCTCCGTGCGGTGCGCTCAATCGGCCCCCCATTCTCAGACTTCCTCACGACTCATGGTGGTAAAGCAAGTCAAGCATTGGCTCGTGACCCGGGCCAACGCAGCAAGGTGGCGTCCGATCGAGGATTGGGCCGAGACGCGCGGCGCGCAGTTCACGCAGACCCGCGATGGCCAGGGCTTCCTCATCGAGCAGCCTAAAGCCCAGCCCGGGCCGATGCGCATCGAATGGGGTGTGTCCCAACGCAGCTATCTGCCGGGCTTCGAATTGCGCATGCGTTGCGAAATGCGCCTGCACCCGGACCTTCAGCTGATGGTGCTGTGCCGCGCGCTGATGGAGAACCTGGAGCGCGCCGTCTTCGAGGCCTACACCGACACGCTCAAGACCCGGGTCGACACCGACACGCCCGAGGAAATGCGCTGGCTGGTGATGTTCCCGAAGTTCAACAACGCGTCCTCGCAGATCCTGCGCCAGCGCTACGGCGTCGTCGGCGTGACCAAGGACCTGACCAGCGCCTGGATCGAAGGCGAGCTGGGCGAGGCCCTGGTGCAGGCCAGCCAAGACCTGCTGCCCGAGGGGCATCCCATCGTGCTGATGAGCATGCGCGGCAACCTCTACCTGCGCACCGAGATGGCCGAGGCGGACCTGCCCAGGCTGCAGGCCCTGGTGCGCCTGCTGGAATGCGCTGCGCGCGAGGCGCTGCGCGTGAACGCCCGGCTGTCAGACACAGGCGCCTGGCCGACGACGACGTCCGTCGCCTTCACGCCTTCGACCCGCCCCGGCGATGTGACCTGAGGCGGGCCTGAGTTCTCAGGCCTTTTGCGCGAAGCTCCAGGCCAGTTCCGCCAACGGTTTGGCGCTCTTGGCCGTCTCCTTGGCCTGGGCGCTGGAGGCCGTGCCGTCCACCACGCGCTTGGCAATGCCCTGCACGATGGCCGCGATGCGGAACATGTTGTAGGCCATGTAGAAGTTCCAGTCGGCCATGACCGCCTCGACATCTGCGCGGCCGGTGCGCTCGCAGTAGCGCTGCACGTACTCGCGCTCACTCGGAATGCCCAGCTCGACGAGGTTCTTGCCGCCCAGGCCGCGCGCGGCGCCCGAGGTCTGGATGTGCCAGCTCATGCAGTGGTAGCTGAAGTCCGCCAGCGGGTGGCCCAGCGTGGACAGCTCCCAGTCCAGCACGGCGATGATGCGCGGCTCGGTGGGGTGGAAGACGACGTTGTCCATGCGGTAGTCGCCATGCACGATACCGACTTCGCTCTCGTCGCGCGCCGATGCCGGGATGTGCGTCGGCAGCCATTCGAGCAGCGAATCCATCGCGGGATTGGGCTCGGTGATGGAGGCCAGGTACTGCTTGCTCCAGCGGCCGATCTGGCGCTCGAAGTAGTTGCCGGGCTTGCCGTAGGCCGAGAGGCCCACGGCCTTGAAATCGACCTGGTGCAGGGCCGCGATGACGCGGTTCATCTCGTCGTAGTGGGCGGCGCGCTCAGCCTGGCTCATGCCGGGCAGGCTCTGGTCCCACAGCACGCGGCCGGGCATGAAGCTCATCACGTAGAACGCGCGGCCGATGACGGCCTCGTCCTCGCACAGCGCGTACATCGCCGGCACGGGTACGTCGGTGCCGGCCAGCGCCCCCATGACCTGAAACTCGCGCTCGATGGCATGGGCCGACGGCAGCAGCTTGGCCACCGGTGCCGGCTTGCTGCGCATCACGTACTGCGCGCCCGGTGTCTTCAGCAGATAGGTCGGGTTGGACTGGCCGCCCTTGAACTGCTCGATGGCGAGCGGCCCGGCAAAGCCGTCGACATGGGCGGACAGCCAGGCTTCCAGAGCCGCGGTGTCCAGGGCCTGGGCGAGGGGACGGGTGCCGGTGAATGCTTCCATGGATGTCGTTTTGTAGCGTGCGAACTTTCCATTCTGCGATTCGAGGCCCGGCTGCCGTGTCGCGCCAGCGTCAGCCTCTATGTCAACGTGAGGCCGCCGCCAGCAGCTTCTCGCGGCTCAGCACGACGAGGCGGGTGGGCTCCACGCGCACGGCGCCCTCGCGCTCGAAGGCCTTCAATTCCTGGTTGACGCGCTGGCGCGAGGCGCCGAGCAGCTGGGCCAGGTCTTCCTGGGCCAATTGCAGGCCGATGCGGATCTCGTCGCCCTCCTGCACGCCGTAGGAGCGCGCCAGCAGCAGCACCTGCTTGGCCAAGCGGGCAGCCAGCGGCCGGGTGTTGAGGTCCTCGATCATGTCGAACATCAGCCGCAGCCGGCGGCAGTTCAACCGCAGCAGCGCGTCGTAGAGCTCGGAATGGGCCTGCAGCAGCGCGCGGAAGTCGGACTTGCGCACGCACAGCAGCGTCGTTTCGCCATGGGCGTAGGCGTCGTGGGTGCGGGGCAGGCCGTCGAAGAGGGCGATGTCGCCGAACCAGGTGCCGGGTTCGACATAGGTCAGCGAGATCTGCTTGCCAGCCAGCGACACCGAACTGACGCGCACGGCGCCCTTGGCAACGGCTGACCACTCCTCGGCGGGCTCGCCGCGGTGGGACAGCATGGTCTCGTCGGGCAGGCGGCGCACGAAGGCGCGCTGCAGGATGTCGCTGCGCAGGCTCTCGGGGAGCTTGGAGAACCAGGCGCCCTGGTCGATCTGCTGGCGTTCGGCGGGGGTGAGGCTGAGTGCGTTCATGGGTTGGGAGGCATTGTGCCGCCCGGTGACCACCCCGGAATTGGGGCGTTGGCAGTTGCCCCCATGCTAGAGTGAACTTAGCTGTCTCCACACCCCCTTTTCAACCTACCGTAGCCGCCCGCAGTCAATGCCCATCACGGCCCTGCGCCCGACGTTGCTGGGTGCCCTCACACCCGCCTTGGCACTGCTGCTCGGCCTGGTTCCCCAGGGCGTCGAGGCGCTGGGGCTGGGTCGGCCGCAGGTCCTTTCGACCCTCGGCAGGCCACTGGACGTCAGCTTCCCGTTGACGTTGGCCGATGGCGAATCGCTGAGCGATTCCTGCCTGCGCGCCGAAGTGACGGCCGGCGATGCGCGTGTGCCGGCCGGGCTGTTGCAGCTGCGCATCGAGGGTGAGCCCGGTCAGCAGCGCATCCGCCTGCAGAGCCAGGCGCGCATCGAGGAGCCGGCGCTGCGCATCACGCTGGCCCTGGGTTGCCCGCTGCGGCTGACGCGCGAGTTCAACGCCTTCGTCGACCCGCCGGCCAGCACGGCCGTCGCACCGCCACCCCCGCCGCCTGCGTCCGTGTTCGTGCCGCCCGTTTTGGAGGCAGCACAGCGACAGCAGGCTGAAGCCGCCCCTGCACCTGCCCCCGTGGCCCGGCAGCGCCCCAAGCCCAAGCCCCGTGCGGCAGGCCCCCGGCTGACGCTGGAGCGACCGGAAGTGCTCGTTGCCGAGGCGCCGCGGCCCGTGCAGCCGGCGGCCAGCGCGGCGGAGATGGAGCTGACGCCGGAGCTCGAGGCTCAGATCAGCCAGCTCGAAGCGACGGTGGCCCAGTTGCGCGCCGAACTGCTGGCCCGCCAGCAGGCCGAGGCCGCTTCTGCCGTCGCTGCCGTGCCACCGCCGGTTGCGTCCGCGGTGGAGCCCGCGCCGGCTCCTGCGCCCGCCGTTGCGCGAAGTGCCCGTGCGTCGCCCTACCGAGACCCCATGACCTGGGTGATGACGCTGGCCCTGAGCCTGCTCGCCGGTTCGGCCGCCTTCTACTTCAGCCGCTGGCGCGACCAGCGCGCGCGGCGTGAGCTGGCCTACTGGCGCGCCCTGCACGCGGCCGAGGGCGCTGGCCTGCCGCCGGTGGCAGCGCCCGCGCCCGGCATGGCGCCGCCCGTTCTTGGCAATGCCGCCGCGCTGCCGGATGAGGGCCAGCACCAGGTCACACGGCCCCAGCCCCGGCCCATGCCCTGGCCGCCGACGCCGCCCGCACAGCCGGCCGCGCCAGCGCAGCCGCCGGCATTCGTGCCCTCCATGCAGGCCACCCAGCCGATGCCGATCCAGGCCGTGACGGCCCCGGCGCAGCTCAACCAGTTGCCGGTTGCCGACGAGCTGCTGGACCTGCAGCAGCAGGTCGACTTCCTGCAGCTGCTCGGCCAGCACGAGGCCGCGGCCGACCTGCTGGCCACGCGGCTGACGCGCGGCCACGCGGGCGCCATGCCTTATCTGCTGCTGATGGAGCTCTGCCAGCAACGCGGGGAGCCCGAGGTGTTTGCCGAGCTGGTGAAGCAGTTCGAGCAGCGCTTCGGCACGCTGGCGCCGCAGTGGTCGCAAAGCCTGTCGCGCGGCCGCAGCCTGGACGGCTGCCCGAGCGTCATCGCGCACCTGCAGGTGGTCTGGGCCGACCCCGACGCCGCGATGAAGATGCTGCAGGAGCTGCTGGCCCAGGGCGGTGGCCCGGGCGTGCCCCACTTCGACCTGCCGGCCTACCGCGACCTGCTGACGCTCTACAGCGTTGCGCGCGATCTCTTCGAGGCCGGGCTGCGTGGCGAGGGTGTGGACCTGATGCTGCCGATGGATTCCAGCTTCGGCAGCTGAGAGCGTCCTAGATCCCGAAGTCGGTCGAGTCGCCGTTCATGGCCTTCTCGATCAGCTTGCGGCTCAGCCGCTCCGACAGCAGCTCCGCAAAGGCGTAGACGTAGTTGCGCAAATAGGCGCCTCGCTTGAAGGCGATGCGCGTGACGTTGCTGCCCAGCAGGGCGCCCAGCGGCCGCGCGACGAGGTCGCTGTTGGCGGGCTCCTCACGCATGGCCATCTCGGCGACGATGCCCACGCCCATCCCTAAGCGCACATAGGTCTTCAGGACATCGGAGTCGATGGCTTCCAGCACGATGTTGGGCGTGAGGTGGCGAGCCGCGAAGGCCTTGTCGATGCGGGTGCGGCCGGTAAAGCTGGGGTGGTAGGACACCAGCGGTTCGCCGGCGATCTGTTCCAGGTTGATGCGTTCGACGCTTGCGAGGGGGTGGTCTCGCGGCACGACCATGACGTGCTGCCACTCGTAGCAGGGCAGGGTGACGAGCTCGGGGTACTGGGCTAGCGACTCGGTGGCTAGGCCGAGATCCGCGGTCTCGTCGAGCAGCATCTTGGCGACCTGGTCCGGGCTGCCCTGGTGCAGGCTGATGCGCAGCTGCGGCAGGTTCTTGCGCAACTGGGCCACGGGCGTGGGCAGCACGTAACGGGCCTGGGTGTGGGTCGTGGCGATGGAGAAGGTGCCGCTGTCCTGGCGCGAATACTCCTCGCCGATACGCTTCAGGTTGCCGACCTCGCGCAGGATGATCTCGATGCAGGCCAGCACCTGCTGCCCCGGCTCGGTGATGCGCCGCAGCCGCTTGCCGTGGCGCGAGAAGATGTCGACGCCCAGCTCTTCCTCCAGCTCGAGGATGGCCTTGGAGACGCCCGGCTGCGACGTGAACAGCGCCTTGGCCGTCTCGGTCAGGTTGAGGTTGCGGCGGGCGGCTTCCTGGACGAAGCGGAATTGGTGGAGGTTCATGTCAGTGGCGCTCGGCCGCTCCGGAGCCACTGACGCACCCCCTCGGGGGGCAGTGAGCAGGGCGAGCGTGGGGGTTGTTCATTCCAGGACGGCCAGGCAGGCCAGGCCGATGGCGTTGAGCACGGCTTCCTGCTCACCCAGCGGCGCGTGAAGCACCCATTGGATGGCGTCGCCGTGGCGTTCGCGCAGGCGCTCGAGCAGAGGCGGGATGTCACGGCGCACATGGCCGCCGGTGCCAAGGAAGAGAGGCAGCACGTGCACGCGCGTGCTGCCCGCGGCGACGAGCTGCTCGGCCGCCTCTTCGATGCCGGGCGACATGAATTCGAGATAGGCCATGGCCAGCGGTGTGCCCGGCCGTGCCGTGCGCAGGCGTTCGGCGACGGTCTCGAAGGGTTTGGCCCAGGCCGGATCGCGCGCGCCGTGGGCGAAGAGCAGCAACCCGTCCATCAGCGGTATCGCACCAGCCACGTGAAGGCCGCCATCGACAGCCCGAGGTAGAGCAGGCTTGGCGTAGCCGCGACCACCCATGGCGTCCAGTTCTTCAACAGGCCCAGGTGCCCGGCCACGTTGTTCAGCAGCACGAAGCTGATGCCCAGCATGATGCCGCCGAACACCTTGATGCTGATGCCGCCCGAGCGGCCGTGCAGATAGGCGAAGGGCAGGGCCAGCGCTACCATGACGAAGCAGGCGAAGGGATAGAGGGCCTTGCGCCAGAACTGGATGTTGTGGGCCTGGGCCGACTGCTCCTGGGCCGACAGATGCGCGGTGTAGCGGTAGAGCTCCAGCGTCGACATGGACATGGCCGGCAGGACCGCTGCTGCAATGACGCCCGCGTGCAGGGAGCTCTGCCAGTCGAGCTTGTCCATCTTCTGCTCGCTGACGACGACGTCGCCAACGGGGCTGGCTCCGGCGGGGGCGCCCGGGTTCCAGACCGTGCGCTTGACGTCCTGAAGATGCCAGAGGCCTTGACCATCGACGTCGACCTTCTCTGCCTCGGTGCGCGACATCAGCCGGCCTTCGGCGTCGAATTCGAAGATGCGCACGTCTTCCAGCTCGCCATTGGTGCCCACGCGGCCGACCTTGACCGAGTAGCTGCGCTCCTGGCCGTCGATCTTCTGGTGATCCTTCAGCCAGGCGCCGCGTTTGGCCGGGCTGGCGTCGCGGCTGAAGCCGGCACGCAGGTCGTCGCCCTGGCGTTCGAACTGTGGTGCAACGTAGTCGCCGATGACGAAAGTGAGCACCGCGAACGCAGCCGCCAGGCCGGCCAGCAGGCTCAGCGCCCGTGCCGGGCCGAGGCCGCCGGTGCGCAGGATGGTGAACTCGCTGCTCTGCGCGAGCCGGGCGAGCGCGACGATGGCGCCGATCAGCACGGCGATGGGGAAGATTTCGTAGAAGCGGCCGGGCAGCTCCATCGCGGCCAGCAGCGCGGCCTTGCCGCCGCCAACGCCGATGCGGGCCATGCGGTCGAGCTCGTCAACGAAGTCGATGAAGAAGAAGAGCGACAGGAAGGCCAGCGCGACGAGCACGACCGAGCCGGCGATGTCCTTGTAGAGCAGGGCGCGGACGGTTCTCATGTGGCCGCTCCCTTCAGGCGGCGGCGCAGGCAGAAGCGGTTGGCGTTGTCGCGCAGCCAGATGACGATCAGCGCCAGGAAGAGGGCGCTGCCATGCACGGTGACGAGAGCGCGCGGCAGTGCCACGCGGCCGTTGCCGACCCAGGACTGCGACAGGTTGATGAGGTTGAAGTAGACGATGAAGGCCAGCAGCGCGAACAGCAGGTTCCAGTTGCTGGCGCGGCGCGGGTTGGACGCCGCCAGGCCGACGCCGAGCAGGGCCATGTTGATGCCGCCGAGGATCATGCCCAGGCGCCAGGCCAGTTCACCCTGGTTCTTCGGTGTCGGCGCGCGCAGCAGGTCCAGCGTCGCCATGGCCTTAGGCGGCAGCTGGTTGGCGTTCGCCAGCACCTGCGTGTCGGTCATCACCTTGTACTGCTCGAAGCGGGCCAGGCTCTTCTCGCCGGTCTTGAGCTGGGTTTCGTTGCGTTGGCCGTGGTCCAGCACCAGCAGGCGATCGTCGCCCTCCATCTCCAGCCGGCCGCGTGCCGAGGTCGTCACCGATTCGCGCTCGTGCTGGTTGGAGAGGATGAAGACATTGCGGCCGGTTGCCGCGTTGTCGCCATCGCGTTCGATGAAGAAGACGCGGCTGCCGTCGCGCGAGCTCTGGAACTGGCCTGGCGCCACGCGCGACAGGTCGCTGCGCTTTTGATAACGCTCGCGCAGCTCGGCGCTGTTCTGGTTGCCCCAGGGCCAGACGATCAGCTCCAGCACGATGACGGCCAGCAGGACCGGCCAGGCCATGCGCAGCACCGGCTGCACGAAGCGCGACAGCGGAATGCCGCTGGCGAACCAGATCGTCATCTCGGACTCGCGATAGATGCGGCCCAGCGTGATGACGACGGCGATGAAGAGGGAGAGGATGAGCATCGTCGCAAGGTGGGCGATGGTCGCGTAGCCCATCAGCAGCACGACGTCCTGGGGCGCGACATTGCCGCCGGCGGCCTGGCCCAGCGTACGGATCAGCGTCGACGTGAGCATGATGGTCAGGATGACCACGAGCGTGACGCCGAAGCTTTTGGCCAGCTCGGACCGCGTCGATGAATCGAATAGCATCAGGTCTTTATTAGTTTTTAGTCATTATGGACTTCAAGATTCAAACCATTGAGCTCGATGGGCTCGCGGGTGTGGGTACGGATGCCCTGATCGTCGTGCTCGGCGGCGAGGCTTTGCCCAAAGGTCTGGATGCCATCGTCGCCAAGCATGCGCAGGCGGCGATCAAGCTCGGCGATTTCGCGCTCAAGGCCGGCCAGGCGTTGACGCTGACGCAAGCGGAGGGCATCAAGTCGCCTCGCCTGGTGCTGGTCGCCAGTAGCAAGACGACGCTGGCCGCGGCGCGTGCTGCGCTGGCAGCCGGCCTGGCCCAGATCAAGTCACGTGGCGCGGTCAGCGCAGCCGTGGCGTTCGCGGGCTTTGACGCCGGCCTCGTCGAATCGCTGGCCGAGCAGACTGCGCTCGCGGCCACCGATGCGGTCTATATCTACCGCCACACCAAGCCCAGCGCGCCTGCCGCGTCCAAGCTGGCCAAGCTGGCCTTGCTGGTGGGCAAGGCCGACGCGAAGGCCGCCAAGGTCGGCCTTGCGCGCGGCGAGGCGATTGCCGCCGGCGTCGAGCTGGCACGCGAATGCGCCAATCGCCCTGCCAACTACGCGACGCCGACCTATCTCGGCGAAGTCGTGCAGGGCCTGGGCAAAACCCATGGCTTCAAGGTCGAGGTGCTGGACAAGAAGGCCGTCGAGAAGCTCGGCATGGGCAGCTTCCTGTCGGTCGCCCAGGGCTCGGACGAGCCGCTGCGCTTCATCGTCGCCCGCTACGAAGGCGCGGCCAAGACGGTGGCGCCGGTGGTGCTGGTGGGCAAGGGCATCACCTTCGACACCGGTGGCATCTCGCTGAAGCCGGGTGCCGAGATGGACGAGATGAAGTTCGACATGGGCGGCGCGGCCAGCGTCATCGGCACGCTGCGCGCAGTGGCCGAGCTCAAGCCCAAGCTGAACCTCGTCATGATCGTCGCCGCCTGCGAGAACATGCCCAGCGGCCGTGCGGTCAAGCCGGGCGACGTGGTCACGTCGATGTCGGGTCAGACCATCGAGATCCTGAACACCGACGCTGAAGGCCGCCTCATTCTGTGCGACGCGCTGACCTATGCCGAGCGCTTCAAGCCGGCAGTGGTTGTCGACGTGGCGACGCTGACCGGCGCTTGCGTCATCGCGCTGGGCGGCGTGCGCAGCGGCATGTATGCGAGCGACGATGAACTCGCCGCCTCGCTGACGGCGGCTGGCGACGCGGTGCTCGACCCCTGCTGGCGCATGCCGCTGGACGATGAGTACGCCGAAGGCCTGAAGAGCAACTTCGCCGACGTGCCCAACATCGCCGGCCGTGCGGGCGGTTCCATCACGGCAGCCAAGTTCCTGCAGCGCTTCACCAGCAAATACCGTTGGGGCCACCTCGACATCGCCGGCACGGCCTGGAAGGGCGGCGCTGCCAAGGGCTCGACCGGCCGGCCCGTGGGCCTGCTGACGCACTTCGTGCTGAGCCACGCGAAGTAAGAAGTGGCCGTCCAGGTCAGCTTCTACAGCGACGCGGCGGACCCGCTGCAGTACGCCTGCCGGTTGATCCGCCGCGCTCTCGCGTCGGGCAAGCCGGTCGGCGTCTGCGCGCCGCCCGCGCTGGCGGCTCGCCTGGACGAGTTGCTGTGGAGCTTTGATGCGACCGAGTTCATTGCTCATCGGCGTTGGGACGGCGCTACGCCGCCCGCGCCGGGCGAGGTGCTGCTGGTGGACGACGCGGCTCGTTTGCCGCATCGCGGGCTGCTGCTGAATCTGGGCGATGACATGCCAGGCGATGCGCTCGATTTCGAGCGTGTCCTGGAGGTCATCGGAAACGGGCCCGAGCGCGTTCAAGCTGGGCGTGCGCGCTATCGCGTCTATCAGCAAGCCGGTGCCAAGCTGGACCACTTTTCAGCGGCAGGTTGACAACGTTGCGTCCATGCTTTCCCGAATGAGAGCCCCCCGGATTTGGGGTATGTTCAATTGGTTGAAAAATCAACAGTTCTCTGTTTGTTCCTCTCTCTTTCAAACTGGAGTTGATCCATGCAAGTCAAATTGAATGTGGTGGTGGGTGCCGTTGCAGCACTGCTCAGCGGTGCCGCCATGTCGCAGGACCTGGTCGTCAAGATCGGCCACGTCGCCCCGACCAGCGGCGCCATCGCCCACCTGGGCAAGGACAACGAACTGGGCGCTCGCCTGGCTATCGAGGAACTGAACGCCAAGGGCGTCATGATCGGCGGCAAGAAGGCCAAGTTCGAACTGCTGGCAGAAGACGATGCCGGCGATCCGAAGCAAGGCACCGCTGCTGCGCAGAAGCTGGTTGACTCCAAGGTCAACGGCGTGGTGGGTCACTTGAATTCGGGCACCTCGATTCCGGCCTCCAAGGTCTACAGCGATGCTGGCATTCCGCAGATCTCGCCGTCGGCCACCAACCCCAAGTTCACCCGCAACGGCTACAAGACCACGTTCCGCGTGGTGGCTGACGACGTGCACCTGGGTGGCACGCTGGGCCGCTATGCCGCCAAGGACCTGAAGGGCAAGTCCATCGCCGTCATCGATGACCGTACGGCCTATGGCCAGGGCGTTGCCGACGAGTTCGAAAAGGGCGTCAAGGGCGCGGGCGGCAAGGTCGTCGGTCGCGAGTTCACCAACGACAAGGCCACGGACTTCACCGCCATCCTGACCTCCTTGAAGGGCAAGAAGCCCGACGTCGTCTTCTTCGGTGGCATGGACGCCGTTGCCGGCCCGATGCTGCGCCAGATGAAGCAACTCGGCATCGAAGCCAAGTTCATGGGCGGCGACGGCATCTGCACGGGCGAACTCCCCAAGCTGGCCGCTGGCACCATGGGTGACGGCCAGGTCGTTTGCGCCGAAGCCGGTGGCGTCGAAGGCGAAGCCAAGAAGTCGATGGACGACTTCAAGACCAAGTTCAAGGCCAAGTTCAACGTCGACGTGCAGATCTATGCACCTTACGTGTATGACGCCGTCAACGTGATGGCCGCCGCTATGGCCAAGGCCGGCTCCGCTGATCCCGCCAAGTACCTGCCTGTGCTGGCCAAGACGGCCGGCTACAAGGGCGTGACTGGCACCATCGCCTTCGACGAGAAGGGCGACATCAAGAATGGCGCCCTGACGCTGTACACGTACAAGGGCGGTGCCCGCGAGCAACTCGCCGTCGTCCGCTGACGCTGGCTTGACTGTCCAAAACGCCCGCCTTGGCGGGCGTTTTTCTTGCTGAAGCCCGCTGCGTGCGGGCCTTGTCTTTTGCGCCGGTGAAGGTTGCCGTCGCGTGACGACAAATTAATGTGAGTTGCGACAGCGCGGATGAATGAATCGTGAATACTCCCCAATAAATCGGGGCGACTCGATATTTACTACATAGGAGAGCTTCGTTCGCGGCATGGCGCTAATGCCCCATAAACCCTGTTTTGTGGAAATTCAAAGGGACGGCTGTGCGTTCCGCACGCTTTGCGCTGCTCGGCGCAGGGCTGTCATGGTGCTGTCGCTTGCTTTCGGTTCTACTGCCGCCCGTTGAGGAAAAGGATGCTCCCGGCGGGTCAGGAGGCACTGCAGCACGACGCGGATTCAAGGGTCACGCACCCTCTAAACGGGGGGCTTTCAAGCCTGGGAGCCGGAGGCATGATGCCGGCGCGATCAAGGGTTGGTCGGATGTGCCTGTTGCGGCGTCAAGCCCGGGACTTCCACAGGCCAGCCAGGCGGTCTCCGAGGTGTCCGTGACTGTCGGGTCCGCCGCGAGGTGGTGTTCTGGCAGGTGACCTCCGTGCGAGGGTGAATGGAATATCGATATTGATTCGAATTTCGTTAATCGGATTGCAAATGCGGAAAACGCCAGGCAGTAGTGATCGGGGATGCAAATGATTCGAATATTCAACCATTACCTGCATAAGCAGACCTTGCTTCAGGTCTTCTTCGATCTCGGCTTGATCGTGTTCGCGGTCATTGCCGTTGTTCTCAGCCAAGGCGAGTCTGCGCAGACGGTGCTGCCCTTCGCCGCCTCGCACGGCCTGTCCCTGGCTGGTTGCATGTTCGTGATCAATTCGGCCACGGGCTTCTACCAGCACGTGCACAACCGCTCCGTTACCGAGTCCTGCGCGCGTGCGCTGTTCGGTCTGCTGTTCGGCCTGCCGTTGGCTTACGCCATTTTCAGCCTGGTGCCCTCCAACACGAGCCATCGTGACCTGCTGACGCTGGTGGCCATGGTCGCCGTCGCTGCGGTGATGGTGCATCGTGTCTATGCGGCTCACTCGGGCACCCAGGCGCGCTTGCGCAGCCGCATCCTGATCTTCGGCACTGGCGTCGCTGCGCGCACCGTCGGTAACACGTTGCGTGCTTCCGATCCGCATGCGCAAATCGTCGGGTTCTACGCTGGCCCCAATGAAGATCAGCCTGAGGTGCCAGGAGCGGAGATCATCAACGACGGTGCCAACCTGACCGAGGCTGCGCTTAAGCACAACGTCGACGAGATCGTCGTCGCTTTGAGCGAGCGCCGGGGCGGCAGCATGCCGCTGCGCCAGTTGCTGGATTGCAAGTTGTCCGGTGTGCGCGTGGTGGACATCGCCACCCACTTCGAGAAGACGCTGGCCCAGATCAACATCAAGCACGTCAACGCCGGTTGGCTTGTGTTCGGCGATGGATTCAGTCAGGGCATGCTTCGCGCCGCGATCAAGCGCGTCTGCGACATCGTGTTCGCATCGCTGATCCTGGCGGTGAGCTGGCCCATCATGCTGGTCACGGCTCTGGCCATCCGCTTCGAATCGCGCGGTCCGGTGCTTTACCGCCAGGAGCGTGTTGGCCTGAACGGCGTGCCCTTCAACGTCATCAAGTTCCGCAGCATGCGCACGGATGCCGAGAAAGACGGCAAGCCGCGTTGGGCGACCAAGAACGATGACCGTGTGACCCGCATTGGGCGCTTCATCCGCAAGGTCCGTATCGACGAGCTGCCGCAGCTTTTCAACGTGCTGTGGGGCGAGATGAGCATGGTTGGCCCCCGCCCGGAGCGCCAGTTCTTCGTCGACGAGCTGATCAGCAAGATTCCGTATTACGCCGTGCGCCACAGCGTGAAGCCGGGCGTGACCGGTTGGGCCCAGGTGCGCTACGAATACGGTTCGACGATCGAGGATTCGGTCGAGAAGCTGCAGTACGACCTCTACTACGTGAAGAACCACTCGCTCTTCCTTGATCTGCTGATCATGCTGGAGACTGTGGCCGTTGTGCTGACCGGCAAGGGTGCGCGCTGAGCACTGGATGCGTCGGCGTAAGCGCCGATGCTCATGGTCGCTGAGGCATGCTTGAATAACGCATGGCTCTCGCCGATGAGTTGAACTCCGCCCCGAGCACCATGATTGAAGTGCTCGCCCCCTTTCTCTCCTTGAGCAGTCTCGGCGATCTGATTTGCGCGCTGGCCTATGGGCTGTTCGCGCTGTACTTCGCTTGGCGACTGTTGCGTGGGGGGCTGCCTGTCACCGTACTGGCTCTCGTTTTTCTGGCCGCCCTGGCCAGCAGCTCGATCTGGGCCGGCGTTGCGTTGTTGGATGGACTGAGGCACTGGTCCGACCGCCTGCCGACCTGGATCGCGCCCTCCCTGGACTTGTTGCGATTCGGCTTCTGGTTTGCCTTCATGCTGATGCTGCTGCCACCGCCGCGGCGCGGCGGTGGTTTGGGCTGGATGCGCCCCCTGGCTGCCTTCGCGGTACTGGCCCAGTTGTGGCTGATCCTGTCCGCCGAGAGCCTGCCGACTGAGTCCCTGGCTCGGCCCCAGGCCTTTGCAGCGTTGGGCATTGCGGTGCTGGGGTTGGTCCTCGTCGAGCAGATGCTGCGCAACGCGACGGGCGATGCGCGATGGAACGCCAAGCCGGTCTGTCTGGGCCTTGGCGCCATCTTTGTCTTCGATTTGTTCATTGGCTCTCAGGCCGCGTTGTTTCAGCGCTTTGATGGCGACGCCATCAGCGTGCGGTCCCTCGTGCATGCGGCGGCGGTTCCTCTGCTCTACGTGGCATCTCGACGGCATGCGGATTGGCTGGGCAAGCTGCACGTCTCGCGCGCGGCGGTTTTCCATTCGGCAACGCTGCTTCTCGTTGGCGTCTATCTGCTGATGGTGGCCGGCGTTGGTTACTACGTGCGCTACACGGGCGGACAGTGGGGGCGAGCCCTGTCCGTGGCGTTGGTCTTCGTGGCACTCGTGGCGCTGGCGCTGCTGATGGCGTCCGGCTCAATGCGCTCCCGGCTGCGCGTCTACATCAGCAAGAACTTCTTCAGCTACCGATACGACTACCGCGAGGAATGGCTGCGCTTCACGCAGCTGCTGTCGAGCAGTGCCGAACCCCAGCACACCGCCGAGACGGTCGTGCGCGCCTTGGCCAATCTGGTTGAAAGCCCGAGCGGCATGCTGTGGATGCAGCGCGCTGTGGGAAGTGATTTTCTGCAGATTGCGCGCTGGAACCTGCCTATGCAAGCCGGCAGCGAAGCGCGTGACGGCGCGATGGCCAAGTTCTGGCAGGAGCGCGCCTGGATCATCGACGTAGATGAATGGCGTGAGCGGCGCGATGCCTACCCCGGGCTCGAACTGCCAACTTGGCTGACCGACGAGCCGCGATGCTGGCTGGTGGTGCCGCTGCTGGTGCGCGAGGCGCTCATCGGCTTCGTGGTGCTCGGCCGCCCACGCGCCGTCGTCGAGCTGAACTGGGAGGTGCGGGACCTGCTGCGCACGGCGGCCAGCCAAGCCTCGGGGTATCTGGACCAAGCCCAGGCCACCGAAGCCCTGCTGGAGGCGCGCAAGTTCGATGCATTCAACCGCATGTCAGCCTTCGTCGTGCATGACCTGAAGAACATCGTCACCCAGCTCTCGCTGATGATGAAGAACGCCAAGCGCCTGCGCGATAACCCCGAGTTCCAGCAGGACATGCTGGACACGGTCGAGAACTCGCTCGAGAAGATGCGCCAACTGATGTTGCAGTTGCGCGAGGGTGACAAGCCCCATGGCGTGACCAGCGGCGTTGACCTGGAGCAGATCGCGAAGCGCCTTGCCGCTGCAGCCTCCAGCAAGGGCAGGGTGCTGGAGTTGGAGCTGCAGCCAGGTGTCAGCACGCGGGGGCATGCCGAGCGTGTGGAGCGCGTGCTGGGCCACGTCGTGCAGAACGCCTTCGATGCGACGCCGGCCAGCGGTCGGGTCTGCCTGACGCTGGATGCCCAAGGCAGTCAGGCCCGCGTTCGCGTTGAGGATAGCGGCTGCGGCATGAGTGAGGATTTCATACAGAATCGCCTCTTCAAGCCGTTCCAGACTACCAAGGCCAGCGGCATGGGCATAGGTGCCCACGAGAGCTATCAATACGTGCAGGAACTGGGAGGCAAGATCAGCGTGCAGAGTGAACTAAACCGGGGGACCACCGTCACCCTGCTGCTCCCCCTGTTCCATGCGCAGGCTGACCTGCCGCGCGTTGCGCTCGATCTCCAATGAGCACGCCACGCCACGCCACGCGCCGCTCTTGATCGTCGAAGACGACCTCGCTTTGCAGAAGCAGCTGAAGTGGTCGCTTGACCGCTTCGAATCCGTGACGGCCGACGATGTTGCAAGCGCTGTACTGCAGTTCCGTCGCAGCAGCCCCGCCGTTGTCACGATGGATCTTGGCCTGCCGCCGGACCGGGACTCCGTCTCTGAGGGCTTCAAATGCCTTGAGAAGCTGCTGGAACTCGACCCGACCGTCAAGGTCATCGTGCTGACGGGCCAGAACGACCAGGACAACGCCCTGCGGGCCATCCGCATGGGCGCCTACGACTTCCTCGCCAAGCCGGTCGATCCTGATGTACTCAGCCTGACCGTCGAGCGGGCTTACCGGCTCTATGAGCTTCAACAGGAGAATCGTCGCCTGCAGATGCAGCAGAGCAGCGACATCTTCTCCGGGCTCATTACGCGCGACCCCGGCATGCAGCGCGTCTGCCGCATGATCGAGAAGGTAGCCCCCAGCGATGCCACCGTGTTGCTGCTGGGCGAGAGCGGTACCGGCAAGGAAGTGCTGGCCCAGGGCCTGCACGATGCATCCAAGCGCAAGGGCCGCTTCGTGGCCATCAACTGCGCGGCCATTCCAGAAACGTTGCTGGAAAGCGAACTCTTCGGTTACGAGAAGGGTGCCTTCACCGGCGCCACCAAGTCCACCCTCGGCAAGATCGAGACGGCCAACGGTGGCACGCTGATGCTCGATGAGATCGGCGACTTGCCCATGCCGTTGCAGGCCAAGCTGCTGCGCTTTCTGCAAGAGCGAGTCATCGAGCGCGTGGGTGGACGCCAGGAGATACCGATCGACGTGCGAGTGGTCGGTGCCACCCACCAGGATCTCAAGGCGCGCATCGTCGATGGGCGCTTCCGTGAGGATCTTTACTACCGCCTCGCCGAGATCGTTGTCGAGATCCCGCCGTTGCGTGACCGCCTGGGTGACCCGGTACTGCTGGCGCACTCCTTCGTGCGGCGCTTCGCAACCGACATGCGCCGAGCAGTGCCGACGCTGGCGGAGGATGCCGTCAGAGCGCTGGAGGCCCACCGCTGGCCCGGCAACGTACGGGAACTGCAGAACATGCTCAAGCGCGCCGTGATCATGGCGGAGGACGACCGCATCATGGCGGCCGACCTGGGCTTGCATGGCGATAGCCCAGGTGACGACGTCGCCCTCGACTTGCGCACGGTGCGCGAGGCTGCTGAGCGCCGCGCCGTCATTACTGCCCTGGCTCGTACCGATGGCAATATCGTTCGCGCGGCGGAATTGCTCGGCGTCAGCCGGCCAACTCTTTACGACTTGATGAGTCGCTTGCAGATCAAATCATGAGCAACCTTTCCAAGCAGGGCCTGTTAGCCTGCGCCTTCGCGGCATCCTTTGTGTTGGCAGGATGCTGGAGCAAGACTCCGGCTCAGTTGCTGGAGTCCGGCAAAGTCTCGATGCAGAAGAAGGACTACAACGCCGCTTCGCTCGAGTTGAAGAATGTGTTGCAGCAGGACTCGGACAACGTAGAAGCGCGCTTCCTGCTCGGCAAGAGTCTGCTTGAGATGGGGCGCCCGGCTGAGGCGTTGATTGAACTCTTGAAGGCTCGCGAGCTGGGGTATCCGGTCGCACAACTTGCCGCGCCGATAGGCTCGGCAATGATGGCTCGCGGAGAGGTCGACCAGTTCGTTACCGAGTATGCGGGCGTGCAGATCGACGAACCCAAGATGCGCGCCGAGTTCAAGGCCACGTTGTCGACGGCCTATGGCCTACAGCGTAAGTATCAGCAGTCTCGCGAAGCGGCTGATGCAGCACTGCAGGCCGATCCCGGCAACGTCACGGCGAACCTGCTGGTGGCGCAGTTGCTGCGTATCGCTGGTGACAATGCCGGCGCGATGGCTCAGATCGAACGAACCATCGCGAAAGCACCGGAATCTGGCGCACCCTGGCTGGCCAAGGCTGAACAACTGCTAAGCACCAGCGGAGATCCGGCCAGCGCGCTCGCCGCCTATCGCGAGGCACTTCAGCGCATGCCCGAGAACGTTCGGATCCATGTCGGCCTCACCCAAGAACTGATTCGTCAACGGGATTTCGACGGCGCGCAGCGTCAGCTGGCCCAGCTGGAAAAGCTTCAGCCCAAAAGCTTGCAGGGGCGCTACTTCGCGACGATGCTGGCGTACGAGAAGCGAGACCTGAAGACCGCCTTCGAGTCCGCGCAGGAGTTGCTGCGTGTTGCACCAGACAACTCGCGCTTCTTGCACCTTGCTGGCGCGATTGACTACGAGCGCGGCAGCTACCTGCAGGCCGTTGCGCATCTGGGCAAGGCGCTGTCCGATTCACAGTCGCCGGTTGCCGTGCGTGTGCTGCTGGCTCGTGCGCAACTGCGGGCTGGCGACCCGGCCAAGGCATTGAGCTTCCTGCAGCCTTTGCTCGATGGCACTCGCCGAGCCCCCGCAGAGGTCTACTCGCTGGCCGCGGAGTGCTATCTGCAAAAGGGCGATGGCGAAGCCGCGAAGAAGATGTATGCCAAGGCGGTGGAGATCAATCCGGCGGACGAACGTGGGCGAACCGTTTTGGCGTTGTCGGCGCTGAACGATGGTCGTACCGAGCAGGGCATGTCCGAGCTGAAATCAATTGCCGGCTCTGCATCCGGCATTGACGCTGAGATCGCCATGGTCATGGCGCACGTGCGCGGCAATCGTCTCGACGATGCGCTCGCAGTTCTCGATGCCCTGGAGCGCAAGCAGCCCAACAAGCCCGGCACCCCATTTCTCCGCGGCCGTATCGAGCAAATGCGCGGGCATCGCGACAAGGCCCGCGAGTTGTATGAGCAAGCAGTCGGCCGTGACGCCGCCTACGTGCCTGCCGTCGTTGCGCTTGCGACGTTTGATCTGGATGACAGCAAGCCCGCCAGTGCGGTGGCTCGCTACGAGAAGCTCGTGATCGCAGCGCCGAAGGATGTGGGCGCTCGCCTGGGCCTGATTGCGGCCCGTGTGCGTGCAGGTGCGAAGCCTGACGAAGTACGGACCCAGCTTGAAGAGGCTGTCAGGCTCTTTCCTGACTCCGAGTCGGCCCGCATTACGCTCGTCGGTACTCTGCTTGATCAGCGCGATGCCCAGGCCGCACTGAAGGCTGCACGCGACGGATTGACGCGGTTCCCTGACAGTTTTGGCCTGATCCAAGGCCAGGGGCTGGCGGAACTCGCGCTAGGGAACCTCAACCAGGCCGTCCAGTCCTTCTCGAAAGCCACCACGCTGCAGCCAAACGCGGTCGAGCCGCTGATGTACATGGTGGACGTGCAGATGGCGCGCAAGGACGTGCCGGCGACCCTGGCCCAATTGCGCAAGGTGCTCGCACTCAAGCCTGACTACACGCCTGCGCAGATACGCCTGGTTTCGCTGCTCGCCCGTTTGAGCAAGAGTGACGAGGCCATGGGCGTTGCCAAGGGTATTCAGAAACAATTCCCGAATGACCCGACAGGCTGGGCCCTGGAGGCTGATTTGCTGGCGCTAAAGGGGAACCGTGTCGGTGCCGTGGCGGCGTTGAAGATGGCGCTCGCTAAACGCCCCTCCGACGAGACTGTCCTCAAGCTGCACAACGCGATGAGGGCTGCCAGCCAGGTGGCTGAAGCCGACAAGCTCGCGGACGACTGGCTGGCCAAGCATCCGGACTCGCCCAGATTCAACATCTATCTCGGCGAGCTGGCCATCGGCCAGCGTGACTATGCTCGCGCCGAGCAGCATTTGCGCAAGGCGGTTGCCAGTCAGCCGTCCAATGCCCTCGTGCTGAACAACCTCGCCTGGGTGTTGTACCGCGCTGGCAAGCCCGGTGCGTTGGAGATGAGCGAGAAGGCCCTGGCCCTGGCACCCGATTCGGAAGCGATCCTCGATACGGTAGCCGAGATCCTTGCGGATTCAGGGAAGCTGGACAAGGCCCTAACCTTGCAAAAGCGCGCGTTGGAGCGCAGCCCCAATATGCCCCTACTCCGCCTGCACTTGGCGCAGTACCTGATCAAGAATGGACAGAAGCCGGAAGCGCGCGCAGAGTTGGAGCGCCTGGTCGCACTGGGCAGCGGCTTTGGGGCGCAAGATGAAGTTCAGAAACTTCTCGCCTCGCTGTAACGGATCTGGCGGGCCTACCTTCAAGAGCTGACCTGAATGCAGATCAAGCAAGCGAGTCTTCGCAAGCGCATGCACCAGCTGATGCGCCGTGCATTCGGTCGACTGCCTCGCGATACGCGTCACGCCATCTATCGCGGCATGATCGACTGCGATCCTGCGCCCGATCCCCTGCTGGAGCTCAAGGTTGCCGAGACCCGCGAGGAGTTGGAGGATTGCTTTCGCATCCTGCACGACGCCTATGTCGCCAGTGGTTTCATGAAGCCTTCGCCGTCGGGGCTGCGCGTCACGATGTATCACGCGCTGCCCACGACGACGACGCTGTGTGCGAAGTACGACGGCCGCGTTGTGGGCACCATGTCCATGATCCGGGAGGGTGTGTTCGGCTTTCCGCTCCAATCGGTCTTCGACCTCAGCGAGGTGCGGGCCAAGCAGGGCCAGATTGCCGAGATCTCAGCGCTCGCCGTGCATCCTGACTTCCGCAAGACGGGTGGCGCCATCCTGTTTCCGCTGATGAAGTTCATGTACGAGTACTGCACCGAGTACTTCGACACACGCCACCTCGTCATCGCGGTCAACCCAGACAAGATCGAGCTCTACGAATCACTGCTGTTTTTCGGAAGACTGCAGGAGACGGTCGTGGACAACTACGACTTCGCCAATGGCGCGCCGGCCGTCGGTGCGGCCTTGGATCTGCCGATTGCGAAAGAGATATTCCGGCGCGTCTATGGCAAGCGCAAGGAACGCAAGAACCTCTACAACTACTTCGTCCAACTGCGCCTGCCCAACATCAAGCTGCCCAAGCGCCGCTATTTCACGACCAATGATCCGGTGCTGACGCCGGCCATCCTCGACCACTTTTTCAATCAGCGCAGCCAGGTCTTCGCAGAGCTTGACGACCGCCGCAAGGCGCTGCTGTGGTCCATCTACGACCAACCCGAGTTTCGTGCCGTGCTTCCGATGATGAGCGGCTCGCTGACGGGTTTTCATCCGATGCGTCGCCATCAGCGCTTCTCGCTGCGCTGCCCGGCGGAGTTGCGCCTGCGGGTTGATGGCGGCGAGCGCTCCATTGTGATGACTGTCATCGAGATTTCGCTGTCGGGTTTCCAGGCCCAATCCAAACTCGATATTCCGGTGGGTGCTAACGGCTCGGTCCGGGTGGAGCTCGGACTGCAAGACAAGGCTTCGCTGGATGTGAAGGTGATGCGACATCACCACACGGATACCGACGAGTTCTATGGCTTCCGAGTGGATGAGCCCGACGACGTCTGGCGTCGCGCCGTTAGTGCGCTGGAGACCGAGTACGTCGCGGGCGATCTGTGAGCATTGGCCCGGACCGCGGATCGTTGCTCATCCTTGCAGCCTGCTGGGCCGCTGCAGGCGCAGGCGCCCAAGCCGCCACCTTGCCGGAACTGGTTGCTCAGGCGAAGCCCTCGGTTGTGCTGGTCGGCAGCTACGGCCTGATGGACAGCCCCCGCTTTGGGTTCCGTGGAACGGGGTTCGTCGTTGCGGATGGCCTGCACGTGCTCACCAACGCGCATGTGATTCCGCCGGAAGAGCCAAGCCGCATCGACCGCAGCGTGGCCGTTCAGGTGTGGAGCGCTGCGTCGCAATGGCAGCTCCGCAGCGCCAAGGTGATCGCTAGAAGACCGGAGCGAGACTTGGCGCTGCTGCTGATTGATGGGCCAGCGGTGCCGGCATTGCGACTGGCAAACCAAGAGGCCCCGGAAGGGCTGCCCGTTGTGCTGATGGGTTTCCCGCTAGGCGGTGCCCTGGGCTACTCGCACGTCACACACCGGGGTATCGTCTCCTCGCGGACTGCCATCGTGCCGCCTGCGACCGGCGCCCAGGGCCTCAGCGAGCGGTCCGTGAAGCAGTTGCGCGAGGGCAGCTTCGACGTGCTGCAGCTCGATGCCACGGCTTACCCCGGCAACAGCGGCGGCCCGGTGCTGGATGCCGAAACCGGTGAAGTCGTTGGCGTGGTCAGCATGGTGCTCGTCAAAGGCACCAAAGAGGCCGCGCTCAGTGCGCCCAGTGGCATCAGCTATGCGATTCCCACTCGATTCGCGGCCCAGATGCTGAAGGATGCTGCGGCGCGCTAGCTGCCGTTTCGCGGGATCTCGTTGGTCTCCTGCACCCGCTGGACTTCGCAGTGCCTTCATCTGCCTTAGCACCCGGCCAGTCCCGCCAAAGGATGTCGAAATACTTTACAGCGGGTGCTGGCGGCGGCTTCGGCGCATTGGAATCCCTCTTTGTTTTCAATGAGTTAGCAAAAAAAAAGCGGGTTGGCATGGGGTTTGCTAACTTACTGCCGAGTCCAATCATTTCCCTCCAAGGAGTTCACCATGTCGATCATGAAGCAAAGTTTGAAAGCTCTCGGCGCGGCTATCGGCATCGCCGGTGCCATGTCGGCCAACGCCTACGTTGTCGGGGGCGTCGATTTCGGTACGTCCCTTGGTACGGCCCACCTGGAAACCGCGACGCTGGCCCAGACCTTCGTCAATGGCAATGGCCAGAACGCCATCAGCTATGGCTACGTTTCGACGGTGAACGGCAGCACGACCTACTGCGCTGGCGGCGGCTCCTGCGGCCTGTACTACGTCACCACGCTCAACAACTCGCAGAACTTCACGGGCGCCTCCGTGGAATTCCTGTCGTCCACCACCACGATCTATTTCAACAATAGCTTCGTGAATCTGCTCGGCCAGAATTCGGTTGCCAACCTGGCGACGATCACGGGCATGGCGTCGTGGTTGACGCTGACGGGTCACGGCAATCTGGGTGGCACTGCTTCCTCCAATGCCGTTCAGCTGATCGGCGCTGGCGCGCTGACTGGTTCGGTGCTCAATGGTTTTGGCCGCGGTCTGTTTGACGTCAACCTGGGTGGCGCGGGTCTTGCCGCCGTCAAGACGGCCTTTGACACCAACACTGTGGGTGACGCTATCGGTGGCTTCGCTGACGTCGAACTGAACTCTTCGTTCAGCAACTTCGTCCTGAATGCAAACGACGTGTCTGGTGGTCTGGCCAATGGCTGCCAAAACGGTACCGCCCTTGCTGGTGCTTGGTGCTATCAGGGCACGACGAATCTGCGTGGCACCATCCTGACCGTTCCGGAGCCGGCATCGCTGGCCCTGGTTGGCCTGAGCCTTGGCATCACCGGTTTGCTGAGCCGCCGTCGCCGTTCGGCTTCCAAGTAAATTGCATGAAGAGGGTGCTGCCGAAAGGCGGCACTTCTGAACTGAAGAAAGCGCCCCTAGGGGCGCTTTTTTTCGCTTGAGCGCAGTGCCTCCGTGGTTGGTGATGAGGCGTGGGGGGCTTTGGCTTGAGCCATCAGGCCCCAGAGGCCGCTCAGGTCACTGTGGCCGGGAGATGGGCGCCCTCCATGTCGGCGAACTTGGCCTGCATATCTGGAATGCGTGTGAGCAGAGTCACTCTGTGAAGCGCGAGCCCGTTACTCCCGTAGCGGTGTTGGTGCGCCGAGGGCAAGTCAGGTGTAGCGACCGGGCGAAAGCAGGTTGTCCGGATCCAACGCATTGCGCAGCCGCTGGACGACGTGCGCGGAGAGCGGGTGGCGTTCTGCATGAGCCTTCATGCCGTCCACGTGGAGACGATAGGGGTAGAAGCCTAGAGCCCGCCCACCCTCGGTCAGCCTGGCGAGGCACGCGTGTGCTGCTTGGCAGGCATCCGGATCCTTGAGATCGAAGAGCAGTGGGATGGTGCTGTCAAAGAGGCGGTCCCCCTGGCTGGTCAGCGTGATGAGGGGCTCAAGGCGGTGCCTAGCCAGCTCTGCCGTTGCAAATTCGATGAAGCGGCGGACATCTTCGGCGCGCATCGGAACGAGTGGCGCGTACCAGAGCAGGCCGCAACCGTCTCGGGCGGGGTCGCGCCCGTCACTCGGTTGTGAGGTTCCGGCGCGCCAGTATGCCAATGGCAACGCTGTTTCGTTGGGTCTGCCCTGTACGAGCTGAAGGGATGAATTCAGTGTGCTTGCTGTCTTGCCGAGGCGTACACCAAGCTGTCCCGGCAGATGCGTTGCGATCGTAGACAGCCATCGCGCCTGCGTCGGTGACAGAAATAGGAGGCGGCTCGCAATACCCTTGAGTGCCTGCCTGATTTCTTTCTGTGCGGCGGCAACGATGCGCTTGCGGCCGTAGAGCGTTGCAAACCCGGTCCACGGGCCAATTTGGTATTGGCTTCCCAGGTCTGCCACCAGCGCGGGCGGCATGAGGCCTTGGGCATCTCGCTGTTCCGCTGGCGGGTAGGGCGCGGACATTGCCAGGACCCGGTGCCGGTTCATCAAATTGATGCCACCCAATATGCCGGGGAGTCCGCTGAGTAAGCTGCGAATGCGGGTCGCGGCTTCTTCGAGAAGATCGTCGCTGCGGAGCGTGAAGATGCACACCTTGCAGCATTCGGGGCGAGGTGCCAGCAGGATGCTGGCGCGCGTGACGACGCCGAATCCGCTTTGGGAGAACAGGCCGTTGACATACGGGCCGATGCCCCATCTGAAGAGTCGCGCCAGGTCTTCGCCTCCTGCCTCGCGCAATGCGCTCCTGTAGAGACTGCCGTCGGCCAGCACGGCCTCAAGATCGGTGACGGCGCCAAAGTGATCGACATAGGGGGTGACGCCATAGCCGCGTTCCAGCGCGTTCGCGAGCACGCTGCAGCTTGGGCCGGCGCCCGTCACGGGCACCAAGTAGGGGAGGTTGTGACGATCCAGGAAGTCGGCCAGCATGCCCTGGGTGACGCCCGGCTCCAGCGTGACGACGCCAAGATGCTCGTCGAAGTGCAAGATGGACTTCAGTCCGCTCAGGTCCAGGATGGTGGCGCCATGGGCGGGGGGGAGTGCACTGCCGTATCCCCAGTTGTTTCCTGTGCTGATGGGATGAATGGGAACGCCGTTTATTCGTGCGATTCGAAGCACTTCAGGAATCTGTGCAGCCTGACTGACTTTCAGCACCGTGGGTACGTCGCGATGAGTGCCACTCGTGTCAGCCGTGAAATGCCCGGGAATATTGCCACTCAGGTGCACGCGGTCTGAACCGAGCAATTGCTGCCAGGCTTGCTGGGCAGCGACCAAGGACGGCGAAGACATGGGGCTCCCTGGGTTCGGTAGGTTCGTGGACATTGTCATCCAGTCAAGGGGTACGAGGCTTTTGGCCGGTGACCCTATGGCATCATGAGAGACTCGTTCATGTCGGAGCGCGGATGGTAGTCCGTGGGTGGGCCAACGTCCGTTCAGGCTCCGCGAGATTGAATGTCATGGAGACGCATGTGAAGCTTATTTCGACTGGGTTTTGCCCTGCTGCCTTGTGCCGACTGATGGCTGTGACGACAGTGAGCCTGTTGCTGTCAGCATGTGCGTCGTTTTCGTCCCCTAACTTGGCGCCTGCGCCCGCACTCGCCAGTTCGGATGATTACAGCTACATCATCGGCGCCGGCGACAACCTAAACATCCAGGTTTGGCGTAATCCTGAATTGTCGATGTCGGTGCCGGTGAGGCCGGACGGCAAGATCGCCGCACCGCTGGTGGACGAGATGGTTGTCCACGGAAAGACTTCGGTACAGGTCGCGCGTGAGGTCGAGAAGCAACTCGGCAAATATGTGCGTGATCCGGTCGTAACGGTCATTGTCACGAGCTTTGTCGGGCCTTACAGCGAGCAGATCCGCGTCGTCGGTGAAGCTGCCAGGCCACAATTCCTGCCGTACAAGCAGAAGATGACGTTGCTTGACGTCATGATTGCCGTCGGCGGGTTGACGGACTTCGCTTCTGGCAACAGCGCGAGCATTCTTCGCACGGCTGAGGGCAACAAGCAATATTCGGTGCGCCTGAAGGACCTGATCAAGCGCGGCGATGTGTCGGCCAATGTCGAGATGCGCCCCGGTGACATCTTGATCATTCCGCAAAGCCTGTTCTGATTTCCGGCCGGTGCGCAGTTGGAATCGCACCTGCCTCCGAAATAGCCCTAACTGAGACTGTTTTCGATGGAATTGCTGATTGGTCAGTTGCTGATCATCGTTCGGCGGATGTGGAAGTACCGCTGGGTCGGCCTGGTCGTAGCCTGGGTGGCCGGCGTGGTCGGCGCCGTGGTTGTGTTCGTGCTGCCTGACCGCTACGAGGCCAGCGCCCGCATCTACGTGGACACGCAGTCCATCCTGAAGCCGCTGATGTCGGGGCTCGCTGTGCAGCCCAACGTCGAGCAGCAGGTGACGATGTTGAGCCGCACGCTGATCAGCCGCCCCAACGTCGAGAAACTCGTGCGCATGGCCGACCTGGATCTGAAGAATCAGTCCAAGGCACAACAGGAAGCCACCATTGAGACGGTGACGAGCAGCCTCTCAATCCAGAGCAGCGGCCGCGACAACCTCTACATCCTCGGTTACCGCGACAGTGATCCTGAAACGGCCAAGCGTGTCGTGCAGGCTTTGGTGTCCATCTTTGTCGAATCCAGCCTCGGCCAGACGCGTCAGGGCACATCGACAGCGACGACCTTCATCAACGAGCAGATCAAGACCTACGAGACCAAGCTGGAAGAAGCCGAAACCCGGCTCAAGGAATTCAGGCTCAAGAATCTGTCCAGCATGGCTGGAGACGGCAAGGATTCGGCGGCGCATATCGCGGAACTCAGTGCCCAACTGGAACGCGCTCGCCTCGAATTCCGCGAAGCCGTCAATGCGCGCGACGCAGCGAAGGGTCAGCTCGAGGCCGAGAAGTCCCGAGGCGGTGCTCAGACGACGGCGCAGAGCCTGATGCAGGAGTCAGCGGCCAACGTCAGTACCCCGGAGCTCGATGCTCGGCTCGCAGAACATCGGCGCAATCTCGACGCGCTGCTGCAACGCTATACCGACCAGCATCCGGACATCATTGCGACCCGCAAGCTCATCAAGGATCTCGAGGAGCAACGAAAGCGCGAGATTGCCGAGCTGCGCAAGGCAGCGATGAATGTGCCCACGGCTTCAGTGGGTCAGACAAGCGGCAGCCTGGCCATGCAGGAACTGGTGCGTATCGTTGCGACGACCGAGGTCCAGGTGGCGTCGCTCAAGGCGCGTGTCGACGAGTATTCGGGTCGCTATTCGCAGGCGCTGGCAGCCATGAAGACGGCGCCTCAGGTCGAGGCAGAGGCTGCTCAATTGAATCGTGACTATGCGATTCACAAGCGCAACTACGAAGACCTGGTTCAGCGCCGCGAGCAGGCCTCGATCTCCGGTGAACTCGACGTCGCCTCTGGTGTGGCGGACTTTCGCGTGATCGACCCGCCGCGAGCCAACCCCAAGCCCGTGGCTCCCAACCGCCTGTTGCTGCTTGCGGGTGCGATGGCAGCGGCCTTGGGTGTCGGGCTCTTCACGACTTTTGCGGCAAGCCAGTTGCGTCCGGTCTTCCACGATGCGAACGACCTGCGTGCCCGAGTGGAGCTGCCTATCCTGGGTGTCGTTACCCGGCTCGTGACGGACGCGGACCGCGCACGCTTGCGCGTTGAGTTGATCCGTTTTTCTGCAGGGGCCGGAGGATTGCTGGCGATGTTTGCCGTTGCCTTGACGGTCTTGGCTGTGCAACTGAGCCGGCAGGTGGTTTGACATGACAAGCTTGATTGAACAAGCCGCCCAGAGGCTCGAGCAACTGCGCCAGGCCGGTGTTGTCCTGCCAGGGGACGAGCAGGCTCGGTCGGTCGAATCCGCTCCGTTGCCAACCGCGGCGCCCAGTCCGGCCGTGATGGCCGCACCGGTTGTGGAAGCGCAGCCGACTTCTGTGGGTATCTCGATCCAGGACGATGGACACCATCCATCGTCCAAGCGTGTTGAGCTCGACGTCGTCGCCCTGGCGGCGCAGGGCTTCTTGATGCCGCATACGCCGCGCTCGCAGACGGGCGACCAGTACCGTGTCATCAAGCGCCCCTTGATCAAGAACGCGATGGGCAAGGGTGCCGCGACGATCAACCACGCCAATCTGATGATGGTGACGAGTGCCCTGGCGGGGGAAGGCAAGAGCTTCACCTCGATCAATCTGGCGCTCAGCATCGCCGCCGAACTCGACAACACCGTCATGCTGGTCGATGCCGACGTGGCGCGACCATCGGTGCTGCGCATGCTGGGCCTGCCGCAGGGCCCGGGTCTGCTTGACGTGCTGGAAGAGCGCGTTGAGATGTCCGAGGTGCTGCTGCGCACCAATGTCGAGAAGCTGACCATCCTGCCGAGCGGCACGCCGCATCCGCGGGCCACGGAGTTGTTGGCCAGCGATGCGATGCGCCATCTGCTCGACACCATGGCCAAGCGCTATCCGGACCGCATCATCATCTTCGACTCGCCGCCGTTGCTGCTGACGACGGAATCGCGCGTGCTGGCCTCGCACATGGGCCAGATCATCATCGTCGTCCACGCCGAAAAAACGGCGCAGAGCGCGGTCCAGCAGGCGCTGGCCGCGATCGAGACGTGCCCGGTCAAGATGATGCTGCTCAACCAAGCCAGCCCAAATGCCGCCGGCGGCTATGGGTACGGGTATGGCTACGGCTACGGCTACGGCTACGGTTACGGCTATGGCAGCAATGACTCGGCTCAGACCTGAGCCGCGCCATTTGCCCCTGGCTTTTGCCATCCTTGCGATGGCGGCCCATGCCCAGCAGGGTGATGGCAGTGGGTCGGCTATTCAGCCGCGGCTCGGTTTCTCGCAAACCTTTACCGACAACCTGCACCTCAGCGACCAGAACAAGGATGCCGCGTTTATCACGACGGTATCGCCAGGTATCAGCATCTCGCGGAGAAGTGGATCGCTGCGCGGCAGCCTGGACTACGCGCTCAACGGTGTCACCTACCTGAAGACCAACCAGAGTTCGCAGATCCAGAATGCGCTGAGCGCAAATGCCCAGGCTGAGGTTCTCCCCGGCACCTTCTACATCGATGCGCGGGCGACCATCGGCCAGCAGAATGCGTCGGCTTTTGGCCAGCAGTCCATGCCTACTCTGGGCGCGCAAAGTGCTGTGTCGACGCTGGACAACCCTAACCGGCGTGAGACGGGCGTGCTGAACGTCTCGCCGAACCTGCGCGGCCAACTGGCCGGGTTGGCCAGTTTTGACCTGCGTGGCAATTTCTCGATCACCGAGGTGCGTGGCAGTGGCGTCGGTGACGGTCGCAGCAGCGGTGGCACGCTGCGCATCAGCCAACTGGCTCCGGGCGTGGTGAGTTGGTATACGCAGCTCGGCACGCAGCAGACCAAGTCCTACGGCGTGACACCCAATCGCAGCACTTCGGTGACGGTGGGTCTGAACTATCGGCCCGACCCGGACTGGATCTTCAGCGCCAACGCAGGCCGTGAGCGCAGCGACTACCTCGGCGCTGGCAGCAACAGTTCCCAGAGTGGGGTCACGGGCGGTGTCACTGCCGACTGGACACCCACCCCGCGCACGCGCCTGAGCGGCAACTGGCAGCGCCATCAATACGGCAACAGCCATGGCCTGAACTTCTCACACCGCATGGCGAATTCGGTGTGGACCCTGTCGGACACCCGCAGCGTCACGCTGGGCAACACCGGTGCGGCCGGCGGTGTGCGTACCGTCTACGACCTGTTCTTTCTGATGTACGCATCGCGAGAGCCCGACCCGATCAAGCGCGACGCCTTGGTGCGTGCCGAGCTGCTTTCGCTGGGGTTGTCGCCTGACGCACCGGTTGCGACCGGCTTCCTGTCGGCAGGCCCGAGTCAGTTGCACGGCCAGTCGTTGATGGCCGCGCTGCAAGGCGTGCGCACCAGCCTCACGGCCCAGATCAACCGCTCCACCACAAGCCGCCTGGGCAACAATCAGAACCAGGGCGATCTTGCCACCCATGCGCTTGTCGAGCAGCGCTCGTATTCACTGTCGGCCAGCTACCAGCTCTCTCCGGTGTCCGGCCTAACGCTGACGGCTTCGCGGCAGGAGACCGCAGGCGATGCGAACGGCGCAGCCACGCACTTGAACAGCCTGGTGGCCAACTGGAGCGGCCGCCTCGGGCAACGCCTCTCGATGCAACTCGGCGCACGCCACAGTCGCTTTGAAGGTGTCACGTCCTATTCCGAGAATGCGGTCTACGCCAACCTGAACCAACAGTTCTGATCAATGAAACAACACCTGCGCTCGTGTTGCAAGCACCGCCCCGAGGGCGCGCGCTCGTGGCTACTGGCGTCTAGGTGCTACTGACATGTACGAAGCCTTCTACGGCCTGAGCAGCAAGCCGTTCCAGCTCAGCCCTGACCCCAACTTCTACTACGGCAGCAAGCAGCACCGCCGGGCCAAGGCGTATCTGGACTATGGCGTGCTGCGCAATGACGGCTTCATCGTCATCACCGGCGAGATCGGTGCCGGCAAGACGACGCTTCTGCGCGGCCTGCTGGACAGCCTGAACCGCAGCAACGTCGTCATCGGCAATGTCGTCACGACCCAGCTTGATGCCGAAGACACGCTGCGCATGGTCGGCGCCGCCTTCGGCGTGCGCGTGAAGGACGCGCCCAAGTCTGAGCTGCTGATGACGCTGGAGGCCTTCTTTGTCAATCAGGTCACCCAGGGCAAGCGCTGCCTGCTCATCGTCGACGAGGCTCAGAACCTGACGCCGCGCGCGGTCGAGGAACTGCGAATGCTGTCCAACTTCCAGTTCAGCAACCAGTCACTGCTGCAGACCTTCCTGGTCGGCCAGCCCGAGTTCCGCGGCATCCTGCAAAAGCCCGAGATGGAGCAGTTCCGCCAGCGCGTCGCGGCCACCTGCCACATCGGCCCGCTGGACGAGGACGAGACGCAGCGCTACATGGAGCACCGCCTGAAGTGCGCGGGCTCCACCGGCAAGCCCACCTTCGATCACGACGCTTTCCCGGCCATCCACAAGGCCAGCAACGGCATCCCGCGCCGCATCAACCGCTTGTGCGACCGCCTGCTGTTGCTCGGCTTCATGCAGGGCCGCAGTCATCTGGCGCTGGCCGACGTGAAGGAAGTGCTGCGCGACATCGCGCAGGAGAGCGAGATTCCGCGCAACAGCGATGTCAGCCCGCTCGACAGCACGCCCGCCAAGCTGCCGGACAGCCGCCCTGGTCCGTTGGACAGCGCACCCGGTGCCTTGGACGTTTCTCGGCTGAAGATGAGCGTGGCCGAGGTCGAGGGCCTGTCGACCGAGATCGCAGCGCTGAATGCCGATCACCACACCGACCGCCTGCAGCGCCTGGAGCGCAGCATGATGCGGCTGGAGCGCATCAACCTGCAGACGCTGGCACTGCTGCAGAAGCTGGTTGACGCTGTCAAACAGCACTGAGGTTGTCGATCATGCTGATGCCCACCAAAACCCCGGCCTTGCGCAATGCGATGAGCATCGACGTGGAAGACTACTTCCAGGTCTCGGCTTTCGCGCCCTACATCCGCCGCGACGACTGGAACGGCCTGGAATGTCGAGTCGAGCGCAACATCGACCGCATCCTCGCGCTGTTGGCCGACAAGCAGGTGAAAGCCACCTTCTTCACGCTGGGCTGGATCGCGGAGCGCTACCCGCAGCTCGTCAAGGCCATCGTTGCGGGTGGCCACGAACTGGCCAGCCATGGCTATGGCCACGAGCGTGCCAGCGACCTGAGCCCGCCCGCTTTTCTCGAAGACATTGCCAGCGCGAAGAAGCTGCTGGAAGACCTCGGCGGCGTGCCCGTCGTCGGCTACCGCGCCCCCAGCTTCTCGATCGGCAAGGACAACCTCTGGGCCTTCGACGTGCTGCGCGAAGCGGGTTATCGCTATTCGAGCAGCGTCTACCCCATCGCCCACGACCACTACGGCATGCCCGACTCGCCGCGTTTCGCCTACCCGGTGCGCGAAGGCCTGCTCGAGATCCCCGTGACGACGCTGCGCGTTGGTTCGCGCAACCTGCCCAGCAGCGGCGGCGGCTATTTCCGCCTGCTGCCGTACGCGTTGTCGCGCTGGATGATCCGCCGGGTCAACGAGACCGATGGCGAACCGGCCGTCTTCTACTTCCATCCGTGGGAGATCGACGCCGAGCAGCCTCGCGTGCCCGGTATCGACGCCAAGACGCGTTTCCGCCACTACGTCAACATCCCCCGCACCCATGGCCGCATCGCGCGGCTGCTGGAAGACTTCCGCTGGGGCCGGATGGACGAGATCTTCCTCGGCCGCGAGGCCAGCCCGCGCGCTCCGGCGCCCTCGCTGAGCCCGGCCTGAATGGATGCTTCGATTCGCATTGCGCGCCTGGACGCGCAAGACAAGGCTTTGTCCGCACGCTGGGACGAATTCGTGCTGGCGCACCCGCAGGCGACCTTCTTCCACCGCAGCGGCTGGCTGCGTGTCATCCAGTCGGTCTTCGGCCACAAGGGCTTCTTCCTTTACGCCGAGCGCAATGGCGCCATCGAGGGCGTGCTGCCGCTGGCCGAGGTCAAGAGTCGCTTGTTCGGCCATTCCGTCACCAGCCTGCCGTTTGCCGTCTATGGCGGCGTCGCGGCGCTGAACGACGAGGCCGCTGCAGCGCTTGAAGCCGAGGCCGAGAAGATCGCGAAAGGGCAGGGCGCCGAGCACCTCGAATACCGCAACCTCGGCCCCACCCGCCACGCCGACTGGCCGCGCCAAGACCTCTACGTGACCTTCCGCAAGGAGATCCTGCCCGACGAGGAGGCCAACATGCTGGCCATCCCACGCAAGCAGCGGGCCATGGTTCGCAAGGGCATCAAGAACGAGCTGAAGGCCGAGATCGATGCGAACGTCGATCGCTTCTTCGACCTCTATGCCGACAACGTGCATCGCCACGGCACGCCGGCCATGCCCAAGAAGTACTTCCAGGCGCTGCTTGACGAGTTCGGCCCCGATGCCGAGGTGCTGACCGTCACCGCCCCTGACGGCAAGCCGCTGTCCACCGTGCTGAGCTTCTACTTCCGCGACGAGGTGCTGCCCTACTACGCCGGCGACGACGAGGCCGCACGCGATCTCGCCGCCAACGACTTCAAGTACTGGGAGCTGATGCGCCGCGCCTGCGCGCGCGGCCTCAAGGTCTTCGACTACGGCCGCAGCAAGCAGGGCACCGGCCCATATGCCTTCAAGAAGAACTGGGGCTTCGAGCCGCAGCCGCTGAGCTACGAGTACCGCCTGTTCAAGCGCGACTCGATTCCACAGAACAACCCGAACAATCCGAAGTACCAGCTGATGATCAAGGCATGGCGCAAGCTGCCCATCGGCGTCGCGAACTGGCTCGGCCCCTTCATCGTGAAGAACCTCGGGTAAGTGGGCACGCGGTGAAGATCCTCTACCTCGTCCACCGCCTGCCTTACCCGCCAAACAAGGGCGACAAGGTGCGCTCCTACCATCTGCTCAAGCACTTGGCGGCGCGGCACGAGGTGCATCTGGGCACTTTCATCGACGACCCGGACGACGAGCAGCACCTGCCGCGAGTGAGCGAACTCTGCAAGAGCATGCATGCTGCGCGACTGAGCCCGCGCACGGCCAAGCTGCTGAGCCTGCGCGGCCTTCTGAGCGGTGAGGCGCTGAGCCTGCCCTACTACCGCAACGCCGGTCTGCAGGCCTGGGTGGACGAGACAGCGGCCCGCGTGGGCTTCGATGCCGTCGTCGTCTTCAGCGGCGTCATGGCCCAGTACACCCGCACCCTGACGGGCGTGAAGACGCTGGTGGACTTCGTCGATGTCGATTCGGCCAAGTGGCGCGACTACGCGCCCGAGCATGCCTGGCCGATGTCCTGGCTTTACCGCCGCGAGTTTGCCAAGCTGCTGGGCTTCGAGCAGCGCGTCGCGGACTCGGCGGCCTGCAGCTTCTTCGTCACGGACAACGAGGTCGCGCTGTTCCGCGAGCTGAGCCCGGGCCGCGATCTGCGCCTTGCAGCCTTGGGCAATGGGGTTGACGCCGACTTCTTCACGCCGGATGCGGCTCGCGCCAATCCGTTTGCGGCGGACGAGCTGCCGCTGGTGTTCACTGGCGCCATGGACTACTGGCCCAATGTTGACGCCGTGACCTGGTTTGTGAACGACATCCTGCCCGCGCTGCGCGAGCGCTTCCCTGCGCTGCGTTTCCACATCGTCGGCCGCAGCCCGGCGCCGGCCGTGCAGGCTCTGGCCGGCCACGCCGTCAACGTGACTGGCACCGTGCCTGACGTGCGGCCCTATCTGCAGCACGCCGCGGCCGTCGTCGCGCCGCTGCGGTTGGCGCGGGGCATCCAGAACAAGGTGCTGGAGGCCATGGCCATGGCCAGGCCGGTCGTCGCGGCAGGCACCTGCGTGCGCGCGATCACGGGCGCAGCGCTGGCCGGCCTGCAGCCTGCTGAAACCGAAGACGACTACGTCGAGCGCGTCAGTTCGCTGCTGGCCGATGCAGAAGCCGCCAATGCCGCTGGCCGCGCCGGCCGCGACTTCGTGCTCGGTGACTACAGCTGGGACGCCCATCTGGCCGGCCTGGACCGCTATCTGGAGACTGCATGATCCACCTGCCCAAGCCCTGGCGACTGCCGTTGCTTGCCCTGGTCCTGGCATGGGGGCTGCTTGCGGCCCTTTATTTCGCCACCGGCGCGGCCATGGTCGAGATCTGGAACCGCTCCGAGACCTTCGCCCACGCCTGGGTGGTGCCCCCCATCTCGGCCTGGCTGGTCTGGCGCATGCGCGCCGAACTCGCATCGATGGCGCCGCGCCCGGCGCCGCTGTGGCTGCTGGCCTTGTTGCCCGTGGGGCTGTTGTGGCTGGTGGGCGATCTGGCCGCCGCGAATGCCGCAACCCAGTTTGCGCTGCTGGGCATGGGTGTCGCCCTGGTGCCGGCGCTGCTTGGCACTGCCGTCGCTGGCCGGATGGCCTTTCCGTTGGGTTTCCTTTTCTTCGCGGTTCCCTTCGGAGACTTCCTGACGCCATGGCTGATGGAGCGCACGGCCGACTTCACCGTCATTGCGCTGCGCGCCACCGGCATTCCGGTGTTCCGCGAGGCGCTGGAGTTCGTCATCCCGTCGGGTTCGTGGTCCGTCGTGCAAGCCTGCAGCGGCATCCGCTACATGATGGCCTCGGTCATGGTGGGCACGCTGTTCGCCTACCTGAACTACCGCACCAACAAAAAGCGCTGGGCTTTCGTCGCCTTCGCCATCGTCACGCCGCTGGTGGCCAACTGGCTGCGCGCCTACATGATCGTCATGCTGGGGCACCTGTCCGGCAACAAGCTGGCCGTGGGGGTGGATCACATCATCTACGGCTGGGTGTTCTTCGGCATCATCATGCTGGCGATGTTCATGATCGGCGCGCGCTGGGCCGACCCCGATGCCGAGCCGGTGCTGGCGGCAGCCGACGATGCAGCGCAGGGTCAATCGCCCGGCCGCTTTGCAACGACGCTGATCGCGGCTCTGCTGCTGGTGGCCCTGCCGACCGGCATGCGCGCCCAGGTCCAACGCGCCGGAGCCCACGGCCAGCCGCTGCTGGCAGCGCCTGCTTTGCCAGGCTGGACCTGGGTGGCCGAGCCGCCCAGCAACTGGCAGCCCCATTTCCTGAACCCGATGGCATCACTGCACGGCCGCTTCGAGCCGCCCACGGGCGGTGCGCCGGTGGGCTTGTACATCGGCTATTACCGCGACCAGCGCTATGGCCGCCAGCTCGTCACATCGGTCAACGTGCTCACCGACAACGAGGACGGCAAGGGGTGGTCACGCACCGCCTCCGGGATCGACCAGATCGACGGGCAGCCCTGGCGTACGGCCGACTTGCGTGGGCAGGCGCTGAACCAGGTCGCAGGCGGTGGCAGCCAGGCACCGCGGTTGCGCGTCCTGCATGCCTACTGGATCAACGGGCGCTTCTTCACCGTCGACTGGCAAGCCAAGCTCTACGGGGTCTGGCAAGCGCTGCAGGGTCACGGCGACGATGCCGCCATCGTCATCGTCTATGCCGACAAGGCTGCCGCCGGGCCGGACGACACGCTGCTGCGCGACTTTCTGCACACGCACTGGACCTCGCTGGACACTGCTTTGCGGGACGTTCGCGACCGTGGCGTCACACACAAGCAGTGACAATCACGCGCCCTCCAAGAATTCACAGCAACGAGAAATGACCATGAAGACGCTCGCAGTCATCGGCCTCGGTTACGTCGGCCTGCCCCTGGTGGTGGAGTTCGGCAAGCAGGTCCGCACCATCGGCTTTGACATCGCCAAGAACAAGGTGGAAGCCTGCCAGCGTGGCACCGACCCGAGTCGCGAGCTGACCGATGAGGAAGTCCAGGCCGCCACGCACGCCGTCTACACCGACGACCCCAAGATGCTGGCCGAAGCCGACGTCATCATCGTCGCCGTGCCCACGCCGGTGGACGAAGCGCACATTCCCGACTTCCGCCCGCTGATCGGCTCGTCCACGAGCGTCGGCCGCCACATGAAGAAGGGCGCCATCGTCGTCTACGAGAGCACCGTCTATCCCGGCGCGACCGAGGAAGTCTGCATCCCGGTGCTGGAGCGTGAGTCGGGCCTGAAGTGGAAGCAGGACTTCTTCGTCGGTTACAGCCCCGAGCGCATCAACCCGGGCGACAAGGAACACACGCTGACCAAGATCCTGAAGATCGTTTCCGGCGACACGCCCGAGACGCTCGACACGGTCGCCAAGGTCTACGAGATGATCGTCGAGCCGGGTGTGCATCGCGCATCCAGCATCAAGGCCGCCGAGGCTGCCAAGGTCATCGAAAACACCCAGCGCGACCTCAACATCGCGCTGATGAACGAGCTGTCCATCATCTTCGACAAGCTCGGCATCGACACTTCCGAGGTGCTGGAGGCTGCCGGCACGAAGTGGAACTTCCTGAAGTTCAAGCCGGGCCTCGTCGGCGGCCACTGCATCGGCGTGGACCCCTACTACCTGACCCACAAGGCCGACATGCTGGGCTACCACCCGCAGGTCATCCTGGCGGGCCGTCGCATCAACGACGGCATGGGCAAGTTCATCGCCGAGCAGACCATCAAGCAGATGATCGCCAGCGGCAGCCCTGTCAAGGGCGCCCGCATCAACGTGCTGGGCCTGACCTTCAAGGAGAACTGCGGCGACCTGCGCAACTCCAAGGTCATCGACATTATCAACGAGCTCAAGACCTATGGTGTCGAGATCTTCGTGACCGACGCTCAGGCCGAGGCCGAAGAGGCCATGCACGAGTACGGCGTTCGCCTGATGCCTTTCGATGATCTGCCGCAGGCCGACGCCATCGTGGCCGCCGTGTCGCACCGCGAATACGCCAGCCTCAGCGCCGAGGACATCGGCAAGAAACTCGTCAAGGGCGGCGCTTTCATCGACGTGAAGGCAGCCTTCGACGCCAAGGCGCTGTTGGGCGCGGGCTTCCGCCTCTGGCGCTTGTGAGCTGAGGCCGAGGACCGGCCTGACCACGCCTGCCGCGCCACGCCATGCTCTTCACGACGTCGACGTTTGCCTTCCTGTTTCTGCCGATCGTCCTGCTGGGCTACTACTGGATCGGCCGACGCTCGATGGACGTCGCTGCGGCATGGCTGTTTGCCGCCTCGGTGTTCTTCTACGGGTACTGGATGCCCGAATTCACGCTGCTGCTGCTGGCGTCGATTGCCGTCAACTTCCGTGTCGGGGCGGCCATCCAGGCGGCGCGGCGCGACCAGCGCATGGCCCGCGGCAAATCGTGGCTGGTGGCTGGGTTGGTCTTCAACCTCGGCCTGCTCGCCTACTTCAAGTACGCGAACTTCTTCGCAGAAAACCTGGCCGCGTTGCTGGGCGCGCACTGGGGCGCCCTGGGCATCATCCTGCCCATCGGCATCTCGTTCTACAGCTTCACGCAGATCGCCTTTCTCGTCGACACCTGGCAGGGCAAGGTGCATGAGGTCAGGCCCGTTCACTATGGTCTGTTCGTCACCTTCTTCCCGCATCTGATCGCCGGGCCGGTGCTGCATCACGCACAAATGATGCCGCAGTTCGCGCAGGCGTCGACCTATCGATTCGATTCGGCCAAGTTCCTCGGCGGCTGCGCGATCTTCGCGCTGGGGCTGGTTAAGAAGGTGGTGCTGGCCGATGGCATCGCGCCGTTTGCAGACGCCGTCTTCACCGGCGCGGACCACGGCATCGTGCCGGGCGGCGCCGAGGCTTGGCTGGGGGCGCTGGCCTACACCTTGCAGCTGTACTTCGATTTTTCCGGCTATTCCGACATGGCCATCGGCCTGTCCTGGATGTTCAACATCCGGCTGCCCTTCAACTTCGATTCGCCCTACAAGGCGCTGAGCATCAGCGACTTCTGGCGGCGGTGGCACATCTCGCTGTCGACCTTCCTGCGCGACTACCTGTACGTGCCGCTGGGCGGCAATCGCAAAGGCCCGGTACGGCGCTACGTGAATCTGGCCGCAACCATGGTGCTCGGTGGCTTGTGGCACGGTGCGAGCTGGTCCTTCGTGCTCTGGGGCAGCCTGCACGGCCTGTACCTGATGATCAACCACGGCTGGCGTGCGCTGCTGGACCGCTCAGACAAGGCCATGCCCTGGGCGTTTGCTCGTGTCGGCGCGGCGTTGAGCTGGACCTTGACCTTCCTCGCGGTGATGGTGGCCTGGGTGTTCTTCCGTTCGGTCACGCTGGACGGGGCCTGGCGCATGCTGGGCGCGATGGCAGGTGCGCACACCGGGCCGGCCGATCCCGCGGTGCTGCTCTGGAACGCCGGCCTGCAGCCGTCGGCGGGCTGGCTCTGGTCTGCCGTGTTGATGGCGCTGGTGCTGCTGGCGCCCAACAGCAACCGCATCGGTGAAGCCGTGCAGGCGCGCTTTGCCGCATCGGTGGGTTGGCGCGAGATCGGTGGCGCGGCCGCCGTACTCGTGGCGGTCTTTCTGGTGGTCGTCAATTCGGCGCGCCAGGCGGTCAGCGCGTTCATCTATTTCAACTTCTGAGCATGACCACCACCAGCTTGCGCATCGTGGCCGGCATGCTCCTGGGGCTGGTGTGCCTGGAGTTGCTGTTCCGCCTGCTGCCGGTGTCCACCGCCACGTTGACGGGCTATTACGGCGACCCCGACCTGCTGACCTACCCGCCCAACCATCGCTGGGTCACCTCCACCGGCTGGGACCTGCGCAACCCGCAGCGGCTGCAGGCCAACGCCCAGGGTTTCCTGGCAGACCATGACTTCGAGCGGGGCCCGAACGCCGTGGCTCTGATCGGCGACAGCTACGTCGAAGGCAGCATGCTGGACGCGGACGCCCGGGCCGGTGCCCAGCTGGAGCGCCTGCTGCCTGGCCGGCGGGTCTATGCCATGGGCAGCCCCGGCACCGCGTTGCTGGACTATGCCCAGCGCATCCGCTGGGCGCACGAGCAGTTCGGCGTGCGCGACATGGTGCTGCTTGTCGAGCGCGGCGATGCGCGTCAGACCCGTTGCAACTCCGGCAACATCCACAGCCGCTGCCTGGATCCGGCCACGCTGCAGCCCAGAACGCAGCGCTTCCCCGAGCCCGGGCTGCTCAAGCGCCTGGCCCGGCACAGCGCGCTGTTGCAGTACGTCTTCAGCCAGATCAAGCTTGATACCCAGCGCTTCCTGACGGAAATGTTGACGCGCCAGGCGCCGATGGCGGAGTCGACTCGCCGGCCGCGCGCAGCGCCCTCCGCAGAAGCGTTGAGCACGGAGCGCCATGTGATCGACGAATCGGTCGGCGAATTCTTCCGCGTTGCCAAGCCTCACGTGCAGGGCCGGCTCGTGATCCTCGTGGACGGTGTTCGCAACCCGGCGAACCGGCCGGACGGGCCGGACGAGTTCCAGCGTGCCTATCTGATCGACAAACTGCGCCAGGGCGGCGCCGAGGTCGTGGACCTCGAGTTGCTCTACGCCCGGCATGCGGCGCAGTCCGCGTTGTCGCTGGACGTGGGCCCTTATGACGGCCACCTCAACCGGCTGGGCATCGGCTTGGTCATGCAGGCCGGCGTCGACGCGCTGCGCACGCCGTGAACGACGCCCGGCCCCTCGTCGTCCATCTGGTCCACCGCTTCGACACGGGGGGGCTGGAGAACGGCGTCGTCAACCTCATCAACCACCTGCCGGACCTGCGGCATGCGGTGGTGGCAGTGACGGAAATCGCCGCGTTCAAAGATCGCGTGAAGGCGCCGCAGACGCAGTTCATCGCGCTGAACAAGCCACCGGGTCAGGGCTTCTGGCTCTATCCGCGCGTGTACCGTCTGCTGCGGGAATTGCGCCCGGCCGTCGTGCACACCCGCAACCTGGGTGCGATGGAGTTCCAGCTGCCGGCCTGGGCTGCGCGCGTGCCGCTGCGCGTGCACAGCGAGCACGGTTGGGACGTCAACGACCTCGGTGGCGTCAGCCGCACGAACCAGCGCCTGCGCCGTTTCTACGGCCCCGGCGTGCATCGCTTCGTGGCCTTGTCCAAGGCCATCGAGACCTATCTGACGGGGCCGGTGGGCTTCGCACCTGAGCGTGTGCAGCGCATCTGCAACGGCGTGGACACGCAGCGTTTTGCGCCGTCCACCGAAGTGCCGGAATCCTGGCCCTACCGCCGCGGCGAGCACCTCGTGATCGGCGCGGTGGGCCGCATGCAGGCGGTGAAAGACCCGCTCAACCTGGTCGATGCCTTCCTGGGCCTGCGTGAACTCTGCCCCGCCGACTGGCCGCGCCTGCGCCTCGCCATGCTGGGTGGCGGCCCGCTGCTGGAGGCCGCGCGCGAGCGCCTCGCCAACGCCGGTGCGGCAGACCAGGCCTGGTTGCCGGGCGACCGCAGCGACGTCGCCGCCTTGCTGCCGCAGTTCGACGTCTTTGCGCTGCCCTCCCAGGCGGAGGGCATCAGCAACACGCTGCTGGAAGCCATGGCGTGCGGCTGCGCGCCTGTGGCCACGGCGGTGGGCGGCAATCCGGAATTGGTCGGTGATGGTGTCAATGGCCTGCTGGTGCCGCCTTCTGACAGCGTAGCCCTGGCCCGGGCGCTGGCGCGCCTGGTGGACGAGCCGCCATTGCGTTTGCAGCTGGCGCAGGCCTCGCTGGCTCGTGCACGCGATGAATTCAGCCTGCAGCGCATGGTTTCGGCCTACGAGGCGCTGTACACGTCGGGCATCGACCCGGGCCGATCAACGACCGACTATCGAGGGCCGAGCGCGTCTAGCCGATGAGCCCTGCGCCGCCCGATGACGGGTGGCTGGGGTTGGCTGGCGTGCCTGTGTGCATGACGAAAGCAAAACGACGGAGTGGCTGGCATGCCTGAAACTGAAACGACCATCGCTGCAGGGCCTCCTCTCGTCGTTGACCTGGACGGTACGCTGACACCCACCGACACGCTGGTGGAGTCGGTCGTCCGGTTGCTGAAGCAGTCCTTCCTGAACCTGTTCCTGCTGCCGGTGTGGCTGCTGCAGGGGCGTGCCGCGCTCAAGCAGCAGGTCGCCGCGCGGGTCACGCTGTCCGCCGCAGGGCTGCCTTACAACGCCGAGCTGCTGGCCTATCTGCGCGCCGAGAAGCAGCGTGGCCGCAAGATCTTCCTGGCCACGGCCGCCCACGAGTCCATCGCACAGGGCGTGGCCACGCATCTCGGCCTGTTCGACGGCGTGCTGTCCAGCAAAGACGGTACCAACCTGAAGGGCAGCACCAAGCTGCAAGCCATCCAGCAGCAGATCGACAGCCGCTTTGTCTACGCCGGCGACCATCGGGCGGACCTGCCGATCTGGAAGAGCGCGCAGGCGGCCGTGCTGGTGGGGGTCTCGCGTTCGGTGGCCGACGCCATTCCCAAGAGCGTTCCCATCGAGAAGGAGTTCCAGCACGGCAAGGCTGGCCTCAAGACCTGGGTGAAGGCACTGCGGGTGCACCAGTGGGCCAAGAATCTGCTGCTTTTCGTGCCGCTGCTGACGGCCTACTCTTTCCTCGACGTCAACAGCATCTTCAAGACGGTGCTGGCGTTCTTCGCGTTCTCGTTCTGCGCGTCGGCCACCTACTTGATGAACGACCTCTGGGATCTGGACAACGACCGCGCGCATCCGCGCAAGCGCATGCGACCGTTTGCCAGTGCGCAGATCCCCATCCTCAAGGGCATCCTGGGGGCGTTCGTGTCGATGTGCATCGGGTTCGCGCTGGCGGCGACGGTGTCCCCCGCTTTCGTGCTGATCCTGGCGTTGTACGTGGTACTGACGACCACCTACAGCTGGATGCTCAAGGAATACGTGCTGATCGACGTGCTGATGCTGGCGATGCTCTACACGCTGCGCATCTTTGCCGGTGCCGTCGCGATCCATGTCTCGACGAGTTCATGGCTGCTGGCGTTTTCCGTGTTCGTCTTCCTCAGCCTGGCGCTGGTGAAACGCTGCTCGGAACTGGTGTCGCTGGGGGAGGGCGGCCAAACGGCGACGCGAGGCCGTGACTACCGCGTTACCGACCTCGCGATCCTTTGGCCCATGGGCATGGGTGCTGCGCTGTCGGCGGTGGTGGTGTTCGGCCTGTTCATCAGCGCCCCCGAGACGCAAGCCCAGTACGCGACGCCGTCGCTGTTGTGGTTCATGGCCCTGGCGCTGGTCTATTGGCTGTCGCGGCTGTGGATCAAGACGTCCCGCGGCGAGATGCATGACGACCCCATCATCTACGCGTTCTCCGACGGCGGCAGCCGCATCGTGGTCGTGTTCATGCTGGCGGTCATGCTGATCGCCCGTTTCTGTGCCCTGGAGGTTCCCCAGTGAATACGCTGCTGCTGGCGATCGTCAGCGTCATGATTTCCGTCGCGGCACAGTTCTCGCTGAAGGCCGGCATGTCAAGCGTGAAGGCCGGGCTGGAACCGGCCAGCCTGATCGCCACGTTCACGAACAAGTTCGTGCTGCTGGGCTTCCTGCTGTACGGCCTTGGCGCCGTGGTCTGGCTGGGTGTGCTTTCCAAATGGGAAGTCAGCAAGGCCTATCCGCTGGTGGGCCTGGGGTTCGCGATGACGGCGATCGTGGGCATGCTGTTGGGTGAGCAGGTTTCGCTGGTGAGGCTGGGCGGTGTCGCCCTCATCTGCTCCGGCGTCGTGCTGATCGCCAGGACCTGACGCCGCCATGATCCAGCCCACCGTGTCGCGCAGCCGTTCCGTGGTTGCCAGGGATGTCGGCCTCGTCGTCCTGCTGTTTGCCATCAGCCGGGTCTTGTACAAGGCCGCCGGCATCCAGTTCGACTCCAGCAACATCAGGCACTTCATGCAGATCCTGGATCTGCATGAGCTGCAGACCAATTTCTGGACCAGCATCAACCACCTGCACGCTCAGCCACCGCTGTTCAACATGCTGGTGGGGGGGCTGCTGATCCTGGTGGGTGAGGCCCGCTTCGATGCCTGGATGGGCGTCGTCTACATGGCAGTCGGACTGGCGGGCGTGGTTTGCTTCTTCCTGCTGGCGCTGCGGCTGTTCGGGTCGCGCCAGCTGTCCTTGCTGCTGACGGCCTTCCTGATCTTCGCGCCCGCCAGCATCCTCTACGAGAACAAGCTGTATTACGAAGGGCTGGTGGCGCCGCTGCTGGTGTGCGGCTTCTTCTGCTTTTACGACTACCTGCAGAGTCGCAAGGCCTGGATGGGCATGCTGGCCTTTGCCATCTTTGCCGTGGTCGTGCTGCTGCGCACCGCCTTCCATCCGGCCTGGCTGATCCTGCTGGCGGTCGTGCCGCTGCTGATGGGCCGGGCCGTGCTGCGCAGGACGGTGCTGGTTGCCGCCATCCCCTGCCTCGTCGTCGGTGCGCTGCTGGTGAAGAACTTCCTGATGTTTGGCGCGCCCGGCTTTTCGTCGTGGCTCGGCTCCAACATGGCGCGCATGACGGTGGAGACCCTGCCGGCCGACATGCGGGCCGACATGCTCAAGAGCGGCAAGCTGTCGCCGCTGTCGTCCATCGACGTGTTCGAGAAGCCCGAGCGCTACATCGCATTGCTCGGGGCGTCCAAGCCCACCGGTGTCGTCGTCCTGGACGAGATGAAGAAGCAGGTGGGCGGCTTCCCGAACTACAACGCGGAGGTCTTCCTGCGCGTCAACCCGGTGCTGGCCAAGGACTCGAAGCAGGCCCTGCTCGCCTACCCGCAAGGTTTCCTGAAGCGGGTCGGGACGGCCTTCTATCACTTCAACCGGCCGCCCAGCGAGTTCAAGGGCCTGGATTCCAACGTCGTGCACATCGCGCAGCTCGACCGCTTCTACAACCTGCTGGTGCAAGGCCAGCCGGTGGCGATCTGGGGACTGAGCAACGATCCAGCGCGGCCGACGTCGCCGCTGTTGCAGATGGGTGTCGTGAAGCTGCTGTTCTTCGCCGCGGCCATCGCGGCCTGCGCCTACTTCGGCTGGCAGGCGCTGAACGTGCGCCGTCGGCCGCTGGCGGCGGTGGAGTGCTTCCTCGTCTGCCTGGCGGTGACGGTGGCCTACGCCATGCTGGTCACCAACGTGCTGGATGTCTGGGAGAACAACCGCGCCCGCTACATGATCGACCCATTGATGACGCTGTTGGTCGTTGCTTTCTTCTACAGAAAGCGCCTGGCTGCGTAGCCATTAGCGGGCGACGAAGACCCAGCGGCGCGACACCCAGAAGTTGAAGCCCATCGCCACGATGGAGCCCACCGCCACGCCGGCCAGCAGGTGCTGAGGCTGGGTGCCCAGCACCCGCAGCACGCCCAGGTAGCAGGCGATGTTGATGGCCGCACCTGCGCTCGTGATCACGACGTAGCGCAGCCAGCTCGACGCGCTGCCCTGCACCTGGAAGGTGAACTGGTGATTCAGCCACCACGTGACGGTGGCGGCCACGATGAAGCCCAGCACCCGCGCCGTCGCCTCACCCAGCCCGAGCACGCTGTGGAACAGCAGCGTCAGGCCGGCATCGGTCACGAACCCCACGCAGCCGACCAGGCCGAAGCGCAGCAGCTGCGAGCGCATCAGGGCAGCCCGCAGGCCGCTCAGGGCTCCCATCGCGGCGTCTGCAGGTAGAGCAGCCGCTTGATTTCCTGGCGCCCGCGCGTCACCGTCTCCAGGATCACGCCGGCGATGAAGAAGAGGAAGGCCAGGATCATGATGCCCGTGGACAGAATCGCCGTCGGGAAGCGCGGCACGAGCCCGGTGTTCAAGAATTCCAGGATGATGGGCACAGCCAGGCCGGCGGACAGCAAGGCCAGCAGGCCGGCCAGCGTGGAGAAGTACATCAGCGGGCGCTCGTGCTTGTAGAGCTGCAGGATCAGCCGCAGGATGCGCGTGCCGTCGCGGTAGGTCGACAGCTTGCTGGCGGAGCCCTCGGGCCGCGCGCCGTAGGGCGTGTCGATTTCGGTTACGGGCATGCGCAGTTCCAGCGCGTGCACGGTCAGCTCCGTCTCGGTCTCGAAGCCCTTGGACAGCGCCGGGAAGGACTTGACGAAGCGACGCGAGAAGACGCGGTAGCCCGACAGAATGTCCGTGAAACTGCGGCCGAACAGCTTGGCGACGAAGCCCGTCAGCATCGCGTTGCCGAAGACGTGGCCCGGCCGGTAAGCCTCGGTCTGCGTGTGAACGCGGCAGCCCACGACCATGTCGAGCTGTTCGTCCAGCAACGTCCTCACCATCTTCGGTGAGCTGGCGGCGTCATAGGTGGCGTCGCCGTCGACCAGCACGTACACGTCGGCCTCGATGTCCGCAAACATGCGCCGCACGACGTTGCCCTTGCCCTGGCGGCGCTCGATGCGCACGATCGCGCCGTGCTCCCGGGCCACCTCGGTGGTGCGGTCCTTCGAGTTGTTGTCGTAGACGTAGATGCCGGCCTGGGGCATGGCTGCGCGGAAGTCCTTGACCACCTGGGCGATGGCGACTTCTTCGTTGTAGCAAGGGATGAGTACCGCCACGCGCAGCTTGGGGTCCAGGGCGTCGATCATGTTGTTTTCCTTAGCGCACTTGATAGAGAGTGACTTCGTAGCTGGGCGCCAGAATCCGCCGGGCAATGTCGGGCGGCAGCAGCTGCGCGATGTGCAAGGCTTTCAGCAACTGCCCAACGGGCTTCTCCGGCCCCGTCAACTTGCCGGTTTCAACCCAGCCCGGCTGCGGCCGGAATGCGGCGACTCGGTCACTGCAGCGCTTTTGCGAGGCGCATTGCTCGACGCGCACAGCGCTGTAGAACACCAGGTCGCCAGCGGCGGCCGGTTCGCTGCTGACCGTCTGGGTGGGCAGCCCTGCGATCTGGAAGAAGGTCTTGGCGCGCTCGAAGGTTTCGATGTCCGTGTGGATGGCGTGCGCCGGATGCTCGCGCACCCAGCTCACCAAGGCTTGCTCGACGGCACGGGGTTGCGTGTTCTCGACGGCCAGGCAGAGCAGGTTAGTACCAAGCACGGCTGCCGCCACGATGCCCGCCAGCGTGCGGCGCTGCGCGGCCCACAGCCGGGCCACCCACCAGGCCGTCAGCGCCGCGGCTACCCAGGCGGGCACCAGCAGGTAGCGCGGCACCAGGTAAAGCTTGGGGTTGGCCGCCACGAAGACGAAGGCCACGGTGCCCAGGCCCAGCAGGCGCATCAGGAGCTGGCGTTCGCGCCCGCGGGGCAGGCGCCAGGCCTGCCAGGCCGCCGCCAGCCCGGTCCAGAACAGCAGGCCGTATTTCTGGGACACGAACAGCGCGAGGATCGGATCCAGCACGACGTTCACGCTCAGGTTGCCTTCCTTGTCGATCCAGGCGCCGCTGGCCGCAACCCGCCGCACCTCGGCCAGCCGGTCCACCGGATCGTGGTGCAGGTCCAGGCCGATCCGGTACATCGGGTCACCGGTCATCAGGGTCAGGTAGGCCCACTCCGCGCCCACCACCAGCACGAAGCCCAGCACGGCCCAGGGCATGCGGGCGCGCGCCGGCCGACCGGCCAACCAGGCCGTGATGGCGCAGGCCAACAGTGCACCAGCGGCCGTCTGGCGGTTGCTCCAGGCCAGGCCCGCCATCAAGCCGGCCAGCAGCCAGATCCCGGCCGAGCCGCGCTTGCCGTCATCGGCAGGCTCCAGCGCCATCACCAGCACCCAGAACGTGGTGCCGACGAAGAAGAGCTCGGAGACGTCGGGGGCGAGGTACGTCGAGTTGACCACCATGCCCGCCGTCGTGATCGCGAACAGGCCAAACCAGGCGGCACCGGCAAAGCCGAGATGGCGGTGCAGGGCCCACATCTGGACGGCGACGAAGCCGATGAAATAGAGCAGCGTGGGAAGGGCGACGGACAGCAGGCTCAGGCCCAGCGTCGAGATGGCCAGCGCACTCGGCAGGGTCAGCGTGTGGCGCAGCGTCCAGTGGGTATTGCCAACATAGGGGCTGTGCGCCAGCCAACCCATCGCGCCCTGCAGGTAGTTGGCGTCGTCGCTGGCCTGGTAGCCGACGAAGAATTGCCACTGCAGCAGCAGCAGGCCCAGGGCCAGCAGGCCGTAGACGACCCACACCAGCACAGGTGAGGTGGAGCCGTTGGCATCCTGGGCCGTGAGGCGTGATGACGTCATGAACGAAGCGTGGGTCAGTGGGAGGGGCGCATGCGCGCGGCTCTTGGATGGCCGGCTTTTTATGCGCCGCGGATCATCGCGGAAGACGATTGTGGAGCCTGCTATCGGTACCCCCCGTTCAAGGGTAGAAATCGTGTGCGAAATCACAAACCTAGGGTGGGTGGCAGGGTGAGGGCGGCCGCCTCGGTAAGAATCCGTCTTTCCGTGCGCCTTCGCGTGCGCCTTGTGTCTCAACAATGCACCTTCAGGCCTAACCCCATGTGCGGCATCACCGGTCTGTTCGATACCCGCGGCCAACGCTTCCCCGAGCGCGAGCGCCTGCACCGGATGAACGAGTCCCAGCATCACCGCGGGCCAGATGAGGGTGACCTGCACATCGAGCCCGGCGTGGGCTTCGGCCACCGGCGCCTGTCGGTCATCGATATCGCGACCGGCCAGCAGCCCATCTTCAACGACGACAAGTCGGTGGCTCTGGTCTTCAACGGTGAGGTCTACAACTACCTGGAGCTGATGGACGAGCTGCGCGGCCACGGCTATGTGTTCCGCACCAAGAGCGACTCCGAGGCCATCGTGCGCGCCTGGGAGCACTGGGGCGAGGACTGCGTGCACCACCTGCGCGGCATGTTCGCCTTCATGATCCACGACCGCCGTCGCGACTGCCTCTTCATGGCACGCGACCGCCTGGGCGTGAAGCCGCTGCACTACGCGATGACCGAGGACGGCTGGCTGCTGTTCGGCTCCGAGCTCAAGAGCCTGATGGCCCATGGCGGCCTGCGGCAGGAGATCGACCCGCGCGCCGTCGAGGCTTACTTCTCGCTGGGCTACGTCCCTGACCCGGGCACCATCTACAAGCACGCCAAGAAGCTGGCGCCCGGCCACCGCCTGCTCGTCAAGCGCGGCCAGGCCTTGGGCACGCCGCAGCGCTACTGGGACGTCAAGTTCACGCTGGACGCGAAGATCGGCGAAGAGGAAGCCGCCGAGGAACTGCGCCGGCAGCTGTCCGAGTCGGTCAAGCTGCGTCTGAAGGCCGAAGTGCCTTTGGGGGCTTTCCTGTCAGGCGGTGTTGATTCGAGCGCTGTCGTCGCGGCGATGGCCCAACTGGACGACCAACCCGTCAACACCTGCTCCATCGGCTTCGACGACCCCAAGTTCAACGAGACCGAGTTTGCGCAGATGGTGGCGGACCGCTACCGCACCAACCATCGCGTCGAGACCGTCAGCAGCGACGACTTCGGCCTCGTCGACCTGCTGGCGCATCTGTACGACGAGCCTTACGCGGATTCGTCGGCCATCCCGACCTACCGCGTCTGCGAACTCGCGCGCAAGCACGTCACCGTGGCGCTGAGCGGCGATGGTGGCGACGAGAGCCTGGGCGGCTACCGCCGCTACAAGATGCACATGATGGAAGAGCGCATGCGCAGCGCCTTCCCGCTGGCGCTGCGCAAGGGCGTCTTCGGCCCGCTGGCCAAGCTGTACCCGAAGGCCGACTGGGCGCCGCGCGTCTTCCGCGCCAAGACGACCTTCCAGGCCATCGCCCGCACCTCGGTCGATGCCTACTTCAACACCATGGGCCTGGTGCGAGACCCGCTGCGCCAGGAACTGTTCAGCGATGCCTTCAAGCGCGAGCTGCAGGGCTGGCACGCCAGCGAGGTGTTCCATGAGCATGCGCAGCGCGCGAACACGGACGACCCGCTGGCGCTGGTTCAGTACCTGGACATCCACACCTATCTGCCCGGCGACATCAACACCAAGGTCGACCGCGCCAGCATGGCGCACAGCCTGGAAGTGCGCGAGCCGCTGATGGACCACAAGCTCGTCGAATGGGTGGCCACGCTGCCCTCGGCCCTCAAGCTGCGTGGACAGGAGGGCAAGTACATCTTCAAGAAGGCCCTGGAGCCCATGCTCCCGCACGATGTGCTGTACCGGCCCAAGATGGGCTTTGCCGTGCCGCTGGCGCGCTGGCTGCGCGGCCCGCTGCGCCAGGCCACGCGCCAGGCGCTGCAGCATGGTGCCCTGGCCCAGACGGGCTGGTTCAACCCCGCCACCATCGCCCGCCTGCTGGACCAGCACGAGCGTGGCGCGCTCGACCATGCCCAGCCGCTGTGGGCGCTGCTGATGTTCGATGCTTTCCTGCGCAATGCCGGCCTGGCCCAGACCCAGGCCCCGGCGCAGGCTGCCGCCTGATTTCCAAAGGACAAAGATGAAGGTTTCCGTTTTCGGTCTCGGTTATGTCGGCGCGGTCTCCTGTGCCTGCCTCCCGGAGTTGGGCCACGACGTTGTCGGTGTCGACATCAACCCGCTCAAGGTCGAGCTGATCGCCTCCGGGCAGTCGCCGGTGGTGGAGGAGGGCATCGAGGAGCTGATCGGCGCTGCCGTCAAGGCCGGCAAGCTGACGGCCACGCGCGACGTCGCCGCTGCGGTGCGCGATACCGAGATCTCGCTGATCTCGGTGGCCACGCCGTCGCTGCCCAACTACATGCCTGACCTGACGGCGCTGGACGCCGTGGTTGGCCAGATCGGTGCGGAGATCGCCAAGAAAGATGGCCAGCACACGCTGGTCATCCGCAGCACGGTGGCGCCCGGCACCACGCGCGCGCGCATCGCTCCGTTGCTGGAGAAGGCCGCCGGCCGCAAGATCGGCGACCGCCTGTCTTTGGTCTTCAACCCCGAGTTTCTGCGCGAAGGCTCATCGGTTTCCGACTTCCACAACCCGCCGCAGACTATCGTCGGTAGCCTGGACGAGGCTGGCGTGGAGGTCATGAAGCGTTTGTACGCGGGCGTGCCTGGCAACTTCGTGGCGGCCGACGTCGGCGTGGCGGAGTCGGTCAAGTACCTCTGCAACGTCTTCCACGCGCTGAAGATCGTCTTCGCCAACGAGGCTGGCGCCGTGCTGAAGGAGACGGGCCTGGACTCGCGCGACGTGCTCGAACTGTTCTGCCGCGACACCCAACTCAACATCTCCAAGGCCTATCTGCGGCCAGGTTTCGCCTTCGGCGGCTCCTGCCTGCCCAAGGAGGTCAAGGGCTTCCTGACCATCGCCCGTGAGCGCGGCGTGGACATTCCCGTGCTGGGTGCGCTGCTGGACAGCAACGACGCCCACATCGGCCGTGCCTATGAGCTGATTGCCGCCAACGGCCGCAAGCCCGTGGCCCTGTTCGGCCTGGCCTTCAAGCCCGGCACCGACGACCTGCGCGACTCGCCGCTGGTCGTGCTGGCCGAGAAGCTGCTGGGCAAGGGCTTCGACCTCACGATCTACGACAAGTTCGTCAAGATCGCGCGCCTGCTGGGCAAGAACAAGGAATACATCGACCGCGAGATTCCCCACCTCGACAAGCTGCTGCAGGAAACGCCGGACGCCGTGCTGGCTCGCGCCGAGATCATCGTCGTGGGCCACGCCGACGCCGAGACCCGCCAGCGCATCATCGCGCTGGGCAAGGGCGCGCGTGTCGTGGACCTGAATGGTTATGCCGACCTGCGCGACGCTGGCTTTGCGCAGTACGAGGGCATTTGCTGGTGATGGACCTGGCTTCCACGCCTGGCGTTGTCACGACGGACGCTCAGGGCGCGGCTCTGCACCGTCCCCTGAAGGTTGCCTTCGTCTCGCCGGTCTTCCTGTTCCCGGCCGATGCCGGCGGCAAGATACGCACGGGCAACATCCTGCGCGGGCTCAAGGAGAGTGGTCAGTTCGATGTGACGCTGTTGTCGCCGGCCACGCCCGAGCAGCAGCGCGAATGGCAGGGCGAGCTGGACAAGCAGTGCGAGCGCTTCATCGGCTGGGCGCCGAGCGCACCGCAGCCACGCTGGCGCCGTGCGCCGGACCTGCTGTCCTCGCTGCCGATCAACGTGGTGAACGACCGCACGACGGCGGCCGTCGCCGCCGTCGAGAAGGCGCTGGCTGCTGAAGCGTTCGATGTGGTCGTCTTCGACTTCGTGCACGCCGCTGTGCTGAGGCCGGACAACCTCAAGGGCGCGACGGTCTGCTTCACGCACAACGTCGAGGCCGAGATCTTCGAGCGTCATGCCAAGACGGTCGCGAGCGCACCGCTGCGCTGGCTGTGGGCCTCGCAGGCGGGCAAGATGCGCCGCTTCGAGCGCGAGGCGCTGGCCCGCTTCACGCGCGTCGTCGCCGTGTCGGAGCGCGACGCCAAGATGTTCGAGAAGAATGACGGCCTGAAGACGGCGCGTGCCATTCCCACAGGCGTGGATCTGGACTTCTTTTCCTGGCAGGCCCCGGCAGACGGCAGCCCGACCGTCGTCTTCACCGGTTCCATGGACTGGGAAGCCAATGTCGACGGCATCCGCTTCTACATCGACGAGGTCTGGCCGCGCGTGCGCACCAAGGTGCCCAACGCGCAGCTGCGCGTCGTCGGCCGCCATCCGCCGGCCTCGCTGACGCAGCGCAACGTGCCGGGCGTGACCTTCACCGGCTTCGTGGACGACGTGCGTGACCATGTGCGCGACGCCCAGGCTTTCGTCATTCCGCTGCGCGTCGGCGGCGGTACCCGGATCAAGGCCTTCGAGGCCATGGCCATGGGCCTGCCGGTCGTGTCGACGACCATTGGCATCGAAGGGCTGGATGTCGACCATGGCACCCACTTCCTGCGCGCCGACGGCGCCGAGGCCCTGGCCGAAGCGACGTTGAAGCTCATTGCCGACGACGCGCTGCGCCTGAAGCTGTCGCGTGCCGCGCGTGCGCTGGTGGAGGACCGCTTTGGCCACCGTGTCGCCGCCGACGTGTTCGGCCGCATCCTCGTGGAAGCATTCGAAGCCGTGGAGGCTGCCGCGTGAAGAAGCTGAAGGTGCTGACCTTCTCGACGCTGTTCCCCAGCAGCGTGCGGCCCGGCCACGGCATCTTTGTCGAGACGCGACTGCGAGAGCTTATGAAGAGCGGCCAGGTCGAGTCGCGCGTCATCGCGCCCGTGCCCTGGTTCCCGTCGACGGACTCACGCTGGGGCGACTACGCCAAGTTCGCCGCCACGCCAGCGCGCGAGCAGCGCAATGGGCTGGACGTGCTGCATCCGCGCTATCTGCTGCTCCCCAAGGTGGGCATGACGACCGCGCCGCTGACGCTGGCGCTGGGCGCCCGCGCCGCCGTGCGCAAGCTCATCGACGAAGGCTTCGACTTCGATGTCATCGACGCCCACTACTACTACCCCGACGGCGTTGCCGCCGCGCTGCTGGCACGCTGGTTCGGCAAGCCGCTGGCCGTGACGGCGCGAGGCAGCGACGTCAACCTGATTGGCCGCCATGCGCTGCCGCTGCGCTTCATGCGCTGGGCCTCGCGCGTTGCGAGTGCGTCCATCGGCGTTAGCCAGGCACTGGTCGAGCGCATGCGCGAGCTGGGCATGACGAGCCCGCTGCAGCTGACGTTGCGCAACGGTGTGGACTTGACACGGTTTCGAGCCGACACCGACCCTGCGGCGCTACGCGCGCGGCTGGGTGTCAACGGCAGTCCGTTGCTCATTTCGGTGGGCAACCTGGTGCCGCTCAAGGGGCATGACCTCGTCATCGAAGCCCTGGCACTGCTGCGCCAGCAGGGGCTGGATGCCAAGCTGTGCATCATCGGCACAGGCCCGCTGCGGCCCGCGCTGGAGGCCTTGAGCGAGCGTCTGGGCCTGTCTTCTCAGGTGCGCTTCCTGGGCGGCCTGCCGCAGGAGGAGTTGTCCGGCTGGTATGGCGCGGCCGACATGCTGGTGCTGGCCTCCGAGCGCGAGGGCTGGCCCAATGTGCTGCTGGAAAGCATGGCCTGCGGCACGCCCGTCGTCGCGACGTCGGTGGGCGGCATTCCGGAGATCGTCGAGCCGCCGCTGACCGGGCGCATCGTCAAGGAACGCACGGCGCAAAGCCTGGCCGACGCGGCTTGCAACCTTTGGCAGTCGCTGCCGGCACGTGAGGCCGTGTGCGGCCATGCGCGCCGTTTCGGTTGGCAGGAGACCACGCAGGGCCAGCTGAACCTCTTCCAGACCATCGCAGGAGGCAGCAGCCATGCGTGACCTTGTCCTGGTCGTCATCATCGGCTGGTGCTTCCTGCACGCCTTCAAGCGGCCGTGGGTCGGCATCATGTGCTGGACCTGGCTCAGCATCATGAACCCGCACCAGCTCAGCTGGAATCTGCGCGACATGCCTTTCGCTGCGGCCATCGGCGGTGCCACGCTGATTGGCCTGTTCATGTCCAAGGACCGGCGCGACTACTCGCTCAACCGCGAGAACATCACGCTGATGATCTTCATGATCTGGTTCTGCATCACGCTGCCGTTCTCGATGATCTGGGATGAGAGCTTCGGGCTCTACAAGCGGGTCATGAAGATCGACTTCATGGTGCTCGTGACGTTGGCGCTGCTGCACTCCAAACGGCACTTGCTGATCTTCGTCTGGGTCAATGTTCTTTCCATCGCCTTCTACGGCGTGAAAGGCGGCATCTTCACGGTGCTCACCGGAGGCAGCTACAAGATCTGGGGGCCGGAGAACACCTACATCGAAGGCAACAACGAGGTCGCCCTGGCCATCGTCATGGTCATTCCGCTGATGCGCTTCCTGCAGATGCAGATGCAGACCAAGTGGGCCAAGACGACGATGACCTTCTGCATGGTCATGATGGCGGCGGCATCGCTGGGCAGCCATTCTCGCGGGGCCTTGCTGGCCATCGCTGCCATGGCGCTGGTGCTGTGGTGGCGAGGCAAGAACAAGATGATCGGCGCCGTCGGCATGGTGCTCGTTGGCGCTGCGCTGCTGTCCCTCATGCCGGCCGAATGGTGGGACCGGATGAACACCATCAAGACCTACCAGCAGGATGAGTCGGCGATGGGCCGCATCAATGCCTGGTGGCTGGCCTTCAACGTGGCCAAGTCGAACTTCTTTGGGGGCGGCTTTTTCATCTGGTCGGGCACGATCTTCGCGATCTACGCCCCCGACCCCAACGACGTTCACGCGGCGCACAGCATCTACTTCATGGTGCTGGGAGAACAAGGGTTCGTCGGCTTGTTCATTTTCCTGACCCTGTTCGGCTTCGCCTGGGGCTCTGCCAACTATTTGCGGGTGCAAGGCCGCCGGCAACCGGAGACCCAGTGGCTGTCAGACCTGGGCGGCATGCTGCAGGTGGGTTTCGTCGGGTATGCGGTGGGCGGCGCCTTTTTGAGCCTGTCCTACTGGGACCTGCCTTACAACATGATGGTCATGGCCGTCGTGGGGCGGCGCTGGTTGGCGCGCAAGGAATGGCTGAAGGAAAAGCCCGAGCCGCTGTTGGTGCTGCCACCGTTCGTGCAGAACTGGTTCAAGAAGAAGTCCAAATCGGTGCCGCTGCCATGAAGCCCCTGTTCAGCCTGCTGTCACCGGGGGGCATCAGTGCACGCCTGAACGTGCTGATCTTTCATCGCGTCCTGCCTCAGGTCGACCCGCTGTTCCCCGATGAAGTCGATGCGGCGCGCTTCGACGAGCTGCTGGGTTGGGTCAGGTCCTGGTTCAACGTGCTGCCGCTGGACGAGGCGGCCCGCCGCCTGCAGGAAGGCAGCCTGCCTGCGCGCGCCGCGGCGCTGAGCTTTGATGACGGCTATGCCGACAACCACGACGTCGCGCTGCCGCTGCTGAAGAAGCATGGCCTGCCGTGCAGTTTCTTCGTCGCCACCGGCTTCCTGGACGGCGGCCGCATGTGGAATGACACGCTGATCGAGGCCGTGCGCCGCACCGCCCGGCCCACGCTGGATCTGCGTGGCCTGCAGGACGTCCGCGGCGAGGACCTGGGCCAGCACGCGCTGGGCGATACAGCCGGCCGTCGCGCTGCGTTGGGTCGGCTCATCGAGCGCGTGAAGTACCTGCCACCCGAGCCGCGGCTGGCCTGCGTGAATGCCATCGCCGCGCGCGCCGAGGTCAGCCCGCCAGACGACCTGATGATGGGCAGCGAGCAGGTGAGGGCGCTGCGCCGTGCTGGCATGCAGATCGGCGCCCACACGGTCAGCCATCCCATCCTGGCCAAGCTCGACGCGAACCAGGCTGCCGACGAGATCGGCAGCAGCCGCGACGTGTTGCAGTCGTTGCTGGGTGAAAAGGTGGGCATGTTTGCCTACCCCAACGGCAAGCCCGGCAACGACTACCTGCCCGACGTGCACCCCGCCATCGTGCGCGAGCTTGGTTTCGACGCTGCGGTGTCCACCCGTTGGGCCGCGGCCCGGCGCGGCGACGATGTCTTCCAGATCCCGCGTTTCACGCCCTGGGATCGCGGCCGGGCGAAATTCGGCCTGCGCCTGCTTCGCAACCTGTCGAACTGATGCGCCGAGTCCTCTTCATTGCCTATCTGTTCCCGCCCATCCCCAATTCGGGCACTCGGCGCAGCCTGACCTTCGCCAACCATCTGCCCGACCTCGGCTGGGAGCCGCTGGTGCTGAGCTGGGAGGCCGATCCGCATGTGCGGCTGGAGCCTGAGCTGTCGGCGGAGTTGCGCCCCGGTACGCGTGTCGAGCGCGTGCCGCTGCTGAGTCGCGACCGTGCACGGCGCTGGATGGGCTGGCTGCCGCAGCGCTGGCGCGAACGCGGCGTGGAGGCGCTGGCCTGGCGGCTGCGAGAGCGCGCCACCGTCCCGGATCTTGCCGCCGGCTGGCTGCCCCTGGCGGTCGAGCGCGCCGTGCAGTTGCACGATGAAGTGGGCTTCGACGCCATCTACGCCAGCGGCTGGCCCTGGACCGCCTTCCTTATCGCCCGGGAGGTGTCGCGGCGCACCGGCAAGCCCTACGTCATCGACTACCGCGACCAGTGGACCCCCAGCGGCGACATGGCCTGGGAGCACGCGTCGCCGCAGCAGCTGCGCGAAAACCCGGCGCTGGAGAAGCTGGCGGCCCGCGATGCGGCGGCCATCGTCACGGTGACCCGAACCCTCGTGCACAGCATCGGCCGCGATTGCGGTCGCGACGACCTGCACCTGATCACGAACGGCTTCGAGCCGGCCGACTTTGCCGACGACGTGCCTGCCATCGATGATGGCCTGCTGCGCATTTGCTACACCGGCGTCTGGCGCACGGGCTACGGGTTGGATGACCTTTACGCGGCGATTGCGCTGCTCAAGGCCCAGGGTCAGCCCGAGCTGGCGCGGCTGCGCGTGCAGACGGCAGGCTTCGAACCCGGCGCTGCTGCGAAGGCGGGCGTCAGTGAATGGGTCAGCGAGCTGGGCCCCGTCTCGCATGCCCGGGCTGTCGAGCTCATGAAGCAGTCGGACCTGCTCTACCTGCCGGTGCCCACGGGCTTCTACGCCAAGGCCTCGCTGCCGGGCAAGCTCTTCGAATATCTGGGCTGCGGCCGGCCCATCCTGGCCGTCGTACCGGAAGACAGCGAGGTTTCTTACGTGCTGAACGAGGTGGGTGGCGGCGTGCGCGTGGAGCCGGGCGATGTGGCCGGCCTGGCCGAGACACTGCTCGGCTGGCTGCGCGGCGAGGCGCGCGTCGCCCCGCCGAATGGCATCGAACGCTACAGCCGTGCCGCGAATGCGCAGCGCCTGGCCTCGGTGCTGGACGCCGCGGCCGACGGGCGGCCCCAGGTGCCGCTGCGATGAGCGCTGTCCGATGAACAACGTGCGCAGCGCGCTGCTGTTCTCCTTCGCCGAGCGGTATGCGCTGATCATCATCAGCCTGGCCAGCAACCTGCTGATCGCCCGGCTGCTGACGCCCACCGAGATCGGCGTCTATTCGGTGACGCTGGCCGTCATGAGCATCGCCCAGGTGCTGCGCGACTTCGGCGTTGCGAGCTATCTGATCCAGGAGAAGGACCTCACCGACGACCATATCCGCACGGCGCTGGGCGTCACGTTGGTCATCGGCGTGGGCCTGGGGCTTGTTGTCTTCGGCGTGGCGCCGTGGGTGGCCGAGTTCTACCGCGAACCGCGCATGCGCGATCTGCTGTGGCTGGCCGCCTTCAACTTCCTGCTGCTGCCGTTCTCGACGATCTCGCTGGCCCTGCTGCGCCGGCGCCTGGCCTTCAAGGCCCTGGCCGTGGTGAACCTCGTCGCGACATTGGCCGGTGCCATCGCGAGCGTGGGCTTGTCCTGGGCTGGTTTCGGCCCCATCGGGCTTGTTGCCGGCACGCTCGTCGTCAGCGCGACGACGGGCTTCGCGGCCTGGTGGGCGCAGGGTGAGCGGCGCTTGCTGCGGCCCGGCCTGTCGCAGTGGCGCAGCCTGTTCAAGTTCGGTGCGCAGAGCTCGGTCATCGGCGTCGTGACTTCCGTGTCCATGGACATCAACGACCTGGCCGTCGGCAAGTTGATGGGTTTCACGCCCGTCGCGCTGCTGAGCCGCGCGCAAGGGTTGATGAACCTCTTCCACCGTGACCTGATGGGTGCGGTGCGCAACGTCGCCTACCCGGCCTATGCCAAGGCCCAGCGCGAGCAGCAGGCCATGGAGCCGCTGTACGTCGCCAGCGTTACCTATGTCAGCGTGGTGGCCTGGCCTTTCTACGGTTTTGTTTCCTTGTACGCGCTGGAGACCTTGCGGCTGCTGTTCGGCCCGCAGTGGGACGCGGCTGCGCCATTGGTGCCGATCTTCTGCCTGGCCGGCGCCCTGGCCGCGGCGGGCAGCCTGATCGGCAACCTGATGGTGGCCATGGGCCGCATGGACCTGCTCACGCGAATGGAGGTCGTCTTTCAGCCGGCGCGTGCGGCCGTCATCGTGGCGGCGGCCGCCTACTGGCGCGAGCCCTGGGCGTGCGCTGCCGCGCTGGCGCTGGCCATGCTGCTGCAATTGCCGCTGGTCTACGCCGTCAAGGGCAAGTTCCTGCCCAATGACTGGCTGGCGCTGCGCCGCCAGCTCCTGCGCAGCGTTGCCGTGGCCTTGCTGGCGCTGGCGTTGCCCGCGCTGCTGCTGTGGCTGCACCCGCGCGAGGCTGGCCAGCCGCAGACCACCCCCTGGTTCCTGCTGGCTATCCTTAGCTGCTGCGTGTCGTGGGTGCTGGCATTGAGCTGGTGCCGCCACCCGTTGGCCGCCGACCCGGCCTTTGCAAGACTGACGCGCTTGATGCGCTGGCCGCGGCGACCTGCCGACAATGCCGCCCAGGACAAATAACTTACAGGTGAACCGAATGCAACAGTCCCGCCCCCCCGTCACCGGCCGCCTGGTCCGCTTCGCCCTGATCGGCTGCGGCCGCATCGCCCAGAACCACATCGAGGCGATCAAGAAGCATGGCGAGCGCGCTGAACTCGCGGCCGTCTGCGACACCGACCCCGCCGCGCTGGCTGCCGCCGTCGCCAAGACCGGCGCGCGCGGTTTTGCCAGCCTCACCGAGCTGCTCGCCGCCAGGGCGGAGCTGAACATCGACTGCGTCGTGCTCACCACCCCCAGTGGCCTGCACCCGCGCCAGGCCATCGAGGTCGCCGGCGCCGGCATCGATGTGATGACCGAAAAGCCCATGGCCACACGCTGGCAGGACGGCCTGGCCATGGTCAAGGCCTGCGATGACGCTGGCGTGCGCCTCTTCGTCGTCAAGCAGAACCGCCGCAACCCCACGCTGCAGCTGCTCAAGCGCGCCGTGGCCGAGAACCGCTTCGGGCGCCTGTACAACATCGCCGTCAACGTCTTCTGGACCCGCCCGCAGAGCTACTACGACAGCGCGGAATGGCGTGGCACCTGGGAATTCGACGGCGGCGCCTTCATGAACCAGGCCAGCCACTACATCGACCTGCTCGACTGGATCTGCGGCCCCGTCGAAAGCGTCATGGCCTACACCGGCACGCTGGCCCGCAACATCGAGGTCGAGGACAGCGGTGCGGCCGCGCTGAAGTGGCGCAACGGCGCCATGGGCACCGTCAACGTCAGCATGCTGACCTACCCGAAGAACCTCGAAGGCTCCATCACCATCCTGGGCGAGAAAGGCTCGGTGCGCGTGGGCGGCCTGGCCGTCAACGAGATCCAGCACTGGGAGTTCGACGCACCCCACGACATGGACGCGCTCATCAAGGACGCCAGCTACCAGACCACCTCCGTCTACGGTTTCGGCCACCCGCTGTACTACGACAACGTCATCAAGACGCTGCGCGGCGAAGCCCATCCCGAGACCGATGGCCGCGAGGGCCTGAAGTCGCTCGAGCTGCTCATCGCGCTCTACATGAGCGCCCGCGACGGCAAACGCATCAACCTGCCGCTGGCCTATTGATATGGCGACGACCGTTCATTCCTCGGCCATCGTCGACGATGGCGCCCAGCTCGGCGCGGATTGCCGCGTCTGGCACTTCGTGCACATCAGCGCGGGTGCCCGCATCGGCGCCAAATGCTCCTTCGGCCAGAACGTCTACGTGGGCAATGACGTGCTCATCGGCAACAACGTCAAGATCCAGAACAACGTCTCCGTCTACGACGCCGTGACGCTGGAGGACGACGTGTTCTGCGGCCCCAGCATGGTCTTCACCAACGTCTACAACCCGCGCTCGGCCGTCACGCGCAAGGAAGAGTACCGCCGCACTCTCGTGAAGCAGGGCGCCACCCTGGGCGCCAACTCAACCATCGTCTGCGGCACCACCGTGGGCCGCTACGCCTTCATCGGCGCCGGTGCCGTCATCAACCGCGACGTGCCTGACTTCGCGCTGATGGTTGGCGTGCCAGCCCGGCAGATCGGCTGGATGAGCCGCTTCGGCGAGCGCCTGGAGCTGCCCCTGGCCAGCCCCGAGCCCATCGACACCACCTGCCCCCACACCGGCGACCGCTATCGCCTCGCCGGCCAGCAACTCCAACTCATCGAGAAGAGCTAATGGACTTCATCGACCTCAAGAGCCAGTACGCGGCGCTGCGCGACAACATCAACGCCCGCATCCAGAAGGTGCTGGACCACGGCCAGTACATCCTCGGCCCCGAGGTCAAGGAGATGGAGGCCGCGCTGACCGCCTATACCGGCGCCAAGCACTGCATCAGCGTCGCCAGCGGCACCGAGGCCTTGCTGATCTGCCTGATGGCGTTGGACCTGCAGCCCGGCGACGAAGTCATCACCAGCCCCTTCACCTTCGCGGCCACCGCCGAGATGATCGTGCTGGCCGGCGGCGTGCCCGTCTTCGTCGACATCGAGCCCGACACGGCCAACATCGATGTCAACCTCATCGAAGACGCGATCACGCCGCGTACCAAGGCCATCATGCCGGTGAGCCTGTACGGCCAGGTGGCCGACATGGACTCCATCAACGTCATCGCCCAGCGCCACGGTCTGGCCGTCATCGAGGATGCCGCCCAGAGCTTCGGCGCCACCTACCGCGGCAACAAGAGCTGCAACACCTCCACCTTCGGTTGCACCAGCTTCTTCCCGAGCAAGCCGCTGGGCTGCTATGGCGACGGTGGTGCCATCTTCACAAACGACGATGCGCTGGCCCAGGCCTGCCGCGAGATCCGCATCCATGGCCAGAGCCAGCGCTATCTGCACACCCGCGTGGGCGTGGGCGGCCGCATGGACACGCTGCAATGCGCCGTGGTGCTGGGCAAGCTGGATCGCTTCGAGTGGGAGGTCCGTCGGCGGCTTGAACTCGGCGCCGAGTACGAACGCAAGCTCAAGGCTGCGATCCCAAGCCTGCAGTTGCTGGCCGTGCGGCCGGACCGCGACTGCGTGTGGGCGCAGTACACCGTCTTCGTGGACGACCGAGACGCCGTGCAGGCCAAGCTCAAGGCCGCCGGTGTGCCGACGGCGGTCCACTATCCGCGCCCGCTGCACCTGCAGCCGGCCTATGCCAAGTACGCCACCGCCGACGCCTGCCCGCACAGCGTGGCTGCCGCGGCGCGCGTGATGAGCCTGCCCATGAGCGCCGACCTCACCGAAGCGCAGCAGGACCAAGTGGTCAGCGCACTGGCGGCTGCCATCGCCTGACCCATCCATCAGGAGCCCATGATGCCAACGGCCGGTCCAGCAACTCAAGGCGGCTGCGGCGCCCACTGGCAAAGCCATTGCATGAACAAGCCGGAGAATCTGTATGAGTGAAGCGGTCGTGGTGCGGGATGCGCAGCGCATCTCGGTGGTGATCCCGGTCTACCGTGGAGCCGACAGCCTGCCGGCTTTGATCAACGAGCTGCTGCCGTTTGCGCAGGGCGGTGTGACGCCATCGGGCGTGGCTTACCGCGTCTGCGAGATCCTGCTGGTGCATGACTGCGGGCCAGACCGTTCGGACCTGGCCATCGAGGCCTTGTCGAGCGAGCATCCCGTGGTGCGGGCGGTCTGGCTCTCGCGCAATTTCGGCCAACACGCCGCCACGCTCGCCGGCATTGCAGGCGCCGTCGGCGACTGGATCGTGACGATGGACGAGGATGGTCAGCAAAACCCGGCAGACCTGCCCCGGATGCTGGACGTGGCGCTGACCGGGCGGCACCAGCTGGTCTACGCGCAGCCCACCAATCCGCCGCCGCATGGCGCCCTGCGCAATGCGGCAAGCCGCCTCGCGAAGTCCGTCAGCGTGCGCCTTCTGGGCAACCAGGCGATGGGGCGTTTCAACAGCTTCAGGCTGATCGACGGCGAGATCGGCCGCTCGCTGGCCGCCTATTGCGGCTACGGCGTGTATCTGGACGTCGGCCTGTCCTGGCTGACGACGCGCGTGGGCCATTGCCCGGTGGTCGTGCGTGAGGAGTCGGGGCGGCCTTCGGGCTATTCGCTGATCAGGCTCATTGCCCATTTCTGGGCGCTTGTCCTGACGAGCGGTACCCGCCCGTTGCGGCTCATCACACTCGCCGGCGGCCTGTCGGTGCTCGTTGCCGTGGCGTTGACCCTGTGGGTGGTCATCAGCAAGCTCATGGGTGACATCCCGGTGCAGGGTTGGGCGTCGCTCGTCATCGTGGTGTCCTTCTTCAGCGGCACCATGCTGATGGCCCTCGGCGTGATCGCCGAGTACTTGGCCGTGACGATGGGGATCGCAATGGGACGACCGCTCTACGTGGTCAGCAGCAAGCCGACACGCCCAAGCATTGAATGATGCGCGAGGCCGCCTGGGTCATCGGTGCGGGAGGGCTGCTGGGCAGTGCGCTGGTGCGGGCACTGCGTCAGCGTCGCGATGTCGCTGTGCATGACGTGCAACAGCGCCTCGCCTGGGGTCGCAACGATGTCCTGGCGGTGCAACTGGATCGCGAGGTTGCCGAATTTGCGCGTGTTGCCGAGAAGGCCGAGCGTTGGTTCGTGATCTGGGCGGCGGGTGTGGGCGCGATGTCCAGTGATGCCGCGACGCTCGGCACGGAGGCCCAAGCCGTCGAACTGCTGTTCGAGCGGTTCGCCGCCCAGCCGGTGTTTCGGCAGTTGCCGGGCAGCTTTGTGCTTGCCAGTTCCGCCGGCGCCTTGTACGGGCAGTCGCGCGATGAGACCGTCAGCGAATCCAGCGCCGTCGCACCCGGTTCGGCCTATGCCGAGCACAAGCTCCGGCAGGAGGCGATGTTCCGCAGGATGGTCGACGGGCAGCCGGGGTGGTCAGCGTTGATCGCCAGGTACTCGACGCTCTACGGCGTCGGCCAATCGCGCGACAAGGCCCAGGGGCTCATCACCCAGCTGGCGCGCCGCATCGTTGCCAACCAGGTGATCCACATCTACGTGCCGCTGGACACCATTCGCGACTACATCTTTGCGGATGACGCCGCCGACCGCACGCTGGACGCCCTGCAGGGGTTGCAGGGGCGCTCAGGTGAATCCGTCCTCAAGATCATTGCGGCCGAGCAGGCCACCAGCATTGCGCAGCTCGTGGGCCTGTTCAAGCGCGTGTCGCGCCGGCCTGTCCGCCTGGTCACGTCGGTCAACAGCCTGTCGCCGCTGTACGTGCGCTGCATCCGCTTCCGTTCAGAGGAGCCCGTCGGCCAGCCTCACGCGAGCGGCCGCACCCTGCAGATCGGCATCCATCAGGTTCTGGAGGCGGAGCGTGTCGCCGCTTTCCACGCGCAACACCGTGCCTCATGAGTGCTGCGTCGCCTCCAACCGGTGTTGCAGTTGAAGAGCTGATCGTCAATATAAGCCCGAGATGAAATCGATCGAACGAAGGTATTGGCTGACTTGGAATGCGGTGGCGGGCAGTTTTCTGCTGGCCACCGTTGCTATTTTCCTGTGGCTTGCGCGGCGCGGTTTTGAATATACCGATGAGTCGTTTTACCTCTTGAGCATCGTTTGGTGGCGCGAGATCACCTCGTCATTCACGTTGTTTGGCGTGGCGCTCGGTGGGTTGTTTGATGTCGTTGGGCAAGATATCGTCGTTTTTCGAGTCGTGGGCATGCTGGCCCTCTTGGGCTCAAGCGCGTATATGGCACGCGCAGCCGTTCGGTTTGCGGCAACGGAAGGCGGCCTCGCCCCCCAATATCAGGGCCTGATCACGCTGGTTGTCACTTGTTCGGCGATGCAGTATTACGCTGTCTTCAGCACCCTGCGCATACCGTCATACAACCTGCTCGCGGTATGTTCGCTGATGGTAGCGACTGGCGTCATGCTGGGTATGCTGCTGGCGCAACGCGCCGGTGAGGCATATTTCGTTCGCTCGGTGGTGTACGGCGTCGTTCTTGGTATTTGTGCCACCGCCAAGGTTTCTACCGCACTGCTGCTTGCCTTTTTCCACGTCGCATTCTTCTGCCTTTCAGTTCGGCCACCGAGGCTGTTGCCGATTTCGAAAGCGGTCCTCGGCACCTTGCTGGGTTTGGCGCTTGTGGGCGGCGTGATGCTGGCGCTGCAGCCCAAAGCCGTGGCGATCTTGAGTACAGGCCTGTCCATATCTCGCACCATCGACGAGCGCTATGGGCCTTTGAGCCTTGTCAACTTGCTCCGCTGGGATATTCAGCGCCAACTGAGGGATTACTGGTTCGTCACGGTTGGGCTGTTGGCGCTGGCCGTTGGTTTGCGTTGGTTGTCTGCATCCCTCGCGGCGCGGATACATGGAGTCGTTTTTGGCATGGCCTTGCTTGGCTGCGCGGCAGCACTGAGCGTTCGCGCCTGGGCGCACGTCTGGCTGCTGTTGGCCGTGTTGTGCTGGCTGTGGTCGTTCGCGGCTGTCGGGCAAGCGGGAGGCGAGGCCAAGTTCAAAGCGCGACTGAGTGGGATCAAGCTGCTGGCCCTCCTGCTGATGAGCCTGCCGCTCGCCTTTTCCTTTGGAACCAATGGGCGGGTGCTGGAACACAGCGCGGCTTCCGCGGCGCCAGCGGTGTTGGGGATTTGCCTGCTCGTCATGGAGCAGTTGCAAAAGGGGCAAAACGGGCAAAAGGGGCCAATCGCTCAGGCGGGCGTGGCCGTTTGCCTGCTGCTGCTGGCCTGTCCTGCGCTCATTGCTCAATGGCGCATCAGCACGGACCTGGATGCCAATTACCGGCAGCGTTTCCCTCTCGGTGCACAGGCGGTGGAGGTCAGCGTGGGCGCCAAGCCCTCGCGGCTTTTGGTAGATGAAGAAACCGGTGCTTCCATCCGGGCACTTCAAAGCGCCGCCGCAAATGCTGGATTCACGCCCGGAACGGCCGTGCAAGACTTCACCGGCGATGGTGCCGGTCTTGTTTTTATTGTTGGCGGCCGGCCGGTGGCAACTGCATGGATGGGCGGCGGCTACCCCGGCACTGACGCGGCGGCAACAAAGCTGCTCAACGGCATCGACAAAGGTGTTTTGGAAAAGGCCTGGCTCGTCACTTCAGAAAACAATCCACGCGCAATTCGCAACTGGCGAGAAATACTGGCGCAGCGCCTGGGGCGGGTGGATTCCCATCAGGTGGCTGCCAATGTCAAAGTACGTGCCCCTTATGATTGGCGGCCAGATGCACCCAGGGATTGGGACGTTGTACTTTGGCGACCGGCGACACCCTGATATTGATCAGCCCGCTACCTGGCATTTTGCGTGCCTAGCTGAACCTCATGGCCCAATTGCTGTCCTTCCTGTCCATCGGCGCGCTGGCGACGCTGTTGCAATACGCCATCACGGCGTTGATGGTGCTTGGCGGCTGGCTGCCCATGGTGCCGGCGTCAACGCTGGGGTTTCTGCTCAGCGCCATATTCAACTACTGGGCCAACGCTCGCTTCACTTTTGCCGCGCAAGCCAGCTCGGTAAGCAATCGCCAGCAACAGCTGCGCTTCATCCTGATGGTTGGCCTGGGCTGCGCGCTCAATGCCGGCCTGCTGCGGGTTGCATTGGCGTTGGGCCTGCACCCCGTGGTGAGTCAGCTGATCGCCACCGTTGGCGTGCTGGCCAGCAACTTCGCCCTCGGCCGGTTGTGGGTGTTCCGCAAGCACCCCGCGAAGTAGACATTCGCTGGCCGGTGAATGCGGCTTTCAGCTGGACGAGGTTGCCGGCGGCGAGCAAGCAAGTTCAACGAGGGCCAGTCGGCCGCTCGCCGCACTTGCCCCGCAGGGCAAAGCGCTCAGGCCAGCCGGTAGTCCGGCGCATGCCGGCGCAGCCACTGCTCCAGCATCATCAGGATCCAGACCATCTCGCCGTAGTAGCCGGCGTGTTCCTTGAGGCGTCGGGTCAACAAGCTCTCGACGAACTCGGAGCGCACGATGCCGCGGGCCGCCACGCCGCGCAGTGACTCGGCGGCTAGCGCGTTCAACGCCGCGTCCTTGACGGCCCAGGGGCCGAAGGGCAGGCCGAAGCCGTGCTTCTTCTTGGTCAGGATCTCGTCGGGCAGGAAGCCGCGCAACGCCTCCTTGAAGAACCAGCGCAGCTTCAGGCCCTTGAGCTTGTAGCTGGTGGGCAGCTTGAGCGAGAAGTCCAGCAACCGCGTGTCCAGCAGCGGGAAGCCGACCTCGACGCCCGCCAGCGCCGTCGTGCCGACGACCTTGGGCAGGTCGTTCTCGGCCAGCGTGTAGCGCCAGTCGAAGGCGAGCATCTGGTTGACGAGGCTGGCCTCGTGCGGGCCGGCCGCCCAGGTGGCGCGCTGGTGCTCGCGCGGGCCGCTGGTGTCCACGGCCGCCAGGAAGGCTGGCGTCAGCACCTCGGCTATGCCGAGGCGGTCCAGCAGGTTGTAGCTCTGCATGCGGTCGGGCATGGGCACGCGGGCCTGGCGGATGTAGCTCGTGCCCTTCTTCAGCAGCGGGATGTTGCCGGTGACCGGGTTGACGAAGAGCGGGTTCAGCAGGCCGGCACGCAGGGGCGACGGGATCTGGCTGTACACGTGGAAGACGCGCTCCTTGGCATAGCGCGTGTTGCCGCCGAAGAGTTCGTCGCCGCCGTCGCCGGCCAGGATGCGGGTGTAGCCGTCGTCATGCGCCTTGCGCGCGCAGTAGAAGGCCGGCACAGCCGAGGAGTTGCCGAAGGGCTGGTCGTAGTGGGCGGCGACGTCGGGAATGGCCTTCACGAGGTCGGCCGGCGTCACGTAGTACTCGTGGTGGTCGGCGCCGTAGGCCTTGGCGGCGATACGGGCGTACTCCATCTCGTCATAGCCTTCGGAATCGAAGCCGATGGAATAGCTGGCGGGGGGCCGGCCCGTGACCTCGCCGAGCAGGCCGGCGACGGTGGAGCTGTCGGTGCCGCCGGAGAGGAAGCAGGCGGTTTTGCCGTCGGCGCTCAGTCGCTCGCGCACGGCAGTGCGCAGGATGCCGCGGAATTCCTCGCGCAGGGCGTCGAAGCTCGGGCTCTTCTGCTCGTCGAAGCGTGCGACCCAGTAGGGCGCGACGGTCAGCTGGCCGTTCTCGAACAGCGCGTAGTGGGCTGCCGGCAGGCGCTGGATGCCCACGTAGATGGTGCGCGGCGACGGGATGCAGTGATGGAAGAGATAGCTGAAGAGGGCCTGCGGGTCCAGCTCGCGGATGCCGAGCTGGCGGGCGAGTTCGTCGGCGCGGGTGGCGAAGTGCAGGCGGCCGCCCTGAACGGCAAAGCACAGGCTGTGCACGGCGAAGCGGTCCACTGCAAGGTAGGTGCCACCGCCAGGAAGGGCCAGCGCCACGGCAAACTCGCCGCCCACGTCGACCGCGCAGCCGGCGCCTCGCTCGGCATAGGCCTGCTGCCAAGCGCCCAGTGCGTCCGTGCTGGGCGCGGCGAAGCCGGGGGCGCCGGAGGCAAAAGGCGTGTCAGGCGGCAGGGCTTTGGCTTGCATTGTTCGATTCTTTGAATTCGGTGGCCGAATTGTCTGCGGGAAGCGTGGCTTTTCTGAGGGCGCGCAGGCGCCGCATGACGTTGCCCAGATCCTGGTACACCAAGCCCAGCAGGCCACGCGGCGTCATGGGGTCGTAGGCCACGATGCCGAAGCGTTCGCGGCGGTGGCTCATCCAGGTCTTCTTGTAGGCGTCGTCGCCGATCAGGTAGTCCACTTCGTGGGCCTTGTCCCGGTCGATGGCGTCCTCCAGCAGCAGGGCCGTGACCAGCGTGCCAGGCGCGATGGCCTTGAAGGCTTCGTCGTAGGCCACCTTGTAGATGTGGGAGCGCCCGGCGTTGGTAATCCAGAGCTGGGCGGCGATGGGTTTGTCGCCTATCCAGGCCAGGCCCAGACGCAGCCAGCCGCGGCGGGCGCAAAGCCGGATGAGCCCGGGGATGAAGTCGACGTAGGGCTCGGGCACTTTCCAGCTCGCGCTGTACACCGCGAGGTAGGCGGCTATGCCGCGCTCGGCGTCGGCTTCGTCACGGATGATTTCCAGGTGGCCCTGCTCGGTTGCCAGCCGCTTGGTCATCCGCTTGATGGTGCTGCGCAACTGGCCGCTGCGGTTCTGGAGGTACGAAACCCAGTCGCCTTCGACCTTCAGGTACCAGTTGCCGAACGCGAAATACTCGTGCGGCCGCAGGCCTGCCAGGCGCAGTGCGCCGCGCAGAAGGCGGAACTCGTTCGATTGCGGGTCCATGGGCCAGAAGCGGTAGGCGGGTGCGCGGTGGCCGCGGCGCAAGGCCTGAACCAGCGGTACGAGATCCTCCGGCGTGAGATCGTCTTGCAGCAGCGGCGAGTACAGCGTCGTGTAGTAGTTGGCCAGCGCGCCGACCTCGATGCCCTTCTCGCCTGGTTGCTTGCCGATGGGCAGCACGGCCAGTGCCCGGCCCTGGCGGCGCAGCACGTAGAAGATCGTCTGCGACTTTTCGCGGAACACGGTATCGCTCAACAGGCCGAACCAGTCTGCGCTGAATTCGACGTAGGCCTGCTCACCGCGGCGCATCAGGGCCAGCACGTCATCGGGTAGTTCGCGAGCGTGCGCATAGGTCTCGACGCTGGCGCCGCTGCGGTTGAACATCACCTCGGTGTCCACCGGCTGTTTGCCGCGCCGCAGCCAGCCGCGCGCGCCGCGCCTGAGCAGGCTGTACAGGGCCGGCAGGCCGCGGTGGCGGTAGACGCTGACGTGATTGATCCAGCGCTGCGAGGTCGACCAGGCCAGCAGGTCGGCGTCTGCGTTGGTGTAGAACTCGACGACGCTGCCGGGCGCCCGCTTGAACAGGTCTTCCAGCGTGCGCAGCAACAGGATGCGGCCGGGCGCGAAGCGCTCGAATTTCTCGTCGAAGGCCGTCTTCAGCATGACGGCCATGCCACCGTGCAGCAGCAGCATGCGCGACGCGAGCAGGCTGTCGCCCAGCCACAGCTCGTAGACCAGGGCCTCGCCTCGCGCCGCGAAACCGCGCATGACTTCCACATAGAAGCGGCCCTGCGGGTTGTCGGGGCTGATGGCCGTGCCTTCGCGGCCCTTCCAGCCACTGCTTTCCAGCACCGCATAGCGCTCCACGGCGGCGCTGATGGCCTCGGGGTCGGTGATGACGTCCAACCGTTCCTCGCCGGCCTCCGACTGCAGGCGCCGCAGATAGCGGCGCATGTTCTGGATGAGCTTGCGCGGCCGCTGGGCCCAGTAGTCGTCGAAGCTGTCCTTGAGGTTGACGTTCATGGTCAACGCATGCGGCACGCTGTTGACGGGTTTGCCGGGCAGCTCGCGCAGGTCACCGAAGCGGGGGTCGTCGCAAAGCAGGTCCAGCTCGCTGGCATAGCCGGGGAGCACGGCGAACAAACCGCGCAAGTCCAGCCCGGCCGGAATCAGGCTGGGGCCGATCTGGGTCTGCGAGGGCAGAAAGCTGGACCACACGCCCAGGCCGCGCGTGCGGGCGCTGAGCAGCAGCATGGCCACCGTCTCGCCATTGCTGCGGGCGATGGCCAGGAGGGCGCCGTCTTCGCCGAAATGACGCAGCAGCGCATCGACGAACACACCGTCCAGCATGCCGTGGCCGCTCATCAGCCGTTGGTTGAGGCTGTCCCAGGCATCGCGGTGCGGGCCCAAGCCTTGCGCCGGTGCCAGCGGGTGGAGTTGCCAGTCCAGGCCAGAGTTCATCGCGTGTCGAGATCCAGAAAATGTGCGCCGGGTCGGGCGCAAAGGCGGGCATGGCGGCGTGCGGGCGCGATGTCCCCCAGCAGGCGCAGGCTGGCGAGCAGGCTGGCCAGGAAGGTTTGCAGGTCGTGATTGGCGAGCAGTTCCGCCAGCGGCTGCACGAAGCCTGCCGACGCCAGACGCAGCAATTGTCCGGGCAAGCGGCCGTCGGGGCGTTTGAGGTCCAGCAGCAGGGCGGAGCGCTTGCGCTCGCTGCGGCCGACGAGCTGCTGCATCCAGCTTCGCGGTGGGCTGGGCGCCTTGGCGCGCAGGTGGACGATGCGCGCGGTCGGCAGCAGCGCGGTACGCAGGCCGTGATGGGCGAAACGCTCGATGAGATCGTCGTCTTCGCCGTACATGAAGAACAGCGGGTCGAAGCCGCCCACGCGGCGGAACACGTCGGCGCGCAGCACCCAGGCCGCCGCGTTGATGCCGCGGATGGCGTAGTGCGGTTGAACCTGGCCCAGGCAGGCGTCCGACAGATAGGCCGGCGCATGGCGCTGCAGGTAGGCGCTCTGCGTGTTGGGGTCCACGCGGCCGAGGTCGGGGCTGCAGTGCAGCGGGCTGACGATGTCGAATCCGGGCTCGGTGGAGAGGAATTCCGCCATCCGGCCGATCGCGTCCTGCGTCACCCAGGCGTCCTGATTCAGCAGGAAGACGGCGTCGGCACCGGCGCGCAGCGCCGCGGCAATGCCCAGGTTGTTGCCACGGCCGAAGCCGAGGTTCGCACCGGACTTGATGAGCTGCGCCTCGGGAAAGTCGCGCTGCACGATGGCCACCGTGTCGTCGGTGGAGGCGTTGTCGACAACGATGGCCGCGCAGGGGTGGCTGCTGTCACGCAGCGACTGCAGCGCACTGGCAATCCAGGCGGCGCCGTTGTAGGTCACGATGACGGCGTGGATCTTCATGGGGCGGTCCTGCGCCTGCGCAGCAGGGCGACGAGTTCAACGTAGAGCGGGTGGCCGAGCAGCCTGAGGCCGGCCAGCCACAACAGGCTGGTCAGCGCGGCTAGGCCGAGCCACAGCGGCAGCGCCAGCGCGCCGCCCAAGGGCCTCAGCCAGGCCGCGGCAAGGGCCGAAGGCAGCAGGCAGATCAGCGCCAGCAGCACGTTGCGCCCCAGCTCGCGGGCGATCGCCGGGAAGTCGCTCGGCAGGCAGCGCTGCTTGAAGGCGTAGAAATAGGGCACCGCAATGATGGCCATGGCGAGAAACCCCAGCGCCAGCGGCTCCAGCGCCCGCCACCACCACAGCACGCCCACCAGCAGCAGGGCCTTGACGGGCTGGATGATGAGATCGGCCAGCGCGACGAGCTTGGCATGGCCGGCGGCCAGCATGACCGTGGGCACGAGGCTGTTGAGCACGCTGACCGCGCCGGCCGCGCAGTAGATGGGCACCAAGGGTGCCGAGGCGTCCCACTGCGGGCCGAACAGGAGGCGCAGCACCTCCAGCGCGAACAGGCCGACGAAGCCGTAGAACGGCCAGGCCACGGCGCTGACCGCGGCGAGGCTCTGCACATGCCGCTGCTCCAGCGCGCCGCCCTCGCGGTGGATCCTGGAGAAGGCCGGGTAGGCCACCGAGCGCACCGTGCCCATGAGGTCGCGCGCGAAAAGATTCATCAGCCCCTGGGCGCGACTGGCGATGGCGACCTGGCTGAAGTCCAGCAGCTTGCCCACCGCCAGGTCATTGATGTCCATGGAAACCGAAGTCACGACGTTGGCTGCGGTGACCGGGCCGCCAAAGCCCAGGATTGCACGCCAGCGTCGCAGCTGAGGCCGTGCCAGCCGCCCCCAGGCGCCTGTGAGGCTCACACCGGTGGCGATGGTCAGGCTGCTGGCGATGTCGCCCCAGGCCAGGCTTGCCGAGCCGGTGCCGTGCCATGCCAGGCCCAGCGTCGTGAACGTGCCGACCGCGGCGGCGGACACGTTGATGCGCATCAGGGCGTCGAAGCGCATGTCGCGCCGCAGCAGCGCGATGGAGATGGAGTTGAAGGGCAGGATGAGGAAATTGAGCGAGATGACACGCACGATGCCGGTCAGGCTGTCGTCGCGGTAGAACTCGGCGATCCAGGGCGCTGCCGCGTTGATGCCGATGAACAAGCCGCCGCCCAGCAGCAGCGACAGGCCCAGGGCGCTGCCGACGTCCTCGGTGCCGAGCTCCTTGCGCTGGATCAGGTAGTTCGCGAGGCCGAAGTCGCGCACGACCTGGGCCATGCTGACGAGGGCCATGGACACCGAGTACAGGCCGATCTGCTGCGGCGTCAGCAACCGCGCCAGCAGCGTGAACGACAGCAGTTGCAGCCCGATGAGCAGATAGCGCTCCAGGAAGGCGAACCCAAGCGAGCGGCGCACCGTGCTCATCAGTAGAGGTTCCTCTTCCGTGAGCGCTTCTCCACCCAGGCAGGGTAGGCGGCCGGTCGCAGCCGCGACATCCAGCGGCTCGCGAACGTGCCCCAGGCGCGCCAGATGCGCAGCTCGCGCACGAAGCGCACCGCCGGCGGCTCGCACAGCAGCGGCGCGATCAGCCACAGCAGCATGTCCTGCAGCAGCTGGCGGTACAGCCACACCGGCACCCAGGCCAGATGGCGCTCGCCAGGCTGCATGCGTTGCCAGTGCGAGAAGCCGGCCTTCAGCGACCAGCGGCGGAAGTAGCGCTTGGTGAGCATGGCCGGATCGATGGGCGCCGTCACGCACAGCTGCGGTTCGTAGGCCACGACCTCGCCGCGCGCAAGGCAGCGCTTGCCGAACTCGAAGTCCATGTGCCGGAAATGCGCTTCGGAGAAGCCACCTACGCGGTCGAACAGGTCGGCGCGCGCCACCATGTTGGCGCCTGCTGGCGCATAGCCGGGCGGGGGCGGTGCCAGGCGCTCAGGCCCCAGGTCCAGGCCGCCGACGATTGCGGCCATGGAGTCGTCGTACCAGTCGGCGCGGCCCGTTGCCGGCCATTCGAGTTCGGTCCGGCCTCCCACCAGCGCGACGTCGGCGCTGCGGAACGTGGCTTCGATGTGCGCCAGCCAATCAGTGGGGAACAGGATGTCGTCGTCCGTGAAGGCCAGCACTTCACAGCCCAGGCCCCGCGCCTGAGCGATGCCGGTGTTCAACGCAAACTGCTTGCCTTGCCTCGGTTCGGTCAGCAAGTGCAGCCGGCCGAGCGGCCAGGCGGCCTGCCGTGCGCGGACGCGGGCCGCCGTGTCGTCGCTGGAGTTGTTGTCGACGATCAGCACGTCGACCCGGCTTGCCCCGCCCGGAACGCGGGAAAGGCTGTCCAGCGTGATCGACAACATGTCAGCGCGGTTCCAAGTGCAGATGATGACGGCAATGTGGACGGGCATGACTGACGCGGTTGGCAGGCGCTTGCCGGGCACGGCTGTTGTTCTGGGGCCGGAGAGCGCCCTGCGGCCCCTGTTGCGGCTCGGTCAAAACGGCTTGGCAGCCAGCGCTCAGGGGGCGGCGCAGTGTAGTGCCCCGGCCCCCGGCGCTCACCCCACGATTGGGCAGTGGCACAGGGGCCGTGCGATGTGCCTCAACTATCATGCGCGCCGCTTTGCCGTCTGCATGCGATCCCTGTCGTCGTCGTGCCCCAAGCGTCCTTGCCACCCTGCAGCCACAGCATGCCCACTCCCCACCCGCGCCCTGCGCGATGCCTGATCACCGGAGCGTCGGGCTTCATCGGCGCCCGCCTGTGCGAACGCTTCACCGCCGGGGCGGCTCAGGGCCATGTGCGCATGGTGCGCAGCCAGGCCGCGGCGGCTGCGCTGGAGGCGAGCGGGCGCCCGGCGGTGGTTGCCGATCTGCTACAGCCAGCCCAGGTTGCACAGGCCTTGCAGGGCTGCGATGCGGTCATCCACCTCGCCCATGGCGACCGTGGGCCGCAGGCCACGAAGGTGCTGGTCGATGCCGCCATCGCACAGGGCGTGCGCCGTTTCGTGCACATCAGCAGCATGTCTGTCCACGGCCCGGTGCCGGGCCCCGAGGCGGCCCGCGAGGAAACCGCACGCATCGGCCGCTATGACCACGACTACTCCGATTCCAAGGCGGAACAGGAGGAGATCGTCCAGGCGGCTTCCGACCGCGGCGATCTGCCGGTCGTCATCCTGCGGCCCACTGTCGTCTACGGGCCTGGCGGGCATTTCGTGCGCCAGGTTGTCGAGCAGGCGCGCGCCGGCGAGGTGAGCTTGTTCGACCAGGGCCGCGGCATCTGCAACGCCGTCTACATCGATGACGTCTGCGCCGCTATCGATGCGGCCCTGACCCGCGACGAAGCGCTCGGCCAGGCGATGTTCATCAACGCGGACGAGCCGGTGTCCTGGGGCGAGTTCATCCGCGCCTTCGCCAGCCTGGTCGAGCCGGCGCCGCGCTATGTCGATCTGTCCTCGGCCGAGGCTTCGCGCTACTGGGCGGCGCATCCGCCGCTGCAGGTTCGAGGCCTGTTGCCACGGGTCGCGCTGAAGCTCAAGACCCTGGCCGGCTGGCGGCCGCCCGTGGCGCCATGGCCGCCGCTGGGCCGGGTCATGCGCGAAACCTTCCCCATCACCTTTGCCAACGACAAGGCCAAGCGCCTGCTCGGTTGGGCTCCGCAGGTGGATTTCGCCCAGGGCGTGGTGCTGTGCGCGCAGTGGCTGCGCGAGGAAGGGCTGCTGGCGCGATGAACAAGCCCCATGTCGTCATCGTCGGTGCGGGGCTGGGCGGCTGCATGCTGGCCCACGCCTTGTCGAAAACACACGAGGTCACGCTCGTCGAGCGGGGTGCGGAGGTCGTCGACCCTCGCTACCCGGTCGTCGACGTCGGCCGCCCGGCGGTCACCGAGCCGCATTTCGGCGCCGGCCTGGGTGGCTCCACCCAGCTCTGGCACAACGGGCTGATCGAGATCGACGAGGAGATCTTCGCCACCCAGTGGCCGATTTCCAAGGCCGAGCTGGACCCGTTCTACGAGCAGGCATTCCCGCTGCTGTCGGACGTGCCGATCGCACGCGTGCGTGAAGCTGTCGACACGCTGCGCCGGCGCTATGTCGAGCTCGGCCTGCCCGACGGGCTGCTGCAGGGGCTGTACTACCCGCAGTGGCCGCGCAACGTCTGGGAGTCGCTGAAGCTGCAGGGGCGTGTGAACGTCGTGCAGGGTGATGTGGTGGACTTCCTCACGGATGCCGGCGGCGCGATCACCGCCGTCACTGTCGCGGAAGGCGGCCAGCAGCGGCAGATCCAGGGCGACCAGTTCGTGCTGGCGGCTGGCGGCCTGGGCTCGCCCGTGCTGCTGCAAAAACTGGCGTCGCACCTGCCGCTGCCCGCCCTGCAGCACGCGGGCCGCCACTACGAGGACCATCCGATGGGCTTCGTCGGCGAGGTGGAGGTGACGGTGCCGCTGTATCGGCTGTGGAACTACCGGGTACCCGGTACCGACGGCAACCTGCGCCTGCCTTTCGTCGCCAAGCGCGGTGGCATGCATGTCTCCTTCCAGCTCAGGCCCGCCGCCACCTACTACCGCGACAGCCGGCGCGAACGCGTCGGCAGCGTGCTGAACGACTTGCGGCGCAACCCCTGGAACCCGCTGAACTACCTGAAGCTCTTCAAGCATTGGGACGATGTGCTGGACATCCTGTCCTTCAAGTTCGGCATCCGCCTGCCCACGCGGCACTACACGCTGCTGGTCTGTGCGCAGATGCCCCCGTCGCCCGAGCTGTCCGTCTGGGGCGAGCCCGGGGTGCGCAAGCGCCGCTGGCACATGTCCGAGGAGTACCAGCGCGACCTGCGCGACTCGGTCGGCGACGTGCTGGCCTGGCTGGCGCCGGTGACGCGCCGCTCGCGCGAGTTCACGGGCTGGCTGGATGACCTGCGCACCGGTGCCCACCACTCCGGCACGGCGCGCATGTCGGCCACCGCCGACAGCGGCGTCTGCGACGTGGACTGCCGCGTGCACGGCCTGCCCAACCTCTACGTCTGCGACGGTGCGGTCATCCCGTCCAGTGGCATCGCCAACACCGGCCTGACGATCGCAGCGCTGGCGCTGCGTCTGGCCGCGCACCTGCAGCAGCGGCCCGGACAATCCCGCCCATGAGCATCCAAGTCGGCATCTCCGCCAGAACGCTGAACGTCCATCACCTGCGCGGCACCGGGCGCTATGTGCAGGAACTGCTGCGCAACACCCAGGCCAACGACGGCGTGCGCTGGACGGCCTACGGCCACAACCCGTCCCAGCCCTTCAACGTGCCGGAGAACCTGCAGGGGAATGCCGAGGTTTTCGACTTCCGCGGCGATCGTTTCCACCTGTGGGAACAACTGGGCCTGCCGCTGAAGCTGCGCGGCTCGGGCGTGCAGCTGCTGCATTGCGCCGAGAACACCGCGCCGATCTGGCAGCCTGTGCCCACCATCGTCACCATTCACGACACGGTGCTGTGGGAGGAGGAGCGGCACGGCCTGGACCGCCACTATCTGCATGACGTGCAGAGCCTGGCCTACCGGCGCTGCGCGGCCGTCATCACGATCAGCGAGTCCTCGCGCCGCGACATCGCTGCGCGCTGGCCCTTCCTGACGGACCGATTGACCGTCGTGCCCCATGGCATCGGCGACGAGTTCTTCAGCGACGAGCGGGCACCCCTGCCAGCCGTGCTGCAGCAGGCGCTGGGTGGCGCGCCCTATCTGCTTTACCTGGGCGGTGCGCAGGCACGCAAGCGCTTCGACTGGGCGCTGGAACTGCTGGCCCGCTGCGGGCGCGACGACGTGCATCTGATCGGTTGCGGCTTTGGTGCCGGTACTGCGCCGCTGGAGCGGGTGCCAGAGCCCCTGCGCGGCCGCGTGCATTTCGCGCCCTTCGTGAACGACGGCGAACTGGTCGCCCTGTACCGCGGCGCCCTGGCGGCCATCTACCCGACGCTGTACGAGGGCTTCGGCTTCCCGGCCGTCGAGGCCCAGGCGGCCGGTACGCCCGTGCTGTTCAGCCCGGTCAGCAGCCTGGTCGACCTCGTCGGGCCGCTGAGCTGGACGAACGAGCCGCAGGACTTCGACGGCTGGCTGCGTGCACTGCAGGAGGTGCTGGCCATGCCGGCGCATGCCCGCGCCGAGAGGGCGGCCGAGGGCATCGAGTGGGCGCGGCGCTTCTCATGGCGCCGCAGCGTCGAGGGGCATTTCGCGGTCTATCGCGACGTGATCGAGCGCAGCGCGCATCGGCGCTGAGCCCGGCGCTGGTTCAGGACGCGCTGGCCGGTAGCCAGGAGCGCAGCAGCAGCTTCCAGCCGGGCACGTGGGCGGCATCCTGGCGCAGGGCCTCGCGCAGGCTGGCGCGAGCCGCGGCTCGCTCGCCGGCTGCCAGTTGCGCCGCGGCGTAGTCGCTCCAGGTCTTGGCCAGCATGCGCCGCACGGCACCCTCGTCCATGCGCCGGCCATCCGGGCCGGCATAGCCCCAGCGCGCCAGCGCTTTTTGAACGACGAGCCCCTTGTAGTTGGCCCGCGGTGCACTGCGCGTGATGCTGGCCGGGTGCTGACGGTACAAGGCCAGCGGCCGCGCAACGCGCTCGATGCGCGTGACCCGCGACGCGCGCAGCCACAGGTCGTAGTCCTCGCCGATGCGCAGGCTGGTATCGAAGTCGCCGATCTCGGCGAGCACGCTGCGCTGCACCAGCACCGTGGAGGTCCAGACGACGCAGTCCAGCAACAGCTCGGGATAGAGCCAGCCGGTGGCGCCATCCCATTTCGCGCCCGTCGCTTCGGCGGCGAGGCGCTGCAGCAGGGTCGGATCGGGCTCAGGCTCGGCGCTGACCCAGACATGCCAGGCCGTGTAGCTCATGCGGCAATCTGGCGCGGCGGCCATGGCCTCGAACTGCGCGGCCAGCTTGCCGGGCAGCCAGACGTCGTCGGCGTCGCAAAAGGCGACCCATTCACCCGTCGCGGCGGCGATGCCGGCGTTGCGCGCGGCGGCTACGCCGGCGTTGCTGCGGCGTATCAGCCGGACCTGCGGAAACTCGCGTTCGACCAGGGCGGCCGAGCCATCGGTCGAACCGTCGTCGACGACGATGACCTCAAGCGCTGCGCCGGCCTGTGCCAGTACCGCGCGCAATGTGGCGGCGATGTAGCGCTCGGTGTTGAAGCAAGGGATGACGACGCTGACGCGGGGCAGGGTGGTCATGCGTCATTGAGAAGCGGCGGAGGCCGGCGCGGAGGCTGCATCGGCGGACAAAGCGGGCACAGCGGGATCAACCCAGCGGCCCACGGCGGCGAGGCGTTCGCGTAACTCCTTGCGCTCGGACCCCAGCGCGATGATGCGATGAGCCTGGACCAGAGCCTTGTCGTATTCCTTCATGTCCGCGTAGAGCATGCCGACATTGAACTGCGTGAGCGGGGCGTCCCGGGTGGTTTCCGCCACGTAGTCCAGATGCTTGTTGGCCTCTTCGTTGCGCTTGTTGCGGATGAGGTAGTTCACGTAGAGCAGGCGGGGTATGTGGTCGCTCGGCATGAATCGCAGGGCGCGCTCGTAAAAGCACTCCATCTTGTACTCGACCCCGTTGGGCGGGTCGCGCCTCTCTTTGTAGACGAGTCGCTCCATGGCCATCAGCGCGCGCGGATGGTTGGGAAAGACGCTCAGCGTGTACTTGATGTCGGCGCCGTAGGGCCCGGTGGATTGCTTTGTCAGGTTCTCGACGCCGGGGGGGAAGTGGGCCTTCTCCACGAGGCGGCGCTGCTGCGCGTTGGAGGCGCGGTAGTCGTAGGGGCCGTAGTTCCAGTCCAGCGAGCCGCATTCCTTTTCTGCATCGGCAACTGCAGTGAGGGCCACTGCCAAGAGGCATAGGGGCAGGAGTCGGTGAAGGGCAGGCTTGTTCATCATTGCGCAGCAGGTATCTCGCGTAGCCAGTTCAACGTGAAGGCCTCGACCTGGGTGGCCTGGCTGGGACTTGAAAACGTGTGATCCGCGTCAGGCAGGGCCTCGCAGCGCACTCGTCGGCCGTCCAGCAGGCCGGCCCAGGCGGGCGAGCCTTGGGCGTGCAGACTGAATTCGCGGGCAGTGTAGTCATCCCCACTGAGGATGAGCAGGGCCGGGCCGCCGAAACCTCGCAGGCCGGCGGCCATGCGGTCCTGGAAGCTGCGCGAGTCTGTCGCCTTGCCGGCGCTGCGGGCGAGCCGCAGGTTGCTGGTCAGCGCGCGCAGTGCTTTCGCGCCGACGCCACCGCGCAAGAGCTTGAGCCAGAACTCCTTCTCGCGAAGGCGCCGCCAGTAATAGTGCTTCACATGGGCCTGGGCCAGCGTCGCCGCCGAGCGGGCCCAAGGGTTGAGCAGGGCGACGCCGGCCACGCGGGCGTCGCGGGTCGAATCCAGGTAGAGCAGGGCGGCCGATGCGGCATCGCACAGGCCCCAGAGCGCGACGCGCTTGAGCGCCGGCCGGGCGGCCAGCAGCGCGGCTATTGCCGCGGCGATGTCGGCGTCCACGGCGCTGAAATCGCGCGCCTCGCCGGGGCTGTCGCCCATGCTGCGGTAGTCGAAGCGCAGCGCCGCGAAGCCGTTGGCCGCCAGGTGGCGGGCCAGCAGCGTGAACTGGCGGTGGCTGCCGGCGCGGTATTGCGGGCCGCCGACGATGATGAGGACGCCGATCTCGGCGGGCGCGCCTTCAGGCTCGGCCAGGATGCCAACCAGCGGCGCGCCTTCGCAGGCAAGGCTCAGCACGGATTCCTTCACGACAAGGCCTCCACCGTGCGGGCGATCAACGCCGGGGCGATTTCGATCTCGCTGGTTGCCCAGAAGCCCGGGCCTTGCACGATCTGCGGGCGCACGATCCACCCGGCGTCCTGCCAGGACTTGACAGCCTGTTCGCTGACCGGCGTCAGAGCGGCGTCGTCGCGGGTGCTCAGCTCCAGCCATTCGACACGGCCTGCCGTACCGGACGGAGTCAGCTTGGCAGCCTCCAGGCCCGAGGCCAGCGCGCTGCCAAGCCGGTACCCGGCGATGTCGACCGGGCGGCCAGCCGCCAGCTCGGTCTTCATCGCTTCCATCAGCCCCTTGCTGGCTCCGCTGGCCATCTCGGCGGCCAGCTTCAGGCGCAGGAACTGCTGCAGCGCGAGTTTGCCGTTCGTCATCGGCTGCCAGAACAGGTAGTTCACCGGCCGGCCCAAGTCGGCCGCCGCCAGCAGGCAGCCGGCGCGCAGGCCCCAGAGCCAGAGCGGCGCGTCAGGTACGCGAGCGTCCAGCCAGGCCAGACCCAGGCGCACATCGGCCTGCCAGTCGGCCCAGCTCGCGTCGCCGAAGTCGGCCGACGAATCGCCACAGCCGCGCAGGTCGATCTGCAGCACGGCGTGGCCGGCTTCGGCTAGCGCGCGGCAGGCCAGGGCGGCCGTGCGGCGCGACTTGTTCATCTCCTCCGCGAACGGATGGAGGTAGAGCACCCGGCTGCGCGGCACGCCCGTGGGGGCGTGGAACAGGCACAGCCGCTGCTCGCCGCCAGCGGCGGGCAGGAAGAAAACGTCGGCGTGAGGGGTCAACCCAGCCGGGCGGCGACGAAGTCCGCCAGCGAGCCCACGGTGGCAAAGGTGTCGCCGTCGATGTCGTCATCGTCGACGGCCAGGCCGAGTTGCTCCTCCAGCGCGGTGATCAGGCTGACCACAGCCATCGAGTCCAGCTCGGGCAGGGCGCCAAGTAGGGCGGTGTCGCGGGTGAAGGCCTGGGCGCGGCCGTCCAGGCTCAGCACGTCGTCGAGAAGCCTCAGCACATGGCCGAGGACTTGGGCGTTGTCCATTCGTGGGCGTCCAAAAAAGCAGCCGCGCAGTTTAGCCGGCTGCCCCCTTCGCTCCAGGGAAGCGCCCCCTCGGCCCCGGGGGGCGCATGAGATACTTTTTTCACCGTTTGCGCCGTACTGAACCCCAGAGCTTCATGCCCGAATCGACCCTGTTGAACGAGTTGGTGGCCGTTGCCGCCGAGCGCACGCCCGACGCCCCGGCCCTGACTTACGGCGGCGCGACGCTGAGCTACAGCCAGTTGGACGCTGCCGTGCGCGGCTTCGCCAGCGGCCTGGTGGAGCTGGGCCTGGCCCGCGGCGAGCGCGTCGCCATCTACCTGGAAAAGCGCTTCGAAACCGTCGTCGCCAGCTTCGGCGCGCCGGCCGCGGGCGGTGTCTTCGTGCCGCTGAACCCGCTGCTCAAGCCTGAGCAGGTCGGCTTCATCCTGCGCGACTGCGATGTGCGGGTGCTGGTCACGTCGCCCGAGCGCCTGGCGCAGCTGGGTGACGTGCTGACGCAATGTCCGTCGCTGCGCCATGTCGTGCTGACCAGCGGAACGGGCTCGGCGCCGGTCTCCGTGCACGACTGGGCCGCGTTGCTGGCCGCGCCGGCCCGCACCGGCCACCGCGTCATCGACACGGACATGACGGCCATCCTCTACACGTCGGGCTCCACCGGCCGGCCCAAGGGCGTGGTGCTGTCCCACCGCAATATGGTGGCCGGTGGCAAGAGCGTGGCGAGCTATCTGGAGAACCGTGCCAGCGACACGCTGCTGGCCGCGCTGCCGCTGTCCTTCGACGCCGGCTTCAGCCAGCTCACCACGGCCTTCCACAGCGGCGCCCGCGTCGTGCTGCTGAACTACCTGCTGCCCAAGGACGTGCTCAAGGCCATGGAGCGCGAGAAGGTCACGGGCCTGACCGCCGTGCCGCCGCTGTACATCCAGCTGACGCAGCTCGAATGGCCGGCCGCCATCGACGCCAACCTGCGCTACTTCGCCAACACCGGTGGCCGCATGCCACGGGCGACGCTGGACTTGTTGCGCGCCAAGGCGCCGTCGGCCCAGCCCTTTCTGATGTACGGCCTGACCGAGGCCTTCCGCTCGACCTATCTGCCGCCGAGCGAGGTCGACCGCCGGCCGGACTCCATCGGCAAGGCCATCCCCAACGCCGAGATCCTGGTGCTGCGCGAGGACGGCAGCGAATGCGCGCCGGATGAACCGGGCGAGCTGGTGCACCGTGGCGCGCTGGTGGGCCTGGGCTACTGGAACGACGCCGAGAAGACGGCCGAGCGCTACAAGCCGCTGCCGGTCGGCGTGGGTGGCCGCGAGGGCGGCCTGCAGTTGCCCGAGTTCGCCGTGTTCTCCGGCGACACGGTCAAGCGCGACGCCGAAGGCTTCCTGTACTTCGTCGGCCGCCGCGACGAGATGATGAAGACCTCGGGCTACCGGGTGAGCCCGACCGAGGTCGAGGAAGTCCTGTACGCCACCGGCCTGGTCGGCGAATGCGTGGCCTTTGGTGTGCATCACGACACCCTGGGTCAGGCCATCCAGGTCATTGCAACGCCGCCGGAAGGTGCCGCCGCGCTGGATCTGGCCGCGCTGACCGCCGCCTGCAAGGCGCGCATGCCGGCCTATATGGTGCCCCACGGCATCGACCCTCGCACCGGCCCGCTGCCGCGCAACCCGAACGGCAAGATCGACCGCAAAACCCTCTCGACCGACTGGCTCGAGCGCCACGCTGCATGAGCGAACCTACATCCCCGAAGCGCGTCCTTGAGCACGCGCCTGTGCTCTTCCCCCGCGATGCCAACGGCGAGCTGCTGGTGGGCGGCCAACGGCTGTCTGTGCTGGCAGAGCGCGTGGGCCAGACGCCGTTCTACGCCTACGACCGCGGGCTGCTGAGGGCGCGCGTTGCGGAGCTGCGTGCCGCGCTGCCCAAGGGCATCGAGCTGCACTACGCGATGAAGGCCAACCCGATGCCGGCGCTCGTCGGGCTGATGGCTGGGCTGGTCGATGGCATCGACGTGGCCTCGGCCGGTGAGCTGCAGGTTGCGTTGAACTCCGGCGCCGACCCGCACGAGATCAGCTTCGCCGGCCCCGGCAAGCGCGACATCGAGTTGGGCCAGGCCGTCGCGGCGGGCGTGCTGGTCAACGTTGAATCAGCGCGCGAGTTGGTGCCACTGGCGCGCGCCTCGCAGCGGCTGGGCCTGCCCGCCCGCGTCGCGCTGCGCGTGAACCCCGACTTCGAGCTCAAGGGCTCGGGCATGCGCATGAGCGGCGGCCCGAAGCAATTCGGCATCGACGCCGAGGCGCTGCCCGAGGTGCTGGCCGAGGTGGGTAGGCTGAGTGGCGATGGCCTCGCTTTCGAGGGCTTCCACCTGTTTGCCGGCTCGCAGAACCTCAAGGCCGAGGCGATCTGCGAGGCGCAGCTCAAGAGCTACGAACTGGCGCTGCGGCTGGCCGAGTCGGCGCCGTCGCCCATCAAATTCCTGAACCTGGGCGGCGGCTTCGGCATTCCGTACTTCCCTGGCGAGTCGCGGCTGGACCTGGCGTCCATCTCGGAGAACCTCGCAGCGCTGCAGGCGCGCGCCAAGGTCGATCTGCCGCTGGCCAAGTTGGTCATCGAGCTGGGTCGCTACTTCGTCGGCGAGGCTGGCATCTATGTCAGCCGCATCGTCGACCGCAAGGTGTCGCGTGGCCAGGTCTTTCTGGTGGCGGACGGCGGCCTGCACCACCACCTGTCGGCCTCGGGCAACTTCGGCCAGGTGCTGCGCAAAAACTACCCGGCTTCGGTCGAACCTCAGGGGCGCAACGAGTCAAGCACCGAACCGGCCAGCGTCGTCGGCCCGCTGTGCACGCCGCTGGATCTGCTGGCCGACCGCATGGACATGGCCAAAGGCGAGATCGGCGATTTGGCGGTCGTTTATCAGAGTGGTGCGTATGGCCGCAGTGCCAGCCCGGAAGGCTTCCTGGGCCACCCCGCCTGCGTGGAAGTGCTGGTTTAAGCGACGTCTTCCCAGACGCCGTTCTGCAGGATCTGGTACGGCTTGAAGCCGGCCTTGTAGGCCATCTTTGGGCTCTCCTCGATCCAGTAGCCGAGATACAGGTGCCCGAGGTTGAGCTCGCGGGCTTGGCTGATCTGCCACAGCACGCCGTAGGTGCCGAAGCTGCCCTCGATGTCGGGGTCGTAGAAGGTGTAGACCGCCGACAGGCCATCGCTGAGGATGTCGAGGATGGACACCATGCGCAGGGGTGTGCTGCCGTCGGGCAGCGTTTCGCGGAACTCCACCAGGCGCGAGTTGATGCGCGACTGCAGCAGGAACTGGGTGTACTGGTCGACGCTGTCGTGGTCCATGCCACCGCCGCTGTGCCGGCCGGCCTGGTAACGCAGGTACAGGGCGTAGTGCTCGGGCGAATAGCCCAGCCGCATCACCTTGGCCTCCAGGTGGCGGTGGGCCTTCCAGGCGCGGCGCTGGGAGCGGTTGGGCTCGAAGCGGTCGACCGGCACCCGCAGCGCGATGCAGGCGCGGCATTGGTCGCAGTAGGGGCGGTAGGTGAACAGCCCGCTGCGGCGGAAGCCTGCGGCAACGAGGTTGGAGTAGGCGTCGGCGTGGATCAGGTGGCTGGGCGTGGCGACCTGCGAGCGCGCCTGGCGGCCTGCCACGTAGCTGCACGGGTAGGCGGCCGTGGCGTAGAACTGGATCTGCGCTAGGGGCAGTTCTTTGGGGTGGGTCACGTTGAAATCTGCAGCCGGTGCCAGTAATCCGGATGATAGGTCCAGGGCCCCGGTGTGGCTTCGCCCACATGGGTGGCGAGATGGGCCTCGAAGGCTGCGCGGGGCACTTCTGCCGCGCCGAGCGAGGCCAGATGGCCGGTGTTCTGCTGGCAGTCGATCCAGGGGATGCCGAATTCGCGGCACAGGCAGATCAGCGCGGCGAGCGCGATCTTGGAGGCGTCGGTGCGGCGCATGAACATCGACTCGCCGTAGAACATCCGGCCCAGGTTGACGCCGTACAGGCCGCCGGCCAGTTCGCCGTCCACCCAGGTTTCGACGCTGTGCATGGCCGGCCAGGCCAGGTAGGCGGCCTGCAGCTCCGGCACGATCCACGTGCCAGCCTGCCCCTCGCGCGGCGCGCTGGCGCAGGCCTTGAGCACGGCGGCGCGGTCGTGGTCGATGCGGATCTCGCAGCCCGGTGTGGCGGCAAAGCGCTGCACCGTCTTGCGCAGCGATCGCGACAACTTGAAGTTGGCCGTCTGCAGCACCATGCGTGGGTCAGGCGCCCACCACAGGGGCGGCTGGCCAGGGCCGTACCAGGGAAAGATGCCGCGCCCGTAGGCGGCTTCCAGTCGCTCCGGGGTGAGCGTGCCGCCGGCGGCGAGCAGGCCGGGTGCGTCCGTGCTGGGGCCGAGCGCACGGTGGCTGGGCGGGAATTCGAGAGTCGCCTCGTCGAGCCAATCGATCATGATCCTAGAGACGGCAGTTGAGCGCGCCCGAGGGGCGGGCCAGGTCGGCCGCTGGCCAGGCGTGACAACGACGCGGGCACGTGCCCGCTAGGAGGAGCAACGCCGCCAGCGGTTGGCCTGGCCTGACCAGCGGGCGTGCAGCGCTGCTTGTCGGAGTGGTGAACGGCATCACGGGCGGTGACGTGTTGATCGCGAAAGCGGTTGATGAATGGCAAGCGGTCAACTGCCGTCTCTAGGATCCCGCATGGTAAGTTGCCCGCCATGATGATCACTGTCTACGGCATTCCCAACTGCGACACCGTCAAGCGCGCCCGTGCCTGGCTGGCCGAACAAGGCCTGGAAGTCGCCTTCCACGACTTCAAGAAGCAAGGCGTGCCGGCCGAGTTGCTGCCGGCCTGGCTGAAGGCCTTTGGCCGCGACAAGATCGTCAACCGTGCCGGCACAACCTGGCGCAAGTTGGACGAGGCCACCAAGGCCGGCGTCGTCGATGACGCGTCGGCCACCGCGCTGATGCTGGCCGAGCCCAGCGTCATCAAGCGCCCCGTCGTTCGCTGGGCGGACGGGCACTGGACGCTTGGATTCAGTGCGCCATTGTTCGAAGAAGGTGCGTCAAGCGCACCGAAATAGAACTTATAGAACGATATTGGTGCTCGCAGCCTTGGTGGTCACGCATTAAAAGCGGGCATTGAATTTGCTGTTTCGGTGCGGTCCGGCACGGCTTGGTGCATGTCGCCCAAGTCTGGCGCCGGGTCAGCGGAGACAGCGTTGGAGTCATCGATCAAGCAGGGCGCGGATGCGCTCTTCATCCTGCTGGGCGCCATCATGGTGCTGGCCATGCATGCGGGCTTTGCCTTCCTTGAACTGGGCACGGTGCGCAAGAAGAACCAGGTCAATGCCCTGGTCAAGATCCTCGTGGACTTCGCCGTGTCCACGCTGGCCTACTTCCTGGTGGGTTACCTGGTGGCCTACGGCACGCACTTCTTCGTCGGCGCCGAACAGCTCGCGCAGAAGAACGGCTATGAGCTCGTCAAGTTCTTCTTCCTGCTGACCTTCGCCGCGGCCATCCCCGCCATCGTGTCGGGCGGCATCGCCGAGCGGGCGCGCTTTGGCCCGCAACTGGCGGCCACGGCCGTCATCGTCGGCTTCATCTACCCGGCCTTCGAGGGCGTGGCCTGGAACCAGGCGTTTGGGCTCCAGGCCTGGCTGAAGGCGGCCACCGGCGCCGAGTTCCATGACTTCGCCGGCAGCGTCGTCGTGCATGCCGTGGGCGGCTGGATCGGCCTGGCGGCCGTGCTGCTCCTGGGGCCCCGTCTGAATCGCTACCGCAAGGACGGCGCCATGAGCGCCCATCCGCCATCCAGCATCCCCTTCCTGGCGCTGGGCGCCTGGGTGCTGACGGTGGGCTGGTTCGGCTTCAACGTGATGAGCGCGCAGACGCTGGACAAGATGTCGGGCCTCGTCGCGGTCAACTCGCTGATGGCCATGGCCGGCGGCACGTTGGTGGCCGTGCTGCTGGGCCGCAACGACCCCGGCTTTGCCTACAACGGGCCGCTGGCTGGCCTGGTCGCCGTCTGCGCCGGCTCGGACGTCATGCACCCGCTGGGCGCGCTGGCGACGGGCGGCGTGGCCGGCTGGCTGTTCGTCAAGTTCTTCACCCTGACGCAGAACCGCTGGAAGATCGACGACGTGCTGGGTGTGTGGCCGCTGCACGGCCTGTGCGGTGCCTGGGGCGGCATCGCCTGCGGCATCTTCGGCCAGAAGGCGCTGGGCGGCATCGGCGGCGTCAGCTTTGGCGCGCAGCTGATCGGCACGCTAGGTGGCGTGGCCTGGGCGCTGGCGGGCGGCTTCGTCGTCTACGGCTTGATCCGCCAATTCGTCGGCCTGCGGCTGGACGCCGAGCAGGAGTTCGAGGGCGCCGACCTGTCCATCCACAAGATCGGCTCCACGCCTGACCGCGAGGTCAGCTGGTAAGCTGGTTCATCGCCTTCCAGACAGGCCCCGCCCGGGGCCTTTTCTCATCATGTTCACAGGCATCGTCCAGGGCGTCGCCCACGTCGAATCCATCGAAGCCCGCGAGGGGCTGCACACGCTGCACCTGAAGTTTCCCGAGGGCTTCGACGACGAGCTGGCCATCGGCGCCAGCGTGTCCTGCGATGGCGTCTGCCTGACGGTCACCGAGCGCCCGGCAGCGGGCGTTGCGAGCTTCGACGTGATGGCGCAAACGCTCAACCTGACGACGCTGGGTGGCCTGCAGGTGGGCTCGGGCCTGAACGTCGAGCGTGCAGCGAAAGAGGGCGTCGAGATCGGCGGCCATCCGCTGTCCGGCCATGTCGACGTGTCGGCCCGCATCGCCGAGATCCGCCGGCCCGACAACAACCATGTCATCCGCTTCGCACTGCCCGCGCCGTGGATGCGCTACGTCTTCGCCAAGGGCTACATCGGCGTCAACGGCTGCAGCCTGACCGTGGCCGAAGCCCAGCGCGAGCGCGACGGTTCTGGCTGGTTCGAGGTGTGGCTCATCCCCGAGACGCTGCGCATGACGACCTTCGGCGACAAGGGCGTCGGTGACGCCATCCACATCGAGATCGAGCGCAGCACCCAGGTGGTCGTCGACACGGTGCGCGATGCGCTGGACGAAAAGCTGGGGCCGCTGCTGCCGGTGCTGGAAGCCATCGCGCGGGAGCGCGGCATCGACATCACCCAATTGGCGATCGGCAAGTCTTGATGCTTTCTTGATAGGCCCCGCCTCGATCTTGTCGAGGCTTTGAGGACGGAATTTCCAGAATGCCTCCATCGTTATTGGAGGTGTCATGGACATCGTTTTTCTGGGTCTGGGTGCGGCTCTCGCACTGTTGACCGGGCTCGCGGCCTGGGGCTGCGACAAGCTGGCGAGGAGGAAGTCATGAGTGGCTTCGAACTCGCCGCCGCCATCCTCGTCGTGGGGCTGGTGGGCTATCTGTTCTGGGCGCTGCTGTTCCCCGAGGACTTGTCATGAGTACCTCCGCCTGGATTCAGCTGGTGGCCTTCCTGGTCGTGCTGTTCGCCGTGGCCTGGCCGCTGGCGCGGTGGATCCACGCCGCGATGGAGGGCCGCATAGGTTGGCTGCGCCGCGCGGAGCGCGGGCTGCTGAAGTTGGCCGGCGTGGATGCCGAAGCAGAGCAGGGCTGGCTGCGCTACGCGCTGGGCCTGCTGATCTTCAATGCGCTGGGCCTCGTGGCTGTCTACGCGCTGCAGCGGCTGCAGCACCTGCTGCCCCTGAACCCGCAAGGCCTGGGCGCGGTGGCACCGGACTCGGCCTTCAACACCGCCGTCAGCTTCGTGACCAACACGAACTGGCAAGGCTATGGCGGCGAGACGACGATGAGCTATCTGACGCAGATGCTCGCGCTGACGGTGCAGAACTTCCTGTCCGCCGCCACCGGCATCGCGGTCGTCGTGGCCCTCGTGCGCGGCTTCGCCCGCCACTCGAGCAAGGCCATCGGCAACGTCTGGGCCGACCTGACCCGCGCCACGCTGTGGGTGCTGCTGCCGCTGTCCTTCGTGTTCGCCCTCGTGCTGGCCGGCATGGGTGTCGTGCAGACGCTCCAGCCCTACCGGGACGTGACGACGATCGAGGCGCAGAGCTGGCAGGAGCCCAAGCCCGGCGCCGACGGCCAGCCGGTCATGGAGGACAAGAGCGGCCAGAGCCAGAGCATCGCGCTCGGCCCGGTCGCGTCCCAACTGGCCATCAAAATGCTGGGCACCAACGGCGGTGGCTTCTTCAACGCCAACTCCGCCCACCCGTTCGAGAACCCGACCGCGGCGACCAACGCGCTGCAGATGCTGTCCATCTTCCTGATCCCGGCGGCGCTGTGCTTCGTGCTGGGCCGCCAGGTGGGCGATATGCGCCAGGGCTGGGCGCTGCTGGGCGCAATGACGGCGATGTTCGTCGTCGCGGTGGTCATCGCCACAGGCGCGGAGCAGGCCGGCAACCCGCAACTGGCCTCGCTCGGCGTGGATGCCACTGCCAGCGCGACGCAGCCGGGCGGCAACATGGAGGGCAAGGAAGCTCGCTTCGGCATCGCCGCCTCGTCGCTGTTCGCCGTCATCACGACGGCGGCCAGCTGCGGCGCCGTCAACGCAATGCACGACAGCTTCACGCCGCTGGGCGGCCTGGTGCCGCTCGTGATGATCCAGCTGGGTGAGGTCGTCTTCGGCGGCGTCGGCGCGGGCTTGTACGGCATGCTGGTGTTCGCGATGCTGGCCGTGTTCGTCGCAGGGCTGATGATCGGCCGCACGCCCGAATACCTCGGCAAGAAGATCGAGGCCTTCGACATGAAGATGGTCTCGCTGGCCATCCTGCTGACGCCGCTGGCGGTGCTCATCGGCACGGCGGTGGCGGTCGTCACGGAGCCGGGCAAGGCCGGCATCGCAGCACCTGGCGCTCACGGCTTCAGCGAGGTGCTGTACGCGCTTTCGTCCGCCGGCAACAACAACGGCAGCGCCTTCGCGGGCCTGTCCGCCAACACGCCGTTCTACAACCTGCTGCTGGGCCTGGTGATGTGGATAGGCCGCTTCGGCGTCATCGTGCCGGTGCTGGCCATGGCCGGTTCGCTGGCGGGCAAGAAGCGCCTGGCCGCCGGTGAGGGCACGCTGCCCACGCACGGTCCGCTGTTCATCGCACTGCTGATCGGCGTGGTGTTGCTGGTCGGTCTTCTGAACTACGTGCCGGCGCTGGCCCTGGGCCCCGTCGTCGAGCACCTCATCCTCTGGAGCGCCTCATGAGTCGCGCTGGTTTTTCGCTGTTCGATCCCAGGCTGGCCCGCCAAGCCTTGGGCGAATCCTTCACCAAGCTGGACCCGCGCACTCAAGCGCGCAACCCGGTGATGTTCGTCGTCTACCTCGGCAGCCTGCTGACGACGGCGCTGTCCATGGCCCAGCCGAACGGCTTCGTCATCGCCGTGACGGTGTGGCTGTGGTTCACCGTGCTGTTCGCCAACTTCGCCGAGGCACTGGCCGAGGGCCGCAGCAAGGCCCAGGCCGCATCGCTGCGCGGCTTGAAGAAGGAGACCTGGGCCAAGGTTGCCGAAGGCTGGAAGCCGGGCGTCGCCCGTGATTCGCTGCAGTGGCATCCGCGCGAAGCCGGCACGCTGCGCAAGGGCGAGGTCGTGCTGATCGTGGCCGGCGACGTCGTGCCCGCCGATGCCGAGGTGATCGACGGTGTCGCGTCGGTGGACGAGAGCGCCATCACCGGCGAGTCCGCGCCCGTCATCCGCGAGAGCGGCGGCGATTTCTCGGCGCTCACCGGTGGCACCCGCGTGCTGTCCGACTGGGTCATCGCCCGTGTGGCGGTCAACCCCGGCGAGACCTTCGTCGACCGCATGATCGCGATGGTGGAGGGCGCCCAGCGCAAGCGCACGCCCAACGAGATCGCGCTGACCATCCTGCTGGTGGCGCTGACGCTGGTGTTCCTGGGCGTCTGCGCCACGCTGTTGCCGTTCTCGCAGTTCAGCGTGGCGGTGGCGGGCTCTGGCCAGCCGGTGAGCATCGTCGTCCTCGTGGCGCTGCTCGTCTGCCTGATCCCCACCACCATCGCCGGCCTGCTGTCGGCCGTGGGCGTGGCCGGCATGAGCCGCATGCTGCAGGCCAACGTCATCGCCACCTCGGGCCGGGCGGTGGAGGCTGCGGGCGACGTGGACGTGCTGCTGCTGGACAAGACCGGCACCATCACGCTGGGCAATCGCCAGGCCGATGCCTTCTGGCCCGTCGAGGGCGCCAGCGAGGCCCAGCTTGCCGACGTTGCGCGCCTGGCCTCGCTGGCCGACGAGACGCCCGAGGGTCGCAGCATCGTGGCGCTGGCCGACCGCAAGTTCGGCGGCGCTGCCGCCACCGAGCGTGGCGAGTTCGTGCCCTTCACCGCCCAGACCCGCATGAGCGGCGTGGACCTTGGCGCGCGGCAGATCCGCAAGGGCGCTGGCAGCGCGGTGCGTGCGCATGTCGAGGCGCTGGGTGGCCGCTGGCCCGCCAGCGTGCAGGCCAGCGTGGACGAAGCCGCCCGCCGCGGCAGCACGCCGCTGGTGGTGGCCGATGACGTGCAGGTGCTCGGCGTCGTCGAGCTCAAGGACATCGTCAAGCCCGGCATCAAGGAGCGCTTCGCGCAACTGCGCCGCATGGGCATCAAGACCATCATGGTCACGGGTGACAACCGGCTCACCGCGGCGGCCATCGCCGCCGAGGCGGGTGTGGACGACTTCCTCGCCGAGGCCACGCCCGAAGCCAAGCTGGCACTGATCCGAGAGCACCAGTCGCAAGGCCGGCTGGTGGCCATGACCGGCGACGGCACCAACGATGCGCCGGCGCTTGCCCAGGCCGACGTGGCCGTCGCGATGAACACCGGCACGCAGGCCGCGAAAGAGGCCGGCAACATGGTGGACCTCGACAGCAACCCGACCAAGCTCATCGAGGTCGTCGAGACCGGCAAGCAGATGCTGATGACGCGTGGGTCGCTGACGACCTTCAGCATCGCCAACGACCTGGCCAAGTACTTTGCCGTGCTGCCCGCGGCCTTCGTGTCGACCTACCCGCAGCTGGGCTCGCTCAACGTCATGCATCTGGCCAGCCCCAACTCGGCCATCCTGAGTGCGGTCATCTTCAACGCGCTGATCATCGTCGTGCTGATCCCGCTGGCCCTCAAGGGCGTGCGCTACCGCGCCATCGGCGCCGCCAGCCTGTTGCGCCGCAACCTGCTCGTCTACGGCCTGGGCGGCGTCATCGTGCCCTTCATCGGCATCAAGGCCATCGACCTGCTGCTGGTCGCCCTTCACATCGCCTGATCATGAACACCCAACTCCGCCCCGCGCTGACCCTCTTCCTGCTGTTCAGCCTCATCACCGGCCTGGCCTATCCGCTGGCCGTCACCGGCATTGCGCAGACGCTGTTCCCGCATGCGGCCAATGGCAGCCTCGTCGTCCAGGACGGCAAGACCGTCGGCTCCGAGCTGATCGGCCAGGCCTTCACCGCCCCTGGCCACTTCTGGAGCCGCCCGTCGGCCACCGGCCCCATGCCTTACAACGCGGGCAACTCCGCCGGCTCCAACCTCGCGCCGACGGCGCCGGCCTTGGTGGATGCGGTCAAGGCCCGCGTCGAGGCGCTCCGCTTGGCCGACCCCGGCAACACGGCACCCGTGCCGGTCGACCTCGTGACAGCTTCCGCCAGTGGCCTGGACCCGCACATCAGCCGCGCCGCCGCCGACTACCAGCTCGCCCGTGTGGCGCGCGCCCGTGGCTTGCCGGTGGAGCGTGTGCGTGCGCTCGTCGAGCAGCACACCGAGGGCCGCTGGCTGGGCTTCATCGGCGAGCCGCGCGTGAACGTGCTGAGCCTCAACCTCGCGCTGGAGCGTGCGACGATGGCCGCACGATGACTCCCGGCAGAACAACATGCTGATCAACAGCGCCGTGTACGAGGATGGCCGCATCGTTTGCGAGCCCGGGCTGGAGGGCGTTTCCGAGGCGCTCGAAAGCCAGAGCGGCTTTGTCTGGATCGCACTGCGCGACCCGAGCGATGACGAACTCAACCTGCTTCAGCGCGAGCTGAACCTGCCGCCCCTGGCCGTTGAAGACGCCCGCAAGGGCCACCAGCGCCCCAAGCTGGAGGAATACGGCGACATGCTGTTCGCCGCGATGCACCTGCTCGAAGGCGGCGAGGACGACGGAGACGGCAGCCTGGAAGTGGGCGAAGTGCATGTCTTCGTCGGGGCGCGCTTCATCGTGTCGGTGCGCCACCGCAGCGCGCAAGGTTTCCTCGGCGTGCGCGGGCGTGCCGAGCGCGAGCCTCACCTGCTGAAGCAAGGGCCGGGCTTCGTCTTCTACGCGCTGATGGACGCCGTCGTGGACCGCTACTTTCCGCTCATCGATGCCATCGAGGCCGAGCTGGAAGGGCTGGAGGAAACCATGTTCCAGCCCGGCCTGGACCGCCAGGCCGTCGTGCAGCGCTTGTTCGGCCTCAAGCAGCGCCTGGCCACGTTGCGCCACGCCGTCACGCCGCTGCTGGAGGTGACCTCCAAGCTGCATGGTGGCCGCGTGCCCGTCGTGTGCAAGGCCTTGCAGGACTACTTTCGCGACGTCTACGACCATCTGCTGCGCATCCAGGCCAGCATCGATGCCGCGCGCGAAACCATCATCGCGGCCACGCAGGTCAACCTCACTCTCGTCACGCTGGACGAATCGCTCGTCACCAAGCGGCTGGCGGCCTGGGCCGCCATCTTTGCAGCATCCACGGCGCTGGCTGGCATCTGGGGCATGAACTTCGAGACGATGCCCGAGCTGAAATGGGCCTTCGGCTACCCGATGGCGCTGTGCGTGATCGTGCTTGTCAGCGGCGCTCTTTACTGGCGCTTCAAGCGCTTGAAGTGGTTGTGAACGAGGACAGGCCTGACCCCGACGCCTTGCTTGCCAAGGTCCAGCGCGACGAAGCCGCCGCCAAGCGTGGCCGGCTGAAGATCTTCTTCGGCGCCAACGCCGGCGTCGGCAAGACCTTCGCGATGCTGGCAGCCGCACACTCGGCGCAGCGCCAGGGCAGGGCGGTACGCATCGGCGTCGTCGAGACACACGGGCGGGCGGACACCGAGGGCATCGCGCGTGACTTGGCGCGGCTGCCGCTGAAGGACATCGCCCACCGCGGCCAGACGCTGCGCGAGTTCGACCTCGACGCTGCCCTCGCATGGGGCCAACAGCAACCTAGCGGCGTGCTGCTGCTGGATGAGCTGGCCCACAGCAATGCAACGGGATCGCGCCACGCCAAGCGCTGGCAGGACGCGCAGGAGTTGCGCGAGGCCGGCGTGGAGGTGTGGACGACGCTAAACGTGCAGCATCTGGAGAGCCTGAACGACGTGGTGGGCGGCATCACCGGCATCCGCGTCTGGGAGACGCTGCCGGACAAGGTCTTCGACGCGGCCGACGAGGTGGTCGTCGTCGACCTGCCGCCCGACGAGCTGCTGCAGCGGTTGAAAGAAGGCAAGGTCTACCTGCCGGCCCAGGCCGAGCGGGCGGCGAAGAACTTCTTCCGCAAGGGCAACCTGCTCGCGCTGCGCGAACTGGCCCTGCGCCGCACGGCCGACCGTGTGGACGACCAGATGCAGGCCTACCGGCGTGAGTACACGGACCTGGGCAAGGGTGCGGTCTGGCCCAACCGCGAGTCGTTGCTGGCTTGCGTGGGCCCGGGGGCTGCCAGCGACAAGGTCGTGCGCAGCGCGGCCCGCCTGGCCCAGCAACTGGGCCTGGATTGGCATGCCGTGCACGTGCAGACAGCCCGTGCGCTGGGCGATGCAGCCCGCCAGCGCGTGCAGCGCACGCTGGAGCTGGCGCAGTCGCTAGGCGCACGCACGGCTGAGCTCTCGGCGCCCGAGGTGGCCCGCGCCCTGGTGGGCTATGCGCGCGAGCACAACCTGGCCCGCCTCGTCGTCGGCCGGCGTGAGCGGGCGTGGCGCTGGCCCGGGCGGCCGTCGCTGGCCGAGGCGCTGAACCAGCTCGCCGAGGAGATGGACGTGCTGCAGGTCGCACTGCCGGCTGCCGCGCGCGAGCGGCCGCAGCCGGCGCCACGCGGGCTGCTCACGCCGCAGGCCCTGCGCGGCCACGCGGCGGCGCTGGCCGGTGTGGCGTTGACGACGGCCGTCTCCCAGCTGCTGCTGGGCTTCATGGCGCCGACGAACATCGCCATGCTTTATCTGCTCAATGTCGTTGGCGTGGCGCTGCGCTTCGGCCGCGCGCCGGCGGCGCTGGCGGCGCTGCTGGGCGTGGCGGCCTTCGACTTCGCCTTCGTCGAGCCCAGGGGCTCGTTCGCGGTGGGCGACGCGCAATACCTCGTCACCTTCGCCGTGCTGCTGCTCGTCGGCCTCGTCATCGGTCAGCTGGCGGCCGGCCTGCAGGCGCAGGCACGGGCGGCCCAGGAGCGCGAGCGCCGCGTGCGCGGGCTGTACGCCATGTCGCGCGACCTGGGCGCTGCCCTTGTGCCCGAGCAGGTGGCCGAGATTGCCACGCGCTTCCTGCGTGCCGAGTTCGGCGTCGCGTCCGCCGTGCTGGTGCCACCCTTGGGAGCCACGGCGGGCCGCGAGGTGTTGGCGATGCTGCCGGTTTCAGGTGCAGCGAGCGTGCAGCCCGACCTCGGCGTGGCCCAGTGGGCCTTCGACCATGGGCAGGCGGCGGGGCAGGGCACCGATACCTTGCCCGCCAGCCCCTGCCTGATGCTGCCGCTGAGCGCGCCGATGCGGCAGCGTGGCGTGCTGGCGGTGGAGGGGCGCACCGGCAGCGCGGCGCGGCGCTGGTCGCCCGAGGAGCGCGAGCTGCTGGACACCTGCGCGGCGCTCCTGGCCATCTCGTTGGAGCGCATCCACTACATCGAAGTGGCGCAGCACAGCACCCTGCAGATCGAGAGCGAGCGGCTGCGCAACTCGCTGCTGACGGCCATCTCGCATGACCTGCGCACGCCGTTGGCAGCACTGGTGGGCCTGGCCGATGCCCTCAAGCTGACGCCGTTGAATGCGCCGCAAACCGACGTGGCCGACGCGATGCGCCGCTCGGCGCTGCGCATGAGCGCGCTGGTGGGCAACCTGCTGGACATGGCGCGGCTGCAGTCTGGGGCGGTGCAGCTCAACCGCCACTGGCTGCCGCTGCAGGAGGTTGTCGGCAGCGCCCTCGCGAGCCTGGACGAGGTGCTGGCGGGGCGCGACGTGGCCGTGGAGCTGCCGGCCGAGCTGCCCCTGGTGGAGCTGGATGCCGTGCTCATCGAGCGCGTGCTCGTCAACCTGCTGGAGAACGCGGCCAAGTACGCGAGCGGCTCCTTGCGCATCAGCGCCCGCACGGCGGGGCGCCATGTCGAGATCGACGTGGCAGACCGCGGCCCCGGCTTTCCGGCCGGCCGCGAGGAACAGCTCTTCGACAAGTTCGAGCGCGGCGACCGCGAGAGCGCCACGCCTGGCGTGGGCCTGGGCCTCGCCATCTGCAAGGCCATCGTGGATGCGCATGGCGGGCGCATCAGCGCCCACAATGTCGCGACCGGCGGTGCCTGTGTCCGCATCGAGCTTCCTCTCGGTCAGCCGCCGGCGGAGAAGCCTGAGTGAGCGCCGCACGCGTGTTGATGATCGAGGACGAGCCGGAGATCCGGCGATTTGTGCGCATGGCGCTGGAGAGCGAGGGCCTGGAGGTTTTCGAGGCCACCACGCTGCAGCGCGGCCTCATCGACGCGGCCACGCGACGGCCCGAACTCGTCGTGCTGGATCTGGGTCTGCCCGACGGCGACGGGTTGGATTTCATCCGCGAGTTCCGCGGCTGGTCGCAGGCACCCATCCTCGTGCTGTCGGCCCGCGAGGGCGAAGAGCGCAAGGTGCAGGCGCTGGACGCTGGTGCCGACGACTACCTCGTCAAGCCCTTCGGCGTGGCCGAACTGCTGGCCCGCGTGCGCGTGCAGCTGCGCAGGCGCGGCGGCGCTGGCAGCGATGCCGACCCCGTGCTGCGTTTCGGTGACGTGGCCGTGGACCGGGCGCTGCGCGTGGTCACCAAGGGCGGCGAGGAACTGCACCTGACGCCCATCGAATACCGCCTGCTGCAGGAACTGGCCAACGCCCCCGGCCGCGTGCTGACTCACCAACACCTGCTCAAGACCGTCTGGGGGCCGGGCCACGCCGAGGACGTGCACTATGTGCGCGTGCACATGGCCAATCTGCGCAAGAAGCTCGAGGCCGACCCCAACAGGCCGCAGTGGCTGGTGACGGAGGCCGGCGTGGGTTATCGGCTCAAGACATGAATCCGGAAGACCTCCTCAAGCTCGTCAAGACCGAGATGCCCTTCGGCAAGCACAAGGGCACGCTGATCGCCGATCTGCCGGGCAACTATCTCGGCTGGTTTGCGCGCGAAGGCTTTCCCAAGGGCGAGATGGGTCGGCTGCTGGCGCTGATGTACGAGATGGATCACAACGACCTGCGGGACCTGCTCAAGCCGCTGCGGGGCAGGGGCCGGTGAGGCAGTTGGCGTGACGCCGGCCCAGGCCGCGCTTTCGCCGGCCTGAACCGCGCGCTGAGCGGTCTGTCGCAAGCGCGTTGGAGACTGGCCCTGCGGTCCTTAGGCTGAGCTCATTCACAAGATGAGGAGTGGCCATGCTGCAGATTCAAAACGTCTCCAAAACCTTCGGAAAGCTCCATGCCGTCGATGGCGTGACGCTTGATCTCAAGCCCGGCGTCGTCGGCCTCATCGGCCACAACGGCGCGGGCAAGAGCACGCTGATGCAGATGCTGGCGACGCTCACGAAACCCACGAGCGGGCGCATCCTGCTGGACGGCGAGGACATCGTCGCCAAGCCGGAGCTGATGCGCCGGCGCCTGGGTTATCTGCCGCAGGACTTCGGTGTCTATCCGCACCTGACGGCGCTCGAATTCCTGCAGTACTTCGCGGCGCTGAAGGGCGTGCGGGACCGGCAGCGACTGCACGACCTGCTGGAGCTGGTGAACCTGCACGAGCAGGCCAACCGCCCGGCCATGGGATTCTCGGGCGGCATGCGCCAGCGCCTGGGCATCGCGCAGGCCCTGCTGAACGATCCCGATGTGCTCATCGTTGATGAACCGACGGCCGGCCTCGATCCCGAGGAGCGCCTGCGCTTTCGCCATCTGCTGGGCGACCTTGGGCGCAAGCGCCTGGTCATCGTGTCGACCCATATCGTGTCCGACGTCGAGAACATGGCTGGGAACCTGGCCATCCTGCGCCAGGGCCGCCTCGTGGCCTTCGAGACGCCCGAGGCTGTGATCGCGCGCGCCGCTGGCAAGGTCTGGACGGCGCTGCTCGCACCGGCCGACTACGAGGCGTTGAAGGGGCATGTGCAAGTGCTGCAGGCGCAGCCGCAGGGCAGCCGCGTGCAGGTGCGCATGGCACATCCTTCGCGCCCCTTTGCTGAAGCCGAGCTGGCGAACGCCAGCCTCGAGGAGGCGCTGATGACGCAACGCTATGCCGATGCGCGGGTGGCAGCATGAGCGCCCCCGAATTCCCGCTGGCAGCAGCGATGCCCGGGCCCAAGGGCGTGGCCATGAACTGGGCGCTCTACAAGGCCCTGGTGCTGAACGAATGGCGGCTGCGCAGCCGCCGGCTCAGCAGCCTCGTCATCCTGCTGGCCGTGGTGGCCGTGAGCTGGTTCATGGTGCTGGACCCGAAGAGCGGCGCCGCGATGATGGTCGTGAACAAGCAGCGCATTGCCTACGAGAGCCAGGCGCTGGCTTTCGCCACCAACCTGATCGCATCGCTGCTGTTCGGCCTGGCCGGCTTCTACCTGGCGCGCGGCCGCACTCAGGAAGACCTGCGCTGCGGCACCGCATCCGTGCTGGCCGCCACGCCGGTCAGCAACGCGCAGTTGCTGGGGGTGCGCTGGCTGGGCGCCTTCGGCTTCCTGTTCTCGCTGGGCACCGTCGTCATGCTGACTGTGTGGGTGCTGCAACTCGTGCGCGGCGAAGGCCCGCTGCAACCGCTGCCCTACCTGCAGATGCTGGTGTTCGGGCTGGCGCCCGGCTTGATGCTGTGCGCCAGCCTGGCCGTACTGGCCGACGCCTGGGCGCCGCTGATGGGCAAGCGGGGGGACGCGATCTACTGGGTGCTGTGGATGGTGCAGTTCGCCTTCGTCCCGGCCACGCTGGGGCAGGGCGCCGTGCGCCTGACCGGCTGGCAGGTGTTCGACATCAACGGCATGTCACCGATGCTGGTGGGCGTGAGCCGGCTGATGGACGTCAGCCACATCAGCGTCGGTGGCAGCCCGTTCGACGCCACGCTGCCCATCCTGCACATGCCCGAAGGCCTGTGGAGCGCCGAGCTGATTGCGCTGCGCCTAGGCTCGATGGCCCTGGCCCTGCTGCCGCTGGTGCCCGCCGTGCTGTTCTTCCATCGCTATGCACCGGACCGCGTGAAGCTGCGCAACCCGGCCAGCCGCTGGCGTGTGGTGGCGGCGCTGCAGTGGCTGCTGCGCCCGCTGATGCGGCCCTTCACCTTTGCCCTGGGTCTGCTGCTGCGCGCCAGTGCCCAGCTGCCTGGCCTGCCCGGCCGCTGGCTGGCGGACGTGAGCCTGGTGCTGCTCAGCCAGCCGCTGCTGGCCCTGGCGATGGGTGCGGGCGCGGTGGCCTGTGCGGTGGCCCCGGTTGCGACATTGCAGATGCTGCTGGCGGCAACGCTGTGCGCCTGGGGCATGGCCGTGGCTGACGTGAGCTCACGCGACCTGCAGAGCGGCACCCTAGCCTTGGCGAGCGCAGCGCCCGGCGGAGCCTGGGAGCGCGGCTGGCGCCAGGCGCTGGCGGCCTTGGGCCTGGGGTTGATGTTGGCCCTGCCGGCCTTGCTGCGCCTGGGCGCGGTCTCGCCGATGCAGGCACTGGCGTGTGTGGCCGGTCTGCTCTTCCTCAGCGTGGCTGCCACGCTGCTGGGCCGGCTGACCCAGGGCTCGCGCACCTTCCTGGCTCTGTTCCTGTTCGCGCTCTACCTCAACCTGCAGAAGACCGGTGTTGCCGCGCTGGACTTGCTGGGCTTGGTGGGCGACGCCAGCGCAGGCAGCGCCGCGGGCTACGCATTGGCGGGGATGGTGGGCGTGGCGGCCTTGCTGGCCTGGCCCCGGCTGCGTCGGACCTGATCCGCAGGCCCCGGCCTACAGCGCCCGCTTGGAAAACGGCGCAAGATTCATGGGCCATGACTGCACCCATCACTGCACGTTCTGCCGGCCTGCTCGTCTTCCTGTTCGCGCAGGGGGTGTCGGGCCTGCTGTGCGCAGAGGAGCTGCCCAGGTCGCCGGCCTGCCGCACGGCGCTGGTGGCCCTGGACGAGGCGGAGGACGCCATCGCGGCTGCCACTGCCGCCTCATCGGCCAGCCCGGCCGACCAGCAGCGGCAGCGCTCGGTGGTCGCACGGCTGCAGCCTTTGCGCAAGCGAGTGGCGGATGCCTGCCTCGGCGGGCTCACCACCTCGCCACCGCCGTCCCAGCACACCTGGGTGCTGCCCGAAGCGCCCGTTCGACCCAGCGTGGCCGCGCCGCGCCTGCCTCTGCCTGCAACGCCGCCGGTGACCGTGCCCATGCCCCGCTTTGAGCCCCCCGTCATGGTGACGAATTGCAATGCCGCCACCTGCCTGACCAGCGACGGCACGACGATGACCCGCGTCGGCCCCAACCTGGTGGGGCCGCGTGGCAGTTGCACCGTGCAGGGCGTCTTTCTGCGCTGTCCTTAGCATTGCGGCTTCCAGCGGGAGCAGCCATGACCTCCACCCACGAGCGCCTGCTCGGCGCCGTCGAGACCCACGACGTCGACAAGATTCGTGCCCTGCTGGACGCTGGCTTCGACGCGCGTTCGAGCATCGATGGCGTGACGGTGGTCAATCACCTGCTCGAGATGTATTTCCGCTCGGACCGCTTCCCCGCCTGCCTGGCCCTGCTGCTGGACCGCGGCGGCCGGCTTGATGACGCCAGGCTCGCGCCCGTGCTGCTCAACGACGCCGATGCCCTGGCCACCGCCGTGGCGGCCGACCCGGCCCTGCTGCGCCACCGCACGCAGATGCGTTGCACCTTCACGCCGCTGTCCTATGCCCAGCTCGGCCTGCTGCCGCAGATGCACAGGACCGAGGCCGACGTCTACGCCAACATCACCGAGCTGTTGGCGGCCCAGCAGCGGCCGGCGCCGCGGCTGGGCAACGTGCCCAACCGCTACCTTCAGTAGTCGATGCCGACGCGGATGCCGTAGGTGCGTGGGTCGTTCCAGTAGCCGCGCACAAAGCCGCCGCCGTCCTGCACCGCGTTCTTGGTCATCTTGTTCGTCGCGTTCAGCACGTACAGCTCAGCGCGCCAGTACTTGGGCGCCTGCAGCTTGAGGCTGGCGTCGATCTTGGTGAAGGCCTTCTGGCCATCCGAGATGTGCGGGTTGTCCAGGTTGAGCAGCGTGAAGTACATCTTGTCCTGCCACTTCAGGTTGACCCAGGGTGTCAGCTCCCAACCCTCGCCGAAGACGAAGTTCTGCGAGAAGTTGATGCCGAAGCTGTACTTGGGCGACAGCGGCAGGTGGTTGCCGGTGATGTCCAGGATCTGGCGGCCGGCGAACTCGCGGATGGGGCCGGTGTAAGGGTCGGGGCAGTGCGGTGCGCCCACCTCCTCGCGCACGCCGCAGTTCCAGCTGTCGCTGTACGACGGGTAGTTCTTCATCTTGCTGTTGATGTAGCTGAAGAACGCGCCCAGGCGTGCGCCGGGCCAGGGCTTGTAGTCGACCTCCAGCTCCAGGCCGGGGATGCTGACGGTGCCGACGTTGACGGTCTGCCACTTGGTGACGATGTCGCAGGTCGGGTTGTCTTCGGGGCAGGGGTCGGTGCGCTTGATGCGGGAGGCGAAGTTGTCGCCCGTGACCTGCATGTCCTTGTAGCGGCTGAAGAAGAGCGTGGCCGACAGGCTCAGGCGTTTGTTCAGCAGCAGGCCCTTGTAGCCGATCTCGAAGTTGGTGACGGTCTCGGGCTTGTACGAGAAGAAGGTGTACTGCGGGCCGGCCGGGCCGTCCACGCAGTCGTGGCCGCCGCAGCGGTCGTCCTTGTCGCCGAAGCCGCCGGCCTTGTAGCCGGTGGAGAGGGACGTGTAGAACATGTCCAGCGGCGTGAGCTGCTTGGCCAGGCCCAGGCGATAGGTGACCTTCTTCCAGGTCTCCGAGTTGTCGTTGCCCGCGGGCGCACCCCATTCAGCGTAGGCGGCGGTGCCGGCGAAGGGGCCCATCTTCTCGGTCAGGTCGCGGCCGTTGTGGGCGCGAAAGCCGGGGTCGCCCGGCGTGCCGGGCTGATAGAGGCCGTTGTAGTAGGCCGGCGTGGAGCCGTCCCAGCCGCCGAAGACCTGGCCGTTCTTGTCGCTCTTCTTGTCGACGCTGTAACGCGCGCCGAGGGTGGCTGTCCAGGTCGGTGCGAACTTCCAGTCGGCCTGGGCGAAGACGGCCTTGGCGTCGATCTGGCGGTCGGGCTGGTGATAGAACTGGCTGGTCGGGAAGCCGTACGGCGCCGTGACGAGCTGCTCCTGCGCGTAGTCGATGGCGTTCTTCTCGTGCATCCAGAACAGGCCGGTGACGAGCTGCAGCGTGTCGGTGTGGTGCTTGAACTGCAGCTCGTGCACGCTGGACTTGTAGGTGGAGCCGAGCGTGAACGAGGTCATGTCGCTGATCGGCCAGGTGCCCCAGTCGCCGTCGGGGCCGACGGGCAGGCTGGCCGTCACCTGGCTGGCGATGGGGTGGTAGCCGCCATCGTCGTCGGACTGCTGGGTGCGCTTCTGGTTGGCGAACGCCGCGCCGTATTCGACGCTGGTCTGCGGGCTGAGGTTCCACACCAGGTTGGAGCGCAGCGTGCCGATGGACATGTCCGTCTTGCCGGGCACGTTGATCTTGACGTCCCATTTGCCGCCGGTGCACGCAAAGGCGGTGCCGGCCGCCATGTCGCAGTCCTTCATCGCGACGTCGCCGGCGCTGTTGTTCTGGAATTTCTCGTAGGCCAGCAGCCACTCGACGTTGTCCGTGAGCTTCAGGCGCCCGGCGATGCGCGCCGCCCACTCGTCGCGGTTGTAGTAGTACTTGCTTTTGCCAACCAGCGTGTTGCGGCGCTGGTCGACATCGGGGATGCCGTCGGCGACGAAGCCGTGCGCGGGGATGTTGACGTCGGTGAAGTCCTGCTGCTGGTTGATCCAGCCGTCGCGCTGGACCTTGCTGACAGTGGCGCGCAGTGCGAACTTGTCGTTCACGCGCAGGTTCTGCACCAGGTTGACCTGGCGCTTGCGGTAGTTGCCGAAGTCGGTCTCGACATTGCCGTAGGTGGAGCCGAAGTCGGGCTTGGCCGGGATGATGTTGACGCTGCCGCCGGTGGAGTTGCGGCCGAACAGCGTGCCCTGCGGGCCGCGCAGCACTTCCACCTGTTCCAGGTCGAACATCAGCGCGAGCGCGCCCTGCGGGCGGGGCGAGTACAGGCCGCCCACGTGCAGGCCCACGGCCGGGTCGCCGATCTCCGTGAAGTTGGTGGAGCCGACGCCGCGGATGTTGATCTGGATGCCGGAGTCGGCGCCCGAGGAGATCTGGAAGTTGGGGATGGTGCCCGACAGGCCGCGCACGTCGTGGATGCCTTCGCGGCTCAACGCCTCCTGCGTGATGGCGGTGACGGCCACGGGCGTCTTCAGCAGGTTGGAGTTGACGCGCGTTGCGCTGACCGTGACGGTGGGCAGCTCGTTCCGTGCGGCGTCCTTGTCCGCCGTCGTCTCTTGCGCAAAGGCGGTGCCGGCCAGCAGGCTCACGGCGGCTGCGGTAACGGTCTTGGCGTATCCAGCTCGGTTCGGTCTCATCGCTCTAGGCTCCTTGTGTCTGTGTATGGGCGGCCGCCGTCCTGGCCCGAAAGCCACGGCGTGTTTGAGTCGGGAAGTCAGCCCCCGGGTCTGGGCTTGGGTTTGGTGTTGGCCAACAACTGCGCCAGCGAGACGGTCTCGTTGCGCACGAGTGGCCTCGCCCAGGCGCTGACGCTCAGGATGTAGGCCAGGGTCAGGAAGACGGTGGACATCGCGGCGCGCAGCCCGATGGCATCGCCGAGCACGCCGACGATGAGGGGTAAGACGGCGCCGCCGAGGATGCCGGTACACAGCACGCCCGAGAAGGCGCCGTGGTGGCGGGGCACGGAATTGAGGCCCAGCGAGAACACCACCGAGAACATCACCGACAGGAAGAAGCCCGAGGCCGGGAAGGCCAGTTGCGACGCGGCAGCCGGGCCGAAGAGGGCGAGAGCGACGCTGCCAATCGCCAGCACCGTGAAGCCGGCGAGCACGACGCGGGAGTCCAGCAGCTTGAGCAGCGCGAGGCCCAGCAGGCAGCCCAGCGACATCAGGCCCCAGAAGCGCGCGACGGCGTCAGCGCCCTCGGCCGTAGCCGAGATGCCGTGGTACGTGGCCAGGAACTGCGACATCCAGTTGGCCAGCGTCTGCTCGGTGCCGACGTAGGCCATGATGCCCAGGAAGAAGAGCCGCACATCGCGGCGCGCCAACAGCTCTCTGTAGGCCGCCCAGCCGCCGGCACGCTCGTCGTCCTTGAGCTCGACCTGGGGCAGGGGCAGGGTCTGGTTGGCGACGATGAGGGCGACGAAGCCCACCGTGAAGATCCAGTAGAAGGCCACCCACACCAGCGGGCTGCCGGCCGCACCGGGGCGCTCCATCAGCAGTTGGAAGGCCCACGGACTCAGGAAGGACGCCAGACCGAAGACAAGCTGGCCCATCACCGAGAAGAAGGCGAAGTGCGCCTCCCCACCGGCCGTGCGCATCAGCGGGTTGATGACGACCTGCAGCAGCGCCATGCCCAGGCCAATGACGAACAAGCCGGCGATGGCCGTGCCGTAGCTGGGCCACAGCGCGATGGCCAGCGACCCCGCCAGGTTGAGCGCGAAGGCGACCAGGATGGTGAACCGCGGCCCCCGCGCTTCGACCAGCATTCCGCCTGGAACGGACACCAACCCGTAGGCCAGGAAGAAGGAGAAGGGCAGGAAACCTGCCAGCCCCAGGCTCAGCTTGAAGTCCTGGATGATGATCGGCATCAGCGGGCCGATCAGGTTGGTGACGAAGGAGATCACGAACCAGATCAGCAGGATGTAGCCGACGATCAGCGCGCGGTGCTTCATGGTGCGGCTCAGGCGGCGACGCAATCGGCGAATTCGCCGGCGCGGATGGTCTTGCGTGGGAAGCGCGACAGGATGGCGCGCGCCGTGCGGCAGCCGGCGGCCAGGCCCTCGGCGAGGTGGGCGCCGCGCAGACGGGCGGCGAGATAACCCGCGTTGAAGGCGTCGCCGGCGCCGATGGTGTCGAAGATATCGGCCGGCTCGGCATCGTGCTCGCTGCGGCGGCCACCTTCAAAGCCCATCGCGCCACGCGCACCGACCTTGACGACGAGGCTGGCACCGGGCTTCAGCTCCCGGCCGATCAGCACCAGCGCCGCGTCCAGATCCTCAGTGCCGGCAATGCTGCGGGCCTCCAGCTCGTTGATGAGCAGATGGTCGCAGTGCGGCAGCCAGGTCAGCACCTCGTCGCGCACGGTGGGCGTCCAGCCCTCGGGCGGCCAGCCGGTGTCCAGCGCGATGCGGTAGCCGCGCGTGGCAGCTTCGGCGAGCAGGTCGGCATAGCGGCCGCGCAGCTCGGTCAGCAGGAAGGGGGCGGTGAAGAGGGCAATGGCCGGTGCTTCGGTCGGGCGCAGGTGCTTGAGCACGTGTTGCACCGACAGCTGCTGCAGATGGCCGTGTGTGGTGAAGAAGTTGCGATCACCGCAGGCGTGCATGAGGCCAACGGAGATGGTGGTCTCGCGGTCGCACAGCTCCAGGTTGCTGCGGATGCCGGTGAACTGCTCGGTCAGCCACTGGCCGAAGTGGTCGTTGCCGACGGCGGAGATGAGCTGGGTGTTCAGGCCGATGTGGCGGGCTGCCAGCGCGGCGTTGGCGCCAGAGCCGCCGGCGCGCAGCTCGCTGCGGGGCATCAGCAGCTCGGTGCCGATGCGCGGCCAGGCGTCCAGGGTGCCAAGAACGAGGTCGACGCCTACGTCTCCGACGATGCTGAGGTGGGGGTCGAAATGAGTGCGTGCCGTGTCCATGGGCACCAACTATAGGAGCGCGTCAAATGGCTTGTCAATAAATAAATCCAGTGGATTGAAATATTTATTGAGTCCGTCTGGAAGGCGGTGCGCGGTGGCCCATCAGCTCGGCCGCGTCGACGTCCGGGCGGCGTTCCTGCTGCAGCACTTCCAGGCGCGGCGACAGCATTTCGTAGAAGGGCAGCACGGCCGCGCCGAGGATGGAGCTGTCGTCCTGGCGGTCCGACAGCACCAGGCGTGTCTCGGCGCTGGCCATGCCGCCGCGCACCGAGCGGTGCCAGGGCTGGGCCAGCGCCACGAGGTGTTCCACCAGCACTTTGGGCGCGGAGCCGCCGATGACGATGGAGCGCGGGTCCAGCATGTTCTCGATCATGCAGACGGCGTCGCGCAGCCGGTCCGCCGCCTGGCGGCACCAGCCGTGCAGGGCCGCGTCGCCGGGCTGCTGAAGGCGCTGCGCGAGGTCGACGGTCCACACGTCGTGGTCGGACACGCCCAGGGCCTCGGCCAGCGAGTGCATGGACAGGTAGCGCTCCAGGCAGCCGCGGTTGCCGCAGTAGCAGGCCGTGCCGCCGGGCACGATGGGCACGTGGCCAATCTCGGTCGCGTTGCCGTCGGCGCCGGGGTAGGCCGAGCGGCCGATGACCAGGGCGCCGCCCAGGCCCAGGCCGAGATGCAGATAGAAGAAGTCGTCCAGGTGGCGGGCCACGCCGAACAGCGTCTCGCCGAGGGCGCCGGCAACGCTGTCCACGCGGTAGAAAAGAGGCAGGCCGGTCACTTCACGCAGCTCATCCAGCACGGAGAGGTCGTTCCAGCCCTCCAATGCGGTCGGGCCGATGAAGCTGATGTCGGTGTGGCCGAGCGGGCCGGGGAGGGCGATGCCGATGCCCCACAGGCGCTCGGTGGAGTCGCGCCGCAGCTGGGCGACGAGTTGCAGCATGGCGGCCAGCATCTGGCGGCGGTCGCTGCTGTCCATCTCCACCTCGCAGCGGCTGCGCACCTCGCCGACCAGGTTCACCAAAGCGGCCGACGCGCGGCCCGGCTCCAGGCTGATGCCGATGGAGTTGCCCGCTTGCGGGTTCAGCTCGAAGGCGATGGGCGGCTGGCCGCGGGATTTGTCGACCTTCTGCCGCCGCGACACGATGAGGCCGATGGCCTCCAGGTCGTTGGTGATGTTGGCCACTGTCTGCGGGCTCAGGGACACCATGTCGGCGATGTCCTTGCGCGAGGCGGCGCCTTGCTGGCGGATGAAGTCCAGCACAACGCGGCGGTTGTAGGGGGCGCTGGACTGCTGGGTGGCTCCTCGGCCGGTGGTTCTCATGCGTGCTGGCGGCGCCTTTCGTGGCGCCGATGATAGTTGGCGGTCTCGGGGCCAAGCGGCCGATCCATGCGCAGCGTTTCGTGCGCCCTGGGGCTTGGCTTGAGGGTGGCCGCCATTCTGACTGAGCAGTCAATCCAATCGTCATCGTGTGGCTGTAATAAATTTATACAACCACTGGATTTAAATATTGACGATGCCGGCTTTGCGGCCCTACATTCGCCGCCGATGGTCCCGTTGGAGGGACGAGGTTCGGCCCGGCGCATCCAGCAGTGACGTTGCGCTCCTCGCCGGCGGCGCGCCCCTCGCGCCGCTCGTGGGCATCAACAACCCGTGGCACTCGCCACACGACTTCTGTTGAGGCAAACATGCAATCACTTCGGATTGGTTCCTGCGCGGCCCTGGCGCTGCTGGGGCTGTCTTCGCTGGCCGGTGCGACCGGCAATGCGGCCAAGAGCTCGGCCTATGTGCAGGACGGCTGGCTTTACACGCAGACCGAGACCGCCAGCGGGCAGGCGCTGGTGACGGCCGTGCAGCCGGCGGCGGCCAGCGGCGTCATCCCGGTGGGGGACTCGCGCGTCTATGGCAATGTCTTCGACAAGAACCGCAAGCTGACGGTCGCCCAGTGGCAGGCCGTGCTCAGCATGGACGCCTACCCGGAGAACGGCACGACCAATTACCAGGACGTCGGGCCCTGGCGCTATTGCGAGGTGGACTACGAGGCCAGCGTCGGCATCTCGGACTACCGCGGCAACACCTTCGGCCCGGTCGGCGTGACGACGGTGGGCGACTTCCCTGACTACTTCAAGAATGCCTTCGCACCCTATGTGCTGGGCAAGACGGGCGCGACCAACACCGACATGAAGAACTGGGGCGTGCAGGTCACCGGCGTGTCGGCCAGCAACTTCAAGGCCGACGACTCGACGCTCGATCCCTATCCCAACCTCAGCCGCTCCAACTCGACCAAGCGGGCGGCGCTGACCAAGATCTGCAAGGCCCTGCAGTCCGCCTTCGACACCCAGCAGGACAAATACGTGATGAGCCATTACGCGCACATCAACAACGACAAGCTGCTGCCGGTGCTCAGCGCGCTCAAGGGCATCGGCTTCACGGCCTTCGACAAGTACAACCTCGTCGGCCTGGCCTTCCAGGTGCAGGTCAACACCGGCTCCATCGCCAGCGTCTCGGCCTTCACCTCGGTCAAGAACGCCGGCAACTGCGGCAGCCTCAGCACCGAGACCTGCTTCGCCACCTATCTGACCGACCAATACATCCGCTGGCTCAAGTCCAGCAGCCTCGGCGACGATGCGGGCAACTGCTGGCGCGCCAGCATGGCGCTGGACATCTACAAGAAGAACCCGGCCATGAACAGCGTCAGCACGGTCAACTCGGTCATCAACAGCAGCTACCCCGACAACAGCGGCAAGTGCCCGGCGTCGGGCATCAAGTGGTCCAAGAACATGGCGTGGCAATGAAGCGAATCCTGATTGCAGCGGCCCTGGTGGCCGCCGTGCCGCTGTCCGTGGCCGCCGAGGCGGCTGCGCCGGTGACGACGGTCTCGGTCAAGTTGCCGGCCGATCCGCTGCTGGTGCAGCTCAACCAGGTGGCGCTGGAACGCGTCGGCCCCAAAAGGGCCGTCGTCGAATCCACAGGCTCGGCGCAAGCCGGGCGCTACCGGGTGCTGGTCGGCAGCAAGGTCGTCGCCCAGGGCGAGCTGAAGCCGCTGCCGGAATTCGCCGCGTGGGGCGCCGGCAAGCGCTACTTCGAGGTGGACTTCTCGGCGCTGCAGGCGCCGGGTGTCTACCGCGTCGAGGCGACGCTGGGTGGCGCACGGGTGCTGTCGGCGCCCGTGCGTGTGAAGGAGCAGGCCCTGTTCGCGACCATCGCCGACAAGACGCTGGACTACTTCCACCGCAGCCGCCATACCGGCAAGGGCGACAGCCGCATCCGCATCTTCGAGACGGATCGCTTCGTCGATGTGCATGGCGGCTGGAAGGACGCCGGCGGCGACACGGGCAAGTATTTGTCCCACCTCGGCTATGCCAACTTCTTCAACCCGCAGCAGACGTCGATGGCGGCCTGGGCGCTGGCCTACACGGCGCACACGTCAGCCGACCTTTACCGCAAGGCGGGCCTGCTCAAGCGCGCCGAGAACGAGGCCTTCTGGGGCGCGGACTATCTGCACCGCATCCTCGACGCCGAGGGCTACTTCTACACGACGGTGTTCGACAAATGGGGCGACGAGAAGGCCGAGCGCATGGTGGTCGGCTACGAGGGCGAGGACGGCAAGTACACCCAGCTCTACCGCTCGGCCTACCGCGCGGGCGGCGGCATGGCCATCGCGGCGCTGGCGCGGGCGGCGCTGCTGGCCAAGCAGTCCGGCCGGCACGGCGAGTTCAGCGGCGCGACCTACCTGGCTGACGCGGTGCGAGCTTTCGAGCACCTGCAGCAGTTCAACGCGCGGTACACGGCCAACGGCGTCGAGAACATCATCGACGACTACACGGCACTGATGGCCGCCGTCGAGCTGTTCAACGCCACGCGCGAGCCGCGCTTTCTCGACGCGGCACGGGTGCGGGCCGACAGTCTGATGAAGCGCCAGACGACCGATGGCGGCTTCATCAGCGATGGCGCGGCGCGGCCTTACTACCACGCGGTCGAGGCCGGCTTGCCGGTGCTGAGCCTGGGCTACTACCTCGACATCGAGACCGACGAGACCCGGCGCGGGCGGGCGAGGGCGGCGATCACTTCGGCGCTCTGGCAAGAGGTCAACATCACGCAGCGCGTCTCCAACCCTTATGGCTATGCGCGCCAGGCGTTCCAGCTTGCCGGCAAGGACGGCAAGGCCGAGGGCGAGGTGAAGGAAGGGTTCTTCATCCCGCACAGGAACGAGACCGGCTACTGGTGGCAGGGCGAGAGCGCTCGCCTGGCCTCGCTGAGCACGGCCATGGTCATCGCCGGCCGCAAGGTGGGTGGCCCCCTCCCGGCCGATTGGGCCGGCTTCGCGCAGAGCCAGCTCGACTGGACGCTGGGCCGCAACCCCTACGGCATCTCCATGCTCTACGGTTTTGGCAAGCGCAACCCGCCGACGGTGGCCTCCAGCGCCGGCGACATGTTTGCCGGCGGCGTGTCCAACGGCATCACCGGTGCTGTGGGCAGTGACACGGGCGAGGGCATTGCCTTCGGCCCTGGGCCCGACGGCGAGCAATGGCGCTGGGTGGAGCAGTGGCTGCCGCACTCGGCCTGGATGCTGCTCGCTGCGGTGGCGACCGCGCGCTGATGTCACAAACGTGGGGTCTGCTTCGTCAGGAGGGAGTTGAAACACGAAACTCCCGCCATGACCGACGACCTCTCGCCCACCGCTCGGGCCCTGCGCTACGACCGTGACCATGCGCGCCGCCTGCGCGCGCTGGCCTATCGCATGCTCGGCTCGCGCGCCGAGGCCGAGGACATCGTGCAGGAGGCCTGGCTGCGCTGGGCCGAGGTGGACGAGGCCACCATCGAACTGCACGGCGCCTTCCTGTCGCGGCTGGTGACCAACCTCTGCCTGGACAAGCTGCGCTCGGCCGCCGTGCAGCGCGAGCAGTACGTCGGCGTGTGGCTGCCCGAGCCCATGCTGGAGGACGAAGCGCTGTTCGGCTGGGCGCCCGGCCCCGAGAAGCAGGCCGAGTTTGCGCAGGACGTGTCCATCGCCTTCATGCTGGCCCTGGAGCGCCTGTCGCCGCTGGAGCGTGCAGCCTTCCTGCTGCACGACGTGTTCGACATGGGCTACGACGAGATCGGCCGCCACCTGGACCGCAGCGAGGCCGCCTGCCGCCAGCTCATCAGCCGCGCTCGCAAGAACGTCAAGGCCGACTACGCGCGCCGCGAGGTGGCCAAGGAGGAGGCTGATCGCTTGGTGGCCGCCTTCATGCAGGCGGTGCGCAGCCAGGATGTGTCCGCGCTTGCCCAGCTGCTGGCCGATGACGCCGTGCTGATGGCCGATGGCGGCGGCAAGGTCAGCGCCGTGCCGAAGCCGCTGCATGGCGGCGCCGTCATCGCGCGCACCTTCATCGGCTTTGCGCAGATGCCCACCAGTCACGGCTGGCGGCTGGTGCCGGCCACGGTCAACGGCCTGCCGGGGCTGTTGATCGTTGACGACCAGGCTGGTGGCCGCCTGGTGCAGACCATCGCGCTGGCGCCGGCCGCCGAGCCGGGCCAGGTGGGTGCGGTCTACATCCAGCGCAACCCCGACAAGCTGGCCGCCATCGCGGGGCGTGTCACAAACGCCGAGGCTGATCCGTCTTGACTCTGAGGCCAGCGAATCCGCCGGCCCGCCACAAGCCAAGGACATCGCCATGAGCACGCACGCCCCCCGCCTCGACTACTTCCGCCAGTCCGCCGACCTGTCCAAGAAGTACATGGACTTCGGCATGGCCTTCCGCATGGACAAGACGCTGGCCGTGCTGGTGGACATCCGCGCCTCCCAGCTCAACGGCTGTGCCTTCTGCCTGGACATGCACGTCAAGCAGGCCAAGATGCACGGCGAGCGCGAGCTGCGCCTGCACCATGTGGCCATCTGGCGCGAGTCGCCGCTGTTCACGCCCAAGGAGCGCGCCGCGCTGGCCTGGACGGAACTGTTGACGCACATGCCGGCGGAGGGCGTCTCCGACGCGGCCTACGCCGAGGTGCGCGAGCAGTTCCCCGACGAGGAACTGTCCGAGCTGACCTGGCGCGTGGCCGCCATCAATGGCTGGAACCGCATGAACGTGGCCTTCCGCAACGTGCCGGGCTCGCTGGACAAGATGTTCGGGCTGGACAAGGCGGGCTTGAACTGAGCCTTCAGGCCAGCTGCCCGGCGAGCCAGGCCCTGGCTTCGGGCAGCGTGCTGAAGATCCGGTACGGCGCCTTGATGAAGCCGTAGCGCATGAACTCGTGGATCGACGCGAGGATGTCGGGCCGGTCTGCCACGGCGATGATCAATAACTGCGGATTGGTGAAGAGCGGCCCGACGTGCATGGCCGCGATCTCCGCGGTGGACTCCGGCGTCGCCTCATAGGCGGCCACGTCCAGGTAGTCGCTGATCGCGTAGCGCAGGGCATCGAAACGGTGATCGGAACTGATGGCCGCCAGGGACGCGCGACGTTCGGCGATGCTGACGTCGCCGAAATAGCGTCTGTAGACGCCATCGGGTTCCCAGGTGATTCGGTAAGGCATGCCGAGCCGATGATAGGAACGGCGCACACGGCATGTGTTGCGCCGCCACCCGGGCAGCGGCTGTGCGGCGAGGGCGCCGTGACATTCTTCGCGGCGCGCTGCGATGCACGCCCGGGTGCGGCCCTCGCTAGGATGTGACCGCAATCACTTCCACAGCGTCACATGGCCCTCAAGACTTCAATCGCCGCCCTGGTGTTGGCCGGCGTCGCAGGCACTGCCTTCGCGCAGGATGCCGCCGACCCCGTCGCAACGCTGGTGGGCCATCTCGATCTCGAGAAGTACAAAGCCACCATCAAGGGGCTGACCCAGTTCGGCGACCGCCGCCAGGGCACGGCGCGCAACCGGGCGGCGCTGGACTGGATCGAGGCCCAGCTCCAGAGCTATGGCTGCAAGAACACCGAACGCCTGCGCTACGAGTTCACCGAGCCGGCCAAGCGCGGCCCCGTGCAACTGCAACCCCTGCGCGCGGGCGGCCCGGCGGCGCAGGGCGGCGGCACCTTGTTCGGCAAGCGTGCGCCCATCGGCGTGAACACCGACCCGATGGCGCAGCCGGACGAAAAGCTGCGGGCGCTGAACACCGAGCAGACCCCGCTCGGTACCTCGCCGCGCGAGAGCGTCTACTGCACCAAGGTTGGCACCACCCGCCCGGACGAGATGTACATCGTCTCTGCCCACATGGACGGCATCGGCTTCGGCGAAGCGGCCAACGACGATGGCTCCGGTACGGCCTTGGTGATGGAGCTGGCGCGCATCTTCAGCCTGCCCGGCGTGGCCACGGAGCGCTCCATCCGCTTCATCCTCTGGAACAACGAGGAGACCGGCCTGAACGGCGCCTATGCCTACGTGGCCCAGCGCCAGGCGCTGCAGGGCGTCGAGTCGCCCAAGGGCTCGGGCCTGTATCCGGAGCCGAAGTGGCTGGGCATGATCCAGCACGACATGCTGATGTTCGACCACGGCATGCCGGTCCCGAAGCTCGATGCCGCCGGCAAACCGGTGCTCGACGCGCGTGGCCAGCCTGTCTACACAGCGCCCAAGGAGCAGCGTGCCGAGGCCGACGTGAACATCGAGTTCCAGGTCAACGCCAAGCAGGCGGACGGCGCAGCCAAGCTGGCCTGGGCCCTGCGCGCCGCCAACGAGAAATACGCGACCGACTACCCCGCTGCGGTGGGCAACCGCATGACCAACACCGACTCGACGCCTTTCATGGACGTGGTGCCGGCGATCTCCGTGCGCGAGAACGAGCGCGGCATGCAGATCGGCGCGGGCTGGAACCCGCACTGGCACCAGCCCACCGACCTGTACACGACCTACTCGGACAAGGACTTCCTGCTCGGCCTCAACGCAGCGCAGACAACACTTGCAGCTGTCGCCCAACTTACGGGCGTGAGGGTGAAGCCCTAACCCTCCCTCAAAGCGGTTGCCCGCATTCGCGGGGATGCGCGATTGTTGCAACTGGATACAGTTGCGGCCATTGCGCGGTTGCGGAAACGTATTCATGTGCAGCCAACAGATGTCGCAGGGCCAGGTGTAGTCAGCGCCGGCGCCCCAAGCGCACGCAAGGGAGGAGCGAGGTCGTTCGGGTGTCCACCCAGCGGCCATTCAGGGTCCACCGTGGCCCACCCTCCCGATGTCGTGCCGACAAGCAGGTGCAAGGCGCTCTAGCAGCGCCATGCCGCCGTCCGGTGCGGTGTCCTACGACTGCTGCACCGTGGAATCAAACACTGCTCTCGCCCCGTTCTATGCCGAGGCGCCGGAATCGGCGCGCGAACCCGCCGTGCGCGATGCGGCCGATCTGCTCGTCGACGCGCTGGCCGCGCTGGGCGTCGAATACGTCTTCGGCGTGCCGGGTGGCGCCATCGAGCCGCTGTACAACGCCCTGGCGCGCAGCGCCCGCCGCGGCGGCCCGCAAGCCGTCGTGGCCCGCAACGAGCAGGGCGCGGCCTACATGGCCGACGGCTATGCCCGCGAGACCGGGCGCATCGGCGTCTGCATCGCCACCTCCGGGCCGGGTGCCACCAACCTGATCACCGGCGTGGCTTGCGCCTATGACAATAACGTGCCCATGCTGGTCATCACTGGCCAGCCGCCGATCAAGAACTTCGGCAAAGGCGCGCTGCAGGAGTCGAGCTGCACGGGCATCAACACGATGGCGATGTTCCGCCCCTGCACGCGGTACAACTCGCTCGTCTCGCATGCCGAGCAGCTGCCCACCAAGCTCTTCAATGCGCTGATGCAGGCGCAGCGCGCACCCAGCGGCCCCAGCCACTTGTCCATCCCGGTGGACATCCTGCGCGAGCCCCTGCCCGAGGGCATGGAGACGCCGGACTTCGCCGGCCTGCTGCGCCGTGCACCGGCGATGGTGGATCTGCCCGCCGTGTGCCAGCTCGCGCGCCTGCTGTTCTCGGCCCGCCAGCCGGTCTGGCTGATCGGCGATGGTTGCGGCGATGCCGCCAACGAGCTGATGCAGCTGGTGCAGCGCACCGACGGCAGCTTCATCACCACGCCCGACGGCAAGGGCTTCATCAACCCACGCCACCCGCGCTTCCGCGGCGTGTTCGGCTTCGGCGGCCATGCCAGTGCAGCCGAGCTGCTGTCCAGCGAACCCGATCTGGTCATCGCGCTGGGCACGGGCTTTGGCGAGTTCAACAGCGGCGGCTGGTCTGCTGCGCTGCTGAACAGCCGCCTCGTCCACGTGGACGACAGCGACGAGAACCTGATGCGCTCGCAGATGGCGCGGCTGCATGTGCGCGGCCACATCAAGTCGGTGTGCGAGCAGCTGATCGCGCTGCTCAACTCGCCGCAGGATGCGACCCTGCTGCCCTTCCTGCACCCGCAGATGGCGCGCCAGGCCTACGAGGCCATGGTCGACAACCCCGAGGCCATCCACAGCGACAGCGCGCCGGTGAAGCCACAGCGCCTGCTGGCGACCTTGAGCGAGCGCTGCCCGCCGCAGACGCGCTTCGTGGCCGACGCCGGCAACAGCGCCGCCTGGGCGGTGCACTATCTGGCGCCGCACGACCAACGCGCCCGCATGCCCGGCGGTGCCTATCTGCCTTCTGGCAAGGAGAGGCGCACCCGCAGCTCCAGCTGGCTGCGCGTGACGATGGACTTCGCGCCCATGGGCTGGGCCATCGGCTCGGCCGTCGGCATCGCCATGGCGAATCGCCGCTGCCCCGTCGTCTGCCTGACGGGCGACGGCAGCTACTTGATGAACGGCCAGGAGATCACCGTCGCCGCCGAGCTGGGCCTGCCGGTGCTCTACGTCGTGCTGAACGACGGCGCGCTGGGCATGGTCAAGCATGGCCAGCGCCTGGCGGGCGCCGAGCCCATCGGCTTCCAGCTGCCCAAGGTCGACTTCGCCATGATGGCCGCCGCCATGGGCATCCCCGGCCATGTGATCCGCTCGCCCCAGGACCTGGACGCGCTGGACTTCGACGCGTTGCTGTCGCGCCAGGGGCCGACGCTGCTGGACATCCGCATCGATGGCGAAGAGGTGCCGCCGATGAACCTGCGCATGAAGACGCTGGGGACGGCGCGATGACGGTGGCGGCGCCACGGGAGCGCGTCCGCACCCGCATCTGGCATGAGGAGCCGGAACCCGACAACAGCTTTGCGACCCGCAGCGCCCTCTGCCATGGCTATGACGTCTATGGCGACATGCTGGGACAGGCCCGCTGGGTGGACATGCTCTTCCTGCTGCTGCGCGGCGAAGCGCCGTCGGCCGGGCAGGCCCGGCTGCTGGATGCGGTGGCCCTGGCCCTGTCCAACCCCGGGCCGCGCGATGCGGCGGTGCATGCGGCGATGTGCGCCGGTGTCGGCGGCTCGACGTCGGCCGCCGCCTTGATCGCCGCGCTGTCCGTGGGTGCCGGCAAGTCCGGCGGTGCCCGCGAAGTCTGGGCCGCGATGCAGCTGTTCAGTGCATGCGGCCACAGCCCGTCGGCCTGGGAGCAGGCACTGGCCGCTCCTGCTGCCGAGCGAGCCGGCATCTGGCCTCAGGCCGAGCATCCGCCCGGTTTCGATCCCCATGCGGCCAAGGCCTGCGGCATCGTGCTGCGCGCGCTCGAGGTGCTGGCCCCGCTCAGCAACTGCGCCTGCCTGCCGTGGCTGCAGCAGAGCCTCGTGCAACTGGAGATGGCCACCGGCCACGGCCTGGCCATGACCGGCGTTGCGGCGGCCGCCTTCGTCGACCTGGGCTTCACGCCCGACCAGGGCGAGATGCTGCACCTGCTGCTGCGCCTGCCCGGTGCGGCCGCGCATGCGCTGGAGCAGCGCGAGCAGGGCCACAAAGGCTTTCCGTTCTTCGCGCTGGACCTGCAGGACGATCCGCGAGGTGAGGCATGAACGGACCCGCAGCGCTCGTGAACGGCGCCGACCGCATGGCCACCCGCGTGGGCCAGGCCTTCGTCGGCACCCGCGCCGTCTTCCGTGGCCATGACCTGCATGCCGACCTGCGCCATCTGGACTGGATGGAACTCTTCGTCCTGGGCATCACCGGGCGTCGCCATACCGAGGCTCAGGTCCAGCTGCTGCACGCCCTGTGGGTCTGCACCAGCTACCCGGACGCGCGCATCTGGAACAACCGCACCGCGGCGCTGGCAGGCTCGGCGCGCAGCACGCCGGGGCTGGGCATTGCCGCAGCGCTGGCCATGTCCGAGGCCACCATCTACGGCGGCCACCCCTATGTCAGCAGCATCGACTTCCTGATCCGCGCGGCGCGGCACGACGGGTCGCTGAGCGGCTTCGTCGAGGCGGAACTCGCCAAGGGCCGCATCTACGGCTATGGCCGCCCCATCGCCAGCATCGACGAGCGGCTGCCCTGGGTGCTGGGCATCGCGCGCGAGCTGCAGCTGGACGGCGGGCCGCATCTGCGTGTCGCCCTCGAAGTCGAGACGCTGCTGGTGGCGCGCAACCCCAAGCTGCGCATGAACTACGCCGCCCTGATGTCCGCGCTGTGCGCCGACCTCGGCTTCTCGCCGACCGAGATGCACCACTTCCAGGTGCCGGTGTTCCTGGCCGGCATGTCGCCCTGCTTCATCGAGGCCGCCGAGCGAGCGCCGGGGACGACCTTCCCGATGTCCTGCGCCCACATCGCCTACGAAGGCCCGGCCCTGCGCCGCTGGCCCGCCGCCCCCACACAACCCTGAGCCCGACGATGAACCCCTATCCGCACTACGCGCACATGCGCGCCACGACGCCCGTGCATTTCAATGACGCCCTGGGCGTCTGGGAGGTCTACGGCTACCACGACATCCAGACCGTGCTGGGTGACGCCAAGACCTTCTCGTCCGACCTGTCGGACGGCAAGATGATGGTCTTCATGGACCCGCCGCGGCACACCCAGTTCCGCCGCCTGGTGGCGCGTGCCTTCACGGCCAAGGTCGTCGCCGACCTGGAACCCAGCGTGCAGGCCATCACCGACGAGCTGCTGGACCGCGTGGAAAGCACCGGCCGCATGGACCTCATCGGCGACCTGGCCTTCACGTTGCCCGTCACGGTGATCGCCGAGTTGCTGGGCCTGCCGGTGGCCGACCGCGACAAGTTCAAGCAATGGTCAGTGCCTGCCATCCGTGCGGCCGAGATGGAGCTGATGGGCCAGGTGCCCGCGCCGGAACTGACGCAGGCCGTCGACGCGCTGGATGCCTACCTCGCCGACCTGATCGCCGCGCGCCGCGACACGCCGCGCCAGGACCTCGTCAGCGCGCTGCTGGCGGCCGAGGTGGAGGGCGAGAAGCTCACGCTGCAGGAGGTTGCCAGCACATGCCGGCTGCTGCTCATCGCCGGCTTCGAGACCACGGCCAACCTCATCGGCAACACGCTGCAGCTGCTGCTGTCCCACCCGAAGGCGCTGGCCCAGCTGAGTGCCGACCCCGAGCTGCTGCCGTCGGCCATCGAGGAAGCGCTGCGCTTCAACACGCCCTTCCTGTTCTTCGCGCGCATCGCCAAGTGCGACGTGGTGCTGGGCGGCCAGCTCATCAAGGCCGGCCAGCAGGTGATGACCTTCAACGCCTCGGGCAACCATGACGAGTCGGCTTTCCCGCATGCGGACAGCTTCGACATCACCCGCACCGCCAACCGCCACCTGAGCTTCGGCCATGGCATCCACTACTGCCTGGGTGCGGGCCTGGGTCGGCTGGAGGCGCGCGTGGCCATCGCTACGCTGCTACGCCGCTTCGCGAACCTGCGCCTGGACGAGGGCAGGGCGGCCGAGCCGCTGTCGTCGTTCGTGCTGTTCGGCTTCAGCAGCCTGCCGGTGCGCTTCGAGACTTCAGAGGTGGTAGGCAGCCTGAACGTAGAGTGAGCGTCGCGCCAGCGGGATGTCCTGGGGCAGGCCCAGCCCAGGGGCCATGCTGGGCTCCCGCGCGTCGGCGTTGAACAGGTTGCGCACCGAGACCGCAAAGTCCCAGTTGCCTTTGCTCTTGCCGGTGCGCAGGGTGATGTCTGCGGTGGTGTAGTCGGGGATGGGCGCACGTGCGTCGCCCGCGGAGCGCTTGCGTTCGGCCACGTGGTTGACCTGGCCACTCAGCAGCCAGCCGTTCACGATGCTCCAGTCGGCCCGGGCGTTCAGATGCTGGCGCGGTGCATAGCCCGCGTCGGTGCCCGTCATGTCCTCGATGGAACGCTGCAACGCGAGATTGCCGCTCAGGCGCAGCTTGCGCGTCACTTCCCATTGCGCATCCAGTTCCAGCCCGGTGCCGTGCTGTGCACCGATGTTGTTGAACTGGGCCCCGCCGCCGCCGCTGTCGGTCGTGCGGATGATGTCCTTCATGTCGTAGCGGAACAGGCTCAGGTTGAGCTGGGTGTCCGCGCGGGCCTGCCAGGAAAATGCGGCTTCCCAGGTGCTGATCGTTTCAGGCTTCAGCGCGGCGTTGCCCCGGATGACGGGGTTGTTGATGCTGTACTGCTCCGTGAAGGCCGGCGCGCGGAAGGCGCGCCCGTACAGCAGCTTGACCGTGAGGTCGAGGTTGGCGTCCCACACCAGCGCCGCGCGCGGATTGGTGGTGGTGCCGAAGTCGGAATAGCGGTCGTGGCGCAGGCCGGCCGTCAGCGTCCAATCCTTGGCCACGCTCCATTCGTCCTGTACGTACCCATAGCTGACCGTGCGCCGGTGCGGCTCTGCGAATGACTGCGAGGCCGGGAATTCCTGGAGCTGACCGGTGGGCAGCGGCACAGGCAGGCCGATGGCGGGGCCGCTGGGGATGATGGTGAAGTTCTTGAACTCCTGCGTGCGGTACATGTCGAGGTCGTCGTGCCCGACACCGATGCGCAGGTTGTGGCCCTTGAAGCCGCCGTAGGACGCCACCGCCGCGAGCCGGATCTGCCGCTCCCAGGTGTTGGGCGCGCCCAGCATGCCCTTGGGGAACGAGCCGCCGAAGGCGCCCGGCGGGAACAGTTGCAGCGGCACGTTGAAGGTCTGCTTGTAGTGCAGATAGCTGGCCGTCGCGGTGCCTCGCCAATCGCCGCCGAGGTCGATGTCCGACCACGAAAGGTCCGAAGTGACTCGCTCGATCCGGTAGCGCCCGACCGGGTCCAGCGCACCGGCAACGCCGGCGCCCGTCTGCAGGTCGTCGCGAAGTTTGTAGCTGCCGCGCAGGCGCAGCTTGTCGCGGCTCATCTCCGCGTTGGCATCGAGGGCCTTGAAGCCCACGTTCATGTGCCCCGGCGCCAGGCTGGCCTTGGTGCCGAACAGGCCATCCAGGAAAGTCTGCTGGTCGGCGCTGACGGCCTCGTGCTGGCCGTCGGTGCTGCCAACGCGCAGGTAGGTGGCCACGTCGTAGCCACCCAGCTTGCCGCCGAACTGCAGCCAGCCGTCGCGGCTGCGGAACGACCCCACTCTCATGCCGAGGTCGGTGCCGGCCACGTCGGCAGCCGTCTTGGTGATGACGTTGATGACACCCGAAAACGCATCGGCACCGTACAGCGCCGAGCCGGGGCCGCGGATGATCTCGATGCGGGCGATGTTCTCCACCGGCATGTCGCCCCAGCCCAGCCCGCGGTTGCCCACGAACAGGGTGGTCAGCGGCACACCGTTGAGCAGCATCAGCGTCTGGGCATTGAATTCGCTGTGGATGCCGCGGATCAGGTACAGCGGCGCGAAGGTGTTGTTGCTGCGGCTCACGTGGATGCCGGGCACGCTCTCCAGCACCTCGTCGATGCCCGTCGCGCCCATGGCCGCGATGTCCTGGGCCGTGATCACCGTGGCCACGGCCGGCGCGCGGCGCAGGGCCTGCGGCGCGCCCGTGGCGATGGAGACGGTGGTCTTGTCGCCGTAGACCTGGGCCAGCTCTTCTTCTTCACTCGGGGGTTGCGCGAGAGCCGCGGGCTGCATCGCTGCCAGCCAGGTGCCTCCCAGAATCGCCAAGCCGAAGAAAGGTCTCATGTGCTGCGTCCCCGAGGTGGAGAGTGATGGGCGCGTATTGTGCTGGCATAGCAAGGTCGTGCGAGGCTTGCAAAGAGGTGTACGCCGGGTTCGTGAACTCCTCCCGCAGGACCTCGTCCGTGAGGCTGCCTGGCAAGGGCGGTCTGCATAATGCGCGACTTCGCGCCTGGCGTTGCAACGCTCTACCTCCCACTTGATCACCCACGGTCGCTCTTCCGAAGCCACTCGCCGTGCGCTGCTGCGACAGGCTTTGGGTGGCGTGGCCGCGTGGGCCGGCGGCGAGGCGATGGCAGCCGACCCCGGCCGAGGCGTGGCGGTCGTCTATCCCGACCTCGGCGAGCCCTTCAAGCAGATCTTCGCCGCCATCATCAGCGGCATCGAGGAGCGGCTGCGCAGCAGCGTCACCAGCCTGGCGGTGAGCAACAGCGCGGCGCCGGCCGACATTGCCGAGGACCTGCGCAAGCGTGACATCAAGGTGCTGATCGGCCTGGGCCGCGGTGGCATGCGCATCGCGACGGCACTGGCCGGCGAGCTGTCCGTGCTGGTGGGCTGCGTGGTATCGGTGCAGGAGTCCGAGTCGCGTGCCTTTCCCGTCCACACGCTGGCGCCCGACCCGGCGCTGTTGCTGTCGCGGTTGAAGCGGCTGATGCCGGGAGCGCGGCGCGTGCATCTGGTTTACGACCCGCGGCTCAACTCCTGGCTGGTGCGGCTGGCGCGTGAAGCCGCGCGCACCGAGGGCCTGGAACTGCTGGCCCAGGAGGCCTTGGATCAGGCCGGCGCGCTGCGGCTGTACTCGCAGCTGCTGGCTTCGGCCGACCCGACCCGCGATGTGCTCTGGCTCCCGCAAGACCCCACCACGGTGGACGACAACGTCGTGCTGTCCCTCGTGCTGAAGGACGGCTGGAACCGCTCCATTGCCGTGTTCTCCAGCCACCTCGCCCATGTGAAACGTGGTGCGCTGTTTTCCTTGTATCCCGACAATACCGAACTAGGCCGCAGCCTGGCCGCCTCGGCGTTGCGCCTGCTGGGCAATCCGCGGGCGCTGGCAGCCGGAGTGACGCCGTTACGCGACACGCGGGCGGCTATCAACATCCGCACAGCCGCCCATCTGGGGATGGACGTTGCCGCCGCCCAGGCCGGATTCGATCTGGTCTACCCGAATAGCTGAGGACCCAGATTGCCGCACCGCACGCCACTCAGTCCCCACGCCTCCGGCCTACCGCTGGATGACGGCGCGAGCGCAGCGACCCCGCACGGGCCCTGGCCGTTCTGGGTGTACTCGCGCTACATCCACGAGGCTTCGTTCCGCCGCCAGTTGAGCGTGGGCGTCGCTTTGGGCGCGCTCTGCCTGGCCCTGATGATGGCCGCGGTCAATGCTTGGCAGGGCGGCCGCCAGGTGCGGGCCATGCTGATGGAGCAGGGCGGCCGCGTGGCCACCAACCTGGCGTCCAACAGCTCGCTGGCCTTGCTGTATGCGGCTGCGGACAACGCCGAGGAGGCGGTGCGTGCATCGCTGGCCTTCCCGGACGTCATGGCCATCGAGATCCGCGACACCCGCGGCCATCTGCTGCTGGCGCTCGGCCCCGAGCGCGACCGACTGCCCGCCACAGCCGCAACGGCCGTGCCACCGGCCCCTGCCGCCAGCGAAGCCTGGCTGGACCAGGAGACCGAGGACAGCTGGGCGTTTTCAGCGCCCGTCTGGACCCGCCCCGAGCCTTCGCCTTTCGACGTGACGCTGCGCCCGGCCCAGTTGCTCGGCCATGTGCGCGTCGTGCAGAGCAAGGCCACGCTGCACAGCACCCAGGCCTCGCTCTTCATCGCGAACTTCGGCATGGCGCTGTTGTTCTCGTTCCTCTTCCTGGTCGCCGTGCGCTACCTGGCGCTGCGCCTGACGCGGCCCTTGGTGGCCCTGTCCGATGCGATGGAAAAGGTCGAGCGCGGCGACAGCGATGCGCGCGCGCCGGTCGGTGGGCCGCGCGACATCGCCCTCATGGCGCACACCTTCAACCGCATGATCGCGTCCCTGCAGGAGCGCGAGGCCGAGCTGGGTGCCCACCGCGACCATCTGGAAGACCTGGTGCAGGAGCGCACGCTGGAGCTGAGCGATGCCAAGGAGCGCGCCGAGATCGCCAGCCGCGCGAAGAGCCAGTTCCTGGCCCGCATGAGCCACGAGCTGCGCACGCCGCTGAACGCCGTCATGGGCTACGCGCAGATCCTGAAGATGGACAGCAGCCTCAGCCCCAAGCAGCGCAACGGCCTGGACATCATCCACAGCAGCGGCCAGCACCTGCTGACGCTGATCGTCGACATCCTCGACCTGTCGCGCATCGAGGCCGGCAAGGCCGAGCTGCGCGTCGGTCCTGTCGACCTGGTCGCGCGGATGCACGCCGTCATCGACATCGTGCGCGTCATGGCCGAAGACAAGCACATCGGGCTGGACCTGCAGCTCGACCCGCAGCTGCCGGCCGTGGTGCTGGCCGACGAGAAGCGGCTGAGCCAGATTCTGCTGAATCTGCTGGGCAATGCGGTCAAGTTCACCCACGTCGGCAGCGTCACGCTGCTGGCCCGCGTGCTGCCCTCGGCCGATGTGGAGCCAGGGCATGTGAAGCTCTGCTTCGAGGTGCAGGACACCGGTGTCGGCATCGCCGATGACCAGGCCGTGCGGCTGTTCGAGCCCTTCGAGCAGGCTGGCAGCGCCGAACAACGCGTCGGCGGCACGGGCCTGGGCCTGGCCATCAGCCGGCAGCTGGTGCGCATGATGGGCGGCGAGATCCGGCTGGAGAGCCGGCTGGCCCAGGGCAGCCGGTTCTGGTTCGAGATCAACGTGCCGGTGCAGCCCTCGGCCTGAGTGCCTGGGCGGTGACCTACGCGGCAGCGGGCTGGACCCGCTCCAGGTACACGACACGGTCGCGCCCGCTGCGCTTGGCCTGGTAGAGCAGGGCGTCGGCGGCCGCGATCAACTGCTCGGCGGTACAGGGGCTGCGGCCATCCATCATCGTGACACCTGCGCTGATGCTGACATGGTGGCAAGCCGGAGCCCGACCGTGCGGGATGCGCAGCCGGCCGATGGCGGCTCGGGCACCTTCGGCGATGTGACGGGCGCCGTCGAGCGAGGTGTCCGGCAGGATCAGCGCGAACTCTTCGCCGCCGTAGCGGGCGGCCATGTCGCCGGGCCGCTGGCAACAGCCCAGCAGCGCCGCTGCGATATGGCTCAAGCAGTCATCGCCGGCCTGGTGTCCGTGATGGTCGTTGTAGGCCTTGAAGTGGTCCACGTCCATCAGCACCAGGGCCAGCGGCCGCTGGTGGCGCAGCGAGACGGCGATCTGCTCCGACAGATGGGCGTCGAAGGCGCGCCGGTTGGCAAGGCCGGTCAGAGCGTCGAGCACGGAAAGTTGCCAGAGCTCCGCATTCGCCGCGCTCAGGTCGGCCGACACGCGCACCAGCCGGGCGTAGTGCCGGCTGGTCTCACTCAGCAGCAGAATGAGCAGGAAGCCGGCCGCTAGCAGCCCATAGACGCGACCGACGTACCAGCCCAGGTCGTAGCGCCCGGTGTTCAGGATGGCGGCCAGCGCCAGGTCGAACAGCCAGACGCACAGCACGACGAGCAGCCAGATGTCCAGCATGGTGTGCGGTCGGCGGCGCCACAGCGTGGCCAGCGCCAGCAGGCTGAGCAGCCAAATGCCGATCAGCATCGCGCGCCCGGTCCGGGTGGTCCGGTGGCCGTCGAGGAACTCGGGGAGCAGTGCATGCCCAAGGGTTGCGACGGCCGTGACGGCGGTGACCAGGGCCAACACGGCAGCCATCACCGCGAGGATGGGGAACCTTGCCCGACCCTGCAGCCAGTGGCTGTGCCGCCGCACGTCGGGCCGCTCCGGCTTGAGCAGCGCGTAGGCCATGACCAGCAGCGGGAACCCGGCATGCCAGGCCATATACATCGCCGAGGACGTCTGCGGCCCGGAGCCGAGCAGGCCGGTGGGCGCGAACAGGCCGGGAAAGATCAGCGCGTAGGCGACGGTGATGACCGCGGTGAAGAGGTAGCCGCTCGCAAGGACCAGCAACTCCAGCGAGCGCAGCGCGCCGAACTGCCCGAACAGCAGCACGGCGGTGATGAGATCGAAGATCACCAGCGACGCGACGTAGACCGGCACGAAGGCCGGCACCTGGGCCAGCGGCGTGCGGGCGAACGGCAGCGTCACCAGGAAAACGACGGCCGACACGAGCACCGTCGCGAGCGCATACCAACGCTCACGGGGACCTGCCGCTTCCGTCGACAGATGCCCTCTTGACACCTGTGCCATCCCGCCGAACATAGACCGCCACTCGGTTGCGATCAGCCCCTGTTTTTTGTTCTTTTGTATACGGTCGATGATGACACAAGCACCGCCCTCCGGCGTTGCGAGATCAGGTCCGTTTTGCTGCCGGCCGCGCGGCCTTCACCGGCGTGCTGACATAGGCCGCCAGACGCTCACCGGTGAGCGTTGAGCGGGCCTTGACGAGGTCGGCCGGCGCGCCCTCGAAGACGACGCGTCCACTGTCGTGGCCTGCGCCGGGGCCGAGGTCGATGAGGCGGGGGCTGCGCCGTGATGCAGCGCAACGGCCTGGACATCATCCACAGTAGCGGCCAGCACTTGTTGACGCTGCGCGTTGGCCCTGTCGAGCTGGCCTCCTCACACGGCCGTTTTTTCGCCCCAGAAGCGGTCCTCCTGCAGCTGATCGCTCGAGAACAACCTGGCCTCGACGATCTGGCCGTGCTCGATGCGCAGCAGATCGATGCCCGCCTGGGCCATCGTCATGCCTTCGCGTTCGGCCGCGAACTCGAGTTCGATGGTCACCCAGCTGCCGTTCGCCATGTAGCGGTTGGCGCGTTCGATCCTGAACGAACCGCCGGAGGCGGCCATCATGCCGCCGATCATCTCGACGACCTCAGACACGCCACGGCGCAGGCCCGAGAAGCGGTTGCTGCCAGGCTGATGCCAGACGACGTCGGGCGCGATGAGCCTGCCGAGCGCGGCCTGGTTGCCGGTCTGGACCGCGTGGATGTAGTGCTTGGCTGTGTCGATGAGCGACATCGGTGCTTCTCCGTTCAAGGTTCGATGGGGCGCAAAACGCGTTCGGCGATGGTGCCCGGCGAGCCCCGGTGGCGCACGGTGAGAATGCGGCGACTTATGGTAAGAAACGGACAATGACGCCCTCGCGGACTTCTCGTCCCAGCGCGGACATCGAGCGCATCGGCTACCGCCCGGCGGCGCCGCATCGGCTCGACATCGAGGTGTTCACGATGAGCAGTCTGAAGGCACGGGTCGCGCCGTCAAGCCTGCGGCGCACGCATCGGCTCGACTTCCACCAGTTGATCTGCGTGACCGAGGGCGCCTGCAGCCATGGCATCGACTTCGAGCCGATCCACTGCGAGCCGGGTTCGGTGCTGCTGCATCGGCCTTCGCAGACCGAGCAATACGATGTCGACAATCCCTGGGACGGTTGGCTGGTGCTGTTCCGCCCGGAGTTCCTTTTCGCGCCTGCGGCGCCAGCGTCCAGCGGCAGGTCCACCGAAGTGAACCTGATCGGCGTCCTGGAGGAGCTGCCACGCCATCTCGCGTTGCCCAAGGCCGAGTTCCGAGTCGTTCGCGAGGCACTGGCGCGCATGCACGCCGACTCCAGGCTGGAGGCGCCGCCAACGGAGGTGCATGCGTTGCTGCGCCACCAGTTGAGCGCGCTGCTGATCCGGCTGCGGCTGGCATCGCGGCAGCAGGACGATGGGCAGCTCGCAGCGCCTGCCGAGCTGGCGCGCTTTCGGAGCTTCCAGCAGTTGCTGGAGAAGTCTTTCCAGGACTGGCATGGCGTCGGCGCGTATGCGAACGCGCTGGGGTGCACGGAGCGAACGCTGACACGCACGACGCTGCGGGCCGCGGGCGTCACGGCCAAGGGCTTCGTTGCGGCGCGGATTGCTCTGGAGGCGAAGCGCCTGCTGGCCCACACGACGCTGCCGGTCGCGGCGATCAGCGACCGGTTGGGCTTTGACGACGCGAGCAACTTCGTCAAGTTCTTCAAGCGCACGGCGGGCTGCACGCCGCTGGCGCTGCGCAGGCAGCACCAGCCCGCTTGAAGCTGGCCGCTAGCTGCCGACGTAGGCGGCCAGATGCTGGCCGGTCAGAGTCTTCTTCTTGGCCTTCACGAGGTCGGCCGGCGTACCCTCGAAAACGATGCGGCCGCCGTCATGACCGGCGCCCGGGCCGAGGTCGATGAGCCAGTCAGCATGCGCCATGACGGCCTGGTGGTGCTCGATGACGATGACGGACTTGCCGGCGTCCACGAGACGGTCCAGCAGGCCCAGCAACTGCGCCACATCGGCCAGGTGCAGGCCGGCGGTGGGTTCGTCCAGCACGTAGACGTCACCCTTCTCGGCCATTTGCGTGGCGAGCTTGAGGCGCTGGCGCTCACCGCCGGACAGCGTCGTCAATGGCTGGCCGAGGCTGACATAGCCCAGGCCGACGTCTGCGAGTCGTTCAAGGATGGCGTGCGCGGCCGGTGTCTTGGCCGGGCCGGCGCCGAAGAAGGCGGTTGCTTCGATGACCGGCATCGCCAGCACCTCGCTGATGTCGCGGCTGCCGAACTTGTAGTCGAGCACTGCGGCCTGGAAGCGCTTGCCGCCGCAGTCCTCACAAACGGTCGACACGGTGGCCATGGGCCCGAGGTCCGTGAAGATGAGGCCGTTGCCGTTGCAGGTCGGGCAGGCGCCCTCGGAGTTGGCGCTGAACAGCGCGGGCTTCACGCCATTGGCCTTGGCAAACGCGCTGCGGATGGGGTCGAGCAGGCCGGTGTAGGTGGCCGGGTTGCTGCGCCGCGAGCCGCGGATGGCGGTCTGGTCGATGGCGACGACGCCATCCAGCTTGGACACCGAGCTATGGATCAGCGAGCTCTTGCCCGAGCCCGCCACACCGGTGACAACGCAGAGCACGCCCAGCGGAATGTCGACGTTGACCTTCTGCAGGTTGTGCGTGCTGGCGCCGCGCACCTTGATGGCACCGCTGGGTTTGCGGACCTTGTCCTTCAGTGCCGCGCGGTCGTCCAGGTGGCGGCCGGTCAGCGTGCCGCTCTTGCGCAGGCCTTCGACACTGCCCTGATAGATCACCTCGCCACCCGCCGCACCGGCGCCGGGCCCGAGGTCGACGACATGGTCGGCAATCGCGATGACCTCGGGCTTGTGCTCGACGACGAGGACCGTGTTGCCCTTGTCGCGCAGCCGGCCCAGCAACTCGTTCATGCGCTGGATGTCGTGCGGGTGCAGGCCGGTGGTCGGCTCGTCGAACACATAGCTGACGTCGGTCAGCGACGAGCCGAGGTGGCGGATCATCTTCACGCGCTGGGCCTCGCCGCCGGACAGGGTGCCGGTCGGCCGGTCCAGCGACAGATAGCCCAGGCCGATCTCGGCGAAGGCGTCGAGCAGATGGCCCAGCGCCTTCAGCAGCGGCGCAACTTCGGCGCCCTTCAGGCCGCGCACCCAGTCGGCCAGGTCGCTGATCTGCAGGGTGCAGGCGTCGGCGATGCTGTGCTTGCCGATCTTGCAGCTGCGTGCCGCCTCGCTGAGCCGCGTGCCCTGGCATTCGGGGCAGGTCTGGAAGGTGATGACGCGATCGACGAAAGCGCGGATGTGGGGCTGCAGCGCGTCGACGTCCTTGGACAGGAAGGATTTCTGGATGGACGGGATCAGCCCGGCATAGGTCAGGTTGATGCCGTCGACCTTGATCTTGGTCGCTTCCTTGTGCAGCAGGTCGTGCAGCTCGCGCTTGGTGAACTTGGCGATGGGTTTGTCGGGGTCGAAGAAGCCGCAGCCGCGGAAGATGCGGCCGTACCAGCCTTCCATGCTGTAGCCGGGGATGTTGATCGCCCCGCCGTTCAGTGACTTGCTGGCATCAAACAGCTCGTTGAGATCGAAGTCACTGACCGAGCCCATGCCCTCGCATCGCGGGCACATGCCGCCGGTGCGCGAGAAGGTCTGCTTGACGGCCTTGCTCGCGCCGCCCTTGTCGACGGTGATGACGCCGGTGGCCTGCACCGACGGCACGTTGAAGGCGAAAGCGCTGGGCGGGCCCATCTGCGGCTTGCCGACGCGGCTGAACAGGATGCGCAGCATCGCGTTGGCGTCCGTCACCGTGCCGACGGTGGAGCGCGCGTTGGCGCCCATGCGCTCTTGGTCCACGATGATGGCCGTGGTGATGCCCTCCAGCACGTCCACCTCGGGCCGCGCCAGCGTGGGCATGAAGCCCTGCACGAAGGCGCTGTAGGTCTCGTTGATGAGGCGCTGCGACTCGGCCGCGATGGTGCCGAAGACGAGAGAGCTCTTGCCCGAACCCGACACGCCGGTGAACACGGTGAGGCGCCGCTTGGGGATGTCGACGCTGACGTCCTTGAGGTTGTTCTCGCGTGCACCCTGCACGCGGATGCGGTCGTGGTTGTCAGCGTCGGCCATTCAGCGCTTCTCTTGAATTCGGAGCAGATTGCCTGCGGGATCGCGGACGGCGCAGTCGCGCACGCCGTAAGGCTGCATCGTGGGCTCCTCGACGATCTCGGCGTCCTGGGCCTGCAGCTTGGCGAAGGTCTTGTCGAGGTCGGCGGTGGCCAGGATGAGCATGCCGAAGGTGCCCTTGGCCATCATCTCGGTGATGGTGCGGCGCTCGTCGTCGGTGATGCCCGGCGTGACCGCCGGCGGGTGCAGCACGATGGAGGTGTTGGGCTGGCCGACCGGGCCGACCGTGATCCAGCGCAGGCCGTTGTAGCCCACGTCGTTGCGCACCTCGAAACCGAGGGTATCGCGGTAGAAAGCGAGCGACGCTTCGGGGTCGGATTGGGGCAGGAAGCTGGAATGAATGCTGATGTCCATGGTGTCGGTCTCCGTCAGGGGTGAGTGCATGGAAAGCAGTCTAGGTTTCGCTCTCTTGCGGCGCTTCTCGATTCCTGATCGGTTTGGTCACCTGGCGCGCCACGCAGGCCGGCATGCCTTGCGTGGCCTGCGCCTGGTCGCGCTTGTAGGCGCTGGGTGACTGGCCCACCAGCTCGCTGAAGCGCGTGCTGAAGGTGCCTAGCGACGAACAGCCGACGGTGAAGCAGACCTCGGTGACGCTCAAGTCGCCACGGCGCAGCAAGGCCATGGCGCGTTCGATGCGCCGCGTCATCAGATAGCTGTAGACCGATTCACCATAAGCCAGGCGGAACTGACGGCTCAGGTGGCCGCCTGACATGTGCACGCCGTTGGCCAGGGCTTCAACGTCCAGCGGCTGGGCGTACTCGCGGTCGATGCGGTCGCGCACGCGGCGCAGCCGGGCGAGGTCGCGCAGGTGGACGTCGGAGCCTGGCTGGATCGTCATCGTCAGCGAGCCGCTGCGAGTGCGGTGACCGAGGGACAGCGCGCCAGGCGGTCGCGCAGCCGCAGCCCCGGCTTCTCCACGAGGTAGTACAGCGCGGCGCCCACAGCCAGGATGGCGGCCGCATAGACCGGGAACAGGGCCGGCCCCTGCAGCGGCAGCGCGGGGGCGATCCAGGTGTGGACGACGTGCATCGCGATCTTGTGGCTGAGATACAGGCTGTAGGAGATGGCGGCCAGCCAGCCGGCACCAGGCACGGCCCGGCGGCCCAGCCAGCCCTGGGGTGCCGTGGCAGACAGCACGAGCAGGCCGAAGCCAAAGGACAGCAGCGGCCAGCCGATGGCGTTGGCGACGAGGCCGGTGCGATCCCGGAAGAGCCAGAAGGCGAGGGCGGCCGCGGCCAGCCCGCCGAACAGCAGCGCCGTGGAGCGCGCCTGCAGGCGCGACCAGAGCTGCGGCCGGTACACACGCAATGCCGCCAGCATGACGCCCATCAGCAGGCCGTCCAGTCGCGTCCAGGTCGGGTAGTAGATGTCCTCGATGAACCAGTTGCGCGGCGGCTGGAGGGCGTCGTTGTGCAGCCAGATGCCGGCGCGCAGTGCGATGCCGCCCAGCACAAGCACGGCACACACGGCGAGGAAGCGTGCCGCCGAAGGACGCCGCGTGGCCCACCAGGCCAGCAGCGGGAAGAGCAGATAGAAATGCTCCTCCACGCACAGCGACCAGGCATGCGAGAAGGCCTGGTTGCGGCCGTAGTCGACCAGCAGGTTCAGCGTGAAGGTGGCGAACTGCCACCAGCGCTCCAGCCCCGGCGCTTCGCGCAGGGCCGGGAAGGCGACATAGACGGCCAGCACGACGGCAAACGCCGGCAGGATGCGCCAGGCTCGGCGCCAGTAGAAGGCGCCGAGCGACAGCGCCTCGCCGCGCTGCAGCGTGCGCAGCAGCTGCGAGCCGATCAGGAAGCCGCTGAGCACGAAGAAGATATCCACGCCGGCCCAGCCGAAACGGGTCAGCCATTCCCAGTCCGGCCCCAGGCCGCCGATGAGAAAGGTGTGGAAGAACATCACCCAGATGATGGCGATGCTGCGCAGCAGGTCGAGGCCGGGAAGGCGGTGCATGGAAGAGGGTTGGGTGCAAAGACGGGGCGGCAGCGTAACGCCGGCTTCGGTGGGTGCCGTTCGTCAGCGCGCCAGCGTGACCTGGCCGCAGGTCTGGTCGAACCCCTGGTGGCGTGCCCGGGGGCGCGGCGGCGTGCCGGCCACGATGACGTCATGCCAATGCCAGCCGGCTTTCAGGCTCAAGGTTCCGGCCGGCGGCAGCGCGAAGGCGTCGTTCAGCGGCAGCTCGGCGTCCAGGCTCTGGCCGGCGCGCAGCAACAGGTAGGCCTGAGCGTCAGGATCGCCGCGTTTGCGCATGGCGCCCTGGAAGGGCAGTTCGCCCTGCGGCGTGCTGACCCGCACGAAGGGGCCGAACCAGCCGCCTTCGAAGGGGCTGCCCCAGCGCAGCAGATGCAGGTCGCGTTTGCCGGCGTTGCGCAGCGTGAAGTGCAGCATCACCTGGCCATCAGGCTTGGGTGTGGCCTGGAACTGGCAGGCCAGCTCGGCGGGCTGTATCGGCGAAGCGGCAAGGGCCATGGGCAATTGGCAGGCGGCGAACAAAGCGGCTGCGACACGGAGGCAGGAACGACGCATGGCTGCGAGCCTAGCCGAGCTCCGCGTGATCGGCAGCCCCCAAAGAAAAAACGCCGCCCGAAGGCGGCGCATCAAACGCGAGGGAACTCAGTTTTTAGAAGGGCTGTTCTCGGTGAAGTACTCGTGGTTGTCGGAGTTGTCCAGCGCCTTGGTCGGGTTGGACTTGGCCAGGCTGAGTGCGGCGCTCTGGCCGTAGGCCCAGTCGTCGGTACCGGCGATGACGTTGAAATGCATCATCTCGTGCACCAGCGTTCCGCCCTTGCTGTCGGTGCCGGTCATCGGTGCGCTCCAGAAGGCGCCGCAGACGTAGATCTTGTACGGCTGGGTCGGGTAGACGTAGGCGTAGGTACCGCTGTCCTTGCAGCTGCAGTCCAGCGTCAGCGCGGCGCCCTGGAAGGCGTTGCGGGCCTTCACGAAATGGTCCTTGGCCGTGTTCCAGCGCGACACGGTGTAGGCGCCGAACCAGCTCGTGTAGCGCGGCGAGGCCGAGGGTGTGCCGCTGAGGTAGGTGGCCGAGCTGGACGCGTAGTTCGTCGCGGCCGTGACGGCCTGGGACAGCTGCGTCTTCTGGCTGCTGGTGCAGGAGCCGGTGTAGGAGAGGCTGGCGGCTGCGGCGGTGACGTTGGTCGAAGCCAGGGCGTTGCGGCCGTCGGACGTGTCGTCTGCCGTGGCGGCGCCATCCAGCTTCTCGCTGCGGTTCTGCGCCCACAGATACATGGCCGCGGCGCTGCGCATGGATTGCGCACCCGAGCCGTGCGTGCCCCGGTCGCTCTGGAACTCGATGGCGTAGCGGCCGTTCCTGCTGAAGTCGTAGTGGCCGGTCAGTTCGACCTTGTAGTTCAGCGTCGCGCCAGCGGCGATCTCGACATAGTCCTTGGCCTGCGGTGCCGCGCGCTTGATGACGGCGCCGGTGTAGCGCACCGGCTTGTCGTCACGCGTGACGCGAAAGAGCGCACCGCTCATCGTGTCGCTCGGCAGCTGCCAGCGCAGCACCTGCACGGCAGTGCGGCACTGGTTGGTCACGGCGACGTCCACATGGACGTCCACGTCGCCGTTGACGATGGGGGCGGCACTGCTGAGGCGCACGTCCAGACACTCGGCGGCCGCCGCCTGCACGCCGCTTGTGGCGGCAAGGGCAAGGGCGATGGTGGTCAGCTTGAACCAGGTCTTCATGCAAGCTCCTGTCGGCCCCGTTGCGGGGCGCTGGGTTGAAGAAGCCGCGGATTCTGGTGAGCCGGCCGATGGGCGCGTTTCGGGACAAACCTGTCCCCAAAAAAATCGCGGGCACTCGTCTAGACAAGCGCCCGCAGTCGCGCTATTTCGCGCGGGGAGGATCGAGTCGTCAGGCCGCCAACAGCTGGCGCAGGACGAACGGCAGGATGCCGCCGTGCTTGTAGTAGTCCACCTCGATGGCCGTGTCGATGCGCAGCGTCAGCACCACGGTCTCGCTGCTGCCGTCGGCGCGGGTGATGGTCATCGCCGCGTCGCCCTGGGGCTTGATCTCGTCGGCCAGCGTGATGCCGATGGTCTCGGCGCCGGTGAGCTTCAGGCTTTCCCAGCTCGTGCCGGGCTTGAACTGCAGCGGCAGCACGCCCATGCCGATCAGGTTGCTGCGGTGGATGCGCTCGAAGCTCTTGGCGATGACGGCCTTGATGCCTAGCAGCTGCGTGCCCTTGGCGGCCCAGTCGCGGCTGGAGCCGGTGCCGTACTCTTCGCCCGCAAAGATGACGGTGGGCGTGCCTTCGGCGATGTAGTCCATCGCGGCGTCGTAGATGGGGGTCTTCACGCCGTTCTTCAGCGTGTAGCCGCCTTCCTCGCGCGAGCCGTCAGGCAGGGCGGGCAGCATCAGGTTCTTCACGCGCACGTTGGCGAAGGTGCCGCGCATCATCACGTCGTGGTTGCCGCGGCGGGCACCGTAGGAGTTGAAGTCGGCCTTCAGCACGCTGTTGGCAAGCAGGAACTTGCCAGCCGGCGTGGTCTCCTTGAAGGAGCCGGCCGGGCTGATGTGATCGGTGGTGATCGAGTCACCGAACAGCGCCATCACCTTGGCGCCCTTGACGCCGGAGATCAGCGCCTTGGGCTCCATCGTGAAGCCGTCGAAGAAGGGCGGCTGAGCGATGTAGGTGCTCTTGGGCCAGTTGTAGACCTGGCCCTTCACGCCCTTGATGGCGTCCCAGAGCTTGCCGGGCTTCCTGGCGACCTGGTCGTAGTTCTCCCGGAACGCCTTGGCGTTCATGGCGTACTTCATCAGCGCGTAGATCTCGTCGCTGGTGGGCCAGATGTCGCCCAGGTAGACCGGCTTGCCTTGTCTGCCGTAGCCGACGGGCTCGGTCATCAGGTCGCGCGTGACGGTGCCGGCAATCGCGTAGGCCACCACCAGCGGCGGGCTGGCGAGGAAGTTGGCCTTCAGGTTCGGGTGGATGCGTGCCTCGAAATTGCGGTTGCCCGACAACACCGCCGCGCAGACCAGGTCGTTGTCCTGGATGACCTTGTTCAACTCGGGCGTCAGGTCGCCAGCGTTGCCGATGCAGGTCGTGCAGCCGTAGGCGGCGACGTTGAAGCCGAGCTTTTCCAGGTAGGGCAGCAGGCCGGCCTTTTGCAGGTACTCGGTGACGATGCGCGAGCCCGGTGCGAGTGAGGTCTTGATGTGCGGCGAGACCTTGAGCCCGGCCTCCACCGCCTTCTTGGCCAGCAGCCCGGCGGCCAGCAGCACGCCGGGGTTGCTGGTGTTGGTGCAGGACGTGATGGCGGCGATCAGCACGTCGCCGTTCTTCACGTCGAGGCCGTTGTCGGCCTTGAAGGTCGTGCCGAGCTTGTCCGCCGGCTGGTTGAAGCCGTTCTCCGCGGTGGGCTTGCTGAACAGCTCGGCGAAGTTGGACGACAGATGGGTGATCTCGATGCGGTCCTGCGGGCGCTTCGGGCCGGCCAGGCTGGGCGCCACGGTGCCGAGGTCCAGCGAGACGACGGAGGTGAAGTCGATGTCGCCGGCCTTGGGCACGCCGAACATCGCCTGCGCTCGCCAGTAGGCCTCGAAAGCCTCGATCTCGGCCTTGCTGCGGCCGGTGCCCTTGAAGTAGTCGACCGTCTTCTCGTCCACCGGGAAAAAGCCCATCGTGGCGCCGTACTCGGGCGCCATGTTGGCGATGGTTGCGCGGTCGGGCAGGGCAAGTGTGCGGGTGCCCTCGCCGAAGAACTCGACGAACTTGCCGACCACCTTGTGCTTGCGCAGGATCTCGGTGACGGTGAGCACAAGGTCGGTCGCCGTGACGCCTTCGCGCAACTGGCCGGTCAGCTCGAAGCCGACGACGTCGGGTGTGAGGAAGTACACCGGCTGGCCCAGCATGCCCGCCTCGGCCTCGATGCCGCCCACACCCCAGCCGACGACACCGATGCCGTTGATCATGGTCGTGTGGCTGTCGGTGCCGACGAGGCTGTCGGGGTAGAAGACGCCGTCCTTGCCCTTGTGCACGCCGCGCGCCAGGTACTCCAGGTTGACCTGGTGGACGATGCCGAAGCCCGGGGGCACCACGCCGAAGGTGTCGAAGGCCTGCATGCCCCACTTCATGAACTCGTAGCGCTCGCGGTTGCGCTCGAATTCCAGCTTCATGTTCAGGTCCAGCGACTTCTTCGTGCCGTAGTGGTCGATCATGACCGAGTGGTCGACGACGAGGTCTACCGGCACCAGTGGCTCGATGGTCTTGGGGTTCTTGCCGAGCGAGGCGGCCACATTGCGCATCGCGGCCAGGTCAGCCAGCAGCGGCACGCCGGTGAAGTCCTGCAGCACCACGCGGGCGACGACGAAGGGGATTTCGTCCACGCGGGCCGCGTTGGGCTTCCAGTTCGCCAACTGCTCCACGTGCTCGGCCGTCACCTTCTTGCCGTCGCAGTTGCGCAGCACGCTCTCCAGCACGATGCGCATGGAGATGGGCATGCGGCTCACGTTCGGGAAGGCCTCGGCCAGCTTGGGCAGCGAGAAAAACTGCCCGGACTTGCCGGCCGGGGTCTTGAACTTGGCCTGGGTGTTGGCAAACGCATGGGCGGTGGGTTTCGGCATGGTTACTCCTATAGGATTCCGGCCCATTCTGGCGAGGTTGTTGTGACTTGTGTGAAACGCGCCTTTTTGGCGTTCAGGGTCGGCCTGGCTTTCCCGGCATGACCGCTCGTCCGCGCCTGTTTGCGCTGACCTGGCCGATGCTGCTGGAGCTGCTGCTGGGCATCGGCATCGGCATCATCGGCACGGCCCTGGCCGCCCGGCTGTCCGACAACAGCGGCGCCGCCTTCGGCCTGGCCAACCAGGTGTTCGCCGCCCTCTTTGTGTTGTTCCGCGTCATCGGCGCCGGCGTCAGCGTGGCCGTCACGCAGGCGCTGGGTGCCGGCCGGCGTGACCAGGCCGACGCGGTGGCGCGCGCGGTCGTCGGCGCCAGCACCTGGCTGGGCGTGGGCGGGGCTGTGGCGGCACTGGTGGCCGCTGGCCCGCTGCTGACGCTGGTGAACGCGCCGCCCGAAGTGGCGCCGCTGGCCAAGACGCTGCTGCAGGCGCTGGCGCCGGCGCTGATGCTGGACGCCTGGAACGCCAACATGTCCAGCGTCATGCGCTCGCATCTGCGCAGCCGGGAGGCGCTGTCCGTCGTCGTCGTCATCCAGATCATCACGCTGGTGGTGGCCCTGCTGGCTATGCCGCGCATGGGGCTGGTGGGTTATGCCCTGGCTTGCGCCCTGGGGCGCGGCGTGGGCCTGGCGGCGCACATCCTGCTGTGGCGCACCCGGCTGGACCTGCGCCTGCGAGCGGCGGACTGGTGGCGGCTGGTGCGGGCGCCGCTGGCGACCGTGCTGCACATCGGCATCCCCGGTGCGGCCGAGAACATCTCCTGGCGCCTGGCCTTCATGACCAGCCTGGCGGCCATTGCCCAGCTCGGCGCCCATGCGCTGGCCACGCATGCCTACACGATGCAGTTCCTGCACGTGATCTTGATGTTCAGCCTGGCCATCAGCTTTGCCGTCGAGATCATGGTGGGCCACATGATCGGCGCGGGCAAGCTGCATGCCGCCAACCGGCTGGTGCGGCGCTCTCTGGCGCTGGGGATTGCGCTGGCGCTGGTCGTATCGACTTCCTTTGCGCTGGCCGGGCCGTGGCTGCTGACCCGCTTCACGTCCGACCCCGCCATCGTTGCGCTGGGCTGCACCCTGCTGTGGTGGACGGTGCTGGTCGAGCCCGGGCGCAGCTTCAACCTCGTCGTCATCAACGCGCTGCGTGCCGCGGGTGACGCGCGCTACCCGGTGATGGTGGGTTCGGCCTCCATGGCCATCGTGCTGGCCGGGGGCAGCTGGTTCCTGGGCGTCCACCTGGGCTGGGGGCTGGTGGGCGTCTGGATCGCCTACGCGGCGGATGAGTGGATTCGAGGTCTTTTGATGTGGCGGCGTTGGGCGACACTCGGCTGGCTACCCCATGCTCGAGCGGCTCATCGGCGCCTGCGCCACAGCCGAGCCCATTGAGTCGCGGGGAATCGGTATTTTCCTACCCAGTAAAACTTGAGGGATGTTTTCTACAATGCGCCCCTTTCGCCTTGCTCACCCCATGCCCATGACGACCTCTCTGCCCCGTCTTGCTGCCTTGACCTTGCTGGTCGCCTCGGCCATGGCCCAGGCTCAGCAGCCGGCGGTGATCTTCGACATGGGCGGCAAGTTCGACAAATCCTTCAACCAGGCCGGCTACCAGGGTGCCGAAGCGTGGAAGAAGGAAACCGGCAAGACCTATCTCGAGTTCGAGATCAGCAACGACACCCAGCGCGTGCAGGCCATCCGCCGCATGGCCGAGAAGGGCGCCAGCCCCATCATCAGCATCGGTTTCGCCCAGGCGTCGGCCCTGCAGCAGGTGGCCAAGGACTTCCCCAAGACCCAATTCGCCATCATCGACGCCAAGGTCGACCTGCCCAACGTGCAGTCCCTGCTCTTCAAGGAGCACGAGGGCAGCTATGTGGTCGGTGCGATGGCGGCCCTGGTCAGCAAGACCGGCAAGGTCGGCTTCGTCGGCGGCATGGACATCCCGTTGATCCGCAAGTTCCAGTGCGGCTACGAGCAGGGCGCCAAGGTCACGAACCCGAAGGTCGAGGTTTTCTCCAACATGACGGGTACCACGTCGACCGCCTGGAACGACCCGACCCGCGGCGGTGAACTCGCCAAGAGCCAGTTCGCCAAGGGCTCGGACGTCGTCTTCGCCGCCGCTGGCGGCACGGGCGTGGGCGTCTACCAGGCTGCCAAGGATGCCGGCAAGCTCGCCATTGGCGTGGACAGCAACCAGAACCACATCCAGCCCGGCACCATGCTGACCTCCATGGTCAAGCGCGTGGACGTGGCCGTCTACAACGTGCTCAAGGGCTGGAAGCCCGGCGTCAGCGTGCTGGGCCTGAAGGAAGGCGGCGTGGACTATGCGGTTGACGACAACAACGCCAAGCTGCTGAACCCGGCGCTGAAGGCCAAGGTCGACGCCGTCAAGGCCGACATCATTGCCGGCAAGGTCAAGGTCGCCGACTACATGGCGGACAACGCCTGTAAATACTGATGGCCTTGCGGGATGGACCTGCCGGCGTACTCGCTGGCAGCTCCGTCCTCAACTGACTAAAGAGCGTTCACGCCCCGACATGCCAGAGCAAGCCGTTCCAGCCGTCCGCCTTCAGGGCATCTCCAAGCGCTTCGGCGCCGTGCAGGCCAACCGCGAAGTGTCGTTCGACATCGCCGCGGGCAGCGTGCATGGCCTCGTCGGCGAGAACGGTGCCGGCAAGAGCACGCTGATGGCCATCCTCTACGGCTATTACCACGCCGATGCGGGGCATATTGAGGTCAACGGCCAGCAGGTCCGCATTGCCAATTCCCAGCAGGCGATCGCCCTGGGCATCGGCATGGTTCACCAGCACTTCATGCTGGTCGAGACGCTGACCTGCCTGGAAAACATCATGCTCGGCGCCGAGGACGGCTTCTTCCTCAGCGCCTCCAAGGCCAAGGTGCGCGCCAAGCTGCAGGTGCTGATGCAGGAGACCGGTCTCACCGTGCAGCTCGATGCCGTGGTGGCCGATCTGCCGGTGGGTGAGCTGCAGCGGCTGGAGATCCTGAAGGCCCTGTACCGCGGCGCCAAGATCCTGATCCTTGACGAACCCACCGCGGTGCTGACACCGCAGGAAACCGACCAGCTCTTCGTCACGCTGCGTCGGTTGAAGGAACGCGGTACGACGCTCATCCTCATCACGCACAAGCTCAAGGAAGTCATGAGCCTGTGCAGCGCCGTCACGGTGATGCGTGCGGGGCAGGTCGTCGAAACGCGCCCGATCTCCGAGTGGAGCGAGGAAGCGCTGGCCGAGAGCATGGTTGGCCGCAAGGTCACGCTGGGCCGGCCCGAGGGCCTGGAAGTGCATGCGGGCGAGGTCCGTTTGCAAGCCTCCGGCCTGAGCCTCAAGCACGCCAACGGTGTGCCCGCGCTGAAGAACGTCAGCCTGACGCTGAAGGCCGGCGAGATCGTCGGCGTGGCCGGCGTGTCGGGCAATGGCCAGAGCGAGCTGCTGGAGGTGCTGTCCGGCCTGCGTGCGCCCGAGGGCGGCCGCATGGAGCTGGGCGGCGCGTCATTCACGCCCGAGGCCTGGCTGGACACGGCCCGCGCACGCCCGCTGCGGCTCGCCCATGTGCCCGAGGATCGGCATGCTGTGGGCTTGGTCATGAGCTTCCCGGCTTGGGAATCCGCCGTGCTGGGCTACCAGAACCTGCCCAAATATCGCAAGGGCGCCGCGATGAACCACGCTGCCATGCGCGACGCGACCCGCGCGATGCAGGAGCGCTTCGACGTGCGCCCGCGCGACGAAAACCTGGGCTCGTCCAAGTTCTCCGGCGGCAACCAGCAGAAGCTCATCCTGGCGCGCGAGATCGGCGAGCAGCCGACCGTGCTGCTGGTAGGCCAGCCCACCCGCGGCGTCGACATCGGCGCCATCGAATTCATCCACGGCCAGCTGCGCGCGCTGCGCGATGCCGGTTGCGCGGTGCTGTTGGTCAGCAGCGAGCTGGACGAAATCCTGGCTTTGGCCGACCGCGTCGTCGTCATGAACTGCGGCCGCATCACCGGCGAGCTGGCCATCGAAGAGTGTGATGAAAAACGTCTTGGCCTATTGATGGCCGCACAAGAAGAACGAGTGGCCGCATGAGCCAACCCATGACTCTCCCCCGTTGGATCGACATCGGCCTGCTGCCGCTGTGGAACCTCGCCGTCGCGCTGGTCGTGGCTGGCCTCGTCGTCATGGTCATCGGCCACAGCCCCTGGCAGGCGCTGACGGTGCTGCTGAACGGCGCCCTGGGCAGTGTGCGCGGCCTGGGCTATTCGCTGTACTACGCGACGACTTTTATCTTCACGGGCCTGGCCGTGGCCGTGGCCATCCATGCCGGCCTGTTCAACATCGGTGGCGAAGGCCAGGCGACGTTGGGCGGCGTGGGCGTGGCGCTGGTGGCGCTGTGGCTGGGTGCCAAGCTGCCGGCCCTCGTGCTGCTGCCGCTGCTGGTCATCGCGGCTGCCTTCTTCGGCATGCTGTGGGCGGCGCTGCCGGCCTATCTGCAGGCCTGGCGCGGCAGCCACATCGTCATCACGACGATCATGTTCAATTTCCTGGGCGCCGCGTTGAACGCCTACCTGCTGGTGAACTGGCTGCGCCCGGCCGGCAGCATGTCGGTCGAGTCCGCCGAGTTCGCCGAGAGTGCCCGCATGCCGGCGCTGCACCAGATGGCTGCGGCCTTGGGCTACGAGCTGCCGTCTTCGCCGCTGAACCTCAGCCTCGTCATCGCGCTGGTCGCCTGCGTCTTCGTCGGCTGGTTCCTGTGGAAGAGCGCGGCCGGTTATGCCGTGCGCTCGGTCGGCAGCGCGCCGCGTGCCGCCCACTACGCCGGCATCCGCCCGCGAGCCCAGGTCATGATCGCCATGGCCATTTCCGGCGCACTGGCTGGTATGGTCGGCATCAACGAGATCTCGGGCGTGCAGGGCAAGCTGACGCTGGACTTCGTCGCCGGCGCCGGCTTCACCGGCATCGCCGTGTCGCTGATGGGCCGCAACCATCCGGTCGGCATCGTGCTGGCCTCGCTGCTGTTCGGCGTGCTCTACCAAGGCGGTGTCGAGGTGTCGTTCGAGCTGCAAGGCTTCAGCCGCGAGATGGTCGTCACGGCTCAAGGCCTGATCGTGTTGTTCTCGGGCGCGATGGCCACCGTCAGCGCGCCGCTGTTCGCGCGCCTCTACGGCATGTTGAAGGGAGGCCGCTGATGGATGAAGTCCTGATCGCCTCGGTGCTGGCGTCCACGTTGCGCGTCAGCGCGCCGCTGCTGCTGTGCGCGATGGCGGGCGTGCTGTCCGAGCGCGCTGGCGTTGTCGACCTAGGCCTGGAAGGCAAGATGCTGTTCGCAGCCTTTGCGGCTGCGGCCGCCGCCTCGGTCACGCATTCCGCGGCTTACGGTGTCATGGCGGCCATCGCTGTTGCCTGTGTCGCGTCGCTGGTGCACGGCTTTGCCTGCGTCAGCAACCGCGGCGACCAGGTCGTTTCCGGCGTAGCGCTGAACATGATTGCCGCCGGCCTCACGGTGGTGCTGGGCATCGCCTGGTTCCAGCAGGGCGGCCAGACGCCGCCCATCGAGCCCGACGTGCGCCTCACGGCCATCGCCAAGGGCTTTGCCGAGCCTCAGCCGGGCAACTGGTTCGCCTCCGTCTTTGGCCACGGCTTGCTGAGCCACAACGTGCTGGTCTACCTGGCCTTCGTGATGGTCGGGGCCGTCTGGTTCTTCCTGGAACGCACCCGCCCGGGCCTGCGCCTGCGCGCCGTTGGCGAGAACCCAGCCATGGTCGAAGCCGCCGGCATGTCCGTCCAGGGCCTGCGCTACCAGGCGCTGCTGATGAACGGCGTGCTCTGTGGCCTGGCGGGCTCCTACCTGACGCTGGCGCAGAACGCATCGTTCGCGCCCAACATGACCGCCGGCCGTGGCTTCATCGCGCTGGCCGCGATGATCTTCGGCAAGTGGAAGCCGCTGCCGACCATGGCCGCCTGCCTGCTGTTCGGCTTCCTGGATGCTGTCGCGATCCGCATGCAGGGTGTTCAGCTACCCGCTGGATTGGGCGGTGGCGAAGTACCCGTGCAGCTGATCCAGGCTTTGCCCTATATCTTGACGGTGGTCCTGTTGGCTGGCTTCATTGGTTCTGCCATCGCCCCCCAGGCGCTGGGCAAGCCTTACGTGAAGGAACGCTGAAATGGAATTGACCCAAGACCTGCTGAACCGCCTGCTCGCCGAGTCGCTGCGCGCGCGCGAGTTCTCGCATTCGCCTTACTCCAAGTACAAGGTCGGCGCGGCCATCCTCGACGAGCAGGGCCGCATCCACATCGGCGCCAACATGGAGAACGCGTCCTACCCGCAGGGCTGGTGCGCCGAGCCCTCGGCGCTGACGGCCATGATCATGGCCGGCGGCAAGCAGGCCAGGGCCGTCCTCGTGACGGGCCCGGGCCCGGACGTGATCACCCCCTGCGGCGGCTGCCGGCAGAAGCTGCGGGAGTTCTCCGTTCCCGAAGAGCTCGTCATCATTGCCGGCGATCCTGGCGGTATCCGCCAACGTTGGACCCTGGCCGAATTGCTGCCTCACAGCTTCGGGCCATCCCATCTGAATTTCTGAGGTTTCCCATGATCGACAACAAAACCCTCGGCGTCGCGATCACCGCGAGCGTCGAGAAGCTGCAATCCCTGTTCGGCAACGCTCCTGAAGTCGCCGTCGTGCTCGGCTCCGGTTGGGCCGGTGCGGTCAGCCATGTGCAGGATGCCAAGAACCTGCCCTACACCGAGCTGCCGGCCTTTCCGCAGCCCAAGGTCGAGGGCCATGTCAACGAGATCGTCGTCGGCAACATCGGCAACCAGCGCGTCATCTTCCTGCGCGGCCGCGCCCACACCTATGAGAGCGGCGACTGCACCGGCATGGCTGGCGCACTGCGCACGCTGAAATCCTGGGGCGTGAAGCTGCTGCTGCAGACCAACGCCTCCGGGTCGCTGCGCGGCCACATGCCGCCGGGCAGCCTGATGCTGATCGCCGACCACATCAACGCGCCGCAGCGCAGCCCGCTGGTGGGCGAGCAAGGCAGCCATCGCTTTGTCGACATGGTCAACGCCTATGACGGCGAGCTGCGCAAGCACGCGCTGGCGCTGGCCAAGCGCGAGAACCTGATGCTGGGCGAAGGCACCTACTGCTGGGCGTTGGGCCCGCAGTTCGAGACGGCCGCCGAGATCCGCATGTTTGCCGCCTGGGGCGCCGATGCCGTCGGCATGAGCACCGTGCCGGAAACCATCCTGGCCCGCCACGCCGGCCTCAAGGTCATGGGCATTGCGCTGATGACCAACATGGCCGCAGGCCTGTCCGCCGAGGCGCTGACGCATGACCTGACGCTGAAGCAGGCGCAGATTTCCGGTGAACGCGCGGCCTCCTTCCTTGCTGCCCTGGTGGCGAGCTTTGCCGAGCTGACGCTATGACTGCCGATCTGAAGGCGGCGGCCCGCACGGCGCTGGCCTGCCTGGATCTGACGAGCCTCAACGACGCCGACACCGCGGCCGACATCGACGCGCTGTGCCGTCGCGCGCAGACCGCGAACGGCCCGGTGGCGGCCGTCTGTGTCTGGCCGCGCTTTGTTGCCCAGGCGCGTGCCGCGCTGCCGGCGTCCATCAAGGTCGCCGCCGTCGCCAACTTTCCCGACGGTTCGCTGGATGTGCAACGCGCGCTGGCTGATGTCGCCGAGATCGCCCAGGCCGGTGGCGACGAGGTCGACGTCGTGCTGCCGTATCGCGCTTTGATCGCCGGCAACAGCACCGAGGTGGCCGAGTTCCTGTCCGAAGTCCGCTTCGCCAGCCGCCCGCTGACGCTCAAGGTCATCATCGAGTCTGGCGAACTGGCCACGCCCGAACGCATCGCCCAGGCCACGCGCCTGGCGCTGGCGGCCGGTGCCGATTTTGTGAAGACCAGCACCGGCAAGACCAAGGTCGGCGCGACACCCGAAGCCGCTGCGGTGATGCTGAAGGAGATCGCCGTCAGCGGCTTGTCCGCCGCCGGCTTCAAGGCCTCGGGTGGCGTGCGCTCCGTGGCTGACGCTGCTGGCTACATCGCCCAGGCAGAAGCCGCCCTCGGCGCTGACGCTCTCAACCCGCAGCGCCTGCGCTTTGGCGCCAGCGGCCTGCTCACCGATATCGAATCCGTTCTCTCTGGCGCTGAATCCGCCGCGGTCACCGCCGCCTACTGAACCATGCTTGCTCAAGAAATCATCCGCGCCAAGCGCGACGGCCAGCCGCTCAACGAAGCGCAGATCAACCACTTCGTCCGCGGCCTCGTCGACAACTCCTGGAGCGAAGGCCAGGTGGCCGCCCTCGGCATGGCCGTGTTCCTCAAGGGCATGGGCCGTGACGAAGCCGTGCTGCTGACCCGCGCGATGATGAACTCCGGCCGCGTCATGCGCTGGCCCGACATGCCCGGCCCGGTGCTCGACAAGCACAGCAGCGGCGGCGTGGGCGACAAGGTCAGCCTGATGCTGGCGCCCATGGTGGCGGCCTGCGGTGGCTATGTGCCGATGATTGCCGGCCGGGGCCTCGGCCACACCGGTGGCACGGTCGACAAGCTGGAGGCCATTCCCGGCTACACGACGACGCCCGACCCGGCGCGCTTCGACCAGATCGTCCGCACGCTCGGCTGCGCCATCATTGGCCAGACGGCCGACCTGGCGCCCGCCGACAAGCGCTTCTACGCCACGCGCGACGTGACGGCCACCGTCGAGAGCGTGCCGCTGATCACCGCCAGCATCCTGTCCAAGAAGCTCGCCGCCGGCCTCGAAGGCCTGGCCATGGACATCAAGTGCGGCAATGGCGCCTTCGCGTCCACGCCCGAGTTCGCCAAGGAACTGGCCGAGAGCATCGTCGCCGTTGCCGGTGGCGCGGGCCTGAAGACACGCGCGCTGATCACCGACATGAATCAGATCCTGGGCACCGATGTCGGCAACTCGCTGGAAGTCATCGAGACCATCCGCTACCTGAAGGGCGAATACCGCGAGCCGCGCCTGCACGAGGTGACGCTGGCGCTGTGCGCCGAGATGCTGGTGCTGGGCGGCCTGGCTGCCAGCACGGCCGCTGCGCGTGTGAAGCTGCAGGCCGCGCTGGACTCCGGCGCCGCCGCCGAGAAGTTTGCCAAGATGGTCGTCGCCCTGGGCGGCCCGGCCGACCTGATGGAGCGCCCCGACGCCTACCTGGCCGCCGCGCCGGTGGTGAAGCCCGTGGCAGCACCGCGCGCCGGCGTCATCACGACCATGTCGACCCGCGATCTCGGCGTGGCCATCGTCGAGCTGGGTGGTGGCCGCCGCAAGGCGGGTGACGCCATCGACATGCGCGTCGGCTTCTCTGACGTGAAACCGCTCGGCACGCGCGTTGCCGCCGGCGAGCCGCTGGCGCTGATCCACGCGGCCGATGACGCCGCAGCCGATCGCGCCATCGCTTCCTACCTGGCAGCCTGCTCGCTGGGCGATGCCGACATCGCCGCCACGCCCATGGTCATGGCCGAGGTGGGCTGATGGAAGAGAAGGACCCGCCGCAGGACCCGCCACGCAGGGCGATCAAGAGTTTCGTCACGCGCGCCGGCCGCATGGGCACGGGCCAGATCAAGGCCCTGGCCGAGCTGGGCCCCAAGTTCGTGCTGCCCTACAAGCCTGAGCGCCTGGACGTTGCGGGCCTCTTCGGCCGTAAGGCCCCGCTGGTGCTGGAGATCGGCTTCGGCATGGGCGGCGCCACCGCCGAGATCGCCGCCACGCTGCCCGATCACGACTTCATCGGCTGCGAGGTGCACGAACCCGGCGTCGGCGCGCTGCTCAAGCTCATCGACGAGAAGCAGCTGAGCAACATCCGCATCGTCCAGCACGACGCGGTGGAAGTGCTGCGCGACATGATCGGCCCCGACCTGCTGGCCGGCGTGCACATCTTCTTCCCCGACCCCTGGCACAAGAAGCGCCACAACAAGCGCCGCTTGATCCAGCCCGAGTTCATCGCCAGGCTCGTGCAGCACCTCGCGCCCGGCGGCTATCTGCACTGTGCGACCGACTGGCAGCCTTATGCCGAGCAGATGCTTGAAGTGCTGACGGCCGAGCCCCATTTCCTGAACACTGCGGCCGGCTATGCTGACAAGCCCGCCTACCGTCCCCTGACCAAGTTCGAGAACCGTGGCATCAAGCTCGGACATGGCGTGTGGGACCTGGTGTTCAGGAAGCGCTGATGACGAGTCCACTGCACGGCAAACACATCCTCCTCGCGATGACCGGCGGCATCGCCGGCTACAAGATCGCCGAACTGACGCGCCTGTTCGTGAAGGGCGGCGCGACGGTGCAGGTCATGATGACCGAGGCCGCCGAGCAGTTCATCACCGCGGTGACCATGCAAGCCCTGTCCGGCCGCCCGGTCTACACCAGCCAGTGGGATGCGCGGCCCGACAACAACATGGCCCACATCAACCTCAGCCGCGAGGCCGATGTGATGCTGATGGCGCCCGCGAGTGCCGACGCCATCGCCGCGCTGGCCCAGGGCAGGGCGGACGACCTCATCAGCCTGACCGCGCTGGCGCGCCGCATCCATGAGTGCCCGCTGCTGGTCGTGCCGGCCATGAACCGTGAGATGTGGGCCCACCCGGCCACGCAGCGCAACGTCGGGCAGCTCAAGGCCGACGGCGCGACCGTCATCGGGCCTGCCAACGGCGATCAGGCCTGCGGCGAGATCGGCGATGGCCGCATGCTGGAAGCGCAGGAAATCTTCGACGACGTCGAAGCCTTCCTGGCGCCCAAGATGCTGCTGGGCAAGAAGCTGCTCATCACCGCCGGGCCGACCTTCGAGCCCATTGATCCGGTGCGCGGCATCACCAACCACAGCAGCGGCAAGATGGGCTTTGCCATCGCTCGCGCCGCGGCCGAGGCCGGTGCCGACGTGACGCTGGTCGCCGGGCCGGTGCATCTGCCCACGCCGCGCAGCGTGCAACGCATCAACGTGCAGAGCGCCCAGCAGATGTTCGATGCCGTGCTGCCGCTGGCCGCTCACCAGCACGCCTTCATCGCGACGGCCGCTGTGGCCGACTGGCGCCCCGCCCAGACGCACGAGCACAAGCTGAAGAAGGCCGAAGGTGGCGCAACAGCGCCGACCATTGCGATGGCCGAGAACCCCGACATCCTCGCGGCCGTGGCCAAGCTGCCCAAGCCGCCTTACTGTGTCGGCTTCGCGGCCGAGAGCGAAAAGCTCGCCGAACACGCCGACGCCAAGCGCCGCCGCAAGGGCATCCCGCTGATCGTCGCCAACCTCGGCCCAGCCACCTTCGGCCGCGATGACAACGCGCTGCTGCTCATCGACGAGCAGGGTCAGCGTGAACTGCCCCGTGCCGACAAGCTCAGCCTCGCGCGCGAGCTGATCCAAGAACTTTCGAAACGACTCCGATGACCCCGATTGACCTGCAAGTGCTCGACGCCCGCATGGCCGAGCAGATCCCCGCCTACGCCACGCCCGGCAGCGCCGGCCTCGACCTGCGCGCCTGCCTCGACGAAGCGATCACGCTGGCCCCAGGCCAGACGACGCTGATCCCGACGGGCCTGGCCATCCACATCGGCGACCCGGGGCTGGCGGCCATCATCCTGCCGCGCTCCGGCCTGGGTCACAAACACGGCATCGTGCTCGGCAACCTCGTGGGCCTCATCGACAGCGACTACCAGGGTCAGTTGATGGTGAGCTGCTGGAACCGCGGCCAGACCGAGTTCGTCATCCAACCCTTCGAGCGCATCGCCCAACTGGTCATCGTGCCTGTCGTGCAGGCGCAGTTCCGCCGCGTGGACAGCTTCGATACGTCCGAGCGTGGCGCCGGCGGCTTCGGCTCGACGGGCAAGAGCTAAAGCAAAAAGGCGCCGTGAGGCGCCTTCGGTTCATGCCATCCGGCTGTGCATGCCGGATGTCCTTCGGCAGGCCTCAGTGCAGCTTCTCGTCCGGCGGCGCGCCGGTCTGCACCATGAAGATCGGCTCGCCGACCGAGCCGGCTTCGACTTCCTGCTCGGTCGCCACTCGTACGTCCAGCAGCGTCAGGTGCATGCGCAGTCCGATGCCGGCCAGCGGGTGGTTGCCGTCCAGCACGACGTGCTTGGGGTAGACCTCGGTGACCGTGTAGACCACGTCCTCGGGCATGCCCTCGGTGGCAGCACCTTCCGGCAGGCCTTCGATCTGCAAGCCGGGTTCGACGCCGTCCGGGAACAGGGTGCGCGCCTCGAAGCAGACGAGATTGGAGTCGTAGTCGCCAAATGCTTCCTCGGGCTGCAGCGCGAGGTCGGTTTCGAAGCCGACCTCCTGGCCCTCCAAGGCCTCCTCCACTTTGGCGAACAGGTCCTCCCCGCCGAGCAGGAATTCCATGGGTTCGGTCAGCTCGTCGATGAGCTGGCCTTGGGCATCTTCGAGTCTCCAGCGAAGGGAGACGACACAGGGGCGGGTCGCTTGCATGGAAGAGATTTTCGCACGCAGGCCTCGGCACAATGTGTTCATGCAGATCGACCTCCCGACCCCCATGCTCGCCGGCCTGAGCCAGGCGCAGTTCATGCGCAAGCATTGGCAGAAAAAGCCGCTTCTGGTGCGCCAGGCCTTTGCCAACGCTGCGCCGCCTGCTGCGCTGAAAGACCTCGCGGCGCTTGCCGCACGTGACGACGTCGAGTCGAGGCTCGTCACATCTTTCGACGGCGACTGGAAGCTCAAGCAAGGCCCCATCGCCCGCCTGCCGGCAATGAACAAGCCAGGCTGGACGCTGCTCGTACAGGGGCTGGACCAGCATCTGGACGAGGCGCGTGCGCTGCTGGACCTGTTTCGCTTCGTGCCCGACGCGCGCCTGGACGACCTGATGCTGTCCGTGGCCAGCGACGGCGGCGGTGTCGGCCCGCATTTCGATTCCTACGACGTCTTCCTCATCCAGCTCGCCGGCCAGCGCCGCTGGCGCATCGGTGCGCAGCGCGACGCCGTGCTGCGGGACGATGTGCCGTTGAAGATCATCGCCAACTTCAAGCCCGAGCAGGAGTTTGTTCTCGAGCCGGGCGACATGCTCTATCTGCCGCCCGGCTGGGCGCATGACGGCGTTGCCGTGGGCGGCGGCTGCGTCACGGCGTCGGTCGGTTTTCGCGCTTCGACGGCCGATGGCCTGGCGGCCGAGTTGCTGCCGCGCCTGCTTGACGACGTCGACAGCGCCGGCAAGCTCTACGCCGACCCGCGCCAGGAGGCCACGACCGAGTCGGCCCGCGTGCCGGCGGCGCTGCTGGACTTCGCGCGCCGCGCCGTCGAGGCTGCCGTGCAGCGTCCACAGGCGCTGGAGCGGGCCCTGGGCGAGGCGCTGACCGAACCCAAGGCGACGGTCTGGTTCGACGCTGGCGAGCCGCTGCCGCCGGGGCGAGGCGCCATGCTCGACCGTCGCAGCCGCATGCTCTATGACACGACGCATGTCTTCCTGAACGGCGAGAGCTTCCGTGCCGGTGGGCGCGACGCGGTGCTGATGCGCGGCCTGGCCGACCGCCGCCTGCTGAATGTGGCCGAGGTCGCCCGGCTCTCGCCCGATGCGCGCGAGTTGCTGGACCAGTGGACCGAGGACGGCTGGGTGCAACCCTTGGCGCCATGAGCCCCGATCGACATTCCCGCTTGGCCGGACAACGCACAGCGCAAAGGGGGTACCTGTGAACGCACAAAGTTTCGCCGGGCGTGCCGACTTCCAGCGCCTGGTCATCGGGACGTTGGCCTGGGCCGGCGAGCAGGGCTGTCGTGAACTGCACGCCTGGGACGCCAGCTTCGTCGACTGGCCCTTGTCCGACGCGCAAGCCCTCGCCGCGCTGGCGGCCTGGGCCCGGCATGGCCGCCAGTTGCATCTGCTGGCGCTGCAATACGACGATGTCGTGCGCCGCCATCCGCGCTTCGTCCGCTGGCGGCGCGACTATGCGCACTGCGTGACGGCGCGTGCTGTCGAGCCCGAGGTTCGGCTGGAAGCCGCGCCTGAAAGCTTGCTGCTGGCTGTAGGTGCGGAATCGACGCTGACGCTGCGTCTCTTCGACCGCCATTTATGGCGCGGCGAGGTCAGCCTGGAGGCCGCGCAGCGCCTGCGCGGCCTGGAATGGTTTGATGCCCTGGCGCAACGCTCCAGCGATTCATTTGCGCCCACGACTTTGGGGTTGTGAGCGTTGGCGTTACACAAACCCCTATAATTGCGGGCTAGGCGAGGGAAGCGCTCGAGGTTTTCCGCGTCTTGTTCTGTCGGGGTCGGCCGTTGGTGCAAGAGCATCGATGCACGACCCCAAAGTTATGGTGTGCACCGTCGTTTAAACGTTTGAGGACAAGTATGAATAAGTCGATCCTGTTGGCTTCCCTGCTGGCTGCCGTGGCCCTGAGCGCTTGCAGCAAGAAGGAAGAACCCAAGGTTGAGGCTCCGGCCGCAGCCGTTGTCGCCGCTTCGGCCGTTGTCGATGCCGCTTCGGCCGCCGCCAGCGCAGTTGATGCCGGCGCTTCTGCCGTCGTTGACGCTGCCGCTTCGGCCGCTTCGAAGTAATCGCTTCGTCCCCACGGAAAGAGCCGTCGCTGCGCAAGCAGCGGCGGCTTTTTTCTTTTTCGCGACGCTTTGGCTTGGTTTGCGGCCGCGATTACAAAACTTTGCGCGATGTGATTTCGCCGCGTAACTCAGTTCAGAGCCAACCAGTCCAAACCCAGGGTTGGATGAGCGACGCGAATATCTGATTCCGTGTCGCCGAGGGCTTCGGCCAATGCCGCGCGAGCCAGGTCCGGGCTGTTGTTGTGTTCACTGAGGTGGGCTGCCGCAACAGTTTGCAGCCCCGCGTGCAGGCAGCGCACCAGCAGGTCTGCGGCGGCGGTGTTCGACAGATGACCGTGGCTGCCCAGGATGCGTTTCTTCAGCGCCGGGTGATACGGGCCGGTGCGCAGCATGCCCTCGTCGTGGTTGCACTCCAGCAGCAATGCCTGGCAGCCCTTCAGCGCTTCGGCCACGCTGTCCGGCGCACTGCCCAGATCGGTGACGATGCCCAGCCGCAGCGCGCCCTCATCGAGCACCAGTTGCAGTGGCTCATTGGCGTCGTGCGGCACCGAGAAGGGCCGCAGTTCCATGTCGCCCAGCGGCATGGCCTCGCCGCATTTGGCGATGCGCAGCAGGGCTGGATCGAATTCGGCATTGCCCACGGCTCGCCAGGTGCCGCGGCTCGTGATCAGCGGCAGCCGGTAGCGCGTCGCGAAGGCGAGGGCGCAACCGATGTGGTCGCCGTGCTCGTGGGTGATGAAGACCGCATCGACTTCCTCGGGCGTGCAGCCCGCGCGTGCAAGGCGTTTGACGAGTTCGCGGACGCTGAAGCCGGCATCGACGAGCAGCCGCGTGCTCGTGATGCCCTGGCTGGCCTCGACCAGCGTCGAGTTGCCGCCGCTGCCGCTGCCGAGGCTGCAAAAGCGCATCACGGCAGCGACTTCCTGTTCAGCGCGAGGCTTACTTCAGGTCATCCATCAGCAGGCTGAGGATGCGCTTGGCGTTGTCGTCCGCGATGGCCTGGCCGCGGTCGTCCAGGATGCGCACCATGCTCTTCACGCCATCGGCCTTGACCGAGACGCGGTAGCGCACCGCCGTGGCTGCCTTGGCGCCGAACAGGCGCTGGAAGAAGTTGGGCTCGTCCTTGCCTGCCTGCTCGGGGTCGGCGTAGCGCAGGTAGAACAGGCCAGCCGCGCGGTCGCGGTCCTCGATCGTGAAGCCATGGCGGTCCAGCGACAGGCCGACACGGCGCCACGCGCGGTCGAAACCGTCGTTGACGCTGAGGCTGTCCGGCACTTCCGACAGCGCGCGGCGCTCGGGGCGCTGGGTCTCGCCGCCGACCTTGAGCGTGCTGGGCGTCGTGGCCGTCGCCGGCTTGCCGGCCTCGGCGACCACGGTCTTGGCAGCGTCTTCCTTGCCGCCGAGCTTGAGCATCAGGCGCGACAGCATCTCGGCTTCGAGATAGGGGTCGGCCGGGCGATTCTGCCAGGCAGTCGACTCGCGGCCTTGCGAGGTGTAGACCTCCTGCATGCCGCGGTGGCTGATGAAGATATCGGTGCCCGTGGCGCTGCGCTCGACGCGGGTGCGGTACATGTCGCGCTCGCCGGTCGAATACAGGCCGTCAAAGACCTTGCCGATGGTCGAGCGGATGAAGTCCTGCGGCAGCTTGGCGCGGTTCTCGCCCCAGTTGGTCTCCATGACGCCGACCTCGGGCTGCTCCTTGACGACTTCCAGGCCACGTTCCTGCCAGAAGGTGCGCAGTTGGGGCCAGAGTTGCTCGGGCGTAGCCGCGGTGTGCAGCCAGCGCTCGGCGCCGCTGCGCTCCAGGCGCACGTCGCCGGCCGCATTGGCGGCCACGCTGCCGGACACCAGCGACTGCGCGTTGGTCGAATTGGCCGGCTTCACCGCGGACAGCGCGGAGGCGGTGATGGAGCCGCCCTGCACCTGGGCACGGTTGTCCTTGGCGAGCTGGGTCAGGTCGGGCGGGATGTCCAGGCCCTGGGTCTGGCGCGAGGCGGCCTTGTAGTCGACCTTGTCCGTCGAAAACATGCTGTCGATCGCGCTGCAGCCGGCGAGCGACAGGACAAAGGCCGTGCAGGCCAGGCGGGTCGCCGTGGGGCGAAACGAGGAAAGGGACATCACGCTGGAAATCTCCGGGGAACAAAGGCGCCGGACCTTGCCGGCGCAGCCGCGCATTAGACCAGAGCCTTCAGAGCAATCCGGCTTCGACCATGGCCTGGCCGACGCTGGCCTGACCGTCCGCCGTCAACGGCGTGATTGGCAGGCGCAGAGCCGCGCCACAGCGGCCCAGGCGCGACAGCGCCCACTTGGCCGGGCCGGGGCTGGGTTCGCAGAACAGCTGCTTGTGCAGGCCGAGCAGCTTCAGGTGGATCTTGCGGGCCTCGATGGCGTTGCCTTCAATGGCCAGGCGGCACAGCTCGGCCATCTGGCGCGGCGCGACGTTGGCCGTCACGCTGACATTGCCGTGGCCGCCGAGCAGCATCAGCGCAACCGCCGTGCCGTCGTCGCCCGAGTAGATGTGAAAGCCCGCCGGCGCATGCTTGATCAGGAAGGCCGCGCGCTCGATGTTGCCGGTGGCTTCCTTGACGCCGAAGACGCCGGGCAGGCTGGCGCAGCGCAGCGTGGTCTCGGGTGCCATATCGGCAACGGTCCGGCCGGGCACGTTGTAGAGCATCATGGGGATGTCCACGGCCTCGGCAATCGCCTTGAAGTGCTGATAGATGCCTTCCTGCGAGGGCTTGTTGTAGTAGGGCACGACGGACAGCGTGCAGTCCGCGCCGACTTCCTTGGCATAGCGGCTCAGCTCGATGGCTTCGGCCGTGGAGTTGGCGCCGGTGCCGGCCAGGATGGGAATGCGGCCTTTGCCATGTTCAACCGCGACACGAATGATTTCGCGGTTCTCTTCCATGCTGACGGTGGGCGACTCGCCCGTGGTGCCGACGACGCCGACGCAGGCCGTGCCTTCCTCGACATGCCAGCCGATCAGGCGGCGCAGGGCGGGGTAGTCGATGCTGCCGTCCTCGTTCATGGGCGTGACGAGGGCGACGATGCTGCCGAGGATGGGCTTCATGGTGGAAATTTCTTAAGGAATCTGGCGATTTTAGGCTGCCGACGGCGGCCGAATGGCCGCAACGCGCTGGACGAACCTTGGGTTGACGCCACCCTCGAACACGTCTTCGTAAGCCGCGATGCGCCAGTCGCCGCAGACACGCAGCAGTTCGCCCCGCTGCAACAGGAAATCGGGGCGCGATGGCCGGCCGATGGTCTGCTGGCCGTCGGCAAAGGTTTCCCAGATCAGCCAACCGCCGGGCTTGACGGCGGATTTGATCGTGTCGAACAGCGGGCGCCACAGGTAGTTGCAGACCACCACGAGGTCGAAGGTTTGCTGCAAAGGCCAGGGGCCGCTCTCGATGTCGGCATCGATGATCTTTGCAAGGCTTTGCAGAGGCGCCGTGGCGGCAGTGTCACGGTCGACGCCGGTGACCTGCCAGCCGGCCTCCGCCAGCCAGCGCAGGTTGCGGCCGGAGCCGCAGGCCACGTCCAGCGCGGTGCCCGGCGGTGTCGGTGCAAAGCGCTGCAGCCAGGCGGACGGCGTGCCTGTCATCCGAAGCAGGACCAGATCTGTTCGCTGAGCTGGATCATGACCGCCGGGTGGCGGTAGGCCGCCACGGTCGCCGTCAGCACGGCGACGGCCAGCGCGGGCCAGATCCAGCGGCGCGGCTTCATGCCGGTTGAGCTCGCAGGATGGGCGCCTCGCGCACCGGCAGGTTGGCCAGCATGGCCACCACGCCCAGCGCCACGGCCAGCCACCAGACGACGTCGTAGCTGCCGGTCGTGTCGTAGAGCTTGCCGCCCAGCCAGACGCCCAGGAAGCTGCCGATCTGGTGGCTGAAGAAGACGAAGCCACCCAGCATGGACAGATGCTGGGCGCCGAAGATCTGCGCGACGACGGCATTCGTCGGTGGCACCGTGGACAGCCACAGGAAGCCGATGACGGCCGCGAAGATGTAGACGCTCATCGGCGTCAGCGGCACCGAGATGAAGATGACGATGGCCACTGCGCGCAGGCCGTAGATGGCCGACAGCAGGTAGCGCTTGGGGAAACGTTGGCCCAGCATGCCGGCCGCATAGGTGCCGAAGATGTTGAAGAGGCCGATCAGCATGAGCGCGCCGGTCGACACACCGATGCCCAGCCCATGGTCCTTCAGATAGCTGGGCAGGTGCACCCCGATGAAGACGACCTGGAAGCCGCAGACGAAGTAGCCCAGCATCAGCAACTGGAAGCTGCGGTAGCCAAAGGCCTCGCGCAGTGCCTGGCCGATGCTCTGGTGGGCGCCGCTGAAGGCGGCCACGCTGCGCTCGCGCACGCCGAGCGCCAGCGGCACGATCAGCAAGGCCGCGCCGGCCAGCAGCCACAAGGCGCCCTGCCAGCCGAGATGGCTGATGAGCCAGGTCTCGACGGGGATCATCACGAACTGGCCGAAGGAGCCCGCAGCCGCCGCGACGCCGAAAGCCCAGGAGCGCTTCTCCGGCGACACCGTGCGGCCCAGCACGCCGTAGATGACGGCGTAGGTGGAGCCCGACTGGGCGATGCCGATCAGCACGCCTGCGCCAAGGGTGAAGCTCAGCGGATGGCTGGTCACGGCCATCAGCAGCAAGCCGCAGGCGTACGTCACACCGCCGGCGATCAGCACCTTCCAGGCGCCGAACCGGTCGGCCAGCATGCCGGCGATGGGCCCGGCAATGCCCCACGAGAGGTTCTGCACCGCCATCGCGAAGGAGAAGGTCTCCCGCGTCCAGCCGCGCTCCGTGATGATGGGCTGCAGCCAGAAGCCGAAGCCGTGGCGGATGCCCATCGACAGCGTGACGATCATGGCGCCGCAGAGCAGCACCTGCTGCACGGACAAGCCGGTGGAGGCGGGGCGGGGGGTGTTCATCGGGGGACTGTAATCAGCGCCGTTTGGCCTTGCTGGGCGTCTTGGATTTGGCGGCGGCCTTCTTCTTTGCGGGCTTGGGCGGATCCGCCGTGGATGTGCTGGCCTGCGAGCTGGACGCCGCCACGTCGGCCAGCCGGGTCAGCAGCCGGCCCTGCTTGACGCGCAGCAGCGGCATGTCGACTTGCGTCAGATCGGCAATCGGGTCACCGCCCAGCAGCAGGAAGCTGGCCTCGCAGCCGGCCTCGAAGCAGCCGAGCTTGCGGTTGGGAAAGAGGGCGCGAGGCGTGTCGTGCGTGGCCAGGCGCAGCAGCGTTGCGCGGTCGAGGCCGAGCTCGTCCAGCGCATGCAGCTCGGCGCGTGCAGTGCCGATGAACACGTCCGAACCCACCAACAAGGGCACGCCGGCCGCCTGCAGCCGGGTGAGGTTGGCGCGTTGCACCTCGCGCAGCGCGGCCAGCGCTGTGGCGTCGAGCTTGAACAGCGCAGTCGCAGCAGTCGTGGTGATGACCGCAGTGCGCTGGCGCGCCGCCTGGCTTGCCGCGGCTTCACTGATGGCGAAGCGCTTGGGCGATTCGTCCAGCGTGTTGGCATAGCCGGGCAGGTGGGCGATGGCATCGACGCCGGCCGCCAGCGCCGCGTCGAAATCGGCGGCCGTTTCGACGTGGGCGACGACGCGCCGACCCTCGGCATGGGCCAGGCGCGTCAGCTCACTGGCCGTGTCGGGCCGCAGGCCCAGGCGGCCGAACATGGGTGCCTGCTGCCTCAGCTCGGGCCGCTCGCTGTGAGCCAGCACGATGCGCAGCCAGGTGCCGCCACGCGACTTGATGGCCGGCCATTGGGTGCGCGCCTGTTCGGGGCTGTCGACAAGGACGATCTGGCTCTGGGCCGCCGCGGCCTCGGCAGTGGGTTCGGGCAGCACGGCGGCCAGCGGGTAGCCGTCGGGCGAGGTGATGCAGGCGGTGACGAAGCTGACGTCGGGCGCGGCCGGCGTTGCGGCCAGCGGGCGGACTTCTGCGACGCCAGCCGGGTCGCCGCAGAGCATGGCGGCGTAGAACACGCCGTCGTCGATGTATTTCTCGGCGAACTGGCCCCAGCCCCAGGCCGTCTGCAGGTTGTGGTTGTGGGCCTCGGCGAGCGGGTTGATCAGCACCTGCTGGCCGCGCAGGTCCATCTTGCGGTTGACCTTGGCCGGCTTCTTGGCGACGAACACGCCGTTCTCGACGTAGAGGTTGCCGCGCTGGATCTGGCGGCCATCGAACCAGCGGGCGTTCTTCAACTCCCAGCTCAGCGGGGCGCTGGCTTGGTAGGGCTGGGCCAGCGTGAGCGCGGGCGCCAATATCAACGAGGCAAGCAGGCAGCGGAGCAAGAGTTTTGGGCGGGCTTTGAGAGGTGCGCGATGCTAAATCATGGTCGCCTCGGTGCCGAGGCGTGCTGTTACGAGCCTTGACATCCGAATACGGCAAAATGCCTGTGCATAAGAGCTTTGTCAGGGATGATTTGTGCGTGCAATAAATAATCAGGAAGTGAAGGGCTGCTTCAATATTCGGTTCGGTGCTAATTTCTGCCGTGTTGCCGTTTTGTGTGCTGGCCTGATATTGGGTGGCTGCGGCGGTGGCGGTGGCGGGTCGGCTGAACCCGGGCCTGTTACTCCGCCGCCGCGATTGACGCGCGTGCAGGATTCCAGGAGTTTCGTGGTGCCGGTGGAGGCTTCCCTACCGGCATTGGACGGCGTTGGCGTGGATACGGATCGGTGGGTGGGGGTATTGGACGGTGCGGCCTATCGCGTCGAGGTGCCCAAGCAATGGAATGGTTCTCTCGTCATGTGGGCGCGGGGATATTGGAGCGAGTCGACGCTTTTCATCGAGAACCCGCTGATTCGTCGGCACCTGCTGCAAAAGGGCTATGCCTGGGCTGCGTCGAGTTACACCCGCAATTTCTACGATGTCAATGCAGGCATCGAGGACACCAACAAGCTGGCGGCCAGGTTCCAGCAGCTGGCAGCCCAGCATGGCCGGACGCTGACGGCGCCGCAGCGCATCTATATTGCCGGCATGTCCATGGGTGGGCATATTGCAGCGGCGGCGGTCGAGACCGAGGTTGTGCGCAATGCCCGTAATCCATTGAGCTACGCCGGCGCCTTGGCGCTGTGTGGCTCGGTGTCGGGTGTGGATTGGTATAACTATATGGCGGCCTACCAATTGGCCATGCAGCAGCTGCTGGGTTTTCCGGCCGAAGATTATCCGAGCCTGGTTTATGCCCAGAACCTGACTGCAATGCAGGCCATGCTGCCGAATTCCACCAATACCGGAAATCCCAGCCATCCTGGCGTGGTCAAGCTCGCTGCGTTGATGGAGCAGCTCAGCGGCGGGCAAAGGCCATTTTTCCGCGAAGGGTGGATGGATCCCTACCATCACAACGTTCGGTTCTCGTTGATGAATGGGAAACCGACACTTGACGGTATCTTGGCGCTGAAGGGAATGGATACCCAGCAGGTCCAGTACAAATTCAGTGATGCAGCGCCGGATGAAGAGGCCCGGCAACTCAATACCGTGGTGCGCCGGCTCAGCGCCGAGCCGGACGCCAATCCGCTGCAAAGCCAGGGCTTGCGCTGGATGCCACTGACGACGGGCCAGCTGACCGCGCCCGTGATGGCGCTGCAGACCTTGGGCGATCTGACGGTGCCGATCGACATGCAGATCCGCTACCGGCAACGGGTATCGGCCCAGGGCAATTTGCAGCGGCTGACGCAGCGGCTCATCCGCGATGTCGGCCATTGCAGCTTCACCACCGCCGAGGTCACGACGGCATTCGACGACCTCGTCACCTGGGCCGAGCGCGGCCAGAAGCCGGGCGGCGACGACCTGCTCGATACGCGCTCCTGGAAGGCCGAGGACGCCGGTTGCACCTACACCGACAACCGGGCCGCCATCGGTGACCGTGCCGACCCGGTGAAACGCGCACAGGTGCAAGCCGCCTACGCCGCCTGCCCGGCGCGCTGACACCGCTGAAAGGGCGCGTCGGCGCGCCTCCATAGAATCCCGCCCCTATGTCGAGTCGTCCGCCTTCCTCTCCTGCCGCTTATGGCGAAGCCTCCATCCGTGTTCTGAAGGGCCTGGAGCCCGTCAAACAGCGGCCGGGCATGTACACCCGCACCGAGAACCCGCTGCACTGCATCCAGGAGGTCATCGACAACGCCGCCGACGAGGCGCTGGGCGGTTTCGGCAAGCGCATCGACGTGACCATGCATGTCGATGGCTCGGTGTCCATCGCAGACGACGGCCGTGGCATTCCCTTTGGCCTGCACCCCGAGGAGGGCGTGCCCGTCGTCGAGATCGTCTTCACGCGGCTGCACGCCGGCGGCAAGTTCGACAAGGGCTCGGGCGGCGCCTACAGCTTCTCGGGCGGCCTGCACGGCGTTGGCGTGTCGGTGACCAATGCACTGGCCAAGCGGTTGGAAGTGGCGGTCTGGCGCGACAAGCAGGTGGCCGGCATCGCCTTCGAGCATGGCGACGTGGTGCAGCAGGTGGTGGCCCGCCCGGCCGCCAGCGGCGACCGCAAGCAGGGCACGACGGTCCGCGTCTGGCCCGAGGCGAAGTATTTCGAGAGCGCCGAGCTGCCCAAGCATGAGCTGGTGCATCTGCTGCGCTCCAAGGCCGTGCTGATGCCCGGCGTCACCGTCACGCTGAAGATCGAGAAGACCGGCGAGACGACCACGTGGCTCTACAAGGCCGGCCTGCGTGACTACCTGGCGCAGTCGCTTAGCAGCGACCCGCTGATCCCGCTGTTCGAGGGCGAAGGCTTTGCCACGGCCGGCGAGAGCGAGAACTTTGCCGAAGGCGAGGGCGCGTCGTGGTGCGTGGCCTTCACCGAGGACGGCGCGCCGCTGCGTGAGAGCTACGTCAACCTGATCCCGACCGTGGCCGGCGGCACGCACGAGTCGGGCCTGAAGGACGGCCTGTTCGGCGCGGTCAAGGGCTTCATCGAGATGCACTCGCTGCTGCCCAAGGGCGTGAAGCTGATGCCCGACGACGTGTTCTCTCGCGCCAGCTTCGTGCTGTCGGCCAAGGTGCTGGACCCGCAGTTCCAGGGCCAGACCAAGGAACGCCTGAACTCGCGCGATGCGCTGCGCTTGGTGTCGGCCTACGTGAAGCCGGCGCTGGAGCTGTGGCTCAACCACCATGTGGACCATGGCAAGAAGCTGGCCGAGCTGGTCATCAAGCAGGCGCAAACTCGGCAACGCGCCAGTCAGAAAGTTGAAAAACGAAAAGGCTCTGGCGTGGCCGTGCTGCCCGGCAAGCTGACCGACTGCGAGAGCCGCGACCTGCTGCACAACGAGGTCTTCCTCGTCGAGGGCGACTCGGCCGGCGGCAGCGCCAAGATGGGCCGCGACAAGGAGACGCAGGCCATCCTGCCTCTGCGCGGCAAGGTGCTGAACTCCTGGGAGGTGGAGCGCGACCTGCTGTTCAAGAACAACGAGATCCATGACATCTCGGTCGCGCTGGGCGTGGACCCGCACGGCCCCAACGACACGCCGGATCTGAGCGGCCTGCGCTACGGCAAGGTCTGCATCCTGTCGGACGCCGACGTGGACGGCTCGCACATCCAGGTGCTGCTGCTCACGCTCTTCTTCCGCCACTTCCCCAAGCTGGTTGAGACGGGCCATGTGTTCATCGCCCGCCCGCCGCTGTACCGCGTGGACGCGCCGGCCCGCGGCAAGAAGCCGGCGGCCAAGCTCTACGCGCTGGACGAGGGCGAACTGACCGCGACGCTGGACAAGCTGCGCAAGGAAGGCGCCCGTGAGGGCTCGTGGAGCATCAGCCGCTTCAAGGGCCTGGGCGAGATGAACGCCGAGCAGCTGTGGGACACGACGTTGAACCCGGAAACGCGCCGCCTGTCGCGCGTGGAGTACGGCCTGCTCGACTTTGGCGCCACGGTGGACGCCTTCAACAAGCTGATGGGCAAGGGCGAGGCAGCGTCGCGCCGCGAGCTGATGGAACTGCACGGCGACGCGGTGGAAGTGGACGTTTGATGCAGACGGTCTACAACGCCAGCCACGCGGCTCATGCGGCAACGCATGAGTTCTTCCGCGGCCGCCTGGTGCCGGCGTTCGAGATCCCGGCGCGTGCCGACTACATCCTGCAGGCGGTGCAAACCGCGGGCCTGGGCGACGTGCTCGCGCCGGTCGACCATGGCCGTGCTCCTTTGGAGAGGGTGCATTCGGCGCGCTATCTGAACTTCATCGAGGGCGCGCACGCCCAGTGGCTGGCCATGGGCGGCGAGGGCGATGCCTTCCCGGCCGTCTGGCCGGTGCGCTCGCTGCGCAGCGACGTCGAGCCGGCAAGCTTTGCGGCACGCATGGGCCTGTATTCGATGGACAGCGGCACGCCGCTGACGGCTGGCAGCTGGGTCGCGGCCTATGCCGGCGCGCAGGCTTCGTTGACCGCGTTGGACCTCGTGCTGGCCGGCCAGCGCTCGGCCTATGTGCTGACCCGCCCGCCCGGCCACCATGCCGGTGCCGATTTCTTCGGCGGCTATTGCTTCATCAACAACGCCGCCGTCGCCGCCCAGGCGGCACGCGACGCGGGCCTGGCGCGCGTGGCCATCCTGGACGTGGACTACCACCACGGCAACGGCACCCAGGCCATCTTTTACGACCGCGCCGACGTGTTCTACGCCAGCGTCCACGGCGACCCGCGCACCGAGTTCCCGTTCTTCCTCGGTCATGCCGACGAGACCGGTGCAGGCGAGGGCGCGGGCTTCAACGCCAACTTCCCATTGCCGGTGGGCGTGGCCAATGACGACTGGTTCGCCGCGCTGGACGCAGCCCTGGCTCGGCTGACGGCCTACAAACCCGATCTCCTCATCGTGTCGCTGGGTGTGGACACCTACGGCGGCGACCCGATCTCGCACTTCAAGCTGGACGAGCCCGAGTTCCGCGCGATGGGCCAGCGCCTGGCCGCCTTCGGCGTGCCGACGCTCTTCATCCAGGAAGGCGGCTACGCCACCGAGGCTATCGGCCGCAACGTCGTCGCCGTGCTGCAAGGCTTCGAGGGCGCATGAGCCTCAGACTGCGCCCGACCATGCTGTCCGACCTCGACTGGGTCGTCTCGGTCGAGCGCGACGGTGCGAACCTGCCCTTCATCACGCCCTGGGAGCGCACCCAGCATGAAGGCGCCATCCGCTTCCCCGACTCCCGGCACTTCATCGTGGAGGAGGGGGATGCGCTAGAACGCATCGGCTTCGTCATCCTCCAAGGCTGCCGCAATCCGAACGGTTCGGTCGAGCTGAAGCGCCTGGTGCTGCAAGCCAAGGGCCGTGGCCTGGGGCGGGCCGCGGTGCGGCAACTCAAGGCCATGGCCTTCACGCAGCTGAAGTCCCACCGCTTCTGGCTGGACGTGAAGGCGCTGAACACGCGAGCTTTCGAGCTGTATCGCAGCGAAGGCTTCGTCGAGGAGGGCCGGCTGCGCGAAAGCGTGCGCGTGACGACCGACGGCGCCGATGGCTACGACTCGCTGATCGTCATGTCGCTGCTCGACCGCGAGTACCAGGCGCGTGTGGCACTCGGGCTGGAGGGCGCATGAAGGTGGCTCTGCTCCTGCTGCTTGCCCTCGCGCTTCCTGCGCATGCCGAGCTGTGGGGCTATGTCGACGCGACCGGCGTGGCCCACTTCGCGCCGCGCCAGCTGAGCGCCCGCTACACGCCGGTGCTTGGCAGCGTCGGCATGCAGCGCGTGCCGGGCAAGGCCGACGCCGGGCTGGCCCTGCTGAACTGGCTGGACATCGCACCCGAAGTCAAAGCCGTGCAACCCTGGGTGCGCGAGGCCGCCGCCCAGCACGGCGTGGACGCCGAACTGCTGAAGGCCATCATTGCGGTGGAGTCCGGCTACCAGCGCGGTGCCGTGTCGCCGCGCGGCGCTATGGGCCTGATGCAGATCACCCCTGAGACGGCCACCCGTTACGCAACGCCGGCCGACGCCGCGCGGTTGATCGAGCCCCGCATCAACATCCAAACCGGCGCGCGCATGCTGGCCGACCTGCTGCGCCGCTTTGGCCGCATCGACGCGGCACTGGCGGCCTGGAATGCCGGCGAGGGCGCCGTGCGCCGCGCCGGCAACCGCGTGCCCGACATCGACGAAACCCAGGCCCATGTGCATCTCGTTCTCGAGCTGTACTGGGCCCTGCTGCAGCAGAGCCAGCCGGCCCGCGCGCAGCGTTTGACCTTGCATCCATGAGTTCCCAGACCCCCATCGATTTCAACTCGCCCACCGACGGCGGTTCCAACGGCGGCGACAGCAACGCGCTGACGCTGGCCGCCTACGCCCAGCAGGCCTATCTCGAATACGCGCTCAGCGTCGTCAAGGGCCGTGCCCTGCCGTCCTATTCCGATGGCCAGAAGCCCGTGCAGCGCCGCATCCTCTATGCGATGAAGCTGCTGGGCCTGGGCTGGAGCGGCAATTCCGGTGCCAAGCCCGTCAAGGGCGCGAAGGTCGTTGGCGACGTGCTGGGCGACTTCCATCCGCACGGCGACCAGTCCGTCTACGACGCCCTGGTGCGCATGGCCCAGGACTTCTCGCTGCGCTATCCGCTGATCGACGGCCACGGCAACTTCGGCAGCCGTGACGGCGACGGTGCCGCGGCGATGCGCTACACCGAAGCCCGCCTTGCTCCCATCGCCCGGCTGCTGCTGGACGAGATCGATGAGGAGACGGTGGACTTCCGCGCCAACTACGACGGCCGGCTGCAGGAGCCCATCGAGCTGCCGGCGCGGCTGCCCTTCGTGTTGCTGAACGGCGCGAGCGGCATTGCCGTGGGCCTGGCAACCGAGATCCCCAGCCACAACCTGCGTGAAGTGGCGGCCGCTGCGGTCGCGCTGCTGAGAGACGACAAGCTGTCCGACGACGCGTTGTTCGATCTGGTGCCGGGCCCGGACTTCCCCGGCGGCGGCCAGTTGATCAGTGCGGCAGAGGAAATCCGCGCTGCCTACACGACCGGCCGCGGCAGCCTGAAGGTGCGCGCCCGCTGGAAGATCGAGGACCTGGCCCGCGGCCAGTGGCAGCTCGTCGTGACCGAGCTGCCGCACGGCACCAGCGCGCAGAAGGTGCTGGAAGAGATCGAGGAGCTGTCCAACCCCAAGGTCAAGGCTGGCAAGAAGACGCTGTCCGCCGAGCAGCTGCAGCTCAAGGCCGGGCTGCTGGCCGTGCTGGACGGCGTGCGCGATGAGTCCAGCAAGGATGCGGCCGTGCGCATCGTCTTCGAGCCCAAGAGCCGCACGGTCGAGCAGCAGGACCTGATCAACGCGCTGCTGGCCCACACCAGCCTGGAGACCAGCGCCTCCGTCAACATGACGATGATCGGCGCCGACGGCCGGCCGACGCAGAAGAGCCTGCGCGAGGTGCTGACCGAATGGGTCGGCTTCCGCCAGACGACGATTCGCCGTCGCACCGAGCATCGCCTCGCTCACGTCAACGACCGCATCCACGTGCTCGAAGGCCGGCAGCTCGTGCTGCTGAATATCGAGGAGGTCATCAAGATCATCCGGGAATCGGATGAACCGAAGCCCGCGCTGATCGCCCGCTTCAACTTGAGTGATCGCCAGGCCGAGGACATCCTTGAAATCCGGCTGCGTCAGTTGGCGCGGCTGGAGGCCATCCAGATCGAGCAGCAGCTGGCCAAGTTCCGCGACGAGCGCACGAAGCTGGAAGACATCCTCGGCTCGCCGGCAGCGCTGCGCCGCACGGTCATCAAGGAGATCGAAGCCGACGCCAAGCAGTTCGGCGACGACCGCCGCACGCTGATCCAGGCCGAGAAGCGCGTCACCGCCGAGGTGAAGATCGTCGACGAGCCCGTCACCGTCATCGTCAGCCAGAAGGGCTGGGTGAGGGCGCTCAAGGGCCACGAGGTCGACGTCGCGGCCCAGACCTTCAAGGCCGGTGATGCGCTGTGGGGGCATTTCCGCTGCCGCAGCGTGGACCCGCTCATCGTCATGGGCGGCAATGGCCGCGTCTACTCGGTGCCGATCTCGGCCCTGCCTGGCGGCCGCGGCGATGGTCAGCCCATCACGACGCTGATCGAGCTGGAGAGCGGCACGCAGATCGCGCACTACATCGCGGGCTCACCCGCAACGCGCATCGTCATGGCCGGCTCCACCGGTTATGGCCTCATCGCCCAGATCGGCGACCTCGTCGGCCGCCAGAAAGCCGGCAAGACCTTCCTCGCGCTGGATGAAGGCGAGACGCCGCTGCTGGCCTTCGTGCCGACCGATGCCGTTGCGCTGCAACTCGGCGTGCTCAGCGCCCAGGGGCGGTTGCTGAGCTTCCCGCTGGACGAGCTCAAGCACCAGCCCAAGGGCGGCAAGGGCCTGATGCTGATGGACCTGGAGGACAAGGACAGCGTCGTGTCGGTCGCCTGCTTCACGACCCAGCTGCGCGTGCTCGGCAGCGGCCGTGGCGGAAAACCGCGCGAGGAGTCGCTGAGGAACCAGTCCCTGGCGGCTCACGCCGGCAAGCGGGCTCGCAAGGGCAAGGCCGTGGATGGCCTGCAAAAAGTCGCGCGGCTCAGTGTCGACTGACGATGCATATGCGCTCAGTAAACGTGTCAGCACACGGTGACTTGGCGCACAACTGACAATGCCTAGCGTTCTATTTACATGCCGCTACAACATAGCGGCCGGCCTCCCTAAGCCGAAGGGTGTCGCTAGGGTTTACGTGGCTTCGCTGCACTGCACAATGAAATTGGCGGTTGTGCTTGACCGTCAAGTCAGGAGCTACGCAATGAAGTTGAAATCTATCGCCGCCGCATCAGTGGTGGCACTTACCGCGCTGAGCAGCCAGGCTGCCAGCACGGCCTGGGGGCAGCACGATCTGCTCGAAAGCGCCCTCGGCCTCACGGCCGGCGGGATCATCTTTGACACCTTTTCGTTCTCGCTGGGCGCTCAGTCCGACGTGGCGAGCAGCCTGAGTTCCCTGGGCGCCATCGGTGCAGGCACGTACAGCCTGTTCTCGGTGGGTGTTGACGGCCTGGTCGGCACGGTCGACGACATCGGCTTCGGTGCCTGGACCTATGCCGGCGCACCGACGGTTCACACCGTGTCGCTGGCCGCTGGCGATTACTACTACTCGGTCTTCGGCAACGCCGCTGGTGTTGCTGCCTACTCCATCAACTCGGCGGCATCGGCTGTGCCGGTGCCCGAGCCCGAGACCTACGCCCTGCTGGGCGCGGGCCTCGGCGTCATCGGCTTCGTCGTGTCGCGCCGCCGCCGCGACGACCGCTGATCACGGCTTGACCGGAGCGCCACCGATGTGGCGCTCCAGAAAGCGCTCCACGCGCCCCCAGAAGTCCTTGTTCGTCTCCAACGAGCGCCAGCCATGGCCCTCGTTGTCATAGACGACCCACTCCAGGCCCCGGTAGCCCACCGCTTCCAGGGCCTTTTTCATGTCGATGCCCTGCTGCAGTTCGACGCGGCGGTCCTCGGCGCCATAGGCCATCAGCAGCGGCTGCTTCAACTGCGCCGCGAGCTTGACTGGGGCGTTGGCCGCCAGCATGGGCGCATCGGCGACCGGGTCACCCACGGTCAGCTTCAGGTCGTTGTCCTTGAAGATACTCTCGACGTCCGTCCTGCTGCGGCTGAACATATAGGCCGGGTCCGTCACGCCGACCCAGTCGATACCGCAGGCGAAAAGCGCCGGATCGCGGATCAGACCCATCAAGGTCGCATAACCGCCATAGCTGGCACCGGCGATGCAGATGCGCTTGGGGTCGGCCAGGCCCTTGTCGATGGCCCATTTCGCGGCGTCTGCGAGGTCGTGCTGCATCGCCTGGCCCCACTGCTTGCGGCCGAGGTATTGGTGCCCGGTGCCGTAGCCGGTGCTGCCCCGGAACTCGGGCTCGATGACCAGATATCCGCGATTAGCCAGGAACTGGGCTTCGCCCTCCCAGAACCAGTGGTTGCCGCGCCCCCACGGGCCACCGTGCACCAGCACCACGGCCGGGCGGGGGCCTGCTGCGCCCAGCGGCCGCGTCAGCTGCACGGGCAGGGACAAGCCGTCACGCGCGGTGATGCGCAGCACCTCGCGTGGCGCCATGTCGGCGGCGCGCAGGCTCGGGCGGGAGCGGAACAGCGTGCTCAGCTTGCGCTCGGCACGGTCGTACACGTAGATGGTCTCGGGCTGCCGGTCGGAGGCCGCATGCACCAGCAACCGGTTGTCTCTGAGGCAGTCGGAGCAGCCGATGTGGTTGACCGTGGCCGGCAACTGCTTGTCGATCTCTGCCTGCAGGGCCTTCATGTCCTTGTCGAACCAGGCGGTGTCGGCGGCGTCGGCTTCATAGCCCAGGCCCAGCAGCCGATGGGTCTGGGGATCGAGGATGACACGGCCGCGCCAGTCGTAGCCCGGGATGTTGAGCAGCGTCTCCCCCTTGCCTTCAGCCGTGGTGCGCAGCCGCTGCACGACGCGGGTGTCGCCGTCGGCTTCATAGGTGCTCACCAGCAGGTCGCCGCCGCTCAAGCGCGCCAGTGGGTCCGGCATGGCGTCGATGTTGCGGCGCCCCGTGCGCCACAGTTTCCAGCTCTGGCTTTCAGCGTCGAAAAGATGAATGCCGAAGTTGGCGCCGCTCACGGTCACGCAGGCCTCCGGTCGGCCCTTGCCGTCGACCACCCATTCCCAGACGTTGGCCGGCACGTTCTGGGTGACGAGGGAGAGCCTGCCGCTGCGCGTGTTGTAGCGGCCCAGCACCACGTGACTGAACTCGCCGGTGGATTGCCACTCGGCACGCTCCAGCATCAGGTCTTCGCTGCCGTCCTTCAGGGCACGCAGCAAACGCCAATCCCAGGGCAGCAGCTTGTCAAAAGCCGACTTGTTCCTGGAGATGAAATGATCGGGACGGTCGGCGATCAGGGGCTTGCTCTCGCCGCTGGTCAGGTCCAGCAGCCACAGCCCGGTCGCGATCGGCTCATCGCGCAACTTGTGAGCCTGTCCGGTCTGGAAGACCAGCCGCGTGGGGCTCAACCAGTGCGTGCTGACGATGTCGAGATCGTTGACCGCCGCAGCCAGTCGGGTGCCGTTGACGTCGTCAAGCTTGACCAGCGCCAGCTGCGTGCGTTCACCCGGGCGATTGACCAGCACCGCCACTTGGCTCATGTCGGGCGACAGCGTCGCACGCTCGAACATCGGCGGGCTCATGAAGGCCTCGATGGGCAGCCTGGGTGCTTGGGCCCAGCCGCTGGCAGCCGATAGCAAAGCCAGCGTGATGCTGGCTCGCGCTATGAATCTCATGACTTCTCCCTGAAAACGGGGCGGAGCCTAATCGACCGCGCCGCTGCAGCCGCTCAGGGCTTGACCGGAGCGCCGCCGATGTGGCGCTCCAGGAAACGCTCGACGCGCCCCCAGAAGTCCTTGTTCGTCTCCAGCGAGCGCCAGCCATGGCCCTCGTTCGGGTAGACGACCCACTCCAGGCCCTGGTAGCCCGCAGCTTCCAGGGCCTTCTTCATGTCCACGCCCTGCTGGGCCTCGACGCGGCGGTCCTCGGCGCCGTAGGCCATCAGCAGCGGCTGCTTGATCTTGGCCGCCTGCCGCACAGGCGAGTTCTCGGCAAACATCTGGGCATCCTTCTCAGGGTCGCCAATCAGCGTCTTGAGATCGTGTTCCCACAGGCGCTGGATGTCGGTGCGGCTGCGGCTGAACATCGCATCGAGGTCGGTCACGCCCACCCATTCAAAGCCGCAGCGGAAGAGCTCGGGGTTGCGTACCAGGCCCATCAGCGTCGCGTAGCCACCGTAGCTGGCGCCGGCGACGCACAGGCGTTTGCCGTCCGCAAAGCCCTTGTCGACCGCCCATTGCGCCGCGTCGGCCAGATCGGCCTGCATGGCCTGGCCCCACTGCCGGCGGCCGAGGTTCTCGTGCCGCACGCCATAGCCCTCGCTGCCGCGGTATTCGGGCTCGATGACCAGGTAACCACGGTTGGCGAGGAACTGGGCCATGCCGTCCCAGTACCAGTGATTGCCGCGCACCCAGGGGCCGCCGTGCACCAGCACGACGGCAGGCCTCGCGCCGGCGGCGCCCAGGGGCCTGGTCAGCTGGACAGGCATTTCCAGCCCGTCGCGCGTCTTCACGCGCAGCACTTCGCGCGGCGCCATGTCGGCGGCCTTCAGCGTCGGGCGCGAGCGGAACAGCGTCTTGAGCTGGCGACCGTCGCGGTCGTAGGCGTAGATGATTTCCGGCTGCCGGTCCGACGCCGCGTGGATGAGGACGCGCCGGTCCTTCAGGCAGTCGCGGCAGCTGAGGTGATTCACCGTCGCGGGCAGCAGCTTGTCGATTTCCGCCTGCAAGGCTTTCATGTCCTTGTCGAACCAGGCGGTGTCGGCGGCGTCGGCCTCGTAGCGCAGGCCCAGCGGCCGGTCGCTGTCGCGGTCGAGCACGACCTCGCCGCTCCAGTCATAGCCGGGAATGCTCAGCAGCGTCTGTCGCGTTTCGCCGGCTGCGGTCAGGCGCTGGACGATGCGGATGTCACCCTTGGACTCGGCCCGGTCGTAGCCGGCCACCAGCAGGTCACCGCCTGGCAGGCGTGCCAGCGGCATGGGCATCGCGTCGATGTTGCGGCGCCCGGAGCGCCAGAGCTTCCAGGACTTGCTGTCGGCGTCGAAGAGGTGGACGCCGAACCCGGCACCTTCATACGTGATGCAGGCCTGGGGCTGCCCCTTGCGGTCCACCAGCCAACGCGCCACGTGGTTGGGCACGTTGTCCGTGATCAGGGTCAGCTTGCCGGTTCGGGTGTTGAGCCGCCCCAGCACCTCGTGGCTGAACTCGCCCGTCTCGTCCCAGGTGTAGCGCTGCACCATGACGTCGTCGCTGCCGTCATCCAGCGCGCGCAGCAGCCGCCAGTTCCAGGGCAGCAGCTTGTCCACCGCCTCCTTGACGCGCGTGCCGGTCTGGGCCTGGCCGGGGTTGATGTTGAACCGGGTGGAGATCAGCTGCTTGACGTCGCCGCTGGGCACATCCAGCACCCACAGGCCCACGGAGACCGGCGTGTCGCGCAGTTCGTGGCGCTGGCCGGCCTGGAAGACCAGTCGCGTCGAGCTCAGCCAGTGGATGCTGGCCACGTCGAGCTGGTCGACGGCGGCGACGACATCGGTCGGGCTGTCGTCGTCCACGCGCGCCAGGGCGAGCTTGGTGCGCTCCCCGGGGCGGTTGACGAGCACGGCGACGCGGCTCTGGTCCGGCGACAGCACGGCGCGTTCGAAGGCGGGCGCTCCGAAGAAGGCCGCGATGGGCAGCTTGGGCGCCTGGGCCCAGCTGCAGACAGATGACAACAGGGCCAGTGCGATGCCGGCCTTTGACATGGATCTCATGACTTCTCCCTGAAAAACGGGGCGAAGCCTAATCGATCCAGCGGCCGGAATTTAGGGTCAGGCCTTCATTCGTCGAAGAAGGGCATGCGGCTCGGGAACACCATGCTCTGCGTCGTGCGCACGACGAGCCCGTCCTTGAAGTGGACATTGAAGCGCAGGCCGTAGCCGGCCTGGTCCGGCTCGATGGTCCAGTCCCAGACGTCCTCGCCGCTGTTGCGGAAAAACACCCGTGTGCGTTCGCGGCCGAGGATGCGGCTGACCTGCTCGGGCGTCATGCCGGGCTCGATGCGCGCACGGCCGGCGGGGGCGAGGCCGTCCTCGATGCCGAGCAACCGGCCATCGGCCGTGAGGCGGGCCATGTAGGCATGCCGGCCCATGGGTTGGCTCGAATACTCCAGCGTGCGGCCGCCATCGGCCTCGGGCCAGATGCGCCCCGGTGCGCCGTAGATGGCGACGATGTCCGCCTCGCGGCTGACGCCGGGCTGCAGCCGCGCATCGCGGTCCGGCGTTGCGCAGCCGGCGAGCAGCGCGAGGCAGAAGGCGAGGGCGGCGAGGCGCATGGCGGTGTCAGCGTTGGGCCAGGGCCCTCGCGCAGTCGCTGACGAGGGCCGGGCCCTTGTAGATGAGGCCGGTGTAAACCTGCACAAGGTCGGCCCCGGCCTCGATCTTGGCGCGCGCGTCGGCGCCGCTCAGCACGCCGCCCACGCCGATGATCGGATAGCCCGCCGGCAGCGCCGCGCGCAGCAGGCGGATGACGCGGTTGCTGGCCTCGAAGACCGGTGCACCCGACAGGCCGCCCGTCTCGTTCGCATGCTGCATGCCCTGCACCGCATCACGGGCAATCGTCGTGTTCGTCGCGATGACGCCGTCGATGCCGTTGGCGGTCAGCGTCTGCGCGATGACGGCGACCTGGTCTTCCTCCAGGTCAGGCGCGATCTTGACGAACATCGGCACGCGTCGGCCGCTCTGCGCGTCCAGCTGCTGCTTGCGCTTCTGCAGGGCGCCGAGCAGCGCGTCCAGCGCCGCATCGCTCTGCAGCGCGCGCAGATTCTTGGTGTTGGGGCTGGAGATGTTGACGGTGATGTAGTCGGCATGCGGATGCACGCCGTCCAGGCCCAGCAGGTAGTCGTCGGCCGCGTTCTCGATGGGCGTGGCGGCGTTCTTGCCGATGTTCAGCCCAAGGATGCCGCCGGCCTTGCGGAAACTGTGGGCACGCTGCACGTTGGCGACGAAGCTCGCCAGGCCCTCGTTGTTGAAGCCCAGGCGGTTGATCAGCGCGTTGGCCTCGGGCAGGCGGAACATGCGCGGCTTGTCGTTGCCGGGCTGGCCCTTGGGCGTCACGGTGCCCACCTCGATGAAGCCGAAGCCCATCGCGCCCAGGCCGTCGATACAGCGGCCGTTCTTGTCCAGGCCGGCGGCCAGGCCGATGCGGTTCGGGAAGCGCAGGCCGGCAATCGTCACCGGGTCGCTGATGCGTTCGCCGCACCAGAGCAGCTGCGCGGGCGTGTTCTGCAGCTTGGCGATGCTGTTCAGCGTCAGCTCGTGGGCGTGCTCCGGGTCCAGGCCGAAGAGGAAGGGGCGGGTGAGGGCGTAGGGGATCAGCGGCATAGCCCGCAATTCTCTCAGCCGCTGCCAACTAGCTGGCCCAAGTGCATTACGCTGGGGCGCTACCGGCGGTGCCGCGTGCAATGGCTTGCCGGTCCAGCGGATCACTTCAAACAAGGAGCTCCACTTGAGCTACGACTACAGCTCGGCCGGCGCCACGCTGGAGCTACCCAACCCCTACAAGGTTCAGAACCACCTGTTGCTGGCGTCCAGCGCGGTGCTCGTCTTGGCGGGGCTGTACGTGTTGGTGGCCGCCAGGCACTCGCTGGCGCCTATCCCGTTGGGTATTGGCATCGCGCTGCTTTTCGTTGGCGTGTTGGCAGCGGGCGTGGCAGCCAAGCGGCTGCGCTTTTTCTTCGGTCGCGGCCGGCCGCATTCCCTGGCGCCGGACATCCCACAGGCCGCCAGCGGCAACTCGCCCGCGGCGGATGAAATCAAGCGCTTGCTGCGGGAGGGGGCGCTGACCTATCCGGAGCCGTCCGGCGCCATCGATGGCGTGCTGTACCACTGGGTGCCCAAGCTCATCACGGCGCCCTTGCCCGTGCAGAGCCAGGCTCGGAGTGCTTTTTTCAACGTGTGCGCCATGGTGGCGGCCTCGCTCAGCTTCGTGCTGGCCTGGGGCGTCTTCGGGGCGGAGGCCAGCCGGCCGCTGCTGTCGGCGGCTTACTTCGCCTTCGGGCTGGTTTTTCTGCTTCGCCCTTTCCTGGGCGGCGGGCGGGCCGAACTCAGCACCCGCACCCTGGTGCTGTTGATCGTGGCAGCCGTGATCGGGCCTGCTGTCGTGAGCATGCTCAGCAAGGGGCTGCCGGTGCTGCCGTTCTCGCTGGCGCCGCAGACCTTCATGCTGCTGATCTCGGGCACGGTGGCTTCGGGGCTGCTGTTGCTCGCCTCACTGAACCAGATCGCGCCGCCGCCGCCCACGCAGACGAGTTCGGAGCAGTTGCGCCTGTCGCTGAATGTGCCGCCGGGGCTGTTGCTGGACGAGCTGGAACGCCGGATGCAGGAGCAGTGGACGGAACGCATCCCGAATCGACGCTATGCGCGTGGCGTGCCGAGCATCCAGCCCGAACTGCATTCCGGCGCGTTCAGCGGCGAGCTACTGGAGGAATCGCAGCCCATCCCCATGCCGAACATGGTGCCGGCGTCGGTTCTGCAAGCCCTGGGATCGGAGCGCCACCGCTTCCTGGCCGCCCTCGACCTCTACGCGATGGTGCTCACGCTCGTGGCCAGCGTTTGTGGTTGTCTGGTTGCCCAGCGCGCGTTGCAGGAGCAGGAGCTGCCACTGCAGTTGCTTGGCGCGTCGACCATCTTCCTGGTGGTCGCAGGCTTCTGCCTGCGTTCGTCCGCGCAGCTGTGGGGGCGTTTCGACTTCCAATCCGCCATGACCTGGGTCGAGATGGAAGGCACCTACCAGACGGCCAGCGTTGGCACGGGCAACCAGTTCACCGCCCGCGTGCAAACGAGCAACCAGATCGTGCGCACCGAAGCCATGACCTTGCGCGTCTGGCGGGCTCGTATCGAGTCCGTCGTGTTCGGCAAGGATGGATCGCGCCAGATCACCGCGATGTTCTCGACCGATGCCGAGGCGAAGGAGCTGGGCCAGCATCTGAGCGATTTCGGCCGCAGTCGAGCCAGCCTGGTGGCACCCAACAGCGCCGAGGACATGAATCGCATCGCCGCGCTCGCGCAGACGGAACGAGCGCTCACGGGTGCCGTGGGTGCGCCGGCGCTGCAAGGTGAGGTGGCCACTTTGCTGGCCTCGCCCGGCAGCGCCGAGGCGCCAGCGCAGCAGCTGTTCTGCCGGCACTGCGGAGCGCGCAACATGCCAGACGCGCGTTTCTGCCAAGGGTGCGGTGAAAAAATCGGTTAGCTCTCTCGATCCCACGGCGGCACCTCGCCCATCTTCTCCAGCATGAAGTCGATCAGCGCCCGCACCTTGGGCGCCGGGTGGCGGCTGGGCAGGTAGACGGCGTAGAGGGTGTCGGCGTCGGCCAAGCCGCCCACGGGCTGCCAGTCGGGCAGCACGGCCTTCAGTCGGCCGGCGCGAAGGTCGGCGCCGATGGCATAGGTGGGCAGCACGGCCAAGCCCATGCCGGCCAGGGTCGCCACGCGCAGGGATTCGCTGCTGTTGGCAGTCAGTCCGCTTTCGAAGCGCAGGGCGCCGCGGGTCTCGACCTCGGTCTCGCCGGCTTCGGCGTGTCGGAAGCGCCAGCGGTCAGGCGACTGGAGGTAGCCGAAGCGCAGGCAGCGGTGGCCGGCGATGTCGGCCACCGTCTTCGGCTCGGCATGGGCTTCGAGGTAGGCCGGCGCCGCACACAGCACGAAGCGGATGGCGGCCAGCCGCCGCGCCACCAGCCCGTCGGACGGCTTGTGCGTCAGCCGCAGCACGACGTCGAAGCCTTCCTCGGCCAGGTCCACATAGCGGTCGTTCAGCCCCAGCACGACGTCGATCTGCGGATGCCGGGCACAGAACTCGGCCATCAGCGCCGTGAACTGCAGGTTGCCGAAAGCCGTGGACACCGACAGCCGCAGCACGCCGCGCGGTTCGTCGCGGCGGCCGGCCAGTTCGGTCTCCAGCGCCAGGCTTTCGTCCAGCAGGCGCAACGCGCGCTCGTAGACGCTGCGGCCCTCGGCCGTGGGGCTGACGCTGCGCGTCGTGCGGTGCAGCAGCCGGGTGCCGAGCTGGTCTTCCAGCCGCACGACCTGTTTGCTGACAGCCGACTTGGTGGTGCCCAGCAGCCGCGCGGCGCCGGAGAAGCCGCGTGCGTCGACGACGCGGGCAAAGGCTTGCAGGTCTTCGAGTCGGCCCATCTCATCGTGCTCCGTTTGGAAACTCTGAATCGACTTTTTGCTGGATTGTGTCTTGTATCGCTGGTTTCTAGAGTCGAGCCCTGCCTTTTCAAAGGAGCTGCCATGTCCACCACCTTGTCGCCCTGCATGGCCCGGTCGTTCCGACCCAGCCTCTCGGCGCAGCTGCTGTCTGCCGTTGCCGCGTCCAGCCTGCCGTTGCTGTTCATCCTGCTGTGGAGCAGTGGCTACGTGGCGGGCAAGCTGGCGCTGCCGCACACCGGGCCGTTGACGTTGCTGACGCTGCGCTTCGGCCTTGCCGCCGTCGTGCTGCTGGCTGTCGCCGCCGCCACCGGCGCGCCCTGGCCGCACCGTGCGCGCGGCTGGGGGCACTTGGCCGTCGTTGGCCTGCTGATGCAGGTGCTGCACTTCTCATGCATCTACTTCGCGCTGCAGTGGGGCCTGAGCGCCGGCGTGGCCGGCCTGCTGATCGGGCTGATGCCGCTGGCCACCGCGCTGGGAGCGCATCTTTGGCTGGCCGAGCGCATCGGTCGGCACCAGTTGCTGGCACTTCTCGGCGGCCTGATGGGTGTGGCCCTGGTCATTGCCGACAAGCCCTTGAACGGCGCCTGGACGGCCTACGCCGTCGCGGGCCTCGGGCTGCTGGGTCTCGTCGCAGGCACGCTCTACCAAAAGCGCTTCTGCGCCCACATGGACCTGCGCAGCGGCGCCGGCATCCAGATGGCCGTGTCAGCCCTGGCCGTGGCCGCGGTGGCCGGGCCGACGGAAGGCTTCGCCATCGACTGGGCGCCCGAGCTGATCGGCTCCTGGCTGTGGCTGGGCCTGGTCAACTCCATCGGCGCCTTCAGCCTGATGTTCATCATGATCCGCCGCGGCCAGGCGGGGCAGGTGGCGCGCCTCTTCTTCCTGATCCCGGGCGTGTCGGCGCTGATGGGTTTCGTGCTGCTGGGCGAGCGGTTGGAGCCCCTGGCGATGGCCGGATTCGGGCTCTCTGCGCTGGCCGTGTGCTTTGCTGCCGCCAAGCGGTGAAAATGCGAGGCTTCCCTGGGAGCCCTGCACATGAAACCCCTCGACGACCCCCACCACGACCGCGAAGCCGGCTCCCGCGATGAGACGCGCGACACGACCCGCACCGACGACACCCGCATCGGCGCCGTCCGCGCACTGATCAGCCCGGCCCTGCTGCTTGAAGAGCTGGCCATCCCCGACGCGACGCTGGAGCTGGTCGAGCGTGCCCGCCAGGAGATCAGCGCCATCCTGCATGGCCGTGACGACCGCCTGCTCGTCATCGTCGGCCCTTGCTCCATCCACGACCACGACCAGGCGATGGACTACGCCCGCCTGCTGAAGACGGCGCGCGAGGAGCTGAGCCGCGACCTGCTGATCGTCATGCGCGTGTACTTCGAGAAGCCGCGCACGACGGTGGGCTGGAAGGGCTACATCAACGATCCGCGCCTGGACGGCAGCTTCCACATGAACGAGGGCCTGCGCCTGGCGCGCCAGCTGCTGCTGGACGTCAACGAGCTGGGTCTGCCGGCCGGCACCGAGTTCCTGGACCTGCTGTCGCCGCAGTACATCTCCGACCTGATTGCCTGGGGCGCCATCGGCGCGCGCACGACCGAGAGCCAGAGCCACCGCCAGCTGGCCTCGGGCCTGAGCTGCCCGGTCGGCTTCAAGAACGGCACCGACGGCGGCATCAAGGTCGCCAGCGACGCCGTGCTGGCCGCCAGCAGCGCCCATGCCTTCATGGGCATGACCAAGATGGGCACGGCCGCCATCTTCGAGACGCGCGGCAACGAGGACTGCCACGTCATCCTGCGTGGCGGCAAGGCGCCCAACTACGACGCAGCGTCGGTCAACACCGCTTGCGACGCGCTCAAGACCTCGGGCCTGCGCGAGCAGGTCATGATCGACTTCTCGCACGCCAACTCCAGCAAGAAGTACGAGCGCCAGATCGATGTCGGCCGTGACGTGGCAGGCCAGATCGCGGGGGGTGACCAGCGCATCACCGGCGTCATGATCGAAAGCCATCTGCAGCCTGGCCGGCAAGACCTGGCCGAGGGCCAGACCAAGGCCGACCTGAAGCCCGGCGTGTCCATCACCGACGCCTGCCTGGGCTGGGCTCAGACCGAGCCACTGCTGCGCGAACTGGCCGCCGCCGTCCAAAAGCGCCGCAACTGACGCCGGCTTGGCGCCACTGGCGCCATCCAAGGCCCACCCGTCGCAGCGCGCTCGCGCCGCGGCGGGGCGGTTTCCAGAATTCAGCCATTCCCACTGCTGAACCCTGGAGACCGCGATGAACAAAGCTCTTGCCGCCGCCCTGTTCGCCCTGCTGCCGCTGTGCAGCCAGGCGGCCGATGTCACCCTCGAGGTTGAGGGCCTGGACGCCAGCCGACTGCAGGGCGCCACCCTGATGGTGGCTGTGTTCACCGAGCCCACGAGCTGGCTGCGCCAGCCGCAGGCCGGGCATCGCTTCACCCTCGGTGCCGAGGCGGTGGGCGGCAAGTTCAGCGTCGTGCTCAAGGACCTGCCCGACGGCCCGCTGGCCATCAGCTTGTTCCAGGACGCCAACGCCAACGGCCGTCTCGACATGAACGCGATGGGCATTCCGACGGAGCCCTATGGCTTCTCGAACAACGCGGCCGGCAACTTCGGCCCGCCGAAGTTCGAACAAGCCGTCGTGACGCCCGTGGCCGGCATGCCGGTCAAGGTCCGCCTGAACTGAACGGAGGCGGCCATGACCACGACACGCCGTTCCTTCGTCACCGCGCTGCTGGCCGGTGGCCTCAGCCCTGAACTGCTGGCCCTGGGCCTGCCGGCCGACGGTTTTGCGGCCGATGCGCCCGAGCTGGTGCCCATGCGTGGCCTGGCGGGCGAAGACCTGGACACCGCCAGCACCGCCATCGAAGGCCGCCTGCCCGCCGCGCTGCGCGGCCGCTATTTCCGCAACGGCCCGGGCCTGATGCAGCGTGCCGACAAGCGCTACCACCACTGGTTCGACGGCGACGGCCTCGTGCAATCCTGGACGCTGCAGGACGGCCGCGCCAGCCACCGCGCCCGCTTCGTGCAGACCGACAAATTCCGCGCCGAACAGCAGGCCGGCCGCTTCCTGCTGCCCGCCTTCGGCACGGCCATCAAGGCCGAACTCCCGGTGCGCGGCCCTGACAGCGTCAACGTGGCCAACACCAGCGTGCTGCTGCAGGGCGACCACCTCTACGCGCTGTGGGAGGGTGGCAGCGCCTACGAGCTGGACCCGGCCACGCTGGCCACCCGCGGCGTCAAGACCTGGGCGCCCGAGCTGCGCGGCATGCCGTTCTCGGCCCACCCCAAGGTGGAGCCTGACGGCACGGTGTGGAACTTCGGCACGGCCAACGGCCGGCTCGTGGTCTACCAGCTCGATGCCGCCGGCACCGTGCGCCGCCACGCGCTGCTGGACGTGAGCGCGCCGGCCATGCTGCATGACTTTGCCGTGTCGCAGCGCCACCTCGTCTTCCTGCTTGCACCCATCACCATGGACATGGCAGCCGTGCGTGCTGGCGCGTCCATGATCGACGCGATGCGCTGGGCCGGCGAACAGCCGACCCGTGTGCTGGTCGTCGACAAGGCGGACTTCTCCAGGCAGCGCATTTTCGAGATGCCGGCCGCCCAGGTCTTCCATTTCGGCAATGCCTGGGACGACGGCCGCACGCTGCGGCTGGACTATGTGCAGAGCACGCCGCTGCCGGAGTTCAACACTGGGGCGCAGCAGATCATGCGCGGCGAGCGCACGGCGCGCGATGTGTCGACGCCGCGGGTGCTGGAGATCGACCTGCAGACCGGCCGGCTCAGCGTGGCTGCGCGCGACGAGGCCGTCGAGTTCCCCGTCGTCGACCCGCGTGTCGTCGCGCAGCGCCACCGCTTCGTCTGGTACCCCACCGCTGTCGACACCGGCGCGCGCTGGGGCTTCAACGGCCTGATGCGGCTGGACATCGAGAGTGGCGCGCGCGAGCGCTTCAGCTTCGGTGCGGACACCGTCGTCGAGGAGCATGTGCTCGTGCCCAAGCCCGGCAGCACCCGCGAAGGGGAGGGCTGGCTGGTCGGCATGGGCTATGACGCGCGCCGCCAGCGCAGCTTCCTCAGCGTCTTCGACGCGATGGCCCTGGCCGCAGGGCCGGTGGCGCGAGCCTGGCTGCCTTACTGGGTGCCCTACGGCTTCCACGGCAAGTTCTATTCGGCCTGACGTCGCACGCGTCCGTCGCTCCTTCAGCCGCCCGGCGGGCCAGCCGCGGCGGCTTTTCTCTTTGTGAACTTTGGGGGCGGGTCTAACCCGAGGAGCAAGGGCACTCCACATTGACAGCGGAAATCCCTGGCCATATGGTCGCGCCGCATTGAAAGCGCTTTCAGAAAGCGCTTTCAGTTTTGGCGACCGGCAGCAGTACGTCGTCGCCTCCATCGGGACGCCAGAGCCCACACCCTCCAGGAGACAACATGCTGAATCTGAAGACCTCCGTGGCGATTGCCGCCGCCTTGCTCGCCGGCGCCGCCAGCGCCACCACCACCAACGGCTTTGCCAACGGCGGCTTCGAGGCTGCCGGTGGGGCCGGCCAGATCGCCGCGGGCTGGCTGACGGCTGCCACCAGCAGCCCGGCCACGCTGTCGGGTGACGCCCACTCCGGCAGCAATTCCCTGCTGCTGAGCGCACCCAACGGTTTCGACGCCTCCATCGCACTGCAGGACTCGGTCGGCCACGGCGGCATGCCGGCCCTGGGCGCGGCCAACGTGGGCGACACGCCCTGGCTGAGCTTCTGGGCCAAGGGCGACGCCAGCACCACCGGCAACGCCTTCGTCAAGCTGCAGTACATGGGCACCAGCGGCAACGTCCTGGCCCTCAACCAGCAGTTCCAGAGCCAGATCAACACCAGCGGCTGGACGCAGATCAGCTTCCAGGCCGCGGCGATCCCGGCCGGCACGACCGCGCTCTTCATCGAGATCGGCACCGCCGTCGGCCCGCTGCTTGATGGCCGGCCGAACGCCGTCCTCGTGGACGACCTCACGCTCACGCTGACCACCGCTGCCGTGCCCGAGCCCGGCAGCTACGCCTTGCTGCTGGCTGGCCTGGGCGTCGTCGGCGCCATCGCCCGCCGCCGCCGCGCCTGAGACCCAAGGAGACAAGCCATGCAATTCCAATTTCACGCACTCACCAAGACGGCCGCCGCGCTGCTGCTCTGCGGCCTGGCGGCCCATGCCAGCGCCGCCGGCACCGTCGTGCTCGACTCCTACGGCCCCGACATCAACTACCTGGAGGGCTGGCCGACGCCGCTGGCCCTGGGCAACAGCATTGCCGTCCCGTTCGCCATCACCAGCGCCACCAGCATCGAGTCCATCCTGAGCACCATTGACGGTGTCGGTGGCGTCACGGTGGGCATCCTGGCGCGCACGGGCGCGCTGCCGACCGGTACGAGCTGGCTGCACAGCACCCATCTCGTCGACCCCTGGGCCAACACGACGCTGACGCCCACCGGTTGGACGCTGGCGGCCGGCAACTACTGGCTGGCCGCCGTGGCTGACGCCGGCTTCGAAGGCCAGTGGCAAAGCGCCACCAACAACCCCACCGCCAATTGGGCCGCGTCCACCGGCGGTGTCTGGGCGGAAGTGAACACGCCTTACATCGGCATGCCCGGTGCCCGCATCACGGTCACCAGTGCCGTGCCTGAGCCTGCCACCTACGGCCTGCTGCTCGCCGGCGGCCTGCTCGTCGCGGCCGCGGCCCGTCGCGGTAGCCGCAAGTCCAACGCCCAAGGATGAACACCATGAACCGTCAACATCTCATCGGCAGCCTGCTGCTGGCCGCCAGCGCCGCCGCATCCGCCAGCGTCACCAGCCCCGTCGTCGGCAAGCTGCTGTGGTCCGAGGAGTTCAACGGCGCCAGCCTGAACACCAGCCTCTGGACCCCGTCCAACGGCAACGGCTGCCAGATCAACCTCTGCGGCTACGGCAACCAGGAGCTGCAGTTCTACAGCCCCAACAACCTCAGCATTGCTGACGTGCCTTTCGAGCCCGGCACGCGCGCGCTGGCCATCACGGCCAAGCGCGAGGTGAACGGCGCCAACCAGTTCACCTCCGGCAAGATCGACTCGTCCGGCAAGGTGCAGGTGAAGTACGGCCTCATCGAAGTGCGCATGGCCACGCCCAAGGTCGGCGTGGGCCTGTGGCCGGCCGCCTGGCTGCTGGGTACCAGCCCCCAGGTGTGGCCGCGCAACGGCGAGATCGACATGATGGAGCAGGGCGGCCGCCAACCCGCCGGCCTGCCGGCCATCTCGCCCGACCAGTTCGTCGGCTCCAACGTCATCTTCTTCCACCAGGATGCCTGCGTGCCGGGCAATGAAAGCTGCGCGGCCTCGACCGCCTGGCAGACGAAGAACTGGTACACGCCCAGCCGCTCGCTCGCCAACCGCTTCGTGACTTACCGCCTCTACTGGACGGACACGCAGATGCGCTTCACGGTGCTGGACAACGGCCGCGAGTACGACATGTACAAGGCGCCGATCACCATCGCCTCGCCCTCTCTGCAACAGCCCTTCTACCTGCTGATGAACATGGCCGTGGGCGGCAACTTCACGCCCGCCGGCACGCCCGCGCAGATCACGGCGCCGTTGCCGGCCACGACCTATGTGGACTACGTGCGTGTCTACGAGCTCGACGGCCTGGGCGAGGTCAAGCTCGGCATCGGCATCCAGCCCGAGGTCGGCAAGTTCGGTGTCTTCACCGACAACACGCCGGTCGACAACAAGCAGGTGCCGGGCGTCTCGGCAGATGTCTTCATCTGGAACCAGGGCTCGATGACCGCGGGCAACCTGCCGCCCTTCGAGGGCTCGGGCGTGCTGGCCTTCAGCTACTTCTCTCCGGGGCAGTGGTTCGGCGGCAGCATCCAGTCGCGCCAGGTGCATGACATGAGCGGCTTCCGCAACGGCAACATCAAGCTCAAGATCAAGGCGCCGGCCAACGTCGCCTTCCGCATCGGCATCTACGACACCTATACCAACCAGAGCGCAGTCACCTTCCCGGCCAACACGACGGCCTACGGCCTGGTGCGCAACGGCGACTGGGGCACGGCCACCATCCCGGTGGCCGAGATCGCCGGGCCGAAGGTTGCGTTGCAGTCCATGCTGGACCTGTTCCAGTTCTTCAGCGTCGACGGTGCCTTGCCGGGAGCCCAGTTCCAGATCGCGTTCGACGACATCGTCTGGGACTCGGGTGTTCCGGGCACGCCGCAGGTGGTACTGCGTGCACCCACGCTGGCCAAGACCGCCGCGCTTTCCGGCGACTCCGCCCAGGTCGGCACCACGACGCTCGAATTCGCCGCCGCGGCGACGGGCTGGGTGGACGTGCACTACACGGTCAACGGCGGCGACGCCCAGACCGTGCGCATGCGCCAGGACGGCAGCACCAGCCGCTACACGGCCGGTGGCCTGAAGAAGGGTGACGTTGTCGAGTACCGCTTCACGGCCTGGGACAACGCACGCCAGGTGGCGGTCGATTCGGCTGCGAAGACGGCAGTCATCAAGTAAGGCCCGAAGGGATCGGAAGGGTTCTCGCCCCTCCGATCCCGCAAAATCCGGGTCATGAACCAAGACCAGCTCAAGCAACTCGTTGGCCGCGCGGCACTGGACTACGTCCCCGCCGGCCAGATCCTCGGCGTCGGCACCGGCTCCACGGTGGACTGCTTCATCGATGCCCTCGCGGCCAGCGGCGTTGCCGTGGCCGGTGCCGTCTCCAGCTCCGAACGCTCGACACAGCGGCTGCTCAAGCACGGCATCAAGGTGCTGGACGCCACCGAGGTGACCGGCCTGACCGTCTACATCGACGGCGCCGACGAGATCGATCACAGCGGCTACATGATCAAGGGCGGCGGCGCCGCGCTGACGCGCGAGAAGATCGTCGCCGACCTGGCCGAGCGTTTCGTCTGCATCGCCGACGAATCCAAGCTCGTGCAGGCCCTGGGCAAGTTCCCGCTGCCGGTCGAGATCATTCCCATGGCCGCGGCCCAGCTGACGCGCCGCTTCGCCAAGCTGGGCGGTGTCGCCAAGCTGCGCGAAGGCGTCGTCACCGACAACGGCGGCCACATCCTCGACGTGACCGGCCTGTCCATCACCGACCCGCTGGGCTTCGAGACCGAGGTCAACCAGTGGCCCGGCGTCGTCACGGTCGGTGTGTTCGCTCGCCACAAGGCCCAGGTCTGCCTGCTGGGCGGTGCCGACGGTGTCAAGACGCTGAGCTTCTGACGCCCATGTCGCGCGAGCCGCACGGCTTCGACGCGGCCAGCCACGAGCGCACCCACTGGTGGCGCAGCGTGCTGTTCAAGCTGCTGCTGTGCGGCGGTGTGACGGCCCTGCTCTGGTGGGCCAGCGGCTGGGCCGGCCTGCTGGCCAGCCTCATGTTGTGGGCGCGCGCCTTCTCTGCCGATCTGATCGCCTTGAGCGAAACCTCGTGGCGCGGCCTGCGCCATCTCGCCTTCCGGCCGGTGCAGGGGCGGTTCTACCAGTTCAAGGGCCACCGCATCCGCGTGCTGGATGACGAGATCGACGCACACCGCTGGATTGCGCTGGACGACCTGTCGACGGCGCTCGGCGCGCCGCTGCCGCTGCGCACGCTGAGGCGGGATCAACCCCAATCCTTGCGCGAGCTGCGGGACGGCAGCTACTGGCTCGACGAGGCCGCGCTGACCTGGCTGCGGGCACAGCGCAGCGACCGCGCCGGCCGCCTGGCCCATTGGGTGGAGCGCGAGGTCTGGTACCCGGCGCGTGGCCGCAAGGCCAGCTACAAGCAAAAAGGGGCGCCAGCCTCTCAGCCAGGCGCCCCCGATTCCAAAGCCGATTCCTGAGCGTTCAGGCTCAGTTCACGCCGACCGCGGTCCAGGCCGCGGCGACCTTGCTGGAGTAGTCGGTGCCCAGCGTCGCGGCCAGTTCCTGCGCGGCGGTGATGGTCGCCTTGCGGGCCGCGGCGTAGTTGGTGCTGGTGGTGAACTTGGTCGTCAGCGCGCGATACCAGATCTTGGCCGCTGCGGTGCGGCCGATGCCGCTCAGCGAGGCGCTGCCGGTGGCCACGCGCGTGTTGCCGGCCACGCAGGTCGGGCTGCTTCCGTAGCTGCTGCTGGTGCCCTCGGCGAGCAGGAAGAAGAAGTGGTTGGCCACGCCCGAGCTGTAGTGCACGTCGAGGTTCTTCACCGAGGAGTACCAGCAGTCCGCCGAGCCACCGTCGCTGCTGGGCTTGACCATGCTGCGCAGCGAACCGCCGCCCACCATGATCTTCTCGCCGATCAGGTAGTCGCCGGCGTCGTTGCCATTGGCGGCATAGAACTCCACCATGGTGCCGAAGATGTCCGACGTGGCCTCGTTCAGGCCGCCCGATTCGCCCGAGTAGATCAGGCCCGCCGTGCGGCTGGTGACGCCGTGCGTCATCTCGTGGCCGGCCACGTCCAGCGCCACCAGGGGCTTGAGCGAGGTGCCGTCGCCGTCGCCGTAGGTCATGCAGAAGCACGAGTCCGACCAGTAGGCGTTGTTGTAGTTGCGGCTGTAGTGCACGCGGTTGTAGGCGCCGGTGCCGTTGTTGGCGATGCCGTTGCGGCCGTGCACGTTCTTGTAGTAATCCCAGGTCACGGCGGTGCCGTACTGGGCGTCGGCAGCGGCGCTGTTGGTGTCGCTGGAGGCGTTGTTGCCCCAGGTGTTGTCGGCGTCGGTGGCAATGCTGCCGCCGTTGGTCTTGTTCTTCAGGTTGATCGTGTAGGTGCTGCCGCGGGTCGGGTCGCGCAGCTCGTAGCCGCCGCTGATGCTGTTGGTGGTCAGCGCCACGTTGCCGCTGTACAGCGTCTTGCCGGTACCGGCAGCCGCCGCGGTCTGGATGTCGTCCCAGACGTCGAGCTGCTGGCCGTTGGTGGCGTCGATGACGACATGCTTCTCGTACGGCGTGCCGTCATCGGCATCGCCGGAGACGAGCACCTCCCAGGCCAGCCGCGGCTGATCCTCGCGGGCCCAGATGACCTGCTCGGCATTCTTCTGCACGGTGCCGCCGGGGAAGGCATCGCCCACCACGCGCACGGCCTTCAGCTGGGAAAAGGCGGGGCGGGCCGACGCGGCCAGCGCGGGCAGCATGGCCACGCTGCGGTGCATGGTTGCCAGGTTGCCGAAGCGGTCGGTCTGCACGATGAGGTCGGCACCGATGGCGCGCAGGCCGCCGATGCGGCGATCCAGGTGCACGTGGCTGGCGCCGTCATCGTCGACGACGATGTTGCGCAGCGCATAGCTGTGGTCCTTGCCGTCGAGGCTCAGGCCCGGGAATTGCCGTGCCAGGCCCTCGGCGCTCGCGCGCATCTGGGTCGCGCGGGCCGCTTCATCAGCGCTTTGGGGGGCTTGCGCCTGGGCGATCGACGCCAACGCGGCCAGAACGAGGAATGACAGCTTGTGGCTGGTTCGGAACATGGTGGGAACTCCGGTGAGGGATGTTGCTGCTGGAGTACTGCTGCAGCGGCCCGCGGCGCCGGGTGGGCGGGCGGTACCGGGCCGGACTATGCGGGCCGCCCCCACACGCAGCCAGAGGGCTGCCCTGTCGCCCGCTGCTGCGACGGGGAGGTCCCGATTCCCAACGCGGGGCCCACAAAGGAAAAGCCGGGCGAACCCGGCTTTTCTTGTGAGGAGGCAGCGCGGCTCAGGGCCGCCGGCTTCAGAAGGTTTCCCAGTCGCCGTCGTTGCCCGGTGCGGGCGCGGCAGCCCTTGGGGCCGGCGCCGCCGCTGCGGTCTCGGTCTTGCGCGGCGCAGCCGGCGCGGGCCGGGTTGTGCCGTTGCCAGCCTTGGGCGCAGCCGCGGGCTTCGCGGCAGCCTTCGTCGCGGTCTTTGCTGCGGGCTTGCTGAACGCCGGCTTGTGCGCAGCCGGCGCCTTGGCCGTCGCCGCGCGGTGCGCAGAGCCGCCGAGCTTGAACACGGCGATGGCCTCGGCCATGCGGGTCGACTGCTCGCGCAGGCTTTCGGCGGCGGCGGCGGATTCCTCCACCAGCGCGGCGTTCTGCTGGGTCATCTGGTCGAGCTGCACGACGGAGCCGTTGACGGAGCTGATGCCCTCGCTCTGCTCACGTGCCGCGGCGCTGATCTCGCCAATGATGTCGGTCACGCGCTGCACACTGGCGACGATCTCGGTCATCGTGCTGCCGGCCGCCTGCACCTGCTGGGTGCCGGAGTCCACGCGCTCGACGCTGGCACTGATCAGCGTCTTGATTTCCTTGGCAGCGCCCGCGGACCGCTGGGCCAGCGACCGCACCTCGGCAGCCACCACCGCGAAGCCGCGGCCTTGTTCACCGGCACGTGCCGCTTCGACGGCGGCGTTCAGCGCCAGGATGTTGGTCTGGAAGGCGATGCCGTCGATGACGCCAATGATGTCGTTGATCTTGCGCGAGCTCTGGCTGATCTCTTCCATCGTCGAGACGACCTGGGAGACGGCCTGGCCACCGCGCTGGGCCACCGAGGCCGCCGAGCTGGCGAGCTGGTTGGCCGTCATCGCGGCATCGGCCGTCTGCTTGACGGTACCCGTTAGCTCGGACATCGCCGACGCGGCGTTCTGCAGGTTGCTCGCCGTTTGCTCGGTGCGCTGGCTGAGGTCGAGGTTGCCGGTCGCGATCTCGGCGCTGGCCGTGCCGATGCTGTCGGCCGCGCTGCGCACGTCGCCGATGATCTTTTGCAGTGAACGCTGGGTGGCCTCCAGGGCTGTCATCAGCCGGCCCACGTCGTCGGAGCCGCCGCTCGGGATGGCGTGGGTCAGGTCGAACCGCGCCAGTGCCTCGGCGGCCTCGGTGGCCGCGTGCAGGCTGGAGCCCTTGCCGCCGCCGCTGAGCAGGCCCACCAGCCCCGCGACCCAAGTCAGCACGAGGCTGGCGATGAGCCAGGTCTTGGCCGAGCCCGCGTTGTCGCCGAGCCCCGAGAGCGCCATGCCGACACCCACCGTCACGACACCGATGACGGCGCACAGCGCCAATTTCATCTTCTGTGAACCGCTGCCAGAACCGAACATGCTGTCGTCTCCATGGGGAAAGAAGACGCGGGACACCGCCCGCGCAAACGTGCAGTGTGCGGCCCGGGCCATAGGGCCGGACCGTCGATCAGCCGGGCAAAGCGGCAATAGTTGTGCGAAGCCGGGCCCAGGGGGCTCCGTTCACCCTCTCACGGGCCGGCGTTGGCGCCGCAACGCGAAGCGCACCGGATCGACGGCATCCAGCAGATCGGCCTCCAGCGGCCGCGGCCCGCCCAGGGCCAGCGCCGCCACCAGGCGCCCCGCCAGCGCCGCCCAGCCGATGCCGCGCGAGCCGAAGGCCGTGCAGACGAGCAAGCCCGCCCGGCGTGGCTGCAGGCGCAGCTGCTCGGCCAGCGGGCCAGGTGTTGCCAGGCCACCGATCAGCGGCAGGCGATCGGGTGCGAGAAGGCGCCAGCCCACGCGGCCGGCCAGTGCCGCGTGTGGCGGCTCGGCCAAACTGCCCAAGCGGGCGTAGCGCGAGAAGTTGTCAGCCTGGTCGGCCTCGCGCAGCGCGGGGTCGAGGTCGCCGTCCTGGGCTGTCGCGCCGCACCACAGGCCGCCCTGGCCGTCGGCAATCGCGTAGCCGTCACCGGCAATGGGCAGGGCCGGGCACCAGGGCGCCGCCGGCAGATGGCTGAGCTGGCCGCGTTGCACGACCAGGTCGCTGGCCAGTTCGCCGAGCAGGGGCAGCTGGGTGTGCCCGCCGGCCAGCACAACGAGGGGCGCACTGACGATCACCTCGCCAGCGTCGTTCAGGAGCTGCCAGCCATCGGCGGCCTCGCGCAGCGCTGCAACCGTGGTGCCCAGCTTCAGCTCCGCGCCGCTCGCGGCCAGCATGGCCCGCGTGTAGGCGGCCGGGTCCAGCGCGCCGCCGCCGGGGTAGAACCAGGCCGGGTGGGCGAGGGCGGTGCCGGCCCGGGCCGATGCTGTCTCGGTGGACAGCGCCTCCACGTAGCCCGGCGCGCCCTGCATGGCCTCGACCGCCAGCCGCGTCTCCAGCCGCAGCAGGCCGCGCTGGTGAGGCAGGCCCAGATCGGCCAGCAGCGCCTGCGTGGCCAGCGCCGCGGCGCGATTGAAGCGGGCGTGCGGGCCGTCGTCCGGGTTGACGGTGCCGTGGAACAGGCCCGCCGGGTTGCCCGAGCTGGCCTGGGCCGGGGCGGCGAGCGCGTCGATGACGGTGCAGGCCACGCCTTCGCGAGCCAGGGCCAGCGCGCAGGCTGCCCCTGCCAGGCCGGCGCCGACGATGAGTGCGCGACGTGCGCCCGGCGCCAGCGGCTCGCGCCCCGCCGGGCGCTGCGGCAGGTGGTGCGGCGCGAAGCGGGCGACGGTCATCTCCGGCTTGTTCGCAAAACCCGGTGCCAGCTCGACCGCGAAGCCGTTCGCAGCCAGCGCCTTGCGCATGGGGCGCGAGATGCTCCAGGTTGATGCCGTAGCACCGGGCGCGGCGTGGCGGGCCAGGCTTTTCAGCAGCCAGGCGTCCCACAGCTCGGGGTTGCGTTGGGGCGCGAAGCCGTCGAGGTAGAAGGCGTCGGCCTGCAGCACCAGTTCGCGCAGCAACTCGCGCGCATCGCCCAGGCCCAGCATCAGCTCCACGCGGCCGCCCTCGAAGCTCAGCGTGTGCAGGCCCGAGGTCAGCGGCGGCCAGCGGTTGGTGAGCTCGGCGACCAATTCGGCCAGCGGGCTGCCTGCGTGCGCGCGGGCCAGGTCCTCGCGCTTCAGCGGGTGCTTCTCCACGCTGACGAAGACGAGGCGCTCGCAGCGGGCCGGGTCTTGCCGCCACGCGTCCCAGGTGGCCAGGAAGTTGTTGCCCAGGCCGAAGCCCGTTTCCAGCACGACGAAGCGCTCGCGCCCCTGCCAGCGGCCCGGCAGGCCGTTGCCGGCGATGAAGACGTGGCGGGCCTGGGGCAGGGCGCCGGCGCGCGAGTGGTAGACGTCGCCGAACGTGGGCGAGGCCGGTGCGTCGGGGTCGGAGAAGTCCACCGCGGCAGGTGTGATGACCAGCGTCATGCCAGGCCACCGTGAAGCAAGGCGGCCAGGCCGGCGCCCAGCAGCAGCGGCGCCGCCAGCGCCGGGATGACGAAGCGCGCGAAGCCCCAGCCACCGGCAACCACGGCGGTGATGCTGCGCGTGGCGCTGTTGCAGGCGAAGGCGAGCAGCAGGCCCAGCAGCGCCTGGCCGGTGCCGATGGTGCCGGCGGCCTGCAGGCCGGCCAGCGAGGCGATGGGGGCATGCACATCGGCAAAGGCCGCCAGTGCCACGGCGCCGTAGAGGCCGGAGGCCCCGAAGTGATCCCGAGCCCAGCTCACGGCCACGGCCACGGCGCTCAGCATCAGCGACAGCAGCAGTGCCTCGCGCAGGCGCAGCGGGCCGCGGCGGTTGGCAACCTGCGAGGTCGCGTTGCCGTCCTGCTCCAGTTGGCGTGAGCGGCGGGCCAGCAGCCAACCCAGGCCGCCGCACAGCGCGATGCCAAGCAGTGAGATAGGCAGCGCGGCCAGCGCGGCCTGGGGCGCCATCGCGAACAGCATGGCCTGGGCCTGCAGCCAGGTGGCGCAGGTGGACATCACCGCGCCGGCGGCGCAGGCCAGGCGCAGCCCCGGCTCGGCGCGCGCCTTGGCGCCCATGGCCGCGATGGTGGCCGTGCTGGACACCAGCCCCGACAGCAGGCCCGACAGCGCCAGCCCCGCCTGCGGCCCGGCCAGGCGCAGCGCGATATGGCCCACCGCCTGCAGTGCCAGCAGCAACAGCATCAGCCCCATCAGCGAATACGCCTTCATGCCGGCCAGCCAGGGCAGCGGCTGCTGCGGCATCAGCGGCAGCACGACCAGTGCCAGCGCGCCCAGCAGCAGGCCGTCGTGCAACTCCTCCTCGCGCAGCACCGCGGTGGCGAACCGGTGCAGCCGCGTGCGGGCGGCCAGCAGCGCCGTCACGACGACGGCGGCGGGTGCGCCCAGCAGCGGGGCAGTCACGCACAGAGCCCCGATCAGGCAAGTGACCAGCAGGGCCAGCGCCCGGGTCAGCCCGGGATCGCGGCCGCGGCCGCGGGCGTAGGCAGCGGCTGCCAGCGCCGTGATGGCCAGGGCCGTTACCGCCAGCAGGCCAGGCTGCGCCAGTGCCTGCGCCAGCGCGCCGGCCAGCGAGGCCAGCGTGAAGGTGCGCAGCCCACCGGGCTCGCGGTGCATGCCGCGCTGCTTGTGGCGTTCGCGCTCCAGTCCGATGAGCAGGCCGCTGCCCAGCGCCGCGGTCAGCCCCGTGATCAGCTCGTTGGAGACGCCGAACGCCGGCCCCAGGCCATCCATCACCAGTCGACGGTTTCGCCGTGCTGGGGCACGCGCACCGGCCAGCCGAGTTCATCCTGGATGCGGCCGCGCAGCGCGTCTGCGGCGGCCGGCTCGCCATGCACGACGTAGACCTGCTCCGGCGGGCGGGGCAGGGCACGCAGCCACTGCAGCAGGCCGTCGGCATCGGCATGGCCGGACAGGCCGTCCAGGTGGCTGATCTCCGCGTTCACCGGCACCCAGCGCCCGCGGATCTTGATCTCGCGTTCGCCCGCCACCATGCGCGCACCGCGCGTGCCGCCGGCCTGGAAGCCGGGGAAGGCGATGTGGTGGCGGGCCTGGGGCGCCAGCGCCTCGATGTAGTTCAGTACCCGGCCGCCCGTGGCCATGCCGCTGGCGGAAATGACGATGCTGGGCTTGGCGCGCGGCTGGGTCAGGCTGGCGGCGAGCTTGAGGCTCTGGGCCTGCTTGGTCACGTAGTGCACGCGGTCGGTCAGGCTGCGGGCCTCGCTGGCGCCGATGCGCAGCAGCCGCGCGTGCTTGAGCGTGATTTCGGTGGCCTGCTCGGCCATCGGGCTGTCCAGCCAGATCGGTACGTCCAGCGGCAGCTCACCGGCGTTGCGCAGCCGCTGCAGCAACAGCAGCAGGGACTGGGCGCGGCCGACCGCGAAGCTGGGCAGCAGCACCGAGCCGCCGCGCTTGAAGGTGGTGCGCAGCACCTGCGCCAGCCGCGCCTGCACGTCCTCCGCCGGGTGTAGGCGGTTGCCGTAGGTGGATTCGATCAACACCACATCGGCTGCGGCCGGCACCTGGGGCACGGGCATCAGCAGGTCGTTCACGCGGCCGATGTCGCCCGAGAACAGCAGGCTGCGGCCACCCCGGCTGACGTGGATGCTGCTGGCGCCCAGCAGATGGCCCGCCGGCGTGAAGCGGATGTCGGTGTCGCCGAGCTTGAGCTTGCCGTCGCGGGGCAGCGGCGCGAAAGCTTTCAGCGTCGCCTCGGCCTCGCGCACGCTGTAAAGCGGCAGGGCCTTCTCGTGGCGGCTGCTGCCGTCCTTGTTGGCGCGGCGGGCATCTTCCTCTTGCAGATGCGCGCTGTCGCGCAGCAGCACGTCGCAGAGGTCACGCGTGGCGGAGGTGGCGTAGATGAGGCCCTTGAAGCCCTGGCGGCGCAGCGCTGGCAGATAGCCGCAGTGGTCCAGGTGGGCGTGCGACAGCAGCACGGCGTCGAGCTGCATCGCGGGCGCACCCAGGGGCATCCAGTTGCGCTCGCGCAGCGTCTTGAAACCCTGGAAGAGGCCGGCGTCCAGCAGCAGCCGCTGGTCGCCCAGCGTCAGCAGGTGGCGCGAGCCGGTGACGGTGTCGGCGGCACCGAGGAAGGTGAGCTTCATGGAGGCCCCAGCGTTTGCATGACGCCGGATTCAAGCACCTGCACGGCCGGGCCGGGCTGATCCAGCGCAAGCCGCATGGCTCGGGCGACCCTGTCGGGCGTGATCGGCCGCCAGGCCTTGGGAATGAGGCCGGCGATGGGCCGGGTCAGCCGCAGCGTCCAGGCCTCGCCGCTGCGGCGCGGCTGGGCCAGGCCCGCGCGTTCACCGTCCAGCAGCGACGGCCGCGCGATGACCAGGCGCTCGAAGCCCAGTGCGATCAAGGCATCCTCGGCCTCGCCCTTGACGCGGTTGTAGAACACCGCGGAGCGCGCGTCGGCGCCCAAGGCCGAGACGAGAGCGCAGTGCGTGGCCCCCGCCGCCCGGGCCGCACGAGCCACGGCCAGCACGGCGTCGAAGTCCGCCGCGCGGAAGGCGGCCTGCGAGCCGGCCTGGGCCATGGTCGTGCCCAGCGCGATGAAGACGCTGCGCGGCGCGGGCAGCGCGGCAAAGGTCTCGGGCCGCGCGTAGTCGACGGTCATGGCGCCCGGCTGCGGCTTGCGCACCAGTGCGATGGCGTCGGGCAGTTCGGCGCACAACGCGCGGCCGACGAGGCCGGTGGCGCCGGCAATCCAGGTGATGTGCATTCAGTCCTCCAACAAGGCGGCGAGCGCCTGCGCGTCCAAGGGGCTGGCCTGTTCATGGCCTTCCAGCATGCCTTCGGCCAGGCCGCGTTTGTCGCGGTGCAGCTCGATGATGCGTTCCTCCACCGAGCCGGCGGTTACCAGCCGGTAGACGGTGACTGGCCGCTGCTGGCCCATGCGGTGGGCGCGGCCGCTGGCCTGGTCCTCCGCGGCGGGGTTCCACCAGGGGTCGACGATGAGCACGTAGTCGGCCATCGTCAGGTTCAGGCCGAAGCCGCCAGCCTTCAGGCTGATCAGGAAGACCTCGCCCTCGCCACGTTGGAAGGCCGCGACCCGCTTGGTGCGCTCGGCCGCGGGCGTGCTGCCGTCCAGGCGCTGGTGGGGCACGTCCATCTGCGTCAACCTTGCCTGCAGCAGGTCCAGGTAGTCGGTGAACTGGCTGAAGACCAGCGCCTTGTGGCCGCCGTCCACCAGCTCACGCACGATGCGCTCGAACTCGGCCATCTTGCTGCCCACCAGGCCCAGCTCGGGCGACACCAGGCGCGGGTCGCAGGCCGCGCGGCGCAGCCGCATCAGTTCGGCCAGCACCTGCATGGGCGCGGCGCGTTCGCCCCCCGCCGCGGCTGCGGCCACGGCCGCGCGGGCGTCGCGGCGCAGCGCCTCGAGGAAGTGGCGCTCCTGCTCGGTGGGCTCCACGCGGTGGACGATCTCGGTGCGCGGTGGCAGGTCTTGCAGCACCTGCGCCTTGGTGCGGCGAAGCAGGAAGGGCGCCACCAGCCGGCGCAGCCGGGCACGGGCTGCGGCATCCTGCTGGCGCTCGATGGGGCCGGCGAAGCGCTCGTTGAATTGCTGCGCCGTGCCCAGCAGCCCGGGGTTGATGAGGTTCATGACGGACCACAGATCCGCCAGCCGGTTCTCCACCGGCGTGCCCGAGAGTGCCAGGCGGAAATCGGCGTCGAACTCGGCCACCGATTTCGCCCGCTTGGTGGCGGCGTTCTTCAGCGCCTGGGCTTCGTCCAGCACCAGCGTGGCCCAGCGCCGTGCAGCGAAGCGTTCGGCGTCGATCTGGGCCAGGGCATAGCTGGCCACGATGACGTCACCCGGCCTGGCGGCCTGTAGCAGCGCGTCGCGGTCGGCGGCATCGGCGTAGACATGGCAGTTCAGCGTCGGCGCGAAGCTCAGCGCCTCGGCCTGCCAGTTGCCGCAGACCGAGGTGGGGGCCAGCACCAGCGCCGGGCCGGCCTCGGCCCGCGTGAGCAGCAGGGCCAGCGTCTGGATGGTCTTGCCCAGGCCCATGTCGTCGGCCAGGCAGGCGCCCAGGCCGGCGGCGGCCAGGCGGCTCATCCACGCAAAACCCTCGGCCTGGTAGCCACGCAGCTCGGTGCGCAGCGTGGGTGGCAGCTGCGGCTGCAGCGTGGCGGCGGCGGCGAGCTGGCCCAGGCGTTCGCGCCAGCGCGGGTCGCCGCTGAGTTGCACGTCGCGCAGGTTCTGCTCCAGCCAGGCGGCGCCGGCCAGCGGCAACTGCAGCGCGCCTTTCTTCACCGAGGCCAGCGCGTCCAGGTCGCGCAGTTGCTGGCGCAGCTGGTCCGACAGGGCCAGGTATTGCCCCTCGGCCATGCGCACGAAGCGGCTGCCGCTCGCGCGGGCCAGCGCCAGCAGCTCCTGCAGGCCCACGACACGGCCTTCGTCCAGCGCGGCCTGGCCGGTCAGCGACAACCAGTCGCGCCCGCTGCTGACTTCCACGCTGAGGGCGCCGCCCGACAGCGGCAGCACCTTGAGCGGCTTGCCCTTGGGCCAGTCCAGCGCGGCTATTGCCTCCAGCGTGGGCAGGCGCTCGACGGCGGCCAGTGCCTGCTCGGCATCGGGCAGCTGCCAGGCCTGGTCGGCCGGCAGTTCGGGGTCCAGGAAGGGCAGGGCCTCCAGCACGGCCTGGCGGTGTTGGGCCTCAAGAGCCAGGTCGCGCTCGGTGGTCAGGCTCTGGCCTTCGTGCAGGCACATCAGCCGCGCGAGGCCCGCACCCGGCGTGACGGCGGGGCCGAAGTGGCCGAAGGGCTGGGCCACCAGTTGCAGGCGCAGGCCCTCGCGCTCGGGGGTGAGGCGGGCGTGCAGACGACTGTCGCCGCTGACGCGTTCACCGGCTTCGGCGTCGCTGTGCAGCTGGAAGTGGCCGGTCAGCACCTGCAGCGCGCCGGCCAGTTCCTGCGTGGCGCTGGCCGGCACGCGCCAGCCCTGCGCCACCAGCTCGGCCACACGGCGCTGGGTGGGTGTGATGCGAATCAGCCGCGCTCGCGTGGGCCCTTCCAGCAGCACGCGCTGGCCGTTGCGGCGCTCGCCTTCGAGGTCGGCCTGGGCGCCGAAGCGCAGCCCGGTGTGGGCCGGCTCTTGCGCGATCAGCGGCGGGTGCAGGTGGAACTCGAAGGCGTCGTCCGCGCCGCTGCCGACACGCCGCACCTCCAGCTCGGGCTGGCCCTCCACCAGCTCCACCCAGCGGCCTGGCGCGTCGGCCAGCATCAGGTGCGGGTGGCCGATCAGCGCCACCATCGCCTGGCTCACGTCCAGGCGCAGGTCGTGCACGCCGGCCCAGGCGTCGCGCTCGATGTGGCGCAGCACCAGGTTGTCGCGGCTGCGCTGGGCGCCTTGCTTCTTCAGCTTGGCCAGCGTCACGGGCTTGAACTTGAGGCCGCCGCGGGCGCCGGGGTTCATTTCCAGCGGCTCCAGCGTGTGCACGCGGCCGGCGGCGTCCAGGGTGAGCTGCCAGGCCAGTTCGGCGGCGCCGCTGGCGGCGGGCTTGCCGTCGTCGCTGAGCGCGGCGATGGCGGCGAGCGCGTCCTGCCAGGGCTGGCGTGGGCTGCCGAGGTAGTTGGCGGCGCGGCGGGGCTCGCCGCCACCCAGTTCCAGGCGCTGCAGGGCGGCGCTCAGGTATTCGGCGAGCAAGGCCTCGTCGGGCCCCAGGCTGGCGAGCAGATCCGCGGCGAGCTCGGGTGTCCAGCCCGGCGCGGGTTTGCCGAGCCAGGCACACAGCAGCAAGCGGTCGACCGGTGCGGCGTCGCCCGGGGCGCGGGGCGCGAAGGCGGCGTCAAGGAACGCGTCGTCGCCAAGCCGTGCACCGATGCCATGCGCCCACACGCCCCAGGACTCATAGGCCGTGGGGTTGCGAGTGCCGGACTCGGCGATGGCGTACTTGCGCGCCAGCGCCCAGGCCTTGGGATCGCTCTGGGCCAGCAGGCTGAGCAGGTACAGGCGCGCAGTGTCCAGCGGCAACGCGCCGCGGCGGCTGCGGCTGGCGGTGTGGATGGCCTTGATGGCGGCCTCGAAGCCGGTGCTGGCCTCGGCCCAGCGGCCGGCTGCGAGCAGGCGGGTGGCGGCGAGCAGAGTGACGCCCGGGGTGGCCAGGCCGTGCAGGTGGCGCTCGGCGGCGTCGAAGTCCAGCGCCAGCATGGCGGCCTCGGCCAGGCGGGCGCGCAGCGGGGCGGGTGTTTGCAGCGGGTCGGTGCTGGCCTGCAGCCACTGTCGCAGTTCGATGGCGACGGCGTGGCGGGCGGGCAGGGCGTCAAGCAACTGGGCCAGCAACTCGTCGCGCATCTCGGCATCGATCAACGCCAGCGCACCGGGTAGCCAGGGTTCGATCAGCGTCTGAAGGGTCAGCGCCGGTGCTTTCAGCTCGGTGAGCTGCGTCTGCAGCAGGTGCCTGAATTCGGCGGCCGGCATGCCGGAGAAGATCATCAGCCGCAGCGCAGCGCTCATCTCCTCGGGCCTGCGGAAGTTCACCCAACCGACCGGGTCCCGCCAGTCGCCGCGGCCGGCGCCCAGCAGCCACAGCCGCTGGCGCCAGTGCTGCCTGGCCTCGGGGCGGCCGAGCAGTGTTTGCAGCCGCTCGATGTGCTCGGTCAGGTCAGCGCGTGTGCCCTTGCCGGGCTGGTACTGGGCACGGCCCTGGGCCACCAGTTGCTGCAGGCCGACGCGAACGCTGTCGGCGTCGAAGGGCTGGCCGTCGCCGCGCTGCCGGCCGGTGATCTCCAGCCACTGCTGCACGGCTGTGATGCTGGCCACGCTGCCCAGCAGCAGCAGGCTGTCGAACAGGGCTTGCAGGTCCTGTTCGGGCAGGGCAGTGGGGGGGCTGACTGAGGGCGGCAGAAGCATTGGGCGGGATTAGATCAGCCAATAAAAACGGCCTGCCCCGTGAGGGACAGGCCGCGTGTGCGAACGCTGTGGATCAGCGCTTGGGCTGCGTCAGGCGCGGGCCGTTGTTGTGGCGCGGGGCGCCGCCGTTGTTGCCACGGGCGGGCTGGGCGCCGGCAGCGCGCGGAGCATGCTCGGCATGCGGCTTGGGCGCCGTCTTGGCACCACCCACGCCGGTGTGGCCGGCGGGCTTGCCACCCGAGCGGCCTTGGCCTTCACGGCCACCGTCGCGCGAACCGCCACGGCTGTCGCCGCCACGGCCAGCACCACCGCCACCGCCGCCACCGGGGCGGCCACCACGGCCACCGCCGTTGCCGCGGCCATTGGCACCGGCCGGCGGGTTGGGGTTGCGGCCCCGGCTGCCGTTGGGGTTGAGCACGGTGCGGCCCAGCACGATGGGCTCGGCACGCTCGTTGGGATCGGGCGCGAAGCCGGGCACGATTTCCTTGGGAATCTCGCGCTTGATGAGGCGCTCGATTTCCTTCAGGAAGCCGTTCTCGTCGACACAGACCAGGCTGACCGCCTCGCCCGTGGCGCCGGCGCGGCCGGTGCGGCCGATGCGGTGCACGTAGTCTTCGGCCACGTTGGGCAGCTCGAAGTTGACGACGTGGGGCAGTTGGTCGATGTCGATGCCGCGCGCAGCGATGTCGGTGGCCACCAGGCAGGTCAGGTCGCCGGTCTTGAAGTCGGCCAGCGCCTTGGTGCGGGCACCTTGGCTCTTGTTGCCGTGGATGGCCATGGCGCTGATGCCTTGGTCATTCAGGTAGTCGGTCAGGCGGTTGGCGCCGTGCTTCATGCGCGTGAAGATCAGCACCTGGTGCCACGGCTCGCCGTCCTTGCCACCCTTGATGAGGTGGGCCAGCAGTTCCTTCTTGCGCTCGCGGCCAACCGGGTGGACCTTCTGCGCGATGGCGTCGTTGGTCTGGTTGCGGCGGGCCACTTCGATCAGCGCCGGGGCGTTGAGCAGGCGGTCGGCGAGGTTCTTGATCTCGTCGCTGAAGGTGGCGCTGAACAAGAGCGACTGCTTCTTGGCAGGCAGCAGGGCCAGCACCTTCTTGATGTCGTGCACGAAGCCCATGTCGAGCATGCGGTCGGCTTCGTCGAGCACGAGGATCTGCACTTGCGACAGGTCCAGCGTGCCTTGCTGCGCGTGGTCGAGCAGGCGGCCGGGCGTGGCAACGAGGATGTCGACGCCGTCGCGCAGCTTGTTGATCTGCGGCTGCATGCCGACGCCGCCGAACATGACCATGCTCTTCAGCGGCAGGTACTTGCCGTAGGTCTGCACGCTTTCCTCGACCTGGGCGGCCAGTTCGCGGGTGGGCGTCAGGACGAGGGCGCGGATGGCGATCTTGCCGCGCTTGTTGAGCAGCTTCTCGCCGGTGGACAGGCGGTGCAGCAGCGGCAGCGTGAAGCCGGCGGTCTTGCCGGTGCCGGTTTGCGCGCCTGCCAGCAGGTCGCCGCCGTTCAAGACGGCGGGAATGGCCTGGGCCTGGATGGGCGTGGGCGTGGTGTAGCCAGCGTCAGCAATGGCCTTGAGCAGCGGCGCTGCCAGGCCGAGAGAATCGAAACTCATTCGGTAGGGGAGTGAGCACGCCTGGTCGCATCGCCTGCCGCGCCGCGGAGAGCGGCGCCAGTCTTCGGGCAGGGCGGGCAGCGTGCAGGGGCTGAAAAGAGAACGCCGCGCAAGACTGAGAAGCGCGGCGGATGGAGCCATTCTAACGGCTGGACTATTTCCCGACTGTGACCCAGTCCATGCTGGCCCAGTTATTCGGCGAATGCGGGATGCTGACTTCGCGCTTCATGGCCCAGGGAATGACCTGGCGGTGCAGCGGGATGATGTTGACCTGCTCGCGGTAGGCCTGCAGCGCCGACTTGATCAGGGCCTCGCGCTTCTTGGGGTCGGTCTCGACGGTGGAGGCGGCCGCCAGGGCGTCGGCCTCGTTGTTGAGGATGCCGCCGTAGTTGGCCACGCCCACGCCTTGCTCGCCGCGGTTGCGCAGCACGGGCGTGAGCATGATCTCGGCGTCCGTCGAACCGCCGCCCCAGCCGGCGATGAACAGGCTGGTGTCGAACTTCTCCACCTTGGGGAAGAACATCGTGCGCGGCATCGCGTTGACCTTGACCCGCACCTTGACCTGCGCCCACATGCTGGCCAGCGCGATGCAGATGCGCTCGTCGTTGATGTAGCGGTTGTTGGGACAGTCCATCGTGATGTCGAAGCCGTCTGCGTAGCCGGCCTCGGCAAGCAGCTTCTTGGCTTGGGCCACGTCGTACGGCAGGCGGCTTTCGAGCTTGGCGTCGCCATAGGCGCCGCGTGGCGACGAGGTCAGGCCGCCGGTGGGGGCTGAATAGCCGCTCATCAGCTTGGTCTTGATGGCCTCGATGTCGATGGCGTGATACAGGGCCTTGCGTACGCGCAGGTCCTTGAGCGGGTTCTTGTCGCCAGGCGCCTGGCCGTAGAGCAGCTTGTCGCGCGCCTGGTCCATGCCGACGTAAACGATGCGGTTCTCCTCGCCGTCCAGCACCTTGAGGTTGGGCAGTGTGCGCAGCCGCGCCACGTCGCGCGGCGGCGGGTCGAGCACGAAGTCGATCTCGCCCGAGATCAGCGCGGCCGTGCGCGTCGCGTCGTTGGAGATGGGCAGATAGGTGAACTCCTGCAGATTGCCCTCGAACTTGTTCCACCAGTTCGGGTTGCGCTTGAAGACCGTCTTCACGCCCGGCTGGCGGCTGACCAGCATGAACGGGCCGGTGCCGTTGGCGTTCTGGCTGGCGTACGACTCCTCCTGCTTCTTGAAGTCCAGCGGCCGCGTGACGCGATGTTCCTCGCACCAGCGCCGGCTCATGATGTAGAGGTTGACCATCAGTTCCGGCACGATGGGGTTGGGCTTGTCCAGCGCGAACACGACGGTCAGCGGGTCGACGGCCTTGGGGATGCCCACGGCATTGGCATAGACGCGCTGCGGCGCGTTGGGGTCGCGCAGGCGCTGCATGGAGAACACCACGTCGTCGGCCGTGAACGGCGTGCCGTCATGGAACTTCACGCCGGGGCGCAGCTTGAAGCGCCAGATCAGCGGCGTGACCTGCGTCCACTCGGTGGCCAGCGCGGGGATGACGCTCATGTCCTTCTGGCGGCGGGTCAGCGACTCGTAGACCTGGTTGTTCAGGCTGTTGGTCATGACCTCGTTCTGCGAATGCGGATCGGTGGTCTGCATGTCGCCCTGGCTGGACCAGCGCAGGGTCTGGGCCTGGGCGAGGCCGGTGGCGAGAACGAGCAGGGCGGCGGCAAGACGGAGCATCTGACTTCCTGGAAACGCGGCTCGGCGACAATAGCAGGCAATGCAGGCCCTCTTCAGGGGCCTGCCGCCATTTCAGCCTCAAGGATTCGCCCATGGCCCAGTACGTCTTCAGCATGAACCGCGTCAACAAGACGGTTCCCCCCAAGCGCCACATCCTGAAGGACATCTCGCTGTCCTTCTTCCCCGGCGCCAAGATCGGCGTGCTGGGCGTGAACGGCTCGGGCAAGTCGACCATCCTGAAGATCATGGCCGGCGTGGACAAGGAGTACGAGGGCGAAGCCACGCCGATGCCGGGCATCAAGATCGGCTACCTGGAGCAGGAGCCGCGCCTGAACCCGGACCAGACCGTGCGCGAGGCCGTGGAAGAGGGCATCGGCGGCGTGTTGGCGGCCAAGAAGCGCCTGGACGAGGTCTATGCCGCCTACGCCGAGGAGGATGCAGACTTCGACGCCCTGGCCGCCGAGCAGGGTGAGCTGGAATCCATCATTGCCGCCGCCGGCTCCGAGAACACCGACCTGCAGCTGGAACTGGCCGCCGATGCGCTGAACCTGCCGCCCTGGGATGCCGTCATCGGCGTGCTGTCCGGTGGCGAGAAGCGCCGCGTGGCGCTGTGTCGCCTGCTGCTGAGCAAGCCCGACATGCTGCTGCTCGACGAACCCACCAACCACTTGGACGCCGAATCGGTGGAGTGGCTGGAGCAGTTCCTGCAGCGCTTCCCCGGCACCGTGGTGGCCATCACCCACGATCGCTACTTCCTGGATAACGCGGCCGAGTGGATTCTTGAACTGGACCGTGGCCACGGCATCCCGTGGAAGGGCAACTACTCCGACTGGCTGGATCAGAAGGAAAAGCGCTTGGAGACCGAGCAGAAGTCTGAAGACGCGCGCATGAAGGCGATGAAGGAGGAGCTCAAGTGGGTTCGCTCCAACGCCAAGGGTCGGCAGGCCAAGAGCAAGGCGCGTCTGGCCCGTTTCGAGGAACTCTCGGACGTCGAGTACCAGCAGCGCAACGTGACGAACGAAATTTTCATCCCCGTGGCCGAGCGCCTGGGCAATGAGGTCATCGAGTTCGAGAACGTCAGCAAGAGCTTCGGCGACCGCGTGCTGATCGACAATCTGTCGTTCAAGGTGCCCGCTGGTGCCATCGTCGGCATCATCGGCCCCAACGGCGCCGGCAAGTCGACGCTGTTCCGCATGCTGCAGGGCGTGGAGCAGCCGGACAGCGGCACGGTCAAGATCGGCAAGACGGCCAAGATGGCGTTCGTGGACCAGAGTCGCGAGAGCATGGAAGCCGACAAGACGGTGTGGCAGGACGTCTCCGGCGGCCTGGACAACATCATCGTGGGCAAGTTCATCATGCCCAGCCGCGCCTACCTCGGCCGCTTCAACTTCAAGGGCAACGACCAGCAGAAGCTCGTCGGGGCGCTGTCCGGTGGTGAACGCGGCCGCCTGCACCTGGCCAAGACGCTGGCCCAGGGCGGCAACGTGCTGATGCTTGACGAACCGTCCAACGACCTGGACGTGGAAACGCTGCGCGCGCTTGAAGAAGCGCTGCTGGAGTTTGCCGGCTCGGCCATGGTCATCAGCCATGACCGCTGGTTCCTGGACCGCATCTGCACCCACATCCTGGCCTGCGAAGGCAACTCGCAGTGGTTCTTCTACGACGGCAACTTCCACGAGTACGAAGCCGACAAGAAGAAGCGCCTGGGCGAAGAAGGCGCGCGTCCGAAGCGCATGCGCTTCAAGCCGATCAAGTGATGGGGATTCGTCACCCAGGCTTACGGGTGGTTTGACCCGTAAGCCTGGCGACGACAACGGGACACAGTTCTTTACCCCCGCCCCAAAGATGCCACACAGGCCGCCTGGAAGATGACCTCACTCACTCTTCTTCCAGGAGACCTCTGATGAAGTCCTTCCAGATCCAGAATCTGTTGCGCGTCGGTACGGTGGCTGCGGCCCTGGCCCTTGGCGGTGTTGCCGCCCACGCCCAGCCCGGCCCCGGCCACCGCGGTGGCCCGGCCATGATGGCTCCCGGCGGCCTGTTCGGTGGCCACATGGATCACCTGCTCGACGCCGTCAACGCGACGGACTCCCAGCGCAGCCAGATCGAAGCCATCTTCAAGGCCGCTCGCCAGGACCTGTCCGGCCAGCGCGATGCCGGTGTCAAGCTGCACCAGCAGATGGCCACGCTCTACACGGCCACCAACATCGACGCCGCTGCCATCGAGGCCGTGCGCGTCCAGGTCAGCGCCCTGCACGAGACTGCCTCCAAGCGCCTGAGCCAGGCCAGCATCGACGCGGCCCGCGTGTTGACGCCCGAGCAGCGCACCAAGATCGCCGAGCTGCTGAAGAAGCGTCAGGCTCGCATGGCCAGCCGCCACGCCGGCTGATTCGCGGTTCAACAGGAGTTCTGCGATGCTTGAGCCCCGTTCCACCGGCGCCGAAGCGCGCCGGATTCCTTTCTCTTCCCTGGCCCCGGTGATGAGTAGCGCCCGACTGCTGTTGATCGATGACGATGCCCGCCTGACCGGCATGGTGGGCGACTATCTCCGCGCTGCCGGCTTTGAAGTCAGCACGGCCGGCAACCTGGCCCAGGCCCGCGAGGCCCTGGCCCACAGCCGCTTCGAGCTGCTGGTGCTGGACCTGATGCTGCCCGACGGCGACGGCCTGGACTTCTGCCGCTGGCTGCGTGGCGACGCGCGCTGGCGCCACCAGCCGGTGCTGATGTTGTCGGCCCGCGGCGAGCCCATGGACCGCATCCTCGGCCTGGAACTCGGCGCCGACGACTACCTCGCCAAGCCCTTCGAGCCGCGCGAGCTGCAGGCTCGCATCAAGGCCTTGCTGCGCCGCCTGGAGCCCAAACTCGATGGCGACGAGGTGCTGCGCTTCGGCCGCCTGGAGATCGACCTGGCAGCCCGCGTGGCGCGGCTGGACAGCAAGATCTGCGACCTGACCAGCCACCAGTTCGACCTGCTCGTCGTGCTGGCCCAAAGCCCCGGCCGGGTGCTGAGCCGCGACCAGATCATGGACGCGCTCAAGGGCCATCCGCTGGAGGCTTTCGACCGCTCCATCGACGTCCACATCTCGCGCATCCGTGCCGTGATCGAGGACGACCCCAAGAACCCCCGCCGCGTGCTGACGGTGCGCGGAGCTGGCTATGTCTTTGCCCGCAAGCAAGACGCCGACGCCGACACCGCCTGAACGCCCTGGCTTGAAGTCACTCTACGTCCGCATCTACCTGACGCTGGTAGCGCTGCTGCTGGCCTTTGCCTTCGGCTCGGCTTGGCTGTTCCAGCGCCATATCGAGCAGGAGCGCGGCAACGTCGAGCTGGCGGCCGGGGAGCGGTTGAACGCGATGGCGGCGTTGCTCAAGCTCGCGCTGCCGCCGGTCACGGCGCCGCGCGAGGAGCAGGCGGCATCCTTTGCGGACTGGGGCCAGCGGCTGCGCATGCCGGTGGCACTGGAAGATGCCGACGGCAAGCGCATCGCGACAACGCAGATGTTCCAGCGCCGTGTGGATGACCCTGGTGCCATCGTCGTCAGCGCCAACCTGGGCGACGGGCGCAGCCTGGAGATGGTGCGCAGCGTGCGCCCGCCAGGTCCGCAGGGCAGTGCTTCCGGCCCGGGCGGCGGCGGTGGCCCCGGCGTGCGCCTGCCTCGCGGGGACGAAGGTCCCTGGACCGGCCCCTGGCTGCACCGCCCGGTGTCGCCCGGCGCGCCGGCCGTGTCGACGCTGGCCGTCGTGCTGGTGTTGCTCTTCATCGGCGTCGCCGTGGGCGCCTACCCGGTCGTGCGCCGGCTGACACGTCGGCTCGAAGCGCTCAAGCGTGGTGTCGAGAAGTTCGGCGCAGGCCATCTCGGCCATCGTGTCGACGACGGCGGCCGTGACGAGGTGGCCGCGCTGGCCACAAGCTTCAACCAGGCCGCCGCCCGCATCGAGACGCTGCTGCGCTCCCACCAGACGCTGCTGGCCAATGCCAGCCACGAGCTGCGCTCGCCGCTGGCGCGGCTGAAGATGGCTTTTGCGATGCTGGACGACGCTGCGCCGGCGCAGCGCCAGCGCCTTGCGCACGAGATCGACGTCAACATCGCCGAGCTTGATGCCCTCGTCGAAGAGGTGTTGCTGGCCAGCCGACTGGAAGCCGGCAGCTCGGTTGGCGACACCTACGCCGTCGAACTGCTCGCCCTGGGTGCCGAGGAAGCCGCCCGCGCGGAAACCGCCTTCGAGCCCGAGACCGACTCCGCACTTGTGGACGGCCAGGAGCGCCTGCTGCGCCGCGCGCTGCGCAATCTGCTCGACAACGCGCGCCGCTACGGCGGGCCCGAGGTGGAGCTGGCGCTGCGGCCGGCGGCCGGCGGCTACGAATTCGTCGTGGCTGATCGTGGCCCCGGCGTGCCGGCCGAACTGCGCGAACGCATCTTCGAGCCCTTCTACCGCCTGCCCGGCCACGCCGAGATGGCGGGCGGCGTGGGCCTCGGGCTGAGCCTGGTCAAGCAGATCGCCGAGCGCCACGGTGGCAGCGTGCGCTGCCTGGCGCGCGACGGTGGCGGCAGTCGCTTCGTGCTCTTCCTGCCTGCGACGGCGAAAAGCTGATCAGCGGTTCTCGTTGAAGACGCGCTTCAGCAGCAGGCTGAGCAACAGCGCGGCGGCCAGCAGGCCGGCCGTGGCTGCCTGCCAGAAGCCCAACGCACCCTCACCGTGGGCGCCGAAGGCCAGGAAGTAGCCGCCGCCAATGCCCAGGCCCCAAAGTGCCACGACGTAGATGACCATCGGCAGCGTGGCGACCTGGTAGGCGCGCAGCACGTAGGCGGCCACTGTCTGCATCGCGTCGCCGAGGTGGAAGAACCAGACCCAGACGAGCAGCGGCAGCGCGGCCGCTGCCGTCGCGGAATTGGATGTGTAGAGGGCGACGATAGGCTCGCGCGCCAGTGCGACGACGGCGCCGACGGCTGCCGCGGTCAACGCGGCCAGCGTCATCGCATGCCGGCCGACGATGCGCGCCTCGCGCTTCTCATCCGCGCCGAGATGCTGGGCGACGAGGGTGCCGGCGGCCGTGGCCTGCGCTAGCGCGATCATGAACATCATCGCGACGAGGTTGACGGCGATCTGGTGGCCAGCCACCGGCGTTGCACCCAGGCGCGCGATGAAGAAGGCCATGAAGGTGAAGCCCGTCACCTCGACGAGGATGGAGCCGCCCATCGGCAGGCCCAGCTTCACGAGGGCCGCGAGCTCTTGCCAATGCGGCCGCGTCTGCCAAAGATGCGGGATCTTGAAGGGCAGGTAGAAGGCATCGCGCCTGAGCAGCAGCATCGCGGCACCGGCCTGGCCGATCAAGGCGATGGCCGTTGCCCAGCCGCAGCCGGCCACGCCCATCGCGGGAATCGGGCCCCAGCCGAACACGAGGATGGCGTTCAGCGGCACCTTGGCGGCCAGGCCGGTGAGCTGCATCGCCATGACGGCCTTGGGCCGGCTGACGGCGGTGGAGAAGCCCCGGAAAGCGGTGAAGAGCAGGGCGGCCGGCAGCGCAAAGGCCTCGGGCCGCGTGTAGGCGCGCACCTTGGCGGCCTGGACGGCATCGAGCTGGGCCAGCGCGGTGAAGGGATCGGGGAACCACAGCGCCAGGCAGCCCGGGATGCACAGCAACACCGACAACCATTGAGCCTGCACAAAAGTGCTGCCGGCTCCGGGCAGATCCTGGGCGCCGAACTGCCGGCCCGAGATCGGCGCGACCGCGAGGATGACGCCCATCAGGCCCACGAAGATGGTCACGTAAGCCGCTGAGCCGACGGCCAGCGCGGCCAGGTCCTCGGGGCTGACGCGGCCCATCATCAGCGTGTCGATGGTGCTGAACATCATCACGGCGATCTGGCCGATGAGGACGGGCCAGGCCAGTGGCACGAGGCGGCGAACGCTGTCGCTGAAGCGGATGCGGGTCATTTCTGTGCGCGTTCGGCGTAACGGTTGAAGCGCCAGGCCGTGCCTTGCTGGCTGATGCGCTGCCAGACGATGCGCTTCTCGAAGGGGCCGAGCGCCGGCCAGTGCTGCACCTCGTCGAAAGTGCGGCCACAGCCCTTGCAGATCGGGTCACCCTGCGCCGTGGAGCAGATGGCGATACAGGGCGAATCCGGCGTGGTTTCGTACCAGGCCAGCCATGCGCTCAGGGCCTTGTCGCTCAGTGCGTCGACGTCCAGCTCGCTGACACGCTGCCACGCCAGCAGCGCGTAGGCCTCGGCCAGCGCACGCACTTCCGGGGCGGCGCTGATGCCATCGGGCGACGGCGAACGCTCGCGCCACCAGTTGATGGCGGCTTCGAGGTCGGTGACATGGATCGTTTCGAGACTCAAGCGACCAGCCCCATGGCCGCGCGCACCTCGCGCAGCGTCTTGCGCGCGACGGCTCGTGCGCGTTCGGTGCCGACCTCCAGCGTCCACTGCACCTGCTGCGGGTCCAGCGCCGCGGCGCGCTCTCGCCAGGGCGCCTGCTCTCGCTGGATGGCCTCGATCAGCGGCTGCTTGCAGTCCAGGCAACCGATGCTGGCCGTGCGGCAGCCGCTGTCGCAGGCTGCGCGGGTGGCGTCGTCGCTGTAGATCTGGTGCAGCGGCCAGACGGGGCAGCGGGCCGGGTCGCCGGGGTCGGTGCGGCGCACGCGCTGCGGGTCGGTCGGCATCGTGCGGATCTTGACGGCGACGGCCTCGGGCTCGTCGCGCATCGCGATCGCGTTGTCCAGGCTCTTGCTCATCTTCTGGCCGTCCAGACCCGGCACGCGGGCGGTTTCGGTCAACAGCGCCTGGGGTTCGACAAAGATCGGCGCGGCCTCGGCATAGAGCCGGTTGAAGCGGCGTGCGACCTCTCGCGTCACCTCGACGTGGGCTGCCTGGTCTTCACCCACCGGCACGCCAGCGGGCTTGTAGAGCAGGATGTCAGCCGCCTGCAGCAGCGGGTAGCCGAGGAAGCCGTAGGTCGCCAGCTCGGGGTCGGCGGCGACCTGGTCCTTGTAGCTCGGCATGCGCGCCAGCCACGAGGAAGGCGTGCACATGGCCAGCAGGGTGAACAGCTCGGCATGCTCGGGCATGCGGCTTTGCAGGAAGAGGGTGCAGCGCTCGGGGTCGATGCCGGCGGCCAGCCAGTCGGTGACCATCTCGTAGACGTGGCGGGTCAGCGTCTCGCCGCTCGGGCGCTGGGTGGTGAGCGCATGCCAGTCGGCGACGAAGAAGAAGCAGTCGTGCGTGTCCTGCAGCCGCACCCAGTTCTTGATCGCACCGTGGTAGTGGCCGAGGTGCAGGGCGCCGGTGGGGCGCATGCCCGACAGGACGCGCTGGCGGGTGGGGGAGGGTGTCGTCGACATGGGGCGCGGATTGTCGCTCCCCTAAACTGCCACCCCCATGAAGCGACTGGTCATTCTGATTTCCGGACGAGGCTCCAATATGGAGGCCATCGTCAAGGCGTGTTCCGCTGAGGGCTGGCCGGCGCAGATCGCCGCCGTCATCAGCAACCGGCCCGATGCCGGCGGCCTGCAGTTCGCGGCCGAGCGCGGTATTGCGACGGCCGTCGTCGACCACAAGGCCTATGCCATCCGCGAGGATTTCGACGCCGAGCTGGCCCGCGTCATCGATGGCTTCACGCCCGATCTCGTCGTGTTGGCCGGCTTCATGCGGATCCTGACGCCGGGCTTCACGGCCCGCTATGCGCGCCGCATGCTCAACATCCACCCGTCGCTGCTGCCGGCCTTCACGGGCCTGCACACGCATGAGCGGGCGCTGGAGATGGGCTGCAAGATCGCCGGCGCGACGGTGCATTTCGTCACCGCCGAGCTGGACCACGGCGCCATCGTCATGCAGGGTGTCGTGCCGGTTCAGCCGAGCGACGACGCCAAGACGCTGTCTGCCCGCGTGCTGACAGCGGAGCACCGCATCTACCCGCAGGCGGTGCGCTGGTTTGCGGAAGGTTCGCTGGTGTGGGACGGCGAGGTGGTGCGCCACCGCGACGGCGCGGCCCAGCAACTGCTGCTCAGCTGATCAGGCCGGCCAGGATGTTAATCGACAGCGCCAGCACGCCGGTGTTGAAGACGAAGGCCAGCAAGGCTTGAAGCAGCACCAGCCGGCGCATCGGCCGCGCGCTGACGACGACGTCCGAGGTCTGCGACGTGGCCGCGACGGTGATCGAGAAATACAGGAAATCGCCGTAATCCGGCGGGCCGTCGTCGCCGGGGAACTCCAGGCCGTGATCGGCCTTGCCCTGGCGGTGGTAGAGGCTGGCGTAAGCCAGGCCGAACTCGACTGGCAGCAGCAGCCAGGAGCCGGCCACGGTCGTCAGCGCCAGCAGCACATAGCGCGAGTCATGGGCCTGCTTGGCCGCTTGCAGCTCCAGCGTGATCGCCGCCAGGCTGGCCAGCGCACCCAGCACGGCCAGCATCAGCATGACCGGTATGCCCTCGGCCAGGCTGCGCGCGGAGCGCTGGACGTCCGCCGCGCCCGCCTTGCACAGCATCATCCACAGCACCAGCGGCAGGTAGATCCAGACCACCAGATTCCAGCCGATGAGGGCTCGCGTCATCACTGGCAACGGCCCCGGCCAGAAGGCTGCCAGCGCGCTGCCCAGCAGGATGGCCATCAGCAGGCGAGGGCGCAGACGCAACTGGGTCCAGAGGTTCATGCAGGGTGGCGGGGCGGGCTTGGGATAATGCGGCGATGCATCCTAATGCCCTCCTGGAGCTGTGCGCCGAGCTGATCGCCGTCGTCAACCAGCTCGAAGCCCCGGCCGACTCCACCGTCTCGGCCTTCTTTCGTCAACACAAGAACCTCGGCCAGCGCGAGCGCGCCTGCCTCGCCGAGACCGTCTACGCGCTGCTGCGCGAGCGAATCAAGTTCCAGAATCTGGCCCAGAGCGGCAGCGGCTCCATGCACCGCCGACTGGCCATGCTGGCCTGGCGCGGCAATGTCGGTTTCCTGCGTGGGGCTCTCAGCCCTGCCGAACAGCATTGGCTGGAGCAGGTTCAGGCCATCGACCCCATGAGTCTGGCGTCCAAGATGCGCCACAACATGCCCGAATGGTTGGCGGAGCCGCTGCGGGCCCGGTTGGGCGAAGAGGAGTTCTGGAAGCTCGCCACCGTGCTGAACGAACCGGCGCCGCTTGACCTGCGGGTCAATGCGCTCAAGCTCAAGCGCGAGGAGGCCCAGGCCCAGCTCAAGGCCGCCGGCATCGACGCCGTGCCCACGCCGTATTCGCCCCTCGGCCTGCGCATCGACGGCAAGCCGGCGTTGAACAAGCTGGAGCTGTTCACCAGTGGCGGTGTCGAGGTGCAGGACGAAGGCAGCCAGCTGCTGGCCCTGCTGCTGGCACCCAAGCGTGGCGAAATGGTGGTGGATTTTTGCGCCGGCGCGGGTGGCAAGACGCTGGCCCTGGGCGCGGCCATGCGCAACACGGGGCGGCTCTACGCTTTCGATGTCTCCGGCCACCGACTCACGGCGCTCAAGCCGCGCCTGGCACGCAGCGGCCTGTCCAACGTCTACCCGGCCCAGATCGCCCATGAGCGCGACGACCGCATCAAGCGACTGGCCGGCAAGATCGACCGTGTGCTGGTCGACGCCCCCTGCTCGGGCCTGGGCACGCTGCGCCGCAACCCTGACCTGAAATGGCGCCAGTCGCCCCAGGCCGTGACCGAACTGCAGGCCAAACAGCGCGCCATCCTGGCCAGCGCCGCCCGCCTTGTGAAGCCGGGTGGCCGCCTCGTGTACGCGACCTGCAGCCTGTTGGAAGCTGAAAACGAGGTCATTGCGGCGGAGTTCGCGGCAGCTCATGCCGATTTCCGCCAGCTTGATGCCGCCGAGGCGCTGGCAAAGGCGCAGGTTGAACGCGCCGGTGAACTGACGGAAGAGGGCGCGCTGCGCCTGTGGCCGCATCGACATGCCACCGACGGCTTTTTTGCCGTCGCGTGGGAGCGGGCGGCTTGACCGGTATCAAAGACCGCGTCGATTCACACGCTGACGCCCGAATGCGCGGGGCCAACCCCCTTGTTTTTGGGGAGGTGCCCCTACAATTGCGTTTCCTTTGCATGGCCCTTCTGGCCGAGGTCTTGGACGAATGAACGAAATCCTGAATGCGCTGCTCAACTGGCTGGGCGATGGTCTGCTCAACGCCAGTGGCTGGCAGGTGTTGGCCTTCACCCTGGTTGTGACTCACATCACGATCTGTTCGGTCACTATCTTCCTGCATCGTGCTCAATCGCACCGTGCGCTGGAACTGGGCCCGATTCCGTCGCATTTCTTCCGCTTCTGGCTTTGGCTGACGACGGGCATGGTGACCAAGGAATTTGTCGCCATCCACCGCAAGCACCATGCCAAGTGCGAAACCGAGGAAGACCCGCACAGCCCGCAGACCCGTGGCCTCAAGGCCCTGCTGCTGACCGGCGTCGAGCTCTACCGCGCCGAATCGCGCAACATGGAGACCATGCGCAAGTACGGCACCGGCACGCCGGACGACTGGATCGAGCGCAACCTGTACACCCGCTTCTCCTGGCAGGGCGTGGCGCTGATGCTGATCCTGGACCTGCTGATGTTCGGCGGCATCGGTGCGACGGTCTGGGCCATTCAGATGGCGTGGATTCCGGTCTGGGCGACGGGCGTCATCAACGGCATCGGCCACTACTGGGGCTATCGCAACTTTGAAGCGCCCGACGCGTCCACCAATGTGGTGCCCTGGGGCATCCTGATTGGCGGTGAAGAGCTGCACAACAACCATCACACCTACCCGACGTCGGCCAAGTTCTCGGTCAAGAAATACGAGTTCGACATCGGCTGGGCTTACATCCGTGCGATGGAAATGGTCGGCTGGGCCAAGGTTCGCAAGACGGCGCCCAAGCTGAGCCTGGGCGAGATCAAGCCGGCCGCCGATGCCCGCACGCTGGAGGCGCTGATCGCCAACCGCTACGAAGTCATGGCGAGCTATGCCCGCGGCCTGAGGGCCGCCTGCGCAGCCGAACTGGCCAAGGTCCAGGCTGATAGCGGTAAGCACAGCGAGCGTTTCGCCCAGTTCAAGCAAGCTCAGCGCTGGCTGCACCGTGACGAGGACCGTATTCCGGTCGCCGTGCAAGGCGATCTGGCCAATGCGCGAGCCGCCAGCCCGGTGATCGACAAGCTGGTGACGATGCGCGAGGAGCTGCGTCAGATGTGGACGCGCACGAACGTGTCGGCCGAGCAACTCGTTGCCGACTTGCAGGCTTGGTGCCGTCGTGCCGAAGAGAGTGGCATTGCCGAGCTGCAGGCCTTCTCTATGCGCTTGCGCGCCGCTCACGCCTGAGGCGAGTTTTCGCAGGTGTAAAGGGCGCCCCTTCGGGCGCCTTTTTCATTGGTCTGGCCTAGACTTGGGGCATGCAGTCGCTGACTCAAGGAGGCTTGCCATGAAGACCTGTTGGATCACCCTGGCCGTGATGGCTCTCGCATCCACCGCCGCACACGCTGACGTGCAGGTGAACTTCATCAACCCCGAGAAGTTCTCGGACACGAAGGACAACAACGGCTTCCGTCAGCCGGATGTGCTCAAGGACATCGAGGCCCACCTCGTGGCGCAGGCCGAGAAGCGGCTGCCGGGGCGTGACGTCCGCTTCGACGTGTCGGATGTGGATCTGGCGGGTGAGGTCGAACCCTTTGTATGGCGCGGCCAGTGGCTGCGCGTGATGCGCACCATAACGTCGCCATCCATCGAGCTGAGCTATGAGATCCGCGAGGGTGGCAAGGTCGTGCAGCAAGGCAAGACGCGCCTGCGCGACATGAACTATCAGGACGGCTTCAACGCCTATTACAGCGGCGACTCGCTGCGCTATGAGAAGCGCATGATCGACCGCTGGATGCAGCGTGAATTCAGCCCGACCGTGGCTGCGGCGCCTAACCGCTGAACTTGCAGCCCAAAATGAACAAACCCGCCAGCGTTGCCGCTTGGCGGGTTTTTCTTGCTGGGAAGGCCGGCGATCAAATCGCCGAGCGCGTCACTTCAGCTTGATTTCCTTGTACAGGACATGCTTGCGCACCTTGGGATCGAATTTCATGAATTCGAGCTTTTCGGGCGTGGTCTTCTTGTTCTTGTTCGTCGTGTAGAAGTGACCGGTGCCCGCAGTGGACTCCAGCTTGATCTTCTCGCGGCCGCCTTTGGATGCCATGGTCGTATTCCTTCGTTAGGTCAGTGAGCGACGATCAGAGCGCGTTCTTGGCGCGCAGATCGGCGACGACTTGGTCGATGCCGACCTTGTCGATCAAACGCAGAGCAGCGTTCGTGATGCGCAGGCGCACCCAACGATTTTCCGATTCCACCCAGAAACGGCGGTATTGCAGGTTCGGCAGGAACCGACGCTTGGTTTTGTTGTTGGCGTGGGAAACATTGTTCCCGACCATGGGCTTCTTGCCCGTGACTTGACAGACGCGTGCCATGACGCTTCTCCGGTTTGACTTATCTGACCAGCCTCCCGACTTCGGGAGGCCCTTTGATCGCAAATGCCTGCTATTCCTCAGCTGAAAGCTTTGGATGCGATCCATCCGGCAGGCAAGCCCGCGAGTGTAGCGGAAAACCCGCAAACCCGGAAGGGCCTTGCTCAGCCGGCCTCCTGATCCAGGAAACGCTGCGCGTCCAGGGCGGCCATGCAGCCCGTGCCGGCGCTGGTGATGGCCTGGCGGTAGACATGGTCCTGCACGTCGCCAGCAGCGAAAACGCCGGGCACGCTGGTCATCGTCGCGAAGCCGGCCAGGCCGCTCTTCGTGATGATGTAGCCGTCCTTCATCTCCAACTGACCCTTGAAGATGTCGGTGTTGGGCTGGTGGCCGATGGCGATGAAGCAGCCATGGACGGTGATCTCCGCCTTGCTGTCGTCCTTCACGTTATGGGTGCGCACGCCGGTTACGCCCGAGGCGTCGCCCAGCACTTCGTCCAGTTGCTGGAAGAGGTGCAGCTTGATCTTGCCGGCAGCGGCCTTCTCCATCAGCTTGTCGACCAGGATGGGCTCGGCGCGGAACTTGTCGCGGCGGTGGATCAGGTGGACGGTGCTGGCGATGTTGGACAGGTAAAGCGCTTCCTCGACAGCCGTGTTGCCGCCGCCGACGACGCAGACTTCCTGGCCGCGATAGAAGAAGCCGTCGCAGGTCGCGCAACCACTGACCCCGCGGCCCATGAAGGCCTGCTCAGAATCCAGGCCCAGGTATTTGGCGGAGGCGCCCGTCGCGATGATCAGCGCGTCGCAGGTGTAGGTGCCGCTGTCGCCGGTCAGCGTGAAGGGGCGCTTGGAGAAGTCGACCGCGTTGATGTGGTCGAAGACGATCTGTGTCTGGAAGCGCTCAGCGTGCTCCTGGAAGCGTTGCATCAGCTCAGGCCCCTGCACGCCCATCACGTCGGCCGGCCAGTTGTCGACTTCGGTCGTCGTCATGAGCTGCCCCCCCTGGGCCATGCCGGTGATCAGCGTGGGCTTGAGGTTGGCACGGGCGGCATAGATGGCGGCCGTGTAACCGGCGGGGCCGGAACCGAGGATGAGCAGGCCGTGGTGTTGGGTTGTAGCGGTCATGACGGGTCAGTTGAGGGCGTTCTGGAGGCTCGCAAGGGTGTCTTAGGGGTGAACCCCGGCCTAACCCGATGCGGCGAAGCGTGCCGCGTGTGCACAATGCACGCCATTTTAGGCAGGCGCATTTCTTGCCGCCGGCCTGGGTCCAAACCGGGAGACTGCATATGGCGATGATTTCCAACCTCGACCTGATCCGCCGGGTTCCGTTGTTCTCGATGCTGACCACCGATCAGGCTCAGTCCATCGCCGACAGCGTCGTGAAGCGCCGCTTCAAGCGCGGCGAACTGATCGTCGAGCAGGGCACCAAGTCCAACGCACTTTTCATCCTGCTGAACGGTCGCGCCCGCGTGCTGACAGCCGACCACCGGGGCCGTGAGGTCATCCTGGCCGTGCTTCAGTCGGGCGACTACGTGGGCGAGATGAGCCTCATCGACAACGAGCCGCACTCGGCCACCGTTCGCGCCGAGGTGCAGACCGACATGCTGGTGCTCGGCCGCCTGGAGTTCGCGCGCTGCCTGCCGGAGAGCAGCAGCCTGTCCTACGGCATCCTGCGCGGGCTGGTGGCGCGGCTGCGCAACGCCGACCGCCAGATCGAGTCGCTGGCGTTGCTGGACGTCTACGGCCGCGTGGCGCGCACGCTGCTGGACATGTCCGAAGATGAGAAGGGCATCAAGCTCATCCGCGGCAAGGTTTCGCGCCAGGACATGGCCAAGGTCGTCGGCGCATCGCGCGAGATGGTCAGCCGGGTCATGAAGGACCTGGAAGAGCGCGGCGTCATTGAAACGCTTGAGAACGGTTCGGTGGTCATCAAGGAACGCCTGACCCACGATTGACGGTGACAATGCGGGGATGAGTTTTCCCCTCGGTTCCCTGCTCGGCGGTGACGATGCCGCCGGTGAAGCCGCCAGCCCCACCAAGCCCGTTCGTCGCCAGGCGCCCAAGCGCGACGCGGTCCCGCCGTCTGCCGCATCGCGGCTGTTGCGCACGCCGCTGTGGCTGGCCCTGACGGCCCTTGTTCTGGCGCTGCTGGTGCTGGCCCTGGCCACACATGACATCCGCGACGCCGCCTTCACGACCAGCGGCCAGCGCGATCTCGTTGGCAACCGCGTCGGCAGCTTCGGCGCCTGGGTGTCGGACGGCCTGCTTTTCCTGTTCGGCTTCTCCGCCTGGTGGCTGCCGGTGCTGGCCGTGCGGGCCTGGCTGCGCGGGTTGGCGGGCCTGCTGCGCCATGACACGCCGGAGCCTGTGCGCTGGAGCCGGCGCCTGCGCTGGTGTGCGGGCGTGCTGCTGCTGATCGGCGCCAGCTGCGCGCTGGAGTGGAGCCGGCTCTACGCCGTCGAGCCTCGCCTGCCCGGGCATGCGGGCGGCCTCATCGGTTACACGCTGGGCCCGTTGGGCATGAAGGGCCTGGGCTTTGCCGGCTCGGGCGTCGTCTGGATCGTGCTGCTGCTGACCGGCATGTCCTGGGCGCTGCGCTTCTCCTGGGGCCATCTGGCCGAGTCCATCGGCGAGCGCATCGAGCAGCTGCGTGAGCAGCACATCGAGAAGCGCGAGATCAAGGCCGACCACAAGGCTGGCGAGCAGGCCGTGAAGGAGCGCGAGCAGGAGGTGGAGGTCGAGCGCCAGATCGAGCGCCAGGTCGAAGCCGAACACGCGCCGCTCGTCATCGAGGCGCCCGTCGTCGAGGTGCCGCAGTCCACGCGCGTGGCCAAGGAGCGCCAGCAGACGCTGTTCGTCGATGCCGGCGACGCCAAGCTGCCACAGGTGGACCTGCTGGACGCCGCACCAGCACGCCAGGAAACCACTGTCACGCCTGAGTCGCTGGAGATGACCAGCCGCCTCATCGAGAAGAAGTTGCGCGACTTCGGCGTCGAGGTGCATGTCGTCGCCGCGTCGCCCGGCCCGGTCATCACGCGCTACGAGATCGAACCGGCCACCGGCGTGAAGGGCTCGCAGATCGTCGGCCTGGCCAAGGATCTGTCGCGTAGCTTGAGCCTCACGTCCATCCGCGTCGTCGAGACCATCCCGGGCAAGAACTACATGGCGCTGGAGCTGCCCAACGCGCGCCGCCAGACCATCCGCCTGTCGGAGATCCTCGGCTCCCAGGTCTACGCTGACGCCGCATCCCAGCTGACCATGGGCCTGGGCAAGGACATCGTCGGCCTGCCCATCGTCGCCGACCTCGCCAAGATGCCGCACTGCCTCGTCGCCGGCACGACCGGTTCAGGCAAGTCGGTCGGCATCAACGCGATGATCCTCAGCCTGCTCTACAAGGCCGAGGCCCGCGACGTTCGTCTCATCCTGATCGACCCCAAGATGCTGGAAATGAGTGTCTACGAGGGCATTCCGCATCTGCTGGCACCGGTCGTGACCGACATGAAGCAGGCCAGCAACGCGCTGAACTGGTGTGTCGGCGAGATGGAGCGCCGCTACAAGATCATGTCCAAGGTCGGCGTGCGCAACCTGGCCGGTTACAACAAGAAGATCGACGAGGCCAAGGCCAACGGCATCAGCATTCCCAACCCGTTCAGCCTCAGCAACGACGAGCCCGAGCCGCTGGATCGCATGCCCTTCATCGTTGTCGTCATCGACGAGCTGGCCGACCTGATGATGGTCGTCGGCAAGAAGATCGAGGAGCTGATCGCCCGCCTGGCGCAGAAGGCCCGCGCGGCCGGCATTCACCTGATCCTGGCCACGCAGCGGCCGTCGGTCGACGTCATCACCGGCCTTATCAAGGCCAACATCCCGACCCGCCTGTCCTTCCAGGTCAGCTCCAAGATCGACAGCCGCACCATCCTCGACCAGATGGGTGCCGAGGCGCTGCTGGGCATGGGCGACATGCTTTACATGCCATCCGGCACCGGCCTGCCCATCCGCGTGCACGGCGCCTTTGTCAGCGACGACGAGGTCCACCGCGTTGTGGAGTACATCAAGTCCCAAGGTGAGCCGAATTACATCGAAGGCATTCTCGAAGGTGGCGTGCTCGACGACGCTGGAGGCGAGGCGCCCGCGCCGGGCGAGGCCGCCGGCGAGGCCGACCCCATGTACGACCAGGCCGTGGCCATCGTGCTGCAGCACCGCAAGGCGTCGATTTCTCTGGTGCAGCGCCATCTGCGCATCGGCTACAACCGCGCCGCGCGGCTGCTGGAGCAGATGGAGAACTCGGGCCTCGTTGGCGCTCTGGCATCCAACGGCAGCCGTGAACTGATCGTTCCCAAACGAGACGAATGAAAAAACTCCTGCTTTCCCTGACGCTGCTGATCGCTGCCTCCGCGGCCCGCGCCGATGGCGTTGATGCGCTGCGCGACTTCGCCCGCGACGTGAAGAGCGGCAAGGCCAACTTCACGCAGACCGTCACTTCGCCGGATGGCAAGCGCAAGAAGGTGTCCTCCGGCAGCTTCGAGTTCCAGCGCCCCAACCAGTTCCGCTTCGCCTACGCCAAGCCCTTCGAGCAGGTCATCGTGGCCGACGGCCAGAAGGTGTGGATCTACGACGCCGACCTCAACCAGGCGAGCTCACGCAAGCTTGCCGATGCGCTGGGCGCCACGCCCGCGGCCCTGCTGGCTGGCGGCAACCTCGAGCGCGACTTCGCGCTGAAAGCTCAGCCTGCCGAAGCCGGCGTGGAGTGGGTGCAGGCCGTGCCCAAGCAGGCCGAGTCCACGATCCAGTCGCTGCGCCTGGGCTTTCGCGCCAAGGAACTCGCCGCGATGGAGATCGTCGACGGCTTCGGCCAGCGCTCGCGGCTGGACTTCAGCGCCGTGCAGACCAATGTGGCCGTTGGCGCCGAACGCTTCCAGTTCAAGCTGCCGGCCGGGGCTGACCTGATCGAGCAGTGATCGGACCGTGAGCACCGGTTCGCTCTTCGACGCCGACCCGCCCGCGCCACCGCTGGCCGAACGGCTGCGCCCGAAGACGCTGGACGAAGTCATCGGCCAGCGCCATCTGCTGGGCCCCGGCATGCCGCTGCGTGCGTCCTTCGAGGCGGGGCGGCTGCAAAGCATGATCCTGTGGGGCCCGCCCGGTGTCGGCAAGACGACGCTGGCGCGCCTCGTGGCTGGCGCCTTCGACGCGCAGTTCATCGCGATCTCGGCGGTGCTGGGTGGCGTGAAAGACATCCGCGAGGCCGTGGACCGCGCGCAGATCGCCGCACAGCAGGGCCGGCGCACCGTCGTCTTCGTGGACGAGGTGCACCGCTTCAACAAGGCCCAGCAGGACGCCTTCCTGCCGCATGTCGAGTCGGGCCTGTTCACATTCATTGGCGCGACGACCGAGAACCCCAGCTTCGAGGTCAACTCGGCGCTGCTGTCACGCGCCCAGGTGCAGGTGCTGAAGAGCCTGGATGCGGAAGAGCTGGGCCAGCTCATCGCTCGCGGCGCGACGGAGCTTGGCGTCGAGCCGCCAACGAAAGATGCCGCCGACCGCCTCATCGGCTACGCCGACGGCGACGCGCGCCGGTTGCTCAACGCGCTGGAATCCGCCGCGGCGCTGGCCAATGGCACGCTCATCGACGAAGCCTTGCTGGAGCGCACGCTGGGCGAGCAATTGCGCCGCTACGACAAGGGCGGTGACCAGTTCTACGACGTCATCAGCGCGCTCCACAAGTCCGTGCGCGGCAGCAATCCGGACGGCTCGCTGTACTGGTTCGCACGCATGCTGGACGGCGGCGTGGACGCCCGCTACATCGCGCGCCGACTCATCCGCATGGCCAGCGAGGACATCGGCCTGGCCGACCCGCGCGCGCTGCGCATGACGCTGGACGCGGCGGACACCTACGAACGCCTGGGTTCGCCCGAGGGCGAGCTGGCGCTGGCGCAGGCGGTCGTGTACCTCGCGGTCGCGGCCAAGTCCAACGCGGTCTACAAGGCCTTCAACGAGGTGAAGGCGTTCATCAAGCAGGACACCTCGCGCCCGGTGCCCGTGCACCTGCGCAACGCGCCCACCAGGCTGATGAAGGACCTCGGCTACGGCAAGGCCTACCGCTACGCGCACGACGAACCCGGTGGCTATGCGGCTGGCGAGCAATACCTGCCCGACGGCCTGGAGGACCAACGCTGGTACCAGCCCGTGCCGCGCGGCCTGGAGGCACGCATTGCCGACAAACTTGCCGAACTGCGCCGGCTGGACGATGAAGCGGCTGGCCAGGGCTAGCGCGGCGCTGCTGGCGCTGTGCCTGGGTGCGGCGCACGCGGCCGATGGCCCGACGCTGACCCGTGTGCGCGACACCGGCGTCATCGTCATCGGCTACCGCCCCGCCTCGCTGCCGTTCTCCTACCTCGACGCTCAGCTACGCCCCACAGGCTACACGGTCGAGCTCTGCGACCGCATCGTTGCGGCCGTTCGCGGCAAGCTGCAGCAGCCGGACCTGGAAGTGCGTCGCGTCGAGGTTGCATCCGCCACGCGCATGCCGCTGGTCATCAACGGCACGCTGGACCTGGAATGCGGGATCACCACGAACACCGCCGAGCGGGCCCGCAATCAGGCCTTCTCGCTGACCATCTTTGTCGCCGAGACGCGGCTGATGACCCGTGGCGGTGAGCGCGTGCAAGGCCTGGCCGACCTGCGCGGCTTGGCTGTTGCCTCAACCATCGGCACCACCAGCATCCAGCACCTCGCCAAGGTCAACGAGAAGCAAGGCCTGGGCATCCGCATCCTCGGTGGCCTGGACGACCCGGAAGGCTTCCAGATGCTGCGCAGCGGCCGCGCGTCGGCCTTCCTGATGGACGACGTGCTGCTGCGTGCGCTTCTGGCTCAGCAGGGGCCGGGTGCCGATGACTACCGCATCTCCGACCAGGCCCTGACCGTCGAGCCCTATGCCATCGGCCTGCGCAAGAACGACCCCCAGTTCAAGGCGCTGGTGGACGAGGTGCTGGCTGCCCTGTACCGCAGCGGCGAGATCCATGCCATCTACCGCCGCTGGTTCGAATCGCCGCTGCCGTCTCAGGGGCTGAACCTGAAGCTGCCGATGAGCGCGGCCTTCCGGCGCGTCATCGCCAATCCGACCGATTCGCCAGACCCCGACAAGTACCGCTAGCGAAACGCATCCAGCTGGATGCCATGCCGGTGCAGCTTGTCGTACAGCGTCTTGCGAGGCGTGCCCAGCAGCTCCATGGCGGCCGGCACCTTGCCCTGGCAGCGGCGCAGCGCCTGTTCGATGAGCGTCTTTTCGATGAGGTCCATCTGCCGCGCGAGGTTCAGCGCCGGCACGGCCTGCAGGGCGGCCTGGGGGTCGAGGTCGTCCAGCGCCAGCACGAAGCGGTCGGCCGCGTTGCGGATCTCGCGCACGTTGCCCGGCCAGTCGTGAGCGATCAGTTCGCGCAGCTTCTCGGGCGTCAGCTCGGGTGCGGCTCGCTCGTAGCGGACGCAGGCTTGCACCACGAAATGCTCGAACAGCAGCGGGATGTCTTCACGGCGTTCGCGCAGCGGCGGCAGCGTGAGCGTGGCGATGTTGAGGCGGTAGTAGAGGTCGCTGCGGAACTCGTTCTTGGCGGCCTGCTCCTTCAGGTCTGACTTGCTGGCCGCGATGAAGCGCACGTTGATCGGCAGCTCCTCGTTGGAGCCCAGGCGTTCGATGCGCCGCTCCTGCAGCACGCGCAGCAGCTTGATCTGCAGCGCGATGGGCATGGTCTCGATCTCGTCCAGCAGCAGCGTGCCGCCGTTGGCGTGCTCGATCTTGCCGATGCGGCGCTTGGCGGCCGAAGTGAAAGAGCCGGGCTCGTGGCCGAACAGCTCGCTCTCGAACAGCGCCTCGGGCAGGCCGCCGCAGTTGATGGCGACGAAGTGCCGGTCCCGGCGCAGGCTCTGGTCGTGCAGGCAGCGGGCCACCAGCTCCTTGCCGGTGCCGGTCTCGCCGACGATGAGCACGTCGGCGGAGGTGCCGGCCAGGTTCAGCACCTGGCGCCGCAGCTGCTGCATGGCCGGTGACTGGCCCAGCAACGCAGCCTCGATGCCGCTGGCGCGCTGCAGCTGGGCGCGCAGCTCGTCGGCCGAGTGGCGCAGCGTGCGCAGGTCCAGCGCGCGGCGGGTTACGTCCAGCAGGCGCTCGGGGGCGAAGGGCTTCTCGATGAAGTCGTAGGCACCCGCGCGCATGGACTGCACGGCCATCGTCACGTCGCCATGGGCGGTGATGAGGATGGTGGGGATGCTGGGGTCTGTCGCCTGCACATGGGCCAGCAGCGCGCGGCCATCCATGCCAGGCAGGCGCACGTCGGTGATGACGACGATGGGTGCGCCGGGCTGGATGTGGGGCAGGGCCTCCTCGGCCGTGCGGCAGGGCTGGACGGTGAAGCCTTCCAGCTCCAGCGTTTGCGTGAGGCTGACCCGCACCGGCAGGTCGTCCTCGACGAACACGACCTTGTAGCCTTCAAACATCTTGGTGCTCCCAGGTTTCAACCCCGAGGTCGAACTCGAAACTCATGCCGTGCTCCAGCCGCTCCGCGCGCAGCGTGCCGCCAAACTCATTCACGATCTTGGCCGAAATCACCAGGCCCAGGCCCAGGCCCTCGCCAGCGGGCTTGGTGGTGAAGAAGGGCTCGAACAGACGTTGCAGGTCGGCCTCGCCGACACCCGCGCCGCTGTCCTGAACTCGGACGAGGGCGCGACGCCCGCCGTCCTGTGCGATGACCCGCACACCCAATCGGCGTTCGGTCTCGTTCTGCATCGCGTCGATGGCGTTGCCGAACAGGTTGACCAGCACCTGCTCCAGCCGGTTGGCCTCGGCCCGCACGCGCAGGCCGGCCGGCACGTCGATCTCGGTCTGCAGGTCGAGCGTGCGGCTGCGGTGCTCCAGCAGCAATAGCGCGTTGCGCACGCAGTCCAGCAGCGGCACAGCGCTGGTGACCTGCTCGTCGGCCTTGCGCGCAAAGCTCTTGAGCTGGCGCGTGATCTGGCTCATGCGCTCCACCATGTCGTCCATGATCTGCAGGTTGGCGGCCACGGCATCGTGCCGGCCGCTCTCCAGCAGGCGGATCGAGTTGCGCGCCAGCGCTCGCAGCGCCGTCAACGGCTGGTTGACCTCGTGCGACAGCCCGGCCGACATCTGGCCCAGCACGGCCAGCTTGCTGGCCTGCAGCAGCTCGCCCTCGGTCTGCAGGCGCTGGGCGATCTGGGTCTTGAGCGCATCGTTGGTCTGGCGCAGCTCGGCGGTGCGGCTGTCCACCAGTTGCTCCAACTGGGCATGCGTCTGGCGCAGGGCGGCCTGGGCCTGGGTCAGCTGGCGCAGCGCGCGCCGGCGCGACGACAGGTAGAGCGCGAGCAGGCCGATGCTGGCGCCGAAGGCTGCGCCACCCCAGGCGGCGAGCTGGGCACGCTGCTTCACCTCGGTCAGGTCCGACAACGCCACGAGGCGCAGCCCCAGCGGCACGATCTGGCGCTGCTGGGCCAGCATGGGTTTGGCGCCAGAAGCATCCGGCAGGGGCAGCTTCACCCACTGGCCCTGGTGCACCTCCAGCGAGGCCGGCAGGTCCAGGTCGGGGCCGATGGCTTGAGGGTAGCGCGCGCTGGCCTGCAGGGCCTGGCGGCGCGATGGGTCGGCATGGTCCAGCACCGCGTACTTCCAGGCCTGCACCGAGCTCATGATGACGACGTCCTGGTCGTCGGCGACGAGGATGCGTTCACCCTGCGAGCGCAGGCCCAGGTCCACCCACGTGGCCTCCAGCGGCGCAAGGTTGAAGCGCACAACGATGACGCCCGCCGCCGCATTGGCCTGGCGCAGCGGGTGCAGCAGGTAGAAGTCGGTGCTGCCGGTGTTGGGGTCGGCGGCGAAGAAGTGGACGCGGCCCTGGGCCAGCGCCTCGGCGAGGCGGGCCGGCGGCGTCAGCGCCTCGCTGGCGGACAAGACCTGGCCCTGCGGCGTAGCGACAAAGATCTGGTGGGTGCCCGCCCGCACATTGACGCGCGCCAGCATCTGGCTCGCGGCCAGGCGGGCTGCTGGGTCGTCGGGGGCCTGCATCAGCGCCTGCAGCGTGGGTGCGATGGCGAGCAGGCTGGGCAGGGAGGCATGGCGGCCCAGCTCGGCGGCGAGGTTGGACGCGTACAGCTCCAGCCGCTCGGTGCTGAGGGCCGACAGCTGTTCGCGGCCGCTGCGTTCACTCAAGCGGTGCGCGAGCACGAAGCCGAGCACCATCAGGAGGCCGGTCAGGAAGAGATGAAAGCCCGGGCGGCTCAACAGCCGGAGCAGGCGCAGCGCGCGGGGGCGAAGGGATTCGGGCACAACCATGGCAGGGGCGGTGTAGTTTGCCCACGCCGGGGCGGTGTTGGCAGCCTCGGCAACGGTATTTTCGGGCCTGGCGGGGAACCGCCCGCGACCCGTGCGGTTTGTGCGGATTTCCGCCCAGTTTTTGGTGGCCGACACTCGTGAAATCCGACCAGCACTGCCCTCGTGGGACGGATCAAACGGTTGGCTGTTTCAGACCGTCGGTGAATACCCTTGAAACGTTGCCCGAGACCCTGTTTTGGCACGAGGGTTGCGATTTATCCCGAGTCGCGTGGCGCATGCTGCGCCCAACGAAAATTTCTGGAGCCCTCATGGAGACTCTGATTCAACAGATCATCAATGGCCTGGTGCTCGGGAGCATGTATGCCCTCGTCGCCCTCGGCTACACCATGGTCTACGGCATCATCAACCTCATCAATTTCGCCCACGGCGAGATCCTGATGGTCGGCGCCATGGTCAGCTGGACGCTGGTCACGCTGTTGGCGGATTCCGGCATTCCCGGATGGCTGCTGATGCTGATCGGCCTCGCTGCCGCCATCGTCGTCTGCGCGACGTTGAACTTCGCGGTCGAGAAGATCGCCTACCGACCGCTGCGCAACGCGCCGCGCCTGGCGCCACTGATCACCGCCATGGGCATGTCGCTGCTGCTGCAGGTGCTCGCGATGATCATCTGGAAGCCGAACCCCAAGCCCTTCCCGTTGCTGCTGCCCACCACGCCGTTCGACCTCGGCGGCCCCGTCATCACCGTCACGCAGTGCCTGATCCTGGGCCTGACGGTCTGCATCCTGGCGGGCCTGATGTACCTGGTGAACTACACGCGACTCGGCCGCGCGATGCGCGCCACCGCCGAGAACCCGCGCGTGGCCGGCCTGATGGGTGTGAAGCCCGACTTCATCATCTCCACCACCTTCGTCATCGGCGCCGCGCTTGCGGCAGTCGCCGGCCTGATGTGGGCGGCCAACTACGGCACGGTGCAGCACACGATGGGCTTCATGCCCGGGCTGAAGGCCTTCACGGCCGCGGTGCTGGGCGGTATCGGCAACTTGGCCGGTGCCGTGGTGGGTGGCGTGCTGCTGGGCCTCATCGAGGCCATCGGCGCGGGCTACCTGGGTGACCTGACCGGCGGCGTGCTGGGCAGCCACTACGCCGACATCTTCGCTTTCGTGGCCCTCATCCTCGTGCTGACGCTGCGCCCCTCGGGCCTGCTCGGCGAGCGTGTGGCCGACCGCGCCTGAAGGGAGCCAAGACATGGACACCAAGAAACTCATCACCTTCATCGCCGCAGCCGTCGGGCTGCTGGTCGTGCCGCTGTTTGCGCAGCAACTTGGCAACGGCCCCGTGCGCATCATCGACCTGGCCTTGCTGTACGTGCTGCTGGCGCTGGGCCTAAACATCGTCGTCGGCTACGCCGGCCTGCTGGACCTGGGCTACGTCGCGTTCTACGCGGTTGGCGCCTACATGTTCGCGCTGCTGGCGAGCCCGCACCTGAGCGAGAACTTCGAGGCCTTCCAGGCCGCGTTCCCGACCGGCCTGCACTCACCGCTGTGGCTGGTCATCCCGGCCAGTGCGGCGCTGGCGGCCTTCTTCGGCGTGATGCTGGGGGCGCCGACGCTGAAGCTGCGCGGCGACTACCTCGCCATCGTCACGCTCGGCTTCGGCGAAATCATCCGCGTGTTCCTGAACAACCTGGAGTACCCGCTCAACGTCACCAACGGCCCGCGCGGCATCGGCCAGATCGACTCCTTCCGCGTCTTCGGCGTGGACCTCGGCAAGTCCTGGGACGTCTTCGGCTTCACGCTGCCTTCGGTGACGCTGTACTACTACCTGTTCCTGGCCCTCGTGGTGGCAGGCGTGGTGATCTGCTATCGCCTGGAGAACTCCCGCATCGGCCGCGCCTGGATGGCCATCCGCGAGGACGAGATCGCCGCCAAGGCCATGGGCATCAACACCCGCAACCTCAAGCTCTTGGCCTTCGGCATGGGCGCCACCTTCGGCGGCGTGTCGGGCGCGATGTTCGCGAGCTTCCAGGGCTTCGTGTCGCCCGAGTCCTTCAGCCTGCAGGAGTCGGTCATGATCGTTGCGATGGTCGTGCTGGGTGGCATCGGCCACATCCCGGGCGTCATCCTCGGTGCGCTGATGCTGTCGGCCCTGCCCGAGGTGCTGCGCTACGTTGCCGGCCCGCTGCAGCAGATGACCGACGGCCGCCTGGACGCCTCCATCCTGCGCCAGCTGCTGGTGGCGCTGGCCATGATCGGCATCATGCTGGCCCGCCCGCGCGGCCTGTGGCCGTCGCCGGAGCATGGCAAGGTCGCACCGCCGGCCGCGAAGTGAGGGGAGCACGCACATGACACAACACGACAACATCGTTCTCAACGTCAGCGGCGCGTCCAAGCGCTTCGGCGGCGTGCAGGCCCTGTCCGACGTCGGCATCCAGATCCAGCGCGGCCAGGTCTACGGCCTCATCGGCCCCAACGGCGCCGGCAAGACGACCTTCTTCAACGTCATCACGGGCCTGTACGTGCCGGACGGCGGCAGCTTCGCCCTGGGCGGCACGCCTTACGCGCCGCAGGCGGTGCATCAGGTGGCCAAGGCCGGCATCGCGCGCACCTTCCAGAACATCCGCCTCTTTGCCGACATGACGGCGATCGAGAACGTGATGGTCGGCCGCCACATCCGCACCAAGTCGGGCCTGATCGGCGCGGTGTTCCGCACGCCGAAGTTCAAGGCCGAGGAGGCCGCGATCAAGGCGCGTGCCCAGGAGCTGCTGGACTACGTCGGCATCGGCGAGTACGCGGACTTCAAGGCGCGCACGCTGAGCTACGGCGACCAACGCCGCCTGGAGATCGCTCGGGCTCTGGCCACCGACCCGCAGCTCATCGCGCTGGACGAACCGGCCGCCGGCATGAACGCGACCGAGAAAGTCGTGCTGCGCGAGCTGATCGACCGCATCCGCAACGACGGCCGCACCATCCTGCTCATCGAGCACGACGTGAAGCTGGTCATGGGCCTGTGTGACCGCGTCACGGTGCTGGACTACGGCAAGCAGATCGCCGAAGGCACGCCGTACGACGTGCAGCGCAACGAGAAGGTGATCGAGGCCTACCTCGGCGCCGGCCACAAGAACCATTGAGAGGGACGAAAAACATGGCACAAACCCTTCTCAAAGTCAGCGGCCTCAAGGTCGCCTACGGCGGCATCCAGGCCGTCAAGGGCGTCAGCTTCGAGGTGCGCGAAGGCGAACTGGTGTCGCTGATCGGCGCCAACGGCGCGGGCAAGACGACAACGATGAAGGCCATCACCGGCCTGCAGCCGATTGCCGCCGGCAGCGTGGAATACCTCGGCAAGGCCATCAAGGGCCAGGGCGCCTGGGACCTGGCCAAGCAAGGCTTGGTCATGGTGCCCGAAGGCCGCGGCACCTTCACGCGCATGACCATCATCGAGAACCTGCAGATGGGCGCCTACAACCGCAAGGATGGCGAAGTGCAGGCCGACATGGACAAGGTCTTCGGCCTGTTCCCGCGCTTGAAGGAGCGCGCCAAGCAGCTGGCCGGCACGATGTCCGGCGGCGAGCAGCAGATGCTGGCCATGGGCCGCGCGCTGATGGCTCGCCCCAAGGTGCTGCTGCTGGACGAGCCGTCCATGGGCCTGTCGCCCATCATGGTGGACAAGATCTTCGAGGTCGTGAACGACATCCACAGCCAGGGCGTCACGGTGCTGCTCGTCGAGCAGAACGCCAGCCGCGCGCTGCAGCTGGCCAACCGCGGCTACGTGATGGAGTCCGGCGAGGTGACGATGGAGGGCGAAGGCCAGGCCTTGCTGAACGACCCCAAGGTGCGCGCTGCCTACCTCGGCGAATAAAAGCGGCTCGGCCGCCCATAAAAAAACGCCCGGCACCGCCGGGCGTTTTGCTTTGCGTGATCTGCAGAGATCAGAGGCTGCCCACCACGCTGACGTCCGTCACGCCGGCAGCCACGCGGACTGTCTTGACGCTGGCCACCGGCGTCGTCGGGGCCGTTCCGCCAACCTGGCGCGCCATCTTCTTGAAGGTGCAGATCAGATCGGTCTTGCTCAGCGTGACGATCGCGTAGCCCTGGGCGTCGCTGTCGACATGCTTGATCCACGGGTTGTTGACCGGCGGCGCGACTGCGGTGGTCGAGTCAGCAAACGGGTTCAGGCGCTTGACGATTTCCGATGCTGGTACGAGGTTGGGCGGGATGCCCAGCGCCGCGGCGAGCTTCTGCTGGATGAGGCCGTAGAGCGTCATCGCAGCAACCGACTTGCCCGCAGCGGCCAGGCCGGCGATCGTGCTCGCGATGACGGTGCCCATCGTGCCTGCCTGCGTCTCATCGAACGTGACGATGATGGCTTTGGACAGCGAAGCCGTCGGCGCAAAGGCAGCGGCAGGCACCTTGCCGGCCAGGATGGCGCCCTGCACGGCGGCCTGGATGGCAGCCGTGTTGCTCAGGTCGGTCACGCCGGCTGCCAGTGCAATGGCAGCGCTCAGGATCTGGATCGCAATGGCTTCGGACTCAGCTTCGCTCGTCGCCACCAGCGGCTTCAGTGCTGCAAACGACGGCTGCAAGGCCGCGCCGTAGAAGTAGCTGAAGTTGGAGTTGCTGGACACGCCGGCCGTGACGAGGTCGACCATCGCCGGCACGGGCGTGGCGGCGTCGTAGTCGGCCATGACGACGCCGGCATAGAAGGCGTGGATGTCGCCCGTGACGGCGACGACGTTCTTCACGCCCTTGGCCAGCAGCTGGCCCATCAGGTATTTGCGCTCGGCGTTGAAGCCGTCCCACTGGTCGGCGTTCAGCACGAACTTGGCCTTGAAGGCGGCCGGCGCGCCGGGGATCTTGTTGCCGTCCATGCCCATGCGCAGCAGCGAGACCTCGTTGCCCCAGATCTTCCATTGCGCGGTGGAGGTCGTCATCGTCTGCACCCACCACTGGCGCTGTGCGCCGCCCAGCACGCTGACGAGGGCCAGTGGGTCGGGCAGCGTGGCGCCGGCGGTCAGCTTGGCGGTCTCGACGCCTGCCAGCGTGGCCTGCGGCACCATGTAGCGTGCACCGATGGAGCCCACGGCCTGGCCCGTCAGCGGGCTCGGGGCGGCTTCAGGAATCAGATGGTCGGCGCGGTACAGGCGCTGGTCGGTCATGACCAGGTGCATCAGCTTGCCGAACTTCAGGTCGCGGTAGATGCGGATGCCGGTGATGCCCTGGCCTGGGTCCAGCGTGAAGCTGATGTCGGCCGGCATGTTCTCGAACCAGGCCTGGTTGGCCGACAGGCGGCGCGAGGTCTGGGCCGTGTTGTCGCCGACCTGCGTGGTCGCGTTGAAGGTGCCGTTGTCGTAGGTCTCGCGGTCCTGCCAGCAGTCGTCGCTGAACTCGTGGTCGTCCCAGACGGCCACGAAGGCGAAGCGTTCGTGCAGGTTCTGCAGGCGGCGGTCGGTGCGGTAGCGCTTGTAGAGGTAGCGGTAGTCGGCGATGGTCGTGGCGTACTTGCCGCCGGTGGGCAGGGCGGTGCCATTCGGCAGGGCCAGCGCCGTGTGGCCGCTCTCGACGCCGCCGGCCTGGTAGTCCGCACCCACGGCTTCGTAGATGTAGTCGCCCAGGTGGACGATGAAGTCGATGTTTTCCTGGGCCAGCGAGTCCATGCCGGCCCAGTGGTTCACGCTCCAGTCCTGGCAGGAGATGAAGGCGAAGTTCAACGCGCTGATGTCGGCCTCGGCGGCCGGCGCCGTCTTGAAGCGACCGATGCGCGACACGCTGCTGCCGGCGGTGAACTGGTAGTAGTAGACCGTGGCCGGTTGCAGGCCGCTGATACGGTGGCGCAGCGTGTGGTCGTAGAACTCGTAGACCGGCACGTCGGCGTTGGCGTCGGCCGTGCCTGTGAGCGCGGACGTCGTGCCGAGCAGGGCGGCGTTGCCGGCGGCGCTGCTGATCTTCAGCGTCACGTTGTAGCTGCCGCCGCCCGCGGCGCTGGTCACGTCATCGGCCGCACTGGGCACCACGCGGGCCCACAGCACGGCGCCGTCGGGCTTGGGGTCGCCCGAGGCAACGGACTGCGGGAACTTGAACGTGCCGCTGGCGGCGGCCGTTGTCGGCAGCGGCGTGCTGCTGCCGGGGAAGGTGGCGGGCAAGGGCTCGATGGGCGCACCGGCGTCGCCACCGCCGCCGCAGCCAACGAGGCTGGACAGGGCGGTGGAGGCGGTGATCAGGGCGCCCGCTTGAGCGGCGCTGCGGCGGAGAAAACTGCGGCGATCCATGATGTGTCGCCTCCTCAGAACTTGTAGTTGAACTGGACACCGAAGATGGTGGCCTTGGTGGTGTAGTTGCCGCGTGCGGTTGCGTAGGAGCAGTTGCAGGGCGTCTCACCTTCGGCGTCGTCGGTCGCGTTCATCGCGGCGTCCTTCAGCTTCACTTTGCCGAAGGAGAAGTCGACGCTGGCGTTGTCCGCCACGGCCAGGTTGGCGCCCAGCGCCACCCAGGTGCGGTGGGCGTCGGGCAGGGCCGGGCTGCGCGTGGCCGAGGGCACGGGCGACAGGTCCTTGCTGTAGCCGGCCCGCAGCAGCAGCGAGGGCAGGGCCTGCCACTGCGCGCCCACCGAGACCTTGGTGCTGTCCTTCCAGTGCTCGGGCGTGATGGAGTCGGCCGTCGAATTGGCGAAGTCGATGCGCAGCTGCTGCAGGCGCGAGTCGCGCGTCCAGGTGAAGTCGGCCATCACGGCGATGGTGGGCGTCACTTGCTGGAAGCCGTGCAGCGAGAGGGACTCGGGCGTGCGCACGGCGAGGCTGGCGTCGCTGTCGTTCTGGTCCAGCGCCGAGGTGCCGTTGTAGGGCGCGCCGGTGATGGCGGCCAGCACATTGGCCGGCAGGTTGCTCGGCTGGGTCCAGTCGGCCGAGCCCTTGAGCTTGTGGCTGACGCTGCTGCGGTAGGCCACGCCCACCCGCGTGCCGGCCGCGGGTTCCCACAGCGCCGACAGGTTGAAACCCAGGCTCCAGTCTTTGCCTTCGACGGCGATGGAGCCGTCGTAGGTCGGGTTGCCGAAGATCAGCGCCGCCTGCTGCTGCAGCTGCAGCGCCAGGCCGGGCGCACCGGCCGCGGCGGCCTGTTGCGCGGCGCCCAGCAGGCCCTTGGCATAGGCCGAGGCGTAAGGCACTGCGCGGCGCAGCTTGCCTTCCATGTATTGCATGTTCAGGCCGGCCGCCAGCGACAGCTCGGGCGCGGCCTTCCAGGCGACGTTGGGGTTCAGCGAGAAGGACTTCAGCTCAACCTTCTGCAGGTTGTAGCGACCGCCCCAGTCCGGGCGGTAGTCGAGCTTGGTGCCCCAGGGCACGAAGAACCCGACTCCGTAGGCCAGCGTGTCCGAGGCCTTGTAGGCGGCGTAGAGATGCGGCACGACGGCCGGCTTGGCGAATGCCAACGTGTCGCCGACGGTGCCCGTCGAGCGTGGCTGCAGGCCGGTGCCGGGCAGGGAGATGTAGGAGCCCTGGTCGGTGAACTTGGTCTTGGGGTCGACGTAGTCGATGACGCCGGAGAAGTTCCAGCCGGTGAGCCGTGTCATGCCGGCGGGGTTGGCGAACAGCGTGCTCGCGTCAGCGGCCTCGGCGGCGTTGGCGTTGGCCGTGCCCTCAGAGGCGGCGCTCTGCGTACCGAAGCGGTAGCCGGCTGAATGGGCCGTCAGGGCCAGGGGCAGCAGGGCGATACCTGCCAGCAAGGGGCGCAGCGCGCGGGTTGGACGTGTATTGCGTCGCATAGGGTTTGTCTCCGGTAATCGTGCGTAACCTGCGCCAATTGTGCGCAGCCGCCGTGTCGCCATGAGGACAAACCGGTCGAGACAAACCCTGGACTTGAGAGGGCTCTCTAAGTGTTGGCCGGGCGCCACCGCCCGGCCAAACCAGGGATGGACTTAAGCCACTCGGACGAGCTTGGAGCGGGCCCAGTCATCGGCCACGCGGGCCGGTGTCGAGTCGGCCGTCTGCACGCGTTGCAGCAGCTCTTCCACGCGCTCGGCGATCTTGCTGACCTCGGCCATGACCTTGGTCTCCTCGCCTTCACCACGGTACTCGCGGGCGACGCTGATGATGCCGCCGGCATTCACCAGGTAGTCGGGCAGGTAGCAGATGCCGCGGCGCTGCAGCGCGTCGCCATCGGCCGAGGTGGCCAGCTGGTTGTTGGCCGCGCCGGCGATCAGCTTGGCGTGGATGGTCGGTACGGTGTGCTCGCTCAGCGATGCACCCAGTGCGCACGGTGCCAGCACGTCGACATCCGCCGCGAGGATCTCGGCCACGCTGGCGGCCGTTGCGCCGAACTGGGCCACGGCGCGCTCGACCTTGGCGGCGTCCACGTCGGCCACGACGAGCTTGGCGCCGGCTTTGTGCAGGAACTCGGCCAGATGCCAGCCCACCGCGCCCAGGCCTTGCAGCGCAACGCGCACACCTTCCAGCGACGAGCGGCCCAGCACGAGGCGGGCGCCGGCCTGGATGGAGACGAACACGCCCCAGGCCGTCTTGGGGCTGGGGTCGCCACCAAAGGCGCCTTCGCGCGGGATGCCGCTCACAAACGGCGTCACGGCCTGCATGCCGCGCATGTCGGCCGTCGTCGTGCCGACGTCTTCAGCGGTGATGTAGGCGCCGTTGAGCGACTGCACGGCGCGGCCGAAGGCGGCAAACAGGGCAGGGCGGTCGAAGGCGCCCTCGGGCTTGAGGATGACGGCCTTGCCGCCGCCGAAGGGCAGGTCGGCCAGCGCGTTCTTCAGGCTCATGCCCTGGGACAGGCGCAGCGCGTCGTTGAGGGCGGCGAGTTCGGAGTCGTAGTGCCAGACGCGGCAGCCGCCGAAGGCCGGGCCACGCGCGGTGCTGTGCACGGCGAGGATGGCCTTGAGGCCGGTGGCCGGGTCGGTGGCGAGCAGTACTCGCTCGTGAGCGGTTTGCTCGGGCAGGCCGAAGAGGGAGGTCGGGTTCATGCGTTGGGCGCTTTTGGCGCGGCAGTGATGGGGGAGAAGCCGCGCTTTTGGCGCGGCCAGCGTCAATTTTAGTGGGCCACCGGGCTAGGGCGCGAAGGCCGATGGCGCGGTTAACCTTCGCACTTGAGATGACAGAGGCGCGCATGACAGCGCCCAGGGGGATTTGGACGTGCGGGCTCTGCTGATCGACGACGAGGATTTGGTGCTGGAGGGGCTGCAGGCCTTCCTCCAGGTGAGCTTGCCCGACTTGACGTTGGACAAGACCAGCGAACTGGCGGTGGCCGTCGGCCTGGCCGCGAATGTGCGCTACGAGCTGATCCTGCTGGATTGGCACCTGACGGGCGCGGACGGCCGGCGCCAGGATGGCCACGCGGTGATCGATGCTTTGCGCGCCGCCGGGTCGCGGGCGCCCATCCTCATCGTGTCGGGCGACGACCCCACCCCCTGGCCGCAGCGGGTCTTCGATCTGGGGCTGGCGGGCTTCGTGCCCAAGCGCGCGAGCGGCGCCACCTTGCTCGAAGCCATCCGGATCGCCTTGGGCGGCGGCGTCTTCCTGCTGGATCGGGCGCTGCAGCAACGGGCACGGGTGGCCGCCAATCCACCGGCAGATGTCTCGCCCTCGGCTGACGATGCCGCATCGCTGCAGCAGCGCTTCCCGGACCTGACCGAGCGCCAGGCGGAGGTGTTTCGCATCATGTTGCGCGGCGCCAGCAACAAGGAGATCGCTCGCGAGCTGGAAATCGGCGTCAACACCGTGCACACCCATGTGCGCGGCGTGCTGGCGGCCGTGGGTGCGCAGCGGCGTGGCGAGGCCGTGTTCCGGGTCGTGGGTGGCGGCCAGGCATGACGCCTGAAATGGCGCAGTCGGCCCTGGCGCGCCGGCTGGTCATGGCGCGCGCGCAGGTGCTGCGCGCGCAGTGGCCCATCACACTGGCGCATGCCCTCGTGGCCTGGGTGCTGTGGCGCGATGGCCTGGAGACTGCCGCGGCGGCCTGGTTCGTGGTCATGACGGGCGTCAACCTCGCGCGCGGCTGGCAACTGCCCAGGCTGTCGGCTGATACCGAGGAGGAGGCGCAGCGGGTCAGCCGAATTGCGTTCCAGTGGCTGGTGGTCATCGGCCTGCTGCGCCCGGTGCCGGTGTTGCTGACGCTGCTGCTGGGCCATGAGTCGCAAGGCCTCTATCTGATCACCATGGTCATGCTGGGCCTCACCGTGGGCGGCGCGCCCAATCTGGCGGGCCTGATGCATCTCTACGACGTCTGGGCGGCGCCGCTGTTCCTGGCCTTTTGCGGCGTGTGGCTCGTGCGCGCCGATATCGAAGGTGTCGCGATCGCGCTGCTGCTGGCTATGTTTTTCTTCGTGCTGCGCTCCTACGTGCGGGACTACGGGGCCGTGCTCGCCCGCGAGATGACCTGGGCCGAGCAGCTGCGCGTGGAGCGTGACCGCGCCGAGGAGGCCATCGTGGCCCGGGGGCGCTTCTTTGCCGCCGCCAGCCATGACCTGCGCCAGCCCATCGCCGTGATGCGCTGGTATGGCGAGGCTGTGGAGGAGCACGCCCGGCAGCTGGACCACGCCGGGCTGAAGCAGATCGGCGAGGGCATCGCCAGGGCGATGGCGCGCGCCGACCCGCTGCTGGCGCAATACCTGGAGATCTCGCGGCTGGAGGCGCACGAGACGGCTTTGCCGCTGAGCGCCGTCGACCTGGCGGCGCTGCTGCGCCAGACGGCCGAGGCTTGGGAGCCTCAAGCCCGCGAGCGCGGCCTGGCGGTGCGGGTTGAAGTGCCTGAGGTGGCGCCCTTGGCGCTCGGAAACGATGCCGCGCTGCGACGCATCCTCGACAACCTCGTGGCCAATGCGCTCAAGTTCACGCCGGCTGGCACCGTGACCCTGGCGGTCGAGGCCGCGGCGCCGGAGGCTTGGCGGCTCAGCGTCAGCGATACCGGCATCGGCATCGCACCTGCCGACCAGGGCCAAGTCTTCGACGACTTCTTCCAGATCGGCAATGCTGCGCGTGCCGGCGACAAGGGCGTGGGCCTGGGCTTGTCCATCGCCCGGCGCCATGCCGAGCGCCTGGGCAGTGCACTGCGGCTGAGCAGTGCGCTGGGGCAGGGCAGTCGCTTCGAGTTAGAGTTGGCGGCTGCAGATGCCGTGCCTGTACCGGTGTCTGCGCCTTCCGAGGAAACGTCGGGCCCGCTGCCGGCAGCGCTGAAATTCCTCGTCGTCGATGACGATGTCGATGTCCAGCAGGCCTTGCAGGCGCGGTTGGAGGCCAGGGGCTGGACGGCGTTGACGGCTTCAGCCCTGGGCGATGCGCTGGCCCTCTGGCGTGGTGGCTACAGGCCCGACATGGTGCTCGCCGACTACCGCCTGGGTGACCAGCACACCGGCGCCGAACTGATCGCTGCGCTGCGCGCCGAAGGCTGCGAGGCGCCCGCCCTCATCATCACCGGCGATACCGCGCCGGATCGCATGGCTCAGCTCGCCCGCAGCGGGCTGGAGGTGCTGCACAAGCCGGTCAGCGACGCCCTGCTGGTGCAGACCGTGCAGCGGCTGCTGGCCAAGGCGCCCGCCTGACGGCTCAGGGCCCCTGGAAGCCGCCGCTTCGCAGCGTAACGACCAGCGTGTCGCGCCAGCCGCGCTCGCCGGCCGTGATCGGCTGGATGGGCGTGGTTTCGTGGATGACGCGTGCGTCGTCCAGCAGCAGCGTCGTCCAGGGCTGGGTCATCGTGAAGCGCTGCCCGGCCGGGCCGGCTGCATCGAAGACGCGCGACTCACCGCCCTTGACGCCCTGGCGGCCGACGAAGAGCACGGCGACAAGATCGACGCCGTCGCGGTGCGCACCTTCGGGCGTGGGGCGGCCGATGCCGTCGCTGGTGTCGATGCGAAAAGGGTGGGCCTCGATGAACCAGGGCTGCTCGCCCTTCAGCGCCGAGGCCGTCTTGGCCAGGCCCAGCAGCAGCGCCGTCCAGGCGGGTGACGTGACCATCTCCTGCGCCAGCGGCACGAACCAGCGCTGGATGCCGCCGTGCAGCGCGTTGTAGTCCAGCGGCTGCCAATGGGCGCGGTGGGGCGCGAGGGTCAGCATGCCGCCGTCGGCGACGAAGCAGCCGTGGCGGCGGAAGCGATAGCGGCCGCCGTCGCGCAGATAGCCATCGGGCGGCAGGTCGTCCCAGCAGGGCTTCAGCGCGTCTAGATCGTTGGCCGAAACGCCCAGCACCTCCAGCGATCCCGGTGCGAGCACCGCTTCGCCGTCACGCTTCAGTACGTCGACTAGTTCAGCAGCAGGGGTCCACGGCGGTTCGAACATCTCAGTGCTTGTAGTTGCGACTCACATTCGCCGGGCGGCAAACATGAGTCTTCACTGCAAACATGCTCACGCTACGCGTTTGCATGTTTGTCAGCTTCGGACGTGAAGGCGTCCGCGTAGAACTCGTCGTCCGGCAGCTTGCACTGCGCGACGAAGTCCTTGTGCGCCGACTCGACCATGATGGGTGCGCCGCAGGCATAGACCTGGTGGCCCGACAGGTCGGGTTGGTCTTCCATGACGGCACGGTGGACGAAGCCGGTGCGGCCGGTCCAGCCTTCGTCGGGCTCGGACAGCACGGGCACATAGCTCAGCTGCGGCCACTCGGCGGCAACCTGCGCGGCCCAGTCGTTCAAGTAGAGGTCGGCCTGCTTGCGCGCGCCCCAGTACAGCACCATCGGCCGCGTCGACTCGATGTGGCGGGCGCGCTCGATGATGGCCTTGATGGGCGCAAAACCCGTGCCGCTGGCCAGCAGCACGATGGGCTGGGTCGCATCCTCGCGCAGGAAGAAGCTGCCGAACGGGCCTTCCATGCGCAGGATGTCCTTCTCCTTCAGCGCACCGAAGACGTGGTCAGTGAACTTGCCGCCAGGCATGTGGCGGATGTGCAGCTCGATCTGGCCCGGCAGGCTGTGCGGCGCGTTCGCCATCGAGTAGCTGCGGCGCGAGCCGTCGCGCAGGATGAACTCGACGTACTGCCCGGCGCGGAACTGGAAGTTCTGGTTGGCGGCGAGCTGCATGGTCAGCACGGCCACGTCGGGCGCGGGGCGCGTCATGGCCGCGACGCGACTGGGCAGCTTCAGCACCGGGAACTCACCGGCGCCGGGCACCGTGCGGGCCTCGATCGTGCAGTCGGTCTGCGGCCGTGCGCAGCAGGTCAGCACGAAGCCGGCTGCCTCCTCTTCGGCCGAGAGCGCCTTGGGCTGGTGGTTGCCGTGGATGACGGCGCCTTCGAGCAGCTTGCTCTTGCAGGAGCCGCAGGCGCCGTCCTTGCAGCCGTAGGGCAGGCCCACGCCATTGCGGATGGCGGCGGCAAGCAGGGTGTCGTCGCCCTCGGTCGTGTAGACGCGGCCGGCGGGCTGGATGGTGATCTGATGGGACATGGCTTCCAAAAAGGCAGCGGCCCCGCATGAGATGCCCGGGGCCGTAGACTGCCCGCCATTTTGCCCGACCCTGGAATGACCCCAAGGCTATTGATCATCGGCTGCGGCGACGTGGGCCTGCGTGTGCTCCAGGCGCTGGCCGGCCGCTGGCGCGTATTTGCGCTGACATCCAGCCCCGCGCGCGCTTCGGCGCTGCGCACCGCGGGAGCCGTGCCCCTGGTCGGCAACCTGGACGAGCGGGCGACGCTGGCGCGGCTGGCAGGCCTGGCCGATCTGGTGCTGCATCTCGCACCACCGGCATCACAAGGCAGCACCGATGAGCGCACCCGCCATCTGCTGTCGGCGCTGGCACGCAAGCCTCCGGCGGCGCTGGTTTACGCGAGCACGACCGGTGTCTATGGCGATTGCGGTGGTGCGCTGATCGACGAGACCCGCGCGCTGAACCCCGCGACGGACCGCGCGCGCCGCCGTGTCGATGCCGAAGCCCAGTTGCACGCCTTCGGCCGCCGCCATGGCACGCGTGTGAGCCTGCTGCGCATCCCCGGCATCTACGCGCGCGACCGGGAAGGTGGCCATCCGCGCGAGCGCCTGGCGCGTGGCACGCCAGTGCTGAGGCGCGAGGACGATGTTTTCACCAATCACATCCACGCCGACGACCTGGCCCGCGCCTGCGTGCTGGCCTTGCTGCGCGGCCTGCCGCAACGGGCCGTCAACGTCTGCGATGACAGCCAGTTGCTGATGGGCGACTACTTCGATCTGGCTGCCGACCTGGCAGGGGTGCCGAGGCCGGAGCGCATCACGCGCGCCGAGGCCGTCGAAAAGATGAGCCCGATGCAGCTGAGCTTCTGGAGCGAGTCACGCCGGATGAGCAACGCTCGCCTCAAGCGCGAGCTGCGGCTGGCGCTGCACTACCCGACGCCCAAAGAAGGCCTCTAGCCGCGGCGCCGCGGCGAGCGCCAGAGGCGGATCAGGAGCCAGGCGCCCAGCATGCCGCCCAGGTGGGCAAAGTGGGCAATGCCGCTGGAGCGGCTGAACCCGAGGATGAGCTCCAGGCCCCCGAAGATGGCGACGAAGTACTTCGCCTTCATGGGGATGGGCGGGATCAGCGGCACGATGATGCGGTTGGGAAACAGCATGCCGAAGGACAGCAGCAAGCCGAAGATGGCGCCCGACGCACCCACCGTGGGCGAATTCGCGCCGATGGCCCAGGTGAAGAGCAACTGGACGATGGCCGCGCTCAGCGTGCTGGCAATCAGGATCTGCGTGTAGCGCTTGGGGCCCCAGACGCGCTCCAGCTCGCCGCCGAACATCCAAAGCCCCAGCATGTTGAACAGCAGGTGCGTGAAGTCGCCGTGCAGGAAGGCGTAACTCAGCACCTGCCAGGGCAGGAAGTAGCCCGAAGTCAGCGGCCAGAGCTCGAACCAGAACGCCAGGCCGGGAAACAGTTCGAAGAAGCAGAAGAAGCCGACGCAAGCCAGCAGGAAGGCTTTGGTGACAGAAGGAAGCGGTGGCATGTGACGCGCGGCTTGCGCCCGGAGAGGGCGTCTGCACCGGGAGGGCCGATGCTTGCCATTTGAGTGTATGACAGCGTCATCGCTTGCTGCTTCGCCTGGTGCCCGGGGCCGGACTCGAACCGGCACACCTTGCGGCGGGGGATTTTGAGTCCCCTGCGTCTACCGATTTCGCCACCCGGGCCCGTCGGAAACAGCATCGCGCTTTGCACGCGAGGGGCGGATTATGCACTCGACAAGGCTGGTGTTTTGATCCCGCTGCCACAATGGCCCGCATGAGCTACCCGACCCTCGAAGACGTCATCGGTGCAACACCCCTCGTGCGCCTGCAGCGACTGCTCGGCGACGACGCGCGCGGCAATGTGATCCTGGCCAAGCTGGAAGGCAACAACCCTGCCGGCTCCGTGAAGGACCGGCCCGCCATCAGCATGATCAAGCGCGCCGAGGAGCGCGGCGAGATCAAGCCCGGCGACACGCTGATCGAGGCGACCTCGGGCAACACCGGCATCGCGCTGGCCATGGCCGCGGCCATCCGCGGCTACCGCATGGTGCTGATCATGCCGGAGGACCTGTCCATCGAGCGCGCGCAGACGATGAAGGCTTTCGGCGCCGAACTCATCCTGACGCCCAAGACCGGCGGCATGGAATACGCGCGGGACCTGGCCGAGCAGATGGCGAATGAAGGCAAGGGCCGCGTGCTGGACCAGTTCGCCAACGCCGACAACCCGCGCGTGCACTACGAGACGACCGGCCCCGAGCTTTGGGCGGACACGAAGGGCCAGATCACCCACTTCGTCAGCGCCATGGGCACCACCGGCACCATCACCGGCGTGTCGCGCTTCCTGAAGGAGAAGAACCCGGCCGTGCGTATCGTTGGCGCCCAGCCGGCCGAAGGCTCGCGCATCCCGGGCATCCGCAAATGGCCCGAGGCCTATCTGCCCAAGATTTACGACCCCAGCGGCGTGGACGAGCTGGTGCTTGTCAGCCAGAACGATGCCGAGGACATGGCGCGGCGCCTGGCGCGCGAGGAAGGCCTGTTTGCGGGCATCTCGGCGGCTGGAGCCTGCTGGGTGGCGCTGCAGATCGCGCGCCGCGTCGAGAACGCGACGATTGCATTCATCGTCTGCGACCGCGGTGACCGTTACCTGTCCACAGGCGTCTTTCCCGCATGAAGCCTTATCGCTTCTGTCCGGACTGTGCGACCGAACTCGCGCTCATCACGCAGGCCGAGGACGGTGGGGACAAGGAACGGCTGCGCTGCCCGGCCTGTGGCTTCACGCACTGGAACAACCCGACGCCGGTGCTGGCCGCCGTCATCGAATGCGTGGACCGCGATGGCCATGTTCTGCTGGCCCGCAACGCGGCCTGGCCGGGGCGCTTCTTCGGCTTGATCACGGGCTTCATGGAGTCCGGCGAGACGCCGGAGGAAGGCATCCGCCGTGAAATCGCCGAGGAGACTTCGCTGGAGGTCGATCGTTTAAGCCTGCTGGGCGTCTGGGACTTCCAGCGCATGAACCAGATCATCATTGCCTACCATGCGGCGGCGCGCGGCGAGATCCGGTTGTCGCCCGAACTGGCCGAGTACAAGTTGATTGCGCCCGAGGACGTGCGCTGCTGGCCTCAGGGCACCGGCCAGGCGCTGGCGACCTGGCTGCGCTCACGCGGCATCGAGCCGAAGTGGCTGGACCTGACGGACATGAAGCGAGAATGAGCCGATGGACGTTCAACGTGAACTAGACACGCGGGGGCTGAATTGCCCTCTGCCCATCCTGAAGGCCAAGAAGGCCCTGGCCGAGATGCTCAGCGGCGAGCTGCTGCGGGTCGTATCGACGGACCCGGGCTCGATGCGCGACTTCCAGGCCTTTGCGCGGCAGACGGGCAATGAGCTCGTCGAACAGAACTCGTCGGCCGACGAGTTCGTTCACGTCCTGCGCAGGCGCTGAGGGCTCTGGTCAGTTGGGGACAGAGCTACTCGCTACGCTCGGGCGAGTCTGTCCCGCAAGGCTTTAGAGATTCAAGCCCTGCAGGAATTCCTTGAAGCCCGGGCCTAGCTGCGGGTGGGCCAGCGCCAGTTCGACGTTGGCCTGCAGGAAGCCTTCCTTGCTGCCGCAGTCGTAGCGCTTGCCGTCGTAGCGATAGGCAAACACCTTTTCGCGGCGCAGCAGGCCGGCGATGCCGTCGGTCAGCTGGATCTCGCCACCCACGCCGCGCGGCTGGTTGGCGATCTCGTGGAAGACGCCCGGCGTCAGGATGTAGCGGCCGGCCACGCCCAGGCGTGAGGGCGCCGCCTCGGGAGAGGGCTTCTCGACGATGCGGTTCACGTCCATCAGCTTGTCGTTGACCTGGGTACCAGCAACGATGCCGTAGCGGCGGGTGTGCTCGGCCGGCACTTCCTGCACGGCGAGGATGGAGGCGCGCCAGTCGGCGAACTGCTCGACCATCTGCTTCAGGATAGGCGTCTCACCCACCATCAGGTCGTCCGCCAGCAGCACGGCAAACGGCTCGTTGCCCACCAGGCGCTGGCCGCACAGCACGGCATGGCCGAGACCGAGGGCCTGGGCCTGGCGCACGTAGATGCACTCCATGTCGTCGGGCTTGACGCTGCGCACCACCTCCAGCAGATCGTGCTTGCCGGACTGCTCCAGCGCCACCTCGAGCTCGAAGGTCATGTCGAAGTGATCCTCGATGGGGCGCTTGTGGCGGCCCGTCACGAAGATCATCTCGCGCACACCAGCGGCATAGGCCTCTTCCACCGCGTACTGGATCAGCGGCTTGTCGACGACCGGCAGCATCTCCTTGGGCTGGGCCTTGGTGGCCGGCAGGAAGCGCGTGCCGAGGCCGGCAACCGGGAAGATGGCTTTGGTGATCGGCGATTTGGACGAAGAGGCCATGAACGTAAACTCGTTTGACGGGGGCGCGCGGATTCTGTCATGCGAGGTGTGACGGTCTGCGTAGGACGCCTACCCGATCCCCAACATGACAGTCCTGATCCTCGAACCGCTGGAAGCCGAAGTCGTGCAATGGCTTGCCGAGCGCCACGACGCGCGCTTTGCGCCTGAGCTCGTGGGTAATTTCGAGGGCCTGCTGGACGCGCTGCAGGATGCGCGCGCGCTCGTCGCCCCGCCAGAGGTGCGCATCGACGCCGCGTTGCTGCGAGCCGCGCCGGCGCTGCGTGCCATCGGCCGGGCCAGCGGTGGCGCCGAGAACATCGATGTCGAGGCCTGCCGCAAGGCCGGCGTGGAGGTCGTGCGGTCGCAGACGTCCACCGCGAGCGCCGAGGCCGAGTTCGCCATCGGCGCGCTGCTGAGCCTGCTGCGCCGCGTGCCCATCGAAGGCAGCGACGGTCTCAAGGTGGGCCGGGAGCTCGGCTGCTCGACGATAGGCCTGCTGGGCCTGACGCCCACGGCCCAGGTGCTGACTCAGCTGCTGCAGGCCTTCGGCTCGCGCGTCATCGGCTACGACCCCGCCATGCATCCGAGCGACTTGACCTGGGCGCGCTGGGGCATCGAGTCCGTCAGCCTGTCGGAGCTGGTCGAGCACAGCGACGGGCTCGTGCTGATGCTGCCGTTCTTCGAGCGCTTTCGTGGCCTCATCGGCGAGCGCCAGCTGGAAGGCGCCAAGCCGGGGCAGATTCTCGTGGGCTTGAGTCAGTCGGGCCTGCTGGACGACGTGGCGCTGGCACGCGCGTTGCGCAACGGCAAGCTGCGCGCCGCCTGGTTCGATTGTCTGGAGCCGGGCTGGCTGGAAACCGGCCGGCCGCTGCACGGCATCGGCACACTGCAGGTGACGCCGCGGCTGGCGGGCACGACGCGTGAGTCACGCGTGCGCGCAGCCTGGGCCGTGGCGCGCGGCATCGACGACCTGCTGGCGCCAGCGCCGGCGGGCAACAAGGCCCAGCCGGCCGCTGCCATCGACTTTTACTGAGGCAGGCGCGCCAGCTGCTCGCGCAGCCGCACCACCGTTTCCTTGAAGCCCGCCACGCGGGCGCGCTCCTGCTCGACGACAGCCGCCGGCGCGCGGGCCACGAAGCTCTCGTTGCCCAGCTTGGCCTCGGCCTTGACGATCTCGCCTTCCAGGCGCGTGGCTTCCTTGGTCAGGCGGGCGCGCTCGGCCTCGACGTCGATCTCGACCTTCAGCGCCAGCTTGGCGGCGCCGTACACCAGCACCGGTGACGTGGCACTCTGCTTCGCAAATTCGGCCTCGTCGGCGATCAGTTCGACAGCGCTGAGCTTGGCCAGCACCTTCAGAACGGCGGCGGCTTCGCTCAGGAACGACAGGTCGCCGCCCACCAGCAGCGGCACGCGCTCGGCGGGGCTGAGGGCCATCTCGCTGCGCAGGCTGCGCGTCGTACCGACAACGTCCTTGAGCTGAGCCACCCAGGCGTCGGCGGCCGGGTCGATGCGCTCCGGCTGGCTGACCGGGTAGGGCGCCTGGCCGATGAAGTCGGTTGCCTTGCGGCCAGCCACGGGAGCGACGGTCTGCCACAGCTCCTCGGTGATGAAGGGCGCGATGGGGTGCAGCAGGCGCAGCGTCGTCTCCAGCACGCGGATCAGCGTGCGGCGGGTAGCGCGTTGCTGCGCTTCGTCGCCGGTCTGGATCTGCACCTTGGCGATTTCCAGGTACCAGTCGCAGTACTCATCCCAGACGAAGCTGTAGACGGCATTGGCGACGTTGTCGAGGCGGTACTCGGCAAAGCCTTGGGCCGCGGCCGCTTCCACGCGCTGCAGTTCGCTGGTGATCCAGCGGTCGGCCTGGCTGAACTTGTTGTAGCCCGGCGGGCAATGGCCTTCGGCGTGCGCGAGGCCGCAGTCCTGGCCCTCGGTGTTCATCAGCACGAAGCGCGTCGCGTTCCAGAGCTTGTTGCAGAAGTTGCGGTAGCCCTCGCAGCGCTTGGTGTCGAAGTTGATGTTGCGGCCCAGGCTGGCGTAGCTGGCCATCGTGAAGCGCAGCGCATCGGCGCCGTAGGCCGGCATGCCTTCGGGGAACTCCTTCTTCACGCGCGCCGCCACCTTGGGTGCCGTCTCGGGCTTGCGCAGGCCCTGCGTGGACTTCTGGATCAGCGTGTCGAGGTCCACACCCTGGATCAGGTCCACCGGGTCCAGCACATTGCCCTCGCTCTTGCTCATCTTCTGGCCCTGCGAGTCGCGCACCAGGCCGTGGATGTAGACGTCCTTGAACGGCACCTGGCCGGTGAAGTGGGTCGTCATCATGATCATCCGGGCGACCCAGAAGAAGATGATGTCGTAGCCGGTCACGAGCACGGAGGACGGCAGGAAGAGCTCCTGCTCCAGCGTCTTCTCAGGCCAGCCGAGTGTGGAGAAGGGCACCAGCGCCGACGAGTACCAGGTGTCCAGCACGTCGGGGTCGCGGGTCAACTCACCGAGGTAGCCAGCCGCCTTAGCGCGGGCCTGCGCTTCTTCCTCGCTGCGCGCGACGAAGAGCTCACCACCCGTGCCATACCAGGCCGGGATCTGGTGGCCCCACCACAGCTGGCGCGAGATGCACCAGTCCTGCAGATTGCCCATCCAGTGGTTGTAGGTGTTGACCCACTGCTCGGGGTGGAACTTGACCGCGCCGGTCTTGACGGCGGCGATGGCCTTGTCGGCAATGCTCTTGCCGTCGGCACTCGGCTTGGTGACGGCCACAAACCACTGGTCGGTCAGCATCGGCTCGATGACCTGGCCGGTGCGCTCGCAGCGCGGCACCTGCAGCTTGTGCTTCTTGACCTCGACGAGCAGGCCTTGCGCTTCCAGGTCGGCCACCACGCGCTTGCGGGCGACGAAGCGGTCCAGGCCGCGGTAGGTCTCGGGCGCGTTGTCGTTGATCTTGGCCTGCAGGTCCAGCACCGCGATCATGGGCAGGTTGTGGCGCTGGCCGACGGCGTAGTCGTTGGTGTCATGCGCGGGCGTGACCTTGACGACGCCGGTGCCGAACTCGCGGTCCACATAGTCGTCGGCGATGACCGGGATTTCGCGGTCAGTCAGCGGCAGCTTCACCAGCTTGCCGATCAGCGCGGCATAGCGCTCGTCCTCGGGGTGGACCATGACGGCCGTGTCGCCCAGCATGGTCTCGGGGCGGGTCGTGGCGACCACCAGCGAGCCTGAACCGTCCGCCATCGGATAGCGGATATGCCACAGCGAGCCGTCTTCCTCTTCGCTCGTCACTTCCAGGTCCGACACGGCGGACTGCAGCACCGGGTCCCAGCTCACGAGGCGCTTGCCGCGGTAGATCAGGCCTTCCTCGAACAGCCGCACAAAGGTCTCGACGACGACGCCCGAGAGCTTCTCGTCCATCGTGAAGTACTCATGGCCCCAGCTCACCGAGTCGCCCAGGCGGCGCATCTGGCCGGTGATGGTGTTGCCGCTCTCCTGCTTCCAGTCCCAGACGCGGGCGACGAAATTCTTGCGGCCCAGGTCGTGACGGCTCTGGCCCGCGGCCTGCAGTTGGCGCTCGACGACGATCTGCGTGGCGATGCCGGCGTGGTCGGTGCCCGGCACCCACAGCGTGTTGTCGCCCTTCATGCGGTGGTAGCGCGTCAGCGAGTCCATCACCGTCTGGTTGAAGGCGTGACCCATGTGCAGCGTGCCCGTCACATTGGGCGGCGGCAGCTGGATGCTGAAGGAAGGCTTGGCCGTGTCCAGGGTCGGCTCATAGAGGCCGGCGGCTTCCCACTTGGGGCCCCAATGGGCTTCCAGGGCGGCGGGTTCGAAGGACTTGGCAAGTTCGGTCATCGCGGCGTCGCCCGCTGTGAAGCTGGGGCGAAAAGAGGGCTTTTCGGGGGTCCGCGATTGTAGGGGGCCGCCTCAGGGACATCCCAAGGCGGCCCCGGGCGCATCAGCGCGTCTGCAGCTTCAACTGCAGCGGGCTGCCGGAGGCGAAGTCCAGCGCTATGTCGAAGCGCTCGCCGGCGCGCACCGGCGGGCCGTAGAGGCTGTCCTGCGTGTCGAACACCAGCACCAGGCGGTGGCCGGCCGGCACGTCGTAGCCGGTGGCGACCATGTCGAAGCTGAAGTCCTGCGACTGGCCCGGCGTGGCCGCATGCACGGCACGGGCGCCATGGGTGATCAGCGTGCCGAAGCCCACCAGGTCGACGTCATAGAGGTAGGCCACCAGCATGCCGCGCTTCTGCGACGGGACGGCCTTCAGCTTGAGGGCCGGCACGCCACGCAGCTTGAGCGGTTGGCTGAGCCAAGGGCCCTCGTAGCGCACGCCAAAGGCCGGTAGCACCGTGGCCAACTGGTTGATGACGGGCAGGCCGACGCTCTCGGCCAGCGGCGACAGCACGGGGATGGGACCGGTGGTGGCCGTGGTGTCCAGCGCGTTGCCGATGCTGTCGCTGCCGCTGGTGGCACGCTGGCCGATCTGCAGCTCGCCGCTGAAGCCGCGCCAGCACAGGCAACTCAGCTCCCAGCGCACGGCGCCGCGTGGCGTGAGCTGGTAGTCCAGGTTTCGCAGTTCCGGCGCCGGCCAGCTCGACAGCGTTTCGCGGTAGCCGGCGAACTTGGGTTGCAGGGACACCTTGGGCTCGTTCTCGATGCCGTTGGCTTTGCCCTTGAGCCAGCGGTCGAACCAGCGGTGGGCCTGGTCCCAGATCGCGTTGTCCACATCGAACAGCGCGCCGGGGATCTCGGCCGAGGCGTGGATGCCCGGTTGCAGCATCAGCTTCTTGGGGCCGGTCAGCTGGCTGAACATGGCCAGCGTCGAGTTGGGCGAGAACATGTCGTCCTGCCAGTTCTTGCCGATGAAGACCGGCGCGCCGCGCTGGTTGATGGCGGCCACCACGCTGCTGGGCGAACGTGGCAGCCCCCAGGCCGTGATCTCGGCGAGCTTGGAGGCCGGCGTGTCGGGGTTCTGGATGGCGGCGTTGTACTCGGCCACGATGGGGTCGAGCCGGCCGGTCAGCTGGCCGGAGATCTGCAGGATGTCCAGCCAGGTCGGGTTGGGCACCTGGTTGCGGTACATCTGGTCGAGCAGCGTCGCCCAGCCCGACAGGGCCACGGCGGTTTTCAGCCGCGGCTCGGCACCCAAGGCCAGCAGGGACAGGCCCGCGCCGTAGGAAATGCCGGCGGCGCCCACGCGGGCCGGGTCGGCCGGTGTCTGAGCCAGCGTCCAGTCCAGCACGCCGGTGACGTCGGCCACGTCCACGGGGCCGGCCACGCCGATGGTGCCTTCGGAGTCCCAGAAGCCGCGGGCCGTGTAGGCCACGGCGATGTAGCCGTCACGGGCCAGACGTTGCTGCTGGCCCAGGTATTCGAAGAAGTCGGCCACGGCCCAGCTGGTGACGAAGATCACCGTCGGGTATTTGGTCGCCGAGCCGTTGCTGGCGCCGGCGGGCAGGAAGACGTTCGCGGCCAGCCGCACGCCGTCGGGCCGCGTGACCTTGAGCCCGTTGAGGAAGCAGGTGCCGTCCCTGGGCGAGATCACGCCGGGCATGGCGAGAGGCGTGGTGTAGGTGGCGGCCTCCAGCGGCGTGGCGGCGCGGCAGCTCAGGTTGGCGGCCTGGACGTTGCCCAGGGCCAACATGCAGCCCAAAAGGGCGGCTCCCCGGGCGGCGCGGTGGCGCCAGCCCTGCATAGAAACGTTCATGGCTTGTCTCCATCGGGGTGAAATGAAGACGGTCGGCTTCCCCGATAAAAGCACGACCGTTCGTTTTATTTTTCGAGGTCTGGGCCGGCGGCTGCCTGGGGAAATCCCGCCCGCCACGCTTGACGTTGTGGCGGCGGAACGATCGTGCGGGTTTGGGGAGAGCGAGGCGCTGGCAAGACGTGCTAGGGGCCAACGCGGGCCACGCCCTCTGCCGCACAGGCCCCGGCCTGCCGCGACGAAACAAAACGAAACCCGGCGATACCGCGTCGAGATGCTCTGCGCGGTGCTAACCGGAATCATGAGTGCCATCCCAACCACCGGGTCTCGAGCGCCCACGGAACACCACCATGAACTTTTTTCGTCGCTGGCACGCCCACCACGAATTTCGCCACCACTTTGGGCACGGCCATCACGGCCACCATGGCCATTCTTTCGGCCGCCATGCTGACGCTGATGGCTTCGCCGAGCACCTCCTCGCACGAGTGGGCGCCAAGCTGGACCTCGACGAAGAGCAGCAGCGCCGGCTTGGCGACTGGTTCGGGCAGCTCCAGAACCAGCGCGACGCGCTGAAGGGCCTGGCGCGCGGGCCGGAACTGGTCGGCCTGATCGCCGGCGAGCAGTTCCCGCGCGAGTCGGCCCAGCAGCTGCTGGACGCCAAGCTGGACGCGATGCGCGCCGCCGGACCGAGCGTCATCAGCACCTTTGCCGAGTTCTTCGATTCGCTGGACAACGAGCAGCGCCAGGTGCTGCGCTTCATGATGCGGCGCTTCGGCCACTCGCGCCGGCATGGCGACGCCGCGTGATGGACGTCCACTGCGGCAAGCAGCCGCGCGGCCGCTTCGTGCCGCACATCGACCGCAACCGCTGCGAGGGCAAGGGCGAATGCATCGCCGTCTGCCCCTTCAACGTGTTCACGCTGGGCAAGCTGCCTCCCGAACAGCGCCAGGGCCTGAGCCTCTTCGGCAAGCTCAGGGGCATGGCGCATGGCTGGGAGCAAGTCTTCACGCCCAATGCCGCCGCCTGCGAGGCCTGCGGCCATTGCGTCAGTGCCTGCCCGGAGAAGGCCATCACCCTGGTGCGAGCCCCCGTGCACAATCTTTCGCAACATGCACCGACTGCTGCTGATTGACGACGACGAGGCCCTGGCCGGGCCGCTGACGCAATACCTCGCCCGCTTTGACCTGCAGCTCGAGGCCGTGACCCGGCCCAGCGCTGCGCTGGCACGTCTGGCCGTGGAGCGTTTTGACGCGCTCATCCTGGACGGCATGCTGCCCGAGATGGATGGCTTCGAGTTCTGCAAGCAATTGCGTGCCAGCAGCGAGGCCTGGCGCGACATGCCGGTGCTGATGCTGACGGCGCGCGGCGACCTGACCGACCGCGTCGTCGGCCTGGAGCTGGGTGCTGACGACTACCTGCCCAAGCCCTTCGAGCCGCGCGAGCTGGCGGCGCGGCTGCAGACCATTCTGCGCCGCACGCGCTTTGCGCCAGCGGCCGCGCCTGCCGTGGCCCAGCCCGTGAGCAAGCTCTGTTTCGAGGGCCTGGAGATCGACACGACGCGCCGCGAGGTGAAGTGCGCCAGCGGCCTGGTCGAGCTGACCGGCACCGAATACGAACTGCTGCTGATGCTGGCCCGCGAGCCTGGCCGCGTGTTCTCGCGCGACGACATCCTGAACCGGCTGCGCGGCCAGGAGGCCGAGCTGTTCACGCGCGCCGTCGACATCCTTGTCAGCCGGCTGCGCCGCAAGCTGGAGCCGTTGGCAGCGTTGAAGACCTTGCGCAATGCCGGCTACTGCTTCGCGTTGCCGGAGCGTGCATCCTGATGAGGCCCAACCACCCCTACGACCATCAGTGGCGAGAGCGCAAGCGCCGCAAGCAGCGCCGGATGGAGCTGGCCATCAAGCGCGACATGCACTGGCATTGGCGCGCCCGGCATCGCTGGCATCAGCGCTGGCACCGGCATCACGCGCGGTTCAAGTACTCGCTTGTCGCGCGGTTGATCGCGGTCTTTCTCGTGCTGGCCGTGGCCAGCAGCGTCATCCTGTGGGGCTCGATGGGCAGCGCCTACGGCCTGCTGTGGGCGGTGCCGGCTTTGCTGCTCGTCACGGGCCTGGCGTTCGGCGCGATCCGCCACATGGTGTGGCCCTTGCATGCGCTGGCCACCGGCGCCGAGGCTTTCGGCCGCGGCGAGTTTTCGCACCGCGTGCCGGTCATCCATGGCGACGAGATCGGCGACCTTGCGCTGCGCTTCAACCAGATGGCCGCGGACATCCAGGCCATGCTGGACGGCAAGCGCGCGCTGCTGCTGGCCATCAGCCACGAGCTGCGCAGCCCGCTGACGCGGGCGCGCCTGCACGCGGAGCTGGTGGGGGAGGGCGATTCGCGCGACGCGCTGCTGGAGGAGCTGGCGCAGATGCGCGACCTCATCACGGCGCTGCTGGAGAGCGAGCGCCTGGGCAGCGGCCATCAGGCGCTGCAACTGGCCGACTGCGACCTCGCTGCGCTGGCGCGGGAGCAGGCGCGGCCGGGCGTGGAGTTGCACATCGAGCCCGACTTGCCGGTCCTGAAACTGGACCGGCTGCGCGTGCAACTGCTGCTGCGCAACCTCGTGCACAACGCGCTGCGCCACAACGACGCGGCGCTTGGCGCGGTGCAGCTGAGCCTGAGCCGGGCTGGTGACGGTGTGCGCCTGATGGTGCGCGACTTCGGGCCCGGCGTGCCGCCCGACGCCTTGCCCAACCTGGGCCAGCCGTTCTATCGCCCCGATGCCGCACGCACCCGCGTCGAGGGCGGCGTGGGCCTGGGGCTGTGCCTGTGCCGCCTGGTGGCCGAAGCCCATGGCAGCCGGCTGGAGCTGCGCAACGCCGAACCGGGCTTCGAGGCGGCCGTGCGCTTGCGCTAGGAGAAGGCGGGCGGCAGGCGGTCGAACCAGGGCTGGGCGGCTTCAAGCTCTGCGGCCAGTTGCAGCAGCAAGCCGTCCTGCCCCGGCGCGGCGACGAACTGCACGCCCAGCGGCAGGCCGTCGCTCGTCCAATGCAGCGGCAGCGAGATCGCCGGCGTGCCGGTCAGGTTGGCGAGCTGCGTGAAGGGCACATGGCGCAGGCTGTCGGTGGCCATCTGCTGCACGACGCCGTCGAGCAGGCCGGCGCGCTTGAGCAGGCCCAGCAGGCCGGAGGCGCGCAGCACGCCCAGCACGGCGATCTGCAGCGGCGGCGGGTCGCCCGTGCCGTGCAGCACGGGCGGTGAAGCGAGCGTGGGTGTCAGGTAGAGGTCGTAGCGCGAGTGCAGGGCGCCCAAGGCGCGCGTGTAGTCGTTCCAGCGCAGCAGCTCCAGCGTCAGGCGCTCGGCGCTGGTGGCGCGGCCGAGCGTGGCGATCAACCGGGTCAGCGGCTCGAAGCCAGCCTCGCTGGCTCTTTGAGCCACGGTGCGGCTCACCGCCGCCGCGACCTGGCTGAAGTAGATGTGCAGAAAGCTGTTGGCCAGTGCGGGGCCGTCGATGTCGGGGCTGGCCGGCTCGACGACGTGGCCCAGGCCCTTCAGCACGGAGGAGGCGCGCTCCACGGCGAGGCGTGCCTCGTCGTGCACAGGCGTACCGATGGGCGAATCCGCGCACCAGCCGATGCGCAGCCGGCGCAGCGGAGCGCGCATCTGGTCGATGAAAGGCGTGGCCGGCACCGGCAGGGCAACGGGGTCGCCGGGTTCGGGGCCGCTGAGGATGTCGAGCGCCAGCGCGGTGTCGCGCACGCTGCGCGAGACGACGCCCTCGCAGCAGGCGCCGAACCACACCTCGCCCGCGCCCGGCCCCACCGACACCCGGCCACGCGAGGGCTTCAGGCCGACGAGGCCGCAGCAGGCGGCCGGGATGCGCAGCGAGCCGCCGCCGTCGTTGCCTGCCGCCATCGGCACCACGCCCGCCGCGACGGCCGCAGCCGAGCCACCGCTGCTGCCACCCGGCGTGCGGCGCACGTCCCAGGGGTTGCTGCTGCGGCCAAAGGCCAGCGGGTCGGTGACGCCCTTGAGCCCCAGCTCGGGCGCATTGGTCTTGCCGAAGATGACGAGGCCGGCTCCCAGCATGCGCCGCACGACATGGGCGTGCTCGCGTGGCGGCGGCAGGGTGGAGATGGCGCGGCTGCCCCAGCTGGTGGGCACGCCGGCGTAGTCCTGGGCCACGTCCTTGATGAGCCAGGGCACGCCGGCCAGCGCGCCGCTGCCGATGCCGCGCGCCAGCTGTGCGCGGGCCTCGGCCTCCATCAGCCGGCAGACGGGGTTGAGTTGAGGCTGGACTTCGGCCAGCCTGGCCAGCGCCAACTCGAGCAGGCGGTCTGCGCTGACCCGGCCGGCCGCGACCTCGGCCGCGAGCGAAGTCGCGTCGTGTTGGCGGTAGTGCTCGAAGTCCATGGAAACAAAAAGGCGGCCGTCGTGCGAGGGCCGCCTGGAGTGTGAACGACGACAGGCTGTTTTGTCAGACCGCCTTGCGACGCCTGGCGAGCGCCGCGAGGCCGGCCAAACCCGCCGCCAGCAAGCCGGCGCTGGCCGGCTCCGGGACCGGCACGGCCACACCGGCCGTGTTGGCGTGCACGCCGAAGTTCAAATTGCCGGTCTGCGATGTGGCGGTCAAGTTGGCGAACGCCGTCTGCATCTGTGTGGGCAGCACCTGGTAGGTACTGCCATCGGCATAGAAGTTCAGCCAGGCGACGCTGGAGCCGTGGAAGGACTGGTCAGTGCTGTAGATGTGCATCCCGACGGCCGCAATGGCGGTTTCTCCCGCGGCGGCGGTGGCCTGCAGGATGGGCGCATCAGCGCTCAGTACCAGCAGCGTGTTGGCGGTGAGCGTGAAATAGAACGAGTTGCTGCCAGCGTCGGCATAGCTGCTGTTGCCGGCACTTGACGTGGACGAAACCGTGGCGCCAGGGGCCGCGCCGCCCGTCAGCGAGCCGGCGAAGACCTGGCCAGCGGTGGCGTTGGCGCCGCTGCCCCAGGTGAACGGGCCCAGCGCGCTGCCGGCGGAACCCCAGAAGTAGTCGCCTGCGGACATCACGCCGCCGAGGAAGATGGACGAGCCGACGTAGCCGTCACCGCCGCTCGTGAGCGTCACGCCAGCGGTGATGCCGTCCAGCGGGTCCAGGTCGATGACACGCAGCTGCACGTTGGTCAGCGTGGCGCTGGCGGTAGCGGCTTGGACGCCTGCGGCGAAGAGCAGGCCGCTTGCGGCGAGCAGATGGCGGATGGCTTGACGGCTGAACATGACACTCCCTTGGCGTGGCGTGGAACCGTGCTAATTGCACGGTTGCCTGTGCCACGAAGGATAGCCGCGGGGAAAGAGGGGCTTGACCCCCGCATCCCAGGGCCGGGTTGACCCGAGGGGCATGGATTGCATGAACGGGTGCTCGCCAGCGTTTTGGCTGCGCCCTCCCGGGCTTGCCGAAACGCCAGGACACGCTCGGCTGCTACATGAACAGGTGTTCGCCCGCGTTCTCTCCACCCAGGATCACGTAGTTCACCTTGCGCAGGTCCGACAGCTGCGTGCCGCCCGCGTAGGAGATCGAGCTCTGCAGGTCTTCCTGCATCTCGCGCAGCGTGTCGCCGAACTTGCCCTTGACCGGCTCCAGGATGCGCTTGCCCTCCACGTGCCGGTACTCACCCTTGTTGAAGTCGGACGCCGAGCCGTAGTACTCCTTGTAGAGCTTGCCGTCGACCTCGACCGTCGTGCCGGGCGACTCTTCATGGCCGGCGAACAGCGAGCCGATCATCACCATGGACGCACCGAAGCGCACGCTCTTGGCGATGTCGCCGTGATGGCGGATGCCGCCGTCGGCCACGATGGGCTTGGTGGCCACGCGCGAGCACCACTTCAGCGCCGACAGCTGCCAGCCGCCGGTGCCAAAACCGGTCTTGAGCCGCGTGATGCAGACCTTGCCCGGGCCGACGCCCACCTTGGTGGCATCCGCGCCCCAGTTCTCCAGGTCGATGACGCCCTCGGGTGTGCCGACGTTGCCGGCGATGACGAAGGTCTCCGGCAGCTTGAGCTTGATGTGGCCGATCATGCGCTGCACGCTCTCGGCATGGCCGTGGGCGATGTCGATGGTCAGGTAGTCGGCGCCCACGCCCTCGGCGGCGAGCTGGTCGACCAGCTCAAAGTCCGCCGGCTTCACGCCAACGCTCAAGCTCACCAGCAGGCCCTTGTCCCGCATGTCCTTGGCGTAGGCCAGGCTGTCGAGGTCGAAGCGGTGCATCACGTAGAAGTAGCCCTCGCGGGCCAGCATCTCGGTGATGGGTTCGTCCACCACGGTCTTCATGTTGGCAGGCACGACCGGCAGCTTGAAGCGGTGCGGGCCGAACTGCACCGAGGTGTCGCAGTCCGAGCGGCTTTCCACGCGGCAACGGCGTGGGAGCAGCAGGATGTTGTCGTAGTCGAAGATTTCCATCGTTCAAGTTCACAGTTGCGGCGCGCGTTTGGCAGTGCGCGACCTGGGCTGCGAGCGCTTGACTTGGCTCTGCCGGCTTTTTGCCCACCCGCTTTTCGAGCGGGCAAAAAAAACCGGACGCCAAAATTTGGGCCCGGTGATTGATTCTACGCAGTTGGTGTTGCCATTGAAGCCATGTCGTAGTGCACCCCCAGGCCACGGGTCAATGCGGCCTTGACCATGGCGTCGGCGCCCACTGACGCACCACCGATGCGCAGCAGCAGGTCGCAGCGTTCCAGCAGGGCCTGGGCGTGGGGGTGGAAGTAGCGGTCCCAGGTCGCATCGCCGCGTTGGCCGCCGGCGGCTTCGATCAGCGGCAGCGTCACCCATTCGCCCAGCACGGGCACATGGCCGAGGGCCGCGACCTGCACAGCGGCGTCCTGCATGGCTTTGACGTTGGCGGCGATGGCGTCCTCGCGGTCCCCAGTGCCGCTGCGGTAGGGGCCAGCGATGAAGACCAGCAGCGGCCCGGGCTTGGGCGACGGCCCAAAGACATGCCGCTCGGCCCAGCGCAGCAGCATGATGGTCTTGGCATCGACGATCTCGCCGGCCTCGACCTCGCGCATGGCCTCGTCGAAGCCGAGCTCGAAGCGGGCGATGTCCTCGCCCTCATCCACCAGGCCGCCGCCGTTGCCCACGATGTCCGCGTCCTCGTACTCGGCGGCGAAGAAATGCAGCTTCTCGGTCACCGAGCCGGGGCTCATGTAGGCCTCGAACAGCGGCTGCGGCTCGCGCACCTGCACGCCGGCTTCCTGCTCGGCCTCGGCGCGGATGCAGCTGACCGGATCGGCCGCGTCCAGCAACCCGGCCACGGCTTCCACCATCAACTGCTGCCACCCGTTCACGAAGACGGGATAACGGAACTGCCGCGTCAGCAGCACGCGGCGGCGGGTGCGCTGGTAGAGCAGGAGGGTGGCGCCGTTGCCGCGGTCATAGGTCTCGCGGTTCTGGGTTTGCCACTGGCCGTTACTGCGCAGGAAGTCGAAGCGCGTCGTCTTCAGCGTGTACCAGTTGTCCGACAGCAGCCGTTCTTCCTGCACCCGCACCCGTTCGGGCAAAGGCAGGTTGGTGATGCGTGAATCGATCTGTGTTTGCATGATGTTTCCTGAATTCAAAACAAATCATGCAAAATAACGCAAAACCATGCAACCCCACAGATGCTGACCGAACAACGCCAACTGGCCATCCTGGAAGAACTGCAACTCCACGGCCGCGTGCTGGCCCGTGAACTGGCCGAGCGCCTGCAGGTGTCGGAGGACACCATCCGCCGCGATCTGCGCGACCTGTCCACCCGTGGTGCGCTGCAGCGTGTGCATGGCGGCGCGTTGCCGGTGTCGCCGGCGCTGGCCAACTTGGCGCGGCGCAGCAGCATCGCCGTGGACGAGAAGCGCGCGTTGGGCCTCAAGGCGGCTTCGCTCGTGTCCGACGGCCAGCTCGTCTTCGTCGATGGCGGCACCAGCACGCTGGCCATGGTTCAGCAGCTGCCGGTCACGCTGCGCGCGACCGTGGCCACGCACAGCCCGGTCATCGCTGCGGCGCTCATCGAGCACCCGGGCGTCGAGGTGCTGGTGCTCGGCGGTCGGCTCTTCAAGCATTCCGGCGTCGCCGTGGGCGCGGGCGTGGCGCAGGCCATCCAGTCGCTGCGGGTGGACTGCTATTTCCTGGGCGTGACGGGTGTAGAGGCCGGGTTCGGCCTGTCCACCGGCGACGCCGAGGAAGCCCAGGTCAAGGCGCTGTTGATGGCCAGCGCCGCCGAGACCGTGCTGATGGCCAGCAGCGACAAGCTCGGCAAGGTGTCTCCGTACCGCGTGGCGCCGCTGTCGGCGCTGGCCACGTTGATCGTCACGCCCCAGGCCGACCCGGCCGCGCTGCAGGCCCTGCGCGTGCCGGGCCTGGAGATCCTCGTCAGTGGTGGTTGAAGATCTTGCGGTGGATGCGCCGCGTCGTCTGCCAGACGGCCAGCAGCACGAAAGGAATGGCAGCGCCGGCCGCCAGTTCGGGCTGAACCGGCAGCCAGCCCTCGGCCTTCAGGGCCTTGAACCCGTAGAGCATCAGGCTGACGACGTAGTAGGTGATGGCGGCCAGCGACAGGCCCTCGACGGTGGCCTGCATGCGCAGCTGGGTGCGCTGGCCTTCGCCGAGCTGGGCCAGCAACTGCTGGTTCTGCGCCTCGGTGGCAATGTCGACACGTGTGCGCAGCAGGGCGCTGGCGCGTGAGATGCGCTGCGACAGCCCGGCCAGGCGTTGCGCCGTCGCATTGACCGTCGCCATGGCCGGCGAGAGCCGCCGCTGCATGAACTCGCCCAGCGACTGCGTGCCCGCCACCTTGCCCTCGTGCAGTTCGAGGATGCGCTGCTCGACGATGGCCTGGTAGGCCTGGGTCGCGGCAAAGCGGTATTGGTGCGAGGCCGTTGCGTGCTCGATGCGGGCGGCCGTCGAGATCAGGTCGTCCAGCAACTCGGCCTCCGACGCGCCGCGCTTTTCCAGCCGCGCGGTGATGCTGGCCAGCGTGGCCTCCACCTCGGCCAGCGTCGCGCCCAGCGACTTGGCGGCGGGCAGGCCGCGCAGGGCCATCAGCCGGTAGGTCTCCAGCTCCAGCAGGCGCTGGCAGATGCGGCCGGCGCGGGTCTCGGGCGTGCCGGGCTCGGCCAGCACGACGATGTGCTCGAAGCCCGTGGCACGCAGGCAGAAGTCAGTCACCACCAGGGAGTGAACATGCAAGGGCCCGCCCATCGTCGACGCGACGACGGCATGCGCGCCGAACCACGCCCGTGCCTCGGCCAGTGCGCTGGGCGCGAACGTCAGCGGCCGCTCGATCATGACCAGCTTGATGGCCGCGATGGTGCGCCCCGGGATGCGGCCCAGCCACTCGGTGGCAACGCGCAGGGTCAGCGAGTCCAGGGTCTGCGCGCTGGGTTCTGCGTCGGCGGGCAGCGGCTGCACCACGGCGTAACGGGTGAACTCGGCATGCCGCTCCCACTTCAGCGAGAACTCGCCGCAGCGCAGGCGCAAGAAGTTCGCGTTCAGTGCCTCCTCGGGCAGGGCGTGCTGGCCGGGCAGGCGCTGCAGGTGCGTGTGCTCCTGCGCCCGGCTGACGCCGTCGTTCAGCACGGCGACGTGCACGATGACGGCCGGCAGCCGGATGCGCGCCGGCGGCCGGGCGTGCACCTCGTTGTGCAGGGCCAGGCGCAGGGCGTCGTCGGGAGGGAGCAGGCTGTCTTCGTGCATGGGTCCAGGGTAGTGCGCTGCTGCTGCACCAAGGTGGCTCGCTAAACTTCCATCCTTCGTACTTCAGCAGGCGGCGGCTTCCGTCTTCGGTTATGCAAACTTCATTCCCGGCCGTGGTCATCAGCGGCACCGGCCTGTACCGCCCGCCCCATGTCATCACCAACGCGGAGCTGGTCGAGGCCTTCAACGCCTATGCCGACCTGAACAACGCCGAGCATGCCGACGCGATCGCGGCTGGCGAGCGTGTCGCTTTGACACACTCCAGCGTCGAGTTCATCGAGAAAGCCTCGGGCATCAAGCAGCGCTACGTCGTCGACAAGACCGGCGTGCTGGACCCGACCCGCATGTACCCGCGCTTCGAGCCGCGGGCCGACGGCGAGATCTCGCTGATGGCCGAGATTGCCGCCGACGCGGCGCGCAAGGCCTTGGAGCAAGCCGGCAAGACCGGCGCTGACGTGGACGCGGTGCTCTGCTCCAGCGCCAACATGCAGCGCGCCTACCCGGCCATGGCGGTCGAGATTCAACAGGCGCTTGGCGCCGGAGGCTACGGCTTCGACATGAACGTGGCTTGCTCCTCGGCCACCTTCGCGCTGGAGCAGGCCTTCAACGCGGTCCGCTCGGGCGCTTCCAAGTGCGTGCTGGTGGTGAACCCCGAGATCACGTCGGCCCACCTGGAGTGGCGCGACCGCGACTGCCACTTCATCTTCGGCGACGTCTGCACGGCCCTCATCGTCGAGCGCGCAGAAGACGCCACGGGCGCCGACCAGTGGGAGATCCTCGGCACCCAGCTGGCGACGCAGTTCAGCAGCAACATCCGCAACAACTTTGGCTTCATGAACCGCGCCGAAGACCGCGACCCCGATGCGCGCGACCTGACCTTCTACCAAGAGGGCCGCAAGGTCTTCAAGGAAGTCGTGCCCATGGCCGCTGCCCACATCGAGGCGCATCTGGCCAAGCTGGGTCTGGAGCCCACGCAGATGCGCCGCTTCTGGCTGCACCAGGCCAACCAGGGCATGAACCAGCTCGTCATCAAGAAGCTGGTGGGCGGGGAGGCGGGCAGCGAGGTTGCGCCGCTGATCCTGGACGAATACGCCAACACCGCGTCGGCCGGCTCCATCATTGCCTTCCACCACCACCGCGCCGACTTGGCAGCAGGCGACACGGGCGTGATCTGCTCCTTCGGTGCCGGTTATTCCATCGGCAGCGTCGTCGTCAAGAAGCGCTAAAAGCGGGCAGACAAACCGACCGTCCACGCCCAGTCGGGCGTGTGGCGGTTCAGGCCGCGAAACACGGCGGTGTCCAGCTGCACATCGTCCGTGAGCTGCCACGCCAGGCCCGTGCCGGCCGTGACGACATTGCCGCCGTTGCGGCTCGACGCCAACTGCTGGCCGGCGATCTCGGCAAAGCCGTGCAGCTTCTCGCCCAGCGGGATGCCGAGGCTGGCCGACAGCAGGGCAGCCGTGTAGCGCTGGCCGTCGTCGTTGCGGTCAACGAAGGCGCCCGCCATCGTGCCGAGGGAATATCCGGCCGGCAGCTCCCACTGCGCCAGAAAGCTCAAGCCCGGCCGTAGCCCCTGGCCCTTGAACGGCCCGCTGCCGGTCGGCGTCTGCATCCTGAACAGCCAGCCGAGTCCCGGCTTGGCCTCGTCGCCATCCTGCATCTGCCACTTGAATCCGACCGCGAGATCGCCGCGGCCGCTGGCGCCGGGGTTGCGCTGACGCAGCGCACCATCGGTCTCCAGCCGCAGTTCCAGATCGTGGCCAACCCCAAGCCGCAACAACGTGGGCGTCGAGCGCAGCCGGGTCGACGCATCGCGCTGCCAGGCCCCGCTGGTCTCGATCTGGAAGCGGCCGGCGGCCATCACGTCGGGGCCGTTCGTGAAGTCTGGGCGGTCAGGGGAGATGGCGTCGTCGGCCCACGCCGGCAGGCTTGTGCACAGCAGCATCGCGAAGGCAGGCAGGGCAGCTTTCATGCGGGCGGGCGAGGTGAATTGTTGGCGGCGTGACCTGTGGCTGCGCGCGGATCAACCGATATCGTGCGCCCCGTTCATCAACACAGGAGTGTTCCATGTCTCTTCGTCCGGTTCGACTGCTTGCTTTCTGCCTCCTTGCGTGGAGCAGTCATGCCGTGTGGGCGGACGACCTGCCGCGCAAACAGTTCGAGATCCGCGTCGAGGAGCTCGGGACACGGCTGGGCAGGGCGGCCATCCGTTCCTCGTTGCCGCTGAACCGCCGCTATGCCGAACTCGACGCGAGCGAGAAGGCCCGGTTGCGGGCCGACTACGAAGGCATTCCGGCCGACGATGAACCGCCTTTTCCAGCTCAAGGCCTGCTGCCGGTGTTCACTGCCATCAAGGACGGCATGGACAAGCTCGGCGCGCTGGGCACGCTGACCCTGGTGGCCGACGTGGACAGCGCCGGCAAGGTCCGGCATGTGGATTCCTTCGGCAAGGTGGACCCGGACTTCGCCCGCTTCGCCTCGCGCGTGCTGGCGGCCACGCAATTCAAGCCCGGCATCTGCGCCGGCAAGTCCTGCAATATGCAGTACGTACTGAGGCTGGAATTCACTGGCGCTGGCATGTGATCCGTTTGTGCAGGCACCGTCGTCGGTTATCTTTGCAGCCCCGAAAGCGCTGGGGATCAACATGAACACTGGACTCGCTCAACAGGCCGCCGCTGGTGCCCTCCTTGTGTTGGCGGCCTGCGTGGCTCAGGCCCAGGCGTTGCCGCGCAAGCAGTTCGAGCTGCGCGTCGAGGAAGTAGGCTCGCATATCGCCGGGATCGCCGGCCGCTCGGACGGCCTGCCGCTGAACCGCCGCTACGCCGAGCTCGACGCCAACGAGAAGGCCCTGGTGCGGGCCAACTACGAAGGCCTGCCGCCCGGCGACGAGCCGCCATACCCCGCCGAGGGCTTGCTGCCGGTGTTCATGACCGTGCAGACCGGGGCTGGCAAGCAGCCGCCCCTGGGCAGCATGACGCTGGTGGCCGATGTGGACAGCACCGGCACGGTCCGGCATGTGGACTCCTTCGGCAAGGTCGATGCGGAGTTCGCCCGCTTCGCCTCGCGCGTGCTGGCCGCCACGCCCTTCAAGCCCGGCCAGTGCGCCGGCAAGCCCTGCAACATGCAGTACGTGCTGAGGATGCAGATCGCCAAGCTCTGAGCGGCCTCGGCTCGGCGCGGTCGCACCATCGGCTATCGTGCCGGCATGAGCGACCTGACCTTCTTCTGGCACGACTACGAGACCTTCGGCCGCGTGCCCCGGCGCGACCGCCCAGCCCAGTTCGCCGGCCTGCGCACCGATGCCGAACTGAACGAGATCGGCGAGCCGCTGATGCTGTTTTGCCAGCCGGCCCCTGATTTCCTGCCCGACCCCGAATCCTGCCTGCTGACCGGCATCCTGCCGCAGCACTGTCTGGCTCAAGGCGTGCCCGAGCACGAATTTGCCGCCAGCATCGAGACCGTGATGGCACTGCCCGGCACGGTGGGTGTGGGCTACAACTCCATCCGCTTCGACGACGAGGTGACGCGCTTCCTGTTCTGGCGCAACCTCATCGATCCGTACGCCCGCGAATGGCAGAACGGCTGCGGCCGCTGGGACCTGCTGGACGTCGTGCGCTGCGCCTACGCGCTGCGGCCCGACGGCATGGAATGGCCCAAGCACGAGGACGGCCGCCCCAGCTTCAAGCTCGAACACCTGACCGCCGCCAACGGCCTCGCCCACGAAGCCGCCCACGATGCGCTGTCCGACGTGCGCGCCACCGTGGCGCTGGCTCGCAAGCTGCGCCTGGCCCAGCCCAAGCTGTGGGACTTCTGCCTGAAGCTGCGCACCAAGCAGGCCGTGTGGGACGAAATCGGCATCGGCAAGCCTTTCCTGCACATCTCCGGCATGTACGGCCCCGAGCGCGGCTGCATTGCGGTGGTGTGGCCGCTGGCGCCGCACCCGACGAACAAGAACGAGCTGATCGTCTGGGACTGCTCGGTGGACCCGACCGAACTGCTGACGCTGAACGCCGAGGCCATCCGCGCGCGGATGTTCGTGAAGCAGGACGCGCTGCCGGAAGGCGTTACGCGCCTGCCCATCAAGACCATCCACGTCAACAAGAGCCCCATCGTCATCAGCAACCTGAAGACGCTCAGCCCGGCGATGGCCGAGCGCTGGGGGCATGACGTCGAGGCCCAGCTCGCCAGCGCCCGCCTGCTGGCCGAGAAAGGCCGGCTGCTGGACGGCCTGTGGGCCGACGTCTTCCAGCGCGAGCCCTTCGAGGTGGCCGACGTCGACGAAGACCTCTACGGCGGTTTCATCGGCAACGAGGACCGCCGCGCGCTGAACCGCGTGCGCACGGCGGCGCCAGAGCAGCTCGCCGAACGTGCTGCGCAAGGGAAGCTGGCCTTTCAAGACGGGCGGCTGGACGAACTCGTCTTCCGCTGGCGTGCCCGCAACTTCCCGCAGAGCCTGTCGCCCGAGGAGGCCGAACGCTGGCAGGCCCACCTGGCCGCGCGGCTGCACGACGGGGAGGGCGGCGCACAGACGCTGGCGGCCTTCATGGAGCGCATCGACCAGCTCGGCGAGACTGCCGACGAGCGCGGCGAAGGCATCCTGTCGGCGCTGTATGACTACGCCGAGCAGATCGCGCCCTAGGTTTACTGACGCTTCAGGTATTTGTCCCGCAACGCCGTCTGCCGGTCGCTGAGTTCCACCTCGCGCCCCTGGATGAACACCCGTTCGATGCGTGTGCTCGGCTCCAGCGGGTCGCCGTCTGACACGAAGAGATTGGCCAGCTTGCCGACCTCCAGCGAGCCGAGCCTGTCGGAGATGCCAAGGATCTGCGCCGGGTAGAGCGTCACGGCCTTCAGCGCCTCGTCGTCGCTCAGGCCGAAGGCGCGGGCATGAGCAGCCTCGAAGGGCAGGTTGCGGGCATTTGTCGAGTCGCGGCCGCCGTCGGCGATGCAGTAGCGCACACCGGCTGCGGCGAGCTTGGCGGGCAGGCTGAACAGGGCGTCCGGCGGGTCGTCCCGGCGCATGGGCAGCCGCAGCAGGCCGTCGATGATGACGGGCACATTCCGCTCGCGCAGCGTGTCGGCCACGCGCCAGGCATCGGCACCGCCGCTGATGATGAGCTTGAGGCCGTGGCGGGCGGCGAAGTCCAGCGCAAAGCGGATCTGCGCGAGGTCGTCCGCATGCATGACGACGGGCCGGGCCGACGCGGCGCCCGCAGCGGCGGGCAGCACCGGGCGCATCGCCTCCCAGCGCGTGTCGATGGGCGTGGCCGGGTCGGCAGCGCGGGCCAGGGCATAGGCCTTGGCGGATTCGAAGGCGTCGTCCAGCAGCTTGAGCCGCGCCTCGGTGGAGCGGCGGATTTCTGCCAGACGGGCCTCGGGCTGGGTCGGGAAGAGGGCGCTGTTCAGCCGCAGCCGCGGCACGGCGATGTGCAGGCCGACCTCGGGCACGAGGGCCATGTCCTGCCAGTTCCAGCCTTCCAGCTGCAGCAGCGCCGAGGTGCCGGCGATCAGCCCAGTGCGGCCGGCCTCGGGCACCGACAACGCCGCCAGCACGCCACCGGCGCGCGTGATGGGCAGCAGCTCGCTGTCGGCATTGAAGGCCACCAGCGCGCGGGCGTTGGGATTCAGCGGGCCGGTCTCGGTGCTGTCCATGGACGCGCTGACCGAGCGAATCTCGGCCAGGCCCAGGCTGGTGTTGGCCGCCACCATGCCGGGGTAGACGTGGCGGCCGCCGAGGTCGATGGTCTTGGCGCCTGCGGGCGCGGCGAGGTCGGCGCCGCCGATCGCGCGGATCTTGCCCGCCTCGATGAGCAGGCTGCCGCCGCTGACGACGGGGCCGCTGACGGGATGGATGACGGCGTTGCGCAGCAGCAGCGGTTCGCGCTGCGGTGGAGGCGGCGTGTTGGGCGTGGCCTGGGCGGTGAAGGCTGCGGCCAGTAGCGAAGTGATGAGTGCGAGCTTCATGTCAGAACGTGTCCTGAGTGCATTCATGCCAGGCGTCGCCACCGAAGTAGCTCTGGCGGTCGCGGTTCGCTTCGTGCAGCCAGCGCTGCAGTTGCAGCTGGTCCAGCGCGGCGGACAGCGGCGTGGCCGGTCGCCCCTCGGGCGGTGCCGCGGCCTTGGCCCGTTCGGGCAGGGCCAGCGCCACGAGGCGTGCCTGTTCGACACGGTCGCGCTCGCGCAGCTGCGCGTCTTCGCCAAGGTCGAAGTAACGCCGGCCGTCGATCCAGGTTTGCTCGGCCTTGGCCTTGCTCGACAGCGGGTTGGCGCTCCAGATGACGAAGTCGGCGTCCTTGCCCACTTCCAGCGAGCCGACGCGGCCCTCGATGCGCAGCTGCTTCGCCGGGTTGATCGTGACGAACTTCAATGCATCCGCTTCCGTCATGCCCCAGGCCTTGCCGCCATAACGCAGTGCCTTGGCGGCTTCGGTGTTGAGGCGGCGGGCCAGCTCGTCGCTGTCGGAGTTGAAGCTGGTCAGCACGCCGGCCTTCTGCGTCATCGCGCCGCTGTAGGGAATGGCGTCCTGCACCTCGACCTTGTAGCCCCACCAGTCCGAGAAGCCCGAGGCACCGGCGCCTAAAGCGGCGATCTCGGGCGCCACCTTGTAGGCCTCCAGCACATGCTGGAAGGTGGCGACCTCCAGGCCGAACTCCTTGGCCAGGGCCGCGAACATCAAGATCTCGTCGGCCCGGTAGCTGTGGATGTGGATGACGCGCTTCTTCTCCAGCAGCTCCACCAGCGCGTCCATCTGCAGGTCGCGGCGCGCGGCCGGGTCGGCCTTGCGCTGCTCACGGTAGCGCTGTGCGGCCAGGAAGGCGTCGCGCATGACCTGTTCGACGCCCATGCGCGTGGTTGGGTAGCGCGGGTCGGTGTCGGTGGCGGGGAAGTTGGCGCGCTTGACGTTCTCGCCCAGCGCGAACTTGATGCCGGGTTTGGCGCCCTCGAACTTCAGTGCCTCGGCTTCGAGACCCCAGCGCAGCTTGATGACCTGGTTCTGCCCGCCGATGGCATTGGCCGAACCGTGCAGCAGGTTGCTGCTCGTCACGCCGCCCGCGAGCTGGCGGTAGATGCTGATGTCGGTCGGGTCCACCACATCGGCCACGCGCACCTCGGCCGTCACGGAATGGGCGAACTCATTGGTGCCGCGCTGGATGGCGGTGTGCGAGTGGGCGTCGATAAGGCCGGGGGTCAGGTGCTTGCCAGCCGCGTCGATGACGACGGCGCCGGCAGGCGTGGCCAGGCCCTTGCCGATGGCGGCGATGCGGCCGTCACGCACGAGCAGGTCGGTAGCTTCCAGGTTGCCGGCGGCGGCGCTGGTCCACAGCGTGGCGTTGCGCACGAGGACGACCGCCGGGCGCTCGGGCGGCGCAGTGCGGCCGAAGACGCCGGCCGGGAAGGTGGCGGGCGGGGAGGGCGGTGCAGCGACAACCTGGGGCACAGGCGGCTGGTAGGGCGCGGCGCGCGTTGCCGTCCAGGGCTGGGTGCGGCCATCGGCCAGCGTCAGCGCGCCGGCCATGGATGGACCCCGGCCCTCCAGGCGCAGGCTCTCCTTGGCGCCGCTCTCGCAAGGCCAGCGCAGCAGCAGTTCGCGGCCGCGCTGCTGCAGCTCGCAGGCCTTGCCGTCGACCTGCAGCGTCGGTTTGGCGCGTGTGCCGGCGATCTGCCAGCTCTGTTCGGTGCCACCGGCTGGCTTCACAGTCCAGCGGCCGCGCGCGTCGAAGCGCTCCCCGGCCTCGGTCGGCAGCGGCTGTCCGTCGACGAAAGCGATTTCCACCTCGGCCTGCTCGCTCGTGAACAGGTCGCCGCTGGCGACGACGACGTCGGCCAACTGACCCGGCGCCAGCCGGCCCAGCCGCGTCTGGCCCAGCAGCTTGGCGGGCGTTGTCGTCAGCGCGGCGAGCGCCGCTTCGGGCGTGAGCCCGCGCTGCACGGCCTGGCGCAGCCGCGGCCAGAAGTCCTTGCGAACGTCTTTCAGCCCCTGCGTGGAGATGGCGAACTCGACGCCTGCGGCCTGCAGCGCCGCGGCGTTGCCGGGGGCGCGCTCCCAGTGCTGCAGCTGGTGCAGCGGCACGTCCAGCGCGCTTTCGGGTTGCTCGACCTCGGGTGCGGCCGGGTAGGCCAGCGGCAGGATGACCGGCAGCGCCAGCGCCTTGAGTTGAAGCGCCCGGCGGTACTCGTGGCCGGTGCCCTGGACGATGACCTTGAGGCCAAATTCGTCGCGCGCCTTGGCGATGCGGGCCAGGTCCTGCTCGTCCAGCGCCTCGTGCACGACAGGCTGCTTGCCGGCAGCGGCCGATGCGAGGGCATTCAGCGCGCCGTTGAATTCGCGCCGCTCGCCCGCGGGCTGCGGGCCTGAGGCCCAGCGCGCGTTCAGCCAAGTCTGGCGCATCAGCGCGATGCTGCCCATCAGCGAGGTCGGGTAGGTCACCAGGCCCGTGCGGCCACCGGACTCGAAGTCGAAGACCTGGTATTCGTGCGACACATGCTGGGCCACGTCGGCCGCCAGCACCAGGCCGCGCGCGTCGCTGCCGTCGCGCAGGCTGAGCAAGGCGCTTTGACCGCGAAAGACGGCGCCCGTCGGCGGCAGCGACAGCGCCGTCGTGAAGCCCTGCTCGCGCTCGGCCTTGAGCTCGTCGGGCTTGATCTCCAGCGCCCCGGCCTGGCGGAACTCGGCGCGCACCCAGCGCTGGCCGGGCGTCAGCCCCTTGGCCTTCGAGGCTTCGATGCGACCCTGGCCGATGCTGCTGGCGGCGTCGATGAAGCCGGCGTAGACGGTGCGGCCCTGCAGTGCCCAGACCTTGGCGCCAGCAGGCGGTGTCAGCCCGGCGCCGACGGCGACGATGACGCCGTCCTTCATGACCAGGGTGCCGTTCTCCACGACCTGGCCCGGTGCCAGCACGAGTCGGGCGCCGGTCAGCGCGTGCCAGCGCGGCGTCGCGTCACGCAGGCCCTGAGGGGTTTCACTGAGTTGCTGGGCCTGGGCAAGGCCGGCCATCAGTGCGAGCGAGAGGAGGGGAAGCAAGCGCATCGTCGCGTCTTGTCGTGGCACCGCATCGCGGCGAGGAGGCGGACTCTAACCCCGTGATCTGTGTCATGGCCGAAAGCCAACAGTCCTGCGATAGTCGGGCCTAGAAGATCGATTCGGAGACCCCCATGAGCAGCGTCGCCCCAGCCCCCACCGAGGACACCACCGCCGCCCGCCTGCGTGCCCTGCTGGTACGCGCGCCCACGGCCGTGGCCTTTGTTTCCGGCCAGCGTTTCGAGGTCGTCAGCGAAGAGTTCAACCATCTCTTCGGCTTCGGCGACGACAGTGACCTCACCGGCCAGGCCACCCGGTCCGTGCACACCACGGACATGGCCCACACGGCTTTGCTGGAGCGCGCGGCTGCGGCCTTTACCGCCGGCCAGCCGCTGGACGAGGAAATCGAGTACGTGAAGCGCGACGGCCACCGCTTCTGGGGCCGCCTGCAGGCCACCCCGGTGCACTGGGAAGCGCCGACGGCCGAGGCGCTGTGGATCGTCGAAGACGTGACAGCCGCCCGCACGGCGCGCCTGCAGCCGACCTGGACGGCCAAGCACGACGCCGTGACCGAACTGGCCAACCGCCGCGAGTTCGAGCGCCGCCTGGCCGAGCACGTGGGCAGCCGCCGCAACGAGCCGGTGTCGGTGCTGTGGCTGGACGTCGACAGGTTCGGCGAGGTCATCAAGGGCATGGGCACCGAGGTGGGCGACCATTTCCTCTACGGCCTGGGCCAGATGCTGATCAGCAAGGTGCGTGCGTCGGACCTCGTCGCCCGCCTGGAGGAAGACCATTTCGCCGTACTGCTGCCCGATTGCGACCAGCACTACGCGCAGATCATTGCCGAGAAGGTGCGCTCGGCCGTTGCCGGCTACCGCCTGCGCTGGGGCCTGCACCGCACGCGCGTCAAGGCGTCGCTGGGCGTTGTGCAGATCCAGCCGACGCTCGTGACCGTGGACGCCGTGCTCGGCGCCGGTGCGTTGGCCTGTACGGAGGCCAAGGCGGCCGGCGGCGACAGCGTGCGGGTTTTTGTGTCGGCCGGTGGTTTCGAGGAACTGGCGGGCTGATTTCACGCTCGGGGGCACGGCGATCCCCCGAAATGCAGGGTTTTTCGCCGTTTGTTCTAAAGTTCACCCGGGCGCTGCCGATGTACGGCTTGAGTGCTCAAGAACTGGATCCCGATGAACGTCGCCCTCTCCACCGCCCTGTCCGGCATCTCCGCCGCGAACGAGCGCCTGCGCGCGTCGGCGTCCAACGTCGCCAACCTGGCTGCCAGCAACCAGTCTCGCCCCAGCGTCGAGCCGACCAATGTCGACAAGGCGCCGGAACGCGAGATCAACCCGGCCAACGAGGTGGTCGAGCAGCAGTCCGCGGCCTATGCCTTCGTCGCCAACCTGAAGGTGCTGCAGACGCAGATCAACACCACAGGCGCTTTGCTGGATATCAAGGCCTGAGCGGCCCGTTCCCCTGCAAGACAAGCGGCCTCAGGCCGCTTTTTCTTTGTCCGCTTCGCTGGGCACGAAGCAGCGCCCCGCGGCCCAGTCGGCGGTGAGCTGGGCATGCAGCGCGATGGTCTCCGCGCGTTGACGAGCCAGGTCGGCCATCAACTGATCGATCTGGGCCAGGCGCGCGTCCAGGCCGCCCAGGATGAGTTCATGGCGCTGCTCACCTCGGTCAACGGAGAAGACTTCGCGCAGCTGATCCAGGCCGAAACCCAGGCGCTGGCCGAGCTGGATCATCTGCAGCCGTTGCAGCGCGGCTTCACCGTACTGGCGGTAGCCGTTGGCGCCGCGCTCGGCGGGCGGCAGCAGGCCGCTGGCCTCGTAGAAACGGATGGCTGAGGTGGCCATGCCGGTGCGCTGGGAGAGTTCGCCGATCTTCATGCGGGAGTCGCTTGACTTTCAAGTTGGCTTGAAGCTTAGCATCCGCGGCGCTTCAACTGACAACCCGCTTCACCATGCCCGCCAGCCCGCTGTTCCAGCCCCTGACTCTACCCAACGGCCGCCATCTGCCCAACCGCCTCGTCAAGGCGGCGATGGAGGAGGGCCTGGCCGACGCCGGCCAGGTGCCGGGCCCGGGCTTCGTGCGCCTGTACCGGCGCTGGGCCGAGGGCGGTGTCGGGCTGATGCTCACCGGCAACGTCATGGTCGACCCGGCCGCGCTGACGGGCCCGGGCGGCGTTGTGCTGGACGAGCGTTCGCCGCTGGACGGCTTCAAGGCCTGGGCCCAGGCCGCGCGCAGCGGCGGTGGCCAGGTCTGGATGCAGATCAACCACCCCGGCCGCCAGGTGTTCGCGGCCATGGGCGAGGTGGCGTTGGCGCCCTCGGCCGTGGCGCTGGACCTGGGCAAGCATTCCAACCTGTTCGCCACGCCGCAGCCGATGACCGAGGCCCAGATCGCCACGGTCATCCAGCGCTTTGCGACGACGGCGCGTCGCGCCGCCGAGGCCGGCTTCGACGGCGTGCAGATCCACGCCGCCCACGGCTATCTGCTCAACCAGTTCCTGTCGCCGCTGAGCAACCGGCGCGAGGACCGCTGGGGCGGCAGCCTGGTGAACCGCGCTCGCTTGCTGGTCGAGGTGGTGCGCGCCGTGAAGGCGGCCGTGCCGGCGGGCTTCGGTGTGGGCGTCAAGCTGAACTCGGCCGACTTCCAGCGCGGCGGCTTCAGCCAGGAGGATGCACGCGGCGTCGTCGAACTGTTGAACGCCGAGGGCCTGGATCTGCTGGAGCTCTCCGGCGGCAGCTACGAGAGCCCGGCCATGCAGGGCCGCACGGCGGACGGCCGCACCTTGGCGCGCGAGGCTTACTTCCTGGAGTTCGCCCGCGAGCTGGCGGGCATTGCAACGATGCCGCTGATGACGACCGGCGGCATCTCCCGCCCAGCCGTGGCCGAGGAAGTGCTGGCCGGCGGCGTGGCCCTGGTCGGCTTGGGCACGGCCCTGGCCATGGCGCCGGAGCTGCCGCGCCAATGGCAGGCCGGCGAGGCCAGCGCGGCGCCGCGGCCGCAAGTGGGCTGGAAAGACAAGGTGATGGTGGGCCTGGCGACCATGGCCGTGGTGCGCCGGCAGCTGCAGCGCATGGCGGCCGGCAAGGCGCCCCAGCTTCAAAGCTCGCCGCTGTGGACGCTGATCGCCGACCAGCTTCGCACCAAGCGGCTGACCCGGCGCTACCGCGGCTGGCGAGCCGCGCGCGCCTGATTTCACCCTGTTTGGCAGGCGGCTCCGTACAAGCAGAGGTCCCTACCCCTGCGAAGGATCCGCCATGAGTTCCCTGCTCCCCCTGCGCCGCCGCACGGCCTTGCTCCAGCTGGCCGCGCTCACCAGCCTGGCCGGCCTGCACGCCAGTTGCGCCGCCGTCATGCCTCAGCCCCTGCTCGACATGCAGCTGATCGACCGCGACAGCGGCGCCTCGCTGACCCAGTACGCCAGCCGGGGCCGCCGCTTCAGCCCCGGCACGCCGGGCGCGCGCTATGCCATCCGGCTCAGCAACCGCACCGGTGAGCGCGTGCTGGTGGTGTTGTCGGTGGATGGCGTCAACGCCATCACTGGCGACACCGCGGGCTGGGGCCAGTCGGGCTATGTCCTGAGCCCGGGCGAAAGCTGCGACATCACCGGCTGGCGCAAGAGCGACGAGCGCATCGCGGCCTTCGAGTTCACGTCGCTGGGCGATTCCTATGCCGCGCGCACCGGGCGGCCGGCCAACGTGGGGGTGATCGGCGCCGCGGTGTTCCGCGAGGTGGTGATGCCGCCGCCGGTCGTTTATGAAAGCTCGGCGGCGCCGCCCGCCGCGGCAGCGCCCAGCCCGTTGGCCCGCCTGAACGGTGCGGCGGCTGATGCGGCAGCACCTGCACGTGAGAGTGCAGGGCGTGCTGAGGCCGAGAGTTCGGCGCGTGCCAAGTTGGGCACGGGGCATGGTGCCTCGGAGTGGGCTCCCATCCAGCACACCGGCTTCCAACGGCGCACCAGCCGGCCCGAGCAGTTGCTGGAGATCCACTATGACAGCCAGGCCAACCTGATGGCGGCGGGCATCATGCCCAGGCCGCTCGCGGCGTTGCCGGGGCTGCCGCGGGCCTTCCCCGGCAGCGGTGGCTATGTGCCCGACCCGCCGCCGCGTTGGTGAGTAGCATCCGCGCTGCATGCCCGCGAGTGAACCCGCCGATGAAGAGCTCATCGCCAGCTATCTGCGCGGCGACATGGGGGCGTTCGACCGGCTCTACCGCCGCCATGACCGCAAGACCTTTGCCTTTGTCCGCCAGATGCTGCACCCCACGGACCGTGCCACGGTGGAAGACCTGCACCAGGAGGGCTGGCTGGCCGTTGCAGCCAAGGCCGCCAGCTTTGTGCCGGCCAAGGCCAGGTTCTCGACCTGGCTCTACACCGTGCTGCGCAACCGCGTGCTGGATCATCTGCGGGCGCGTCCGCCCCAGGGCGATGACGAGGCCGACCCAGACCAACTGGCCTCTACCGTCGCTGGCCCCGAGCAACTGCTGGCATCCAAGCGCCTCGTGGAGGCCGTGGAGGGCGGTCTGTTACGCCTGTCCGTCGAGCAGCGGGAGGCGTTCTTGCTCTTCACGGTGGTCGAGCTCAGCCTCGCCGAGATTGCCGACGTGACCCAGGCCCACCCCGAGACCGCCAAGACCCGGCTGCGCTACGCGCGTGAGGCGCTGCGGCATCGATTGAGCGAGTGGCGCGATGGCTGAGTTCGACCCCACCACGCCCAACGACGCGACCGAGGCCGCGTACGCGCAAGCCTTGCTCGACGATGACGCTGGCCGCGAGCAGCGCCGTGCGCGGCTGATGGCGGCCTTGCCTCGGCCGGAAGCTGCTGCTGCGGCCGTGCCCGTGTCGCAAAGCACGCTGGCCTGGCGTTGGCAGCCCTATGCGCTGGGTCTGCTGGCAGCGGGATTGCTGCTGGCGACCGTCCTCGTCTTGAAGGGGCGGCCCGCCGAGCCGACGCGTGAGGCCGATCCGCGATTGGCCGCCGCCCAGCCGGCTTCGACTGCCATCGTGGTGGCCCAGGCGAATCCGGCAGTCGAGCCGCCACCGGCCGCTGCCGCCGAAGCGCCGCGGGTTGTGGCCAAGGCCAAGCCGCGCGCCACGCAGCCTCCGCCTGCGGTGGTGGCGGACGCCACGCCGCCTCTCCTGCAAAGAGAAAGCGAAGTGAGCGCAGCTGCTGCGGCCGAACCCGCCAGGCCCGCCATGGCGCCGCCACCTGCTGCACCGGTGATGGCCGCTGCGCCGCCCAAGGTGTCGGCCGACGTGGCGGCACCGCAGGCGTCCAACTCTTCCGAGGCGCTGGCGCGATCCGAGGCGGTTTCAAGCGGCGCGCTCGCCCGTGCTCGGGTGGCGGCACCGCAGGCTGCGCAAAGCCTGGCCGGCTCGGGCGCGGCGGAGTCAGCGAAACCCATCATGTCGGCCAATGCCCTCCTGCTGGCGGCCGTCAATCGCGCCGACCTGGCGATGGCACGCTCGGCCTTGCAAGCCGGCACCCCCGTTCATCTGCGCGATGCCCAGGGCCGTACGGCCCTGATGCTGGCCGCGCGCACCGGGTCGCGCGAGATGGTGGACCTGCTGCTGGCCGCCGGCGCCCGCAAGGCGGACCGCGATCCTCAGGGTTGGACGGCTGCCGAACATGCTCAGGCGCAGGCGCACAACGACCTGATCGACGCCTTGCGCTAGGCGTCGCGCCAGAACAAAAAGCCCGCCGGGCTTGCGCGCGGCGGGCTGGCTTTGGAAGCCTTCAGGTTCAGGCCGCGACTGCCTTGGCCGTGTCTGCGTACTCTTCGATCTGGTCGAAGTTCAGGTACTTGTAGATCGAGGCACCGTCCTTGTTCACGACGCCCATCGCCTCGTGGTATTCCTGCACCGAGGGGATGTGGCCCAGCTTCGAGGCAATTGCCGCCAGCTCGGCCGAGGCCAGGAACACGTTGGTGTTCTTGCCCAGGCGGTTGGGGAAGTTGCGGGTGGACGTGGACACCACGGTCGCGCCTTCACGCACCTGGGCCTGGTTGCCCATGCACAGGCTGCAGCCCGGCATTTCGGTGCGCGCACCGGCCGTGCCGAAGGCGGCGTAATGGCCTTCCTTGATCAGCTCGCTCTGGTCCATCTTGGTCGGCGGGGCGACCCACAGCTTGACCGGGATGTCGCGCTGGCCGCCCAGCAGCTTGGCTGCGGCGCGGAAGTGACCGATGTTGGTCATGCACGAGCCGATGAAGGCTTCATCGATCTTGGTGCCGGCGACTTCGGACAGCGTCTTGGCGTCGTCCGGATCGTTGGGGCAGCAGAGGATGGGTTCCTTGATGTCGGCCAGATCGATCTCGATGACGTGAGCGTACTCGGCGTCCTTGTCGGCTTCCAGCAGCTCGGGGTTGGCCAGCCAGGCTTCAACCTTCTCGATGCGGCGCTGCAGCGTCTTGGCGTCGGCATAGCCGTCGGCGATCATGTTCTTCATCAGCACGACGTTGCTGGTGAGGTATTCCTTGATCGGCGCGGGGTTCAGCTTGATCGTGCAGCCGGCGGCCGAGCGCTCGGCGGACGCGTCGCTCAGTTCAAACGCTTGCTCGACCTTCAGGTCCGGCAGGCCTTCGATCTCGAGAATGCGGCCCGAGAAAGCGTTCTTCTTGCCGGCCTTGGCAACCGTCAGCAGACCGGCCTTGATGGCGTACAGCGGGATCGCGTGCACCAGGTCGCGCAGCGTCACGCCCGGCTGCATTTCGCCCTTGAAGCGCACCAGCACGGATTCAGGCATGTCCAGCGGCATCACGCCGGTGGCAGCGCCGAAGGCCACCAGGCCGGAGCCTGCGGGGAAGCTGATGCCGATGGGGAAACGGGTGTGCGAGTCGCCACCGGTGCCGACCGTGTCGGGCAGCAGCAGGCGGTTCAGCCAGCTGTGGATGACGCCGTCACCCGGGCGAAGGGCCACGCCGCCGCGGTTGCTGATGAAGGCGGGCAGCTCGCGGTGGGTCTTGACGTCCACGGGCTTCGGGTATGCCGCGGTGTGGCAGAAGGACTGCATGACCAAGTCGGCCGAGAAGCCCAGGCAGGCCAGGTCCTTCAGCTCGTCGCGGGTCATCGGGCCGGTGGTGTCTTGCGAACCGACCGTGGTCATCTTGGGTTCGCAGTAGGTGCCGGGGCGCACGCCTTGGCCCTCGGGCAGGCCGACGGCACGGCCGACCATCTTCTGCGCCAGCGTGAAGCCGGCCTTGGTCTCGGCGGGGGCCGAAGGCAGGCGGAACAGTGTGGAGGCGGGCAGGCCCAGGAACTCACGCGCCTTGGCGGTCAGCGAGCGGCCGATGATGAGGTTGATGCGGCCGCCGGCGCGCACTTCGTCGAAGAGCACATCGCTCTTGAGCTTGAACTCGACGACGGTCTCGCCGTTCTTCACCAGCTTGCCTTCATAGGGCAGCACGTCGATGACGTCGCCCATTTCCAGCTTGGACACGTCCACTTCGATGGGCAGCGAGCCCGAGTCTTCCTGCGTGTTGAAGAAGATCGGCGCGATCTTGCCGCCCAGCGTGACGCCACCGAAGCGCTTGTTCGGCACGAAGGGGATGTCCTGGCCCGTGGCCCAGATGACGCTGTTGGTGGCGGACTTGCGCGAGGAGCCGGTGCCGACCACGTCGCCCACGTAGGCAACCAGGTGGCCCTTCTTCTTCAGGTCCTCGATGAACTGCATCGGGCCGCGCTTGCCGTCTTCCTCGGGCTTGAAGGCCGCGTCCGGGCGGGTGTTCTTCAGCATCGCCAGGTAATGCAGCGGAATGTCCGGGCGGCTCCAGGCGTCGGGGGCGGGAGAGAGGTCGTCGGTGTTGGTCTCGCCGGGCACCTTGAAGACGGTGACGGTGATCTTCTTTTCGACTTCAGGGCGCGACGTGAACCACTCGGCGTTGGCCCAGCTCTGCATCACGTCCTTGGCCTGGGCGTTGCCGGCCTTGGCCTTGTCGGCCACGTCGTTGAAGAAGTCGAACATCAACAGCGTCTTCTTCAGGCCGGCGGCGGCGACGCTGGCGACTTCGGCGTCATCCAGCAGCTCGATCAGCGGATGCACGTTGTAGCCGCCCACCATGGTGCCCAGCAGCTCGGTGGCCTTGGCCTTGGAGATGAGGCCGACAGCGATGTCGCCGTGCGCCACGGCGGCCAGGAACGAGGCCTTGACCTTGGCGGCATCGTCCACGCCTGGGGGCACGCGGTGGGTCAGCAGGTCCAGCAGGAAGGCATCTTCACCGGCCGGCGGGTTCTTGATCAGCTCGATCAGTTCGGCGACCTGCTTGGCTTCCAGGGGCAGGGGCGGAATGCCGAGGGCGGCGCGCTCAGAAGCGTGTTGGCGGTAGGCGGCAAGCATGGGGGGTTCTCCGTGGTGCAGGTCAGTGTTGGGCTTTGGGCACGATCAGCCGCAAGCCTTTGAAATAGTCGCGAAAGAAGCCGTCATCGCGGGTGATGAGGGCCTGGCATTGCAAGAGCGCATGAGCGCCGATGAGGAAGTCTGCAACGACACGCTGGCGTGCGCCACCTCGGTCGCGGTAGCGGCGCTGCATGTGGCCGGCGCGCACCGCGGCGGCCTCCAGGACGGGGTCGAAACGCAAGCCGAACTCCTTCAGCGAGTCCATGACGGTCTCGCGGGTGTCTAGCAAGGTTTGGACCTCGGCGGCCACGGCGTCGCACAGGACGACTTCACCCTGGCTCAAGGCCAGGGCCAGCGCTTCGGCGGAGGCGTCGCCATACCGGGCGTCGCCGGTCAGCACGTCGACGAGTACCGAGGAATCGACAGCGATCATTCCTCGTCGCTCGGGGCTGGCTGAGGGTAAGGATCGCCGGGTGCGCGGCCGCGCAGGGCGCGCAGGGCCTCGTCGGTGCTGGTGAAGCCTTCGGCCAGCTTGAAGCGGCCGCGCAGCTTGGACAGCGCGTCGTCGACGTTCTTGCGCAGGATGATGCGGCCACCGTCCAGCTCGACCTTGAGCGTGGTGCCCTTGGTCAAGCCGAGGGCGTCTCGGACGGCTTTGGGCAGAGTGATCTGCCCACGTTCGGCAACGGTGGCTTCCATGGCGCCTCCAGCGGCTGAGCGCCACGGAGGTGGCGACTCAGGTATGCATCAGAAAGTATGTATTCATTCTACATACCTGAGCCCAGGGTTTCAACCGAGATGACTCACTTGGACTTGGCTGGTTTGGCCGATTTCGCCGCCACCGGGGGCGCGGCGGGTGTTTCGGCCGCTGTGGGCGTGATGCCCAGGCCGCTGCGTGCCGCCTCAGCGGCTTCGGCCTCGGGGTCGGCGATCTTGGCGGCCTTGGCGGCGGCCATCAGCTTTTCCTGCTCGGGGTGGACGCAGTCGTCCAGCAGACGCTGGCCGATCTTCGTATCCAGCAGCATGGACTTGTTGGCGATCTGGATCATCAGCGTGCGGCCGGTCACGTCTTCCAGGCGCAGCGCGCCGGTGGACGACAGCACGGGCTTCATCGTGATGAGCTGTTTCTTCCAGCCCACGTTGATGTAGCCGGCCACCTTGGGGTGCTTGTCGATGTGCACGGTCTCCTTGAACTCGCAGGCGTAGTCGCCGAGGTAGGCGCGTTCGGCGGCGGCCAGCTGCGTTTCGTCGGCGTCGGTCAACACCGGCTCAGGCGGCGGGGGCGGCGTCTTCTTGGCGGGCAGGGGCTTGGCAGCCGGTTTGGCTGCAGCCGGCTTGGCCGCGGCGGGCTTGGGAGGGGGCGTCTGGGCCAGCGCGGGGAGGGCGGCGCAGAGGATCAGGGCAGCGGCGCTGAGGCGGAGCGGGGAGAACTGCATCGGGCGTAGGGGGGTGAGAAGAATGAAATGAGGCGGCGCATGATGGCCTCGAAACGGTCGCGCCGCAGTGAGCAGATGTAGGCATTGTCCGGTGCGAAAAATCGCACACCGGCTCGTGATTTACCCGATGGCTACTGGGAAAAACGCCTGCCTGGCCTCGGCCGGCAATGCGCGGCCGGTGCGCTCGGCGCGCTCCAGCACGGTCCAGAAATAGCGGTAGCTGGCGCGGTCGTGCAATCGATCACGAAAGGAGATGGGCGCCCATTGCGCGGCCTGCGCGGCGAGCAGCAGCTCGGCGGCTTCCGCGATCTCGTCTGCCGCCGGCGCGAAGGCCTCGACGATGGGGCGGATCTGGTCGGGGTGGATGCTCCACATGCGGGTGTAGCCAAAGTCCCGCGCGGCGCGGCGGGCGGCGGCGGCCAGCCGTTCGCTGTCGCGGAACTCCGTGACCACGCAGTGCGAAGGCGTCTTGCCAAAGGCGTGCGCCGCGGCGGCGATTTCCAGCTTGGCGCGTACGACCAGCGGGTGCTCGAACTGGCCCGGCAGCTCCATCGCCGCCTTGGGGATGGCGCCACCGTGGGCGGAGACGAAGTCCATCAGGCCGAAGGACAGTGACTCGATGCGCGGGTGGGCAGCGATGCGGAACACCTCGCGCAGCGCGCCGTGGGTTTCGATGAGCACCTGCAGCGGCAGCTTCGGAGCCCCGTGGCGCTCGCAGGCGGCATCGATGGCGGCGGCGGCGCGGTCCACGTCGTCGGCACTCTCGGGCTTGGGGATCATCAGGTAGGCCAGGCGCTGGCCGGCCTTGGCGATCAGCGTGTCCACGTCGGCCTCGAAGGCGGCGTGGCCCCAGGGGTGGACGCGTGCGCCCACGCGCCCGAAGCGGTTGGCCGCGCTGGTGGCCAGCTCGGCGATCAGCAGCGCGTGTTCGGCCTCGCCGCCGACCGGGGCGCCGTCCTCTGCGTCCAGCGTGATGTCGAAGACGGGGCCGAGCTCGGCTTGCAGGGCCAGGCTCTTGCGCATGCGGGCCTCGACGCCGCAGTAGTGGTCGACGACGGGCAGCGCGGGCCGCGTGGCTTCATGGCCGAACAGGGCCTGGCGAGGGTGGAGGAGGGCGCTCATCGCGCCACTGTACCCAGGCCCGGCGCTGCGCCAGATGTGACGCCGGTCGCGGAATCGCGACGTTTGCGGGGTCACAAGGGTGCTTACGTACTGTCATATCTGACCCAGGCGTGACAGCATCCGCGCATAACGATCTCAGGAGACAAAGCCATGCTCAAGCTCGAGTCGCTCAGGGTTTCCCGCCGCCTGGCCTTGCAGACCTTCGGCGCCGTCCTCGGTGTGCTGCTGGTGGCAGCCATCCTGTTGTTCTCGGAGCGGGAGCTGATCCTGAACGAGCGACAGCAGGCCGTGCGACAGGCGGTCGAGACGGCGCACGGCGTCGTCGCGCAAATCCATGCCCAGGTGGCCACCGGCAAGCTGTCCGACGAGGACGCCAAGAAGGCGGCGATGGCCGCCGTGCGCAGCCTGCGCTACAGCGGCAGCGAGTACTTCTGGATCAATGACATGAGCCCGATCATGGTGATGCATCCCATGAAGCCGGATCTGGAAGGCAAGACGCTGAACAACAACAAGGACCCGACCGGCAAGCCCCTCTTTGTCGCGATGGTCGACATCGTCAAGGCCAACGGTGCGGGCTACTTGCCCTATCTCTGGCCCAAGCCGGGCAGCGAGCAGCCGGTGCCCAAGGTGTCGTATGTGAAGGGCTTTACGCCCTGGGGCTGGATCATCGGCTCGGGCGTCTATGTGGACACCGTCGACGCCGCCATCTGGCAGCGCGTCTGGAAGGTGGGCTTGGGCGTGCTGGTGCTGGCGGGTGTGCTGCTGGTGCTGGGCCTGGCCATCACGCGCAGCATCACGCGCCAGCTGGGCGGCGAGCCCGCCCGCGTCAACGAGATCACGCGGCAGTTGGCCGAGGGTGACCTCAGCGTCGACATCGACCTGAGGGGCAGCAGCCACGAGAGCGTCATGCAGGGCGTGAAGGCCATGCGCGACAGCATGGCCAGCATCGTGCAGCAGGTGCGCGATGGCTCGGAGTCGGTGGCGAACGCCAGCTCGGAGATCGCCTCTGGCAACCAGGACCTGAGCGCCCGCACTGAAAGCCAGGCCAGCGCGCTGCAGCAAACGGCGGCGTCCATGGACGAGCTGGGCGCCACCGTGCGCAACAACGTCGACAACGCCCAGCAGGCCAACCAGCTGGCGCAGAACGCTTCCCATGTGGCGGCCGAGGGCGGCCAGGTCGTCAAGCAGGTCGTCGACACGATGAAGGGCATCAACGACAGCTCACGCCGCATCGGCGACATCATCTCGGTCATCGACGGCATCGCGTTCCAGACCAACATCCTGGCGCTGAATGCTGCTGTCGAGGCCGCACGGGCAGGCGAGCAGGGCCGGGGCTTTGCGGTCGTGGCCGGTGAGGTGCGGCTGCTGGCCGGCCGCAGCGCCGAGGCCGCCCGCGAGATCAAGACGCTGATCGCGCAGAGCCTGGAGCGGGTGGACCGCGGCAACACGCTGGTCGACCAGGCCGGTGCGACCATGGACCGTGTCGTCAGCAGCATCCAGCGCGTGACCGACATCATGGGCGAGATCAGCTCGTCCAGCGCCGAGCAGAGCGCGGGCGTGTCGCAGGTCGGCACCGCTGTCACGCAGATGGACCAGGCCACGCAGCAGAACGCGGCGATGGTCGAGGAGATGGCCGCCGCAGCCGATGGCCTCAAGGTGCAGGCGCAGCAGCTGGTGGAGACCGTGTCGACCTTCCGCCTGCCTGCCACGCGCTGAGCGGCAGTCGTTCAATGAAAAAGGCCTCCCGAGGGAGGCCTTTGTCGTTTCTGAAGCGGAAGGTTTACAGCAGGTGCTTCACGCCGTCCTGCTCGTCCGTCAGTTCCTTCAGGGTCTTGTTGATGCACTCCTGCGAGAACTCGTCGATGGCAATGCCTTCAACGATCTTGTACTCGCCACCTTCGCAGGTGACCGGGTAGCCGAACATGACTTCCTTCGGGATGCCGTATTCGCCGCCCGAGGGGATGCCCATCGTGACCCACTTGCCGTTGGTGCCCAGGGCCCAGTCGCGCATGTGGTCGATGGCGGCGTTGGCAGCCGAGGCAGCCGACGACAGGCCACGAGCGGCAATGATGGCCGCGCCGCGCTTGCCGACGGTGGGCAGGAAGGTGTTGCGGTTCCACTCTTCGTCGTTGATCAGCGCCTTGACGCTCTGGCCGTCGATGGTGGCATTGCGGTAGTCGGCATACATCGTGGGCGAGTGGTTGCCCCACACAGCCAGCTTCTCGATGGCAGCCACGGCCTTGCCGGTCTTGGCAGCCAGTTGGCTGGCAGCGCGGTTGTGGTCCAGGCGCAGCATGGCGGTGAAGTTCTTGGCCGGCAGGTCAGGCGCCGACTTCATCGCGATGTAGGCGTTGGTGTTGGCCGGGTTGCCCACCACCAGCACCTTGACGTTGCGCGAAGCCACGGCGTTGAGGGCCTTGCCTTGCGTCGTGAAGATGGCGCCGTTGATCGACAGCAGCTCGGCGCGTTCCATGCCCGGGCCACGCGGACGCGAGCCGACGAGCAGTGCGTAGTCGGTGTCCTTGAAGGCGGTCATCGGGTCGCTGTGGGCTTCGATGCCGGCCAGCAGCGGGAAGGCGCAGTCTTCCAGTTCCATGATCACGCCCTTCAGCGCGTTCTGGGCCTTCTCGTCGGGGATCTCCAGCAGCTGCAGGATGACGGGCTGGTCCTTGCCCAGCATTTCGCCGGAGGCGATGCGGAACAGCAGTGCGTAGCCAATCTGGCCGGCAGCGCCGGTGACGGCGACGCGAACGGGTTTCTTGCTCATGGAGGTCTCCGAGGGACAGTTAAAAAATCGGAAGGCGAATCCAGTCAAGTGTACGGGCATACCCTGTGCTGCAATGTGCGTATGCCCAAGTCACCCGCCCCGCTGTACGAGCAAATTCGCCAGTTGATCGTTGCCGCGCTGGCTGCCGGCGAGTGGCGGCCGGGCGACGCCCTGCCCAGCGAGGCGGCGCTGGCCGAACGCTTTCATGCCAGCGCGGGCACGGTCAGAAAGGCGATGGACGAGCTGGCGGCGGCTCATGTCGTCGAGCGTCGCCAGGGTGCCGGCACCTTCGTCGCGACGCACACGGCACCGCGCGATGCCTACCGCTTCCTGCGTTTGGTGGCCGACGACGGCGCCACCGGCTTCACCCGCGAGCTGCTGCATTGCCGGCGCGCCCGCGCCACCGCCGAGACGGCGCGGGCCCTGCACCTGCGCACGGCCGAGCCCGTCATCGAGGTCAGGCGCTTGCTGCTGCGCCGTGGCCGGGCCGTCGTGCTCGACGACCTCTGGCTGCCGGAGCGGCATTTCCGAGGGCTGAACAGCGAGGTCATCAACGCCTATCCCGGCACCCTCTACGCGCTGTTCGAGGAGCGCTACCAAGTGCACATGGTGCGCGCCGAAGAGAAGCTGCGCGCTGTCGCGGCCCGCGCCGAGGCTGCCGAACTGCTCGGCGTTGCCGACGGGGCCCCTCTGCTCAGTGTCGAGCGCGTTGCCTACACCTATGGCGACCGACCGGTCGAATTGCGCCGCGGCCTCTACCACACGGATGCTGACCACTACCGCAATGAGTTGAACTGAAACTGACAATGCCGCAGTGCAGCAACCGCGAAGGCCAGCGCAGTTCTTGGCCCTAGAATCTTTCGGTTTCACATTGATTACGGGCACGACCATGACGGACAGCGTCAAGAAAAGACCGGTCTATACCAATATTCACGTCACGCAGATCGTCAGCTACCGCCTCCCGCCGGCCGGCATCGTGTCCATCCTGCACCGCGTCAGCGGTCTGGTGATGTTCCTGTTGTTGCCCTTCGTGATGTGGATGCTGGACAGCAGCCTGAGCTCCGAAATCTCTTTCGAAGCCTTCACGAACGTCTTCGTCGCGGGCGTGGCTGGCATCCCCGGCTGGTTCGTCAAGCTGGTGGCGCTGGGCCTGATCTGGTCCTACCTGCACCACTTCATCGCCGGCGTTCGCCACCTGTGGATGGACGCGACGCACAGCGTCAGCAAGGCCCAGGGCCACAACTCGGCGCTCGTCACGCTGGTTCTCGGCGTTGCGCTGACGCTGCTGCTGGGCGCGAAGCTGTTCGGCGTGTACTGAGGACAACAACAATGAGTACTTTCGGCTCCAAGCGCATCGTGGTTGGTGCGCATTACGGCCTGCGCGACTGGCTCGCGCAGCGCGTTACCGCCGTGCTGATGGCGCTGTTCACCGTCGTGCTGCTGGCCCAGGTGCTGATGCCTGGCGCGCTGGGCTACGACCGCTGGGCGGCGATCTTTTCGCAGCAGTGGATGAAGCTGCTGACCTTCGTGACCATCCTGTCCCTGGCGTATCACGCCTGGGTCGGCATGCGTGACATCTGGATGGACTATGTGAAGCCCGTTGGCGTGCGCCTCGCGCTGCAGGTGTTCACCATCGTTTGGTTGTTGGGTTGCGCCGGCTGGGCGATCCAGGTTTTGTGGAGACTTTGATGGCGGCGCTTTCGACCCGAAAGTTTGATGTGGTGATCGTCGGGGCCGGTGGCTCCGGCATGCGCGCCTCGCTGCAGCTGGCGCTGGCCGGCCTGAACGTGGCCGTGCTGTCCAAGGTCTTCCCGACCCGTTCGCACACCGTCGCTGCCCAAGGTGGCATCGGCGCATCCCTGGGCAACATGTCCGAGGACAACTGGCACTACCACTTCTTCGACACCGTCAAGGGCTCGGACTGGCTGGGCGACCAGGACGCCATCGAGTTCATGTGCCGCGAAGCGCCCAAGGTCGTCTACGAGCTTGAGCACTTCGGCATGCCGTTCGACCGCAATGCCGACGGCACCATCTACCAGCGCCCGTTCGGCGGCCACACGGCCAACTACGGCGAGAAGCCCGTGCAGCGCGCCTGCGCCGCGGCCGACCGCACCGGCCACGCGATGCTGCACACGCTGTATCAGCAGAACGTCAAGGCACGCACGCAGTTCTTCGTCGAATGGATGGCGCTGGACCTGATCCGCGACGCCGAAGGCGACGTGGTGGGCGTGACAGCCCTTGAGATGGAGACCGGCGAGGTCCACATCCTGCAAGGCAAGACTGTGTTGCTGGCTACCGGCGGCGCTGGCCGCATCTTTGCCGCCAGCACCAACGCCTTCATCAACACCGGTGACGGCCTGGGCATGGCGGCGCGTGCCGGCATCCCGCTGGAAGACATGGAGTTCTGGCAGTTCCACCCGACCGGCGTGCACAACGCCGGCGTGCTGCTGACCGAAGGCTGCCGCGGTGAAGGCGCCATCCTGCGCAATGCCAATGGCGAGCGCTTCATGGAGCGCTACGCGCCCACGCTGAAGGACCTGGCGCCGCGCGACTTCGTGTCCCGCTGCATGGACCAGGAGATCAAGGAAGGCCGAGGCTGTGGTCCGAACAAGGACTACATCAACCTCGACATGACCCACCTGGGTGGCGACACCATCGCCAAGCGCCTGCCGTCGGTGCTGGAGATTGGCCACAACTTCGCCAACGTCGACATCACCAAGGAACCGATCCCTGTGGTGCCGACCATCCACTACCAGATGGGTGGCATCCCCACCAACATCCACGGCCAGGTGGTGGCGCCCAAGGACGGCAACCCGAACGAGATCATCAAGGGCCTGTACGCCGTCGGCGAATGCGCCTGCGTCAGCGTGCACGGCGCCAACCGCCTGGGCACCAACTCGCTGCTCGACCTGCTGGTGTTCGGCCGCGCGGCCGGCAACCACCTGGTGGCTGCAGACCTGGGCAAGCAGTCGCACAAGGCACTGCCCGCCGACGCGGCGGACCGCTCGCTGGCCCGCCTGGCGCGCCTGGACAACAGCACCAGCGGCGAATACGCCCAGGACGTGGCCAACGACCTGCGCGCCGCGATGCAGCAGCACGCCGGTGTGTTCCGCACCCAGGCCATGCTCAACGAAGGTGTGAGCCAGGTTGCTGCGATTGCCGAGCGCGTCAAGAACATCACGCTGAAGGACAAGTCCAAGGTCTTCAACACCGCGCGCATCGAGGCGCTGGAAGTGGAGAACCTGATCGAGGCGGCGCAAGCCACCATCGTCTCGGCGGCAGCCCGCACCGAGAGCCGCGGCGCCCACACGGTGAACGACTACGGCGACACGCCGGCTCACCCGAACGGCCGCAACGACGAGCAGTGGATGAAGCACACGCTGTGGTACTCCGAAGGCAACCGCCTGGACTACAAGCCGGTCAACCTCAAGCCGCTGACCGTTGATTCGATTCCGCCCAAGGTTCGCACCTTCTGACCGTCTGATGAATTTGCGGGACAGACCGCCCGAGCGAAGCGAGTAGCTCTGTCCCCAACTGACTAGGAACTGATTTATGAAGCGCACCTTCCAGATTTACCGCTACGACCCGGACAAGGACGCCAAGCCCTACATGCAGACCCTCGAGGTCGAGCTGGACGGCTCCGAGCGCATGCTGCTGGACGCCTTGAACAAGCTCAAGGCCGTCGACCCCAGCCTGTCCTTCCGCCGCTCCTGCCGCGAAGGCGTCTGCGGCTCGGACGCGATGAACATCAACGGTAAGAACGGCCTGGCCTGCCTGACGAACATGCGCACGCTGCCCGGCGTGATCGTGCTCAAGCCGCTGCCGGGGCTGCCCGTCGTGCGCGACCTGATCGTCGACATGACGCAGTTCTTCAAGCAGTACCACTCGATCAAGCCGTACCTCGTCAACGACAACATCCCGCCCGAGACCGAGCGGCTGCAGTCGCCCGAGGAGCGTGACGAGCTCAACGGCCTGTACGAATGCATCCTGTGCGCGAGCTGCTCCACGAGCTGCCCGAGCTTCTGGTGGAACCCGGACAAGTTCGTCGGCCCGGCCGGTCTGCTGCAGGCCTACCGCTTCATCGCCGACAGCCGCGACGAAGCCACCGCCGAGCGCCTGGACAACCTCGAAGACCCGTACCGCCTGTTCCGCTGCCACACCATCATGAACTGCGTGGACGTCTGCCCCAAGGGCCTGAACCCCACGAAGGCCATCGGCAAGATCAAGGAATTGATGGTCCGCCGCGCGGTCTGACGAATGGCTGAAGCAGTAGAGGCCCCAATCGCTGAAATGATCGACGAACGCGCGCTGTCCAAGCTGCGCTGGCGCTGCCGTCGGGGCCTGCTCGAGAACGATCTGCTCATCGAGCGCTTCTTCAATCGTCATCCAGAGGGCATCAGCGTCAGCCATGCTGACGGCCTGACTGCGCTGATGGACCTGGCCGACAACGACCTTCTCGACCTGTTACTGCGCCGCAAAGAGCCCAGTGGTGAAATCGACACCACTGCCGTGCGTGGCGTGCTCGCCGAACTGCGCACCTGAACCAGTTTTTCAAAGCCTCAAAGGACTGCACCATGACCCCGTCCGACGTGAAAGCCACCCTGTCGTTCTCCGACGGCAGCCCCTCGATGGACCTGCCCCTGTACAAGGGCAGCATCGGCCCGGATGTCATCGACATCCGCAAGCTCTACGCACAGACCGGCAAGTTCACGTACGACCCCGGCTTCCTGTCGACGGCGTCGTGCAACTCGACCATCACCTACATCGACGGCGACAAGGGCGAGCTGCTGTACCGCGGCTACCCCATCGACCAGCTCGCGGTGAACTGCGACTACCTCGAGACCTGCTACCTGCTGCTGTACGGAGAGCTGCCCAACGAGACGCAGAAGGCCAACTTCGAAGACCGTGTGATGCACCACACCATGGTCAACGAGCAGATGCAGTTCTTCCTGCGCGGCTTCCGCCGTGACGCCCACCCGATGGCCGTCATGACGGGCCTGGTCAGTGCCCTGTCGGCCTTCTATCACGACAGCACCGACATCAATAACCCCGAGCACCGCGAGATCGCGGCGATCCGCCTGATCGCCAAGATGCCCACGCTCGTGGCCATGGCCTACAAGTACACCATCGGCCAGCCGTACATCTACCCGAAGAACGATCTCAGCTACGCCGGCAACTTCATGCGCATGATGTTCGCCACGCCGTGCGAGGGCTACGAGCCCAACCCGGTGCTGGTGCGTGCGATGGACCGCATCTTCACGCTGCACGCCGACCACGAGCAGAACGCCTCCACCTCCACCGTGCGCCTGTGCGGTTCGTCGGGCACCAACCCGTTCGCGGCCATCGCAGCCGGCGTGGCCTGCCTGTGGGGCCCCGCTCACGGCGGCGCCAACGAGGCGGCGCTGAACATGCTGGGCGACATCCAGAAGCAGGGCGGCGTCGCCCGCATCGGCGAGTTCGTCAACAAGGTCAAGGACAAGAACTCCGGCGTCAAGCTGATGGGTTTCGGTCACCGTGTCTACAAGAACTACGACCCGCGCGCCAAGCTGATGCGCGAGACCTGCCACGAAGTGCTGAGCGAACTGGGCCTGGAAAACGACCCGCTGTTCGAACTGGCCATGAAGCTCGAAAAGATCGCGCTGGAAGACGAGTACTTCGTCGCCCGCAAGCTCTACCCGAACGTCGACTTCTACTCGGGCATCGTGCAGCGCGCCATCGGCATCCCGGTGCCGCTGTTCACCGCCATCTTCGCGCTGGCCCGCACGGTCGGCTGGATCGCCCAGCTCAATGAGATGATCGGCGACCCCGAGTACAAGATCGGCCGCCCGCGCCAGCTCTTCGTCGGCGCCACGCCGCGCGACGTCAAGCCCATCGCTCAACGTTGATGGTCGGCTGATCGGCTCACGCTTCACGCGAACCCCTCGGTTTCCCCCGAGGGGTTCTTTCATTTCGGAGACCTGATGTCCGCACCTGAGATCCTCGTCCTCGGCAGCGTCAACCGCGACCTCATCGTGCATGCGCCCCGGCTACCCCTGCCGGGTGAGACGTTGCGCGGCCAGCGGTTTGGGTCCTGCCTGGGCGGCAAGGGCGCCAACCAGGCGGTGGCAGCGGCGCGGCTGGGTGCTCGGGTGGCTCTGGCTGCCCGTGTCGGCTTGCTGGAGAACGGCGCGGGCATGGTGGAGCAGCTGAAAGGCGAGGGCGTGGATACGACTGCCATTGCCCAGCCGGCCAACGAGGTGCCCGGCGTTGCGCTCATCGTCGTCGGCGCCGAGGACGCCGAGAACCAGATCGTCACCGTCGCCGGCTCCAACGGCACGCTGCCGCTCGAGCAGGTCGAGGCGCTGAACCTGGTTGGCCTGCGCTGGCTGGTGGCCCAGCAGGAGCTTCCGCTGCAGAGCATTGCCCGTGCCTTCGAGCGTGCCCGTGCGGCTGGCGTGAAGACCGTCCTGAACGCCGCGCCCTTCCGCGCGGGCTGCGAGGCGCTCTTGCCCCTCGTCGATCTGCTCGTCGTCAATGAGCTTGAAGCCCAGGCCCTGGTCACGACGCTGGGTGGCGGTGCGGCCGAACCGGAGGCGCTGGCCCAGGCTCTGCGCGCCAAGGGACCGGCGGCCGTGCTCGTGTCGCTCGGCGCCGAAGGCCTGTGCTGGGTCGATGCCGAAGGCACCCGCCGCGTGCCGGCCCGCAAGGTGAAGGCTGTCGATACCGTCGGCGCTGGCGATACCCTCGTCGGTGCACTCATCACCGCGCTGGCCGAAGGCCAGCCCATTGAGAAGGCGCTCGCCTTCGCCCAGGCCGCCGCGGCGCTCGCCGTGTCGCGTGCCGGCGTGCAGGATGCGATGCCGCGCCGCGCCGAAGTCGAGCAACTGCTCGCCGAATCGAACTGAATCCCACAAGGAGAACAAGATGACCCAGACCCTGCTGCTGCCCCGTTGGCTCCTGACGATGAAGTCCGGCGAAGGCGTGCTCGACAACCATGCGCTGCTGATCGACGGCGAGCGCATTGCCGCTGTGGGCCCGCGTGCCGATCTGCTGGCCCAGTACCCGCAAGCCGAGCGCGTCGAACTGCCCGAGCAGATCCTGATCCCCGGCCTCATCAACGGCCATGCGCACTCGGCCATGACGCTGCTGCGCGGCGTGGCCGACGACGTGCCGCTGATGGACTGGCTGCAGAACCACATCTGGCCGCTGGAGAAGCGCTGGGTCAGCGAAGAGTGGACGTATCTCGGCTCCAAGCTCGCGGCCGCCGAAGGCCTGCGCAGCGGCACGACGTACATCAACGACATGTACTTCTTCCCGACCGCGATGGCCCGTGCCGCCGTGGATTCGGGCGTGCGTGCTGCCGTGTCGATGAACGTCATCGACTTCCCGACCGGCTACGCGAGCGGCCCGGACGACTACATCGCCAAGGGCATCGCCGCCTACGAGCAGTACAAGGGCGAGAAGCTGCTGGACTGGACCAGCGCGCCGCACGCGCCCTACACGGTGTCGGACGAGACCTTCATCAAGCTGCGCGACCTCGCCGAGAAGCTGGACATCCAGATGCACTGCCACATCCACGAGACGGCGGGCGAGGTTAGCGATGGCATCAAGGCGCACGGCGTGCGCCCGATCGAGCGGCTGGACAAGCTGGGCCTGTTCAACGAACGCATGATCGCCGTGCACATGGTTCACCTGAACGAGGCCGAGATCGAGCTGATGGCGAAGAAGGGCGTGCACCTGGTGCACAACCCCAACTCCAACCTCAAGCTGGCCTCGGGCGTGATGCCGCTGAAGGCTCTGGAAGCCGCTGGCGTCAACACCATCCTCGGCACCGACGGCGCCGCGTCCAACAACCGCCTGGACATGTTCGGCGAGATCCGCTCGGCTGCCCTGCTGGCCAAGGGCATCACCGGCGACCCAACCGTAGCCACGGCACGCACGGCGCTGGAGATGGCCACCATCCGCGCCGCCAAGGCCATGGGCCGCGCCGATGACCTCGGCTCGCTGGAAGTTGGCAAGCTGGCCGACGTCGTGGCCGTGTCGCTGGACAACATCGAGTGCCAGCCGGTCTACAACGCCGCCGCCCAGCTCGTCTACGTGGCTGGCCGCGAGCAGGTCAGCAACGTGTGGGTGGGTGGCCGGCAGGTGCTCAAGGAGCGCCAGCCGACCACCATCGACGTGCCCGCGCTGCTGGCCGAGGTCCGCGACGTCGTCGGCCGCATGCAGGCGGGCTGACAACGCGCATTTGAGCCTTGCGGGCCGAGCGCCGGGCCGCTCCCAAGCCGGCCCGCCTGGCGATGTGCTTGCGGCTCAATGCCGCAAGCATCGCCGTCCCCTCGGGGGACGAGGGGCTCAGAAAGCCACTCGAGCTCCCACGCGGTACTGGCGGCCCAGCACGTCGTACAAGAAGGGGTTGATGCCGTAGCCCGTGCCTGTCTGCGGCGCGGCCACGGGGTCAACGTCCGTCAGGTTATCGATCTTGAAGTAAACCGACAGGTTCTTCGAGACCTTGTACGAGCCGCCGATGTCCCAGTAGAAGGCGCCCTTCATCTGGTTGTTCAGGATGGTCGGGTGGACGACGGTGGAGGTCGGGCAGTTGGTCTGGCACTCGATGTACTCGTTGCTGTAGACGCCCTTGCTGATCCAGCGCTGCGAGACCGTGAAGCTGGCGGCATCGGTGTCCCACGACTGCGAGAACTGGCCCTTCCACTTCGGCGTATTGCCGAGGTTCACGCCGGCCGCCTCGCTCGGGATGGTGCCGACCACGCCCGAGTTGGTCACGAAGGTGTTGGTGTGCGTGGCCAGGCCGCGCAGCGTGAGGTTGCCTGGCAGGCCCAGGCCATTCAGGTTGAACCGGTAGACGCCTTCCAGGTCGAAGCCCTTGTTGCGCATGGAGGCGAGATTGAAGGCCTGCAGCGTCACGAACTTGGTCGCGCTGGTGAGGTCCATCGCCGCGCAGATCTCCTGGTTGCCGGCCACACAGAGGTCCACCTCCTGCTGTGCGTTGAGCGAGGAGATGACGTCCTTGACCTTGATGTCGAAGTAGTCGATGGAAGCGCTGAAGCCGGGTGCCCACTTCGGCTGGGCCAGCACGATGCCGAAGGTAGTGTTGCGCGCGATCTCGGGGCGCAGGTTGGTGTTGCCGATGGTGCGCTGCTGAACGGTCAGCGTCGTGCCCTGGTAGTTGACGGTGTTGTTGACGACCAGGGGTGCCGCGAAGAGCTCGCTGAGGTTGGGCGCGCGCACGTCCTGCGAGGTGACGGCGCGCAGGCGCAGGCCGTCGATGGCGGTCTTCCAGGTGGTGCCGGCCTTCCAGGCGTTGACGCCGCCCGAGGTGCTGTAGCGCGTGTGGCGGCCCGCGACGTTGAAGTTGGCTTCGCCCAGGCTCTCCGACTTGAACAGCGGCACATTCAGCTCGAGGAAGCCTTCCTTCACGTTGTAGCCGCCCTCGGCGTTGTGATAGTTGCCGGCATACCAGTTGTTGCCGATGCTGGTGTTGAGCAGCGGGTCGGCCGGGTACTCGGGCGTGTTGGGGCTGGCGGCTGACACGCCGTTGCCGTAGGGGTCGCCCTTGACGTAGTACTGCTCCCTGCGCGCTTCGGCACCAAAGGCCACGGCCACCGGGCCGGCCCACAGCGAGAAGGGCTCGCCGTTGATGGCGAAGCTGGCGACGGACTGGCGCTGGCGCGAGTGCTGGTGCGGGCCGTTGGCGGGCTCGATGTAAGCCATGGCCGCCGGGTTGGCCGGCACGTCGCCAATGATGTTCAGCGGCACGCAGCCCGCCGCCACGGCCGCCGGGTTGCGGCAGATGATGGTGTTGTTAGGCCCGCGGATGGCGTCGATGGCGGCGTTGTAGCGGGCGTTGAGCGACATGTTCGCCACGCTGATGTCGATGGTGTTCTGGCCGTGCGCCGCGTAGGCGTCATAGGTCCAGGCTTTGCCGAAGGCGTCGAACTTGCCGTTGGCACCCAGCACCAAGCGCGCCTGGGTGCGCACCGGGTTCACCTCGATGTCCTTGGGGAACACGGCGTTGGACGTGCCGTACTTGAAGCTGGTGATGTTGTTGGTCACGCACAGCGCCTGGATGGAGGCGGGCACGAAGGGGTTGTCGCACTGGATGGTGAGGTTGTCGTTCTTGGCCGCGCCGGGGTTGGGCGTGAAGCGCGAGTCGACCTTGCCGTAGTTGAAGGTGAAGAACAGCTCGTGGTCGTCGCTCAGCTCGTAGCTGCCGCGCGTGTAGGCCACCTGGCGCTCCATGTTCATGCCCAGCGTCGTGCCGCCGCCCACCGTGCCGGCCAGGTCGCCGCCCACGCAGAAAGGCGTGACGCAGCCCGTCACGGCACCGGTGCCCGTGGGCACACCGTTGGAGCCGTAGTTGAACTTGAAGGGCACGCCGTCCTTGCCGAAGGCCGTGCCCTGCAGCGGGCCGTTGGTGATGAGGCCGTACTTGGCGTACTGGAACTGCTGCGCGTTCTCGATGAAGGTGTACTGCGGCTTGCCGTCGGTGGTCTGGCCGATGGGGCGCACCTGGAAGGCCGGGTTCTTGAACCAGTCGCGGCCGTTGGCACCCGCGCCGCCGAAGCGAGGGGAGGGCACGCCCTTTTCGCGGCTGTACTCGGCACTGGCCGTCAGGTGGGCGCGGCCGTCCAGGAAGCCGCTGCCCCAGGCGGCCTGGAGCGTGGCGTTCTTGTCATCGTGGTAGTTGGTCTGGCCGGCTTCGACATTGGCCTTGAAGCCGGTGAAGCGCTTGTCGGTGATGAAGTTCACCACGCCGCCGACGGCGTCCGAACCGTAGGACGCCGACGCACCGCCGGTCACCACGTCCACCTGCTTGACGAGCAGCTGCGGGAACTGGCTCACGTCGGTCACGCCCGTGACGTTGGCGCCAACGACGCGCTGGCCGTCCAGCAGCGTCAGCGTGCGGATGGGGCCGAGGCCGCGCAGGCTCAGCGAGCTCAGACCCTGGATGCCGCTGCTGGTGCTGTTGGTGCTGGTGGTGCGGCCGGTGCTGCCTTGCAGCGCGGGCAGTTCGGCCAGCGCGTTGAAGAGGTTGGGCTTGGCGACCTTTTCCAGGTCGGCGGCCACCATGCGCGTCGTCGGCGTGGGCTGGGTGAAGCCGCGCGCAGAGATGCGCGAGCCCGACACCACCACCGTGTTCAGCACGTTGGAGCCGCTGCTGGCGGCGTCTGGCTGGGCTTCGGCAGCTGGCGGGGTGGCATCGGCTGTCTGCGCCTGGGCCGACAGGGCCAGGCCGGCGCAGGCGGCCAGCGCCGCGAGGTGGATGAGGGTCTTGTGGCCGGGTGTCGTCATGGATGTCTCCTGGTTTGGCAGCCTGTGGCGCTGCTCTGTGGTTCGGCGGTGAGCGGTGATGCGGCGACTTGTGATCGCCGGCTTTGGATTGCGCTATCCAATGAAATCAAAAAAAACGGAGCGGTCTCTTTCAGAATTTGCAGACAACACCGTTTTGCCAGTCCGAACGGCGCGTCTGTCGATACGCTGTTCATGGCTGGATTGCGCTATCCTAGAACTCGAATCACCTCGCCGGTATGGGGGATACTATGTAGCCATGCCAAGCCGCAAGCCCGCCTCCGCCGCCCCAGAACGACGCACGCGGGCCACCGGCCGGGTAACGCTGGCCGACGTGGCGCAGGCGGCAGGCGTCAGCCCCATCACCGTGTCCCGCGCGTTGCGCGGCGAGCGGGCCGTGGCCCCGGATCTCTGCGATCGTGTCCAGGCCGCCGCCGCTGCCCTGGGCTATGTGCCCGACCCGGCCGCACGGGCCTTGGCCTCCAGCCGCAGCTCACACGTGGCGGTGCTCATCCCCAAGTTGAGCAACACCTTGTTCGTGGAGCTGCTGGACGCGGTGCAGAACAGCCTGGTGCCGGCCGGCTACCAGACGCTGATCGGTGTCACCCACTACGACGCGGGCGAGGAGGAGGCCGTGCTGCGCAGCTTCCTGGCCCACCGGCCGGCCGGCCTCATCGTCACCGGGCGCGATCACAGCACGGCGTCCGCCGCGCTCATCGAGGCCAGCGGCGTGCCGTGCGTGCACGTCATGGAGGTGGCGGCGGAGCGGGGCACGCACAGCGTGGGTTTCTCCCAGCGGGAAGCCGGGCGGTCCATCACGCAGCATCTGATCGAGACCGGCCGGCGCCACGTCGTCTACGTGGCCGCCCAGCTCGACCCCCGCACCCTGGAGCGTGGCCAGGGCTATGAAGCCGCCCTGGTGCAGGCGGGCTTGGGCGACCGTGTGCGCAAGGTGCTGAGCGCCGAGCCCTCGTCCATGGCCCTGGGTGGCGCCATGCTGGAGCGCGTGCTACGCGAGGCGCCCGACACCGACGCCATCTTCTTCTGCAACGACGACCTGGCCCAGGGCGCGCTGCTGGCGGCGCTTCGCCTGGGTGTGGCCGTGCCCAGCCGCGTGGCGGTGGCGGGCTTCAACGACCTGCCGGGCAGCGACCAGATGGTGCCGCCGCTCACCACCGTGGCCACGCCACGCCGCGAGATCGGCGAGCAGGCCGCGCAGATGCTGATGAAGCTGATGCGGGGCCAGTCGGTCGAGCAGCCGAACCTGGACCTGGGCTTTCAGCTGGTGCGGCGCCAGAGCACCTAGGAGCCTGTGCGACAGAGGGCAGGCTCCTAGGGCAGCTCGACATCCAGGCGGTACTCGCGCCCGGCCTCGATGCCGCGCACCAGGCCGTCGGCCAGCGGCTGGCCATCCAGAAGCACGCTAGCCGTGCCCGTGCGGCGCACCTGCAGCTTGAAGCGCGCGCCGCGGAACTCGCGTTCGGCGTTGAGGTGCTTCCATCCATCGGGCAACTGCGGCCTCACCAGCAGCCCCTCGGCATGCCCGCGCAGGCCGCACAGGCCTTCGACGACGCTGCGATAGGCCCAGGCGGCCGTGCCGGTGTTGAAGAGCTGGCTGGACCGCCCCGCCGTGCGCGGGTATTGCTGGTGCGCGCCGCGGTAGTAGTTCGGGATGAAGACGGGCAGCTGGCCGCGCTGCAGCACGTCGGCTGGGTCGGGCCCGGGGAGCATGCGCCGCAGCGCGCGCCAGGCGCGGTCGCCCTCGCTGCTGTCGTAAAGAGCGTGCACGTAGAAGCTGGCCGCGTGGTTGTAGACGGCACCGTTCTCGGCCGAGCCCGGGTGCTTCTGCGTGACGCGGCCCACGTCGTCGCGCATGCGGGAGTAGGGCGGGGCGAACATCGCAACGCCGTGGGGCGTGTCGAGCTGTTCGTCGATGGCGGCGAGCATCTTCACGCGCTGCGCCTCGCTCGCGGCGCCGCTGAGCATGGCCCAGGACTGCGGGTTGAGGTAGATGCGGCCCTCGGTGTCGGCGCTGACGCCGAAGACAACATCGTCGTCCGTGATGCCGCGCGCGAACCAGTCACCGTCCCACAGGTGGCGGTTGGCGGCGTCGTTGAGCTCCAGCGCGGCGGCTCGCCAGCGCGTGGCCGCGTCGGCGCGCCCGGCATCCAAGCTGATGCCGGCCCACAGCTTCATCGCGTAGCCAGCGGCCACGGTGAGCCAGCCGGACACGCCGCGGCCCTTGTAGCCCACCATGTTCATCGGGTCGCACCAGTCGCCCTGGGCGATGAAGCTCAGGCCGCGCGCGTCGCGGTCTTGCTGCAGCCAGGCCATGGCGGCATCCAGCCGCTGGGCCACGGTGAGTTCATTCACCACGACGTCCAGCAGCGCGAAGTCGCCCGTCTCGTCCAGATAGGCCTGCAGGCACACGGGCAGCCACACGCAGTGGTCGGTGTGCGGCACCTGGTTGATGTACTTCAGCTCGGCGCCTTCGATCAGCAGGATGCCGTCGGGCATGGAGCCGTTGGCCGCCTGCTGGCCCAGTGCATGCAGCAGCGCCCCGCGCGTGACGCTCGGCGCGATGTAGGCCATGCCGAGGTTGTCCTGCAGGTAGTTGCGCGTCTGCGGGTCGGTGCTGAGCCGGTTCACGTCGCCGTGATAGAAAACCTGGCGCGGCAGCCAGTGGTTCACGAAGCGGTCGAAGTCGGCGTCCGGCGTCTCGATGCGCAGGCAGCCGCGGCCGCTGTCGATGTAGGCGGCGTAGGCCGCGCGGGTGCGGGCGAATCCGGCTTCGCTGAGGTAGGTGTCGCGCACCTGCGCGATCTCGGCGTCGTCAAGCGCCGGGCCGAACAGGAAGCGGTAGGTCTCGCTGTCGTTGGGCTGCAGCGTCAACCGGTACTGCACGCAGGCGGCGGGCGTCTCGTAGCGGGCATCGCCACCGGCCAGTTGCTCGGCCTGCAGCGCGCTCGGCCGGTGCAAGCCACCTTCGCCTTCAAACGCGGATTGGCTGGCTTCCCAGGCATCGGGTGCTTGCTCGCAAAGGAAGTAGGTCTTGTCCTTGAGCTGCTGGTTCTTGAAGTAATCCGCCACCTTCTGGTAGGGCGTGACGCTGCTGGCCACGATGCCGCCGAGGTCAGCACGGTACTCGGCCGACTGGTTCATCCACGACATGTAGCCGATGGGGAAGTACGGCACGACGCTGATGCGCCGCGGCCGGCCGGACAGGTTGGTAACGCGCAGGGCCCACAGCTCGACGACGTCGTCGGTCGGCAGGCCCAGCGTCATCTCCACGCGCAGGCCGAGGTGCTCCACCGTCCAGCTCAGGTCATGCCGGCCGACGACGAAGCTGAAGGTGTCCACTGCCGCGCGCACGGGCTCGTAGGGCGCCGAGAACAGCTCGCCCGTGTCTTCGTCCTTCACGTAGACGAAGCGGCCGGGGTGGTGGGCGTAGTAGGCCTGCTCCGGCTGCATGAAGGTCTTGGCCTCCAGGTTGGGCGCGTGCGCGTACTTGGCCGGTTCGGGCTGCATGAACTGCGCGGTGGCATAGCCGCGGCAGGTGACCTGGATCATCATGCGGCGGTTCCAGAGGAAGCCGCCGGCCTGGGGCAGGGCAGTGGGGCTGGTGAGCTCGCAGCGCTCGCCGCCATCGAGGTGACGCAGCATGGGGTTCAGGGCGTTGAAGTTGAGGATTTGCGCTCGGCCAGATCGGCCTGGATGCGCGCCATGGTCGGGTTGTCCAACGTGTAGAAGGCCATGATGGCCGCGGCCAGTAACGTGAAGCCTGCCGGGATCACGGACATCAGCCAGACGATGCCGGCCTGGGATTCAGTCGACTGCACGACGTTGGGCACATAGCCCAGGGCCGTGAACAGCGTGCCGATGACGCCGACCGCGACCGCGGTGCCAAGCTTCTGCGCGAAGGAGCTGGCCGCGAAGGTCATGCCCGTGGCGCGGCGGCCGTTGCGCCATTCGTTGTAGTCGGCCGAGTCGGCCAGCATGGCAAACGACAGCGGCGACTTCGGCCCCAGGCACAGGCCCAGCGCAATCTGCAGCGCGTACATCAGCGCGATCTGATCACTGGGCACGAACAGGAAAGCCGTTGACAGCACGGTGGAGGCGAGCATCAAGCCGATCAGCAGTTTGCGCTTGTCGATGAAGCGCGTGAGCAGCGGCGTGCACGCCGTGCCCGCGGCCGCGGCCAGCAGGTAGGCCGGCATGAAGGTGGCCAGCAACTCGGGCCGGTTGACCACGTACTTGAAGTAGTAGGCCGCGCTGGTCATGCGCAGCGTGATGCTGAGCATGATGATCAGCGCGAGGAAGAACAGCAGGATCCAGGGCAGGTTGCTGCGCAGGTCGGCCAGGTCCTGGCGCACGGTGGAGGGCTCGGCCTGCACGGGCTGCACGCGCTCGGTCGTCGAGCTGAAGGTGAAGACGAAGATCAGCGCGGCGGCAATGCCCCAGAACACCATGGTGAGCGTCCAGCCCAGCGCGTGGTCGGCACCGCCGAACCAGCTCACCAGCCGTGGCGACACGGCCGTGACGATGGTGCCGCCTGCGAAGCCGCAGACGAAGCGGGACGCGTTGATCGCGTTGCGCTCCCTCGCGTCGCCCGAGATCACCCCCGACAAGGCGCTGTAGGGCAGGTTGACGCTGGTGTAGATCGTCATCAGGAGCAGGTAGGTCACGTAGGCCCACACGAGCTTGCCAGTGGGGCCGAAGTCGGGCGTGGAATACGTCAGCACGCCGATCACGGCCAACGGCAGCGGCATGAACAGCAGATAGGGCCGGAACTTGCCCCAGCGCGTCTGCGTGCGGTCGGCGAAGGCGCCGATCATGGGGTCGGTGAAGGCGTTGAAGATCTTGACGACGAACAGCATCGTGGCCGCCGCGCCCGCCGTGATGCCGAACACGTCGGTGTAGAAGATCAGCAGGAAGGTCGAGATGTTGGTCCAGTAGAAGTTGAACCCCATGTCGCCCAGGCCGTAGCCGACGATCTCGCGCTTGGTGAGAGGCTTGGCGCTCATGAGGTGCCGATCAGCCAGTTGCAGACATCGGCTTCCAGCACGTCCAGCGGCTGGAGCGCGTCCAGCTGCAGCACACCGGGCTCGCCCACCGGTGACTCCAGCGTCTCGAACTGGCTGTCGACCAGGCTGACGGCAAAGAAGTGGGCGCCGCGCGTCAGCACGCGCCGGCAGGCCTCGGATTTGGCGATGCTCAGGAAGGCGAAGCGCAGCCCGGGCGAGGCGCGGCGGAGTTGTTCACGGTAGCTGCGCTTGAGCGCCGAACAGGCCACCACCACGCCGCCGGGGTGCTGCTGCAGCTGCGCGCACAGGCTCGCCAGCCAGCTTTCACGGTCGTCATCGTTCAGGGCCACGCCTTGCGCCATCTTGGCGCGGCTGGACTCGCTGTGGAAGTGATCGCCTTCCACCAGGACTCGACCCATCCGGTCGGCCAGGGCGGCTGCAAGCGTGGACTTGCCGCAGCCAGCGACGCCCATGACGATGAGGGAATCGGGCGCATAGTGGGTCATGGACGGGCGAGATGGAGACGTCAGGGCAGGAAGCAGTTCCAGGCGGGCGGGGCCAAATGATCGCCCGCCGCTTGGTCTTGATTGGATAGCGCTATCCTAATCGGCCGAATTGAATAGCGCGCTCCGTAGTTCCCCGCAATGCACCGCCTGGCGGCGCTGCGCTGGCCGGGTTCAGTCTCCTTTGAAACCCGTGGCTTTGACGACCGCCGCCCAGCGGGCCGCTTCGGCGCGCACCGTGCGCTCGGCCTCGGTGCGGGTGGTGCCGGTGACGGTGAAGCCGCTTTCCTGCAGCTTCTGACGCACGTCCGGCGACTTCACGGCCGCAGCGATCTGGATGGCGAGCAGGTCTTGCGCGGTGATCGGCGTGCCGGTCGGCACGAAGACGGCGAACCAGGCGGAGAAGTCGACCTTGGGCAGGCCCGCCTCGGTGAAGGTGGGCACGTCGGGCAGCAGGGACGAGCGTGACGGAGCGGTGGTGGCGAGCGCGCGCATCTTGCCGGCCTTGATCTGTGCGGCGCCCAGTGCCGTCGTCACGAAGGCGGCCTGTACGTCACCCGCGACGATGGCGGTCACCGCGTCGCCGGTGGCGCGGAAGTGGATGGGCTCGATCTTGAAGCCGGCCTGCTCGGCGAGCATCTCGGCGCCGAAGTGGCCGGGTGTGCCAGCGCCGAAGGTCGCGAAGTTCAACCGGTCAGGCTTGGCCTTCGCCGCCTTGATGAGGTCGGCCACCGTCTGCGACGGCGACGCGACCGGCACCACCAGCACGAAGTCTGACCGCACGACCTCCGACAGTACGGCCAGTTCCTTCGCTGGGTCGTAGGGCAGCTTGCCGAAGGCCGGCGGGGCGATGCTGATGGAGCCGACTTCGCCGAGCAGCAGGCTGTAGCCGTCGGCCGGGCTCTTGGCCACCGCCTGTGCGGCGATCTGCCCGCCGGCGCCGGCGCGGTTGTCGATGACGATGTTCTGCTTCAAGGCGTCGCCCAGCTTCTGGCCGAGCAGCCGCGCCACTACATCCGGCCCGGTGCCGGGCGGGAAACCGACGACCAGCTTCAGCGGCCGGTCTGGAAAGCTCTGGGCTGCGGCGGGCAGTGGCAGGCCGGCGGCCAGCAGGGTCGCGCAGGCAACGTTCAGCAGGGCGTGGCGGCGGCGCAGCGTCATGGGCTTTTCTCCGGTCATGTGGCCGGGCAGTGTGCGGCGCAGGGCCTGGCGGCGCTGTCATCCGAGAGGCCGACAGCGGCTCAATGCCGGGGCAGGAAGGCCGCGAACAGCTCGCTCTTGAAGTGCATGCCCAGCCGTACGAACGCGCGGGCGCGGTAGGTCTTGACGGTCGCCAGGCTCAGGCCCAGGTCGGCGGCAATGCCGTCGTAGCTCCAGCCGCGCAGCAGCCGCTCGCAGACGTCGAGCTCGCGTTCGGTCAACGCGGGGCAGCGCAGGCTCAGCGCATGGCGCGCGTGCGCCGTGACCGCAGGCGCGGCGACTACGGTCAGGCGGAGGTGCCGCTGGACGGCGGCGAGCAGCACGGGTGCTGCTTCGGCGAAGCCGGCCACCTCGCCGTCGCTGAAGCTGCCCTGGTGCTGGTGGTGGTAGAGGTTGACGGCGAGCAGTGAGTGATCGGACGCTCGTTGCACCACCGACAGCCGCTCCAGCACGCCGTGCCGGCGATAGATGGCTTCGCGGTGGTCGCGCGTCGGCGCATCGTCGGCATGCATGCGCAGCACGGCGGCATGGCCTGGGGCGACGTCGTCGAAGCTGCGGTCGCGGCGGTACAGGCCGTCGAGGTAGGCCGCGAAGCATTCGCGGGTGGTGTCGGCCACGCCGACGCTGGCGGACAGATGCAGCACCGGCACAGCGGCCGGCCGCAGTTCGTAGACCGCCCAGGAGGCCGCGCGCAGATGCGCTGTGTTGAGGCCGTGCAAGGCGGATGCCGCGAAGCCGGGCTCGCCGATATCGCCGACCACCGCGGCCAGCGCCGAGCCCATCGAGGCGCGTGTGGCATCGGCGGGCGAGGGCAGGGAGCAGAGCTTCATCGATGGCGCTGGGTGAGGGCGGGGCGTCATCTTCTGGGATGACGGCTGGCCAGCGCGACAGCAGGCACGCTTGCGGGCATGCTAGGCCGCAGTGCCACCCTGTCCATAGCGACTGACCCGATCGACCGATGACCGACCCCCTTCCCGCACCGCCCCTGCTGCTGCCGATGACGCGCGTGACCTGCCGAGTGGGCGCGCTCGTGACGCTTGGCCAGGCCAAGTACGGCGAACGGCGTTATGTGCCGCTGGCTGGCGGCACGGTCCGTGGCGCGGAGTTGAATGGGGAGGTCGTCGAGGGCGGCGTCGACTGGCAGGTCCACCGCGCCGATGGCGTGCTCGACATCGCAGCGCATTACGTGATCCGGGCCACCGACGGCGCGTTGATCGAGGTGCAGAGCGACGGCATGCGCCACGCCGCGCCTGACGTGATGTCCGCGCTCGCTCGCAGCGAGGCCGTGCCGCGCGAGGCCTATTACTTCCGTACCGTGATGCGTTTCCAGACTGGCGCGCCGGCCTGGCTGCACCTGAACAAGGTGCTGGCGCTGGCCTGTGGAGAGCGTCTGGCTGACCGGGTGGTGCTGGACGTCTACCGGGTGACATGACCGCGCCGTGCGCTGGCCTTGGGTGCGGTCGCGGCCTGTGGTGAGAGCCCTCAGTAGAATCCCGGGTGCCCGTACGCCGTCCCTTGCCCCGGGACGGTGCCTCCAGAGAAACGCGTGCCCTGCGCCGCGCCCAGCTTCCCCGGATCCCCATGGCCCTGACCCCGCATCTGACCCATTTCGAGGGCGGCAACGCCCTTTCCGATTTCCGCGCCCAGGCCTTGCTGGCCAGGCTGCAAGAGGTCAGCGGCCGAATCACTGGCATCAGTGCCCGCGCGGTGCATTGGGTCTGGACGGACGGTCCCCTGGACGGCGAAACCCGCGAGCGCTTCGCCGCGCTGTTGACCTACGGCGAGCCGGCGGCGGCGGACGGGCAAGGCGACCTCGTGGTCGTCACGCCGCGCTTCGGCACGGTCAGCCCCTGGGCCTCCAAGGCCACCGACATCGCGCGCAACTGCGGGCTGGTGCTGAAGCGCGTCGAGCGGGTCGTCGAGTACCGCGTCACGACCAAGAGCGGCCTGCTCGGTGGCGCCAAGCCGCTGAGCGCCGACGAGCTGAACGCCTGTGCCTCGCTGCTGCACGACCGCATGACCGAGTCGGCCTGCTTCAAGCGTGAGGACACCACCCACCTGTTCGACGAGCGCACGGCCGAGCCGCTGGCGCATGTCGACGTGCTGGGCCAGGGCCGTGCGGCGCTGGAGAAGGCCAACGTCGAGTTCGGCCTGGCGCTGTCCGCCGACGAGATCGACTACCTCGACACCAACTTCAGGAAGCTCGGCCGCAACCCCAGCGACGTCGAGCTGATGATGTTCGCCCAGGCCAACAGCGAGCACTGCCGGCACAAGATCTTCAACGCGAGCTTCATCGTCGACGGCGAGGCCCAGCCGCTGAGCCTGTTCGGCATGATCCGCAACACCGAGAAACTCAACCCGCAGCACACGGTCATCGCCTACTCGGACAACGCCGCCGTCATGGAAGGCCACGCCATCCAGCGCTGGATGGCCGCCGACGCGCCGGGCTCGGCCTACACGGCCCGCGCCGAGCAGGCCGAGGTGCTGATGAAGGTGGAGACGCACAACCACCCCACCGCCATCTCGCCCTTCCCGGGCGCGTCCACGGGCGCTGGTGGCGAGATCCGTGACGAAGGCGCCACGGGCCGCGGCTCCAAGCCCAAGGCGGGCCTGACGGGCTTCTCGGTCTCCAACCTGCATCTGCCGGGCCCGGCGGAATCCTGGGAGCGTGACCCGGTGGGCAAGCCGGCGCATATCGCGTCTGCGCTGCAGATCATGATCGAAGGCCCGCTGGGTGGCGCGGCCTTCAACAACGAGTTCGGCCGGCCCAACCTGGCGGGCTATTTCCGCGTCTTCGAGCAGACGGTGGACGGCGTGCGCCGGGGCTATCACAAGCCCATCATGATCGCCGGCGGCCTGGGCCAGATCCGGTCGGACCTGACCAAGAAGATCGAGTTCCCCGCTGGCAGCCTGCTGGTGCAGCTGGGCGGCCCGGGCATGCGCATCGGCATGGGCGGCAGCGCGGCCAGCTCGATGGCGGCGGGCACGAACACTGCGGACCTGGACTTCGACTCCGTGCAGCGCGGCAACCCCGAGATCGAGCGGCGCGCGCAGGAGGTCATCAACCACTGCTGGGGCCTGGGTGCCGAGAACCCGGTGCTGGCCATCCACGACGTGGGCGCGGGCGGCATCTCCAACGCCTTCCCCGAGCTGGTGAACGACGCCGGCCGCGGCGCGCGCTTCGACCTCCGCAAGGTGCCGCTGGAGGAGTCGGGCCTGGCGCCGAAGGAAATCTGGTGCAACGAGAGTCAGGAGCGTTATGTGCTGGCCATCGCGCCGGGCAGCCTGGACCGCTTCGCGGCCATGTGCGCGCGTGAACGCTGCCCCTTCGCCGTCGTCGGCGTCGTGACCGAAGCGCGTGATCTGAAGCTCGTCGACGAGCAGTCCGGCGACGACCACCCCATCGACATGCCGATGGACGTGCTGCTGGGCAAGCCGCCCAAGATGCAGCGCGACGTGACCCGCGTGGCCCGTGATGGCGGCGCGCTGGACCTGTCTGGCGTCAAGCTGGAGCAGGCCGCTTTCGACGTGCTGCGCCACCCGACCGTGGCCAGCAAGCGCTTCCTCGTCACCATCGGCGACCGCACGGTGGGTGGCCTGAACCACCGCGACCAGATGGTCGGCCCCTGGCAGGTGCCGGTGGCGGACTGCGCCGTCACGCTGGCCGACTTCAACGGCTTTGCCGGCGAGGCCATGAGCATGGGCGAGCGCACGCCGCTGGCCTCCGTCAACGCGCCGGCCTCGGGCCGCATGGCCGTGGCCGAAGCCATCACCAACCTGCTGGCCGCGCCCATCGAGCTGCCTCGCGTGAAGCTCAGCGCCAACTGGATGGCCGCCTGCGGCGAAGCGGGTGAAGACGCCGCGCTGTTCGACACCGTCAAGGCCGTGGGCATGGAGCTGTGCCCGGCGCTGGGCGTGTCCATCCCGGTCGGCAAGGACTCCTTGTCGATGCGCACCAAGTGGGATGGCAACCAGGTCACTGCGCCGGTGTCGCTGATCGTCACCGCCTTCGCCAGCATCGCCGATGTGCGCGGCACGCTGACGCCAGAACTGCAGCGCGAGGACTCAGCGTTGATCCTCATCGACCTGGGTCAAGGCAAGCACCGCATGGCGGGCTCGATCCTGGCGCAGACGCTGAACCAGTTTGGCGCCGATGTGCCGGACCTGGACGAGCCCCAACTGCTGGTGTCGCTGGTCAACGCGATCAACGAACTGCGTGCTGCGGGCAAGCTGCTGGCCTATCACGACCGTTCTGACGGCGGCCTCTGGGCGGCGGCCTGCGAGATGGCCTTTGCCGGCCAGCAGGGCCTGAGCCTGAACGTGGACATGCTGGTCACCGAAGGCGACGGCATCAGCGACAGCCGCGCCGACATGGGTGACTCCAAGAACTGGGCCACGCAGGTCAGCGCCCGCCGCGAGGAGCTGACGCTGCGGGCGCTGTTCAACGAGGAGCTGGGCGCGCTGATCCAGGTGCGCGCGGCCGACCGTGATGCCGTCATGCAGGTGCTGCGCGCGCATGGCCTGTCCAAGCATTCGCACGTCGTTGCCAAGCCCAATGCAGCGCGGCAGGTGGAAGTCTGGCGCGACGCGAAGAAGGTCTTCGGTGCCGACCTTACCCGCCTCCAGCAGACCTGGGACGAGGTGTCGTGGCGCATTGCGCAGCTGCGCGACAACCCGGCCGGCGCGGACGCGGAACATGCGGCCGCCGGCAAGGCCGACGACCCGGGCCTGCATGTCCACCTGACGTTCGCGCCCGAGGCGCCTTTCGTCAGCACCGGCGCGAAGCCGAAGGTCGCCATCCTGCGCGAGCAGGGCGTCAACTCGCACATCGAGATGTCCTATGCGATGGCGCAGGGCGGCTTCGACAGCTTCGACGTGCACATGAGCGACCTGCACTCCGGCGCGGTCAAGCTGGACGGCTTTGCGGCCTTCGTCGCCTGCGGGGGCTTCAGCTATGGCGACACGCTGGGTGCCGGCGAAGGCTGGGCGCGCAGCATCATGTTCAACCCGGTGCTGGCCGAGCAGTTCCGCGCCTTCTTCGCGCGACAGGACACGCTGGCCCTGGGCGTTTGCAACGGTTGCCAGATGTTGGCCGCGCTCGCGCCCATCATCCCGGGCGCCGACGCCTGGCCGCGCTTCACGCGCAACCAGAGCGAGCAATTCGAAGCGCGGCTGTCGCTGGTGGAAGTGCTGGAGTCACCCAGCGTGTTCTTCCAGGGCATGGCTGGCAGCCGCCTGCCCATCGCCGTCGCGCACGGCGAGGGCTTTGCCAACTTCGCGCGCCAGGGCGACGCAGCCAAGGTTATTCAGGCGATGCGCTTTGTCGACAACCAGGGCCAGGCGACCGAGGCCTACCCGTTCAACCCCAACGGGAGCCCGGGCGGCTTGACGTCGGTGACGACGCCGGACGGCCGCTTTACGGCGCTGATGCCGCACCCGGAGCGCGTGTTCCGCAATGTGCAGATGAGCTGGACCTCGGGCGACCGCGCGCTGCACAGCCCGTGGCTGCGGATGTTCCAGAACGCGCGCAAGGCGCTCGGTTAAGCGGCGTCCACTTCGAGCAGCAGCCGGTCGAGGCCCTCTTCGGTGCCGCGCCGGCGCTGCTCAAGATCCTGGTGACCGTCGAGGTAGGCAAGTTGCTCGGTGAGCTTCAGCGTCGAACCTGAAGCGCTGTCTGAGAACTCCACCGTGACGAGCGAGGCGGACAGGGCCTTGCCGTTCGCAGCCATCGAGTACGCGAAGACGATGCGCGCGTTCGTCACGATGTCGAGGAAGACCTTGTCGACGGCGAGCTTCGTCCCGTCCGGCAACTGGCTGCGGTAGATCTCCTGTCCGCCGGGCCGGAAGTCCATGCTGAACTCGGTCGCGTTCATCTCGGCATGGCAGTCGTTCCAGCGCAGCTTGGTCGCCGGGTCGGCCCAGGCGGCGAACACGCGGGCGGCCGAGGCCTTGAAGCGCCGCTCCAGCACGAAGCTGGTATGGGCGGCGGAGGTCGTCGTCATGGCTTGTCCTGTTCCGAGAGAAGAGCGTCGAGGGCGTCGAACTGGCGGTGCCACATCGCCTTGCGCTGGGCCACCCAATCCTCCAAGCCATTGAAGGCATCCGGCGCGATGCGGTAGGTGCGCACGCGGCCGGCCTTGTCCGACTGCACGAGGCCGCCGGCCTCCAGCGCTGCAAGGTGCTTGAGCGCCGAGGGCAGGGCGATGGACAGCGGCTTGGCCAGGTCCGACACCGAGGCAGGCCCGCGGGCGAGCCGGTCGACCATCGCGCGGCGGTTGCCGTCGGCCAGCGCGGCAAACAGCCGGTCCAGCCCTTCAGCCGAGGAAGCGTGCGGGGAGGGCATGGCGCAGCGGGTAGTACTGGAACACGGGGCGCGCCTCGACGATGCAGCGCCAGACCGAGGGGCGGGCCAGCAGGCGCTCGAAATAGGCGCTGAGCCGTGCGTGCTCCGGTGAGAACGGCCGGACCACCGCGGCGTAGAACAGCGCCGGTGCAGCCGCGCAATCGGCCATCGTGAACGCATCGCCCGTTGCCCAGGTGCGCTCGCCCAGGCGGCGTTCGATCAGGTCGTAGGCCATGCCGAGGTTGTCGACCGAGGTAGTCATCGCGCGGGCATCGCGCTCGGTCTCGGGGCGCAGCACCTGGCCGATGTAGCGCTGCATCGGGTCCATCACGTAGAGGTCGAAGACGCGGTCCCAGAGGCGCACTTCCAGCTGCGCGTCGAAGTCATCCGGCAGCAGGCGCACCTGGCCCGGCTGGCGACGGTCGAGGTATTCGATCTGGATCGAGGTTTCCGGCACCACCCGTTCGCCGTCGACCAGCAGCGGGATCTTGGCGGTTGGCCACAGCGCCGCGTAGGCCGCGCGCGCGGCGGGGTCGCCAAGGTTGACAAGCCGTGGCTCGAAAGGCGCGCCGTTCTCGTACAGCGCGATCAGGACCTTCCAGCAGTAGGAAGACAGCGGGTGGTAGTGCAGCGTCAGGGCCATGGTGTCGTCGTTAGTTTCCTGTGCGGCTAAGTATATGGATGCTTTCCGGAAATGGAAACTGTTGCGGCAAGCAAAAGCGGGCCGAAGCCCGCCTTTGACTGGGGCGTGAGTCGTCAGTCTTGAACGACAGCCGCGGCCTGCAGCCGCTTGTTCACCCGCAGCGCCACCAGCGTGCAGAACACGCCGGACAGCAGGTAGGCGCTGAGCGACACGAGGCCGAAGCGCGAGGACAGGAACAGCGCGACGACGGGCGCGAAGGCGGCGCCCAGCAGCCAGGCCATGTCGGCCGTCAGCGCCGCGCCGGTGTAGCGGAAGTGCGGCAGGAAGTTGGACGTCACCGAGCCCGCCGACTGGCCGTAGGACAAGCCCAGCAGCACGAAGCCGATCAGGATGAAGGCCGCCTGGCCGGGCTTGCCGCCGCCGAGCATGAAGGGGGCGAACAGCGCAAACACACCGATGGCGATGGCCATGGAGCCGAGGTAGCTGCGCCGACCGATCTTGTCGGCGATGAGGCCCGACATCGGCATGGCAACGGCCGCGAAGGCTGCGCCCAGCAACTCCATCTTCATGAAGTCCACGATGCCTTCATTGCCATACAGCGCCACCCAGGACAGCGGGAAGACGCTCACCAGGTGGAAGAGGGCATAGCTGGCCAGCGCGGCAAAGGCGCCGATGACGACGTGGTGGCCCTGGGCTGGCAGCAGCTCGCGCAGATAGGCGGGGTCGAGCTCATGCTCTTCCATGCGCTTCTCGTACTCGTGCGTGACGACCAGGCGCAGCCGCGCGAACAACGCGACGACGTTGATCGCGAAGGCCGTGAAGAACGGGAAGCGCCAGCCCCAGGACAGGAAGTCCTTGGCGTCCAGGTTGCCGTAGACGTACAGGAACACGCCCGATGCGACGAAGAAGCCCAGCGGCGCACCCAGCTGCCCCAGCATCGCGTACCAGCCGCGGCGGTGTGGGGGTGCATTCAGTGCCAGCAGCGAGGGCAGGCCGTCCCAGGAGCCGCCAAGCGCCAGGCCCTGGCCGATGCGGGCGAATGCCAGCAGCCAGATGGCTGCACTGCCGGCCTCGGCGTAGCCGGGCAGCAGGCCCATGCCGACCGTGGAGCAGCCGAGCAGGAAGAGGGCGGCTGTCAGCTTGGCCGAGCGGCCGAAATGACGCTGGATGGACATGCCGATCAGCGTGCCGACCGGTCGGACGACGAACGCCAACGCGAAGACCAGGAAGGCGTAGAGCGTGCCGGTCAGGCGGTCGGCGAAGGGGAAGAAGACCTGCGGGAACACCAGCACCGAGGCGATGCCGAACACGAAGAAGTCGAAATACTCGGACGCCCGGCCGATGATGACGCCGACAGCGATGTCGCCGGGTGCCAGTTCCTCGTCGGTGCGGGCCGCCCCGGGGGAGTTTTGGGGGGGCAAAAGGGTACTGCTAGCAAGTGCCATGGCGGGCTTGTCTCCGTGTGTGCCTAGGACAAAATGTCCAATCGTTGATTTGGCTCAATCAACTTACATTCCGTCGTCGCACGCAAGATCGTTAACCCTCGCGCGCCTCTCAGGATGTACCCCAAAAAGAACCTCCTTCGTTGCGTCCCGGTCTTGACGGCCGGCCTGCTCTTGAGCGGCTGCAACGCCGTCGTGATGAAGCCGCACGGCGACATCGCGCAACAGCAGGCGCAACTCATCGTCACGTCGACGCTGCTGATGCTGTTGATCATCGTCCCGGTGATCGCGCTGACGCTGTTCTTTGCATACCGTTACCGCCAGTCCAACACCGAGGCGACCTACTCGCCGGACTGGGATCATTCCACGCGCCTGGAACTGGTCATCTGGGGTGCGCCGCTGCTGATCATCATCGCGCTGGGCGCCATCACCTGGATCAGCACGCACAAGCTCGACCCCTTCCGCCCGCTGGACCGCATCGCCGAGGACAAGCCCCTGGTGGCCGGCGTGAAGCCGCTGGAGGTCTATGCCGTCGCGATGGACTGGAAGTGGCTCTTCATCTACCCCGAGCAGGGTATCGCCACCGTCAACGAACTGGCAGCACCCGTGGACCGCCCCATCCACTTCCGCTTCACGTCCACGACGGTGATGAACACCTTCTACGTGCCTGCGCTGGCCGGCATGATCTACACGATGCCGGGCATGGAGACGCAGCTGCATGCCGTCATCAACAAAGCGGGCGTGTACGACGGCCTGTCGGCCCACTACAGCGGCGCCGGTTTCTCGGACATGCGTTTCAAGTTCCACGGCGTGTCTGACGAAGAGTTCGCGAGCTGGATAGCCAGCAACAAGGCCGGCGGCAACACGCTGACCCGCGCCGACTACCTGAAGCTCGAACAGCCCAGCGCCAAGGAGCCCATCCGCCGCTTCGCCAGCGTGGAGGCCGGCCTGTGGAGCGCCATCGTCGACCGCTGCGTCGACGGCAAGAAGATGTGCTCCAGCCAGATGATGGCCATCGACGCGGCCGGCGGTGCCGGCAAGGGTGGCGTGGCCAGCACGATGCGCAGCACCTGGAGCGACTTCGACGGCGTCAAGCGCGAGCGTCGCGTCGTGGCGGCCCTGTGCACGCCGACCAACCCGCTGGGCCTGCCCATCGAGATCGCCGACGCCTCGACTGCGGCGCAGAAGAACTGAGACCGACCGATGTCCAACCCCGTCGTTGCCCAACACCAGACGCTCGATCAGCTGCACCCCATCCTCGGCCGCCTCGGCTGGGACTCGCTGCCGCTGCACGAGCCCATCCTCATCGCCACCTTCATCGCCGTCGCGCTGGGCGGCGCGCTGGTGTTCGCGCTGATCACCAAGTTCAAGCTCTGGGGCCATCTGTGGCGTGACTGGATCACCAGCATCGACCACAAGAAGATCGGCATCATGTACATCATCCTGGGTGTCGTGATGCTGCTGCGCGGCTTCGCGGACGCGCTGATGATGCGCGCCCACCAGGCCATGGCCTTCGCCGACAACGCCGGCTTCCTGCCGCCGCACCACTACGACCAAGTGTTCACGGCCCACGGCGTCATCATGATCTTCTTCGTCGCGATGCCCTTCGTGACCGGGTTCATGAACTACGTCGTGCCGCTGCAGATCGGCGCGCGCGACGTGGCCTTCCCGTTCTTGAACAACTTCAGCTTCTGGATGACGGCCGGCGGCGCCGTGCTGGTCATGCTGTCGCTGTTTATCGGCGAGTTCGCCAAGACCGGCTGGCTGGCCTACCCGCCGCTGTCGGGCATCCTGGCGAGCCCGGATGTGGGGGTGGACTACTACTTGTGGTCACTGCAGATTGCGGGGGTGGGCACGACGCTGTCGGGCATCAACCTGATCGCCACCATCATCAAGATGCGCGCGCCCGGCATGACGATGATGAAGATGCCCGTCTTCACGTGGACGTCGCTGTGCACCAACGTGCTCATCGTCGCGACCTTCCCCGTGCTGGCCGCCACGCTGGCGCTGCTGACGGCCGACCGCTACCTCGGCACCAACTTCTTCACCAACGACCTTGGCGGCAACGCCATGCTCTACGTGAACCTGATCTGGATCTGGGGCCACCCCGAGGTCTACATCCTGGTGCTGCCGGTGTTCGGCATCTTCTCGGAAGTGGTGTCCACCTTCAGCCGCAAGAAGCTGTTCGGCTACGCGTCCATGGTCTATGCCACGGTCGTCATCACCATCCTGTCCTACCTCGTCTGGCTGCACCACTTCTTCACGATGGGCTCAGGGGCCAGCGTGAACAGCTTCTTCGGCATCACGACGATGATCATCTCGATCCCGACGGGCGCGAAGATCTTCAACTGGCTGTTCACCATGTACCGCGGGCGCATCCAGTTCGAGGTGCCGATGCTGTGGACGGTGGGCTTCATGATCACCTTCACCATCGGTGGCATGACCGGCGTGCTGCTGGCCGTGCCGGCGGCGGACTTCGTGCTGCACAACAGCCTGTTCCTCATCGCCCACTTCCACAACGTCATCATCGGCGGCGTGGTGTTCGGCGCCTTCGCCGGCATCAACTACTGGTTCCCCAAGGCCTTCGGCTTCCGCCTGGATGCCTTCTGGGGCAAGGTCTCGTTCTGGTGCTGGTTCATCGGCTTCTGGGTCGCGTTCACGCCGCTCTACGTGCTGGGCCTGATGGGCATCACGCGCCGCGTCAGCCACTTCGATGACCCGTCGCTGCAGATCTGGTTCGTCGTCGCCGCCATCGGCGCGGGCATCGTGGCCCTGGGCATCGCGGCCTTCCTGATCCAGATCGCCGTCAGCATCTGGCGCCGCAAGGAACTGCGCGACACCACGGGCGACATCTGGGGTGGCCGCACGCTGGAGTGGTCGACCTCGTCGCCGCCGCCGGACTACAACTTCGCCTTCACGCCCATCGCCCACGAGATGGACGCCTGGTACGACATGAAGCAGCGCGGCGCCGAGCGCCCGAGCAAGGGCTTCGTGGCCATCCACATGCCCAAGAACACCGGCGCCGGCTTCATCATCGGCATGCTGGCCACGGCCATGGGCTTCGCGTTGATCTGGCACATGTACTGGATCGCGGCGGCCACGTTCGCGGCTACTGTCATCGCGGCCATCGTGCACACCTTCAACTACAGCCGCGACTATCACATCTCGGCCGATGCGGTGACCCGCGCCGAGGACGAGCGCACCCGCGCCCTCGCTGCCGCTGGCTCTGCCGCCTGACCGGGAGACAGCTGACATGACTGCAACCGTTGCTACGCACGTGAACGGCGCGCCGCTCTACTACGACCACAGTGGCGAGCACCACCCGCCCAACAGCACCATGCTGGGCTTCTGGCTCTACCTGATGAGCGACTGCCTCATCTTCGCGGTGCTGTTCGCCGTGTACGCCGTGCTGGGCCGCAACTACGCGGCCGGCCCCTCGGGCGCCGACCTGTTCGACCTGCCGCTGGTGGCCGTCAACACCGCGCTGCTGCTGTTCTCGTCCATCACCTACGGCTTCGCGATGATCGCGATGCAGGCGCGCAAGAAAGGCCAGCTGCTGGCCTGGCTGGCCATCACGGGCCTGTTCGGCCTGGGCTTCCTGGGCATCGAGCTCTACGAGTTCCACCACCTCATCCACGAGGGCGCAGGCCCGGGCCGCAGCGCCTTCCTGTCCAGCTTCTTCACGCTGGTGGGCACGCACGGCCTGCACGTCACCTTCGGCACGATCTGGCTGGTCACGCTGATGGTCCAGGTGCAAAAACTCGGCCTCACGCCCGCCAACCGCCGCCGCCTGATGTGCCTGTCGATGTTCTGGCACTTCCTGGACGTCGTCTGGATCGGCGTCTTCACCTTCGTCTACCTGATGGGAGTGCTGTGATGGCTGCCCACGCTCACGACACGCACGGTCATGACGACCACCTCGACGGCGAGGAAGACTTCCACGTCAGCTACAAGGGCTACGCGACCGGCTTCCTGCTGTCCGTCATCCTGACCGCCATCCCCTTCTGGCTTGTCATGGCCAAGGTGCTGCCCAGCCCCAAGCTGACCGGCTTCGTCATCCTCGGCTTCGCGGCCGTGCAGATGGTTGTGCACATGATCTATTTCCTGCACATGAACGCCAAGGTCGAGCAGGGGTGGTCCATGCTGGCCCTGCTGTTCACGGCGGCCCTGGTCGTCATCATGCTGGCCGGCTCGGTCTGGGTCATGTATCACATGAACGCCAACATGATGCCCACGCCGGACCCGGCCGCGATGCGCAACATGCCCTGATGAATCGCGCCGCGCGGATCATCCTGATCGTTAGCGCGGCGCTGGCCAGCGTGGGTTTCATCGCGCTGGCTGCATGGCAGTTTCAGCGCCTGGGCTGGAAGCAGGACCTCATCGCGCGTGTCGAGGCCAAGCTGACAACCGAACCCGTCGCGCCGCCATCGGCGTCGGCGGAGGTTTCCAAGGCCGACGAATACCGTCGCCTGCGCCTGCTTGGCCATTTCGAGCCGCGCGAGGTGCTGGTGCAGGCCACGACCGAACTCGGCGGCGGCCACTGGGTTATCGCGCCGCTGCGGCTGGACGATGGCAGCACCGTCCTCGTCAACCGTGGCTTCGTGCCGCCCGAGCAGCGCGCGCCCGATCAGCATGCGGCACCCAGCGGCCCGGTCGAACTCATCGGCTTGCTGCGTCTGACGGAAACCGGCGGCGGCCCGCTGCGCCAGAACGTGCCGAGCGAAGGCCGCTGGTACTCACGTGACGTCGCCGGCATCGCCACGCAGCTGAAACTTGCCGGCCCCGTCGCCCCCTTCTTCGTCGACGAGTCCGCCGACCCCGCCCAGCCCAGGCGTTGGCCGCGCCCCGGCCTGACCGTCGTGCGCTTCGCCAACAATCACGCCGTCTACGCCATCACCTGGCTGGCGCTCGCGGCCATGGCCGCCGCCGCGGCCGTCTATCAGGTCCGCGAAGAGCGCCGGCGCGTCCCGTCTTGAACACCACACCGCTGCCGATCACTGCCGAAGCCGTCGCTGAATCCGTCGTGGTCGCCCCCGAGCGCCGCGCCGGCCGGGCCAACCTGCGCCAGCTCATCGAGCTGCGCTGGCTGGCCGTGGGCGGCCAGCTCGCCACCGTGCTCGTCGTGCACGCGGGCCTCAGCATCGCGCTGCCCTGGGCTGAGATGCTCAGCCTGCTTGGCATCCTCGTCGCCTTCAACCTCTTCAGCATCTGGCGCAACAAGCTCGCGCAGCCGGTGTCGCAGATCGAACTCTGCATCGCGCTGCTGGTGGACGTAGGCGTGCTGACCGGCCAGCTGTACCTGGCCGGCGGCAGCGACAACCCCTTCATCTACCTCTACCTGCTGCAGGTGGCTGTTGCGTCGGTGCTGCTGCGGCCGGCCTATCTGATGGCCGTCATCGTCAGCGCGGTGTCGGGCTTCGTGCTGCTGATGCAATGGCATCGTCCGCTGCTGCTTGACCCGACATCGCCCACGACGCTGTCGCCCAACTACCTGGGCGGCCTGCTGCTGTGCTTCCTGCTCAACGTCGGCCTGCTCAGCATCTTCATCGTGCGCATCAACCGCAACCTGCGCCAACGCGACGCCGAGCTGGCCGAGCTGCAGCAGCGCGCCGCCGAGGAGGTGCACATCGTGCGCATGGGCCTGCTGGCCAGCGGTGCCGCGCACGAGCTGGGCACGCCGCTGGCCACGCTCAGCGTCATCCTTGGCGACTGGGCGCACATGGCGCCGTTTGCCGGCGAACCCGAGCTGCGCGAGGAGATCGAGGAGATGCAGCGCCAGATCCTGCGCTGCAAGGCCATCGTGACGGGCATCCTGATGTCGGCCGGCGAGATGCGCGGCGAGGCACCGGGGCTGACCCACCTGCACGCCTTCGTCGACCGCCTGGCCGCCGACTGGCGCGCTGCCCACCCGCAGGCCCACCTGGCCCTGCGCTGCGAGAACCTGCCCGAGGTCGAGATCATCTCGGACACCGCCCTGCAGCAGGTCATCGCCAACCTGCTCGACAACGCCTCTGAAGCCGCACCCGGCGCTGCGCTCACGCTGGTGGCCGCCTGCCCCGACGAAGACACGCTGGCCCTGAGCGTGCTCGACGATGGCCCCGGCTTCAGCGCCGAAATGCTGGAGCACTTCGGCGACCCCTACCAGAGCAGCAAAGGCCAGCCGGGCCGCGGCATGGGTCTGTTCCTGTCCGTCAACGTCGCTCGCACGCTGGGCGGGCAGTTGCAGGCGCACAACCGTGACGGTGGTGGTGCCGAGGTCGTGCTGACCCTGCCGCTGGCCGCATTGCTGCCTCGACAATTCCCATCTGATGCCTTCCGCCGCTGAAGAAGACCGCCTGCTGCTGATCGTCGAGGACGACGACGCCTTCGCGCGCACGCTGTCGCGCTCCTTCGAGCGGCGCGGCTGGCGCGTCGCGCGGGCCACCTGCCTGGACGACATGAAGGCGCTGCTCGACGCCCTGCCCGAGGACGAGGAACTCGGCCACGCCGTCGTCGACCTCAAACTCGCCGGTGGTGCCTCGGGCCTGACCTGCGTGCAATACCTGCACGGCTGGGACCCGGAGGTGCTCATCGTCGTGCTGACGGGCTACGCCAGCATCGCCACCGCGGTGGAAGCCATCAAGCTCGGCGCCTGCCACTACCTCGCCAAACCGGCCAACACCGATGACATCGAGGCTGCCTTCGCGCGCAAGCAGGGCGATGCCGACGTGGAAGTGACCGAGCGCCAGACGGCGTCCATCAAGACGCTGGAGTGGGAGCGCATCCACGAGGTTCTCGCCGAGACCGACTTCAACATCAGCGAGACCGCGCGGCGCTTAGGCATGCACCGGCGCACGCTGGCGCGCAAGCTCGAGAAGCAGCGGATCAAGTAGTCAACCGGGCAGCCGTTCCCTGAGCGCATCGCGCAGCTCGGCCCAGCTGTAGGTGGTCTGGGCCGCCAGCAGGCCCGCTTGGCCGAAGACGGGCGTCAACCCGTAACGCTGCAGCGCGGCCGGCAGGTCCGCGCGGCCGCTGATGGCCTCGGCCAGCCACTCGCCAGCCACCGTCGTCGGCGCCACGCCGTGGCCGCCAAAGGCCTGTGCGAACCACAAGCCCGGGGCCAACTGGCCGATCTGGGGCATTTTGTGCCGGGCATAGCTCATGAGGCCGCCCCAGGCATGCGCGACACGCACCGCGGCAAGCTGTGGGTAGACCTTGAGCAGGTCCGCCTGCAGCAACTGCGCGATGCGAGCCGCATCACGCTCCTGGATGGAAATGCGGCCGCCCCACAGCAGCCGGTGGTCAGGCAGAGCCCGGTAGTAGTCGAAGGCGAAACGGTTGTCGTACAGGGCCGCGGGTGTGCGGATCGGCCGCAGTGCTGGCGGCAGCGGTTCGGTCGCGATGACATAGGTCGCGATCGGCAGGCGCGCGCAGGTCAATCGGGGCAGCACGGTCTTCAGATACGCGCCACCCGCCACGACGACCTGGGCCGCGCGGATCGAAGCCCCCTGCGCGGTGCGCAGCACAAAGCCGCCGGCAGGCAGGCGGTCAATCGCCATCACGGCACTGTGCTCGTGCACCCGGCCCCCGGCCTGCTCGATGACGCGAGCCAGCCCTAGCGCGTACTTCAGCGGATGGAAATGAAAGGCGTCGCGCTCCAGCAGGGCGCCGCCATAACGCTCCGTGTCCAGCCACTGCCGCACTTGCGCGGGTTCGATCTCGTCCCAGGTGACACCGAAGTTCTCGCGCAGCCACTGGGCCTGATCGCGCAACTGGCGCTCGGCGCGCGGGCTGTGCCTGAACCAGTTGAGCAGCAGGGCGCCGCCTTCCTGCCGTTCGCAGTCGATGGCATTGCTTTCGATGCGCGAGCGGATCAGTGCGACGGCCTCGCGGCTGTGGGCATAAAACTCGCGCGCCTGCGCCAGGCCCAGGTCGCTCACCAGGTCCGCGGCGTCTCGGCTGTAGCCGCCAAAGACGAAGCCACCGTTGCGGCCGGACGCGCCATGGCCGATGGTCTGCGCCTCCAGCACCGCCACGCTGGCGACGCCTCGCTCCTGCAGCCCGCGTGCGGTGGCCAGCCCGGCGAAGCCGCCACCGAGCACGGCAACCTCCACGTCGGCGGACGATCCGGCCAGTGGAGGGAAGCTCAGGCGGGGCGCCGTGGCTGCGTAGTAGGTCTCCGTTTGCATGCGCTGGTGTCAGGGCTCAGGTGAGCGGAGCTCAATGTAGCCGCGGGCTTTATCGACTGACCGCTTCGCAGCGATTGCTGTCTGTCGTTTTCCGCGGCGCAACGCACGCTGTGGACGTCTTACCTGTCATTGCCGCACCGGCCGGGAATTAGGCAAATGACGGGGTCGACGGGTGCTGCGGTTGCTCACGACCGCTTGGAGCAGTAGCCAGAATCCCACGTTGGCCTGTGATTGCTGTCGAACCCGGCGGAGACGCGCGACTAGCCCTGAGCCGCCGGTCGGTTGCCTGTCGGTGCCCCAAGTCTTTGATCGCATTCCGCGGCATACAGGTGTCACGGTTCGTGCGCTCGACCCCAACGGAGATGAGTTCCAGTTCGATGCAAGCGAATGGCTGACCATTTGCGTGCAGCACTAGATGGACCATCCTAGGACGGCCGGTCGCGGTTCACTAGACTTGAAGAAGAACACAAGCAGAAGAGGCAGGGAAGATGCTCGGAACCGTCAACATCAAAGTCCGTCCGCTACGGATGGCCATGCTCGTAGATCCGAACAGCGCGCTCCAGGTACGGGAGGCCATCCGACTGGCGTCCAGTCTGTGGGGCGGCACATTTTTTCCGATCATCCCGGTCCACAAGCGCATGCCGAACAGTTGGCGAGACGGACCGTCGAAGGTACCGCTCGCCAAGGCAGTGGTCTTGGGCCTGATCGATGCCTTCGACCCGGACATGCTCGTGCAGTTTGCGGCCACGCTGCCTGACTACATTGCGGATACCCGGCTCAGAGTCGTCAAGCCCGAAGAGCTATGGGGTCAGGCGGACGATGAGTCAGCCGACCCGGCCTCGGGTATCGGTGCGATGGATGTGCTTGTCGATCTGTATCACGAATGCTTCAAGTACCAGGCGCGACGCCCGAACAAGGCGCTGATCCCAGTTCTCCCGAAGCAACACACACTGTTTTGGGCAAGCGTCTTTGGCGAGTACCCGGCGCACGTCGAGAAAGCTATCAACCGAGAGTTTGCCGAGCCGTTGGCTATTGAGCGGCCCAAATTGACACCCGATAACTGCTGGCAATTGTTCGACGCTGACAAATTTTTCCCCAGGCGCATTACGGCATGGGCGCTGGCGCCTAGCCAAGGACTTCCGTTTGGTAACCACGCGTGCGTGTTCTTCATGGATGCCAGCCGTGTCGAAGACATCATCGACTATTGGAACCTCCGAGCTAGCGGTCGAGCCGTGATCCCTTTACCCAAGCAGTTTCTGAAACTGCCCTCATTCGCCGATGCCGTTCGTCAGTTTCTCATCGACGAACGAAGGACGATGCGCGGCAACCCAAAGATCATCGATACCGCTCGCTTTGTTCGAAGCCGCAACATGAGCATGGAAGACATGCAGGCCTACGCGGCAGGCTTGGGACTGAAGGCAGGGGCAGAGGATGGCCCTCGCAATCCCTATTTCGCGCTGCAGCATTGGTATCCGCGGCTGTGGAACGAGTGGGCAAGGGGCAAGGACGGCGGAGTGGTGGATGTCTACGCTGAGGACGAGGAGTCGATGCAAATTGAGACCGCAGCTGAACTGACCATCCGCCTCAAGCCGCTGATTCCCAAGCTGGCAAAGGACAGATGGTTCCGCTCCGAGGGGGTGTGCGTCAACGAATTCGACCTCAGGATGTTCGGCGCCGATGAGCACTTGGCTGAGGTCTATCCAAGGGTCCAGGGCGAAAAACTGTCACGAGCAATTTCGGGTTGGGGCGGACACCAAGACGGCTGGCGAATAGGTCGACATGGTCTCGTCAAGGTCATCACATCTCCCACGCCCGAATCGCGTAGGGTCTTGGCCTCTGAAGACGTCTTCTTTGCTTGGTTGGCCGACCATGGATGGACGGCCGAGTTGTCGCCCCCGGGAATCCTGGCCAAGAAGATCTTCAAACGCCTGAGCGGAACTCCGTTGTTGCTGGCCAACCGCTCGATCCTTGGTCTGATTGAGCACTTGAACGGCGGGCCGGTCGACAAGAGTGGCAAGCCCCAAGCCAGAGGCAGAACGACGGACGAGCGCGATATCTCTGTTGGCGAACTCAAGAATAGGCTGGGTGGTCCCGTCTCATTTCGCTATGACGACTTCATTCAACGTGGCATCTTTACGCTGGGGCTGCGAACGAAGTGTCCGATCTGCCAGCGCAATACGTGGTTCCCAGTGGCTGCGCTGCGCGAGTCGCTGGAGTGTCCGAAGTGCCTGGGCACATTCTCCTCGGCGGGCAATATCGAAAAGACCGGCAATAGCACGTGGTCGTACAGAACCGCTGGCCCCTTCAGCGTAGGTAATTTTGCTGAGGGTGCCTTTGCTGTTCTTCTGACTCTGGACCTGCTGGGCGACCGCATGTTCACTTCGATGCGAACGACCTCGGTGCCGAGTTTCGAGGCAAAGAATCAGAACGGCAAAAAGCTGGAAGCCGACTTTGGCATGTTCTGGAGGTCCCAAACGTATGGCCAAACCCAAGACGGCATTCTGTTCGGTGAATGCAAGACGTATGGGAAGTTCGAGAGCAAGGACATCCAACGCATGCGAGACCTTGCAGCGTTGTTCCCCGGCGCGGTGCTGGTCTTCAGTACGCTGCGCGACGAATTGACACCAAAGGAGATCCTCGGCCTGGCACGATTGGCCAAGGTGGGGCGCAAGCATTGGAAGGACGACCGGCCAATCAACCCGGTATTGATTCTCACGGGAAGAGAGCTGCTGACCGCCAAGCGTGCCCCATATTGCTGGGATGAAGCCCTGCAACGGAAGTTCTCCAGGGTATTCGATCTGTATTCGTTCAGCGATGCGAGCCAGCAGATTTATCTGAAACTGCCTCCGCTAGCTGAGGAATGGCAGAAGAGGTTTGAACAACGGCAGGCGCGGTCGAAAGCGCGAATGGACGTGCCGGCTGGCAGCGCTTGATCAACACACCGCTAGGCCCGAAGCTGGAACTGCACATGTAGTGCTCAGTCTGAGGGGTAAAGCGGCTGTAAGAGTTGCAGGGCAGCCGAATGTCAGGTGTTCATCGCCGCTGCCGCTCGGACAACTTACCTCGAGTGACTCTGATCAGCCTGAACCGGTCACGCGACGGCGGCAGCGGGTGCCGGCTCAGCGCCGCGCCAGCACAGCTCATACGAGCGCCGCCGCAACGCATGGTCATGAACCGCAGCGTGTCCATACTGGTCACCGCTGGCGGCAGCTTGCCGGGCCGGCCGCGCACGATGCTGAGCAAGCGCTGCCCCCGCTGCCGGCGCGAAAGCGTCAATGCTCCCGGCCAAGCCTTGCTCAGTCCTTCCGATATTGCGCGCTGATCGCATCGATCAGCGCCTGCCGGACCATGGCCGACGGTTGGTCGGTGGCGGCGGGCCAGGCGCTGTGCGTGACCACAACGAGATTGAGCTCGGGATCGATCCAGATGCCCTGGCCGAAGATGCCCGAAGCACGGTAGGCCTTGCCGCGCGTCGTCCACCACTGGAGCCCGTAGCCGCTGCGGCCCTGCAGGCCTTCGGTGGCTTCGCGTGTCGTGGTAGTGGCCTGCTCCACCCAGCCGTCCGGCACGACCGCTTGCCCATTGGCCAGGCGGGCCCCGCGCATGAAGAACAACGCAAAGCGGCCATAGTCGCGCAGCGTGGCCGACAGACAGCAGCCCGCGATTTCAGCGCCGGAGCGATCGAGCATCCAGTAGGCGTCGCCCTCCATGCCCAGCGGCTGCCAGAGCTTCTCCGATAGATAGTCGGACAGGGTCTTGCCGGTGGCCGCCCGCACGAGGGAGCCAACGAGGTTGGTCTCACCCGTCTTGTAGACCCACTTGGTGCCTGGCGCGGCTTCGCGCGGCAGGCGGGCCATGTAGGTGACGACGGGGTCTGACCCGTTCACGCTAGGCTCGCCGCCGAAGCGGGCGACGTCGGAGTTGCGGTCTGCATAGTCTTCGTTCCAGCGGACGCCCGACGTCATGTTGAGGACCTGCCGCACGGTGACGCCCTCGTAGCCGGAGCCTTTGAGCCCCGGCAGGTAGGTGGTGATCGCGTCATCGAGGCTCTTGATCTGCCCGTCGCGGATCGCGGCCCCCACGAGCGTGGATGAGAAAGACTTGGCGACCGAGAAGCTCGTCCAGCGCATCTGCGGCGTCTGGCCGAGCCCGTAACGTTCCAGCACCACCTGGCCGTCCTTCAGCACTAGCAGGCCTGCGGCACGGTTACGAGTCATGTAGTCGTCGACGTTCCAGGTCTGGCCTGCGACCTTGAACGTGACATCCAGCGGCTTCGCCGCAACAGGCAGCGGCGTCACCGTCTCGCCGCGCTTGACGAGCCGGGTGGGGAACTGCTCCTCCATGTGCGGGTAGCCGGCCTTCTGCTGCTCGAAGGTCCAGAACAGCACGCTGCTGCTGGCGGCGGGCGCTGGGGCTGCGGCGGCAGCGGCCGACGCAGCGCCGGTTTCGGCGGAGTTGGCGGGCTGGAAGACCGACGCCAGCAGCGCGGCGGTGGAGGCAGCCCGTATCCACATTCGGAGCGTCTTGGTCATGGGGTGCATCGTCGCAAATGCGCTCGCGGTTTCATAGCCCGAGCCGTGAAGTAGAACCAGGGCTGCTTCCCTTCTGAAGCGACTGCGCGACGAGCGGCAGCTTATGCCGGCTCAGAGCCGCGCCAGCAGCTCGTACGAGCGCCGCCGCAGCGCGTGGTCATGCACCGCGCAGGCCACGATGAACTCATCCGCCTGCGTGCGCTCCCGCGTCGCGGCCAAACCGGCGCGCACGGTCTCTGGCGAGCCGACGATGGACTCGCTCAGCATGCGCTCCACCTGCATCGCCTCGGCGGGCGACCACAGGGTGTCCATGCTCGCCACTGGCGGCGGCAGCTTGCCGCGCCGGCCACGCACCATGCCCAGGAAGCGCTGCTGGGCCGACGTGAAAAGGAATTGCGCCTCTTCATCCGTCGGCGCGACGATGACGTTCAGCCCGACCATCGCATGCGGCTTGGGGTTGCGCGCGCTGGGCTTGTAGGTGGCGCGGTAGATCTGCAACGCCTGCATCAGCATCTCGGGCGCGAAGTGCGAGGCGAATGCAAAGGGCAGGCCCAGGTAGGCGGAGAGTTGCGCGCTGTAGAGGCTGGAGCCCAGCAACCAGATCGGCACTTCGGTGCCCTGGCCCGGCACGGCGCGCACTTGCGCCTCGGCGGCTACCGGTGCGAGATAGCTCTGCAGCTCCAGCACGTCGTTCGGGAAGGCGTCCTCGCCGGTGCTCTCCAGGCTGCGGCGTAGCGCGCGCATCGTGGGCCGGTCCGTGCCAGGCGCGCGGCCCAGGCCGAGGTCGATACGGCCGGGGAAGAGTTCGGCCAGCGTGCCGAACTGCTCGGCGATCGTCAGCGGCGCATGGTTGGGCAGCATGATGCCGCCGGCACCAACGCGGATGCGCTTGGACGCGGCGGCGAGCTGGCCGATCAGCACGGCCGTGGCTGAGCTGGCCACGCCTTCCATGTTGTGGTGCTCGGCCACCCAGTAGCGCGTGTAGCCCAGTTCGTCGGCGAGCTTGACGAGATCCAGGCTGTTCAGCAGCGCTTCGCGGGTGGTGGCGCCTTCGACGACGGGCGCCAGATCGAGGATGGAGAGCGGGGGCAGGGCAGACATGTCGGCATCTTGCCGATCCTCGCTTGGCCCCGTCAGCCCGGGGGCATAGGAAGCACTGAACAGGTCCCTCGCGGTGCGCGCATCCCGGCTGCGAGCGCATCGCGGCGTTGCAAATGCTCGCCATGGCAAACGCCATGGCTGTGCTTTGCGCCTTGCGCTGCATCTCGCATCCGGGCGCGCGCACTCGCGCAGACCTATTCAGCGCTTCCGCAGATGTGATTGCAGCCAGGGCATCAGGCGAGCCTCGTAGGCTGCGGCGTCGAAGTCATGCAGGTCGACATGGGCGGCGCCGCGCACGGGCCACAGCGCCTTGGGCTCGCGGGCGGCGACGAAGAGGGCTTCGGTCTCGGGCCAGCGCGTGTGCAGGTCTTCGGTGCCCGAGGCGACGATCAGCGGCGAGCCCACGCCGGTGATCGCTTCAGCGGGCCGCAATTGGTCAGTGCCGAAGCCCAGGCGCAGCGGAATCTGCACCAGCAGCAGGGGCGACAGCAGCCGGCTGGCCGTGTCGCCCAGGCGCATGGCGAGGCGATCCCGCACGGCGTCTTCAATGCTGGGGTAGACCGACTCCAACACCAGTGCATCCAACTCGGGCCGGCGCTGTGCAAACAGCAGCGAGGCGCCGCCCAGCGACACACCGATGGCGCCCAGCTTTTCGCCCGGCAGGCGCTGCCGCAGCCAGGCCAGCGCGGCCTCGGTGCCCTTGGCCTCGTTGCGGCCAAAAGTGATGCGCTCGCCACTGCTCTCGCCGTGCGAGGGCAGGTCGACGATGAGGCTGGAGACGCCCTCGCGCTGCAGCCAGCGGGCGCGCGCCAGCATCTGCAGGCGGTTGCCGCGCACGCCGTGCAGCAGAAGCATGGCGCCGTCGCCGGCCCGGCCGGGCAGGAACCATCCGCTGACTTGTTGGCCGTCGCCGTAGGGAATGAGCACCATCTCGGCCGACAGGCCGGGCGGCGGCGGGCCGATGCGTGCGCTGGCAGGCCGCGTCAGCAGTTCACCCGCAGCCAGGCTCAGCAGCAGCGTGCCGGCGGCCAGCACAAGGCCGGCAATGAGGAGTCGTCGCATGCCCGCATGATCGCCGGGCTGTCGGCTCAGAGCTCCAGCGTCGCCCGCACGAGTTGAGCGCCGTCGGGATGGGTCTGCAGCCGCATGCCGAACTCGCGCATCAGCCCGAGCATGCGGCGGTTCTCGGCCAGCACGTCGCCGAACAGCTGCCGCACACCCTGGCGGCGCGCTTCAGCGATGAGGTGGGCCATCAGCCGCCGGCCCAGGCCGCGGCCCTGCCAGTCGTCGGCCACGGCCAACGCAAACTCAGCCACGGCGGAGCGCTCCGGATCGCAGACAAAGCGCGAATCGGCGATGACGATGCCCCCGCGCGGCGCCGGCAGCTCGACGACCCAGGCCCGGTGCATGCGCTGGTCCACATCGGTCAGCAGCTTCAGCAGCGCCGGGCTCAGCTCGCGCAGGCCGAAGTGGAAGCGCTGGTGGCGCGAATCCAACGACAGGCCGTTGAAGAAGGTCTGTTCGGCGCAGACATCGCCGGGCGCCAGCGGGCGCAGGCGGGCGATGTGGCCGCCGGGCAGAGGCCAGTCCTGCGCGGCCGCCGGGACGGCGACAACGACCGTGGCCAGGTCGGCTGTCACGCCCGTGCCTCGGCGGCGGGCCGCAGGTCCAACACGGCCGGGCCGCTCAACGCGCTCACCGTCACGGCCTCGTCGGTCTGCACAACGAAGCATTGGCCGGGCTCCAGCACGATGTCGCGCGAGTCGTGGTCGATGGTGATCCACAGCGTGCCGGAGGCGCTGCACAGGTGTGTGGCGCGGGCCTCGGGCAGGCGGGAAATCTGGCCGCGTTGCAGCAACAACCGGGTGCGGGGAACGTCGATCAGCATGGTGTGCTCCTCGGGCCTGGATCCGGTGTTGGCTGCATGCCGGATTGGCATGCTTGCGTCGGGGCCGTCTGGGGCGGATAGTGGGGCTTCCTTCCCATGCCGACAAACGATGATTTGGAAGGCTTCACATTCCTTCAGCTCATGTCAACAAAGCCGCTCGACCATCTCCCACCGCTGCAGCTGCTGGCCGCCTTCGAGGCCGCAGCGCGGCACCTGAGCTTCACCCAGGCTGCCGCCGAGCGCTTCGTCACGCAGTCGGCCATGAGCCGGCAGATGCGCGCGCTGGAGGAGGAACTGGGCGTCACCCTCTTCGAGCGCCGCCACCGGGCACTCGCGCTGACCGAAGACGGCCAGCGCCTGCACGCGGCCTGCGCCACGGCGCTGAACACGCTGCGCGTGGCCGTGCGCACGGTGCGCGAGCCGCACCAACGCCAGGTGCTGGCGCTGACGACGACGCCGGGCTTCGCGTCGCTGTGGCTGATCCCGCGGCTGACGGGCTTCACGCGCGCCCACCCGGGCATCGACGTGCGGCTGGACGCGGGCCTGGGCAACCGCAACCTGGCCAGCGAGGGCTTCGACCTCGCCATCCGCTACAGCCCCATCGGCGCGGCCCAGGGCAAGCAGCTGTTCGCCGAGGCCATGCTGCCCGTCTGCAGCCCGCGTCTGGTGGGTGAGCTGGGCCTGCCGCTGCGCGAGCCGCCCGACCTGGCCCGCCATACGCTGCTGCACCTGGCCATGGACGGTGACAGCGCCGGCATGCCGGCCGAGTGGGAGCCCTGGCTCAGCGCCTGGGGCCTGGCCGACCTGCGGCCGGCGGCGCGGCTGAGTTTTTCGAGCTACTCGGAGGCGATTGCCGCCGCTGTGGCGGGGCAGGGCGTGGCGCTGGGGCGAAGGCCGCTGGTGGACGCGCTGCTGGCCAGCGGCCAGCTCGTCACGCCGTTCGATGCCGGCATCGCGTCGGCGCGGGCCTATCGCCTCATCGTCGACCCGGCGGCGAAGTCGCGGCCAGCGGTCAAGGCGTTCGAGCAGTGGTTGCTGGCGCAGTGTGGTGTTGGATCAGGCACCGACGGTCAGCCGCTCTGACTTACGTCATCAGTGAGGCGCTGCCTCACGATGAAGGGCTGCGCCAAGGTCCGGCGCCCCAACTCACCATCGCTCCGCCCTGAACAGCCTATGAAATTTGGAAAAGAGACAGTCGTCTCCCTGACGGCGGCACTGCTGCTGGCACTGCCCGGCCTCGGCCGCGCCGCTGATGCCATCGAGGCCTCGAACGACCAGGCGCGCCGCCTGATTCAACAGACGATGAAGGAGCGGCGCATACCGGGGCTGCAGGTTGCGGTCATCAAGGACGGTCGGATCGTGCTGTCTGAAAGCTATGGCTGGGCCAACGTCGAAAACCGCGTGCCCGCAACGGCCAAGACCTTGTTCCCGCTCAACTCCGGCACCAAGTCGCTCACCGGCGTGGCGTTGATGCAGTTGGCCGAGGCCGGCCTCGTGAATCTTGAGGCGCCCGTGTCTCGCTATCTCGATGACCTGCCGAGCGCATGGCAGTCCATCCGCGTGCGGCAGTTGCTGGCCCACACGTCGGGGCTGCCCGATATCGTCGAGCAACCTGGCCCCGTTACGGGCAGCACCGAAGCGGCCATGTGGAAGGCAGTCAAACAGCAGCCCGTGGAAGCGCCGCCCGGTGAGAGGTTTGCCTACAACCAGACGAACTACGGCCTGCTGGCTCAGATCATCGTCAAGCAGGCCAAGATGCCCTATGAGCGCTACATGAAAGAGCGGCAGTTCGCGCTGGCGGACATGCCCCTGACGACGTTCGGCGACAGCTATGACCTCGTGGCGAACGCTGCCACGATCTACAGCTACTTTCCGCGCCGAACGCTCGCGCCGGACGATGCCGACCGCCTGTCTCACTGGGTCTACGACATGCCCTACAGCCTCCACGCGGGAGGCGGTATCCAGACGACGGCCACCGAGCTGGCAAACTGGATCGTCGCCCTGACCAGCGGCCGCCTCATCAGCGCGGCCAGCGCGCGGAGCATGTGGACCGCGGAGAAGCTGAACGGTGGCGCTGACGGCAGCTGGGCGGCCGGCTGGCCGGTACTCGCATCAAGCCCGAAAAGGCAGGTCGCCGGCATCGGCGGCAACCGCGCGGCGTTCATCGTCTATCCGGATGAGGGCTTGGCCATCGTCGTCCTGACCAACCTGGTGGGCGGCAATCCGGAGAGATTCATCCCCAAGATCGCCGAGTTCTACAAGTGATGGGGCGCTGGCGCAGCCACATGGCTCGAGATGCCGGGGTCGGCCGACGCGGCGCGTAGCACCCATTCCCGCGCCCGGGCGGAGTCGACGCTCGCGTCGCGCGCCTCGCGCAGCAGCGCCGCGGCGAGGCGGGCCCGCCAGCGCTCGGCCGCCGCCAGAGCCCAGGCCTGCTCGCTGAGCGCCAGGCAAGCGCCGCGGTAGAGGTTGAGCGCGGCTTCCAGGGCCGCCGCGGCCGTCGCGCTGCCGGCAGGTGAGTGCTCGTGTTCCGTCAGGCGGTCGTTCAAGGCCTGCACATCCACCCAGACGCAGTCCGCGTTCAGGCGGATGCCGTGGTCCTGCACCAGCAAGGCCGAGTCGTTGGCCAGCAGGCGGCGCAGCCGCGCGACGGTGACCTCGAAGGCTTTTTGCCGGCCCTCCCGGCCATCCCCGGGCCACAGCTCGCGGGCCACCGCCTCGGTCGATGCGGGCTCGGTGCCTCGGCAGGCCAGGTAGCGCAGCAGCTCGAGCGGCTTGCTGGCGGCCTTGCGGCCCTCCGCCGAGCGACCCGGCACGGCGCCGGTGTCGTTGCACACCTCGAAACCGCCCAGCGCGCGGACCGTCACCGACCAGGGCCAGGTCTCGGGCGCCCCGGCTGGCGCTGCGAGCCGGCGCGTGCGGATGGCCGAGCGCACCCAGTCCGTCTCGGCGCCTTGCACCAGGGCCTGGCAAAAGATCTGGCCGATGTGCTGCGGCAGCAGGGGCAGCACGCCGGGCCACTCCAGTTCGCGCAGCGTGCACATGGCGCGGGCCAGGGCTGCGTTCGGCAGGGCATGCCAGCCTTGGCGCTGGCCGACGGCGATCAACGCGGTCAGGTCTGCCAGGCAGCGCAGGCGTGCCGCCAGGTAGTGCGGCAGCTGCATCTCGCCCAGGCCCTGAAAGCGCGCGGCGGCGTCCTCCGCATTGCCGCAACCGATCAGCGCATAGCCTTCCTGCACGAGGTAGGTGACCTGGTAGCCGGGCCAGGCGCCGCTCATCTGCAGGTGGCCCAGGGCACGCCGGGCGTGGCCCAGGGCCGCGTGGAAGTCGCCCGCGCGCAGGGCCACGCGGCAGCGCACGTCTGCTTGGTCGGCCCACCACAGCGGCGTGCTGGCTGCATCGCCTGCGGCCGCGGCCTGGGCTGCCAGCGCCAAGGCCGCTGCGGGGTCGCTGGTGCACTCCACCAGGCGCGCCCGCTGCAGCGCCGCAACGGCGGCCAGCCCCGGCAGGCGGTGCTCGGCCGCCAGCTGCTGCGCCAGCATCAGCCGCTCCCGCGCTTCGTCCACCTTGGCGAAGGCGTTCAGGTGCCAGGCCGCGACGATGGCCCAATGGCCGCGCCAGAACGGCGAGGCGTCGGGTTGCTTCTCGAGGGACGCGACCTGCGCGAAGAGCAATTCGAACTCCGCGTCTTCGCCGTGGCGCTCGCACAGCTCACCCAGCGCACAGGCCAGCGCCAGCGACACATCGCTGGGCGCTCCTCGGGCGCGCTCCATCAGCAGTGCCACGTTGGCGGGCGGCCACGAGGGCAGCACACCGTAGTCGTGCGCGATCGAGGCCCCGGCCCAGGCCAGCAAGCCCTCGGTCGCCGTGCCGGCCGCGTCCGGGCCAGCGGTGGCCAGCACGCCCAGCATGGCCATCGCGTGGCGGTAGGTGGAGGCCTGCAGGTGCTCCACCAGCACCACCAGGCCGGCTGCTCCCGCGGCCAGACCAGCGTGGCCCTCCGCCTGCGCCCGCAGGGCCAACGTCGCTGCGCTGTCCAGCGCGCCCGGCGCCTGGGTCGACAGCGCGCGCATGGCATCCAGCAACTCGCCCGACCGCTGCGCGGCTGCCGCTTCGGGCTGCGAGGGATTCATCGCTCCATGCTAAGTGCTGTGGGTCATCTGTGGGTGGTGCGAGCCGGCCGCTCCTCCCATCATCAAGCTGCAGCCTGCGCATCTGCCGGCGGCATACCTGGGAGCTTGCAATGAAGAAAGACCTTCCCCTGGCGTGGCGCTTCATGGCTTTGGCCTGCTTTGCCGCCGCCTGCAGTGGCACCGCGCAGGCGCTGCCGCTGGACCCGAGCGTCACCCGCGAAATCAACTTCGTTTCCACTCGCTCCATGTGCACCGGCCTGCTGCCACTGGGCGGCGACAACATGTCGTGCGCGCTGACGAATGGCGCCAGCCTGACGGCCTTGTTTGCCGACTACTACGGCAGCCCCTCGGGCGGCGGTGCGCAGGTTTTCGTCAACGGGTTGGACATGAGCTTGTCAGCCACGACGACGCCGTCCACAGCGCCCACGTCATCCTTCGATGCCGTCCAGTTTGATCAGTTCACGATCATGGGGCCCACCCCCACCGTGCAGGTGGACGTCAAGGTCACGATCGATGGCACCACGGTTCGGAACGGTTCCGGTTTTGTGCTCACCAGCTACAGCTTCATCAGCGGCAAGCGTTCGTCGGCACCGAGCGCCTCGGCGAACTCGCTCGGAGATCGGATCGCCAATGACCCGACGCGCGATGTGCTCGCCTTCGGCCGCACCGCAACGTTCGGTGGCGGCATCACCCAGCCAACCCTTCATCGCGTCGATACCGCCTCGTTCACCGCGGTGGTCGGCACGCCTTTCGAACGCGGCTTCGAGTTGGCGATGTCCAGCCTGAACACCTCCATGAGCTTCAGCGCGCGCGTGGAGTACTCGCTGCCGGCCGGCTACACCCTGACGTCGGCCCGCGGGCTGCTGGTGAATGCTGTGCCGGAGAACGGCAGCTGGGCGCTGATGCTTGCCGGCTTGCTTGGCCTGGGCGCCATGCGCCTGCCACGGCGAGCCCGGTGAATCAGCCCGCCAGCCCGGCGTACACGTGTTGCACGTCGTCGTTGGCGTCCAGCGCGGCAAGAAAACTCTCCACCTCATCCAGCTGCTCGGCGTTCAGGCTTGCCGGGTCGATGGGGTTCTTGGGGCGGTAGCCGAGCTTGGCGCTCAGCACGGTGAAGCCTTGCGCGGGCAGGGCGCGGCTGACGAGGTCGAGGTCGGTCGGGTCGGTCAGGAAGACGGTGACGCCTTCTTCGTCGGGCGGCAGCAGGTCTTGCGCACCGGCTTCGATGGCGGCCATGTCGGCGTCGGCACCGGGTGTGGCGGGCTCGGCTTCGATCATGCCGAGGTGGTCGAAGTCCCAGCTCACCGAGCCTGGCGTGCCTTGCTGCCCCTTGCGGAACAGCACGCGCATGTCGGACGCGGCGCGGTTCACGTTGTCGGTCAGCACCTCCACCATCACCGGCACACGGTGCGGCGCAAAGCCCTCGTAGATGACCTGCTCGAAGTGGACGACTTCACCGGTCAGCCCGGCGCCCTTCTTGATGGCGCGGTCCAGCGTTTCCTTGGGCATGGACACCTTGCGCGCCTGCTCCACCACCAGCCGCAGCCGCGCGTTGTCCTTCGGGTCAGCGCCGTGGCGCGCCGCAATCATGATGTCCTTGGACAGCTTGCCAAAGAGCCGGCCCTTGGCATTGGCGGCGATGTCTTTGTGTTTGGCTTTCCATTGCGCGCCCATGGGGGTCCTATCGTTTGTCGAGTAAGCCCAAGTCGGGTGACTTGTCGGGCGGGTCGCTACTTTACGGGGTGGCTCTTGCCGATCCCACCCCGGTCTCTGCGTCATTGCGGCGGGAAATCGTCGTACGACCTCGGTAAATAGCCCCAGATACGTACGACGTCGCCACGCTGCTCGAAGTCGAAGCCAATCTTTCCCAAGATTGGCAGGATCTCGTGTCGATGGTCAATGTTGGTTCGAGGAAGCAGCATGCCAACAAATGGCCCCTCTTCGGACAACCCGATATCAAACCATTCGACTGCCTCAAAGGGAAAAGGTAGGTGATAAAACCATTCGGCATCCCAAGTCGAGACGACGCCGCTAACTGATTTGGAGCGATAGGAAGGACGCCAACCATCAAGAGCGCGGATCTGCGAGATCAGCTCGTTCCATCGTGTGTTGTTTGATGCACTGGCCAAGTTTCTAGCAGTGACCGCCGCACGGGTCTGCTTTCGCACTCGATCATCATTTCGCGCATCTGCCATTGGCAAATCGTTCAAGGTCTTCTCCTTGTCCTAGTCAGAGCTACCCAACGTCGCCACCACCTTCCGCGTCTGCCCCGCCCGCCACACCGTCAACGTCACCTTCTCCCCGATCTGCCGTGTCTCCAGCAGCGACAGCATGTCGTCCAGGTCCGCCACGGCCTGGCCATCGACGGCGGTGATGACGTCGCCCTGCACGATGCGCCCGCTGCGGTCGCGGCCGAAGGGTTTGAGGCCGGCTGCGGCGGCCGGGCTGTTGTCGGCCACGTTGACGAGCAGCACGCCCTTGGGCGCGCCCAGCACCTGGGCCAGATTTGCCGGCCCGGCCGTGACCCCCAGCGCTGGCCTGATGAAGCGCCCGTCGCGGATCAGCCGCGGCACGATGCGGTTGACCTCGTCGACCGGAATCGCAAACCCAATCCCGGCACTCGCCCCGCTCGGGCTGTAGATGGCTGTGTTGACGCCAATCAGCCGCCCCGCCGAATCCAGCAGCGGCCCGCCGGAATTGCCCGGGTTGATGGCGGCATCCGTCTGGATGGCGCCCTTTATCGTGCGCCGCGTGACGGACTCGATCTCGCGGTTCAGCGCCGAGACGATGCCGGTCGTCAGCGTCTGGTCCAGCCCGAAGGGGTTGCCGATGGCGTAGACCTTCTGGCCCACCTGCAGGTCGCGGCTCGCACCCACGGCAATGGCGGGCAGCTTGTCGCGCGGTGCCTCGATGCGCAGCACGGCGAGGTCGCGGTCGGGGAAGGCGCCCACCAGCTTGGCTGGGTAGCTGCTCTGGTCGCTCAGCGTGACGGTGGCGCGGTCGCCGCCCTGGATGACGTGGAAGTTGGTGACGATGTGGCCTGTGTCGTCCCAGACGAAGCCAGTACCGGTGCCGCTGGGCTGCTCGCTGGTGCGCAGCGAGAAGAAGTCGCGCTGCACGGCCAGCGTCGTGATGTGCACGACGGACGGCGACACGCGCTTGAAGACGCCGATGTTGTTCATCTCCTCGGCGTCCAGCGCGCCGCGGCCACTGACGGTGCGAGGTGGGGCCGGCGCCTTGGACTGGGCCTGGCTCGGCTCGCAAAGCGCGCTCAGCGTGCAGAGCAGAAGGGCAAAGACGTGGGAGCGCAGGAGGACGAAGCCCATGACGGCAGCAGCGAGTGATGACGCCGCCATTTTGCGGTGCGGCCCTGGGTCTCAAGAGGCAGTCTCGCGGCTATCCTCGCGCCGGCGTGGAGCGGGAGCGATCAATGCATGACGCACAGGGTGGGAGCCACGGCGCCCGCCGGGCAATTTCCGAAGGCAGGCGCCAGCTCTTGCAGGGGTTGGCGCCTGGGCTGGCACTTTGGCCGCTGCTGGCCGGCGCGCGCGAGGCCGAACTGGGCGACGTGAAGATCCTCATTCCCGGCCCGCCCGGTGGCGGTTGGGATCGCGGTGGCCGCGCCATCGGCCAGGCGCTCATGGGCGCGCAGCTCGCGCAGGCCGTGAGCTACCAGAACGTCGACGGCGGTGGCGGGTGGCGTGGCGTGGAGGAGTTCCTGGCCCGGCCGGAACTGCGCAACGCGGTGATGATCCAGTCGGTGTCGCTGGTGTCGCGCCGGCTCAGCGGCACCTACCGGCGCGGCTTTCGCGACCTGCGGCCACTGGCCTGCCTGGCCGAGGAGTACGAGGCCGTCGTCGTGCGGCCGGACTCGCCGCTCGCCAGCCTCGGCGACCTGCGCCGGCAGATCGCTCGCTCGCCACAGGAGCAGGCCCTGGTGCTGGGCTCGGCGCGCGACAGCGTCGACCACCTGGCCGCGCAGCTGATGCTGCTGGACGTGCCGCGCGGGCCCTTCAGCACGCACCGCTACGCCTTCCGCAGCGGCGATGCCGATGCGCTTCAGTTCCTGCTGGCCGGTACCGGTGTGGCGATGGTGACCGGCTTCAACGCTTTGCTGCTGGCACAACACCAGGTGGGCCAGGTGCGCATCCTGGCCACCAGCGGGCCACAGCGCCTGCACAAGGACATCCCGACCTGGGGCGAGCAGGGCGTGGAGCAGAGCTTTGCGAACTGGCGCGGCCTGTTTGCGCGTCGCGACATGCCGCCCGAGCAATTCGCCCGCTGGCTGCATGCGCTGGAGGCCCTGGTGGCCACGCCGTTCTGGCGCGATGCGCTCAAGGCCAATGCCTGGGGTGCCCGCTTCCTGGGCGACGACAAGTTCGTTGCCTTCCTGGAAGCCGAGGAGCGCAAGCTCAGGCCGCTGGTGCCGGTGCCTGACTGAGCAGGGCGCTGTCAGCGAAGCACCGGGTTGCCGCGTTGAGCGGCATCGAACTCAAAACGGGGGCTGTCGATGAAGCGGTTAGGTTTTTTTCTGGGCATGGGTCTCTGGCTGGCGGTGCCTGGCGCCTGGGCGCAGCAGATCTGGAAGTGCGAGGTGGCGGGCCAGGTGCGGTTCAGCGACAAGCCCTGCCCGGGCAGCGGCCAGCCGGTGGCCGAGCGCAGCCTGCAGCCGAACGTGGTGGAGAGCCTCAAGCCTGAGGTGGTGCGCTCGGCCCTGGGTGCGGCATCGGCTGCGTCGGTGCCAGCCGCGCCGGCCGGCAATGCCTGCCCGGGCGACGGCGAGATCCGCGGCATGGAGACGCGCGGCAACTCGACGACGCTGGGCGACGCCGAGCGCCAGTTCATGCAGGACGAGGTGCGCCGCGCGCTGCAATGCCGCGCCGGCCGGGGCCGCTACACCGAGGCCGACTGGGCCGTCAGCCGCACGGCGCAGGCCGCGCAGAGCCAGCTGAGCGACCGCGCCCGCTACGACGCGCGGCTGCGCGCCGAGGCCATGCACAGCGCGGCAGACCCGGATGAGGGCGACCGCATCGCCCGCCGCCGTATTGCCGAGGAAAGGATGCAGCAGCGCCGTAACCAGCAGTTGCAGCAGAGGGGCCAGAATCCCGCGTCTTCCTCCCGCTCCTGACTGATGCTTGCGCAGCCTCCACGCTCCGACCGCCTAGATGCATTGCGCGGCCTGGCCATCGTCTGGATGGCGGCCTTTCACTTCGGCTTCGACCTGAATCACTTCGGCTGGATCCACCAGGACTTCTACCGCGATCCGGTCTGGACCTGGCAGCGCACCTGCATCGTCAGCCTCTTCCTGTTCTGCGCCGGCGGTGGCCAGGCCTTCGCCGTGCTGGCAGGCCAGGGGGCAGGGCGCTTCTGGAAGCGTTGGAGCCAGGTGGCGGGCTGTGCGCTGCTGGTGTCGGTGGGTTCGTGGTTCATGTTCCCGAACAGCTGGATCAGCTTCGGCGTGCTGCACGGCATTGCCGTGATGTTGTTGCTGCTGAGGATGGGCCTGAGCCGGCTGCCGAATGCGGTGCTGCTGGTGTTGGCGGCGTTCGCCATCGCCGCGCCGCGGCTGGTGCAGCAGCCCTTCTTCGACACGCGCTGGACGAACTGGGCCGGCCTCGTCACGCACAAGCCCATCACCGAAGACTACGTGCCGGTGCTGCCCTGGCTGGGCGTCATGCTGGTTGGTTTTCTCGTCACGCGTGCCTGGCCCCAACTCTGGGCCGGCAGCGCGCCGCGGCCGTTGGCCTTGCTGGGGCGCTGGTCGCTGAGTTTCTACATGGTCCACCAGCCCGTGCTGATCGGCGCGTTGATGGCGGTTCAGTTCTTGCGTTGAAGGAATGTGATGCGAAAGATGCTCGTGGCCGTGCTCGGCCTGCTGGTTTCCGTGGCCACCCAGGCTGCGCCGTTTGCCTGGCCGGGCGGTGCGCAAGCGGCCGTCAGCCTCGGCTATGACGACGGCCTGGACAGCCAGCTCAACCATGTCGTGCCAGCGCTGAACAAGCGCGGCCTGCGGGCCAGCTTCTACGTGCCCATCAACGGCCCCACGCTGCCGGGCCGCCAGAACGAATGGAAGGCCGCCGCCACTGCCGGCCATGAGCTGGGCAACCACAGCCTCTTTCACAGCTGCTCTGCCAAGGGGCCGGGCCGGGAATGGGTGCAGCCGCACCGTGACCTGGACCGCCAGATGGCGGCCGCCGTGCAGGAGCAGATCATTGCCGCCAACACCTGGCTGCAGGCGCTGGACGGCAAGACGCAGCGCACCTTCACCCCGCCCTGCCTGGACATGCAGGCCGGCGGCCAGGACTTCGTCGCGGCGCTGAAGCCGTATTTCGTCGCCTACCGGGCAGCCGGGCCGGGCATGGTCACCGATACCGCCGGGTTCGACCCCTATGCCATGCCGGTCTACTTTGTCGAGGGCTGGAGCGGCGAGCAACTGATCGCGCTCGTCGAGAAAGCCGCCGCCCAGCACGCGCTGGTGTCGCTGCTCTTCCACGGCGTGGGCGCCGAGCACCTGAGCGTGACGCGCGAGGCGCATGACCAACTGTTGGACCACCTGGCCAAGAACAAGAATCGCTTCTGGACGGACAGCTTCGTGAACATCATGGAGAACGCGAGGCGCCAGGCAGGACGCTGAGCCGACAATGCGGTCATGAGTTCGCCCAAGTCTGTCCTGTTCGGCTTCCATGCCGTCACCGTCCGCCTCAAGACCCACCCGGCCTCGGTCGCGGAGGTGCATTTCGACCCCTCGCGGCGCGATCAGCGCATGCGCGCCTTCGTCGAGCGTGCCAAGGAGGCCGGCGCCAAGCTCGTGGAGAGCAACGACGAGCGCCTGAGCCAGATCGCCGGCAGCCCGCGCCACCAGGGCGTGGTTGCCCGCGTGGCGGCCATCACCCAGCCGCATTCGCTGGACGACGTGCTCGACGCCGTGGAAGGCCCGCCGCTGGTGCTGGTGCTGGATGGCGTGACCGACCCGCACAACCTCGGTGCCTGCCTGCGCGTGGCCGATGGCGCCGGGGTGCATGCCGTCGTGGCCCCCAAGGACCGCGCGGTGGGCTTGAACGCGACCGTGGCCAAGGTGGCCAGCGGCGCGGCCGAGACGGTGCCTTACCTGATGGTCACCAACCTGGCACGGACCTTGAATGAACTCAAGGAGCGCGACATCTGGGTTGTCGGCACGTCGGACCAGGCCGAGCGCTCGATCTACGACCTGGACTTGAAGCGCCCGACCGCCTTCGTGCTGGGCGCCGAAGGGGAGGGCATGCGGCAACTGACGGCCAAGACTTGCGACGAGCTCGTGCACATCCCGATGGCCGGCGCCGTCGAGAGCCTGAACGTGTCGGTGGCCGCGGGTGTGTGCCTGTATGAGGTGCTCCGTCAGCGCCGATAATTCTGACTACTCAGAAAAAAAGGAAGCCCGCCATGGCCGTCATCGAAGTCAAGCACCCTCTCGTCAAACACAAGATCGGCCTGATGCGCGAGGCCGGCATCTCGACGAAGAAGTTCCGCGAGCTGACCGGTGAGGTGGCGCGGCTGCTCACCTACGAGGCGACCGAGGACTTCCCGCTGGAGAAGGTGACCATCGAATGCTGGAGCGGCGAGGCCGAGGTCGACCAGATCGCCGGCCGCAAGGTCACGGTCGTGCCCATCCTGCGTGCGGGCCTGGGCATGCTGGACGGCGTGCTGGACATCCTGCCCAACGCCAAGGTCTCGGTCGTCGGCCTGGCGCGTGACCACGAGACGCTCAAGCCGGTGAACTACTTCGACAAGTTCGTCGGCGACCTCGAAGCCCGCACGGCACTCATCATCGACCCGATGCTGGCCACGGCCGGCAGCATGATCGCCACCGTCGACCTGCTGAAGGCACGCGGCTGCAAGGACATCCGCGCGCTGGTGCTGGTAGCCGCGCCGGAAGGCGTGAAGGCGCTGAACACGGCCCACCCCGACGTGCGCTGCTGGACGGCCGCCATCGACAGCCACCTCAACGAGGTCGGCTACATCATCCCGGGCCTGGGTGATGCGGGCGACAAGATCTTCGGGACCAAGGAAGGGTAAAGATTCACGGCCTCGGCCGTGATCCCTGAGGCCACGCCCCTGCGTCTGTACGTGCAGGCAGCCAATCCTGGCTGCCATCCACGCAGACCCAAGGAGCCCACCATGGCCACGCTCTCCACCCCCACCGTCACCCTCGGCGCCACCAGCAACGACAAGCGCGACGTGACAGTCGCTGGCACGATGACCTTCGACGCCAGCGACGTCGGCCGCACCTACCGGCTGGAGATCCAGCTCATGGGTGAAGACCTCGCCGCCGACAACCTGCCTTCCGGCGACACCGGTGCCGACGACCTGATCAGCAGCTTCCTGTGGATCAGCGGCGGCATCCCGCGCGCTTATCGCACGATCACCGTGCAGGCCGCGGGCAACATCAACTTTTCCGAGAAGCGCGCCATCGAGACCTCCCGGCTGGACGAGGACGCCGGCCTGCAGAAGGTTGGCATGGCCGACATCAACACCCCCGTCTTCATGCCGCGTTCCGACGAGGTCTACGCCCAGGTGACGCTGGGCACGGCACCTGTCAGCAAGCGTTCGGCGACGGTGCAGGCCGCCATCGGCGTCTGAGCTTTCACACGAAGCCCAGCGCGCCGAGCACACCCCCTGCCAGCACCATCCAGACGAGGCCCAGCCTCGTCTTCAGCGTTAGCAGCACGGTGACGGCGATCAGCGCCAGCGTGCCCCAGCGGTGCTCGTCGGCGCGCAGGAAGGGCAGTGCCAACAGCCAGCCGGTCGCGATGATCAGTCCCAGCGTCAGCGGCATCATGCCGGCCGAGAACGCGCGCACGGCGATGTGCTCGCGGTTGGCGCGGGCCCAGCGCGTCGCGCTCAGCGTCAGCAGCGTCGACGGCAACATGATGCCCGCCATGGCCACCGCCGCGCCCGCCAGCCCGGCCACGTTCCAGCCCAGCACGGCGACGAACAGGATGTTCGGCCCCGGCGCCGCCTGCGCCAGCGCGATGGACGTCGTGAACTCGGTCTCGCTGAGCCATCCGGTCTGGACGACGAGGAAGCGGTGCATCTCGGGCACCGTCGTGATCGCGCCGCCGATGGACATCGGCGACAGCACGAGGAAGTGCAGGAACAGGCTGCCGAAGTCGACGGGCACGTTCATTTCAGTTTGCGCCAGGCCAAGACCATGCCCGCGCCGCCCACCAGCGCCAACACAGCGACAAGAGGCCAGCGCAGCACGCCGATGAGGAGCAGGGCCGCCAGCGCGAGGCCCATGGCTGTCGAGCGGCCCATGGGGTTCTTCTTGAGCGCGGGCAGCAGCTTGATGCCGGTGGCCAGGATGAGGCCGGCCGACACGGCGCCCATGCCGCGCAGCGCATTGACGGCCATCGGGTGTTGGGACAACTGGCCATAGGCGGCGGCCAGGGCCAGCACGATGACTGCCGGTACCGACAGCATGCCCGCCAGCGCCGCCATGGCGCCACGGGTGCCGAAGAATCGGTCGCCCACCATCAGCGACAGGTTGACCACGTTGGGCCCGGGCAGCACCTGGGCAATGGCCAGCGTCTCGACGAACTCTTCCTTCGTCATCCAGTTCAGCCGCTCGACCAGCTCGCGCTGGGCCACGGCGAGCACGCCGCCGAATCCCTGCAGCGCCAGCCGCGTGAACGCCACGAACAGGTGAGTGAGGGACTCCGGACGGTTCAGCACGGCAACTTCAGCGCAGGGCCTTCAGCGATGCACCTTGAGCGCTTCAGGGTTGACGATGTTCGTCGGCTGCGCCTTGATGAAGTTCAGCACGTTGTCGAAGGCAGCGTCGAAGTAGATCTCGTAGCTGTCCTGCTCGACATAGCCGATGTGCGGCGTGCAAACGGCGTTCTCCAGCCGCAGCAGCGGGTGGCCCTGCAGGATGGGCTCGGTCTCGAAGACGTCGATGGCAGCCATGCCGGGGCGGCCGCGGTTCAGCGCCGACACCAGGGCGCCTTCGGTGACGAGCTCGGCGCGCGAGGTGTTCACAAACAGCGCCGTCGGCCTCATGTTGGCGAGGTCCTCGGGCGTGACGATGCCCCGCGTGGCATCGCACAGGCGCAGATGCACCGACAGCACGTCGGCCTCGCCGAAGAAAGCCTCGCGGCTGGGGGCGGCCTGGTAGCCATCGGCCTCGGCCTTCAGGCGCGAGGCCTCGCTGCCCCACACCATGACCTTCATGCCGAAGGCGCGGCCGTAGCCGGCCACGAGTTGGCCGATCTTGCCGTAGCCCCAGATGCCCAGCGTCTTGCCGCGCAGCACCAGCCCCAGGCCGAAATTGGCCGGCATGGAGGCCGCCTTCAGCCCGGCCTGCTGCCAGGCGCCGTGCTTGAGGTTGCCGATGTACTGCGGCAGCCGGCGCATGGAGGCCATGATCAGCGCCCAGGTCAGCTCGGCCGGCGCCACCGGGCTGCCCACGCCCTCGGCCACCGCGATGCCCAGCCGCGTGCAGGCTTCCACGTCGATGTGGCTGCCGACGCGGCCAGTCTGGGAGATGAGCTTGAGCTTGGGCAGCTTTTCCAGCAGCTGGCGCGGGAAGGCGGTGCGCTCGCGCACCAGCACCAGCACCTCGGCGTCGCGCAGTCGCACGGACAACTGGCCGATGCCCTTGACCGTGTTCGTGAACACCTTGGCGTTCAGCGGCTCCAGCTTGGCCGCGCAGCGCAGCTTGCGCACGGCGTCTTGATAGTCGTCGAGGATGATGACGTTCATGTGCGAGGCCCGCTCGGGCTCCCGGTGGGCACCGAGGCCGCCGCAAAAAGGCAGCGAACGCGAGCGTGGGAAGGCTTCAGGTTTTAGGGCATTGTGCCCCGGGGTGACACGGGCTCACGCCCTGCTGGCTACCATCGGTTTCCCTCAATGGAGACAACCCGATGACTACTCTTTCCATGCACGCCGCAAGCGCCCCCGTCTTCGCCAAGATGCTGGGCAACATGCTCAACTGGCTAGAGGCCGCCAAGGCCCACGCCGAGGCCAGGAAGTTCTCGACCGACGTCTACCTGACGCTGCGCCTGTCGCCCGACATGCTGCCCTTCACCAAGCAGATCCAGATCGCCAGCGATGCATCCAAGGGCTGCGTGGCTCGCCTTTCCGGCCAGGACGCCCCCAAGTTCGAGGACAACGAAGCCTCGCTGGACGACCTGATCGAACGCATCAAGAAGACGCGCGACTACGTGCTGTCCGTGCCGGCCGACGCCATCGACGGCAGTGAAGGCCGCGAGATCACCATCCCGCGCCGCACCGGCGACCCGCTGAAGTTCGACGGCTCGACCTATCTGCGCCATTTCGCGCTGCCGAACTTCTATTTCCACGCGACAACCACTTACGCCTTGTTGCGCCATGCCGGCGTGCCGCTGGGCAAGAACGACTATCTGGGCGGCTGATTCCCCAGTTTGAGGTGCCCCGGGCGGGAAATGCTGCGCAAAGCGCTGCCTATTCCCCCGCCCAGATCCCCCGGCGCGGCTTGAAAATCAGGAGAACATCCGCTCAAGCCGCCTGCCGCATGGACATGTCGACGCCCCCCGCCGCCCAGCCTGAAGGCAATCAAGGCCTTGCTCTCGTCGAGCAATGGCTGAGCTTGGCCCGAAGCGGCCAGTGGCCGCTGCCGCAGGTCATGGAAGCCGCCTCGCGCCTGCAGGCTGCTGGCGCCCTGGACGCCGCGGCGCTGCTCTATCAAAGCTGGGTGGCCGCCACGGCCTCGCCGCTGCGTCATGTGGCCTGCTTCAACTGGGGTGCCATCCTCGGCGAGCTGCGCCGCCCGACCGAGGCCGAGACGGTCTACCGCCTGGCCCTGGGCCTGGCTCCCAACTTCGCCCAGGCACGCCTGAACCTCGGCCATCAGCTGGAACACCAGGGCCGCGAGGAAGAGGCGCTGGCCGAGTGGCACACCGTCTACGAGAACGAAAACCCCGAAAGCCTGGGTGCGGAGCCGCAGAGCCTGCGCTTGCACGCCTTCAACAACGCCGCGCGGCTGCTGGAGCAGCTCAAGCGCTATGACGAGTCCGAGGCGCTGATGCGCCGCTCGCTGGAGATCGACCCGCGCCAGAGCGACGTTGCCCAGCACTACGTGCACATCCGCCAGAAGCAATGCGCCTGGCCGGTCTACCAAACCTTTGGCGACGTCACGCACAACCATCTGCTGATGAGCACCTCGCTGCTCGGCATGCTGGACGAAAGCGACGACCCGGCCCTGCAACTTCTGACCGCCCAGCGCTTCGTGCTGGAGAAGGTCGTCAAGGTCAGCGAGCCACCGCTGCACAAGGGCCGCAAGCGCGAGGGCAAGATCAAGATCGGCTATTTGTCGGGCGACCTGCACATGCACGCCGTCGGCCTGCTGACGGCCGAGCTCTACGAACTGCACGACAAGAGCAAGTTCGAAGTCCACGCCTTCAGCTGGAGCCGTGAAGACGGCACGCCGCTGCGCGCCCGTATCAAGGGTGCGATGGACAGCTACACCCCGCTGCACGGCGTGGCCGACCGCCGCGCCGCCGAGCTGATTGCCGAGGCCGGCATCGACGTCCTCGTCGACCTGCAGGGCCTGACCAGCGGCGCCCGTGCCGGCATCCTGGCCTACCGCGGTGCGCCGGTGCAGGTGAGCTACCTGGGCCTGCCAGCCACCTCGGCCATTCCCGGCGTGGACTGGATCCTGGCCGATCGCTTCGTGATGCCGCCTGAAGCGCTGCCGTATCACACCGAGAAGCCGATCTACCTGCCGCACAGCTACCAGGTCAGCGACCGCAAGCGCGTGGCCAGCGCCCCGCCCACGCGCACCGAGGCCGGGCTGCCGGAGGACGGTTTCGTCTTCTGCGCCTTCAACAACAACCACAAGATGAGCGAGCAGGTCTGGCGCTGCTGGATGCGCGTGCTGCGCCAGGTGCCCAAGAGCGTGCTGTGGCTGCTGGCCGACAACCCCTTCGCCAAGGCCAACCTGCTGCGCGTGGCGGTGGAGGAGGGCATCGCCCCCGAGCGCCTCGTCTTCGCCGGGCGCGCCCAACCGGCCGACTACCTGGCCCGTTTCCAGCTCGCCGACCTGTTCCTGGACACCTTCCCCTACAACGCCGGCACCACGGCCAGCGACTGCCTGTGGATGGGCACCCCCATCCTGACGCGCTCCGGCAAGACCTACATCTCCCGCATGGCCGGCAGCTTGCTGACGGCCGTGGGCCTGCCCGACCTCATCACGACGACGATCGAGGAATACGAGCAGCGCGCCGTGCAGATCGGCAACCAGCCGGCCCGTGCGGCGTCCTACAAGCGTTACCTTGCCGAGCATGGCCACAGCTCGCCGTTGTTTGACATTCCGGCCATCGTGCGCGATATAGAGCGTGAGTTCGAGCGGCTGGCCCTCGAGGCCCGCGCCAAAACCTAAATGTCACGTCAGCACGATCCCTTCTTCGACGGGCAGCCGCAGGCGCCGGGCCTGCGCCTGGCCGCCAACGGCGAGCCGGCGCCGCCGGCCGACCCGCTGGAGAGCCTGAGCAACCAGCCCGCCGGTGACCCGCTGCTGCAGGCGCTGTCCTGGCTGACTGGCCACCACGGCAAGCCCCGCTCGCCCGATTCGCTGCGCGCCGGTGCGCCGGTGGAGGGGCTGCTGACACCGGACTCCGCCATCCGCGTCATGCGCGAGGCGGGCTACAACGCCGGCCTGCTGCGCAAGACCATCGACGACATCAACGGCCTGCTGCTGCCGGCCGTGCTGCTGCTCAATGGCGGCGATGCCTGCGTGCTGGTGCGCCGCCTGGAGGATCCCGCTGCTGCGGCCCCCGGCGCCTGCCGCTACGAGGTCGTCTTCCCCGGCCCCGAGGCGGCGGCCGTGCCGGCCACGACGGCCGAGCTGGAGCCCGAGTACAGCGGCTTCATGCTGGCCGTGTCGCCGATCGAATCGGCCCCGGGCAAGAGCCCGGAATCCTCCTTGCTCAAGTTCGGCGACCAGGGCCTGTCCTCGCACTGGCTGTGGGGCACGCTCAAGCGCTTCACGCCCTACTACCGTGCCTCCATGCTGGCGGCCCTGCTGTCCAACGTGCTGATGCTGGTGTCGGGCTTGGTCACGTCGGTCATCTACGACAAGGTCATCCCGCACCAAGCCATGGTCACGCTGTGGACGCTGGCCGTCGGCGCCGGCGTGGCGCTGCTGTTCGACCTGTTCGCGCGCCAGCTGCGCTCCCACCTCATCGACCTCGCCGGCCGCAAGGCCGACCTCGTCATCGGCGCCAAGCTCTACCGCCAGACGCTGGGCGTGCGCATGGAGCACAAACCCGCCTCGGCCGGCGCCTACGCCGCCTACCTGGGCCAGGTGGAAATGGTGCGCGAGTTCTTCACCGGTGCCACGCTGTCGGCGCTGTCGGACCTGCCCTTCCTGGTCATCTTCATCGGCATGACCTTCGTCATCGGCGGGCCGCTGGGCTGGGTACTGGTGCTGGCCGTGCCGGTCATCATGGGCTTGTCTTGGGCCATCCAGGGCGCGCTGCGCCGAGCGATGCGCACCAACATGCAGGAAACCGCCGACCTGCACGGCACGCTGGTCGAGTCCCTCGAAGGCCTGGAAGACCTGAAGACCTCGGGCGCCGAGGGCCGCTTCCTGCGCCGCTACGAGCGCACGACCGCCATCGTTGCCGAAACCGCGCTGACCTCGCGCGCGCTGTCGAGCTGGAGCATGAACCTGTCCAGCACGCTGCAACAGGCGGTCAACCTGATCCTGCTGGTCTGGGGCGTCTACCTGATCCATGACGGCGTCATCACCGCCGGCGCGCTGATCGGTTCGGTCATGTTCGCCAGCCGTGCCATTGCGCCGCTGGGCAGCCTCGTGAGCCTGGCAACCCGCTACCAGGGCGCGCGCGCAGCCATGATGGCGCTCAACCAGATGATGAGTGCGCCGGTCGAGCGCGACAGCACGCGCAACTACGTTCCGCTGGCCAACGTGAGCGGCAAGGTCGGCCTGCACGACATCGGTTTCTCCTACCCGGCCGCAGCCACCTCCCACGCGCAGACCTCGGCCGAAGCCGCCGCGCCCAAGGTGCTGCGCAACGTCACCATGCGTATGGAGGCCGGCGAGCGCGTCGCCATCCTGGGTCGCATCGGCAGTGGCAAGTCCACCATCCTGCGCATGCTCGGCGGCCTGTACCTGCCGACCGAGGGCATGGTCGAGGTCGACGGTATCGACCTGCGCCAGATCGACCCGGCCGAGTACCGCGCCCGCGTCGGCTTCGTCAGCCAGGAGCCGCGCCTCTTCCTCGGCACGCTGCGCGACAACGTGCTGATGGGCCGGTCCCATCTGGACGCCAGCCGCCTCGTCGAGGTCGCCAAGCTCACGGGCCTGGACCGCGTGGTTGCCGGCCACCCGATGGGCTGGGATCTGCCGGTGGGCGAGATGGGGCAGCTGCTGTCCGGCGGCCAGCGCCAGCTCGTGGCCCTGGCGCGTGCCCTCGTCACCAAGCCGCAGATCCTGTTGATGGATGAGCCCACCAGCTCCATGGATGCGCAGAGCGAAATGGCCTTCCTGCGCCAGCTGCGTGATGCAGCCGGCACGGCCACCCTCGTCGTCGTGACCCACCGCCCGGCCGTGCTGGAACTGGTGCAGCGCATCGCCGTCGTCGACGGCGGCCGCGTCGTCATGGACGGCCCGCGTGACCAGGTGCTGGCGGCGCTGTCCGGCGTGCGCCCGGCCTCGGCGGGTGCCGCGAGCGCCGAAGGCGTGCACATGCATCCCTCCGCGCAGCCTGTTCAGCGTTCCGCCTCGGTATGAGCAGCCTGACCAAGGAGGAAGGCGTCTTCGTCAGCGCCATCCACGCCGCGCACATCGACGAGCCGCTGCCGCGCGCCACCTGGGCGCTGTATCTGCTGTGCGCCGTCGTCGCCGTGGCCATCACCTGGTCAGCCCTGGCCAAGGTGGACGAGATCACCCGCAGCGACGGCCGCATCGTGCCCGACGGGCGCGAGCAGGTCATCGCCAGTCTCGACGCCGGCATCCTGCGCGAGCTGAAGGTGCGCGAGGGCCAGGAAGTGCAGATCGGCGAGGAGCTGGCTTCGCTGGACCCGACCCGTGTGGAGGCCCAGCAGAACGAAGGCCAGGCCAAGCTGCTGTCGCTCAAAGCTGCGGCCGCGCGGCTGACGGCTGAAGCCAACGGCCGCGCCAGCGTGCAGTGGCCGGCCGACGTCGATCCCAAGGCCCGCTACGTGCAGGGCGAGGCCGAATCCTTCGAGGCCCGCAAGCGCCTGCTGGACGAAGCGGTGGGCGCCATCAACCGCAGCCTCGGCATGATCTCCAAGGAGCTCAAGCTCGCGCAGGACATGTCCAAGAGCGGGCTGATGAGCGATGTGGAAGTGATGCGGTTGAACCGCCAGGTCAATGAGATTCAGCAGCAGCGGGCCGAGCGGCTGTCGCGCTACCGCCAGGAAGCCAGCCAGGAGCTGGTGCGCGTGCAGAGCGAGATGTCCCAGCTCGACGAGCAGATGGTGGTGCGCCAGGACGCGCTGAGCCGCACGGTGCTCAAGTCGCCCGTGCATGGCGTCGTCAAGAGCATCAAGGCCGGCACCATCGGTGGTGTCATCGGCAGCGGCGCGCCCATCCTGGAGATCGCACCCATCGGCCCCAAGGTGCTGGTGGAGGCCAAGATCAAGCCCAAGGACATCGGCTTCGTGCGCCTGGGCCAGACGGCCGAGGTCAAGCTGGCTGGCTATGACTTCAACACCTACGGCGGCCTGGAGGGCAAGGTCACCTACATGGGGCCGGATGCCGTCACCGAGGGCGACAAGAGCGGTGAGGGCCACTACCGCGTCATCATCACCGCCGAGCGCAACAACCTCAAGTACAAGGGCGAGAAGCTGCCCGTCATCCCCGGCATGACCTCGGTCGTCGAAATCAAGACGGGCGAACGCTCCGTGCTGAGCTATCTGCTGCGGCCGATGATGAAGTCACAGGAAGCCCTGCGCGAGAGGTAACTGCGCCTGCCGCAGCCCGCTTTTCCGGGCTTTGGGGTAGGGGGCTGGATGGTCTAGTGACGGGGCCATGCTGTACCCGCTCCGCCATCTCCTCGTCCTCGGCCTCGCCGCCTTCGGCCCGCTCGCGCTTGCGCAGGCGCGCCCGCCCAAGACCGCTGCGCCACCGCCTGCACCCGCGGCAGAGGCGCCCGCATCGCAGGGGCGCTGCAACGAGGACGACGCCGGCCTGTCGCGCCTGGGCCGAGACATGTCGGCGCTGGAAACCAACAACGGCGATCCGCGCGCCGCGCTGCAGATCCTGATCGACAAGACGCTCTCGCGCAGCAAGGCCCTGGGTGCCGTGCGCCTGATGACCGAGGCAGCTCGCTTCGACCTCGACGAAACCAAGGCCCTGGCCCTGCCGACCGCGACGCTGAGCATTGCCGCCAACGGCGTGCGCCAGAACGTCGGCGGTGTCACCGTGGGCAACGGCGGCCAGCTCGGCGCCACGCTTTCCGCCGGCATGCCGCTGTGGGATTCCGGCCGCATCGCCAAGCTGACCGACTGGCGCAAGGAGCTGGCCGAAGTGGCCGCCCAGGGCCAGCGCAGCGCCGAGGAGCAGTTGTCGCTGAGCGTCGTCTCGCTGGCGCTGGACCGCAGCCGCTACGTGCTGCAGGGCCAGGTCTACACGCAGTACGTGCGCAAGATGGCCTGCCTGGTCGACGCGCTGGAGATCATCACCAAGGCCGACCGCGGCCGCGCCAGCGAGCTGGTGCAGGCGCAGAAGAGTTTGCAGCAGGCCGACCTGTCGCTGGAGCAGACGATGTCTGCCCTGCGCCAGACCGAAGTGCGCATGAAGCGCATGGTGGGCGAGCCTCTGCCGGCCAGCATCGGCATGACGGCAGCGCTCTCGCTGATGCCCGACCTGGATCAGATGCAGAGCGACATCCTGCTCGGCGCTGACGTTGCGCAGGCCGAGGCCCAGGCACGCTCGCAGCGCAGCTTTGCCGAGTCGGTCATCGCCGGCCAGAAGCCCAGCGTCAACCTCACCGGCAGCGCCAGCGCCATGCTGCGCTCCGGCGGCGGCCCGAGCGACCGTTCGACCGACATCGGTGCCGGCGTGTCCGTCACCATCCCCATCCTGCAGCCCGGCGCCCATGCTCAGGCGAGTGCTGCCGTGCAGCGCTACCGCGCCACCGTGCTGCAGCGCGACGAGGCCATCGAGGCCAAGCGCTACCGGCTGCTGGAAATGCATGAGGTGGGCACATCGACACTGGACCGCGCCCGGCGCATCGTCGAGATCCTGCGCAACAGCGACCGCGTGCGCGCATCCACGCTGCAGCAGTGGCAGCAGCTCGGCCGCCGCTCGCTGTTCGACGTGATGGCCGCCGAGGGCGACTACTACTCCATGCGCGTGGCTCATGTGAACGCGATGTTCGATGCGCAGCAGGTCGTCGCGCTGATCTGGAGCATGGGCCGCGGCGTCGCCACCCCGCTGAGATGAAGCCCCTCGTCCAAGGCGTGCCTTGGCCGGTCCCCCGAGGGGACGGCGATGCTTGCCGGATTGACCGGCAAGCACATCGCCAGGGCGGGCCGGCTTGGGAGCGGCCCGGCGCTCGGCCCGCGATGGCCGAGAGATACTGAAACGTCCAAGCTTGGGAGATGAATCGATGACGGATGGCAGCGGCGCTTTCGTGCATTCGCACGCCCTGGTCGAATCCACGCAGATTGGGCCGCGCACGCGCATCTGGGCCTTCGCCCACGTTCTGCCCGGCGCCCGCATCGGGGCCGACTGCAACGTCTGCGACCACGTCTTCATCGAGAACGACGTCGTCGTTGGGGACCGGGTCACCGTCAAGTGCGGCGTCTACGTCTGGGACGGCATCACGCTGGAGGACGACGTCTTCGTCGGCGCCAACGCCGCCTTCAGCAACGACCCCGCTCCGCGCAGCCGCCAGAAGCCCGCCGAATTCCTGAAGACCCGCGTGCGCGCCGGCGCCAGCATCGGCGCCAACGCCACTATCCAGCCCGGCCTGACCATCGGCCCGGGTGCGCTGGTGACTGACGGCGCCGTCGTCACGCGCGACGTGCCGCCGCGCGCCATCGTCGCCGGCAACCCGGCCCGCATCACGGGCTATGTGGACACGCCCGAAGTCAAGGTCGACGGCCCCGCCATCTCCGCCCAGCGGCTGGGGTCGAACCTGCCGGCGCTGAAGGCGCGGGGCGCCAAGCTGCATGCCCTGCCCAAGATCGTCGACCTGCGCGGGGCGCTGAGCTTCGGCGAGATCGGCACGCACCTGCCGTTCACACCCGAGCGCTTCTTCCTCGTCTACGACGCCCCCAGCGAGGAAGTGCGCGGCGAGCACGCCCACAAGGCCTGCCACCAGTTCCTCGTCTGCGTGAAGGGCAGTTGCACCATCGTGCTGGACGACGGCGAGAACCGCGACGAGCTGCGGCTGGACAGCGCCAAGGTCGGCCTGCACATCCCGCCCATGGTCTGGGGCATCCAGTACCGTTTCTCGGCCGACGCCGTGCTGCTGGTGCTGGCCTCGGACACCTACGACGCGGACGACTACATCCGCAACTACGACGACTTCCTTGCCGCAGTCGGCAAGACACCTGTTTGACGGCCCGCATGAAGCTTCCGTTCCTCGACCTGCAGCCCACCTACGCCGCCTCGCGCGGCGCCATCGACGCGGCCCTGGCCCGCGTGGCCGCCAGCGGCTGGTTCATCCTCGGCAAGGAGCTGGAGGCTTTCGAGCGCCAGTGGGCCGGCTACTGCGGCACGGGCCATGCCGTGGGCCTGGGCAACGGCCTCGACGCGCTGCACCTGGGCCTGCGCGCGCTGGGCGTGGGCGAGGGCGACGAGGTCATCGTGCCCAGCAACACCTACATCGCGACCTGGTTGGCCGTCAGTCAGTGCGGCGCGACGCCCGTGCCGGTGGAGCCCGTGGCCGCCACCTACAACCTCGACCCCGCCCGCATCGAAGCGGCCATCACGCCGCGCACCAAGGCCCTCCTGCCGGTCCATCTGTACGGGCAGCCGGCGGACATGGACGCGATCAACGCCGTAGCCAGGAAGCATGGCCTGCGCGTGCTGGACGACTGTGCCCAGGCGCATGCCGCGCGCTGGCGCGGCAGCCGCGTTGGCGGCCTGGCGGATGCGTCGGCCTGGAGCTTCTACCCGGGCAAGAACCTCGGCGCGATGGGCGATGGCGGCGGCCTGACGACCAGCGACGCCGCGGTGGCCGACGCGGTGCGCGTGCTGCGCAACTACGGCTCGCGGGTCAAGTACCACAATGAGGTCAAGGGCCTGAACTCGCGCCTGGACGAGATGCAGGCCGCCGTGCTGTCCGCCAAGCTGCCCGAGCTGGACCCACTCACCGACGAGCGCCGCCGCATCGCGGCCCGGTTGCTCGACGGCCTGGCCGGTGCGCCGCTCGTGCTGCCCGCGGTGGCCGACGGTGCCGAGCCGGCCTGGCACTGCTTCGTCATCCGCCACGAGGCCCGCGACCGCCTGCAGGCCGCGCTGGCCGAGCGCGGCATCGGCACGCTGATCCATTACCCGGTGGCGCCGCATCTGCAGCCGGCCTATGCCGAGCTGGGTTATGGGCCGGGCGACTTCCCCATCGCCGAGGCCATCCACCGCGAGGTGCTGAGCCTGCCGCTGTGGCCGGGCATGAGCGATTTGCAAGTGGACGAGCTGATCACCGCCGTGCGCGCCGTTGCTTGATGGACATCCTGCGCCTGTGCAAGCACATCGGCCTGCGGCTGGCCCGGCCGGCGGATGCCGCCTTCATCCTCAGCCTGCGCCTGGACGAATCGCGCAACCGCTACCTGTCGCCGGTCTCCGATGACGTGGAGGCGCAGAAGCGCTGGCTGGAGAAATACGTCGAGCGCGAGCAGGCCGGCACGGAGCGTTACTACGTCATCCTCGACAAGGACGACCAGGACATCGGCATGGTGCGCCTGTACGACTACCGCGGTGACTCCTTCAGCTGGGGCAGCTGGGTGGTGAAGGCGGATGCGCCCAACTACGCGGCCATCGAGACGGCGGTCAGCATCTACGAGCTGGGCTTTGGCGTGTTGGGCTTCAAGCGCTCGCACTTCGAGGTGATGCACGGCAACCAGCGGGTCATCGACTTCCACCTCTTCTTCGGCGCGAAGAAGACGACCCGGGACGACGAGCAGCAGCAGTTCGAGCTGACGCTGGCGGACTACCTGGCGGGGCGCAAGCGCTATCGGCGCTTCCTCGTCGAGTCTGGCGACGAGGCTTGGACTCAGATGGCCATGCCGCCGTCCACGCCAACGACCTGACCGGTCACGTAGCTGGCCATGTCACTGGCCAGGAACAGCACCACGTCGGCCACCTCATCCGCGCCGCCGGCTCGGCCCATCGCAATGGCGCCGATGCGCTCGGCACGTTTCTCGTCGCTGATGGAGCGGGCCATGTCCGTGTCGATGAAGCCTGGCGCCACCGCGTTGACGCGGATCTTCTGCGGCGCCAGCTCCTTGGCCAGCGACAGCGTGATGCCCACCACGGCCGCCTTGCTGCCCGCGTAGACCGCCTGGCCGACGTTGCCGCGCAGGCCCATGATGGACGTCATGTTGATGATGCTGCCGCCGCCCGAGCGAGCCATCAGCCGGCTGGCGTACTGGGCGCAGAACAGCACGCCGGAGGTGTTGACGCCGAAGGTGTGGTCGATCTGGGCGGGCGTCACCATGCCGATCAGCGCGTCGTCCAGCACGCCGGCGTTGGCCACCAGCACGTGCAGCTTCTTGTGCGCCTTGAACACGGCCTGGAAGGCGTCGCGCACGCTGGCCGGGTCCGCCACGTCGCACGCGAGCGGTTGCAGCTGGGCCTCGGGCATGGCGGTGCGAACCTCGTCCGCCGCCGCCTGCAGGCTGGCCTCGTCGCGCCCGAGCATGACGACGGTGGCGCCGGCTGCGGCGAGCTTGTGCACGCAGGCCAGGCCGATGCCACGCGATGCGCCGGTGACGACGGCCACCTTGTCCTGCAAGGAGAGGTTGATGCTCATGTTGAGGGCAAGGCAATCAGACGGCTGAAGGACAGGATGAGATCTTGCCCATCCCAGACCGGTGAGAAGTCCAGCGCCTGGCCGATGGGCACCAGGCGGTCGATGGCGCGAGGCGGCACGGCCTGCATCAGCGCCGTCAGTTCCTCGGTGCCGAAGCCGAAGACCGACAGCGTCTGCTCGCGGTCGCTGAACTGCGGCGCGAGCGCGGCGAGGCTGGCGGCGCACTGCTCCAGGAAGAGGCCGTTGCCGCAGTGGATTTCCTTGACCGTGGCGTTTAGACCTTGGTCCAGCACCAGGCGCAGGGGGTAGCTGCCCAGGGTGTTGGAGCCGAGGTGGGCGAGGCCCGCGGCGGCGTATTCGAAGCTCGCGGCCAGGCGGGCCATCGTCATCGCGCCGCTGTTCTCGGCGGCGGCGTCGCGGCGCTTCAGCTCGGCGGCCAGTGCGGCCCAGAAGCGCGGGGCTGCGGCATCGACCTGGGCGTCGTCGCCCACCCAGGCCAGCAGGCGCGGGCTGGAGCAGGCTTGCTGGGCGAACCAGAAGGCGTCGTTGTAGAAGCCTTGGGCCAGCTTGGCGAGGCCGGCGTCGTCCAGCGCCACCACCGCGGCAGCAGACATGGCCGCGGCGGAGAAGCGGTCGGGGAAGCACAGCTCGGTCGCCGTCGGCCGCAGCGGGATGGCGCGCAGCGTGGCCACGGTGGCGTCGCCGCCCCAGACGACGCGCAGCTGGCAGCGGGCCGAGATGGCGCGCGTGATCGCGTCGTCGTGCGGGTAGGTCAGCAGCACGAAGCGGCCGGCCACTGCCTCGCCGACGGGCTCGGCCAGCGTGGCGCGCAGCGCATCGATGACGAAGTCCTGCTGCGGGCTGCCTTTTTGCGAGACGCGCACGAGGTTGGCGTTGCCGGCCAGCAGCGACAGCAGCCAGGAGTACATGAACACCGAGTCCACATTGGCCGGTGCGATGTGGAAGGCCAGGCCGCGGCCCAGGCGCAGCAGGCCCGGGCGGGCCGGGTACTGGGCGGCCAGGTCGCGCAGCGAGGCACCGCGGAACCAGTGGCCCAGCGCGGCCATCTCGGGGAACTGGCGGGCCTGCGGGTGGGTCAGCAGGCGCTGCGAGAAGCGGGCCACGAAGGCGGTGGCGCGGGCGTCGAAAGGCGCCCAGGCCGGCGCGGTGGCGCAGCGGTCGAGCAGGTCTTCAAAAGGCGTGCCGTCAGCGGCACCGAGCAGGTAACGCACGCTCATGCCGGCACCGCCCGCGTGTCGCTGCAGCCGCGCATTTCCACCTGCGGCAGCCGGCCGCTGACGGTGAAGTGCCGCCCCGGGCGGCCGCAGGGGCAGTCGTCTTCGCCGTGCAGCGTGCCGACGTCCTCGGTCAGCAGCGAATGGCCGGGGTAGCTCAGGGGCAGGGCGCTCAGCACCTGGACGACGCCGGGCTCGCCCACCGGCTGCGGTTCCAGCGTCTGCGGGTGGCGGATGACGACGTCGGCGAACACCGGCGCGTGCAGGTGGCCGTGCTCGCACTCCATGAAGATGGAGCCCACCTGTTCCACCATGCCGTAGTAGTTGAAGACGCGGCGGATGCCGAGTTGCTCGCGCAGCCGGGCCTTGAAGTCGTCGTTGCTGATCTGCTGGTCCTGCAGCCGCTTCCAGCCGCCGCCGTGGATCAGCGTGCTCTCGGGGCCGAAGTCCAGTTTCACGCCCAGGCGCTCGGCCTCCTGGCACAGCCCCAGCCAAACCACGTAGGTGAAACCGAACAACAGCACCGGCTGGCCGCGGTGGGCTTCCAGCCAGGCCTGCAGCTCCTCCACCTTGAGCTTGAGGTCGGCGTCCAGCGCGTAGTGGTGGTCGCGGCCGAAGACCGAGAAGCCGAGGATGCCGGCGGCGCGGGCGTTGAACTGGGTGCGGTCCTTGAGCAGGTCGGCGCTGTCCACCACCACCATGGGCAGGCGCTGCTTGCCCAGGAAGGCCGCCATGATGGCCGCCAGCACGCGGGTCTGGCGTACCGAGGTTTCGCGGTCCAGCCGAATGCGCGACACGGCCTGGCCGCTGGTGCCGCTGGAGGTCAGCGTCTTGATGATCTGCTCGGGCGGCACGCTGGCAAGGTCCAGCGTCTTGAACAGGCGCACGGGCAGATAGGGCAGGGCTTCGAGCGACTCGGCCGGCGCGGTACTGAACAACCGCTCGCGCATGCCGGCATAGGGCGTGCAGCCCTGGGCATGCCAGTCGCTCAGCGCGTTGAGCGTGGCCAGCAGCTGCGGGCGCTTGTCGTGCACCGCCAGGCCGTAGGGCTGGGCGAGGTCAAAGGGGAGGTCGGGCGCGTTCATCAAGCCAGTTCGTTCAAGGCCGCATAGTCGCGCTTGCCGGTGGGCAGCAGCGGCAGGGCGGGCAATAGCCGGATGCGGATCAGGCTCAAGGGCAGCTTGAGCTGCTGCACGAGCAGCTCGCGGGCTTGCGTGACAAGGGTCTCGTCGGCGCTCTCGATGGCGACGATGAGCCGCTCGTCACGCCCACCGGCGGCGACGGGCAGCTTGAGTTCGGTGGTGAGCAGGGACTCGACCTCGTCCAGCCCGATGCGGCTGCCGCTGAGTTTGACGAAGCGCTTGAGCCGGCCGGTCACGTAGAAGAAGCTGTCTTCGTCCACGCGGCCCAGGTCGCCGGTGCGCAACACGCCGCCCAGCTCGTCGCCTCGGGCCAGGTCTTCGGCAGCGGTGGCGTAGCCCATCATCACGTTGGCGCCGCGGTAGACCAGCTCGCCGCAGGCGTCGTCCACGCTCAGCTCGCCGCCGGGAATGGCGATGCCGATGGCGCCGACCTTGTGCGCCAGCCGCTCGGGCGGCACATAGCTGATGCGGGCGGTGGCCTCCGTCTGGCCGTACATGACGAAGAAGCGGCCGTTCCTGCCTTCTGCCCAGCCTTGCAGGCGCCGCACGAAAGGCTCGTCCAGCCGGCCGCCGGCCTGCGTGATGGTGCGCAGCGTGGGCAGCTCAGCTTTCTCGAAGCCGGAGCGCAGCAGCATCTGCCAGCTCGACGGCACGCCGGCGATGCTGGTGACGCCCAGCTCGCGCAGGCGTGGCAGGAATTCGGGGCTGAGCACGCTCGCGTCGGAGAGCGCAATGCACGCGCCCGCCAGCAGATGGCTGTGCAGCACCGACAGCCCGTAGGAATAGGACGGCGGCAGCGTCGTCAGCGCGCGGTCGGATGGCGCGATCTGCAGATAGGCCGCGATGGACGCCGCGTTGGCCTGCAGCGCGGTGCGCGCCAGGCGAACCAGCTTGGGGCTGCCGGTGGACCCCGAGGTGCTCAGCAGCAGGCCCAGGTCGGGGTGCAGCGGCGTGGCGGGCCTGCCCTCGGCGAGCCTGACCTCGGCCGGCGCGCCGTGCAGCCAGCTCGGGGCGTAGAGGTCGACCAGCGCCTGCGCCGCCGTGGCGGGCATCTCGGCCGGCAACAGCAGCGCCACATGGCCGCTGCGCAGGCAGGCGAGGTGCTGCACCAGGTCGTCCAGCCGGTTGCGGAAGAACAGGAAACCCAGTTGCCGCTCACCGCTGGCCCGCAGGCGTTCGGCGCTGGCGTCCACGAGGGCGTCGAGCTCGCCGCGGCTCAGGGCTTGGCCCTGTTCGTCGATCAGGGCCAGCGACTCGCTGAGCTGGGGCTGTGCCGCCCAGAGCGGCTGAAGAGTCGCCATGGCCTGGCCAGTGTCAGAGGTATTTGCGGACGATCTGCTTGGCCTTGGCGAAGCTGCTCAGGTCGATCACGTCCTCGGCGTCGATCATGATGTCGAAGGCCTCCTCGATGGCCGCGACGAGGGACATGTGGGCCACGGAGTCCCAGGCGGGAGAGTCGGCGTAGGCGAGTGAGTCGACCACCTGGTCCGGGCTCAGGCCCAGGGCGTCGGCAAAGGTGAGGCGCAGCTTGTCGTCCAGATCGTCCATGTCGTTCATCAGGGCTGTGGCAAAGGCCGGGGCGCATGTCCAGGCGTTGGAAGGCTACCCGGAACCGGGCGGGCCTGAACGCCAATGTACGCGCAGAACTGCGGCCATATCTCGCCACCGAAGGGCGCGGCCTCGCCTCTAGACTGTGGCATCGGCGTCCGGCGAGGAGGCCGCAATGCCGGCTGAAAGGCCGGCCAACCCTGGGCCACCGGCCCGCCTTTCATGACCCAGCCCAATTTCCTGGACCTGGTGCGGCGCCTCGAAGGCCATCAAGCGGCCGGTGAATGGCCGGCCATGCTGCTCGAGATCACCAACCTCGTCATCGCGATGGTGAACGACCCACGCGCGCGCGGCGTCGTCTTCGGCTCGGCCGAGATGGACCGCCTCTGCCAGGCGGCCGGTGCCATGTCGGCCCAGCAGCTCGGCCTTGTAACGCCCACCGCCTACAACGAGCACCTGGCCGTGCACATCGTCACCGAGGTGTACGACAGCCAGGGCGGCCACACGCTGGCGCTCAAGGACGTGATCCGCGCCCGGCCGGACCTGACGCACGTCGTCATCGTCACCAACCTGCACGACCGCACGTTGCCGCTGGACCGTTTCAACCGTGACATGGACCGCCCGGTGCAGGTGCTGGCGGCGCCTGCGCTGTCGCTGCCCGACAAGCTGCGCTGGTTGCAGATGCAGCTGGCCGCGCTCAAGCCCGGGCTGCTGACGCTGTTCAGCCACCACTACGACGTGGCGGCGGTCGGCGCGGCCCAGCCCGGCGTGGCACGCGAGACGGCGTACTTCCACCATGCCGACCACGACATGGCCCTGGGCGTGTTCCTGCCGCATGCGCTGCACGTGGACTGCACCAACCTGTCCCACCACCAGTGCCGGCACCACCTGGGCGTGCACCGGCAGGCCTACTGGCCGCTGGTGTCGCCGGACCAGGGCGTGCGCGAAGGCCATGCCTTCATGGCCGACGGCCAGTTGCTGACCTGCGCCCACGGCTCGGTCAACAAGTTCCTGGCGCCAGGCCGCTACGGCTATTTCGACGTCATCCTGCGCCGCCTGGCCGAGGTGGGGGGCGATCACCTGCACCTGGGCACGCTGCCCAAGGAGGCGCTGGACGCCTTCCGCGAACGCCTCACCGCGGCAGGTGTGGATGCGGCGCGCTTTCGCCACCAGACGCCGGTGCCCAGCCTGTGGACCTGGCTGCGCGACAGCCGCATCGACCTGTGCATCTCCTCCTTCCCGGTGCAGGGCGCCAAGGGCCTGGTCGAGACCCAGGGCGCCGGCCTGCCGGTGCTGATCCAGCAGAGCAGCCTGGCCAAGCTGCACTCCACGCGCGACCTGATCTACGAAGACGCACTGTGGTGGGAAACGCCGGACGACTTCATCCGCGTGCTGGCCGGCCTGACGCCTGAACGCCTGGCCGAGCAGGCCAGCGCCTCGCGCCGCTTCTACGACGAGTGGCACCACCCGCGCGAGCTGGCCTACGCCCTCAACAACCCGCGCCGCACCGCGCCGTGCCCGCCCGTGCGCAGCACGCCCTGCGACACGCTGGCCCTCTACCTCCGGTAAACCGCCGTGATCGACCTCGTCTGCGCCACGCGCGCCACCGAAGCGGAGTTCTGGAACAAGTCCGCCCTGGGCCTGTCGCTGCGCCGCATGGCCCACGAGAACCGGCTGCTGCCGCGCGTCTACTTCGAGAACAAGCGCGGCCTGCCGGCGCTCTACAACGAGCGCATCGCTGCCGCCGACTGCGCACCGGTGCTCGCCTTCATCCACGACGACGTCTGGCTGGACGACTACTTCTTCTTCGAGCACGCCATCGCGGCTGTGCATGCCTTCGACGTCATCGGCGTGGCTGGCAACAAGCGCCGCGCGCCCATGCAGCCCTCCTGGGCCTTCCCGACGACGAAGTTCGAATGGGACGACCGCGCCAATCTCAGTGGCATCGTCTCGCACGGGCCGTCACCCTTCGGCACCATCTCGGCCTTCGGCCCGGTGCCGGCGGAATGCGAGCTGCTGGACGGCGTGCTGCTGATCGCCAGGCGAGACACGCTGCGTGAGAAGCAGATCGGCTTCGACGAACGCTTCGACTTCCATTTCTACGACATGGACTTCTGCCGCAGCGCCCGCGCCGCCGGCCTGCGCCTGGCCACCTGGCCGATTGCCATCACCCATCAGAGCGAGGGTGGCTTCGGGTCCAACGGCTGGCTGGAGAGCTACAAGAAGTACGTCGGGAAGTGGGGCGACTGAGTCACGTCTGAAGACGGCGACGGCGCTGCAGGATCTCGCGCAGGAACATCGCGAGCTTTGGCCGGTCCTCTTCGAGCACACCGAACCGCTCGGGCGTGTCGGTATCGAAATGGATCAAGGGCCAGGGCGGCTCCTGCAGGTCAGCGAGGTGCCGATTCGGTGGAACGAGGCGGGCGATGGCAAGGGGGGGCGGCTCGGAGCCGGTCAGGCGCCGTTTGATGTCCTGGATCTGCTGAGTCAGGTTTGTCCTCGTCATCGCTTCCCAGGCGAATAGCACCGCGTCCGCATCGGCAATCGGGCCGCCCTGCGCGCGTTCAACCTGCAGCACGGGCGCCGGTTCGTCCCGTGGGAACTCGGCCTGCAAGACCTCTGCCCAGGCCTGCTGCAGGCCTTGTACCAGCGGCTCCCACCGCGGGAGATCGGCCTGGTCAATCTCGACCCACAGCCGCACCTCGGGCGCCGGCGCCACCAGCTCCGCCCGCATCTTCCTCGCCAGATCCTCGCGGATGTGCAGCAGCCTGTCCCAGAACTCCGCGCTGACGACCCTGCGATTCTGGCTGTCAGCGTAGATCGCGATCGGGCGGCTCGGGTCGTCATCCTCGTAGAACGGCGCCCAGGCGTGCTGCTCCTTGGGCATCAAGCGTGCCCAGGCAGCGCTGGCCGTCAGGCGCAGGGCCGCCGGCTGCGACATCGCGACGATGTACAGCCGCTCACGCATGCCGGCTTCGCCGAACACCGCCTTGAACATCTCGAGCTCGTGCGCGCACCACTCGCTCTCGAGGTAGTTGTCATGCACGAACAGGATCAGCGCGAACGACGACTCCATGCGTAGGCGCAGCTCTTCGGCGACCGGGCCGGCCACCGGGCCTGAGCTGCTGTCGAGCAGGAAGGCGGGCAGGGGCGTGCCGCGCAGGCGTGCCGCGAGGGCAGCCTCCAGCTCTTTGCCGAAGCTCATCACCCAACCGAACCAGGCGGCGTCGTCGGCGCTTGCGTAGCTGAGGTAGGCGCCGAACTGGCAGTCACGCAGGCGTGGCAGTGGCTGCGGCGCCGGTTCGGGCGCTACAGCCGTCGGGGGCGGGGCGCTGGCGGGCTCCTTGGCGATCGGCGCTGGCGTTGCGGGCTGCTGTTTCTGCGCGCCCTGCATCAACGCCTGCTGCGCGATCGAGAAGAGCGGCGTGAAGTCCTGCGTGGCCGTGTCCGGGCCGAGGTGCATGCTGTAGGTCGTGTTGTGCAGCCGCGCGACGAGCGGCAGGCTCTTGCTGCCCCACTCGTACCGGGCACCGCCCATCAGCACCGGCAGGCAGGCCACGCCGCGTTCGAGCTCGTCGTGCAGGCGGCGGCTCAGCGCGTCCTCCTGCCCGTCCCGCCAAGCCGCGATGGAACGTGGGGACAGCACGGGCACGACCAGGCGCAGCGGCGTGCCCGGCGCCGGCTGGAAGGCGACGCCGTCGCCGCTGAAGCGCAGCGCCAGCGCTGGGCACACCACGCCGTGCGCCTGGTGGCTGGCGTCGTCGTCGGCGATCACCCCGATCGCGATGCTGGCCGTGCCGGCGGGCAGGTCGACCGTGGCGCCGTGGAGGAAGCTTTCGACACCGCCTTGCGAGGGCCATTGCTGCGGGTCTTCCGACAGCCGCCCGTGGTAGCTGAAGGCGCCGGCCCAGCCACAGCGCCGGAGCGCGGCGCGCATCGTCGCCGCCGTCGGCAGCAAGGCGGTGCCGCCCACCGCGAACACCGACAGCCGCGGTGTCATCTCGAGCAGCGGCTGCAGGCTCGCTGCCTCGACGCCGGCCTCGGCCTCACCGCCTATCCACGCCGCGTCGACGAGCAGCACGACACGGTCGAAGTGCGTGGCCGATTCGCGCGCGGGCCGCTGCGCATCCAGGCGACGCTGGCCGGGGTCGGCGACGCGCTGGTCGAGCAGTGCGGCCAGCTGGTCGCACAGGCGGTCGCTGCGCGGGCGGCCGATGACGGCGATGCTTTCGCTGGGCGCTGGTTCCTGGATGCGCAGCGCTATCGCCTCCACCAGGCGGCTCCGCTGGCGCGAGCTGCCGAGCTGGCCCCCCACGGTGGCCAGGCGCGCGATGGGCGGCGTGACGAGCGCGTTGTCGACGAGCAGCAGCGCACGCTGCTTGGGCCAGGCCAGGCGCAGCGCCTCGACCTCGGCCGGCGTGGCCCAGCTGCCGGCGATGACGAGGCAGGTTGCCCCGGGCGCATGCGCCTGCACGGCGAGCGCCATCTCGCGCAGGTCGGCCGCTTGGGCCAGCAGGGCTTCGCGCACGAAGGGGCCACTCGCCGGCGCCAGCCAGGTGGCGCACCAGCGGCGCGGTGCGCCGGCACCGTCGGCGAAAACCTCGGCCAGGCGGCCGGCCGCATCGGCCCAGCGCACATGCTGGCCCGCCGCCTGCAGGGCATGCGCGTCCTCGCGCACCAGCACGCAGCCACCGCGCGCCTCGCCCCACGCGCAGGCGAAAGCGTGCAGCGCGCGCGTGTCGTTCACCGTCGCTTCATTCCAGCGCCGCAGGTCGAGGACGATGAGTGGTGGCGCGAGGGTGCGCGTGGGCCGCGCCAGCACGGCCTGCACCGCCGCATAGACCGCGAAGAGCACGATCTGCGCCGCACCGTACTCGTCAACGAAGAGCGAGAGGCGCTGCGCCGCCATCGTCCAGACCGAGCCGCTGAGTTCCAGCGCGTTGCCCCAGCCGAGTGGTGCCCATGCCGCCTGCGCCGCGGCGGCGAGCGCCGAAACGCCGCCCACCCACATCAGGTCGTGCGGCACGTTGGCCGACACGCGGCCGGCCAGCACGGCGTGCGCGAGCGCGCGCCACGCCAGGTAGGCGGCCAGCACCACGAGCGGCACGCTGACCAGCAGCAGGCACCACGCCAGCCCGCTCGCGACGCCCCACCACGGCGTGCCCTGCCCGAGCTCGAAGGCCAGGCGCTGCGAAAAGCGCTGCGCGGGCTCGAAGATCAGCAGCCCCCAGACGCCGAGTGCGGTGCCGCCCACCAGCCGCCAGGGCCGCAAGCCGGAGGTGGCGGAGGAGGTGATGAAGGTGGAGCCGCGAAGCGTCCAGTGCAGGGTGGCCGCGATCTGCCCAACGAGCAGCGCGGCCCACACGGTCCACCACGCGGTGCGCGCGTCGCCGCGGGCGAGGAGGGCGCAGGTCATCGCCGCGGCGAAGAGCGCGACCGCACCGGCGGCGCCGCGCGTGTTGGCGAGGCGGCGTGCAGTCTCCGTGCCGGCGGCCGCACGGGCCATCACGCTCATGGTGCTCGACGTGAGATCAAGCGGAGACATCGGCACTCCTCTTGCGCAGCGTGATCGCGTCGATCCTGTGGGCACGCCGGCGCGCCAACAGGATCATCCCGGCGATGCCGGCGGCGCCCACGAGCGCCAGCACGCCGAGCCAGAACAGCGCATAGGGCCGCACGACCCGCAGCTCGCCGGTGTCGCTCGCGGGCAGGCGCACCACCTGGGGCGCGGTGCCACCGGCCAGCACGACCCGCTCACCGCGCGCGTCGAACGCGAACGTCTCGGCCTGTATGTTCGCCACCGCATGTTCGATGGGCGATGGCAGCGCGCGCCGGGCCGCGAGGTCCCAGACCCGCACGGTGCCGTCCAACTTGGCAGTCAGCAAATAACGGCCACCCGGCGCGACTGTCAGGTTGCGGACCGGCCCGCCGACCTGCAGCGCCGGCAGCGATTCCAGGCCGCTCGCCACGTCCCAGAAGCGCACGCCACCGTCGGTATCTGCCGTCAGCAGCAGTGCCTGTTGCGGAGCGAAGGCGGCATCCGCGAAGTTGAGTTGAGTCACCGCAGGGCCGAGCGGGCGGCCGGTCGTGGTGTCGTAGATCAGCGCACGCTGGCTGCCACGCACCAGCAGCAGCGGCGTGCCGGCGGTGTTGGCAGTCAAGGACACGGAGCGCACCGAGTCACGCACACGCGCCGCGACCTGCACGGTCGCGCGGGCCGGCTGGTCGCCAAAGCCGTCGGCCACGCGCTCCTTCTGGCGCGCGTTGTCGTCGGCGGCCTGCTGGCGCTGCGCCGGTGTGACGCAGATCTTGTCGGTGAAGGCATCGCCGCGCACCAGGCGGTCGGCCTCACGCCAGACATAGCCGGAGAAGCAGGTGGAGCCGGCGCCGAAGGACTGGCTCTTCAGGTCGATACGGGCTTCGGCGGCCTTGTTGTCGCGCTGCACCTGGTCGCGGGTCGCGGCGTCGACGCAGGCCGTGTCGCCGCTGAAGGCGCCGCGCTCGACGAAGCCGCCGCGGCAGGCGCTGCCGGCCACCACGAGCTGCACCGTGCTGCCGCGCGCGACTTTGCTGCCGCTGGCCGGCTGCATGCGCATCACCGTGCCGGGAATGGCGCGTGTCGCAGTGCCGCCGCTGGCGGCGACACGCAGCGCCAGGCCCATGGAAGCGAGCGTGGCGCGCGCCTTGTCGAGCGGCAGGCCCAGGACGCTGGGCAACGTCAGCGCCGCCTGTTGGGCCGGTTGCGCGGCCGCCGACGCGCCGCCGTTCAGGTCACCGTTCGCATCGAACTCGCGCACGCGCTGCCCGGTCTCCACCGACCAGAGGCGAACCCGGCCGGCGTCCGTCGCCGTCACGAACAGCGTGCCGTCGGCGCTGACATCGACGGCTTGCAGGTCATTCAGCTTGACCTGCGTCACGAGCTGGGCACCGAGGTTGCCGAAGCGCCAGAGTCGCACGCCTTCGTCGGTCGCGGTCATCGCGGTGCGACCCGGGGCGTAGCGCACAAAGATGCCACCCTGCAGCGCCGTATCTTCCACCGCGGTGCCGACAGGCATGGCGCTGCGCGTGTCCCAGGCCTGCCAGAGCCCGGCTTGGCTCAACACGTTGAGCAGTTGGCCGCTGTCGCTGAATGCGAGCGCGCGAATGCCGTCGGTTCGCGCGTTGAACCGCGAACGCAGCTTGCCGGTGTGCGCGTCCCACACGACGATCTCACCGCCGGCGCCGCCACTGGCCGTCCAGCGGCCGTCGGCACTGATCGCGACCGAGCGCTGTGCCGTCGCGGACTGCATGCTCGGTCCCGCGGCAACGGTCAGGCGCGCGCTCTGCCAGAGGCGAATCTCGTGCGCGGCATTGGCCGTCAGCACACGGTCGCCCTGCGGCGAGACGGCCAAGGCCTCCAGCGGCGAGCCGGTCGCCAGGCCGGCCAGCACCACCGGCGCGCCAATGTCGGCCAGCGCGTTGCTGCCTGCTTTCGCCGCCACGTCGGCCGCGCCGGGCAGCTTGTAGGCCACGACCTCGGGACCTTCGTCGGCGACCAGCAGCACGCTGCCGTCGCCCGGCAGCGCCAGCTGGCGGACCTTGCCGACACGCGCGGCGAGCGTGGCAATCACCTTGCCGTTGTCCCAGATCTTGATCTCGCTGCCTGCGGCGGCCGCGACCCGCAGCGCGCTGTCGGAGAAAACGCAATGCGTCACGGCGTCGGAGAATTCCAGGTCTTCGGAACGGGCCGAAGTCGCTGAGCCCATGGGTCTGAGCCGGCCCTTTGCCATCTCGGCTGCACTGAGCAATGCATTGGTGCTGATCCAGGTGCGTGCGTTGGTTGGCACGCCAGGTATTGCGCCGCTGAAGGCTTGTGTGCTGTCCAGGCGGAAGGTCCATGTGGCATTGCCGCGCGCGACGATGAGCCCCGCTGCACCGAAGGCGGCACTCGGCACCGGTTTGCCGTCCCGTCCTTCGACCAGGGTCTTGATCGAGATTTTTTCGAGATCGCTGAGCCAGACTTCGCCACCCTCGTCCCATCCCACGAGATACCGGCTATCGCTGGAAAGGATGGCACCCTGGTACGTCGCGCTGCCGGCGAACTGCAACCACGTCCCGCGCCCGCCCGAGCGCGGGTCGATCCTCCTCACGCGCCCGCTGCGTTCGACGACGGTGAGCCGTTCACCCTTCTCGTCGAGCAACGCCGCCGCGACCGGCTCGCGCATCTGGATGGGCGGCCCGACCAGCGACGCCGTCGCATCGCTGCGCCGCACCTGGATCTCGCCTGACGCGTCGACACTGACGAAATGCGAACCGTCACCGGAGAACGCGAGCTGGCGGTAGGGCACTTCGGAGACTGCGCCGGCGTCGCTGCGGCGGTCTTCGAGCAAGACCTTTGCAAGCTGCGGTGGCAGCACGCCTTCAGGCCGGCTGGCCGCCCAGGCCAGCGCGCCGGCGGTCGCCACGATCCACGCCACCGACAGCACGAGCGGCCGCCACGAGCTGCCGCTTTCGCGCCGCCCGTCGCGCCACATCAGGCGGGCGGCAAAGGCGCGCAGCCAATCGGCCACGAAGCGCAGCAGCTCGCGTGCGCCACGCACCTGGCCGCGTGGGGCGGCGAACCACTTGCGCCAGGCGGGCGGCGCACGCATCGCGAGCTGGCGCGGCGAGAGCCCGTCGATGAAGCCCAGGTAGAGCCAATCGCGGCGTTGGCGTGACGGGTCGGGCGGGGCTGCGGGCGCCGCGCCGCCCGCGCTGCTGCCGCCAGGCGGCGTGCAGTCCAGCGGCAGTACGTCGCGCGCGGCGTCAACGCGCTCGGCGGGCACCTGGTCGAGCAGGCGGCCCACGACCTCGCGGATGCGCTGCTGCTCGGGCGGGCTGAGTTCGTCGAGCAGGCGCAGCGCCAGCCAGTCGGGGAAGCTCGCGCTGCGCAGCCAGGGCAGGCGCGCCAGGCGGGCGTAGTTGGTCTGCATCAGCCAGCGCAGCGATTCCTCATCGTCGGCGCCCATGGAGCGGAACAGCTCCTGGCCGATCAGCAGCGTCAGCTCCCAGCGTGTCAGCGGCGGCACGGCGCAGGCGGCCAGCCAGCGCAGGCCGTTCTCGCCCAGGTACAGGCGCAGCTGGGCGATGAGCTTCTCGATGTCCTTCTCGGGAGGTGCATCGGCGGCGAGGCCGCCTTCCGGCAGGCGGTCGAGCAGCGACGGGTAGCGCCGCGCCGCGGACAGCACGATGGCGGGCAGCTCGCCGCTCGTCAGCTGCACTGCGTAGGCGTCGAGCGCCTCGGCCTCCAGCGGCAGCACCAGGAAACCGGGATCGGCGCGGGCCAGCGGGCGCTCGATGGCGACTTCGCGCTCGCCCCAGTCGCGTGAATCGACCGGCGTGAACATGACGCGCTCGGGCCAGCGCTCCCAGCCGAGCATGGGCCACCAGGGCGTCAGCTTGGCACCGTCGAAGAAGCTGCTGCCGTCGCCGACGACGATCAGGCGGCTCACGCTGTCGGCAGCGGCGCGCTGGGCGACCTGCTCGAAGCGCACCGCATTGCGTTCGGCTCCCTGGCTGTCGACGACACGGCGCTGGTGCGCCGGGTAGAGCAGCCGCGGGTCGCCGTCGAAGAGCCAGATGTCGACGCCCACGCCCTGGCGGCGCAGCCGGTCGGCCCAGCGGAAGAAGAGGCGGCCGCGCAGGTCGTTCTCGTCACGCACGTCGATCAGCACGAGGTAGGTCGGCCGGGTGCGGCGCGAGCGCCAGCGCAGCGTGAGGTGGCCGTGGCGGCGCAGCGTGGCGGCGATGGTGCGCGCCGGGTGCAGCACGCGGCGCATGCCGGCGTCCTCAGCAGGCGGGAGCACGTGGCGGTCCATGCGCGCCGCGGTGGCCTCGCTCATCACGGGTACGACGCGTTCGGCCTCGCTTCGCCAGATGGACACGTCGAGCTGCACGCCGCCGCCCTGTCGCTGGCGTTCGACATGGCGGCGCGACAGCGCAAGCGCCGGCGCGTAGAGCAGCAACAGCAGCGGCGCCGGCAGGCCCAGCAGCACGGCCACCAGCCAGGGCTGGAGTTCGCGCTGGAACTGGTGCACCGCCTCGTAGCCGGCGTTGCCGTCAGGCTGGCCGACTTCGGCGCGCGTCACGCGCGGGGCGCTGGCTGGCGCCGGGGTGGCCACGGCACTCGCTGCCGGTGCGATCGGCACCGGCTGTTCGATCGGCGGCGTGGCCTGCCTCTGCTCGCGCAGGCGCTGCACCAGCATGCTGGCGACGGCGAGCACCGCCAGCGCGATGAAGATGCGCACTGGCCACTTGCTCGGCGGCCGTGGCGCGGTGTCCGGCGTGGGGGCTGTCTTGTCGTCCAGCAGGGGCGTCGTCGCCGTCGTCGGTGGTGGTGCGGCCCGGGTGCGACCCTCGAGCCAGCGGTCGAACACGGCACCGAAGCGCTGCTGCTCGGCGGCGGACTTGCAGTACACCGCGCCCAGGTAGGTCTTCAGCGGCGCCGCATCGTCGCCTCGCCACAGGCCGGCTTCGCCCAGCCGCACGAGCAGGCGCGTGGCCGACAGCAGTTCACGCGGGCCCACGACGAAGCCGTCCCGCTCGAGCGCCTGGTGCAGGCCGAGCAGGCCATCGGTGTCAGGCAGCCCGGCGCCATCGTCCACGTCAGCGCACTCCCTAAGACTGCTTCGTCCAGGTGCCCAAGTGCTTGCCGAAGGTTTCGGCGTCGCCCTTGCCCTTGGCCACCGCTGACGCCGCGCGGCGCGCGCTCGCGAGGTTGGCGTCGTGGCGCAGCGGCTCGTCGGGCTGCGCCTCGGGGTCGGCGGCGACGACCTTGGCCAGGTCGATCAGCTCCGAGGTGCCCGGCGTGAAGACGATGTCGCGCCCGGCCAGCTTGGTGTAGGCCTCGAAGCACTCAACGAGCTCGCGGAACAGCGTCGGCAGCTCGGCCGGCGGCTTGCCGTCCTCGCCCGGGCCGAGCACGCGCGCGCTGACGATTCGCGCCAGCGTCGCCGCGTTCGGCGGTGGGATGTTGTAGTACACGCAGCGGCGCAGGAAGGGTTCGGGCAGCTCGCGTTCGGAGTTGCTCGTGATGATGACGATGGGCCGCGTGTCGGGCGTGCGCGCGGCCTCGAAGCGGCGGCCTTCGAGTTCCGGGATCTCGTAGCTGAAGCGTTCGATCGCGTTCAGCAGGTCGTTCGGGAAGTCGCGGCTGGCCTTGTCGATCTCGTCGATCAGCACCACGCTGGCACGCCCTTCCAGCGGCGCCGGGTGGGCCGGCGAGAGGCGGATGCCGGTGGCCGCGGCGCCGGGGCTTTCAGCGTCCGCCGTCTGCGCGTTCGCGCCGGCCAGCGGCTTGGAGTAGATGACTGCCTTGCCCAGCGCGGCCAGCGTGATAAAGCGCTCGGGGTCGGCCCGCCCGTCGGCCCCAGGCTGCGCCGCCGCCATGCGGCCGATCATGTCGAAGTTGTAGAACAGGTCTCGCGCCTCGCTCACCGACTGCGCCTCGAAGCGCAGCACCGGCGCCAGGTCGAACTCCCAGGCCGCGCGGTCGGCGAACTGCGACTTGCCCGTGCCGGGCCGGCCGGTCAGCAGCAGCGGGCGGCCGAGCAGCAGCGCGACGTTCATCGCGTCGACCAGCCCGGGGTCGGCGCTGTAGTCGGCCGGGTCGTCCATGCGGCCCTGCGCGATCAGCGACGCGCATTGCGCCTCGTCGTCGATCTCGGTGCGCCAGCGCCTCGTCTTGTCGTCATCGAGACGGCCACGGCCGACAAAGAGGCGGGGTTTCGCGTTCGGCATCTCGTCCTCAGGGTTCAGCGCGGCGCGTGCACCGCGCCGCAATGCTGGCAGATCTCGGGCTCATGGTCGACGAAGGACTCGACCTTCTCGCCCAGCCGCGTCTCGTCGTCGCCGAGCAGCGTCTGGTCCTGCAGGTTCTCGAGCTTGGTCAACACCTTCTCCTTCGGGCCGTAGAGCCAGTGCAGGCCGGGGTCGTCCTCGAGCAGTTGCCAGGTGTCGCAGCCGGCGACGCGGCGTAGCCGCACCGGCAGCGACTGCGTCTTCGCGAGCCAGACCCGTATCCCTTCGTCGCCGTTCTTGCCCTTGGTGTCGTTGACACCGAGAACGACGAGCAGCTCCAGGCCGTCGTCCGGCATGTCGGGCAGCTTCTCGCGGTCGGCTTCGCGCAGCGCTTCGCTGACCTCGTCGTCGTACAGCAGGATGAAGTCGGACACGGTCTCCAGCCACTGGCGCAGCATGCCCGGGCCCCAGTTGTCCTTGCGCGAGCGGACGGCGGTCTTGGTGTCGAGATAGGTGCGGATGCGGCTCGTGACCGGCTCGACCAGCGGCCCGGCGGCGCGGCCCGGGAAGCCCGAGACGAAGACGTCGCGGCGGTATTCGATTTTCGAGAGTGCCTTGGGCAAGACCACCGGGGGCCGCTCCTTCAATGCAGGTCGTTCTTGATGCGCTTGAGCATGGTTTCGACCGCGTCGCCCCAGCCGGACGGGTCGATGGACTGCAACGCGATCAGCCTGCGGGCATCATCGTACGGACCGAGGAACTGGAAATCCCCAACTCTGCTGACGTCGCCGATGCGGCTGCCGTCCGGGTTGAAGCGCAGGTAGGCCGGGTTCATCGACTCGGCGAGCACGAAGTACGGCAGCACGGCCTCACCGGCGGCGCGGCGCTTGAGCAGCGTGTCGAGCTCACGCCGGCATTCGTCGGAATCCCAGTAGGTGTCGCACAGCAGGCACAGCATGTGGGTGCAGCCGGCAAGCGCCGCATCAACGCTGGCGCGCCAGGGCCGCCCGGCGGCGATCTGCTGGCTGTCGATGAAGTAGTCGAGGTTCCAGTCGTCGGCGTAGTTCTTGAGGCGGATGCGGAACTTGGCCGCCATGTCGATCCACGGCTTCTCGTGCTTGTAGGAGATGAAGATGTTGTTGGCGGGCATCGACCAGGGCTCCTTTCAGGCGCTGCGCAGGATATCGGCCGCGACTGGTCTTGACCATACCGAGGATCGAACTGTCGGCGCGGAGCGTCAGCGCGGGCTCAAGCCGCTTGCCGGGTCGAACCGCTCAGAACCACTCCACCGGCAACGCCAGCCCCACGCCCTTCAGCAGCCCGGCCCGCGCCGCCTTCAGCTCCGGCGTCGGCGCCGGCCAGCGCCGGTAGACGTGCAGAAAGTCCAGCACGACGGTCGTGTTGTTGGAGGCTTCCTGCTGCCCGCGCCGGGCACCGGGGTTCACGTAATCCTTGTGCATGACAGCCCCGCCGCCCGGCACGTGCACGGGCATCGCGCGCGAGCAGACGCCCAGCAGCCAGTCCCAGTCCTCCTGCGAGGCGAGGTGGGCGTCGAAGGTCAGCTCCTGCAGCAGGCTGCGCCGGTAGGCCAGGCAGTGCAGGGGGATGAAGTTCTTGACCCACAGCGTGTTCACGTCGGCACCGGCCAGCGGCGTGGCCACCCGGCCCAGCTCGGGAATGCCGGGCTGCTGGCGGTCCTCGGTGACGATGGTGATGTCGGTGAACAGCACCTGGGCGTCGGCGCGCTCGCAGTGCGGCTTCAGCGTCGCGAGGTGGTGGGGCTCGAACGTGTCGTCGTCGTCCAGGAAGATGACCCACTCGCCGCGCGCCATGGCAAGGCCGCGGTTGCGGCTTTCGGCAGGGCCGTTCGGGCCGGTGCGCTTGAGGAAGCTGTCGGCCGGGCCGAGGTCGCGGGCGACGACGGCGGCCGTGGCGGCGTCCAGCGCGTCGGCCACCAGCAGGATCTCGAAGCCGGCAAAGGTCTGCGCCCTCAGCGACGCAATCGCGCGTGCGAGCGTGGCTGGCCGGTTGTGCGTGGCCATGACGATCGAGAAGAAGGGGGCAGTCATGGCCGGCGATGCTAGGTCAGGGCGGGGGCGGCTGGCCATCGATTTGGCATCAGTGGCGCGGGCTTCTTGTGCGATGGCGGGGCGATGCCTTGGTTAGCATCCGTCGACCATGCCCTTGATTTCCGTCGTCATTCCGGCGCTGAACGCCGAGCAGACCCTTGGCGAGACGCTGCAGAGTCTTGCCCACCAGAGCCTGCGCGACTTCGAGGTCGTGCTGGTCGACGATGGGTCGACCGACTCGACCGCCGACTTGGTCGCCCGTTTCGAGGGCCAGCTCAGCCTGCGCCGCATCGCCCACGACGCCCCGCAGGGCGTGGCCCGGTCCTTGAACGACGGCCTGGCGGCCGGCGACTCCGAATTCGTCGCTCGGCTGGATGCCGACGATCTGGCGCACCCCGAGCGGCTGCGCCTGCAGCTGGAATTCCTGCAGGCTCGCCCCGACGTGCACATCTGCGGCACCCAGCTCGTCGTGTTCGACCACGAGCGCGGCCTGCAGAACCCGCTGGGCCTGCTGAGCCACCCGACCGCCGACGCCGCCATCCGCACCGCCTTCGTCCAGCGCTGCGCCATCGCCCATCCCTCGGTCATGGCGCGCCGCCGGGTCTTCGACTGGGTCGGTACCTACGACCCCGCCTTCGACTTCGCCGAGGACTACGAGCTGTGGTGCCGCGCCAGCGTGGCCGGCGCCACGTTCGGCAACGTGGAACTGCCGCTGACCTACTACCGAAAGCATGCCAAGCAGGTCAGCCAGACGCGGGCCCAGCAGCAGTGGGGGCATGACCTGACCATCAAGCAGCGCTACATGCGCAGCTTCCTGCGCGGGCGGGAGCCGGGCCGGCTGCCGGAGTTCCTGGCGCTGCAGACGCGCTACGCCAACCGCGCCGATGCGCTGGCTGCCTACGGCGAATGCGCCCAGCGGCTTGTCGAGCTGGCCGGCCATGTGCCGGACGCCGCCGAGTACGCCGCCTTCTCCAGCGCGGCCATCGCGCGCCACCTGCAACTGGCCGAGGCAGCCTGATGCAGCGCAGCTTCGACATCTTCGACACGCTGATTGCGCGCCGCTGCATCCGCCCCGTGGCGGTGTTCGAGGAGATGGAGCGCCGGCTGAACCTGAAGGGCTTTGCCGCGCTGCGCGTCAATGCCGAGCGCAGTGTGGCCCACCTGGACTACGGCCTGGCCCACATCTATGAAGCCATCGCCGGTGTGCTGACGCTGGATGCCGGCCAGAAGCAGGCGCTGATGGAGCTGGAGATCGCCATCGAGCTGGAGAACGTCGTGCCCGTGGCCGATGCGCTGGCCAAGGTGCAGGACGACAGCCTGCTGATCACCGACATGTACCTGCCGGAGTCCGTCATCCGCCGCCTGCTGCAGCGCGCGGGCTTGGCCGGCCATGTCGCCATGCTGCGCGGCGCCAGCGGCAAGCGCACGGGCCAGGTCTGGGCCGCGCTGGCGGCCGCCGGACAGGTGCTGGCGCACGAGGGCGACAACGTGCTGGCGGACGTGCGCCAGCCCGAGGCCGCCGGCATGGCCGCCACGCACGCCACGTTGACCGAGCCCACCGGCCTGGAAGCGGCGCTGCTGGACGCCGGCTTCCCCGAGCTGGCCCAGACGCTGCGTGCCGCGCGCCTGGCCACCGGCAGCCGCGGCATGGTGCCCGATCTCGTGCGCCTGCAGACCGAGTTGAACCTGCCCGTGCTGCTCATCAGCGCGCTGCACCTGCTGGCCACGGCCGGCGAGCTGCCGCAGCTCAATCTGCTGTTCTCGGCACGCGACGGCCGCTATCTGATGCAGGTCTACGACGCGTTGGCGTCGGCCCTGCCCGGCACCCATCCGCGCAGCCACTACTGGTACAGCTCGCGCTTGGCGCGCCTGTCTGGCGACGAGACCTACCTGGCCTACTGCCGCGAGAAGATCGGCAGCGCCGCCTGGCTTGTGGACCTCTGCGGCACGGGGGCGTCGGTCATCGCGCTGCGCGAGCGTCTGGGCATCTCGGCCCAACAGGCCCAGCTGTTCGTCTGCGAGTTCATCGACTCGCCCGGCTACACGGCCCGGGTGCTGCAGCGCTACGGCCTCAAGCAGTGGCAGCCGCCCGCGGCGCTGTGGACCAACCGCGACCTCGTGCACAACGACGTGCTGGAGCTGCTGAACTACGTGCCCGAGGGCATGGTCAGCGGCGTCATCGCCGTGCCGGGCGGCTACGTGCCCAAGCGCGAGCCGCTGGAGTTCGACGCGACCGTGCTGGAAGCCGTGAAGACGCAGGCCGCCTTCATCGCCGACTACGCCGCCCAGCTCGGCCGCTTCGCCCGCCCGGCGCTGCTGGACGAAGTGAAGCGCGACATCACCGGCCTGTGCGCCGTCGTCGGCCGGACGGCCATCACGCTGCAGCCGCAGATGGCCACGCTGCTGAACGCCTGGCTGCCGCAACACCAACACACCGAATACGCGCTGGCCGCCCGGCTGAACGCGCTGAGCTGAACCAAGGAGAACCAAGGTGACGGGAGAACTCGAGCAACGCTTTCTGCAAGGGCTGGGCGGCACGTCTGACAAGTGGCGCCACTACTTCGAGGTGTACGAACGCCACATGGCCCGCTTCAAGGGCCAGGAGTGCACCTACCTGGAGATCGGCGTGCAGCGCGGCGGCTCGCTGACGCTGATGTCCGAATACCTCGGCCCGCAGGCCAAGGTCATCGGCATCGACATCGACCCCGCCTGCGCCAACAACCCCACGCACCAGGTCTTCATCGGCGACCAGTCCGACGCCGGCTTCCTCAGCTCGGTTGCGGAGCAGGTTGGCCCGCTGGACATCGTCGTGGACGACGGTGGCCACACGCCCGACCAGCAGCTGGTGTCCTTCTTCACGCTGTTCCCGCGGCTGAGGTTCGGCGGCGTCTACCTCGTGGAGGACCTGCACTGCTGCTTCTGGGAGGGCTATGGCGCCTCGCGCTTCGGCATCAACTTCTACGACTTCGCCAAGGGCCTGACCGACAAGATGGCCATGTGGCACTACGACCGGCGCATGGCCGACGGCCGCGCCATGCAGCCGCGTGAGCAGCGCCAGGGCGTGCGCGGCACCGGCAACTTCGCGGCCGAGCAGATCTTCAACATCTCCTTCTACGACTCCATCATCGCGATCGAGAAGCGCCAGATCGCCGAGCCGCTGCGGGAACGGCGTTGACGGCCATGGCGACAGCGACCGGCCACCGGCGCTTCGTCGCCATTGGCAGCTCCCACCTCTTCGGGCTGGTTGACCAGTACATCGGCCCCATCGCCGACGACGTCTTCCAGCAGGCCTGGCGCACCGGCGTGCCACTGGTGGCCCCGTTGCCGCTGGACGCGCCGCCGCCCTGGCAGGGCGACTACGTGCTCTACAACACGGCCACGGGAGGCCCGCCGCCCGTGTTGCAGGGCCAGACGCTCTACATCCCGCCCCAGCTCACCGCCACCTTCGGCCACATTCCGGCCGGCACCGAGGTCATCTTCTCGCTGCTGCGCGGCCAGGAGTTCGCCATCTCGCAGCTGGTGGACGACCCCACGCACGCCGACTTCATGGCCGACGACAGCGGCTTCGAGCCGGGCCGGCGCTGGATGTCGCGCTCCGACGCGCTGGCCTGGGCGCGCGACGTGGCCCAGCCGCTGCTGACGACCCACCTCGCGCTGCGCCAGCAGTTCCCGCAGGCGCGCATCGTCCACCTGCCGGCGCCACCGCCCATCGAAGACGAAGCCCACATCCTGGCCAACGCCGAGGGTTTTGCACCGCTGTTCGCGCAGCACGGCGTCAAGCCCTTCGCGATGCGGCTGCGCTTCTACCGGCTGATGTATGCCGAGCTGAACCGCCAGCTCGCCGAGCACGGCATCACCAGCCTGCCGGCGCCACCCACGTCGCTGACGCCGGCCGGCGGCCTGATGGCCAGCCACGCCCGCGGCTGCCTGCACGGCAACCAGCTTTACGCCCAGGGCCTGGCGGCTCAAATCAGGGAGGTGCTGCATGCCGCATCCTTATGAATCGCTGCCCGCGCAGGCTTTCTGGCGCAAGACCGTCAGCGCCCAGGCCTGGGGCCAGCTCGACTTCAAGCCGGCAACGAAGTTCAAGCTGACCCCGTCGCTGAAGATCGCCACCGCCGGCTCCTGTTTTGCGCAGCACATGGCCAAGCGGCTGGAGAGCTTCGGCCTCAGCCACTGGGTGGTGGAGCAGGCGCCGGCGGGCATCTCGCCCGAGCGGGCGCGCGAGCTGCAGTACGGCGTGTTCTCAGCCCGCTACGCTAACGTCTACACGGTGCGCCAACTGCGCCAGCTCGTCGAGTTCGCCTTCGGCCTGCGCGAGGGCGACCCGCCCGTGCTGACCGAGGGCGACCGCTTCTTCGACGGCCTGCGCCCACGCATCCAGCCAGGCGGCTATGACAGCCTGGCCGACCTGCGCGCCGACCGCGCCTGGCATCTGGCCCAGGTGCGGCGGCTGTTCACCGAGTGCGATGTCTTCGTCTTCACGCTGGGCCTCACCGAGGCCTGGGTGGAGCAGGGCAGCGGCTTCGTCTTCCCGGTCTGCCCGGGCACGGCGGCGGGGTCGTTCGATGCCAAGCGGCACGGCTTCATGAACTTCGAATACCCGGAGATCCTGGCCGACCTGGCCTGGGTACGCGAGTTCGTGGCCGGCGTGAACCCGGCCATGCGCTGGATCGTGACGGTCTCGCCGGTGCCGCTGGTGGCCACGGCGACGGCGCATCCGGTCATCGTCGCGTCCAGCTACTCCAAGGCCGTGCTGCGCGCGGTGGCGGGGCGGTTTGCGGACGCGCACGAGGGCGTGGAGTACTTCCCGTCCTTCGAGATCATCTCGTCGGCGCAGAGCTTCGGGCAGTACCTGGAGAGTGATCTGCGCGAGGTATCGCCGCGCGGTGTCGACCACGTCATGCGCCAGTTCTCGGCCGCGTTCGTCGAGGCCGGCGAGCGGGTTGCGGCCGCGCCGGTCAGCATCGCCGCCCAGGCCGCCGCAGCGGCCCAGGTCGAGTGCGAAGAGCTGTTGAACGACAGGCCCTGATCAGAGCCGCGGCAGCCACAGGCCCATCGTGGCGCCGAAGATGCCGCCAGCAGTCGCCAGGCTCAGCAGCCCCAGCGTCACCGCGAGCGCCATCGCACGGCCGCGCGCCCGCAGGTAGAGCTCCAGCACGGCCAGCGGCAGCAGGAACTGCGCGTAGCTGAGCGCGTAGACGAAGGGGCCGGTGAAGGTCTTGGGGTCGAAGCCCACGGGGGCCTGCCACACCATCAGCCACAGCATCAGGCCGAGGCGGAAGAACCAGACGCCGTTGACCACGATGAACAGGCGCAGCGCCCAGCGCCGGTGCTCGGCGAAGCGGCGCGCCCGGGCATGCCGCCAGGCCAGCCAGGCGAAAGCGACGATGAGCACGCCGTTCAGGCTGGTGGCCAGGTGCATGGGCAGGCTGCCCACAGTGCCGCGCACCCACAGCAGATAGAAGCCGCTGAAGCTGCCCAGCAGCGCGCCGACCATGAAGACGCGACCCAGCGTGCGGTGCATGGCCGGCACGCGGCGGCGCAGCGCCGGCACCAGCTGCAGCACGCCGATGGCCGTCAGCAGCAGGGCAAAGACCAGATGCACGCTGAGCAGGGAGTTGCCCAGCCAGTCGCCCGCCACCCAGCGTGACTCCCCCGGTGGGCCACCGAGGGCGGCGCGGCCATAGCTGATGCCGATGTAGCTGGCAAAGATGACGAGGCCGGTGGCCGCGACGAGGAACCACAGGCCCGCCGCGGCGGCAACCGGGCGACTGGGGCTGATAGAGCGGGCGGTGCTGTTCACTGGGAGCCTTCCGGGGTGTTGCACAACGGACGGCATTCTTCTGAGCTGCCAGTTACGCGCCTTCGACACACCGACAGGCCGCACGGCCGCGTTGACGAACTGCAGCGGCGGCCGACGGGCCGCAAAAAGAACAGGCCCTGCGGATCGCTCCGCAGGGCCTGGGTGGGCCGGCACCGCCGTGCCGGCGTCAGGAGATCAGTCTCAGATCCAGTTGCCGCCGTTGTTGCGACGGTGCTCGTCTTCCTCGGCCAGCTTGCGGTCGATGGCGGCGAGGTGGATGTCCGGCGTCGTCGGCAGCACGGCCGCCTTGGCGAGGTCGACATGCTCAGAGCCGAGCAGCGGGGCGGTCGGTGCGGCCAGCACGTCGTGCAGGCTGACCGTCGCGTCCTTGCCGTCGTCGGCCTTCTGCGGCTGCACGTCCTTGGTGAACCAGACGTCGGCCACGTCGTGCTTGCTGCCGTCGGTCGAGGTGTAGCTGGACACCAGGCCTATGAGGTTGCCATTGTCGGAGCCCGTGCCCTTGGTGGCGTTCAGGTCGAGCGAGGCGACGCCCATCTGTTCCAGGGTCTTCAACTCGCCCGCGTCAGTCTTGCCGTCGTGGTTGGCATCCACCCAGACCTTGAGTTCCTTCCAGTTGGCGTCGTGCAGGTCGAGCTTGCCGTCGTGATTGCTGTCCTGCTCGGCCATGGCGGCGTAGCCGTCCTTGGCATGCTTGCCGTTGGCCAGGATGGTGCCCATGCCGAACAGCTCGCTGCCGTTGTTGATGATGCCGTCGTGGTTGCGGTCCATCACCAGCAGGCCGTCGTTGCCGGCCACCCAGCCAACCTTGTTGACCGCGCCGGTGCCCAGCAGGTCGAAGTTGACGCCCTGGGCCGCCGCCAGCGTGTTCACGCCGTGGCCGTCCAGGTCCAGCACGATCGGCGTCTGGGCGAAGTAGGCGTCAAGCTGCGCGCCGGTCATCTCGGAGAAGACCGAGCCGCTCAGCGAGTCGAGCTGCGTCATGCTCATCGCCGCGATGTCGCGGGTTTCCAGGCCGTGGATCTGGTCGGTCGTGATGGCCGCGATCTGGCCGGTCGTCAGCCCTGCCGCCTGTTCCGTCGTCAGCGCGGTGATCTGGGTCACCTTCAGCGTGCTGAACTGGGCCGTGGTGATCGCATCGATCTGGCCCACGCTCAGCGAGGCGAAGTTGGCCGTGCTCAGCCCGCGCAGGTCGTCAGTCTCCAGCGACGCCACCTGGGCGGTGCTGAAGGCCTGGACCTGGGTGGACGTCATCACGGCGAATTGCGAGGCCGTGAAGGCGTTCAGGTCACCCGTCGACAGGTGGTTGATCTGGCTGGTCGACAGCACCGACACGCGACCGGCCAGGCCGGTCAGCTGATCGGTGGTCAGCGCGGCGAGCTGGATGTCCGTCAGCGCGTGGATGGCGGCCGTGGACAGCTTGGCCAGGTCGGTGGCTTCGATGGCCTCGATCTGTGCGGTGGACAGCGAGACCACCTGGTCGGTCGTCATCACGGCGAACTGGGCCGAGCCCATCGCCACCATGTCGGCGGTCGAGAAGCCATCCAGCTGAGCGGCCGTCAGCGACATCACCTGGGCGGTGGTCAGGGCGGCCACATGCTCGGTGCCGAAGGCTGCGAACTGGTCGGAGTCCAGGCTGGCGAGGGCCGCCGTGGTGATGGCGCGCAGGTCGGCCGTCTCCAGCTTGGCGAGCTGGCCGGTGGTCAGCGAGCCGATCTGGGCGGAATCCAGCGCCGCGAATTGCGCGGTGCCCAGCGCGTTGAGGTTGTCAGTGGCCAGGTGTCCGATCTGCGTGGTCGTCAGCGCCTCGGCCTGGGCCGTGGACAGGTTGCCGAACTGGCTGCTGGACAGGCTGTTCAGGTCTGCCGTGCCCAGCGTGGAGATCTGGTCAGTCGTCAGGTTGCTGATCTGGCTGCTGCTCAGCGCACGGAGCTGGTCGCTGCTGAAGGCATCGAGCTGGCTGGACGAGAGGTTGCGCAGCGCGGCCGTCGAGATGGACTTGATGTCGACCGTTTCGATGGCTGCCAGCTGCGCGGTGGACAGGCTGCCCAGCTGCGTGGAGGTCAGCGAACCGATCTGGGTCGAGGTCAGGGCCACCATGTCGGCGGTGTTCAGGCCGTCGAGCTGCGTCGTGCCGAGCGACGCCACCTGGGCGGTGGTCAGCACGCCAACGGCATCGCTGGTCAGCGCGCCGATCTGGTCGGAGCTCAGCGCGTTCAGCGCTGCCGTCGAGACGGCGCGGAGGTCGGCCGTTTCGAGCTTGGCGAGCTGGCCGGTGGTCAGCGAACCGAACTGGTTGGACGACAGCGCGGCGAACTGCGCGGTGCCCAGGGCGTTCAGGTTGTCGGTGCTCAGGTTGCCGAGCTGGGTGGAGCTCAGCGCCTGGACTTGCGCCGAGGACAGGTTGGCGAACTGGCCGCTGGTCAGGCTGTTCAGGTCAGCGGTGCCCAGCGTGTTGACCTGGGCCGTTGTCAGCGAGTTGATCTGGCCGCTGCTCAGGGCACGCAGCTGGTCGCTGGTGAAGGCGTCGAGCTGGTCAGACGACAGGTTGCGCAGCGCAGCGGTGGACAGCGACTTGATGTCACCCGTCTCGATCGCGGCGAGCTGGGCCGTGGAGAGCGCGCCAGCCTGGGCCGAGCCCAGCGCCGCGACCTGGGCCGAGCCGAGGGCGACCATGTCGGCCGTCGACAGGCCCTTGACCTGGGCGGTGTCGAGCGACGCTACCTGGGCGGTGGTCAGCGCGCCGACGGCGTCGCTGGTCAGCGCACCGACCTGGTCGGACGACAGGCCACCCAGCGCGCCGGTCGAGACGGCGCGCAGGTCGGCCGTTTCCAGCTTGGCGAGCTGGGCGGTGGTCAGCGCACCGAACTGGGCGGAGGTCAGCGCGGCGAACTGCGCCGTGCCCAGCGCGTTGAGGTTGTCAGTGGCGAGGTTGCCGAGCTGGGTGCTCGTCAGCGCCTGCACCTGGCCGGAAGACAGGTTGCCGAACTGGCCGCTGGAGAGGCTGTTCAGGTCGGCCGTGCCCAGCGTGTTGACCTGGGCCGTCGTCAGCGAGTTGATCTGGGTGCTGCTCAGGGCGCGCAGCTGGTCGCTGGTGAAGGCGTCCAGTTGGTCAGACGACAGGTTGCGCAGCGCGGCGGTCGAGATGGCCTTGATGTCGCCGGTTTCGATGGCGGCAAGCTGGGCGGTCGACAGGGCGCCTGCCTGGGCTGAGTTCAGCGAGCCGACCTGGGCCGAGGTCAGGGCAACCATGTCGCCCGTGGTCAGGCCCTTGAGCTGGCTGGTGCCCAGCGCAGCGATCTGTGCCGTGGACATGGAGCCGACGGCATCGCTGGCCAGCGCGCCGACCTGGTCGGACGACAAGCCACCGAGTGCGCCGGTCGTGACGGCACGCAGGTCAGCCGTTTCCAGCTTGGCGAGCTGGCCGGTGGTCAGCGAACCGAACTGCGTGGACGACAGCGTGGCGAACTGGGCCGTGCCCAAGGCGTTGAGGCTGTCGGTGCCGAGGTTGCCGAGCTGGGTGCTCGTCAGTGCCTGGACCTGGGCCGTGGACAGGGCCGCGATTTGCCCGGTGGTCAGCGCGTTCAGGTCGCCGGTCGACAGGCTGATGAACTGCGGGCTGGTGCTCAGCGCATTGAGCTGGGTGGAGCTCAGGGCGCGGAGCTGGTCGCTGGTGAGCGCGTCCAGCTGGTCAGTCGACAGGTTGCGCAGCGCGGCGGTCGAGAGGGCCTTGATGTCGCCGGTCTCGATGGCCGCGAGCTGGGCCGTGGACAGATCGGCCACCTGGGTCGAAGTGAGGGCGGCGACCTGGGCCGAGGTCAGCGCGACCATGTCGGCCGTCGTCAGACCCTTGATCTGCGTGGAGCCCAGCGAGGTCACTTGCGCGGTGGACAGCGAGCCGACGGCGTCGCTGGCCAGGGCGGCGACCTGGGCCGAGGTCAGCGCGTTCAGCGCAGCGGTCGAGACGGCGCGCAGGTCGGCTGTCTCCAACTTGGCGAGCTGGCCGGTGGTCAGCGAACCGAACTGGCTGGACGACAGCGCGGCGAACTGCGCGGAGCCCAGGGCGTTCAGGTTGTCGGTGGTCAGGTTGCCGAGCTGCGTGCTCGACAGGGCCTGCACCTGGCCCGTGGACAGGTTGCCGAACTGGCTGCTGCTGAGGCTGTTCAGGTCGGCGGTGCCCAGCGTGCTGACCTGGGCCGTCGTCAGGTTGTTGATCTGGGTGCTGCTCAGCGAACGGAGCTGGTCGCTGGTGAAGGCATCCAGTTGATCGGACGACAGGTTGCGCAGCGCGGCGGTGGACAGCGACTTGATGTCGCCGGTCTCGATGGCGGCCAGCTGAGCGGTCGACAGGGCGCCGGCTTGCGCGGAGTTCAGCGAAGCGACCTGGGCCGAGGTCAGGGCGATCATGTCACCCGTGGTCAGGCCCTTGAGCTGGCTGGTGCCCAGCGAAGCGATCTGCGCGGTGGACATCGAGCCCACGGCATCGCTGGCCAGGGCGCCGACCTGGTCGGACGAGAGGCCGCCCAGTGCTGCCGTTGTGACGGCACGCAGATCAGCGGTTTCCAGCTTGGCCAGTTGGCCAGTCGTCAGCGCTCCGAACTGGGTGGACGTCAGCGCGGCGAACTGCGCCGTGCCCAGGGCGTTGAGGTTGTCGGTGGCGAGGTTGCCCAGCTGGGTGCTCGTCAGCGCCTGCACCTGGCCGGACGACAGGTTGCCGAACTGGCTGCTGGAGAGGCTGTTCAGGTCAGCGGTGCCCAGCGTGTTGATCTGGCCCGTGGTCAGGCTGTTGATCTGGCTGCTGCTCAGTGCACGGAGCTGGTCGCTGGTGAAGGCGTCGAGCTGGTCAGACGACAGGTTGCGCAGCGCAGCGGTCGAGATGGACTTGATGTCGCCGGTCTCGATGGCGGCCAGTTGGGCGGTCGAGAGCGCACCCGCTTGGGCGGAATTCAGCGAAGCGACCTGGGCCGAGGTCAGGGCGACCATGTCGCCGGTCGTCAGGCCCTTGATCTGGCTGGTGCCCAGGGAAGCGATCTGCGCGGTGGACATCGAGCCCACCGCATCGCTGGCCAAGGCGCCAACCTGGTCGGACGACAAGCCACCCAGCGCGCCGGTCGTGACGGCACGCAGGTCGGCCGTTTCCAGCTTGGCCAGTTGGCCGGTGGTCAGTGCGCCGAACTGCGTGGACGACAGCGCCGCGAACTGGGTCGAGCCCATGGCGTTGAGGTTGTCGGTGGTCAGGTGGGCGAGCTGGCTGGTCGTCAGCGCCTGGATCTGAGCCGTGGACAGGTTGGCGATCTGGCCCGTGGTGAGCACGTTCAGGTCAGCCGTGGTCAGGTTGATGACTTGCGGGCTGGTGCTCAGCGCGTTCAGCTGGGTGGAGGTCAGCGCGCGCAGCTGGTCGCTGGTGAGGGCGTCCAACTGGTCGGACGACAGGTTGCGCAGTGCAGCCGTGGAGATCGCCTTGACGTCGCCGGTCTCGATGGCGGCGATCTGGGCGGTCGACAGGACACCGGCCTGCGCCGAGTTCAGCGAACCGACCTGGGCCGAGGTCAGGGCGACCATGTCACCCGTCGTCAGGCCCTTGATCTGGCCGGTGCTCAGGGAGCCGATCTGCGCGGTGGACATCGAGCCCACGGCGTCGCTGGCCAGCGCACCGATCTGGTCGGACGACAGCCCGCCCAGCGCACCGGTCGTGACAGCGCGCAGGTCGGCCGTTTCGAGCTTGGCGAGCTGGCCAGTGGTCAGGGAACCGAACTGCGTGGACGACAGCGCACCGAACTGGGCGGTGCCCAGGGCGTTGAGGTTGTCCGTCGCGAGGTTGCCGAGCTGGGTGCTCGTCAGTGCCTGGACCTGGCCCGTGGACAGGTTGCCGAACTGGCTGCTGGAGAGGCTGTTCAGGTCAGCCGTGCCCAACGTGCTGATCTGGCCCGTCGTCAGCGAGTTGACCTGGCTGGTGCTCAGGGCACGCAGTTGGTCGCTGGTGAAAGCGTCGAGCTGGTCAGACGACAGGTTGCGCAGGGCACTGGTCGTGATGGACTTGATGTCGCCGGTTTCGATCGCCGCCAGTTGGGCGGTCGACAGGGCGCCGGCTTGGGCGGAGTTCAGCGAGCCGACCTGGGCCGATGTGAGGGCGACCATGTCGCCCGTCGTCAGGCCCTTGAGTTGCCCGGTGCTCAGGGCACCGATCTGGGCCGTGGACATGGAGCCGACGGCGTCGCTGGCCAAGGCGCCGACCTGGTCGGACGACAGGCCACCGAGCGCGCCGGTCGTGACGGCACGCAGGTCAGCCGTTTCCAGCTTGCCCAATTGGGCCGTGGTCAGCGAACCGAACTGGGTGGAGGTCAGGGCAGCGAACTGGGCGGTACCCAGGGCATTCAGGTTGTCCGTCGCCAGGTTGCCGAGCTGCGTGCTCGTCAGCGCCTGGACTTGGCCGGACGACAGATTGGCGAACTGGCTGCTGGACAGGCTGTTCAGATCCGCCGTACCCAGCGTGTTGATCTGGCCCGTGGTCAGCGCGTTGATCTGGCTGCTGCTCAGGGCGCGCAGCTGGTCGCTGGTGAACGCGTCGAGCTGGTCAGACGACAGGTTACGCAAGGCTGCTGTCGAGATGGACTTGATATCCGCCGTCTCGATGGCCGCCAGTTGGGCCGTGGACAGGGCAGCAGCTTGGGCCGAGCCCAACGAAGCCACTTGAGCCGAGGTCAGGGCGACCATGTCGCCGGTCGTCAGGCCCTTGATCTGGCCGGTGCTCAGGGCGCCAATCTGCGCGCTGGACATCGAGCCGACGGCATCGCTGGCCAAGGCACCGACCTGGTCGGACGAGAGGCCGCCCAGCGCGCCGGTCGTGACGGCGCGAAGGTCGGCCGTTTCGAGCTTGCCCAGCTGCGCCGTGGTCAGTGAACCGAACTGGGTGGACGACAGCGCGGCGAACTGGGCCGTGCCCAGCGCGTTGAGGTTGTCCGTCGTCAGGTTGCCGAGCTGAGTGCTCGTCAGGGCCTGGACCTGGCCCGTGGACAGGTTGGCGAACTGGCTGCTGGAGAGGCTGTTCAGGTCAGCCGTGCCCAGCGTGTTGATCTGGCCGGTCGTCAGCGAGTTGACCTGGCCGGTGCTCAGCGCACGCAGCTGGTCGCTGGTGAAGGCGTCGAGCTGGTCGGACGACAGGTTGCGCAGGGCACCGGTCGTGAGGGACTTGATGTCACCGGTTTCGATGGCGGCCAGTTGGGCCGTGGACAGGGCGCCGGCCTGGGCGGAGCCCAGCGAGGCCACTTGGGCGGAGGTCAGCGCGACCATGTCACCCGTCGTCAGACCCTTGATCTGGCCGGTGCTCAAAGCACCGATCTGGGCCGTGGACATGGAGCCAACGGCGTCGCTGGCCAGGGCGCCGACTTGGTCGGACGACAAGCCACCCAGCGCGCCGGTCGTGACGGCACGCAGGTCGGCCGTTTCCAGCTTGCCCAGCTGCGCTGTGGTCAGCGAACCGAACTGGGTGGATGTCAGCGCCGCGAACTGGGCGGTGCCCAGGGCATTCAGGTTGTCGGTGGCGAGGTTGCCCAGTTGGGTGCTCGTCAGGGCCTGGACCTGACCCGAGGACAGATTGGCAAACTGGCTGCTCGACAGGCTGTTCAGGTCAGCGGTACCCAGCGTGTTGACCTGGGCCGTTGTCAGCGAGTTGATCTGGCTGCTGCTCAGCGCGCGCAGTTGGTCGCTGGTGAAGGCGTCCAGTTGGTCGGACGACAGGTTGCGCAGGGCACCCGTCGTGATGGACTTGATGTCACCGGTCTCGATGGCCGCCAGTTGGGCGGTCGAGAGCACGCCGGCCTGGGCCGAGCCCAGCGAAGCCACTTGGGCGGAGGTCAGCGCGACCATGTCGCCGGTCGTCAGACCCTTGATCTGGCTGGTGCTCAGGGCGCCAATCTGCGAGCTGGACATCGAGCCGACAGCGTCGCTGGCCAGGGCGCCGACCTGGTCGGACGAGAGGCCGCCGAGGGCAGCGGTGGTGACGGCACGCAGGTCAGCCGTTTCGAGCTTGCCCAGTTGCGCCGTGGTCAGCGAACCGAACTGCGAAGACGACAGCGCGGCGAACTGCGCCGTGCCCAGCGCGTTGAGGTTGTCGGTAGCGAGGTTGCCCAGCTGCGTGCTCGTCAGCGCCTGGACTTGGCCCGAGGACAGGTTGGCGAACTGGCTGCTGGTCAGGCTGTTCAGGTCGGCCGTGCCCAGCGTGTTGATCTGGCCGGTCGTCAGGTTGTTGATCTGGCTGCTGCTCAGCGCGCGCAGTTGGTCGCTGGTGAAGGCGTCGAGCTGGTCAGACGACAGGTTGCGCAGGGCACCCGTCGTGATGGACTTGATGTCACCCGTTTCGATGGCGGCCAGTTGGGCCGTGGACAGTGCACCGGCCTGGGCCGAGCCCAGCGAAGCCACTTGAGCCGAGGTCAGAGCGACCATGTCGCCGGTCGTCAGACCCTTGATCTGGCCGGTGCTCAGGGCACCGATCTGGGCCGTGGACATGGAGCCAACGGCGTCGCTGGCCAGCGCGCCGACTTGGTCGGACGACAAGCCACTCAGCGCGCCGGTCGTGACGGCACGCAGGTCGGCCGTTTCCAGCTTGCCCAGTTGCGCTGTGGTCAGCGAACCGAACTGGGTGGAGGTCAGCGCGGCGAATTGCGCCGTGCCCAGCGCGTTCAGGTTGTCAGTGGCGAGGTTGCCCAGTTGGGTGCTCGTCAGCGCCTGGACTTGGCCGGACGACAGATTGGCGAACTGGCTGCTGCTCAGGCTGTTCAGGTCAGCCGTACCCAGCGTGTTGATCTGGCCCGTGGTCAGGCTGTTGATCTGGCTGCTGCTGAGGGCGCGCAGCTGGTCGCTGGTGAAGGCGTCCAGTTGGTCAGACGACAGGTTGCGCAGCGCGGCGGTCGAGATGGACTTGATGTCGCCAGTCTCGATGGCGGCCAGTTGAGCGGTCGACAAGGCACCCGCTTGAGCGGAATTCAGCGAAGCGACCTGGGCGGAGGTCAGCGCGACCATGTCGCCCGTGGTCAGGCCCTTGATCTGGCTGGTGCTCAGGGCGCCAATCTGCGCGCTGGACATCGAGCCGACGGCATCGCTGGCCAGGGCGCCGACCTGATCGGACGAGAGGCCACCGAGTGCGGCGGTCGTGACAGCGCGCAGGTCAGCCGTCTCCAGCTTGCCCAGTTGCGCTGTGGTCAGCGAGCCGAACTGCGTGGAGGTCAGAGCAGCGAACTGGGCGGTGCCCAGGGCGTTGAGGTTGTCCGTCGCCAGGTTGCCCAGTTGGGTGCTCGTCAGTGCCTGGACTTGGCCCGAGGACAGGTTGGCGAACTGGCTGCTGGACAGGCTGTTCAGGTCAGCCGTACCCAGCGTGTTGATCTGGCTGGTCGTCAGGTTGTTGATCTGGCCGCTGCTCAGCGCGCGCAGTTGGTCGCTGGTGAAGGCGTCGAGCTGTGTCGAGGACAGGTTGCGCAGGGCACCCGTGGAGAGGGCCTTGATGTCGTCGGTTTCGATGGCCGCCAGTTGGGCGGTCGACAGGGCGCCGGCCTGGGCGGAATTCAGCGAGGCGACCTGGGCCGAGGTCAGGGCGACCATGTCACCCGTCGTCAGACCCTTGACCTGACCGGTGCTCAGGGCGCCGATCTGGGCCGTGGACATCGAGCCAACGGCGTCGCTGGCCAAGGCGCCGACCTGGTCGGACGACAAGCCACCGAGCGCGGCGGTCGTGACGGCGCGCAGGTCAGCCGTTTCCAGCTTGCCCAATTGGGCCGTGGTCAGCGAACCGAACTGCGAAGACGACAGCGCGGCGAACTGGGCGGTGCCCAGGGCGTTGAGGTTGTCCGTCGCCAGGTTGCCGAGCTGAGTGCTCGTCAGGGCCTGGACCTGGCCCGTGGACAGGTTGGCGAACTGGCTGCTGGAGAGGCTGTTCAGGTCAGCCGTGCCCAGCGTGTTGATCTGGCCGGTCGTCAGCGAGTTGACCTGGCCGGTGCTCAGCGCACGCAGCTGGTCGCTGGTGAAGGCGTCGAGCTGGTCGGACGACAGGTTGCGCAGGGCACCGGTCGTGAGGGACTTGATGTCACCGGTTTCGATGGCGGCCAGTTGGGCCGTGGACAGGGCGCCGGCTTGGGCAGAGCCCAGCGAAGCGACCTGGGCCGAGGTCAAAGCGACCATGTCGGCGGTGGTCAGGCCCTTGAGCTGGCTGGTGCCCAGCGAAGCGATCTGCGCGGTGGACATCGAGCCCACGGCGTCGCTGGCCAGAGCACCGACCTGGTCGGACGAGAGCCCGCCGAGCGCGGCGGTCGTGACGGCGCGCAGGTCAGCCGTTTCCAGCTTGCCCAATTGCGCCGTGGTCAGCGAGCCGAACTGCGTGGACGACAGCGCACCGAACTGGGCGGTGCCCAGGGCGTTGAGGTTGTCGGTAGCGAGGTTGCCGAGCTGGGTGCTGCTCAGCGCCTGGACCTGGCCCGTGGACAGGTTGGCGAACTGGCTGCTGCTCAGGCTGTTCAGGTCGGCCGTGCCCAGCGTGTTGATCTGGCCGGTTGTCAGCGAGTTCACCTGGCCCGTGCTCAGCGCACGGAGCTGGTCGCTCGTGAAGGCGTCCAGTTGATCGGACGACAGGTTGCGCAGGGCGGCCGTCGAGAGGGACTTGATATCGCCGGTCTCGACGGCGGCCAGTTGTGCCGTCGACAGGGCGCCGGCCTGGGCGGAATTCAGCGAAGCGACCTGGGCCGAGGTCAGGGCGACCATGTCACCCGTCGTCAGGCCCTTGACCTGGCTGGTGCTCAAAGCACCGATCTGGGCCGTGGACATGGAGCCAACGGCGTCGCTGGCCAGGGCGCCGACTTGGTCGGACGACAAGCCACCGAGGGCAGCGGTCGTGACAGCGCGCAGGTCAGCCGTTTCCAGCTTGGCGAGTTGGGCGGTGGTCAGCGAACCGAACTGGGTGGAGGTCAGCGCGGCGAACTGCGCGGTGCCCAGCGCATTGAGGTTGTCGGTGGCGAGGTTGCCGAGCTGCGTGCTCGTCAGGGCCTGCACCTGGCCGGAGGACAGGTTGGCGAACTGGCTGCTCGACAGGCTGTTCAGATCGGCCGTGCCCAGCGTGTTGACTTGGGCCGTCGTCAGCGAGTTGATCTGGCTGCTGCTCAGCGCGCGGAGCTGGTCGCTGGTGAAGGCGTCGAGCTGCGTCGAGGACAGGTTGCGCAGGGCGCCCGTCGAGAGCGCCTTGATGTCGTCGGTTTCGATGGCGGCGAGCTGTGCGGTCGACAGGGCGCCGGCTTGGGCCGAGCCCAGTGAAGCCACTTGAGCCGAGGTCAGCGCGACCATGTCGCCGGTCGTCAGGCCCTTGACCTGGCTGGTGCTCAAGGCACCGATCTGGGCCGTGGACATCGAGCCGACGGCGTCGCTGGCCAAGGCGCCGACCTGGTCGGACGACAGGCCGCCGAGTGCGGCGGTGGTGACAGCACGCAGGTCAGCCGTTTCCAGCTTGCCCAATTGGGCCGTGGTCAGCGAACCGAACTGCGAAGACGACAGCGCGGCGAACTGAGCGGTGCCCAGGGCGTTGAGGTTGTCGGTGGCGAGGTTGCCGAGCTGCGTGCTCGTCAGCGCCTGGACTTGACCCGTCGACAGGTTGCCGAACTGGCTGCTGGACAGGCTGTTCAGGTCGGCCGTACCCAGCGTGTTGATTTGCGAGGTGGTGAGGCTGTTGACCTGGCCCGTGCTCAGGGCACGCAGTTGGTCGCTGGTGAAGGCGTCCAGTTGGTCGGACGACAGGTTGCGCAGGGCACCCGTCGAGAGAGCCTTGATGTCAGCCGTCTCGATGGCCGCGAGTTGGGCGGTCGACAGGGCACCCGCCTGGGCGGAATTCAACGAAGCAACCTGGGCCGAGGTCAGGGCGACCATGTCGCCGGTCGTCAGGCCCTTGATCTGGCCGGTGCTCAGGGCGCCGATCTGCGTGCTGGACATCGAGCCGACGGCGTCGCTGGCCAAGGCGCCGATCTGGTCGGAGGACAAGCCACCGAGGGCAGCGGTCGTGACGGCACGCAGGTCGGCCGTTTCCAGCTTGCCCAGCTGGGCCGTGGTCAGCGAGCCGAACTGCGAAGACGACAGCGCGGCGAACTGGGCGGTGCCCAGCGCGTTGAGGTTGTCCGTTGCCAGGTTGCCGAGCTGCGTGCTCGTCAGCGCCTGGACCTGGCCCGTGGACAGGTTGCCGAACTGGCTGCTGGACAGGCTGTTCAGGTCAGCCGTACCCAGCGTGTTGATTTGCGAGGTGGTGAGGCTGTTGACCTGGCCGGTGCTCAGCGCACGCAGCTGGTCGCTGGTGAAGGCGTCGAGCTGGGTGGAGGACAGGTTGCGCAGCGCACCCGTCGTGAGGGACTTGATGTCGCCGGTCTCGATGGCCGCCAGTTGGGCCGTGGAGAGGGCGCCGGCCTGGGCCGAGGTGAGCGAAGCCACCTGGGCGGTGGTCAGCGCGACCATGTCGCCGGTCGTCAGACCCTTGACCTGGGCGGTATCCAGAGCCGCGATCTGGGCCGTGGACATGGAGCCAACGGCGTCGCTGGCCAGGGCGCCGATCTGGTCGGACGAGAGGCCGGCCAGAGCCGCCGTCGTGACGGCGCGCAGGTCGGCCGTTTCCAGCTTGGCCAGTTGGCCGGTCGTCAGCGCGCCCAGCTGCGTGGACGTCAGCACCGCGAACTGGGCGGTGCCCAGCGCATTGAGGTTGTCGGTGGCGAGGTTGCCAAGTTGGGTGCCGGTCAGGGCCTGGGCCTGGGCAGACGACAGGTTGCCGAACTGGCTGCTGGACAGGCTGTTCAGGTCAGCCGTGCCCAGCGTGTTGATCTGGCTGGTGGTCAGGCTGTTGATCTGGCCGCTGCTCAGCGCGCGGAGCTGGTCGCTGGTGAAGGCGTCGAGCTGGGTGGAGGACAGGTTGCGCAGCGCACCGGTCGTGAGGGACTTGATGTCGCCGGTTTCGATGGCGGAGATCTGGGCGGTGGTGAGCTTGCCCAGCTGGTTGGAGGTCAGCGAGGCGACTTGCGCCGTCGTCAGGGCAACCATGTCGGCCGTGGTCAGCCCCTGGATCTGGCCGGTGGACAGCGAGGCGATCTGGCCGGTGCTCAGGGCCTGCAGTTGTTCGGTCTTGAGGGCCTGGATCTGGTCGGAGTTGAAGCCGGCGATGGCCGTCGTCGTCAGGGCGCGCAGGTCTTCGGTCTGGAAGGCACGAATCTGATCGCTCTTCAACACAGACAGGCCGCTGGAGGTAATCACAGCGGCCTGGGTGGTGGTGAGCGCGATCAGCTGGTCGGTACTGAAGGCGAACCAATCCTCTGTCGTCAACCCGTGGATCGTCGCCGTGGACAAGCCAGGAATGCTTGACGCGGGAATGTTGGGGATGATGGTTGCCATGGTTTGTTCACCTGCTGTACTGATGACCGCCGCGCCTTGAGACGTGACGGTTTTGTGTCTTTTCTAGCCCGCGCCCAGCGCAGAAGGCCAATCCCTGAGTCGGCCCGGACTTGTCGAACGGCCAATTCGACTTGCCCAGGGCACAAAAAAACGGCGTTCGACTCGAACCCGCCACGGCCGAGAAACTCCGCGCAGTCATGCTAATGACGGGCTCTTCGGGTTAATCGGCAAAAAGGCCTGCTTTCCTAAGCTTTGGTTTGACCGTCCGGCGGGCGCGCCGGACGGCCTGGAACAATTTCACGGAAATCACAGCCACTGCCCACCGTTGTTGCGGCGGTGCTCGTCTTCTTCGGCCAGCTTGCGGTCGATGGCGGCGAGGTGGATATCCGGCGTCGTCGGCAGCACAGCCGCCTTGGCGAGGTCCACCGGCGCACCGCCCAGCAAGTGCTCGCTCGGCGCGGCCAGCACGTCGTGCAGCCCGACGGTGGTGGCCTCGTTGGCCTTCTGCGGCTGCACGTCCTTCGCGAACCAGACGTCGGCCACATCGTGCTTGGCGCCGTCGGTCGTCGTGTAGCTGGACACCAGGCCGATCAGGTTGCCGTTGTCGGAGCCCGAGCCCTTGGTGGCGTTCAGGTCGAGCGAGGCGACGCCCAGCTCTTCCAGGGTCTTCAGCTCGCCCGCGTCGGTCTTGCCGTCGTGGTTGGCATCCACCCAGACCTTGAGTTCCTTCCAGTTGGCGTCATGCAGGTCGAGCTTGCCGTCGTGGTTGCTGTCCTGCTCGGCCATGGCGGCGTAGCCGTCCTTGGCATGCTTGCCGTTGGCCAGGATGGTGCCCATGCCGAACAGCTCGTTGCCGTTGTTGATGATGCCGTCGTGGTTGCGGTCCATCACCAGCAGGCCGTCGTTGCCGGCCACCCAGCCAACCTTGTTGACCGCGCCGGTGCCCAGCAGGTCGAAGTTGACGCCCTGGGCTGCCGCCAGCGTGTTCACGCCGTGGCCGTCCAGGTCCAGCACGATGGGCGTGACGTTGAAGTAGGCGTTCAGCTGCGCGTTGCTCATCTCGCCGATGGCCGCACTGGTCAGCGCGTCGAGCTGGGTCATGCTCATCGCCATGATGTCGCGGGTCTCCAGGCCGCCGATCTGGTCGGTCGTCAGCGAGTGCACCTGGTCGGTCGTCAGCGCCGCGGCCTGCGCCGTTGTCAGCGCCGTGATCTGCGTCGCCTTCAACGTGCCGAACTGGTCGCTCGTGATGGCCTGGATCTGGGCGTTGCTCATCGTGGCCACATGGGCCGTGCCGAGCGCGCGCAGGTCGTCGGTTTCCAGCGCACCGACCTGGCCGACCGTGAAGGCCTTGACCTGGCTGGTCGTGAGGGCGGCGAACTGCGCCGTCGTGAAGGCGTTCAGGTCCTCGGTCGCCAGGTTGGTGATCTGGCCTGTCGTCAGCGACGCGACGCGAGTGCCCAGGCCGGTCAGCTGGTCTGTCGTCAGCGCACCCAACTGGCTGTTCGTGATCGCCTGCAGGGACACCGTGGACAGCTTGGCGAGGTCGTCGGCGTCGATGGCGACGATCTGGTCGGTCGACAGCGCGTTGACCTGCGCCGTCGTCAACACCGCCACCTGCGCCGAGCTCATGGCCGTCAGGTCAGCCGCCGCCAGGCCCTGGATCTGGGCGGTGGACAGCGCCATGATCTGCGCCGTGCTCAGGCCGGCGATGTGCTCGGTCTGCAGTGCGGAGATCTGGTCGGAACTCAGCCCGCCGAGCGCCACCGTCGTGATGGCGCGCAGGTCCGCCGTCTCCAGGTGCGAGAGCTGATCGGTGGTCAGCGAGCCGAACTGGGTGGACGACAGCGTGGCGAACTGGCCCGAGCCCAGGGCGTTCAGGCTATCAGTGCTCAGTTGACCGATCTGATCGGTGGTGAGGGACTGGATCTGGGCGGTCGTGAACTTGTTGAACTGGTCAGACGCGAAGCTGTTCAGGTCATCCGTGTTCAGCGTCCTCACCTGGCTGGTGGTCAACGAGACGATCTGGCTGGAGCTCAGGGCGCGCAGCTGGTCACTGGTGAGGCCGTCCAGTTGGGTACTGGTCAGCGCCCGCAGCGCGGCCGTGGTGATCGAGCGCATGTCGCTCGCCTCGATGGACGAGAGCTGGTCGGTGCTCAGGGCCGCGGCTTGGGCCGAGCTCAGCGTACCGATCTGGGCGGTGGTGAGAGCCACCATGTCGCCGGTGGTCAGGCCCAGCATCTGGCCGGTGGTCAGTGCGTTGATCTGGGCGGTGGACAGGCTGCCGACCTCGTCGGAGGTCAGCGACTGCACCTGGTCGGAACTCAGGCCACGCAGGGCCGCGGTCGTGACCGCGCGCAGGTCGGCTGTCTCCATCTTGGACAGCTGGTCGGTCGTCAGCGAACCGAACTGGGCCGACGACAGCGTGGCGAACTGGCTGGAGCC